>JABAQQ010000011.1 GCA_019187225.1 Saprospiraceae bacterium
TTATATTTGTCCCGTATATACATGATAACCTCCTGTTTTTGTGATTCGACACCACTAAAATACAGGAGGTTCTTTTTTTGACCCAAAATAAAATGAGTCACCCCAAAATTCGGGATGACTCATGTTTTTGCCCTTCCAAACCCAACTCCGATAACTGCTAACCAACCACCACCACGCATGAAAGGCATCATACTCGCCGGCGGCCTCGGCACCCGGCTCTACCCATTGACCCTCGCTTTGAGCAAACAACTCATGCCTGTGTACGACAAGCCGATGATCTATTATCCGCTCAGTACCCTGATGCTGGCGGGTATCCGCGACGTGCTCATCATTTCCACGCCCTACGACCTGCCCAAGTTCCGCCAGCTCTTCGGCGACGGTAGCGAGCTGGGCATGAATTTTTCCTATGTGGAACAACACATTCCCAATGGCCTCGCACAAGCCTTCGTTCTGGGAGAAAATTTCATCGGAAAAGATCCCGCTTCGCTGATACTGGGCGACAATATCTTTTACGGGGCAGGCCTCGGTGAAATGGTCCGCTCCTGCGTCAATCCCGACGGCGGCATTATTTTCGCCTACCAGGTAGCCGATCCGGAGCGGTATGGAGTGGTGGAATTCGACAAAAATTTTAAGGCCGTCAGCATCGAGGAAAAGCCGAAACAACCGAAAAGCCAATACGCCGTGCCCGGGCTTTATTTTTACGACAACAGCGTGGTGGAAGTGGCCAAAAACCTCCAACCCAGTCCGCGCGGCGAATACGAAATAACCGATGTGAACAAATATTATTTACAGAAAAACAAACTCGAAGTACGCGTCATGGGGCGCGGCTATGCCTGGCTCGACACCGGTACCCATGAATCGCTCATGCAGGCCGGACAATTCGTGCAGGCGATCGAAGCCCGGCAGGGATTGAAGATCGGCTGCATCGAAGAAATTGCCTGGGAAATGGGATTTATTGACGATGCCGGCCTGGAGCGACTGGGACAGAAATATCTGAAGAGCGGCTACGGCGAATATCTGCTCAATATTTTGAAACTTATGTGAGATTCCAGTTGTGGATAACTCCTGTTAGCCTGTAAATCAGAAAAATGGAAATATTATTTGGCCTTTTTATCCTGGCTGTTCTCATCGTTGGCCTCCTCTATCGCCGCAGGCAAAACAAGACCTGGATACGGGAAGAGCGCTACGACGAAAGCGGCGCCTGGGTGGACAAACGGGCCGGCGAGCGGGGCACATATGGCTCCCTCGATGCGGAAATGGAAGCAGAACGCCGCCATTTGAGACGCAAAGACCAGGTGAATGAACTTTCCCGCCTGATCCGCAATTACGCCATCGAGCATTATCCGGGCTTTCATGAACTGAGCGACGCGCAGATCATGGATTATAGCAATTTTGTGAAAGCGCAAGCCGCGCCATTTGTGACCATGACGGAGCAATTACTCCTGGGCAAAAAATCCGGCGCCGCCACCCGAACGACTTCAGATACGCCACATGTCGTAGCGGTGAAAAAATTGATCCTGGATTTCTCGTACCGCCATTTCCCGGGACTACTGGATTTAGAAATTGAAACCATCAAGGAATTCGACCGGTATGCAGGATTCCTGGCTGCTGACCTGCTAGCAAAAATCGAAGCGCTCAAAGCTTGAAACCCGCCACAAGTCATTTATTTTTTATCAACCGCAGCGCCTCCCGCCGTGTCAGGGGCGCCAGGCGGTTGGCCTCCACGAACTGCCGCACCGCTTCGGGATCGGTCCGGGAATATTGCCGCAGCGCCCACCCCGCGCCTTTTTGCAGAAAAAACTCCTTCGAACCGGCTACGCGGCGCACATAATCGAACAACAGCAGAGTGTCTGTCTTGTCCTTGTAGGTCAGTTGGAAGATCAGGCAGACCCGCTGCAGCCAGATATTACCGGAATCCATCCAGCGTTCCGTAACGGGCCGGGTCAGTTCAGGGAAACGCCTGAAATGTTGTCCGACGAGTTTGTTCACCCAATCCACCGTGTCCCACCATGAGCGGCTCAGGATGAGTTCCTCCAAAAAATCAATGAAATCCGCCGACTGTTTTTTAAGCGCTTTTTCCACTGTCTGCAATGCAAAATAGTGCATTTCCCGGTGGTCGTCCTCAAAGCACAAGCGGGCGAGTGTTTTCAGATCATCGCCTTCCGGCAAACCGTGTTGTTGATGGATCTCTTTTGTCAAGGCCATCCACTGCGGCATTTTCAGACCGAAAAACTCGAATTGGTTGCGCAGATACCACATCTGCGTCTGGGCCATTTCAGGGTTGCCTTTTTCGCGGAAGGTGTCGCGGACAAATTGAAAATAAGCGTGGGGGGGCATGAATGGAAGGGTTTGCAGTGTAGCGCAAAGAAAAAAATTTCAGGTCGTTACGAACCGGCAAAAATCTTCCGCCAGCAATAGGGTTTTTCCCTGAAAATGCCGTGCCGGATGCAGGTGTTTTTTCATCAGACTCCCGATTTCGCCGTCTTTTTCCAAAAACGTCATGAGGGTTCGGATCACTTTAAAATAGCGGGGCAGGTCGTTTTGCTGCGGAATGTCGCGCGCACCGAAATGTGCCATTGCCTTTTGAAATGCGGGGAAGTCGTAGGGCGCATACGACTCCGGGTAGCGGAAGGCGAGATACAACGCGATCATCCGGTAGTCGTCGTGGTAGTGGTTGTTTTCGGGGCTGAGCGGGTGGTCGCGCCGGTAGTCGCGCAGCAACTCGTCGCATCCGAATAAAAACCGCCCGATGCGCCCTTCCACTTCGCGCGTTTCAGTGAACAGATCGTCGAACATCAGCCGCACAGTTTGGGGATAATACCGCCAGAATTCGAGCATCATTTTTTTCGGAAACCATTGTTCCGTCTGCCAGAGCCGGCGTGTTTCGGAATTTTGAAAACAACGGTCGAACATGGCCACCGGATCGGCAGCATCGGGGTTCCAGTTGGCCTGGAAATGTTGCAGCGATTCCCATTTGTACACGAAGGGGTGGTGGCGGGTGTCGGTCAGCCATTTTTTGTAGGCGGCGATGGAGGAGTGGATTTTGGCGAGGAGCATTTTTTGGGTCGAATTTACAAAGTGTGCATGGATTGCAGGCAACATGAATAATGCATAACTTGCAGGGTCGGCGCCCAAACTAAACGGTGTTTCTCTTTTTCAAAAATTCGCAATAACAATCAGGAACTCTTCCTCGACATCAGACGGCTGATCGAAGATGCCCGCGCTGCGGTGAGCCAAACCATCAATGTCGGCCTGACACTGATGTACTGGAATATCGGCAAGCGGATCAACGAAGAAGTGCTGAAACAGGAGCGCGCGGAATATGGCAAAGCAATTGTTGCGACACTGTCACAACAATTGACAGAGGAGTACGGTAAAGGCTACACCGAAAAGAGCCTGCGCCGGATGATCCAATTCCACGAATGTTTTCCTGACCTGAAAATTGTCGCGACAGCGTCGCGACAATTAAGCTGGTCGCATTTTGTGGAGATCATCCCCCTTAAAACTGACCTCGAACGCGACTTCTACACCCAAATGTGCCGCATCGAACGATGGAATGTGCGTACCCTGCGCAAAAAAATCCAATCCATGCTCTTCGAGCGCACTGCCATCTCCAAAAAACCGGCAGAACTGGCCAGAAAGGAACTGCAAACCCTTCGGGAAGAAGACCAACTCAGCCCCGACCTCGTGTTTCGCAATCCGTATGTACTCGATTTCCTGGGCTTGAAAGATACCTATCAGGAAAAAGACCTGGAACAAGCCATCCTGAACAAACTGGAACACTTTCTGCTGGAACTGGGAGCCGGTTTCACATTTGTGGAACGGCAAAAGCGCATGATCATCGACGGCAAAGATTACAAACTCGACCTGCTTTTTTACCACCGCAAATTGAAGCGCCTCGTCGCCATAGACCTCAAAATCGGGCCTTTCGAAGCGGCCTACAAGGGTCAGATGGAACTCTACCTGCGCTGGCTGGAAAAGCACGAAACCGAAGCCGACGAGGGGCTACCTATCGGGCTGATCCTCTGCGCAGAAGGCAACACCGAACAAATCGAATTGCTTCAATTAGATGCGACCAATATCAAAGTGGCGCAATACATCACTCAGTACCTGCCTAAAGATTTGTTGAAACGGAAACTGCACCAGTTTGTGGCGGCATCGCGGAAGCAACTGGACAACAAATAGCCGGTAGAAATTTGATCATGTGTCGGGCTGGAAAGCGCCTGGCGCAACGCTTACAAACTCAAACTGATTTTCAAAAACGGTGACCGCCGATTTTTCCCGTATGCCTATATTTCGGAAGTCGGCTTTGATGTCGAAGGCAAACTGACCATCCTCACCGCCGAACGGGAAATCATCATCGAGGGCCGGGGTTTGGACAACCTGGAGGAGTGGCTTTTTGAAAGCAAGGTGCGATGGGTGAAGGAGGATAACCGCTCGATGGACCCTTATGAGGAGAATATTTTTGTGGCGAAGATTGAGGTGAGGGATAGGCGGCAGTAACGCTTTGGCTAATATTCATTTGCCAGCATCACCGTCATCACCCGTTCCGTCACCTCCGGATCAGCCGGGTCTTCACTTCCAAATGTCATACTTTTATCGTAGTAGTCAATTTTCCAGAAAATACGCTCCCTTTTAAAATCGAATGCCCCAAAGTCATGCTCTTCGTATGGATCGTTGTCTTCCGAAAAAGCGTTGAAGGTTTTAACCAGCTTGAACACCTGAAACTGGTCTTCCGGGGGTAAACCCTGTATGCCTTGCGTCATATACACATGGCCGCCCTGCCATGCGGCTTTTCGGAATTCATCGTTCAGTTGGGCGATCCTCTCGGCCTTATTTCCCATATCGCAGACTCTCCTTTCAGGAATACAAAATCTGTATGGGCATTACCCCAAATTGTCAAGCCCGGTCACTACGCTATCACAAGCTGCATAAGAAGATGGTTCACGTTAGCTAATTTTTTACAACCGAAACAATCTTGACAAACTCATTTCCAGCAATCTTCAAATGAAAGGTCCCGCTCGGCAATTTGTCAAGTAATAAAGTTCGTGAAGCCCCGTCAGGCACAAACGAGTTGTCCTCCAAAACCAATCTACCGAGGTTGTCGAAAATCTGCACCTGCGTTGTGATGCTTCCTTCACATCGGATGTTGAGAGTACCCTGCGTTGGATTGGGCGAGACAGTTAGTTTGTATTTGCTGTCAAGGTCAGCGGTAGAAACAATGATTGTTACCACGACAGCATCAGTAGCAGTACAGCCTGAACCGTTAGTTACGGTCACAGAGTAAGTCCCCATCGAATTTACTGTAATTGTAGGAGTGTTTGCTCCTGTTGACCAAAGATAGGTCAGCCCCGGTCCTGTTGCATTAAGAACCGCTACCTGTCCCTGTTGCAGAGTAGTATCAACACCTAAATTAACTGCTGGAAGGGGATTAACAATCACTTGAGTAGAAACAGGTGCGGAAGCACAGCCCGTCGTTGTTCCTGTCACAGTGTAAGTCGTTATTGTGGTCGGGTTGACGCTGATGCTGCTGCCCGTCATCCCATTGCTCCATAGGTAAGTCGCTGCTCCACTTGCTGTCAAGGTCGCCGACTGCCCGGCGCAAATGGTATCGCTACTCACCAATACAATTGGTACAGGATTAACCGTCACTTGGGCGGAAGCGGGCGCAGAGGCACAGCCCGCTGTTGTTCCTGTCACGGTGTAAGTTGTTGTGGCGGTCGGGCTGACGGTGATGCTGTTGGTTGTTGCCAAGTTGCTCCACAGGTAAGTCGCTGCTCCGTTCGCTGTCAAGGTCGCTGACTGCCCGGCGCAAATGGTCGGGCTGTTCACCGTTACGGTAGGAATAGGATTAACCGTCACTGATGTTATTGGTGAAGCATCAGTACAGCCATTGATGTCAGTGATAGTGACCGAGTATTGCCCTGTGGTTGATACAGGAATATTTTGCGTAGTCGCTCCGTTGCTCCACAAATAGGAACTTGCTGAACTTGCCATAAGTATCACCGAGCCTCCTTGACAAAATGTAGTCGGCCCGTCTGGAGTGATGGTCGCTGTCGGCAAAGGGAGCACTGTCACAGGGACAGCAGACAAGGAAGCTGCCGTGCAACCGGCGGCATTGCTCACAGTGACCGAATACTGCCCGGCGGTTGAGACGGTGATACTTTGAGTGGTCGCTCCGTTGCTCCACAAATAGGAACTCGCTGCACTTGATGTGAGCATTACTGAACCGCCTTGACAGAATGGAGCAGGCATATTAGGAGTGATGTTCGGCGGAGGAGGTGTGGGGTTTACTATAACCGTGACAGCAGTTGATGAAGCTGAGCATCCACTCGCATTACTTACAGTAACCGAGTAATTTCCAGAAGTTGTAACCATGATGCTTTGAGTAGTTGCTCCGTTGCTCCACAGATAAGAATTTGCTGTACTTGCTTCGAGTATAACTGAACTCCCCTGACATAGTGTAGTCGAGCCAACTACATTGATGGTCGGAGTTGCTAATTGGCAAAGTTTTTCAATGAAGGCATCAGAGTAAATAAAAGGTCCACCCATATAAACAGGGGTCAGATAGAAAGTGCCGTTAGTGGGGTCAAAGTCAGCGTTAATAGAAAAAAAACGACCTGTTGTATAGACATTTCCGCTATCATCAACATCAATGGCCGCTCCTCCATCCTCAATTCCACCTCCCATTCGCGCTGCCCATACGAAATCTCCTGAAGGATTAAGTTTAGAGATAAAAATATCTTCTTCGCCTGCTGAACCTAATGTATATACCCCATCGCCGGGGTCGAAATCAGCTGCACCCCAAAAATTTCCAGTTGTATAAATATTCTGATTGGAATCAAGAGTAATAGATACCCCTGCATCGCCAAATCCTCCACCCATTTTTTTAGCCCAAATGAAATCTCCATTTGCATCAAGTTTGGACACAAAAATATCAAAATAGCCCAAGCCGCTAGTCATATTATACGTTCCAAAAGGACTAGGGTTAAAATCAACCGTACCAGTGAAAGTTCCTGTTGTAATAACATTGCTGTTGTCATCCAATGCGATAGAGTTAGATTCCACACTTGAACCACTAAATTGCTTTGCCCAAATAAAATTTCCAGAAGGGTCAAGTTTGGAAATAAAGGCATTGTTATTAGAGACAGCAGTTAAATTGAAAGTTTGAGGGCCGGGATCAAAATCAACCGTCCCACCAAAATACCCAGCGGTGTGGACATTTCCACCTGCATCAACAGCTATAGACAAACCTCTTTCGCCGGATGTTCCACTAAATTGTTTCGCCCAAAGAAAATTGCCAGAGGCATCGAGAGTGCACACAAAAATATCTTCTGAAATACCAGAGGAAGAGAGATTAAAGGTTCCCGGGCCTGGATCAAAATCGGCCGTATATCGAAAAAAACCTGTTATTGAAATATTTCCAATCGCATTCAATGCGATTGAGAAAGCAATATCAGTACCGCCCCCACCTAATCGTTTTGCCCAAATGAGATCTCCAGAAGCATTCAACTTAACAACAAATATATCTTCGTTGGCTGCGGCAGTTAGATTGAAAGCCCCGGGGCCGGGGTCAAAATCAGCTGTACCAGAGAACTGTCCCGTGATGTAAATATTTCCATTAGCATCCAGTGCAATAGCACGTGGCACGTCAGTAGAAGTTCCGCCAAATTGTTTTGCCCAGAGAAAGTTTCCAGAGGCATTAAGTTTCGACACATAAGCATCTTGGTTACCAAAAGAAGTAAGATTGTAGGTCCCGGTATTGGGGTCATCACTTGGATTAAAATCGGCAGTACTATTAAACGAGCCTATTGTGAAGACATCTCCGTTTGTATCTACGGCAATTCCGCGACCTATTTCTTCGCTCAGCCCACCCAATTGTTTTGCCCAAAGAAAATTGAAATTTTGAGCATTTACATTAATGCTCAAGCCCAAAAAGGCGAGCAATGTGATGGCGGAAAGTTGTTTCATGGTATCAGGTTTTAAATGTTAACTTGCTCAAAAAAAACATCCCCTGCTACCGGCGTTTCGGGGTAGTAGGGGATGGTGCAAAATTTATTAAGGCTTATTGAAGGCTCAAATTTAACATTCCAAATTCAGGATTTGCAAGATTTAGACAAAAATATATCTTCAAATTAATCATGTTCCTCCTTGCTAGTCGAAGAGGCAGAGGCCCGAAAGCACCTGCCTTGCTCCGTTTACCATTCGCCCGGCAACAACAAAGTGTTATTGCTGAACCACAGCGTGAACTCTTTCAGTGGAAAGTCGGTGAACTCCAGTTTGAACCGCTTCACTAAGTTGTCGTTTCCATCTTCTACCCGGATCACGGCGCTGTTGTTGTCTTTGACCGTGATTTTCCAGGCCTGAAATTCTTCGGCCTTGATCTTTTGATCCAGTTGGTTGGAAAAGACATAATCAATCAGCCAATAGGCTCCGGCATTTTCGGCCAGGTATTTTACGCCTTCGGTATAGACGAATTTTCCGAAAAGCGGATTCCGATAAACAATGTCGCTTCCGGTGAATTGCTTTAGTTCTTCAATCATGTTAGTCATGGGATTTTCCTTTCTAAAATGGGTTTTCGGGTTGTAAGGCAATCCGCAAGCGGGCTTGCGGTGTTGCGCTTACAAGCCGTTGATTGCCAAAAACCGGGGTGAACGCCGGTCAGGGCTTGGGGCAAAAAAAATACGACCCGCAGGGTGGAGGTTTTTTTAGAACCAACTCGCCTTGGCCTTGACCGGCGCGAGGGGTGCCCCCTCCTGAAAACAAAAGCGTGGCCGCTTACGGCCTCAAAAGCACAAAGGGCGGCGGGTGGGGGAAACGAACCGAAAAGGGCGTGAAAAAAACCGGGGCAGGTCACCCTGCCCCGGCTGGACGGCTTAGTTGCCGTTACTCTTTAGGCGGAAAGCCCACCAACTCGATGCGTCCGTCCACCGGGATGGGCATGGCATCCAGGATGATGTTCAACCCTGTTCCGTCTTTGTGATGGAAGGCCACGCCGATGCGTGAGCCGATCCGGTCACTGCGTCCGTCCTGGACTTTGACGTGAATGAACAGGTCGGGTTTCCGGCCCTGGTTTTGGTTGGTATTGTCAGTCATGATAGTCTCCTTTTGTTTGGGGTTACTGACGAAAAGTCGGTTGTCATGCGGATGCCGCCAGGCCCGGCGGAGATGTCAAAGAAGCAAGGAAGTGCTTGCACGACTTTACCGGTTTATCGGCTTGCCTTTGATCATCTGCGACGGCGTATGACAGACTTTGATGCTCAGTACCAAAACAAAAGGAGCACAGGACAAAAGTCAATAACTTCAAAATCAGGTATGGAAATCCCTTTTTCAGAAACCCCAAAAGTTGGACGGATGGAAGTGTCTGATTTGCATATATGGCTACGAGGCATTCACCACGAAGACGGCTGAAAAAACACGTCTGGATAATATGCCTATTCCGGTAGTGGGTCATTTGATGGTAGGGCGCTAAAAGAGTTATGGCTAATTGTTGTCCGGACGGCAGGGTGCCCTACTCCGGTTTTTTGCTTTCAGGATCGGGTAGGTGGAAAAATGGCCAAAGTCTCTGAGTCGAACTCTGCTCTCAAAGCATCGTTCAAGTCTGAATGTGGTGCAAATTGTTGGCTTCGGACCGTCATCGAGGTCGGAAATTCGGCCAAAAACTTCTCCGTACATTTCTGGCCGGGCGCATTGTTGTCCAGGAAAGTATCAATATGCTTATATCCGAATTTACGTATCGCGTCCACAGTGCGCTGAAAAGATGAAAGCGAGTGCATGATTATGGCATCCCCTTCAAGCCGGTCGGCTTTCATAAGCATCAGCAACGACAAAAAGTCCGTCATCCCTTCAAAAACGCTTACTGACTTCCGTTCCAGCCCCTTGCCCCGAATGACGGTAATATCCCGCTTGATCAGGGCCGATTTGAATTTATATCGGTCCGAAGCGGTCCGGATTTCGTAGCCGCCACTTTCATTCTCCATGCCGAAAGCGAAAAAGACTTTGTTGCGGGTTTTGTTGCGATACTGCACCTCCTTCAGGTACAGCCTGGCCAGGTCAGCGGGGATTTTACGTTGCTTTTCCAAGTAATCCAGAATGGCCGGATTCCTGATTTCGTGGGCTTCCAAAAATTCCAGTTCGCGCTGCGCTTCCGGTGGAGTCTCCTCCTGCTCGCTCTGCTGTTGAAAGGAGACAAGGCTGGACGGATTCCGGGATAGTCCCCCTGCCCTGTCCGAATGTTCGAATAAACTGCCTGGGTACAAGTTTCGCAAAAAAGCCAGAGCCTCTTTGAACTGGATGCCCTGGTGCCGCATTACGAAGTCAAGGACATTGCCCCCGGCATCTCCGAAGTCGTTCCATATCCATTTACCGCCCAGGAAGGAAGTATGGAAGGACGGTTCTTTTTCATTCCGGAAGGGCGACCGGTACCAAAGTTCTCGACCGCCTTTAGTCACTTGCACCGGCTCATAACCCAGTCGGGACAGCAAATCAGGAAGATCAATCTTCTTGGCCTGTTCGCTGTTCATTGCCTTTCAGCCCGTCTCTTTTTTTTCACCAGTAAAAGCCCCCTGCTCTTTTTGGGGTAACTCGGACTAAAACCTTACCCCCTGCTTCCATCGAAAGCAATGAACAATCCTCTGAAAATGGGTAAAATGATGACTTATGGAATCAGGAAGGCGGTTTTTCAGGCATGACCAAACCGGAAGATGCAGCAAAACGCTCCAGGGTGTCCCACAGGCCATCGTCCATACGCCTATTTATATATGTATTACCATTAGTCTCGGCCTTTAATGTCACATCTAAGTTTTCTGCGGCTTTGCGCTCCGTTTGGGATTTTCGAAACCGCGTGAATCGAATTGCGGGGAAATTCAGCCATACCCGGATGCCGGTGTAGCGGCCAATCCGGTCTTTGGTGCGATTGTAGTACAGGTAGCCCTCCTCCGCTGCGTCCTGCAAATACCGGAAGATTTGCCTCCGACACCTACCCAAATGCTTAGCCAGGATGCCGGTGGTTGTTTCAATCGCGCCTCTCTGCCCTGCCCAGCCGGATATGAGTGTCAGCATCAGCCGGGTCATCGGCATGAGGCGCGGGTTTTTGACGAAACATTGTTTAATGGGTTTGACAAAGGTGTTGTTGTCCGGTGGTGCATCCATGTTCTTCCGGCGAGGTTTGGACGGATCACCGCCCTGCCCCACATACGGAAGCAAAGTCATCATTGGTGCGGTCATGGCCAGGGGGGGAGAAAGTCCCTGCCCTCCTCCGGGTTGGAATAAATGCAGTTTGATTTTTCATGCTCTGATCAAAGCGACGATCTCAAAAACCGCCCTTCACCGAGGTTGTGGGAAGGAGCAAAATCAGGATGCAAAAAAGGCTTTGCCCAGTCAGATTTGACTTGCATTCCGATTCGCAAAGCGGTACCATTTAAATGGAAAGATTAAAGAGCCCCGCTCAAATTTGAAAAGCCGCAGCGCCAACTGCGGTTTTTTCTATGCCGGTTTTAATGGATCGATTGGCTTCCTCCTTTGGGGTTGAAGTTGACATAATGCCTTCCCGCTGAGGGGAAGGGCGGTGATAAAACCGGATTTTAAAGGCCAATCCGAATCTATCTCGCTTTACGTTAGCAAAAGTTAAGTGGTTATTCAAGCGTTTAACGGCTTAACGTCAAGCGTAAAGTGAGAAACGAGCATTATCAGCCATTTAGAAACGCTGAACGGAAAGCAAAACCGGAAAACTTACGGTTACTGACGTCAGGAAACGTCTGTTTCCGTTAAGCTCGGTGCATCGTTTTACGCATCTTGACGGAAAGAACGATCCTTAACGTCAGGGCAGGGGACTCGCGCTCTTTTTCCCACTTCCCAACCCGCCGGTTTTTACGGTATAGTTTACAGGGATTAACGGTCTTTTACGGGAGCGATCAGCATGTTCATTTCACCAACCGATGCCGTCAAGATGTATGACGTAAGCAAGCCGACTTTGTACAAGGATATGTCGGACGGCACGATTTCCTTCACCAAAGACGACCGGGACCGGCGTAAAATTAACGTCGCGGAACTGGACCGCCTTTACGCCAAAAGGCCGGATGCCCCGGAGGGTTTAACGTCAACGAACGGAAATAAACTGGACGGCTTGACGGAACTGAACGTCAACGATCAGCACCTTGTCCAGCAGGTAAAATCAATCCGGGAGCAAATCGAGCAATCCCGAAACCGGGAGATTGAACTTCTGGAAGCGCAGATCGAGCAATTCAAAGACCAGATCGAAAACCTGCACCGGCACCTGGATGAAACGCGGGAAGAGCACCGGGTTTACGTAAGACTTCTGGAAGATAAACGGGAAGAGCAGGGGGCTAAAACTTCCCAATGGGATCAAAAATTCCAGGCAATGGAGCGGCAATTAAGCACCCTCCAAGATCAAAACAAACTACTGGTCGCCAGAGAGGAAGAACGGAAAAAACGCATCGAGGAAAGGCGGCGGAAACAGGCAATCGAAAAACGGCTGGAGCAGGAACGAAAACAGCGTTTTTGGAATCGGCTGTTTGGGTGAGCGGGCAGGGCAGTGGGCTTAGATTTCGATGTCCAGGTCTTCCTTGCGCAGATCGGGGTTCTTATCCAGGTCTTTATCGGACAAGCCCAGGTCAAAATCTGCATCCATGCCGGGGAACATATCGGCCTTGTCTAATTCCTTTTCGATAACGAATTGCTTGGCTCCGGCCATGAGACCTTCGAAGTAGGGGAGTTCTACCCCTTCGAGGCCGGGCAGCAACGCTTTTGCCAGTTCCGGCTCGAATTTTTGAAGGAGGTAACCGGCGTTGAAGCCTTTGGTGAGCAGTTCTTCATTCATTTCCATGTCCTACTTTTCGATATGTTTTTCAATAAATGCGAAGATGGAGGCACGGTTATAAAGCAGGTGTTTTTCCGTTGTTTTAGAGCGCTGAATGGTCCCCTCCTTACAAAATTTGCTGAGCGTTTCTTCGGAGTTAATTCGCAAAAGACGCATTGCTTCTTCTTTTTTTACCCATGGGTCATTTTCTATGGCATTCGCTGCCTTAATTTTTTCTACTAGCTTGTCCAACAATTCCTCGACCTCTCTGGCGTTCAGGCAGATCAGCTCCGTTTTTTGACTGTTGGGTGGAAGGTCGAACATGGAAAGAGAATTCAACGTTTTTATTGATAGGCTAAGGTATGACAATTTTTAAAAGGGAAGGGAGGGTGAAGTTTCTAAAAGCGCTGTTTTTCTTATGGATTTGAACGGTCATACCGCCGAATCGCCTGCAAAGCCAACATAGTGGGCGACTATAGAAATACAGTGTTTAGAGCGCTTTTATTTTCAATGTATCAGTTCTCTAAAAGTTAAGAGACCATTTTTAAATTCAAATTCCACAATCTGCCTTGTTTTGTTTGCGCCTGTACTTTCTACAAAACTATTGTAAATTCTGCTTTCATCGCCATTCTCAACAAAAACTGTAAATGGAACTTTACTCCGTTTTTCTCTGTCACTATAAAAATTGACTGAAACTGTATGCTTTCCCATTGGGACAACATCCCAACTCACATTTTCTTGTGGATTGCTTACAAGTGTGCCACCAGCATTTGCATCAACATCCAACTTGCCAATTGAACCGTTATATTCAAGGATTTTATTTTGATAGTTAATTTTCCTACCTCCATCAGTATTTATATGTAAGTCCAAGTCGTCGGTCGTATTCCAAGACAAATTAACTCTTAAACTTCCTCTTTCTCCTTGCAACACTTCCTTACTCAAATTTATCAATCTTGCCAATTCTATTTGTTCCTGTTGCTTATTTTCTTCGGGCGAATTTATGTAGGCTCTGTATTGCTTCGCAACCAACTTATCAATAAGTTTATTTCTGCGCGCTTCTGCGGTTTCTACAATTTTAAGGGGATCAGTTTTCTCAACCTCTTGTGGTAAAGTTTTTATGTAACGAATAACCTCCTGTAACTCAATGTAAATAAAATACAGTATTGGAATATTCCCTAGTCTCATTACACCAAATCTTATATCTTCCTCCTTATATTGTGATTTCGAGAATATTTTCTTATATGGGTATTTATTGGTGTCTCTTTTATACCTTGTTAAATCTCTATCAAATGAAATCAAGTATTTCGGACTAAATTGCACAATACCATTTTCATTTTTGGAAATTTCATTCATTATTTCTTTGTAAACATAGGTTTTTACAAAACTTTCCTGCTCCTTTAAATTTGAAAACTCAACTTCGGTTTTGAGTTTGTCAGGGTCAAGTTCAGAAAATAGGGAAATTCCTCCTTTGTCAGAAAAGAAAAGTTCGATTATGGGTTTAATAAATTCCTCGTTCACCCTTTTCCGCATTTTCGGGTTAAGAGTAACAACTAGATTAAATGGACTAATTACACTACTTGCAGAATTATGCTTTATCATGCCAATGATTGTTTTAAATAAAATTCTTGTAGCGTTTTAAAATTAATTTTGACCACTTTTATCTGACTTTTGTTGAAGTATGGGTTGTTTATCACTTCAACTTGCTCCAATACTGAGGGGTCACTTGAAAAGAAGGGAATCCAAAATTCGCTTTGGGTTTTGGCTGACCAATTTTGCTGAACAGTCCATTCATAAACCAATTGTTTATGGATGTCTTCTTTCACTTTGTTTTCACCTTTTTCATCAATGTAAAAAGGCGAATATGTTTCATAATCCGATATTCTCATATATTTGTAATCAATAATCTGATAGGGGGCTTCTGAATACAAATCTTCAAGTTCTTCGTTTGCGACTTTTAAGAATTGCCGAAAATCATTTTCGTACATAAAAAAATATTTCCTTCCTGGCTGTAAGTAATTTTCTTCTATTTGAACATATCTTTCATAAGCATAGAATATCTTGGGATAAGAATTTCGCAGGTTAGGGTAATCTAAAAAAACAATACTATGTGCCCTCTTTTGGTATTTTATTATTTGCTTTGACGAAAAAATATTGCTAATACTCTTTGCAATTGGCTCTAAGACTAAATCAGGTTTTAACTTTCTGACAACTTGCAAATTATTAATCCTTAAATCAAATGGATTAAGAAAATCTTTATAGAGTTCATTTGCGATTAATGTTCCGTCAACATCAGCATAGATTACCCGGCCTCTATATTTGGTTTCATTGATGGCATATGTTTGACACATATCTTCCCAAACATCATAAAAACTACTAAAACCCCAATAGATACCGTCATTATCCTCATGTCTTTCGCCATACAAAAACGCCTCAATCGCTTCGTAAAAATGCCAGTAGTCCTCGTCTTTATATGTAGTTTCAATATCAATTTCATCAAGTTTCGCTCTTAAAATATCTACTGTCTCGGCAAATGTTTTCTCTCCAAATAATTTACTATCTGGTTGTAAATGTTCCTCCTTAAATTGGTCAGCAAGTTCAATTGCTTTGATTGTGATAGTTTCAACTTCTTCTAATTCTGCTTTTATCTCTGCATAAATGAAGCAAAACAGTTGAAGAATAGGAGGGCTACTTTTTACAATCACATTTTTAGCAATATTCATCTCATCGAGATAAATTACATCATCTTCAAGATAAATGGCTTGATGTAAATACCTATGAAGTTTAGAATAATCTATCTCATGGCTCCTTACTTGTTTTTTTTCTAATGCAGAAATTCTTAACTCGTCGTAACCCGCAATTATCTTCTCTATTGAATTAAGTTTTCCATAAAAAACAGATTGTTCTTTATTTTCGTTGATAAAACTAAACCCATTTTCATTTTCAATAATACCGTCTCTGTCGATTGTTATATCTTCTTCGTTTAATTCCTCTTGTTTTTTTTGTAGATAGGTTTTAAAGGTTCGATACATCTTAAAAAAGAAACCTTTTACTTGGTCGAAATCCCCTTCATCAAAGTCTTTGAAACCTAATGGCAGCCAAAACTCTAGTTGCTCATCATCTTGTCGGCTTCTTTGGATGCCGACAAATGAGTAGTTTCGACGACCGTGTTCTTCGTCATTTTTTATAATTTTTATGTTATTGAGGTCAAACATTGAATTCTAAAATTCTCTGAACAAACTTTTTGACTACGGCTTGCTGAGTAAACTGCCCGAAAGTGACCAAATCTCTCTCGTTCATCTCTAATAAATCTGTCAAAGGTTTTCGATTGGTATTGAAAACACTATCCCATACAAAGAACATCAACTTATTCTTTATGTGTTCATGGTTAATTTCATGCTCGTTGATGAAGAGGTAACCAATCTGCTTATCTTCTATCTTTCTAACTGTTTTGTAGTGGCTACGAATGAAACCGTTTAATCTATCCACGAAATCATTCCATGCACAAATGTTTTGACCATATAGGTTAACTTGTCTGCCTGTTACGACACTTCTTTGATTATCATCTTCAATGTTCACAAACTCCCAATCCCAACGGCGTTTGAAAGCGTTATCCATAAAGTAGATTGAGTTGTCCGAGGTGTTCATGGTAGCGAGGAGTGAAAGATTGGGGGGTATGAAAATTCGTTTCTGTTTTAAGTCCATATTCAAGCAATCCACACGATTTTGAAATACTAAGTGATCCTGCACTTCATGGGTTTCTCCTGGAAACTTATATTCGTACTTGTTATCGGCAAGTGCTTTAAATTTTACGCCAATTAATTCAAGGATTGTAAGTATTTCAAGTTCTGTCACGTTGATAAAATATGATGACCAGCCATTGGGCTCTCGGTCAAGTAATTGAAATACTGTCCCAAAAATTGCAGCGGAATTACCCCTATTAATTTCATCAATAACTAACACCACGTTGTCGGGGCTATCAACATTATCGAGAATATTCTTGTAGGCTTGCGATAGAGCAATCAAAAAATGCCCTGGATGAAATTTATATTCAACTCTACCTGCTTTTGTAAAAGGCACGAGTTTGCCCACAAAGTCTCCATATGTGTATTCTGGATGGAATACTGTTTTTATTATATTCGAATTGCTGGTTATCAACAATTGATTTGGAATGATGCTATTGACAATCCTATGGCTTTTGCCTGTACCTGGGCTTCCGAAGAGAATTTTTTGAATGGGCATGAATTCTTTATTGTGTATTTAAAATTGATGAAACGCAAAAAAAAACGACTACAAATATGCCGTTGAATTTGGAATGGCTGTACCTTTTTAACCCAAATTGTTTTACATTTTATCGTTTCTTTTGTTTTATTTTTCTGCACAGCACAGCTATTTGCCACATTTGTGTCTGCAAATTTGTAGCCAAAAATGCGTAAGTTTTACTTATTTCTGACAATCCCTTTTATGAGTTTTTGTTGAAAGGCTGTGCTTATGCCGTTCTATTTTAGCCATAACTAGAGCGGCTCATTTAGTAAGTATCTAAATCTACTCCCTTTTTAGGTTCTCTAAAATTTGAATATAAAATATTTTCCCTACTTTTGCCCAAAATAACTAATACCACATGTCACAAAGAACAGAAATAAACCGCATCCGAGCTGTCCTTCAAGAGCAAGGGCGCACCCAAACCTGGCTGGCCAACAGGCTGGGCTTGGCCTTTGCGACCGTAAACGGCTGGTGCAACAACCGGGGACAACCTTATCTGACGGATTTGGTGCGGGCAGCGGAGCTGCTGGAAGTAGCACCGGCGGACTTAATCGTGGATGGCACAAAAAAAGAAAGAGGCCTGACGGCTAACCATCAGACCTCTTCCATCTTTGCATAAACCTTGAAAACGACTGCTGAAATGACTGCTGGCGGCAACCAGAAAGTCATAATTCATTGAAAATCAATCGCATATTCAAAGCCTTTGCGGTCCGGACGGGACTCGAACCCGCGACCTCCGCCGTGACAGGGCGGCATTCTAACCGACTGAACTACCGAACCAGGTGCTTTTCTTCAAAAGCGGGGCAAAGGTAAGATCACAACTTACACGTGTGCAAGCGTTTTGAGAATTTTTTCAAAAAAGTTTTTACTCTACACGCGGAAACGGCGAATTTCCAGCGTTTTTCCCTGCATACCATAGAGAAGGGTTTGATTGTCGCGGAAATTCAACACCTGTCCTTCGCGGCGAACTGCTTCGAGCAAAGCGAGATCGAGGTTGGCGTGCAGCCAACCGGGCTGCTGTGGCGGCAGCGCGGCCACGATGCCTTCTTCGGGCAATCCAAGATCAGGACTGCTGTACACCGCGGCATAACCGTAGTCGATGTCCACGGCAGGCGACCATGGCGCGTTGCCCACCAGCGGCGACACTAATGTATAACATTGGTTCTCCAGCGCCCGCGCCCGGGCGCCCACGTGTACGCGTGTAGACCCGCGCACCGTTTCGGTGCAGCTCGGAGCGAGGATGATATTCGCTCCAGCGGCGCACAACACGGCCGCGCCGAGCGGAAACTCAACATCGTAGCAGATCTGGATGCCGAAGCGACCCCAATCTGCCTCGAAAAGGGAGAATACCGGCGGTGATGCGTGCACTCCCCATTGTTCGTTTTCAAAACGCGTCATCATCAATTTGTCCTGGCAGCCAATCAGACCCTTGGTGGCGAAGACGTTGGTGCGGTTGAAGACATTTCCGGACGGTTGCACCACCGGAAAGCTCGGTGCAACGATCGCCACTCCGTATTGTCCCGCGAGGTCGGCGAACACGGTACAAAAATCGCTGTAAAATTGCCCCAGTTCGTGCAATTGCCGGTTCAGATCCTGCTGAACTTCAGCGGGCAACAGGCTCGTGAGTTCCATAGACCCGTATTCGGGGAAGAGCAGCAACCGGGCGCCCTGACGCGCGGCGTGGGAAACCCATCGGGTCGTGTGTTCGCGCCAGGCATCGAAAGATGCGTGGTATGTAACAGGATAATTGGCAGAGGCGACGGGTAGGACCATGGTTTAGAGTTTTTTGATCCAAAACAGCATCGGCTTGGCCGTTGATCCGGTTTCGCCGATGTCGGGCCAGGAGAATGTAGTAGTCAGCGACGGTTGGGGCGCATAGCCGCGTTTTTTCCAAAACGCATCGAGGGGTTGGTAGTCAGCCGGACGCGCGGGGTGGTTTTCCGGGCGCTGCACGGCGCAAAAGGCCGTGTATTGGAACGTGCCGAAGCGGCGGGCGTGGTTTTCGCGTTCATCGAAAAAGCGGTGGCCGATGCCCAGGCCGCGGTATTCGGGAAGCAGGATGCTTTCGCCGAAATAAAACACCTCGTCGGGGTTATAGCCTGCTTTCAGGAAAGGTTCCTGCACCTCGTTGGTTTCGTCGGCGAGGGGCAGAGCGGTGGTAGCGCCCACCATTTTTTCTCCGTCGTACACGGCAAAAAGCAACGAACGGGGGCTTTGAGCATAGGTTTTTAAGTATTCCTTCTCGTATTCCGGTGTGCCTTCGTAGAGGTACGGGAAGTCGCGGAACACGGCAATGCGCAAAGCGGCCAACGGCTCGAATACGGTGGCGATTTGGGCGCCGATATAGCGCCGATACGTCAGTCCGGGTTTCATGCCGACACCATTTTGATCCAGTCGGGGAGGTTGTAATACGTGGTGACGCGGTAAATTTTGCCGTCGCGCATTTCGAGAAAAGCGCCGGCGGGCAGGGTGTAGGTCTGGCCATGGGCCGGCGGCAGATTGCCGTCGGTTTTTTTATACACGCCTTTCACTGTGAATTCGCAGGCAAAGCGGTTGCCGGTGGGATCGGCCATAAATACCATGTCTTCCAGCGTTTCGCGGTAACATTCGTCCATGTGTTGCAAAAACGAGCGGTAAGCTTCGATGCCGACCTGGGTTTCGCCCTGGTTGATGTCGTGGCGTACATCGGGGTGCAAATCATCGAGCATGCCCTGCCAGTCCTGGCGGTTGAAGCAGTCGTAATAGTGTTGGATGATCTCGAGATGGGTCATGGAAAACTGATTTGCCGCAAAGATAGAGATCATTACGTGTGCTATTTCGGCAGATCGCAGGTTGGAGTGGATCGGTCGGGCACATGAATCAAGCCCCACCAAAATCCTCCGTAGAAATACATTCGTATACATTGCATACCTTTGCACTCCCGCGCATGCATCCTGCCGGCCATAAACCACGCTGTACACCATGGCAATGACCTTCATGGATTTCGAAAAACCCTTAGAAGCCCTTTACGAACAGTTGGAAAAATTGAAGGAGGTAGGGGAAAAGGGAGAACTAGACGTGACCGACATGGTGCGCGAATTGGAAAACAAGATCGCCGCCAAACGCAAGGAGATATTTGCCAGTCTTACCGGCTGGCAAAAAGTACAACTCTCCCGTCACCCGGAGCGCCCCTACACGCTGTATTATGTGACGACGATGTGTAAAAAATTCATCGAACTGCATGGCGACCGCTACGCCGGCGACGATCACGCCATCGTGGGGGGGCTTGCGAATCTCGAGGACCAAACCGTCGTGGTCATAGGTCATCAAAAAGGAGTGAACACGAAGATGCGGCAATACCGGAATTTTGGAATGGCCAATCCCGAAGGTTACCGCAAGGCGCTCCGGCTGATGAAAATGGCCGAACGTTTCGGTTTCCCGGTAGTGACGCTGATAGACACGCCCGGGGCTTTTCCCGGTCTCGAGGCCGAACAACGCGGCCAGGCTGAAGCGATTGCGCGCAACCTTTTTGAAATGGCGCAACTGCGCGTCCCGATCCTGTGCTACATCATCGGCGAGGGCGCTTCCGGCGGGGCATTGGGCATCGGGCTGGGCGACCGCGTATTTATGCTCGAATATACCTGGTACTCCGTGATCTCGCCCGAATCCTGCTCCTCCATTCTCTGGCATTCGTGGGATTATAAGGAACAAGCCGCCGAAGCCCTGAAACTCGACGCCGACCACATGCTCGAATTCGGCCTCATAGACGGCATCGTGAAGGAACCGCTCGGTGGCGCCCACAATGCTCCGGAGGAAATGGCCAACGCACTGAAAAAACACATCCTTACAGAATTGAAAAAACTGACCGTACAGGACCCCGATGCGCGTATCCTCGCCCGCATCGAGAAATACAGCAAGATGGGGCATTATCGCGAACTCGCCCCCGCCACCCCTTCAAACAGCAAATAAGACCCGGATTTCGGGCGTTAGACGCATTGACATTAGACGTTGGACTTTTTGACATTGGATTTTTTGACATTTGATTTTTTGACATTAGACATTGGACATTAGACATTGGACAAAACCTTGATTTTCGATCTCCAACGTCCAATGTCAAAAAGTCCAATGTCCAACGTCCAATGTCAATGCGTCCAACGTCCAAATTCCACAAAAAATGAATTCGCCATGCTGGAATCTATCCGCAGCGCTTTGTACAAAAAATCCCTGCAACGGGTGCTGGCGACGCAAAAGCGCCGCCGCCAGGCCCACAACCTCGACAGCGCCAAAAAAATAGGCATTCTCTTCGACGCCACTACGGAAAAGACCCGCCATGAGGTTATGGAATACGCCAGGGAGTTGGTAGAGAAAGGGAAAAGTGTGCGTTTGTTCGGCTATTTCAAAACCAAACAGCCGCCGGAAGGACACGCGTTCAACTTTTTTTTCCAAAAAGAAACGACCTGGGCGGGGGTGCCGAAAAGTGAAAAAGCGAGCGCTTTTGCCGAGGAAAAATTCGACATGTTGATCTATCTCGATCCCGAAGAATGCCTTCCGCTCGAATGGCTCGCCGCCGCATCACAAGCAGCCATGAAAGTAGGCTATGCCACCGACCGGCCCAACGACTTCGACCTCCTGCTGGAGACGCCCGATGGCAAGGGGCTCCTGTTTTTTACTGAACAATTGCACCTGTACTTAGATAAAATCGTCCTGAGCAAAAATGAATCCGCACGAGCGATTTAGAGGCACCGGCGTTGCCTTGGTCACGCCCTTCAAAAATGGCGCCATTGACTGGGAAGACCTCGAAAAGATCATCGAGCACGTCATCGCCGGCGGGGTCGAATTTCTCGTCAGTCTCGGCACTACCGGCGAATCGGTCACTTTGTCGGATGATGAGCAACGACAGGTGCTTGATTTTACGATCAAAGTCAATCGCGGCAGACTGCCGCTCGTGGCCGGCGTATTCGGCGGCAACAATACCGCCGCGATGGTGGAAAAAATCCAAAATTTTGATTTCGAAGGCATAGATGCCCTTCTGTCGAGCAATCCCGCTTACAACAAACCCGGCCAGGAAGGTATTTTTAAACATTACATGGAATTGGCGGAAGTGTCGCCCCGGCCCATCATCATTTACAATGTGCCGAGCCGCACCGCTTCCAACATGAACGCCGAAACGACCCTGCGCCTCGCCAACGCGAGCGACAAATTCCTCGGCGTTAAGGAAGCTTCCGACGACATTTACCAGATCATGAAGATCATCAAGGGCAAGCCGAAAAACTTTCTCATGCTCAGCGGTGACGACTTCATCACGCTGCCTTTGATCGCTGCCGGCGGCGACGGGGTGATTTCTGTGATCGCCAACACCACCCCGCGTCCGTTTACCGATATGGTGCGCGCCGCCCTGCGCCAGGACATGCCCACTGCCCAGCAACTCAACATGAAACTGCTGGAACTCTATAAATTACTTTTTATCGAAGGCAACCCGGTGGGCGTGAAAGCCGCACTCGAACTCCAGGGCCTTTGCAGCCGCGAAGTGCGCCTGCCATTGGTGCCGATGACCGAACAAGGGGTACACCTGGTGATGGCAGAGATGGAGAAGGTACTGGGGTAAGAAAACGATGACCTTCCCTATAATGGAATAAAAGAGTATTTGCCGTACCGGGAATTTCCATTTTCGTCGTCTCTCAAAACTCCTTTTTTCTTTCCCAGTAATTCTGCTCCTCCACTTCATCGAGCAAAGCCAGGTAATTCGCATAGCGCAATTCGCTCACTTCGCCCCGGCGCAGGGCTTCGTGCACGGCGCAACCGGGTTCGTCGCGGTGAAGGCAGGCGCCGCCGAACTTGCAGTGTTTGGATAAAGCGAAAAACTCGCGGAAACTGTGGGCGATATTCGCCTTGTCTTTGTCGTTGAATGCCAGGGTTTTAATACCCGGCGTATCAATCAAACGGCCACCGAAGTCGAGTTCGAACATCTCTGCGAAAGTGGTGGTGTGCTGCCCTTTGCCGGAGTAGTCGCTGATTTCGCCGGTGCGCAGTTCGAGTTGGGGCTGGATGGCATTGACGAGGCTGCTTTTTCCGACGCCCGACTGGCCGCTCACGAGCGTTGTTTTGTCTTTCAATACATTTTTAAAAGCTTCCAGGCCGAGTTTTTGCGGAACAGAGGTAAGCAGGATGCCGTAGCCGATCTTTTCATAAATCTCTTTCATTTCCACAAATCGCTCTAAATCGGCTTCGTCGTACACATCCGCTTTATTGAATACGATCGTCACAGGTATCTCGTCGCGTTCGGTCATCACGAGGAAGCGGTCAATAAATCCCGGCTTCAGGTCGGGCTGCACGATCGTGGTGATGAGTACGGCCTGGTCAATATTGGCAGCGAGCAGGTGCAGGTCGTGTTTGCGGCGCGGCGACTGGCGCACAACATAGTTTTTACGCGGCATGATTTTTTTGATCATACCCTGCCCTGTTCCTTCGGGCTGCACCTCCACGCGGTCACCGACGGCGACCGGGTTTGTGAGCGGCACATCTTCGAGGCGGAATTTGCCTACGATGCGGCATTGCAGTACTTCGTTCGACGCATCGAGGCGGACATTATACCAACTGCCGGTGGATTTGATAACGGTTCCGGTTTGCATTTTTTTCGCAACAAAAATCTGAATAACGGGCGGTACAACTCAAATTAATGGATAAATCGTTCCGGGGGCCTCCAATTTATCCTTCCAGCAGATTAAACAATTTTAATTGTATGATGGTCTTTCACCGCCGCAGTCATTTCCCTGATCACACCGGGGTCCTGCTCCACCGTATTCCCCACTACGATCAGATCTGCCCCGGCGCGGAGATTGGCCGCTACTTTTTCCGGCGTACGAATGCCGCCACCGATAATCAGCGGCACGCTGATGGCGCCGCTGACGGATTCGATCATACTTTCCGAAACGGGGGTTTTAGCGCCGGAGCCTGCGTCCAGGTACATCATTTTAAGCCCCAGCAATTCGCCCGCCAGTGCGGTACAAACGGCGATGTCGTCTTTGTTCGCCGGGATGGGGTAGGTATTCGACATGTATTGTACGGAGGTCATTACACCGCCGTCCACAAGGATATAACCGGTGCTGATGATCTCGAGTGGCGACATTTTGAGGAAAGGTGCGGATATAACGTGCTGCCCGATGAGCAATTCCGGGTTGCGCCCGCTGATGAGGGAGAGAAAAAGAATGGCGTCGGCGCGGTAACTGAGTTGAAAGGAGTTGCCGGGGAAAAGCACAAGTGGAATGGGGCAGCGCTGGCGGATCTGGGTAAGCAGGCTGTCGAGCATATTGTTCACCACCAAGCTGCCGCCGATGAAGAAATAGTCCACTCCGCATTCGACGGCGAGGTCGAGCGTCTGCTCCATTTTTTTGAGCCTCAATTTATCGGGATCGAAGAGGATAGCCAGCCGTTTTTCACCGCGTTGTTTGGCTTCGAGTAAACCGGCGTAGATGCCTTTTTCGTTGATTATCATCGGTCTGTGCTTGTCAGGTGAATCCACTACCGGAATATTGCGTCGTGTCAGTATGACCTTGCCGCGAGTTGAAGCAATTGATTTTTAATGTCTTCGGGCTGGTTGCCGGCAGGTTTGTCGGCGAAAGAGCCGTTTTTGGAGATGATGAAATATTGCGGCACCGTCTCCACGCCGAACACCAATGCGATGTTGCGCTCATATCCCGATGATGCCAGCAAATTGTGTCCCTTGAATCCGCGGGCATCGAGCGAAGCCTGCCAGTTGGCCGGATTCTCGTCAATGGAGATATTGACGATCTCCACGCCCCGGTTATTGAGTTCGGCGGCGTAATCGTTGAATATTTCCATCTTTTTCAGGCAGGCGCTGCACCAACTCGCCCAAAAATTGAGATAAACGACCCTCCCGCGAAACTGCGCGAGCCTGACAGCCCTGCCATCCACGTCGTTTCCGGTAAATGCGGGCGCCGCCACACCGGGAGACACGCGCACAATTTTTTCATACAAGCCGGTTATTTTCGCATCGTAGGCGGGATATTCGTTCGTTTGCAGAAAATTGGTGTAGTAAGGTAAAATTTCGCGGTAACGCTCTCCGGTGAATGCCATGCGGATCATTTCGGAGCGAAAAAAAGCAAGCGATTTACCGGAAAGCATCTCGCCGGCCAGAGCGTATTGGTTGGCGTAAAAATTATCCGTTTGTCCGGTTTTGGCAACCTGCCGCGCCATCAGTGCCTGTAAAAAACTGCGGTACCAATCACTGCCAATGGCGTCATTGATGATCGGCGCGTCGTTCAGGAAGTCAAAAAATTCGGGTTGGATCTGGTAGCGGTTAGTGTATACGTGCCCGTAAAACAACAAGTGATAGCCCCAGAAGTAAGTGATCTCGGCAGCCATCCAGTCAAAAAAAGCGGGGCTGAGTGCACCGGGGTTTTTAGAGGAAAAATCGTCGAGCAGGTCGGAAGATGCTTTCTTGCGGTCATCCAAATACGCTTTGAACTCTGCCGGCGGCAGCGCCTCCATGCGTTCGTTCATGGTCTGTTCGACTACCGCCCACCATTGGCCGATTTTGAAGCGGATGTTGTTGAGTTCGTCGAAGTCCGGCGGGAATTGCTTGAAATACTGCTGCAACAGGCGGTTGTTGGCGCTTCCGCGCCCGGCAAAATGGACCACTACCGGAAACTGGAACACGTCGGCGCGGATGACAAGGGTATCGTTCGGTTCAAGGAAAACAGGCAGGCGGTCGTCGTTGTATTTGAGAAAAGCCAGTTGGGGTTCCGCCAGCCGGGCTTCGATGGTGAATGCGCGGTCTCCATCGAGTTCAGCCCAAAAGTTGTCGCTGTGTCCATCTACATAATAATGGGGTATGAAGAGCTCGACCCGGTCGCCTGCAGCCGCGTTTTTAAAGATGCCGGTAATGTGAGCGGCGGAAGCGGAGGCAACCAAACAAGTAAACAGGAGGGGGAGTATGTATTTTTTCAACATGGTGAAGAAGAAAAATTACGTCGGTTACTTGAAATAAAAATGGTATTTCATGCTCCGCAAAATCCGCGCCTTACTGCAACAACACCCTTACCGTTTCGATCTTCCGGTCGCTTACCAATTCCAGTACAAAAATTTTACCGTCCAGTTCCAACCGGGCGCCCTGCTCGGGGATGGTTTGGGTCATTGTAACAATATAACCGGACAAAGTATTGTAATCGCCGGTTGGCAAATCGAGGGTGGGGTATTTTTCGTTGAGGTGATCCACGTCGAGTCGTCCTGAAAACAGGAACTCATTTTCAGCGAGTTGTACTTCAATAAATTCTTCCTGGTCATGCTCGTCGTCAATGTTACCAAAAAGCTGTTCGAGTGCGTCCTCGAGGGTGACCAATCCGGCGAGGCTGCCGTATTCATCCACCACACAGGCGATGTTTGTGCGGTTTTTGATGAATTTGTTCAACAGGTCGTTCACCTGGATCGTCTCCGGGACAAACCGGATGGGCATCACCATGCTGCGGATGCTGCGCGGATGTGCGAACAGTTGTTGCACATGGACGTAGCCCAGCACCTTGTCGAGATCGCCATCGGTCACGAGGATGCGCGAAAGACTGCTTTCGATAAAAAGCTGGCGCAGTTCTTCTACGGATGCCTGCACGTCGATATGCACAATTTCCGGGCGAGGGGCCATACAGTCGTGGGCGCGCACCTGTTTGAGGTGCAGGGCGTTTTCGAGCAATTCCATTTCCACTTCCTCTTCACCGGCCGTGCCGGACACGTTCTGCTGGACCAGGTATTCCAACAGCGCTGCATCGCCGTCGCCAGGGGCGTTTTTGTATATATTTTTGAAAATCAGATGCTTAAAAAGCATCAAAACAAAAAAGAGCAACAAAACGACTGCCAAAGGCGCCACCCGGCCTGTGCCGAAAACGAAGGACAGTACCGGTATCAATCCCAATGCAGCGAAGGTCGCCAGTGCCGTCAGCAACAACGTGGCAGGGAAAGTATGGCTTCCGATACGAAGGGCCGAAGCCCATGAAAAGAGTCGTTTTGATGAGGATGGGTCGTCCATATGTTTTTATTGGAGAAAGGTGAAAGGTAAAAAGAAGAGCGGACTTTACCTCCATGCTCTATTTCCTTTCCCCTTTTTCCTACTTCAATACTTCGTCTAATTGTTCCACTTTAATCCTTCCCTTTGGCACCGTGATCTTCCAGTAGGAAAAATCCTGTTCCGCTTCGAGGCCATAGCCGTAGATGATCTCGCCGGGTTTGGTCACTTTCACAAATTTTTCGGTGTAGACTTTGGCTGTTTTTTCATCCCAGATCAGTTCTTCCGTTTCGAGTTTTTCCTGTTTGGATGAAATAAGGATCACGCTGTCGCGGGCTATGATTTTTCCTTTTTCCTGGTAGCGAAAGGCAGTTTTGGCGGTTAAGGTGCTGCGAACCGACAGATCTTTTTCCAGAAAAGTAATTTTAACGCCCGCCGGGAACTCCTGTCGTGGATTTTCGCGGTCGGTATAATTGTGCAGCAAAGGCCCCGTCACCCGCACCCGGACGATGGCGCTGTCCGAATACAATATTTCCACATCGCGTCCGACTTCTATTGCCACATCGTTCTCGGTGAATACCTGGCGTTTCTCTTCTTTCAAGTCGTTGCAAGCGATAAGCGAAGCGCCGCAGGCTATGGTCAAAAACCAATGAACTAATTTTGACATCAGGAAATAAAACTTTTAAGCGCAAACCGGAACGCCAGTAACAAGCCGGCCACGATCAGCAACAGGTATTGCACCGGCACGTTGACCCAGGCCACCAAATGCAGGCGGTCGAGAAAATACATGAGTACAAAAACGGAGGCGATCATCAGCATCAGATTAGAGAGTTTGTCAAAACCTGGTATATAATCGAACGATGCATTGCGGCGAATGAGGCCCAACGTAAGTACCATCGAAGCGATGGGTAATACCTGTGTCAGCAGGTTTACGTTGAAAATGCTGCCGCCCCGCTCGAACAAAAACAGATAAACGGCCAATGCCGCTGCAAAGATGCCCGGGATACACACCAAATAGATCAATATCGCATACAGGTATTTCCAGGGGGCCAGATGGCCTTCTCCTTTACCCAATACGCCGGCAAGAAATGCGGTGAACGGCACGCTCAGAAAATAAAATATCATCACCGCCGGATTGGCGCTGAGGTAGTCGAATAATTCGCGGAGTGTCATAGTTGCGTGGTTGGTTGTTGGTTCCTGGTTCTTAGTCGTTGGAGATCAATTGGTAAAATTCAGGTAACCAATAACTAAGAACCAATAACTAAGAACCAGTAACTAACAGATATTTGCAGCAAAAGTACCGTTTCCGTGACCGGGCGCAAAACCCATTACACTGATTTCTGTCAAAATCACCATGTGCCACTACAGCTCCAACCCTGGTGGCTCGATGCAGTTTGTCAAAGCGGTGAGTGGAATGTTTGCCTGTCGAGAGACGGAAACGGAGCTGTGACAGGGGTTTGGCCTTACTACCTGACCCGGCGTTTCGGTTTTTCTGTCATTCAACAACCGCCTCTTACTTCTTATGGCGGGCCCTGGTTTCGCTATCCGGACAATGCACAAAAACACCCTGAATTTGAAAAAAAAGCCCTGGATGATCTGGTAAAACAATTGCCGCGCACAGCATTTTTTCAGCAACATTTTTTCCCCGAAGTTCAAAACTGGTTACCGCTGTATTGGGCGGGTTTCCGGCAAACGACGCGGTACACATATATTTTCGATTCGTTGTCCGATCTTGAAAGGACCAAAACGGGGTTTAAAAACACTTTGCGCACCGATTTGAAAAAGGCAGAAAGGGCTGTTGATATTCACTGTGAAGATGATGCCGACCTGCTTTTCCAACTCCATGATCTGTCTTTCCATCGAAAGGGGCGCCGCCCGCCTTATCCGCTTGAATTATTCCTGCGATTGTATGCAGCCCTCGCCGAACGCGGTCATTCTATCATTTTTATTGCCCGCGACCGGCATTCAGGAGCGCCCCACGCCGGCTTATGTCTTGCTTTCGACACGCGCCGGGCTTCGGTATTGCTCACCGGCGCCAACCCCGTTTACAAAACGCACTGCGCCGTGTGGGGTTTGTTCTGGGAAGCGATGCGATTTTGTTCGGAGCGGGGTTTGAGCCTTGATTTTGAAGGCAGTATGGACCGCGACATCGAGCGCGGATTTCGTGCATTCGGGGCGCGACTCACGCCTTACCACCGGATATGGAAGGCGGGCAACAAATGGCTGGAAATGGTTTATTTGAGCGTCATTAAGCGTCATTAAGGGTCATTGTACGTCATATTGATACAGATAAAATGACTCCAATTACCCTTAATAACCCTCACTTACCTTCACCTCCAGCCGGTATCCCACGCCGTGCACATTAATAATTTGCACTGACTGGTCGTCTTTCAGCAATTTGCGTAGCCGCGACACGAATACATCCACGCTGCGCCCAACGATGACGCCTTCATCTTCCCATACCGCTTTGAGGATGTGATCGCGTTCGAGCAACTGGTTGGGATGGCGGCAAAACAATTGGAGCAGTTTGGTTTCGCGATAGGTCAGATTCTTTTCGATTCCGTTGGCGATCAGTTTTTGATTGTCAACATGGAACACTGACCGGCCAAATTTGAATGGCTTCATTCCATCGTTTGTTTCCTGCATAGCGGCCATTTCGGCAGCACCACCGTTGTCCTCCCGAAGTATTGCCTTATCCAAACCTTTCTTTTTCCAAAAATCAATCCCGCGATAGACCGGATAAATCAGCAGTGCCAAAAAAATGGCTGCATAATAATTCCGGTGTGCTGCGCCCCGGCCGGTCGTCGAAGCCCTGCCGGGAAATGTCACTTTCAGGTTGTAGCATCCAGCCGACTGTTCGCGTCCGCCGCAGGGAATTTCTTTTCCGGCAGTGAGGAGGCTGGCTGTGTAGCCCAACATCAGGGCATCGCTGCTACAATCCAGCACCGCCACCTGATAGTCGCCACTCACCCGGTACCACGCGAACGATTCCTGTAGTACCGGTGGCAGGCTATCGTAGTCGAAGTTGTGTTCCAACCGGATCAACCAGGTATTTTCCTCCAATTGTTCTACGGGCGGGATATGGCTGCTGCGATCGCCCGCCAGCACGAGCAACCGGTGTGCAGCCTGGCGCAGTGCGAGATTGACTTGCTCGGAAAACTGCCGTTCACCGACTTCACTGTTGCGTTGTTCGACGGCCTGCATCGCCAACAGACCCGCAGCAGCGAGGAGGGCAACAGCGAACAGGTTGATGTTCAACGTTCGGCTCATGCGCCCAAAAGTAAGGGTAAAACCCATGCAAAAACACCTTTTACACTTCTTTTACACTGTTTTACAGGGGGTTTGTTATCCACCATTTATGCGTTCATAGTTTTGCTTTCGATTTGAATCGCCCGTATTTTTTCACTGTTAAAACCTGAACGCAAGAATATTCACATCGTCCAAAGTCCAAGGTCTGGAAGTCCAACGTCCGGCTTTTCAAGTTCAAAAAATTAGCAACATGAATAAACTCAATTTTCTGTTTTTCAGCCTCATCTGGCTGCTATTTTCGTTCAACCTGACTGCCCAGCAGAAAGATTTTTCCAGTTGTTCCGCAGCATTTTTAAATGAAAAAATCATTGTCAATGAATACACGACGGTGGGAAAATGCGTCGTGTCGTCCACAGCAACCGGTAAACTCACCTTGCACCCGGTCACCCTGTCCGAGGACAAGATTCCCATTCCCGGCGAAAAAATCCAATTCAAGGTAGCCATTCGCGACGGCGACAGCAAGACACTCATGCTGTTTTCGGAAAAGACCTGCAAGGAAATTGAAATCCGGGACATCCTGAAGGCGTGCAGGAAAGGCGACCACATCGTTCTACTTACACTCGAACGCACGTGGGCCGTACCACATTCGGAAATTTTAGTGGAATAAGCACCCTCTACCCTCCACCCTCCATCCTCTACCGCACCATATTCAAAAAGGTATGTGTAAACCAGTTGGCTTCCGCTTTCACCAGTGAGTCGAGGGTCTGGCTTGCTTTGTGTGAAAATTTGCGGATATCGCGTACTACTGTGCAAAAATGCTCCGATTCGGGGCAGTTCTCTTCCACGCCCGCCATTTCATCGAGCACCCGGAGCATGGGGTCGAGTTCTCTTTTTTTGCGGTTGATGATGATCTGTCGAACCACCGTCCACATATCTTTTTCGGCGATGAAATATTCCTTGCGTTCACCCGGCCGGAGTTGTTTGTGCACCAGCCCCCAATCCAGAAGGGCACGGATGTTCATATTGGCATTGCCGCGGGCGATATCGAGTTCTTCCATTACCTGATCGGCCGTAAGGGGTTCCGGCGAAATAAGCAGCAGGGCGTGCACCTGCGCCATCGAACGGTTGATGCCCCATTCGGAGGCCATTTTGCCCCAGGACTCGATGAATTTGGCTTTCGCTTCTTTGACATCCATGATTCTCAAAACGGTTGATTGATTGCGTATAGATTTCGCCTTATGAAATGCGAATCCGCCATTTTTGTTTTCAAAATAAATTGAAAATTAGGAACGAGGTGTGGAATATGCTGCAGATCGTAAAAAAAAGCATTATTGAATGGCTGTTTTTTGCGAAAAACAAGCTCTGTGTCCGCCAAACGTTTGGAACTGACTGCGAACCGCTATTTTTGCTGCTTCATCGGGCGAGGTTTTTGCCCGATATTAATTGTTTTTTAAAAACCAATTACAGTGAGCGGACCGCAAGGTTCGCAGTAGCATATGGATATCCAGGCGCTCAACTATCGCATTCACGCCGAAAGTGCTTTCGTAGAACAACTTACTTCCGAGACCTCCAAAGTCATCGTCGGCCAGGAAGCCATGATCGAAAGACTGCTCATCGGCCTTTTGACCAAAGGCCACATCCTGCTGGAAGGCATGCCCGGACTGGCAAAAACACTGGCCATCAAAACATTGGCGCAGGCGGTGGACGCGCAATTCAGCCGCATCCAGTTCACACCTGATCTGTTGCCCGCCGACGTCATCGGTACGATGATATACAATCCGGCGCGCTCCGAATTCACCGTGCGCAAAGGGCCGATTTTTGCCAACTTCGTATTGGCTGACGAGATCAACCGCGCCCCGGCAAAAGTGCAAAGTGCCTTGCTCGAAGCCATGCAGGAGCGCCAGGTGACCATCGGTAACGAGACTTTTCGGCTTGAAGAACCTTTCCTTGTACTTGCCACCCAAAACCCCATCGAACAGGAAGGTACCTATCCGTTGCCCGAGGCGCAGGTAGACAGGTTCCTGCTGAAAGTCAAGATCGGGTACCCGACCAAGGAAGAAGAGCGCGACATCGTGCGACGCAACCTGACGGGCGAACAACCCAACGTGCACAAAGTGGTGTCGCCGGGCGCCTTGTTGCGCGCCCGTGAGGTGATGCACGGCATTTACATGGACGAGAAAATAGAACAATACATTCTCGACCTCGTATTTGCCACCCGTTCTCCGGGCGATTACGGCTTAAAAAGCCTTGCGCCCTTGATCAATTACGGCGCTTCGCCCCGCGCCAGTATTTCTATGGCACAGGCGTCGAGGGCACTGGCCTTTTTGAAACGACGCGGCTATGTGATTCCGGAGGACGTACGCGCTGTCGCCGCCGATGTGCTGCGCCACCGCCTCGGTCTTACCTATGAAGCAGAAGCCGAAAATGTGACGCCGGAGGATATCATCAACAAGGTGTTGAATACGGTGGAAGTACCTTGAAAGGATGGGGGAGTGGATCGTGGTGATGCCAACGAATAAAATCAGGGCATTTATGGAAGAGAAACCGGTTTTTTTAATCTTTTAAATCTTTGACTATGAGTGCTTTTAATAAAATGCTTTGCTGGGCGCAATTTGTTTTTCTGTTGATCCCGGTACTGGTATTTTCTCAAAAAAAGGATACCCCACCGGCCAAAACGCAACCCACCGCAGCCAATCCGGCGATAAAGGACACTGCTATTGCCAAACTTTTTGACAAACCCGCCGACATCAAGTGGGTCAAATATTTCAAGGGCCGGATGGATGACGTATCGGTGGTAGATATAGCGCTTGGTTCGGATGGCAAAAGCTGCAAGGGTTACCTCACTTATGGGAAAAGCCGTGCCCGTCTCCGCCTCGATGGTGCGCTGAACGGCGACTCCCTGCGCCTGCAAGAACGCGACGGCAAGAACCTGACGGGCAATCTGAAAGGCACCTATAAAAACCGCCGCCTCGAAGCCGATTGGACCAACCACAACAATTCGCTCGGCAGCCGTCTTGAAGCCGATGAAATCAACTCCGGTCAAACCCTGACCATCGGCTGCAGCGACGGCAAATGGGCCAGCCGTTACATTGCCCGGTTCAACGGCGCCCGCGCCGATATGATCCTGCTCCGGATGCACAATGGCCAACTCTACGGTTACCTGTGGGTGGAAGCCGATGCCAAAACATACGATCTGCGCGGCGATATCCGCCGCGACGGCAACTACGAAATCGAAGCGCTTTCGTCCAACGATAAAATTGCAGGATTGCTGCATGGCAACCTGGCCAACCCGCAAAAGACAGATTGCAACTGGGTGGGCAGCGGGGAAAAACGCACCTTCAACTTCACACTCAAGGACAACTTTCAACTGGGCTGTTATGAATATGCAGACTTTTTATCGAGCTACGACGCCCTTTATCCACGTACGCCCTGTTCGGGGTGCAATACCTGGCTTGATCAACAGGTGAACAACTGGGTCAACAAATGCAAATCAACGCTCGCGGCGAAAAAAGATTCCCCTTCGGCTGCAAACCGCAGCTCCCAACGCGCCAGTTGCTGGGCCGAAATTGCGTGTTTGACGGAGAACATATTTTCCGGCTACCTTACTTTTTCAGAGACCTGGAACCCTCAGGCTTCGGGTCAGGGGTTCAACTTCGACCTGCGCACCGGCAAACAGATCACTTTCAACGAATTGTTCAATAAAAGTTTCAATGCCCGGGGATGGCTCGATGATTTTGCCAAGAAGGAGTCTCCCAAATTAGCGCACTTTGCCAATGATCCCGAATACCGTCAATGGGTGGCAAAAGAAGGATTTCCGATGTTTACACTGCGGCGCGACGGATTGGAACTGAGCACGTTATTTCATGCACAATACGGCAGGCAAACGCTACTCGTGCCTTACGTCAGCCTGAAACCCTACATGAAAAAAGACAACCCCGTAGCCGATTTTGTTAAATGATTGACTTTTTGTGGATTTGGTTATTTGTTTATGCATCTCCGCTGAGCATAAACAAATCCACAAATAACCAAATAACCAAATAACCAAACAACCAAACAAAATGGATACCGCAGAACTCATCAAAAAAGTCCGCAAGGTCGAAATCAAGACCCGCAGGCTGTCGCGCAACCTTTTTACGGGAGGCTACCACAGTGCGTTCAAGGGTCGGGGCATGTCGTTCAGTGAAGTGCGGCAGTACCAGTTTGGCGACGACATCCGCGCCATAGACTGGAACGTGACCGCGCGCACCGGTGAGCCGCACGTCAAGATTTTTGAAGAAGAGCGCGAACTGACTGTGATGTTGATGGTGGATGTCAGCGGCTCGTCGTTTTTCGGTACTACCGGCCAATTCAAACAAGAGTTGCTCACGGAAATCTGTGCTCTGCTGGCCTTTTCAGCTGACAGCAACAACGACAAAGTTGGGCTGCTCCTGTTTTCCGATAAAAACGAACTGTATATAGCACCCAAAAAAGGGAGGCAACACACCCTGCGCATTATTCGTGAACTCCTGAACGTACAACCGTCCGACCGGGGCACTGATATAGCAGCCGCCTTTCAATATACACGCAATGTTTTGAAAAAGAGAAGCGTATGCTTTGTTCTGTCCGATTTTTGGGCACACGACTACGATGCCGCCCTTCGGGTGCTCGCACGGCGTCACGACTGCATCGGCATTCATTGTTGGGATCCCCGTGAGCGAAAGTTGCCGGACGTAGGGTTGCTCCGCGTGCGCGATGCAGAGTCGGGCCAACAGGTTTGGATAGATACCACCGACCCAACCCTCCGGGCCCACTACACCGAGCGTTTTGATGAAAACCGCGACTACGCAGCAGGAGCCTTTCGGCGCGCAGGGGCTGATTTTTTGAGCCTGCAAATGACTGATTCCTACGCCTCTGCATTACTCCGATTTTTTGAACAAAGAGCGCGGGTGGGGGCCCATTGAACGATGAATAAGGGTTTTGGACATTGGACTTTTGGACGATGGACGTTGCACCTCGGCGGCGCTGTCATCAACGCAGCTCGAGGCATAGGGCATACCTTAGCGAACGATTTGATAAAAAATGCCAAACCCTGGCGTACAATTCTTATTGGCCTTTTTGCTGGTATAAGCGTCGGCTCACATGCCCAGGCCACGGCAGTACCTGACAGCAATTACGCTGAAACCGGCAATCCTTTTGTCATTCATCTCATCGTACCCCAATCCGCCGGCCGACCCGGTCAAATTGATCTGACAGGGTGGGACAGCATCTTGCCCGAACAGAACATCCTTCACCAAACCGAATGGACATCCGATGGCCAGGCCAACAGGAAAGACCTGACCCTCATATTCTTTGACACTGACACCATTACCCTGCCGCCGCTACCGGTGCATCTGAATGGCAAAGGCATCATCACGACCAATCCCCTGGATATTATCATCCTTCCCACCCCTTCGCCCGATGATTTGGTGGATATGCGCAGTATCAAGGACATCCGCCGCGAACCAGCCCAGTGGACGGATTATCTTCCATGGGCGTTGGCGGCTGGGGCACTCATTCTTCTTGTCCTGGTAACGGCCTGGCTGATCAAACGAGCCGAACGAAAAAAGAAGCAAGCCGCTCTGAGCCGCACGATAGGCTTGCCACCGCACGAACTGGCCTGGAAAAAATTGGATGTACTCGCGCAGAAACAATTGTGGGACAAAGGTTTGGTAAAAGAATACTGTGCTGAACTGACTTATATCATCCGGGAATATCTGGAAAAGCGTTACTTCGTACTTGCCCTGGAATCCACTTCGGAAGAAATTTTAAAATACCTGCAAAAGACCGATTTCCCCGGTAAGCTGCGACCCGGATTACAAGATCTTTTGACCAAAGCCGATCTCGTAAAATTCGCCAAAGCTATGCCCCCTGAAAATTTCAAGGAGGAATCCATGTCATTTGCCCGAAAAATAATTCTGGAAACAAAACCAGTTCCGGTTCCCAATCTCCAATCCCCTGTGCGATGACCTTTGCTGCTCCCATTTGGCTCCTTTTATGGTTGCTCATCGGCGGCCTTTTCTGGCGCAATCGCCGCCGGGCCGGGCGTGGCATTGCATTGCGATTGCCCCAGGACAATGCTCTTTTCGGTGGATCAACCTGGAGAGCGAGGGCGCAGCGCCGGCTGGTACACCTGCGTTGGTTGGCCCTGGGACTGCTGGTATTGGCCATGGCCCGCCCCCAAAAAAAATGGGAACAGGAAAAAGTGAAAGCTGATGCAGTGGACATCGTGTTGGCGATTGACATTTCGCCGTCCATGCTCAGCAAGGACTTCGACCCCGATCGCCTCACTGTTGCCAAGCGTGTCGCCACTGCATTTGTAGAAAAGCGTCCCTACGACCGCCTCAGCCTTGTAGCTTTTTCTGCAGAGGCTTTTACCCAATGCCCGCTTACGACCGACCGTCAGGTGGTACAGGCTTTTATCCGCGAACTCCAGGTGGGGCGCCTCGAAGACGGCACCGCCATCGGCATGGGATTGGCGACGGCGGTGAACCGCCTGAAAGACAGCCCCTCGCGCAGTAAAGTGGTCATCCTGCTTACCGACGGTGAAAACAACTCCGGGTATATCTCGCCCATGCAGGCCGCAGAAATTGCCCACTCGCTGGATGTGCGGGTATATACTGTAGGCATCGGCACCGAAGGCATCGTGATGTCGCCCGCGCAACGCCTGCCCGACGGCTCCTATGCTTTCGCGCCGCGCCACATGACCTTCGACACGGATTTGCTGCGGCAGATCGCTCAATTGACCAACGGCAAATTTTACCGGGCCTATTCCGAGCAGGACCTGGAAGGCATTTACGACGAGATTGACCGGCTCGAAAAAACCAGGATAGAAGTGAGCACCGTGCGCCGAACGACCGACTATTTTCATTGGTTCATCAGTGCGGCGGTGGTGTTGCTGCTGCTGGAAATACTGGGAAGATGGTGGCTGTTAAGGACGGTAACGCCGGGATTTTAAATATTTTTGCCCAACCAACAACCAATAACCAACAACCAACAACCAACAACCAATAACCAATAACCAATAACCAATAACGTGTTTCGCTACGAACATCCCGAACATCTCTGGCTTCTCGCCGCCCTACCTCTGCTGGCACTAGTGGTGGCGGTGTATTGGTTTTGGCGAAAAAATGCGTTGGCGCGATTGGGCAGTGTAGAGCGGGTAATGACTGGGTTTTCAGAAGCAAAGTTTTGGTTGAAAAACGCGTTGCTCGCCCTCGGTCTGGCACTCCTTGCCATCGCCTGGGCCAACCCGCAGTTGGGCGCCAGGAAACAAACGGTCACCCAGGAAGCCTCCGACGTGTTCATCGCGCTGGATATTTCGCAAAGTATGCTGTGTCAGGATGTTGCGCCCAACCGCCTCGAACTGGCCAAAGCCTTTACCCAAAAACTGGTGCAAGCACTCGAAGGCGAACGCATCGGCCTTATTTTTTTTGCTGGCAATGCCTTTATGCAAATGCCACTCTCGACCGATTATTCTTTTATTATACAAAGCATCCAAAGCGCGGCTCCCGATCTTATTACCGAACAAGGAACGGCCATTCCAGCAGCCATTGAGTTGGCGCAACAGTCTTTTGGCTACGAACCCGGCGGGGGGCGTGCCGTTATCCTGATCACCGACGGCGAAGACCACGATGAGGGTGCGGTGGAAAAAGCGGACCGGGCGTTCGACGAAGGCATCGTCGTCTATGCGGTGGGCGCCGGTACCCTTGGAGGTGGTCCCATTCCATCGGACGGATTGGGTACTGCTCAATATAAACGCGACGAGGATGGAGAGATCGTGCGAACCCGGTTGAATGAAAATCTGCTGCGGCAAATCGCACTGAGCGGCGGGGGACGCAACTTCAATATTAGCCAAGGCGACGCAGCCGTATCCGCCCTTCGCCGGGAAGTGGACAACCTGCAAAAGCGGGAATTGGAAGTGCGTTCTTTTGCTGAATTCGAATCCTGGTATCAATGGTTTTTATTGCCTGCACTACTGCTGCTTTTGCTGGAGGTTTTGATTTCATTCAGAAAAAGAAATTGATCGTCAGATGATTGGGAAATTAATGCGTATCCACTCTTTTTCCGGAGCCCATGGCGGCCTGGGTCGTATAAATTCAAAGGAAAGGCCGGTAAAGGGTTTGATCCTCCTGTTCATCGTCTTTTCCGGCATCTCCCTTTCCGCACAATCGTCGCATAAGAAGCTGCGCAAAGGCGATGAACTTTACGATTTGGAACATTACAAAGAAGCCGAGCAACAGTACCGGGAGGCTGCTGATCTGAAATACGGCGATCCTGTTGCCCAATATAACCTTGGCAATGCCCTCTACCAGCAGGGCCATTGGGAGACTGCTGCTACCCGGTTTGAACAGGCTGCACGCTCCGCACCCGACGCCACTTTTAAGGCGGATGCGCTGCACAATCTTGGCAATGCGCAATTGAAGCAACATAAATTCAAAGAAGCGGTAGAAGCTTATGAAAACAGCCTGCGGCTCCGGCCCGGCGATGCCGAGACGAAGCAAAATTTACAGATGGCCAAAAAGAAACTGAAAGAAGAGCAGCAACGCCAGCAACAGGAACAACAAAATAAAAATCAACAGCAGCAGGACCAACAGCAATCGCCACAAAATCCTCAGGAGCAGCAACAGCAGGAGCAGCAACAAAAACAACAAAACCAACCGCAACAACCCGATCAGGGTCAACCGCAACAGGAACCACAACCAGCCAACCAGCAACAAAAATTAAAAAAAGAAGAAGCCCGGCGGCTGCTTGAAACGGCCATTGGCCCGGAAGACCAGAAGAATGCCCGCAAGTATCGCGAACAGCGGCAACAACCAAAGCCCAGTGGAAAAGAAAAAGACTGGTGAAATTATCGGGACGCGTTCACCTACTTCCGTCTCGCAACGCGAAATCCCACACTGCTATCGCGAAAGTCAGGATAACGGCTGCTACGGTTGGTAATCCTGAGATGTTTGCCGCTGTTGTTCCACGAACCGCCCCGCAGGACGCGGGTTTCGCCGGAAGCAGGCCCGGAAGGGTCTTGGGTATTGCGGCTTTTGGAATAGTAATTTTTGTCGTACCAATCGTGACACCATTCCCATACATTTCCGCTCAGATCAAAAATCCCAGTTGCGTTCGGGCGTTTTCCGGCAACGGAATGAGGATGTCCCCCTGCATTTCCCGAGTACCAGGCAAGGGCGCCAAATGAACCGGAACCGGCGTATTTTTTACGCCTGACCGCTGTTCCTTCTGCAGCAGCATATTCCCACTCCGCTTCTGTCGGCAACCGGTAACCTTTGGCAGTCAGGTCAACATAGGTGGTATCTCCCTGATGGTCATACACTTTTTGCAAGCCAGCCAATTCACTGAGCCAATTGCAGTATTGCGTCGCATCGTTCCAACTGACATGCAGCACCGGGTAATCGCCCTGTTCGGGCGACCTCAACCGCCCCCGCTCGTCGTATCGCCAGCAGATGCTATCCGATTTGTGCCAGCCAAGGCTGTCCCACACGTAGCTACCCTCGCCCAATTCAGCGTCGGTACGGTAGCCCGTCGCAACTGCGAAAGATTTGAATTGTGCCAGCGTCGTTTCGGTTTTGGCGATATAAAAATCGCTGATCAGAACAACGTGAACTGGCTTTTCGTCTGCGTCACCGGTGCTATCGCCTAAAAAACAGGAGCCGCCCGGTATAAAAATCATTTCAGGTTGACTACCGGCGGGTACAAAGCCGCAGCATAGAGCGATCAGAAGGAAAAAATAGCATCCTTTCATTTTAAAAAAATGTGTCGTCACCCGTGCGCCACCACTTTCGAGCGGCGGGAGAAGAACTGCAACAACGCCTGGATATAAGGCTGGTCGGTTGCGAGGCTCAGAAAATCCGCTCCGGCACGGCGGAAAATATTTTGAGTAACCGCCAGGTGCGCATCGAAAGTCTGTGCGTATTGAAGCCGCAGGCGAAAACTGGTGGTATCTACCCAGATTTGATCGCCCGTTTCGGCATCGGCGACGCGCAGGACGCCGACATCGGGCAAGCTGCGTTCGAGTGCATCCCAGACGTGTATGCCAATGCAATCGTGTTGCCGGGCCAATATCCGCAACGCCTTTTCGTATTTTTCATCCAAAAAGTCGGACAGGACAAAACACACGCTGCGCTTGCGCAAGGCGTTGTGTATGAATTGCAAAGCGCCTGCGATATCGGTGCCGCGTCCGGTCGGCCGCGCGCTGAGTATCTCCCGGATGATGCGCAGAATATGTTGTTTGCCTTTTTGAGGCGGTATGAACAATTCGATGTGGTCGGAAAAAAGCATCACACCCACTTTGTCGTTGTTGGCTATGGCTGAAAATGCGAGCACAGCGCACAGTTCGGTCAGGTATTCTTCCTTGAATTGGGTATGACTCCCAAAAACAGCCGAACCGCTGATGTCCACCAGCAACATCACGATGTTTTCGCGCTCTTCTTCAAACACCTTAATAAAAGCTTCACCCGTACGGGCGGTTACGTTCCAGTCTATGGCCCGCACGTCGTCGCCGGGTTGATATTGCCGCACTTCGCTGAACGACATACCCCGCCCTTTGAATGCGCTGTGGTAGCCTCCCGTAAACAAGTGACTGCTCAGGCCCCGGGCTTTGATCTCTATCTTGCGGACTTTTTTAAGGAGGTCGGAGGTGTGCATGCTAAAAGTTACGGGTTTACGGAATCACGATGGTTCCCAGAATTTTTCCGATAATATCCTCCTGCGTGATGTTCTCTGCCTGCGCTTCATATGTCAGGCCGATGCGGTGGCGCAACACGTCGGCGCAAATGGACCGCACATCGTCGGGTGTCACATAGCTGCGGCGGTCGAGAAATGCCATGGCGCGGGCAGCACGGGCCAGCGAAAGACTGGCCCTGGGAGAAGCGCCATAACTGATAAGCGGCGCCAGGTTCTGCAATCCAAACTGGTCGGCATTGCGTGTCGCGAACACGATGTCGAGGATATATTGTTCGATCTTTTCGCTCAAATAAATTCTGGTCACCGCCTGCCGGGCACGCAGCAGGGTTTCTACCGACACTACTTTCTGGACGACTGTTTCTTCCTCATTCAGGAAACGGCGCATGATACCGCGCTCTTCTTCCTGCGAAGGGTACCCGATCTTTACTTTCAGCAGAAAACGGTCCACCTGCGCTTCGGGCAGCGGATAGGTGCCTTCCTGTTCAATGGGGTTTTGGGTGGCGAGTACAAGGAACGGTTCTTCGAGGCGGAAGGTCTCATTGCCGATGGTCACCTGGCGCTCCTGCATGGCTTCGAGCAAGGCACTTTGCACTTTTGCCGGGGCTCGGTTGATCTCGTCGGCCAAAACGAAGTTGGCAAAAATTGGTCCTTTGCGCACAGTGAATTCACCTTTGGCTGGATTGTAGATCTGCGTACCGATGACGTCGGCGGGCAACAGGTCGGGTGTGAACTGGATACGCCTGAAGGTAGCATCCACCGCCTGGGCCAAAGTTTTGATAGCCAGCGTTTTTGCCAGTCCGGGCATGCCCTCCAGAAGGATATGACCTTTGGTGAGCAGACCGATGAGCAGGCGTTCGATCATGCCTTGCTGGCCGACAATGACTTTCGCGGTGGCGGCGGCGAGTGGTTCGAGAAAAGCGCTTTCCGATTGCACATACCGGCCCAGCGCTTCCATCTCCGTATGTTGACTCATGGGAAAATGGTGGATCTGAAAATTTGTGTTGCGCTAAGTAACGCAGAGGGGCCGGTTTTGGGGTACGGAGATGCAGTTTTTTTCAGAATAGTTATGAGGCCCGGGTTTGAGCATTGAAGATCAATCAAACCGGTTTAGGTATGCGGCACTTGAGAACACACCCGAAAAACGAGGCTGTCTCATCAGCCGGTGATTTGTTTATATGGTGATTTGTTTATTTGAAAAGAACCCTGGTTATGAGGGTGTAACGCAATAACCAAATCCACAAATAAACGAATAAACAGCCTCACGAGACAGCCTCAAGCCCGCCCCAAATCTTCAAAAACCGACACTTAATTCAATACCCCCGAATGCATCAGTTCTTCGATCTCTTCCGCTTCGATGGGAATATTGCCGAATAAGTCCACCGGTCCGTCGTCGGTGATGAGAATATCATTCTCGAGCCGGATGCCGAGGTTCTCATCCGGAATATAAATACCGGGCTCGCAGGTGAACACCATACCGGCGCGGAAGGGTTCGTAGCGGTGCATCAGGTCGTGTACATCCAGGCCGAGGTGATGGCTGGTGCCGTGCATGAAATACTTTTTATAGGCGGGTTTTTCTTTGTCCTGCTTTTCGATATCGTCGCGACTGATCAGTCCAAGGCCAAGCAACTCACTTTCCATGAATTTACCCACTTCTTTATGGTATTCTTCGAGCGTGTTGCCCGGCACCAACATTGCCTTCGCTTCCTTCATCACCCGGTGTACGGCATTGTAGACGGCGCGCTGGCGGTCGGTAAATTGACCGTTCACGGGGATGGAGCGTGTGAGATCGGCGTTGTAGTTGGCGTGTTCGCAACCAAAATCCATCAGCAATACGTCGCCGTCCTTGCATTGCTGGTTGTTTTCAATATAATGCAAAACGCAGGCGTTTTTACCGGAAGCGATGATCGGCGTGTAGGCATGGCCCGTGGTTCCGCGGCGAATGAATTCGTGGATGACCTCCGCTTCCACTTCGTACTCCCAGGCACCCGGGCGCACGAATTCCAGCACCCGCCGGAAAGCATGGCCCGTCACATCAATACAATGCTGGATGGCTTCCACTTCCCAATGGCTTTTCACCGTCTGGAGTTTTTTCAGCACAGGCTGTGTGCGGTAGATCGCATGCGCCGGGTAGCGTTCGCGGATGTATTTTGCGTAGCGCAGATCGCGGGTTTCCACTGGCGACAGGTAGCGGTCGTTTTCGTTGAGATTCAGGTAAATGCCTTCGGAGAGCAGGATCATTTCGTTCAAAACAGATTCTGCTTCATCGAGAAAATATACCTTTTCAATGCCCGAAACCTGTTTTGCTTCTTCTTTGGTATATTTGTGCCCCTCCCAGACGGCAAGGTGTTCGTTGGTGCGGCGAATGATCAGCACCTCTTTGTGGCCTTCCCTCGGGCAGTCGGGGAACAACAACAACATGGACTCTTCCTGGTCAATGCCGCAGAGGTAGAACAAACCTGCATTCTGCCGGAAAGGGAAATACTGGTCGCCGGAGCGCGGCATCTGGTCGTTCGAGTTGAAAATGGCGACTGTGCCGGGCTTCATTTCGCGGGTAAAACGTTTGCGATTGTGTTGGAAAAGTTCGGGGCTGAGCGGCTTGTATTTCATGCTTATTGATTATGATGAATGGCTGAGTGACGGTTGAAAAAACGCCGTATTCAAAATTTTACATCGCCGGCGCCTTTTCAGGGCGAAAGAATGAGACTTTCAATGAAATGTGCAAGTCATACCGGCTGTTAAAATTCATGTTTGTCAGGTCATAGCCAGGTAAATCCCCTGAAAAGCAATTTTTTTTGCCGTCAAAATTTTCCCCCACATCAAAAACACTACTTTTGCCGCGTCCTATCGGCAAATTAACAAATCAACAATTCAACATTTAAAAAATGAATTTCCCGAGCAATTACAGATACACGGAAGACCACGAATGGATCCACCTGGAAGGCGGCAATGTGGCGCTGGTCGGCATCACCGATTTTGCCCAAAGCGAACTGGGCGAGTTGGTATATATCGAAGTCGAAACCGTCGGAGATGTGTTGAATGCCCACGACGTATTTGGCACGGTAGAGGCCGTCAAAACCACCAGCGACCTGTTCATGCCGGTCAAAGGAAAAGTAGTGGAATTCAACGCCGCGATTGACGATTCGCGGGGCGGCAATCCGGCCCTTATCAATGAAGATCCCAACGGCGAGGGCTGGATCATCAAAATAGAAGTGTCCAATCCTTCCGATCTCGACGCTTTGATGACTGCCGCTGAATATCAGAAACATATCGGGAAATAAATTTCAAAGCCCGTACATTCCAGGGATTGTCATCGTCAGGAATGTATCATTGCCTTTAACGCCGGTTTTCGTTTACTTTTGTGACGAAAACCGGCGTATTCGTTTAAAAAAACCACTAATTTCGCATAACCATAACTTAATCCTGCCAAAACCCGCCGTCTCGGTACTTTTGCCGGTCATTTCAAAGATCATGTTGGAAAAAGTCGAACTGAGCATCGTTATCCCCACTAAAAACGAGGGGAAGTACATCGGCCACACCATCGGCCAGTTTGAAGATTACCTCGAAAAATACAACCTCGAAATTATTATTTCCGACGCCGACAGCCGCGATGAAACTGCCGAAGTGGTGCGTCGCTGGCAGGAAAAATGCGGCAACCGCGTCAAACTTGTGGTCGGTCCGGCCCAACAAAATATTGCCATCGGGCGCAACCTGGGCGCCATGGAGGCTACCGGCGAATTGCTTTTCCACACCGACGCCGATGTGCGTATTCCCAACAAAGACAAATTTTTTCAAACGATTTTCGCCAGGTTCCGGCAATCCGACGCTGTGGCTGCTACCGTGCCGATCTGGGTATATCCTGAAGAGTCGGGTTTGCCCGACAAGCTGTACCATATTTTGATGAATGCGGTGATCCGGCTGTCATTCACAGCAGGAGTTTATCTGGCAAAAGGGGAGTGTCAGTTGGTGCGGCGCTCCGTTTTTGAAAAAATAAACGGGTACAATGAAAAAATCGTGGCGGGAGAAGATTGCAACCTGTTTTATCGCCTGCACAAGGAAGGCCGCATCGGGTATTTTTACCGGCTGGCGGTGCATCACTCGCCCCGGCGTTTTCGCCAGTACGGATACGTCAAACTGAGCCTCATCTATTTGCGGGAAGGACTTTCGCTGTTGTTTTTGCGGAAATCGTATATGAAGGAATGGACGCCGGTGCGGTGATTGTTTGATTTATTACAAACATTTATCCTTGCCCTTGCGTTTCCGTTGATCCATATCAATTACAAACCGCCGGATTATGAAACATTACGAACGTCTGTTGCTCGAAAACAAGTCCTGGGCCAAAGTAAAGGTACAGGAAGATCCTCAGTTCTTCGAACGCCTGGTCAATATCCAACGACCCGATTTTTTATGGATCGGGTGCTCCGACAGCCGAGTGCCGCCCGACCAGATCACCCAGACACAACCGGGTGAAATATTTATCCATCGCAATGTGGCCAACCTGGTCGTGCACACCGATCTGAACATGCTCAGTGTGCTGCAGTATGCGGTGGAGGTGCTCGAGGTCAAACACGTGATCGTATGCGGACACTATGGCTGCGGCGGTGTTAAGGCCGCCATGTCGCGTCATTCTTTTGGCATCATCAACAAGTGGCTGCGCAATATCAAGGACGTTTACCGGCTGAATGCCCAGGAAATTGATGTGCTGCCAACAGAAGAAGAACGCGTCAACAGGTTGATCGAACTCAATATCAAACATCAGGTGTTGAATCTTGCCGAGACATCCATCATCCAGGCATCTTGGAAAAAATTCAACCGGCCGTACCTGCATGGCTGGGTCTACGACCTCCACGATGGGCTGCTCAAGCCAATCTCGGAAATGCCGCCCAACACCCCGCTGCCTTATCCGATTTACCAATTCGATAATCTCTGACGCTCACTGACCCTGGCCTTGCGTAAAGTCCGGTTCGCTATCGAACGTGTACAGGTTTTCGGTTTTGATGATGTAATCCTGCGAGATTGATCTTGAACAGCAGATCGAATACCTGTTGATATTCCGAAGGTTGGAAGTCCGGCGACTTGAAACGGCAACGCCAATGGTCTGTACAAAAAGTCGCCGGATTGCCGTTGGGCCACACCTTGACGCCGCGGTTGGTGATCATGGTGAGCTGCAAGTTGCCTGCCTGGAAGTTGCACAGCGCGTTGCCCAAAAAAGAAGCCCGGTGGCTCGTTAGCCCCGGGCTTTTTCACTAAACCGTTTCTATTGTATGAAGCTACAATTTGATACGCCAAACGTGTGCCAAAAAGAAAAAATTTCCCCAACAGGCAAAAAAATTTTCTTATCTGACCAATTTTCTTTTGAAACGCAGGCGTCCTTGCACAAAAAACCCTGTTAAATATTGCTACTTAACAGGGACAAAACAAAAAACAAACACTATGAACAATTGAAAATGGATTGGCAGGAAAAAATTTGGCAATGGGTGATGCGAGTTGTCTTATGCAAAATAATATTCTAAGAGGGTGAGAAACAGCCAAATTCTAACGGCAAATATACGGCAAATTCCATGCACTTGAATATTTTGAACTGAAGGAAATAAATTTTTGGAACCCAATCAGCTGCCTCTCCTAAACCAATTGTCAGCGCCCTGATCCAACTTTGACCAAAAATTAAAAACACTGCGCAACTTTGCGGGTTTTTAGTCCGATGCCGGTTGCCATCCACCGGGAATGAATTTGTTTATGCGAATCTTTTTTTTGTTTACATGTGCCATAGCTGTCCTCTCAGGAACAGCATGCGGCTCTGCCGGAGACCAGATCAATCGTCCTGCTGCCACAGCGCAATCCTCGCCGGCGCCGGCGACACCCGACGGAAGGGCCATCTTCCGCAAATACTGCGTTACCTGCCACGGCGCCGACGGTAAACTCGGACTGAACGGCGCCAAAGACCTTACCGTCAGTACCTTGGCACTTGAAGAACGCATCAACGTCATCACATACGGTAGAAAAGTGATGACGCCTTTCAACGAAGTACTGACACCGGAAGAAATAAAAGCCGTGGCGGAGTACACCCGGCAGCTGAATTAAAGACATGGATAAAAACAATTCTCTTGTTTTAGTTACCGGTGGGACAGGTTTTCTCGGCTCTTATCTGGTTCGGCTTTTGGTGAAAAACGGCTACAAAGTGCGCGCCCTGCGCCGCCGTGAAAGTCCTATGGACCTGGTACAGGAAGCAGCAGATCAGGTAGAGTGGGCCGAGGCAGGAGTGACGGATGTTGTTGCGTTAGAAGATACCTTCCGTGGAGTGACGCACGTCATGCACTGTGCGGCCATCAGTTCGTTCCATCCCAAGGATGCCCAAAGGCTCAAGAACATCAATGTGGACGGCACGAGAAACATGGTGAATCTTGCGCTGGACTTTGGGATCCAAAAATTTATCCACGTCAGCAGCATCGCGGCATTCGGGCGCGCGAAGGAACGTCCGCGTCTCGACGAGACATCCAAATGGGTACAAAGCAAAAGTAATACCCGTTACGCCGTCAGCAAATACCTGAGCGAACAGGAAGTATGGCGTGCGCATGCCGAAGGGTTGCCCGTGGCGATCGTCAACCCTTCGGTCATTCTCGGAAGCGGCTTTTGGGATGCCGGTTCTCCGCGTTTTTTCAGCCAGATTGACCAGGGGCTGAAGTTCTGGCCGGTTGGTCGCGGCGGCTTCGTGGATGCGCGCGATGTGGCGCAGTTCATGCTCTACTTGCTTGAAAGCGATATTTCAGGTGAACGTTACATATTGAATGCCCAAAATGCCTCTTTTAAAGAACTCTTCGAATTGATTGCCATTGCCCTGGGTACCAAACCACCTCCGATTAAAGTAACGCCGCTACTTGCCGAAGTTGCCTGGCGGGTGGAGTGGTTGAAGGAAAAACTGCTGGGCATGGAGCCGGTAGTCACCAAAGAAAGCGCCCGCAACAGCGTTTCCTCCTTTTACTATGAAAATGCCAAATCCTTGTCCGTTTTCAACTTTAAATACCGGTCTTTAGAAGAGACAGTCCGGGAAACGGCGCTACAATTTTTAGAAGCAAAGAAAGAAGGAATGCGGGCAAAGGTGTTGCCGTTTAATGGGGTGGACGGTAGACGGTAGACGGTGGACGGTAGACGGTAGACGGTGTTATAAATTTTCCAGCAGTTCCACCACTTCCGCCCGCTTGCGCACCGAAACCGGTATCAGGTTGCCGTTTTTCAACAACAGGTAACCACCGTCTTTTTTGACAAATTCACGTATGTATTTCAGGGATACCAAATGCGACTGATGCACGCGGATAAAGTCATGTTTTTCTAAAAGTTGCTCAAATTGCTTGAGGGTGCGGGTCACGAAAATCTTTTCACCGGAGGCCAAAACGAACCAGGTGTTGTTGCCGTCCGATTCGCAGCGGACGATATTGGCGATTTCTACCACTGCGATACGTTCCTGCGAGGTCAGCGAAATGCGGGAAGGTAACGCCTCCGGCCGGCGAATGGTCTCACGCAACAAATGCAGACTTTCGGATGTGCCCGACAAGCGGGTTTTTGCCCGTTGCACCGCTTCTTTCAGTTGTCCGGGCTCCACGGGTTTGAGCAAATAATCCACTGCCGCGTAGCGGAAAGCGCGGATGGCGTGCTCGTCGGAAGCAGTAATAAAAATGATGCGCGATGGCAGGTGCGGAAAAATTTCCAGCAAGTCGAAACCCGTGCCGTCGCCGAGCAGGATGTCGAGGAAAATCACGTCCGGCACAGCCTGGCGCAGGAATTTGGCGGCAGTGACGATGCTTCCGGCCGTGCCGATAACTTCCACTTCGGGGCAATATTCGGCGAGATCGTTTTGCAGTACCTGGACGGCTTGGGGCATGTCTTCCACAATTAAGGCAGTCATATTTGTAGGTGATTTGTTGAGATGGTGATTTGTTGAGATGGTGCGCTTCCACGTTTACGAAACTTACAAAAGTTTCGTAAACGTGGCTAAATTTGAGCAATTGCTTTTAATAGGTCATCGCTACGGGCAAACGTACAATCACTTGTGTGCCAACGATTTTCCCTTCCGAATCGGTCAAATCCGAGTAGTCCAGCACTTCATAAGTCTGTCCGTTTTTCAAGGCTTCCAAACGCTCGCGAGTGACTTCGACGGCAACAGAAGCGTGACCGGGTGTTCGTTCCTGGCGCAGCAACGCGGCTTTTTCGCGGCCTATACCGTTGTCGAGGATGCGGCATTCGAGCAACTCCTTGGCCGTATCTAACTGGAAAGCCACCTCAATTTTTCCGGCATATTTCAAATGCGACACCCCATGCACCACCGCATTTTCCACAAAGGGCTGAAGCAGCATGGGCGGCAATTCTACTTCCGCAGCGTCCACATTTTCAGGGAGTTGGATGGAAAAATCGAATTTATTCTGTTGGCAAAACTGCTCGAGGCGGAGGTATTGTTCGAGCGTGTCGGCTTCTTCCTGCAGCGAGATCGTCTGCTTGCGGGAGTTGTTCAGAATGGAGCGCATCAGTTTGGCAAAGGCATTGAGTTCCTGCCGGGCAGAGGCTGTGTCGCCGGTGCTGACGAGCGACTGGATGCTGTTGAGTGCGTTGAAAATGAAATGCGGGTTCATCTGGAGTTGCAGCGCCTTTTGTTCGAGTTGGAGCAGGTGGTTTTGCATTTCGAGTTTTTCGCGCCTGGCTTGTTCGGTTTTGCGAACCTGGCGGATGCGGTTTCTGGCGAATAAAAAAATCAGGCCAAGCACGAAAAATCCGGCGGCAAATTGAAAGCGGCCGTTTTGCCAAAAAGGAATTTTAATGGAAAATGAGGCTTTTATCGGCTCGGAGAACGTCTCTCCATCGGAGGTGGCCTGCACCTGGAAGCTGTACTGCCCCGGTGGCAAACCTGCGAAATTGACCGAACGTTGCGGAGATAGCGGCGACCATCCGGCACTGCCGGAGCCGTCGAGTTTCCAGCGATACTGTACGGCATCGGGGCGGTTGAGGTCAATGGCGTGAAACTCGAAACTCAGGTGGTTTTGATCCCAGGGAAGTTCCAAACCTTCAAGGATGCCACCATTCGGGTCAGCCCATTTTGAGTAATTTGTCTCACTTAAAGGCTTGTAAAACAAGGCGGTATTTTCAAAATGCAAAACCGGCACAGAGCCGGTGAACTTCCGGTTGGAAGGCGTGTACTTCGTCAGGCCGTTCATCGTGCCGAACCAAAGATTGCCCGTGCGGTCGCAAATCGCCGCATCCTGACAGGTTTCGATGCCGAGAAATCCCTCGTTTTTGCCAAAATGCTCGACCGATTTCACGGCAAAGCCATTTTTCTCAAAACTGATCTTGTCCACGCCGTTTTCCGTACCGACCCACAGATTGCCCCCATGGTCGAATTGGAGGAGGTAGATATTTTTAGAGGAAAGAGGGCGGGGCGTTTGGAACGGGGTGAAAGTGTAAGCATTTGAACCCGCGTCGGATAAAAGCCTGTATACGCCTTCTCCTTTTGTGCCAATCCAGACTTTGGTGTTGCCGTTGAATGCCAAACACCGGAAAGGCACTGACGGCAGGTTTTCGTTGCCATCAAAAACCTTCCCAACGTGATTTTCAGGCGTGGCAAAAGTTTTAACAGGAGAAATCCAGCCTGCTTTCCCCGACTGCGTGGCAAACCAAATCGAATGATGGCTAAAAGTATCCAGCGCCATCGTCGAAAGTCGTTTGTCCTTCAAGCCCTCTTTTTCACTTATTATTTTGACTGCGAACGAATTAGAATCTGGAAAGATCACCCGTGCAACGCCGTCGGAAGCGGTCGCCACCCACATGTCGCCGGAAGGGTCGGCTACTATTTTTTGGATCCAGTCGCTTGGCAAGCCGTTCGTTTTGCCCAAAACCCGCATCCCGGCGCTGTCGAAAATGGCGACGCCCTTGCCTTCCGTGCCGACCCAGAGACGGCCAAATTTGTCTTCGGCAAGGGTGCGGCATTTCACGTTGAGGTAGCCACTGTCGCGCTCGAAGCGATGGATGCCGGCGGAGTCGAGCCATTGCAGACCGTTTTGCGACACGGAAAACCAGATGCGCCCGTGCCGGTCTTCCATGACAGCATAGACGCGGTCGCCCGTGAGGCCGTCGGAGCGGTCGTAGTGGGTGAAATCCTGCGCAACGAAGCGCACCACGCCGCCGCCAGAAGTCGCAGCCCACATTTGGCCCGTGTTGTCGCGCACAAGCGCGCGGACGTGGTTGTGTGGAAGCCCTTGTTTTTCAGTGATTTGAGTCCAGGTTGAATCTTTCGGTGACCAGATGGAAATTCCGTTTGCTGCCGTGCCGACCCACATATTGCCTTCGCTGTCGGCTTGCAGGCAAAGGGCGTTTTCAAGCAAAGGGTTTTTGTGGACGGTCAGAATTTTCAAACTCGATTCGTCCACGACGGCGATGCCGGAAGGGGTGGCGAGCCAAAGATGGCCCTGCGCGTCGGGCGCAAAGGCGCGCACAGTGTTGGAAGGCAAACCTTCTGCGGTGGTGAGTCTTTGCGCGGTTTTTCCTAAAGGCATAGCCCCCTGGTTCGTCCCTATCCAAAGTCCTGTATTAGAAGGAGAAATAGCGTAGATACTGGGCATTTTTGGAAAGCCGTGTCCAATAGAATGCAGCCCTGCCGAATCAAAACGTACCAGGCCGCCGCCATTTCCCAAGCCTATAAGTATCTGGCCTTTTTTGATTTGCCCGAAAGCATTGACCGGCTCATTAAAATCGGTTCGCTGTGTGTGCCATTTTTTCCCATCAAAACAGCCATAGCGCCCATCTCCAGCCACCCATATACGATGTTCGGCGTCTTCAAAAATGGCGCTTACAAAATTAGATGGAATGCCGTCGTCGGTAGTAAAGGTTTGAAAATCAAGCCCGTCGAAGCGGCAAACGCCGCCGCCCTGCGTGCCGAACCACATATATCCCCGGCTGTCCTGCATGGCCGCGAACACCTGCGACTGCGGCAGCCCCTCGGCGAGGGAATAGCGCCGGAAGTCGTATTGCTGGGCCGTTGCAGTGGCAGCGAGCAGGAGCAGTGACAGGAGCAGGGCGTGTGGTCTCATGTAAGCATATCAGTATTTTACCACAACGGTTTTCAAGGTATGATTGGGCGAATCATATTGGATAGTGACTTTTCTGGTTTGGGGATTTATCTTTTCACAGTAAGGAGCGGCAAACGCGTCGCCCGAAACATCCAGAGGTATCAGGACAGCGGTTTTGAGGGTACCGAGGTCCAATACTTTTATAAAAAAGCGATTGGTTTTGTCTTCGGGGGTGAAATATACCAGTTTTCGGTTCAGGGTATCGAGGTTCCGGGGCGGTTGGTTGTCGTCATAAAGTTGCACATATCCTCTTTTTTCGAGCACTACAGACTTGCGGTACACATTCATCACCCGGATACGTTCGTAATTGCGGTTGCAATATTCATACAAAATCAGGCTGTCGTTCAGCCAGTGATAATAAGGCCCTTTGCGGTCGTGAGCTGAGCATTTGGCTAATTGGGTAGTTGCCCCTGTGCTGTCTGTCAGCACCAAAGCGATAGAGACAAAGTCTTGTCCGGGGTTAATCGTTTTATACTGCACCTTGTATGGCGTGGGTGGGAGTGAGCCTGGCTGGGCGACGGAAAGCATCGGGGAAAATGCAAACAAGACAATAAAGAGCGAGCGCATGAGATTTAATTTTTTATCTGAAAATCAATTTGTTACTTCCGGATCAGCAGGAACATACTGAAGTAATCACGGCCATTTTTTCCTCCGGCAAATACAAGATTTTGTACTCACAATTGATGTTTCCAAATCTCCATTCATACTTGCCTGCTTGCGTATGTATCCACTGGGTAGCATTCGGCTCGTTCGACTGGTGCCTGATCTCCCATTCATATTGGTGCAGATAATTGAAAAGCAGGAAGGCCTCTTCTAAGGACACATCGGGCAGAATGAAGCGCGACTGCCCGGATTTTTCTACCCAGTTGTCGCGGGAAAAACCGTTGGCGTAAACCTGTTTGGCAGTATGATAAGACCCGTACTCGGCGACACCGCTTTTTTGTTCAGCTGCCAGCCTGAAATTCCTTTTTGCCCAAACGTCGAAATCTTCAAAATCGGGCCAGTCATTTGAGGCCTTTACTGGCTTCAATACAGGTAATCTGGACAAATACCCGTCGAACACATAGCCGGTGTCGCCCTGAAAAATGACTTTGACAAACGAGCCTTCGAGCATCACAGCGGGGCTTTTTTGGCCGTCACTCGAATGAGCAGGTACCGCCTCGACCTCCACTTTATCATCGTAGGGATAGTTTTGAGCAACCACGAGCGTGCCGTAGGGAATCGTCGCCAGTTTGGCTGATTTGAGTGATGCTTCTTTTCGGAGTGTAAGGCCCGACACCGCCCAGACGTAGAGCGTATCACCCGGCTGGTAATAGCCGATGGCTTGCAGGGAAAAGTTGCTGACTAAAAGGAGCAGCGGCAAGATTGAAAATTTCATGACACATCCGGTATTTCCTGCAAATATGCTGGATTACGCTTCAAAACACATTGGGGACTATTTATCCTGCCATTTTGTCAACTATCCGTCGCCTTTTTCCGAGTATTTGCAAAACGTTGACCACGTCGCAGTTCCCAAGCGGCGCAGTTTTTCCCTTACTTTTGCGAAAAATCGGACGTCGGATTATTTGACTTTGGACGTTGGACAACAAATCGAGGTTGAATGTCCAAAGTCAAAAGGTCCAACGTCAGTAAAAATCATATCGTCGCTCATGAAACAAGTTCTCGCTTTCATCACCCTCTCCTTTCTCACTTCTCTCTCCCTCTCCGCTCAGGGCATCGAGTTCTTTCACGGCACCTGGGCCGAAGCGCAGGAAAAAGCCAAATCCGAAGAAAAACTCATTTTCGTGGATGCCTACGCTTCCTGGTGCGGCCCCTGCAAACGCATGGCAGCTCAGGTGTTCCCGCAGGAAAAAGTCGGCTCGTTTTTCAACGCCAACTTCGTCAATCTCAAAATTGATATGGAAAAACCGGAGAACGCCGAGTTCGCCGGAAAATATCCCGTGAGCGCCTACCCGACGCTCATGTTCCTGGATGCAACAGGTAAAGTCGTGCAAAAAGCCGTCGGCGCCAAGGATGCCGACCAATTGCTCGAATTTGCCCAAAAAGTGCTGGGCCGTGCCGACAAATCCGTCAATTACGAAAAGCAATACGCCGAAGGCAACCGCGACCCCAAATTCCTGCTCGATTACATTCGCGCCCTCAACGCGGCCGGCAAACCCTCGCTGAAGATCACCAACGAGTACCTCGCTACGCAAAAAGACCTGACGACCGATCTCAACCTGCAATTCCTCTATGAAGGCACGGTGGAGGCCGACAGCCGCGTATTCGATCTGCTGGTGAAAAATCAATCGAAAACCGTCGCGCTGCTTGGTGAGGAGAAAGTGAGCGCCCGCATCGAAAAAGCGTGCAAAAACACGGTGAAAAAAGCCGTCGAGTTCAAAAGCGAGGAATTGCTTGCCGAGGCAAAGACCAAAATGAAAACCGCTTTGCCCGCAAAAGCCGCAGCATTCGGCTACGAAGCCGATATGAATTATTACGGCGCTACGAAGGATTCGAAGAACTACCTCAAAGCCGCGCAGGCATTCCAGAAGGATGAGATAAAAAACAACTCCGCCAAACTGCACGACCTCGTCGTCGGCCTGCTCCGGACTTTTCCTGATGACGAGAAAGTGCTCGACCAGGCTGAGAAATGGGCAAAAAACGCTGCTGAGAATGGCGGACTGCCGGAATATTACCTCACCCTTGCTGAAATATACAAACGCCAGGGCAACAAAGCCAAAGCCAAAGAAGCCGCGGAAAAAGCCCGTAAAGCCATCGGTGAAGAAGACAAGAAAAACATGGGCGGGAAGATTGACTACTTCCTGCGGACGCTGGAAGGCTAAAATTTGATGGACGAATGCCGATTATATGATTGTTGATTTTTGATGTTTTGAATACCTCTCCGCAACTTCTAAAATCAACAATCATGGAATCGGCAATCTTAATTCAAAAAAATGCGACAAAAACTTACTCTCTCTTTTTTACCCGCCGTAGTCTTGACGACGGCGGGTTTCCTCTCCGCCCAAAACGGCATCCAGTTTGAGCACGATCTCTTGTTTGCCGATGCGCTGCAAAAAGCAAAAGCCGAAAACAAGATCGTCTTTATGGATGCCTACACCACCTGGTGCGGTCCCTGCAAAATGATGGCCGCCAGGGTTTTTCCCGATTCGGCAGTGGGCGTTTTTTTCAACACCCGGTTTGTCAACCTGAAAACCGATATGGAAAAGGGCGAAGGGCCGGCACTGGCACTGCGCTACGGCGTGGAATATTATCCTACTTTGTTGTTTTTCAATACCGAAGGCAAGGTGATACACAAGGCCGTGGGATACCACAACGCGGAAGAATTTGTCAAACTGGCGCACACTGCCGCCAATCCCGAAGCCAACCTGCTTGCCTTAGAGACCCGCTATCGAAAGGGCGAACGCAGCGCTGTGCTGCTCCGGGCTTACACGGAGGTGAAAAGCGCCGCCTTCGATCCGGCTGCCGGCCAGTTGGCCAGCGATTATTTGAAAACGCAAACCAATCTGAGCAGTCCGGAAAACATGGATTTTATCATGCGCTATGTGGATGATCCGTTCTCCGATGGCTTTCGGTTTTTGCAGCAGAACCGTCGTGTATTCGAAGAGAAATTTTCCGAAAAAGAGGTGAAGCAAAAATTGGATATGGTGTTTGAAGACTATCTCCTGCGCCATCCGGATCTTCAACTCGGCGAAGTTCAGCGGCTCTATGGCACGGTGTATCCTGAACAAGGCGAACGCCTCGCTTCCAACTACCGCCTGACCTATTACCGCCAGCGCGAGGACATGCAAAAATTTGCCCTCTCGGCAGTAGATCACTATACTCGTTTCCCTACCAACGACGCTGACGAACTCAACGAAATCGCCTTTCTCTTCGCTCAAAACGTGACCGATCCGGCTATGCTCCAAAAGGCGATCGAATGGGCCGAAAAATCCGTTTCCACCCACGAAAGCAATTACAATCAGGATACATTGGCCCGTTTGTATCTGAAACTGGGCAAGAAAAAACAAGCCGCCGCTGCCGCCCGCCGCTCCATCGAACTGGCGAAAAACGCCGGGGAGGACGCTTCGCAGACGGAGGAATTGTTGGAGAAGATCAATGGCAAATGAGTCAGGCGAAACAAGGGCTAACAAGCATTTGACCTTTTACGGAGTGTTTCCCACAGATTGACGCAGAGTCATTTCCCGCAGATTACCGCAGAAAAATTTGCGCAGATTGACGCAGATTTTGATCTTGATCTGCGAAAATCTGCGGTATTTTTCTGCGGTAATCTGCGGGAAATGACTCTGCGTCGCGTACGCCGCCGGGTTGGTTGTTTTTAATCGCTGATTCGCCTGGCTCACCTTGAACTCCACTAACCACTTTTTTGTTAATCCAAACTCTCAAACCCTCAAACCCTCAAACCCTCAAACCCTCAAACCCTCAAACCCTCAAACCCTCAAACCTTTTTTTATGTCCAAACACGGCAAAGCACTCGTCGCCATGTCCGGCGGCATTGATTCCACGATGACTGCCGTCCTTCTGCACGAAGAGGGATGGGAAGTCGTGGGCATCACCATGAAAACCTGGGACTACGCCACTGCCGGCGGCAGCAAGAAAGAAACCGGTTGCTGCTCGCTCGACAGCATCAACGACGCGCGCGCGGTTGCCGTCCATTTGGGCTTCCACCACTTTATCGTGGACATTCGTGAGGAGTTCGGCGACTACGTGATTGACAATTTTGTAGACGAATACATGGCCGGCCGCACGCCCAACCCCTGCGTCCTCTGCAACACGCACATCAAATGGAACAGCCTGCTGCGCCGCGCCGATATGCTCGACTGTGAATTCATTGCGACGGGACACTACGGTATCATCAACGAATTAGACGGGCGCAAATACATCACCCGCGCGGTAGACCGGCAGAAAGACCAAAGTTATGTGCTTTGGGGCCTGAGTCAGGAATGCCTGCGCCGCACCCGAATGCCGCTCGGCGTCTTTACCAAACCCGAAGTGCGCGCCATGGCCGCCGAACGCGGCTGGGACGAACTCAGCAAAAAAGCCGAGAGCTACGAGATCTGCTTCGTGCCCGACAACGACTACCGGGGTTTCCTGCGCCGCCGCGTCGAAGGTCTGGACGAACAAGTAGCAGGCGGCCATTTTGTGGATGTGTCGGGCAATGTGCTGGGCAAACACGAAGGATACCCGTTTTACACCGTCGGCCAGCGTAAGGGCCTGGGCATCGCATTGGGCGAACCTATGTTCGTGACGGAGATCCGCCCCGAAACCAATACTGTTGTGTTGGGGCGCGAAACAGATCTCATCCGCAACGGTATGATGGTCGGGAAAGTCAACCTGATGAAATACGGTGCATTGCCCCCGGAAGGCATCGAAACCGTGACCAAAGTGCGCTACCGCGACGGCGGTACGCTGAGCACCGTCCGCCAAATCGGCGCCGACGTGGAAGTGCAGTTCCACGCCAATGTGAAAGGTGTGGCGCCCGGCCAAAGCGCCGTGTTTTATGAAGGCGACGACGTGGTGGGCGGAGGGATCATTCAGGGGAGTTTCAACTAATCCTGAAATTGGCTTCATGAAACACACACATAGGCACATAGAGCACATAGCCTGCAGAAGCTATGTGTCCTATGTGCCTATATGTTTAAAAATCTGCTTAATAAACCTATTTTTGCCCGCTATTTCAAATAAACACTGCACATGACAAGCCGTATCCTCTCCCTTTGCGGGCTGTTTCTTTTTGTCTTTTTTTCCTGCAAAAACGACTCAAAGCCTGCTGTGGCCAATGAACCGCAGATTGACCCCGAACTTGCGGCACTCGATGCGTTGCTCGAAAAAAATCCGGACAACGATTCGCTGTTCTACCGCCGCGCTGCGGTATACTACAAACTTGACGGCTACGACGAAGCATTGAAAGACCTTACCCGCGCCATCGAACTGGATTCGATGCAACCGGCTTATTACCACTTACTGGCTGACGTATTGCTGGACTATGCCCGCCCGAACGATTCGAAACGGGCCATTGACGTGCTGCAAACGGCGGCGGCCAAATTCCCCGCCAATTTCCACACCCTGCTGAAATTGAGCGAATTCCAACTCATCGTCAAACAACACGGCGAAGCGCTTATTACCCTCGATAAAATCCTGCGGCGCGACCCGCAAAATGCCGAAGCCTTTTACATGGCCGGACGCGTGGCGCTCGACAAGGGCGACACCACTGCCGCCATCGCTTCCTTCCAAAAATCGGTAAAAATAGACGCGACCAACGGCGATGCCTGGATGTTTCTGGGGCGCATTTTCACCCAACGCAGCAGCCCGCTGGCTCTGCAATACTTCGACAACGTGCTGCGGCTCGACTCCACCGACCTGGAAGCCCGCGAATTCAAAGGAGTGTATTACAAACGCCGCGGCGAGTTCGCAAAAGCCTTCGAAGTGTATCAGGACATTGTGACGCGCAATCCCGACTATTCGAATGCGTGGTTCGATATGGGTACGATCTACCTCGAACAGGATTCCCTTTCAAAGGCCTACGATCATTTCAACATCGCCGTCAAAACCGATCCGCTGTTCGTAAAAGCCTACTACTACCGGGGGCTTTGCTCCGAATTGCAGGGGAACACAGACGCGGCGCTCGCCGATTACCGGCAGGCGAACGGCATGTCGCCCGATTACAAGGAGGCGAAAGAGGCATTGGAGCGCCTGGGTAAAAAACAATGATTTGATTGCCAGCCTGTTGCCGGGATGTTTCAAATTTTAACAGACCTAAAAGTTACAAAACTCTACACACTCCTACCTTTGCGCCCTTTCACAACCAAACTCATTCTCATCTTAACTATGAAATTTTCAATCAAATCCTTGCTGCTGCTCCTGGTTGTTTCAACCTTCGCATTCGTTGCCTGCAAAGGCGACGACGACAAATCGGCAGAAGAACTTCTCGCGGGCGCTTCCTGCTGGTCGCTGGTCAAAGACGAACTCTACAATCCTGCCACCAGCCAATGGGAAGACCAGGGCGTGGACGACTGCACAAAAGACGACTGTACAAAACTCAACAGCGACAAAACCGTTTCTTTCGACGAAGGCGCGACGAAATGCGACCCGGATGATCCGCAAACTTCCACCGGTACCTGGAGCATCAGCGCCGATGGCAAAACGCTGACGCTGACGGTTGATGGGGAAACCCTTGCCGGAACGATTATCGAGTTGAGCGCAAGCAAATTGGTGTTGGAAACCGATTTCCTCGGCTTCAAAATCCGCTCTACTCTGGAAGCGAAGTAATTCCGGTTTTAAAAATTTTACAGCCGCGCAGCACTGGTCTTCGGTTCGCTGCGCGGTTTTTTTATGCTTTCAATCAATATAGATTTTTTTGAGAAGCTGATCAAAATGGTGAAATGTGTTTCGCTCCGGACAAAAGGTCCGAAGCCGGAAAGGCGGTAGCCGTACAGCGTTCGTTGCATGTCATGCATCTTATTAAAAGATTGTATATTTTTACAAAATAAAATGACCGGCAACCAACGCTTATGAAACACAACTCTACCTCCGCTTTCCGCTTGCTTTCCATTGCGCTTTTTCTTTTTACAGCAAGCGTTCACGCACAGATAACAATTACTGCAACAACCTCATTTTCCGCTTGTTACGCCTGTACAGGCACAATATTTTTGAATGTGACAGGTGGTACGCCGAACTACACATACCTCTGGTCAACTGGTTCCACAACAAAAAATCTCAACAATCTTTGCCCCGGCACTTATTGTGTCACAGTCGCCGATGCAAGCGGCGCTACTGCGGTACACTGCGCCACAATAGCCCAACCGGCGCCGGTATTTGTGACCGTTTGTGCTACAAGTCCCTCCTGTAATGGAACGGATGCTACATTGGAAGCGACGGTCACAGCCGGTACCGCGCCATACACTTTTATCTGGTCGGCTATGGGAGGTGGTAATATTATCTCCGGTGCGACTACGGCAAGTCCCGTCGTGAATGGCTCTGGAACTTACATTATTATAGTCACCGATGCTTTGGGCTGTACCGGCACCGCCACTGCGACGGTGGCGATTCCTTATCCCCTGACTATTGCTTCCAGCGTCACCAATTCCGGTCCTAACGGCGACCAGGGTGCTATAGACCTGACCGTCACGGGCGGCACCACTCCTTATTCTTATTTGTGGTCGAACGGATCCAATCAGTCCGATCTCTACTCGTTGCCTCCGGGTGTTTATACCGTCACAGTCGTGGATGCCAACGGTTGTTCGCAGGTACATTCCGCTACCGTCGAATATGGACCCGGAAGCAACGATTCGACCCTGACGCTGGCAGCGCAGATAACCGACGCAGGGTGCGGTACAGGTTGCAACGGCCAGATTGGTTTAAACATAAGCGGTGGCAGCGGTGCGTATACCTATGCCTGGACAGGTCCGGGGGGCTTTACCACCTATTTGCAAAATTTAAATAACGTCTGTCCCGGTTATTACTGCGTCACGGTCACTGACGCGGTGACCGGATCTACTAAATCCGCATGTTACACTGTCAGCCAAAGCCAAACACAATCTGTTGACATTCAATCTACCAACGCTGCTTTTTGCAATTACGATTCTACCGGCAGTTTGTCAGTTTGTGAAAAAGTCTGTCCGCATTCCGCCGTCACCTATTTTGTCGAACCTCCGGCGAACTGCGGCCAGCCGCTCAATTTGCAAAGTGCGATATGGACTATCAACGGGGCAGAGAGTTATGCTGTCAGCGCCAACAAAACCGAAGTTTCAGTCGTGTGGGGCAACGCAGGCGCGGGTCTTGTAAAAGTGGAAGCCAACGACATCCAGCAAGGGTTTTGTTTTCAAAGTACGAAATGTATCACCATCGTGGAAGAACCGGTATCGGAATTCGTCAGCGATCCGCCTGCCCCCCTCAACGCGGCGTTGCAGGTGTGCAAAGGCCAAACCGTCAAATTTCAAAACCAAAGCCTCGCCTACGATGTGCTGGAATGGCAATTCAGCGACGACCTTTCCGTGCTGAACGAGGAAAATCCGCTGCATACTTTCCAAACCTCCGGCACGTTCACGGTGATGCTCATCGCCCGCAGCAACTGCCTTTGCGCCGACACCTCGACCCTGTTCGTCGAAGTACTCGACACCGAACCGCCCTTGCTCGAATGTGTGGGTTCCGTCTGCCCAGGCGAATCGGTAACGTACACTACCGCGAGCAATTGCAGCGCATACACCTGGGTAGTGTCATCCAACGGCACCGTGCAAAGTGGCGGCCAGGCAAGCGACAACAGCATCACGGTGCAATGGAACAGCGGCTCGCAGGGCAGCATCGCGCTCAGCGCATCAGGCTGTGGCGGCGCGGCATGCCCGCAGGCGAGTGTGTTTTACATGCCTATTATTTCCGATGAAGCGGAAATACGCGGTCCCGAAATCGTCTGCTTGGGCAACGAAGAGGAATACAGCATCGAGGCCTTCGATGGTACTGACTTCGTGTGGACGCTGCCGGGTGGTGGCAGCATTATTGCCGGACAGGGTACGAACAAGGTTGTTGTTGCCTGGACGGGACAGCCCAATCCCACCGCCACGTACTTGCTCTCCGTAAAATACAACAACTGCTACCTGGGCTGCGGCGGCGAGGACGACATTCCGGTAAAAATCCTTTCACCCTTCGTTATAGACGGCCCTGTGGAAATGTGCGAAAGCGCCACTGAGACGTTTACCACAAAATTCACCGCCTATCCCGGCAATGTCAACTGCAACTGGAGCATCAATGCGCCCGACGGAACGACGGCGTGGACTTCGCCCGGAGCAACAGCGAGCATTAATTTCACGCCGGCTAACGGCGCTGGCACATACCGCATTTTTGCAGTGCCGAGCACAAACAATACCTGTTCCGACGGCGCGGAGTGGCGTATAAAAGTCGTCGCCAATCCGCCGAAACCTGTTGGTATTTCAGGGCCCGCTTTGATTTGCCCCGGCACGCCTTATACATACACTTTGTCGGGCAATTCGTCTTATGCTCTGGAATGGAAAATAAAAAACGGTGCGCCTGCGCCAACAACGCAATTGGGTGAAAACGTGAATGTGAACTGGGGTAACGCGGATCCGCGCTGGATTTCCGTCGCGCAAATTTCTACCGACGGACTGGGTTGCGTGTCCGATACGGTGCGAATGAGCGTTCAATCCTTGCCACCGGTTGTCGTTACAGGCACTTCGCAAGTGTGCATTGGCGCGCTCGGTTCTTATTCGTCAGTTTTATTTCAAAACATTGATTATCAATGGGAAATAATCCCAGCGGACGCGGGAGCCATCAAAAGCGGGCAGGGGAAAAATGCAGCGGAGATCTTCTGGCAACTGCCTGGCAATCACACCGTGAAGCTCACGCGCTGCGGATCGTCGGCTACTTTCCCTGTGACCGTTCACGCCGAACCTGAGCCCATTCCCGCTTATCCCGTCGGCCTTTGCCCGAATGAAACGGGCACCGCATTGGCAGCCGCCATTTACACCGGCTACGTCTGGAAAAATGAAACGGGCAGTACGATTAGCAACTCGACTTCAACGCCAGTCACACCCGGCACTTATTCCTTGATTGTCACGGATTTGAACGGCTGCAAAGGCACGGCGGAATTTACAGTGAATCAATACCCAAAGCCCAACGTGACCGTCACGACCGCCGATCCGACGGGTTTTTGCAATAACAGTCTTTACGTATCCCTCACAGCGCTCACGCCGGACGACGGTGATTTTGACTACGAATGGTACAGAGACGGCATTCCACTCGGTGTGAATGCACCTGTTTATGTCACCAACCAATACGGTTATTATTCAGCCTCCGTGACCAATGAATACGGCTGCAAAGCGAGCGATGGCACAGTACAAGTTTTTGAATATTGTGGTGGCGGTGTTTGCCACAACCCTACACACAAGCCCAAATGCGATACCAACGACGTGAATTTCAAGATCACTCCTTCGGTGCGCTGCGACTCTTTTCAATTTGATCTTATTAATTTGTCAGGTATGTACCAGCCGGGTTCGGCGGAATGGCACTTCGGCGAATCGGGCAGCGATTATTTGGGAAATTCCACCGAAGAAAATCCTGCTTTTACTTTCCCCAATGCAGGAAAATATATTGTCGTCTTGTATGCCCAATTGACGAACGGCGCCGAATGTACGGTACTCGATTCTGTTGACGTAGAAGCCGTTGCGCAATTTTCACAGGTGATGGCCTGTCCCGGCGATTCCACTTTTTTTACCGATGAAAGCACTCGTTTGCCAGAGGCGGGTTTTGCAAGTTGGCATTGGGACTTCGGCGAACCGGGTGCTCCTGCGAGCGGTATTCCTTCACCCGGCCATCCCTACGCCAGCGCTGGAAACTACACCGCCACGCTCACGGTCACTACTGCTTCCGGCTGTACGTCAACTTATTCGGAAAACGTCTTTGTGCCCGCCTCGCCCACACCCACTTTCGCGCCTCCCGCTGCCAATTGCGTGAACAATGCTACCGAGTTCAACGCCCTGGTTTCCAATGATGTTACCTCCGTCGCATGGAGTTTCGGCGACCCTGTTTCAGGGAATCTGAACGCTTCTACTTCGGCATTAGCCTATCACAAATTTACCCCGGCAGGCGCCTACAACGTGAGCCTCACGGCGACCAATCTCTATGGTTGCAGGGCGACATTTTCGCAACCTGTCAACATAACATCCAATCCTTTCAACGGCAACATTACGCCTGCGGGCAACAACGTTATTTGCGAAGGGAAGACCATTGTACTCACCGCGCCCGTCTTTGGCGGCGCCAATTATTTGTGGTCAACAGGCGCCGGTTCCTCCACGATCACAGTCGGCGAAGAAGGCGTTTACGACGTGACTTTAACGAACGCGAACGGCTGCACTTATTCACCTCCCGCAAAAACCGTTGAGGTGAATCCCGCCCCTGTCGGCGTGATAAAGGCTTTAGAGATCAATGAATTGGGTCAAATAACAGGCGTGTCGTATCCGGATTTGGCTGTCTGCGCCGGTGAAGACGTGAACCTGCAAGTGTTCGACAACGGCAACTTCAGCTATTTCTGGAGCGGCGGCAACGGCAACGGCGAGATCATTACTTTTTCGGAAGACCGTGGCAACGCGCTCACAGTGGGTACCCACACCTATACCGTCACTATCACCAACCCCGGCACAGGTTGCACCGCCATTACTTCGCCGTTCGATGTGACGGTGAACCCCCTCCCCTCCGGCTTTAGCCTTTCGACCAACAACGTATGCGCCGGTACGCCGGGCACCATCACTTATACCGGCCCGCAACCTGCCGATTGGCAGATACTTTGGAATACGGGAGAAACAGGTATCGGTCCGCTGACCACTGATGAGACCGGGTTATACTTTGTGCGCGTGGTGAACGAACACGGCTGTGTGGCTCAAAGCAATACGGTTGTCATTTTCCCAGGTCCCAATATAGCAGCATTGCCTGCAGGCTGTCACTCCCGTTGCAATCCCGACACGCTTTGCCTGCCGGTGATGCCTGATATCGTGAGTTGGCAATGGTACTTCGAGGGTGTACCTATTCCCGGCGCGACGAGCAGCAATTTAGTGGCGACACAAAGCGGCACTTACTGGGCCGACCTCGTGGACCTGAACGGCTGCAATGCCCAAAGCGCACCGCTTACGTTGAATCTATACCAGGGCAGCGGCGATATTTCAGGGCAGGTGTGGTCGGATGTGAACGGCAACGGCATCATTGACGCGGTGGACACTTTGGTATCGGGGATACCTGTTGTGTTGCTTCAAAACAATGTGCAAGTCGCTGCAAGTCAGTCTTCTGCAGGCGGTGTCTTCGATTTTTTAAACGTACTCTCTACGGGATATACGGTTCAAATTGACAGCCTCTCGCTCGCTTCTTTTTGGGAGATCGTTATCGGGGAAAACCCGGTAACACTCACCGGTTGCGCTGCCAAAGGTTTTGTAGATCTGCTGGTCAATTTTAAATGCGTGTCCTCGGCGAATACCATACAAGCCTCCACCTGCCCCGGAACGACGTACAATTACGCGGGTGTTGATTTAGCGGTCGGTCAGATAGAAGTTTTCAACTTGACAAATTCGGTAGGCTGCGATTCGGTTGTCACCGTTTCGGTTTCAGCGTTGCCGACTTCAACTTCCGCTTTCAGCGTAAAGACCTGTCCCGGAACGACTTACCATTACGCAGGCGTGGATTTGGCAGTAGGTCAGACGCAGGATTTTTACCTGACCAATTACTTAGGCTGCGATTCGGTCGTCACGGTGTCGGTTTCGGCGCTGCCGGCCTCGGCTTCGAGTTTAAGCGTAAAGACCTGTCCCGGAACGACTTACCATTACGCAGGCGTGGATTTGGCAGTAGGTCAGATAGAAGTTTTCAACTTGACAAATTCGGTAGGCTGCGATTCGGTTGTCACGGTAACGGTGGGTGCGTTGCCGGCCTCGGCTTCGAGTCTGAGCGTAAAAACCTGTCCCGGAACGACTTACCATTACGCAGGCGTGGATTTGGCAGTAGGTCAGACGCAGGATTTTTACCTGACAAACTACTTAGGCTGCGATTCGGTCGTCACGGTAACGGTGGGCGCGCTGCCGGCCTCGGCTTCGAGTCTGAGCGTAAAAACCTGTCCCGGAACGACTTACCATTACGCAGGCGTGGATTTGGCAGTAGGTCAGACGCAGGATTTTTACCTGACCAATTACTTAGGCTGCGATTCGGTCGTCACGGTGACGGTGGGCGCGCTGCCGGCCTCGGCTTCCAGTTTGAGTGTAAAAACCTGTCCCGGAATGACTTACACTTATGCGGGCGTTGATCTGGCGGTGGGCCAAACGCAGGACTTTTATCTGACCAATTACTTAGGCTGCGACTCGGTCGTCACGGTGACGGTGGGCGCGCTGCCGATTTCGGCTTCGGCGGTTTCGTTCGGTGTTTGTCCCAATGAAACTTATGAATATGCTGGCGTGCAATTGGCTGCCGGAACGACGGCTGATTTCATCCTGACCAATACCGTGGGCTGCGACTCGGTGGTGACGGTGACGATATTCGAAAAAAAGACTTCCGTCGAACTGCTCGAAGTCGAAGTTTGCCCCAATGAAGTGTACACCTTCAAAGGCACGGATATTGCGCCGGGCGAGACACGGGAGTTTCACTTTTTGGGCTTCGAGGGCTGCGATTCCACCGTCACGGTGACGGTGACGGCCTTGCCCGCGCTCGATTTTGACGTCGCATCCGAAATCTCCTGCCCGACCACACCGACGGGCTCACTTTCTGTTACCGTCGTTGGAGGCGGAAGTACACCGACAGGTTTTTCTCTGAACAATACTGATTTTCAGCCAAATGCCTTGTTTGAAAACCTCGCATCGGGCGATTATACGGTGTTCGTGCAGGACAACAACGGCTGCATTTTTGAACAACCTGTAACCATCGGAGCCTTGCCTCGCCTGGAAATATCGCTTCCGGGAACGACTGTCATTCCCTGCGACCACGCTGAAGTCACACTTGCGCCGGAAATATCGGGCGACGTGACGGGACTACAACTGCTCTGGTGGAACGGCGCAAAAACACCTTCTGTCACGGTGACTGAAGCCGGCCCCATTTGGGTGGAGGCGACCAACCTCTGCGAGACGCTGCGCAGCGAGGCTTCGGTCGTTTGGGAAGATTTGGCTGGAAACCAGGACTTTGTCTATGTCCCCAACGTGTTCGCGCCGGAGGCGGAGTCAGAGGAAAACCGAACGTTCCGTACGTTTTTTATCAGCAACCTCGAATTGCTCGAATACCGCATCGAAGTCTACGACCGCTGGGGCAATTTCATGTTCTGGTCGGAAACGCCTGAGCAGGGATGGGAAGGGTTGTTCGGCCAAAAAGTGATGGCCCCGGGTGTGTATGTGTGGCATTTGCGGGCGAAAATCGCCTTCTGCGGGCGGGTGATGACGGTGGAGCGGAAAGGGGATGTGGCGGTGGTGCGGTAAGGGCCCCGGTCAATTCGTCGGACGATTTTAATTCGTCCGGCGAATATGCACGCCTTTGGCCCAGTACCTGACAAAACAGCGGTCGAACGCAATTTGGAGTATAAATCCTTACCTTTGCCAACTTTTTTCCCAAAAACGAGGTTTTAGCCATTCAAAAAGTACGGTATCGGAAAACGCAAACGGCACCACCGTCTACCGTCTACCGTCCACCGTCCACCGTCGAGATGTTTCCAAAATACGATGTCATAGTCGTCGGCGCAGGCCACGCAGGGTGTGAAGCCGCCGTCGCTGCCGCCAACATGGGCTGTAAAGTTCTGTTGGCCACCATGAACATGCAGACCATCGCCCAGATGAGTTGCAATCCCGCGATGGGCGGCGTCGCCAAAGGTCAGATCGTGCGCGAAGTAGACGCACTTGGCGGCTATTCGGGCATCGTGACCGACCACAGCGCCGTGCAATTCCGCATGCTCAACCGCTCCAAAGGCCCCGCGATGTGGAGTCCGCGCGCGCAAAACGACCGGATGCGCTTCGCTGCCAAATGGCGGCAAATGCTGGAGCAACACCCCAACGTTGATTTCTGGCAGGAAATGGTGCGCGGCCTCGTCGTGAAAGACGGGCGGGTACGCGGCGTGGTGACGGGCATGGGTTTGGAAATTGAGAGCGAGGCAGTTGTGCTCACCAACGGCACTTTTCTGAACGGCATCATCCACATCGGGGAAAAACAATTCGGCGGCGGACGGGCAGGTGAATCGGCAGCGCGCGGTATCACCGAACAATTAGTCGAATTGGGTTTCGAGGCAGGTCGTATGAAAACCGGCACCCCGCCGCGTATTGATGGCCGCTCGCTCGATTATTCCAAAATGGAAGTGCAGGAAGGCGACTTCCCACCCGGCAGGTTTTCCTACACCGATACACCGCTGCTGGAAAAACAACTCTGCTGCTGGATCACTTATACCAACCAAAAAGTACACGACACGCTGCGCACGGGCTTCGACCAGTCGCCCATGTTCAACGGGCGCATTCAGGGCGTGGGGCCGCGCTATTGTCCCAGCATCGAGGATAAAATTGACCGCTTCAGCGACAAGGATCGCCACCAATTGTTCATCGAGCCCGAAGGCTGGGATACGGTGGAGATTTACATCAACGGTTTTTCTTCTTCGCTGCCCGAAGACGTTCAGTACAAAGCGCTTCGCTATATACCGGGCTTGGAAAACGCCAAAATGTTCCGTCCCGGTTATGCCATCGAGTACGACTATTTCCCGCCCACGCAGTTGCAGACGACGCTCGAAACCAATCTGGTGAAAAACCTCTTTTTCGCCGGTCAGATCAATGGCACGACGGGCTACGAAGAAGCGGCCTGCCAGGGATTGATGGCCGGACTGAATGCCGCTTTGAACGTGAAAGGCGAAGAACCGCTGGTGCTCAAACGCTCCGAAGCATATATCGGCGTTTTGATAGACGACCTCGTGAACAAAGGTACCCAGGAGCCTTACCGCATGTTCACCAGCCGGGCAGAATACCGCATTCTGCTGCGGCAGGACAACGCCGATTTGCGCCTCACACCTATTGCGCACCGCCTTGGCGTGCGCGGCGCTGATGAACGCATGGAACGGGTGCGGGCAAAAAACCGGGCAACCGCCGAGATCGAGGCCTTTTTCCGCAATGCTTCCGTAAGTCCCGAACAGATGAACGGCTATTTGCTATCGGTTGATTCGGCGCCGATCAACCAGAAGGTCAAACTGTACAACATCCTGCTGCGCCCGCAAGTGGACATCCCAAGCCTGGCTCAAGCCCTGCCAGAACTCAATCAATTCCTCGCTCCCTACGAACAGGAATTTTCCGAACTCGCCGAGATCAACATCAAATACGAAGGCTACATCCAAAAAGAACAGGACATGGTGGCTAAATTGAGCCGCCTCGAAGACCTGCACCTGCACCCCGACTTCGACTACGCCGGCGTCAGCGGGCTGAGCATCGAAGCACGCCAGAAATTGTCCAAAATGAAACCGCGCACCATTGGGCAGGCCAGTCGCATTTCGGGCGTGAACCCGGCGGATGTGAGCGTTTTGCTGGTACATTTGGGAAGATAAAAACAAACACATGGATTCTTCCTTTGACGATCTCATTCATTCACCCACCCCTGTCCTCCTCGACTTCTGGGGAACCTGGTGCGCGCCCTGCCGCACCATGCACCCTGTGCTCGACGAACTTCAAACTGAATTGGGCGATCGTGTGCGCATCGTCAGGATAGACGTGGATGAGCACACCGACTTCGCCGTGCGTATGAAAGTCATGGGGGTTCCGATGTTCATGGTCTATAAAAACGGTAAGGAGCTTTGGCGCGACGCGGGGGTGCTGCCCAAAGAAACCCTGCGACAAGCGATAGAGGCAGCGGAAGCAGCCTGATCACCATTTTTCAAAAATCCCAGCCGGCACCGTATCCAACACCTGGATCGGGGTCATCACGCCGCGCTCGCCGCGGCTGCCGGCCAGGAGTATTTTTCCATAGCGTTGGTAATCGCTCCAGGGATTGATGATCTTCGGTTGCTCGTCCGCTGATTTCTCGTAGTACGCCCATTGGGTCACGAGGCGGCTCTTTTTGTCTACCCACACATTGTACCTGTTGTCGGGCGTAACGCCCACTCCTGAAAAGGTCAACTCCAATACGTCGGCAGGCATTTTCTGTTCTGTTTCTCCTCCTCCCGCGTATTTGAGCGTCATGCCGTCGTCTTTTAGTTTGAAAGGCATCACGAGCCAGTAGGAGTCGTTGATCCACACTTTTTTGCCCATGTCGAGGTATTTGGCAAGCGAATCCGGGTGCGTTTGTTCCACGCTGTCGAGCAGCACTTTACCTATCCCTGTGTCGGTGTTGACAATGATCTTCAGGGGACGGTTGAGCCATTCGATGCGACACATGCCGGTTTGCTTGTCCCACAACAGGGTGCGGCGCCCGAAGAAATTCCAGGAAATGCAGCGCGTTTCGTCCCAGGCACGGCGACCGCCCATGGCGTGCATTACTTCGTCGGCGATGCTGACGGCTTTCAGGTCGGAGTCGGCTTTGTTGAAGCCGGGGGCGGGCGGGTTGGGATCGGTGGGCGCGCAGGCGGAAAGGGCGAGCAAGAGGAGCCAAGCCAGCGGCATTATTTTGTGTAAAATTTTCATTTTCATGTAATTACAGGCAAAAAAACGGTTAAAATTTCAAAATCAATTGGCATGAACTCAGGGATTGCACGATATCTGAAATGATTGTCGAGGCTTTGGCAGGACCACTATAATCCCTATTCAACGAGGACAAAACCAGCCCATTGATGCGGCTCGAATCCCTGTTCCCGCATTTCTTTTTGCGCTGCCCGGAATGCTTCGGGGATTTCCATTTTTTCGTGCAGCCATTTTTTGTAGAAGGTTGTCATCAATACCGAGGTTGGCTTGTCAGGAATTTGCCAAAGACTCATGATCAGGTATTTCGCACCGGCGATTTTAAAAGCGCGTTGCAAGCCGTACACTCCTTCGTTGCCCTCGATGTCACCTAAGCCCGTTTCACAAGCAGAAAGCACCACGAGTTCGGTGCCGGAAAGGTTCATCTGGCTGATTTCATATGCCGTGAGGATACCGTCTTCCATGTCCGGATTCAGGGGTTTGCCTGTATGCCAGGCGTGATTGCTGCCGGCCAGCAGCAAGCCCGAACGGATCATCGGATTGTCCGAGATTTTGAAAACAGGCTCTGTTCCGTCCATTTGCCACCGGGTATCCGCCGTTGTATCCCGAAAATCGGGAAAGAAAAAACCGTGGGTAGCGATGTGAAGGATTTGAGGAGCCGGTTTGTCGCGCCCGATGTTTTTGAATGCTTCCTCTGTGGCTTCGTATCCTTTCCAAATCCAGGTTGTTACTGCGCCGGCTTGAAGGCTTTTTGACAGAGCTTCCACCTCTTTTTCGGTGTACGGCAGATATTGCCAGGTTTCGCCACGGAGGGTAGTATCCACATAAGCAAAAAGCGATTCGCCGCGTTCGGCTGTGGCGACATCGCGCGCCTTCTCACTTGTTTTTGTATTCCCGACGGAGGCAGTATCCAGGTCATAGCGGATACCGCCGAAAAGAATGGCAGAGGAAGCAGTCGTGGCAGCAGGTGGGCGATCATTGACAAGTTGGCGTGTACTGCCAAGTTGAGTGAGATAATATTTGTCCGCCAGCACTGAGTCTGCGCCGATGGAGATGGCGTTCAGATTGAGCCGGTGTAATAAACCTGTTGGGCTGTAATAGATATTTTTTGCGCCTGCCAGTTCCTTTTCAAGGGGTTGCCAGATGAGTTGATAAAGGGATTTGTCGGGTTTATCGGTATAGATGATGCCGCGATCCCCGATGGTATAGAGATGGTTCACGTAATCGGCTTTGCGCTCGTTAATATGCCCAAAGAGCGAATCGAGTTGTTTTTCCTCAAAAAGGGCGACCCATTTGGGAGTTGTCCAGCCAGGGCGGAGGATAAGGGCGGCGTACAATGTGCTGTCGGTGCGATTGCCTTTGTTATCGTAATACTGGTAGTGAAAAAATTCAATAGCGGCTTCGTGCAGCCCGAGCTTGTTTTGTACGTCCTGCCAGGTCACGTTTTGACGGGTGCCTGCGAAACCGGCTATGTTTCGCACGAGTATTTTTTCGAGTGAATCGGTTTTTGATTCAAGTACTGGTATGTTTATGCGCTCTGCAATGGGTTTGGCATATTCGGCGGCGAGGCGGCGCTGGTAACTTTTCCATCGGGCATGAATATCGCGGAGGTTATCGGGGGCTTTAGCGATATCCCTTTCGAGGGTACGGGCACTTTCCAATGATAAGTTTTTGATAAACAATGTATTGTTCCAGGCTGCATGTATAAGGTCTTCCGGGGGGCGATTAAGAGAACCGGTGAATGAGAGAAAGTGGTGCGACTGAGTGTCATACAGTTTTGCATAGCCGGCCAGTTCACTTACAGAAAGGTGGGACGAGCCTTTCGTGATTAGTGTCGTATTTAGTTGAATGAGCTCCCTGAAGAGCAATTCTGCCAGCCGGGTATTTTGTATTTCTCTGTACAAGGTAGCCAGTTCATAGACGTTGTGCGCATAGTTCGGGTGCTCCTTGCCCAGTATTTTTTCATAGGTCTCTATAGTTTTGCGGTAAAGAGAGTCGGCTTCTTCGGAACGCCCCAAATGCTGGTATAAGCCGGCCAAACCGGTCAGGCCCGCTACATAGTCAGGATGGTTTTCCCCCAGGTTTTTTTCAAGAGTAATTGTCGCTTCTTTCAACAGCGACTCGGCTTTTTCATAATTACCCATCGTTTCGTATAAAAATGCCAGGTTGATCAGACTATTCGCATAGTCCGTATGATTTTTACCCAATGTCTTTTCCCGTATATCTCTGGCTTCCCCGCATAGTTGCTCCGCTTCCTTGTAACGCCCCATTTTCGCATAAACGCCACCCAATCCATCTAGTGTCAGGGCATATTTTGGATTGTCTTTCCCCAGAACTTTTTCCCTCACTGCTTTTGATTCAAGGTAAAATTGTTCGGATTTTTCAAGGTTTCCCATTATACTGTATAAAACTGCCAGATTGTGGACAACCTGCGCACAAAGGGGATGCTCTTTCCCCAATTTTTCTTCTCTTATTTTTTTCGCTTCAAGATAAAAAGGCTCAGATTTTTCATATTTCCCCATTTCTCTGTATAAAATTGCGAGGTTGTTAAGGGTATGTGAATAATCTAAATTGTCCTTGCCGGAAGTTTCTTCTTTAATCGCCTTGGCTTCCAGATAATAGAATTCCGATTTTTCATAATACCCCATATCGGCATATAAACTGGCCAATAAGTCAATACATCTGGCATACTCGGAGGAATTCTTTCCATGTTCATTCTCGATGATTGATTTGGCTTCGAGGATATAAAACTCTGACTTTTCCAAGTCTCCCATTTCGGCATAAACAATTGACAATTCAGACAATATGATTGCATATTGGGGGTCCTTTTTACCCAATATACGTTCCTGAATGTCTTTGGCTTCCAAATATACGGGTTCCGCTTTACCATACTGCCCCAGATCGCCATAAAATGATGCGAGGTTTATAAGGCTAACGACATACTGGGTGTGCTCTTTTCCGTATCTTTTTTCCTTTATTTTAATAGCCTCCCATAGAAGTGGCTCGACTTTTTCATATTTGCCCATTTGCCTGTACAAAACCGACAGATCGTTGAGTGTGATTGCATATTGACTATCTTCTTTTCCCGATACTTTTTCCTGTATGCTTATCGCTTCTATATACAATTTTTCAGATTTTTCGTAGTTTTCTGTTTGTAAATAAATTCTTGCGAGATTGCTTAAAGCTTCCGCATACTCCCGGCTTTCTTTACCGAATAATTTTTCATTAATTAAAATTGATTCTGAATAGAGCGATTCGGCTTTCTCATGTCTACCGGTGTTTGTATAAAAAATTGAGAGATTCTTCAGGCAATTTGTGTAGAATGGGTGCTTTACATTACCCGTGTTCACGAGAATTTCTTTCGCCTCCAGAAAAAGCCCTTCCGATATATCGTATTTTTTGCGGAAGTAATTCAATGATGCCATATTGATCAGCGTCCCTATATAGTCGGGATGTTCTGTGCCCAATTTCATCGCCCTGATAGATTTTGACTCCCTGTACAAAGAATCAGCCTTTTCATATCCTCCATTTTTCATATAAAAAATTGCAAGGTTATTCAATGTCCCTGCATAATCCAGATGCTCTTTGCCTAATAATTTCTCCCTTAGATTTTTGGCTTTCAGAAGATAAATCTCGGCATCCGAATTCCGATCCATATTGAAATACGTCCAGCCATAATTATGCAAACAGCTGGCAAAAAGAGGATGATCTTCACCGAAGGCATCCAGGACCTTTTTTTCTGTTGCTTCGATAATTTCCAGAGATTCCTTCAGTTTCTGTTGTTTGACCAAATCGTTATTCACTTGTATCAGGCTGTCCACCTCCCGCACAACGGCCAGCGAGTCAGAGTTTTGGGCCTGGCATAAAAAAGGCAATACAAGCAAAAAAAATGGGAAATTTCTCATGACGGATTTTTTGAAAGTGAGGAGTTAAAACCATTGGTTGGGGGCAATTCCGGGGTTTAAGGTTATATTTGCCCGTAAAAATAACCCGGCTACAAATATGCGACTTCTTTGTCGAAACAAAATGTTGCGGTGAAACGACCTCCTTCTTTTACGGTATCTTTCGGGAAGACACCGTGTATGCTCAACGCAACGGCTTTTTATACCTGAAAAAATAACGCTTCTCACGCCTCTCACACATGACACCGCTCGCCGAACGCATGCGTCCCCAGACCCTCGCCGAATTTGTCGGCCAGGAACACCTTGTGGGTGAAGGCGCCGTGTTGCGGCAAGCGATCGAACGGGGCAAGATACCTTCGTTCATCCTGTGGGGGCCGCCGGGTGTGGGCAAAACGACGCTGGCGCAACTCATCGCCAAACTGTTGAACAAACCATTCTTTCAATTGTCGGCCATCAATTCCGGCGTGAAAGACATCCGCGAGGCCATCGAGAGCGCGGACAAACAAAACCTGTTTCAGCAAAAAGGCGCCATTTTGTTCATTGATGAGATCCACCGCTTTTCCAAAAGCCAGCAGGATGCCCTGCTCGGTGCGGTGGAAAAAGGTATCGTCACGCTCATCGGCGCCACCACGGAGAACCCTTCCTTCGAAGTCATTCCTGCCTTGCTGTCGCGTTGCCAGGTGTACGTGTTGCAGCACCTTTCCAAATACGAACTCATCGGCCTGGTTGACCGGGCCCTGGAGCAGGACGAATTTTTGAAAAACCAGGACATCGGGATCGAGGAATACGACGCGCTGCTGCTCTATTCCGGCGGCGATGCCCGGAGATTGCTCAACGCGCTCGAACTGATCGCCAATTACCGCCATCCCGGGAAAGAATTCAGGATCACCAATAAATTGGTCCAGGAACTCATCCAGCAGAACGCCGCTCTCTACGACAAAACGGGCGAACAGCACTACGACATCATCTCGGCTTTTATCAAAAGCATGCGCGGCAGCGATCCCAATGCTGCGGTGTACTGGCTCGCCCGGATGCTCGACGGCGGCGAAGACATCGAGTTCATCGCCCGGCGCATGGTCATCCTGGCCTCCGAAGACGTGGGCCTGGCCAATCCCAATGCCTTGCTATTGGCTACTGCCACGATGGATGCGATCCGAATGATCGGTATGCCCGAAGCGCGGATCATCCTGTCGCAGTGCGCCATTTATCTCGCCACTTCGCCCAAAAGTAACGCATCCTATATGGCAATTGAAAACGCCGCGGCACTCGTCCGGCAAACCGGAAGCCTGCCCGTGCCCCTCCACCTGCGCAACGCCCCGACAAAACTCATGAAAGAACTCAATTACCACGCCGGCTACCAATACGCGCACGACTTCGAGGGCAATTTCGTGCAGCAGGACAACCTGCCGAAAGAGATTGACGGTACGGTATTGTACGAGCCGGGGAAAAATCCGGCAGAAGAGCGCACAAGGGCGAAGTTAAGAGAGGATTGGAAAGGGAAATACAATTACTGACGACGCGCAACATACGACCTGCAATTATTGATGCAATAGTTATGCTATGGGTATAAATAGTGCAATGAGTACCAAAATAATTCACATAAGTTATATGGACAAAATAAATTGACCTTGGACGTTGGACATTTGACCTTGACAACCAATCATTTAGTCCAATGTCCAATGTCAAAAATCCAACGTCCGCATGCTTGTGTTAAAATATTGTTGTTTTCTCCGTTAAACCCATCCTAAACTTTCCCGACTCCCTTGACTTGGCGTACCTCCTCCCGTTAAGTTTGCCCCAAAAATTAAGCACCATGAAAAAGACCCTGTTTCTTTTGCTTTTGGCTACGGTATTGTTGGCCCCGGCTTGTGATGAAGACCCCTACCTGCTCAGCCTCGACCGTTTCGATGTGCGATGGTTCGACGACGACCAATCCGGCACCCAAACGCCAGGCGATGCGCTCCAATTCATCATACAGATCAGCACAACTGATCCCGATCCGGACGACCAATATATCACCGATTGGGAGTTCTCCTATACCGTCAACGGCGCCTTTGGCGGTGTCCTGGAGGGTGCTTCCGGTATCCGGAGCAATACCATCAACCTCGATGCCGAAGTTGTGATCGGCAACCTTCCCTTGCCTTTTACCGGAGGATTGTTGCCGGGCGATGTGGTGGAATTTCGCCTCTGGGCAGTTGATAATTGGGGGACACCTGTGGAGCAGACGCATCGTTATGTACTGGAATAGTGCCGCACCGGATGTCGCCATTCCTTATCCCTTGTTCGGGTTAAATATGAGAAAAACTTTAATGGCCGTCGCGTCGCGCTGACGGCCATATATTTTTTGTGTTTGCAGAGCAAATAATATATTTTTTTGCATGGGCAGACATGCAAAAACCGTCAGGAAACGGCACATTGCAGAAACTTCATTCCGGGCTTGAACTTTCCTCGTACCTTTGAGTTTCCTTTCGCCGCAAGGCAACTCGCCAACACCACACAGTTTTTATCTTTCATCATTCAAAGATTTGCCCTCACAACAAGTAAGATCAAATTTATGGGACAAACCTTAACGACTTCCGACAGCCTCCAACTCATCCGGCAGAGTGCCAGGGATTTTGCCGAAACATACATTCGTCCGCATGTGATGGAATGGGACGAAAGCCAGCACTTCCCGATGGATTTGTTTCATCAAATGGGCGACCTCGGCTTTCTCGGCGTGTTGGTACCGGAAGCCTATTCCGGCGCCGGCCTCGGCTATCAGGAATACATCACAGTCATCGAAGAAATTGCAAAAGTATGCGGTTCCATCGGCCTGAGCGTAGCGGCGCACAATTCGCTGTGTACCAACCATATCCTTACGTTTGGCAATGAAGAACAGAAACAAAAGTACCTGCCCAAACTCGCCACGGGCCAGTGGGTGGGCGCATGGGGGCTCACCGAACCCAACACCGGCTCGGATGCCATGCGCATGCAATGCACCGCCACCCGCGACGGCGACTATTGGGTATTGAACGGCAATAAACTCTGGATAACGCACGGTAAAAGCGGCCATGTCGCGGTGGTCATTGCCCGTACGGGCGAACTTTTAGACAGCCGTGGTATGACGGCATTCGTGGTGGAGCGCGGCACGCCGGGTTTTCTTGCCGGCAAAAAAGAAAACAAACTCGGTATGCGGGCCAGTGAGACTGCCGAAATGATCTTCGACAATTGCCGGGTACACAAAAGCCAGGTGCTGGGGAATGAGGGAGAAGGCTTTATCCAATCCATGAAAATACTCGACGGCGGGCGCATTTCTATTGCGGCACTATCGCTCGGCATCGCCAAAGGCGCCTACGAAGCTTCGGTCAAATACGCCAAAGAGCGCCATCAGTTCGGACAGCCTATTGCCAACTTCCAGGGCATCAGCTTCAAACTGGCAGATATGGCTACCAAAATTGAAGCGGCCGAACTGCTCACACGCCAGGCGGCCCATTTGAAAAACAAAGGGAAAAGCCATACCAAACTGGCGGCCATGGCTAAGTATTATGCTTCCGAGGTAGCCGTCGAGGTCAGCACCGATGCGGTACAGATCCACGGCGGCTACGGCTATACCAAAGATTTTCCGGTGGAAAAATTCTATCGCGACTCCAAACTCTGCACCATTGGCGAAGGCACTTCGGAGGTTCAGAAATTGGTCATCGCCCGCGAAGCGCTCAGGCAATGATCTCGTCGGGTAAAAAGAAAAAAATTTTTTCCGGTACGATATTTGATTTTTTTATCTTTGCACACGCATCTTCGAATTCAAGATTTTTTCCCATAGTTTGTTTTGTTTTGTAATTTTTGGGCCTCTGCAGCTTGCTGTGGAGGCTTTTTTATTACTATATTATTGGGAATCATCGGATTGTGCCGTGGATGTTCCTTTCTCCGGAATGGCAACCTCTGAATCGGCGATAATGCCGAACTTTGCGGCATGGAAATTCACACCCTCGACCTCGGATTTCTCGACCTTGAAAACGCCATTGCTGCCTTTGTCGTGGAAGGGCCGGATGGCATGGCGTTGGTAGAAACGGGCCCGGCTTCCACACTCGGTCATTTGAAGGTAGCGCTGGCTGCATCCGGTTGGACAATTGCCGATTTTCAGCATGTTTTTCTTTCCCATATTCACTTCGACCATGCGGGTGCGGCGTGGGCATTTGCCGAAAAAGGGGCAACCATCCACGTACATCCGAAAGGACTTCCGCACCTGGCCGCCCCTGAAAAGCTGTATAATTCAGCCAGGATGATCTACGGGGAAAAGATGGACGAACTCTGGGGGCCGATGCATCCGGTTGCCGGATCGCAGTTGCACGCGCCGTCGCATGGCGAAGTGATCGAAGCGGCCGGGTTGAAATTTACTGCGTGGCACACCCCGGGTCATGCCATACATCACATTGCGTGGGAAGTTGCTCCCGCATCCGGAAGAAAAGCCGTTTTGTTTACGGGAGATGTAGCAGGCGTAAAAATCGGCAACGGGCCGGTAGTGCCGCCCTGCCCGCCACCCGATATCCACGTGGAGGATTGGCAGGCGTCCATACAACTGATGCGAACATTGCCCGCTGAAATCCTTTACCTGACCCATTTCGGAGCAATAACCGACAAAAAAGCCCATTTGGATGCGCTGGAACAGCGATTGCTCACATGGGCCGGCTGGATGAAGCCCTATGCCGACCAGCAAACTCCGTCCGAACAAGTCGTTCCGCTCTTCGAACAATTTGTCGCAGGCGAACTGGCCGGCCTCGGTGTGGATGAAGCAGGGCTGCGGCGTTACGAAGCTGCCAACCCGGCGTTTATGTCGGTAGCCGGCCTGCTGCGTTACTGGAAGAAAAAAGAGTTGAGATAGGCGCTGAGTATAAAATTTTTTCACTTTCAATTTTTCATTTTTCGGATATTCGGTTCAATGGTTCCCGGTTCAATAAAACATCCGTCCACCGTCTACCGTCCACTGTCCACCGTCCACCGTTATGGATATTTTACAAAAACTTGAAGGGCAAGAAGTTTTGATCATTGGCGACGTGATGCTCGACCGCTACCTGACAGGGTCGGTGAGCCGGATATCGCCGGAAGCGCCGGTGCCGGTGGTGCTGCAACATGCAATGGAAGACCGGCTGGGAGGCGCCGCCAACGTGGCGCTGAATGTGCACGCGCTCGGGGGAGTGCCGGTGCTGTGCAGTGTAGTGGGAAATGACGAAGACGGTGCGATTTTTCAGCGCCTGCTTCCGGCAAACGGTATTTCGCCGGAAGGTATCATGGCTTCGCCCGGAAGGCAAACAACCGTAAAAACGCGCATCCTGGGCAACAACCAGCAGATGCTGCGCATTGACCGGGAGGATATTCACGATCTGACGGATGACGAAGCGCAATTGTTTGTGCAAAAAATATTGCGATTGCTGGCGGAGCGCCCCATCGGGATTGTTATTTTTCAGGATTACAACAAAGGGGTACTGACACCGGAGGTGATCGCTGCGGTAATCGCTGCCACCCGTCAACGCGGCATTCTTACTGCTGTTGACCCCAAAAAAGTCAATTTTTTTGCGTATCAGGGTGTTGATCTGTTCAAGCCGAACCTGAAGGAGATTCGCGACAGCGCGCCGTTTGCAGTACGTCCGGAACCGGAATCTCTGCAGAGGGCGTCCGACTTTTTGCGCGAACGCCTGCAAAACCGCATTACCATGATCACGCTATCCGAAAAAGGCTTATTTTTGGACGACGGTTCGGGTGGAAAAATTTTCCCGACCATACCGCGCAAGGTGGCGGATGTGAGCGGCGCCGGCGATACCGTCATCAGCATAGCTGCACTTGGCCTGGCATCGGGAATGGATATCGAAATGATCGCCACCTTGTCCAATCTTGCCGGTGGGCAGGTATGCGAGTTCCCCGGCGTTGTACCCGTGCGTCGCGACATTCTGGCTTTAGAACTCGAACATTTTCTAACACAAAATTCATTGCCATGAAAACGTGTGTTATTGCCTTTATTCTTTGCCTGCCCGGTATTTCCCTGAAAGGGCAAGCCTTTTCTTTCCCGGATACCCTTCTCAGCGAGTATTTTGAAACGGATCCGACGCCTGATATGGCGCAGGTGCCTACGGGTGATGACCCAAACTGGGTAAATTATGACGGCGATGGCATACCGAGCTTGTGTATAGATGTCCCCCTCCCTTTGCCCTCGGCCTGGTTTTGGGATGGAGACCTGGGCGTCATGAATCCACAAGACAGCAATTATGCTTTTACCAGTTGCTCTTTTTTGACTGAACCCTCCGAAAAAAATTATAACTGGCTTATTACCAGTCCGATAATGATACCGGACACTTCTTATTGGCTTTGCTGGCGTTCGCTCTCCTACTATGGACCCGGTTATCTGGACGGGTATAAGGTTTTGGTGGCAGATAGTATTAACGGCCCGGCATTGAATGTTTTTAAAGACACTTTGTTTGTAGCTGCCGAAATGCTGGAAGATTCCGAACCGACCGGTTCGCTCGATGTGAACGATTATGTTTTTTCTGAAGGTTATATCCACGCTAACGGTTATACTGACCCTGCTTACTTTTTTGAAGATAATTCGCAGGGCCCGCCATTCCTGCATGGCAAGCTTGAGCCCCATGCGGTGAGTCTTTCGGCCTATGCGAATAAAAAAATCTACATCGCTTTTTTACATGACTCGCAGGATGATTTTATTTTGCAAATAGATAATATCATTGTTTCAAAAAATCACCTGGTGGCAACGGCGGCGCCTGAAAATGTATTGTTCCTGAATGTCATACCCAATCCCGTCCGCGATGCCGCATACCTTTCCTGGAAAACGGGAACTCCGCAGGAAGGGCGTCTCATCGTGACGGACAATATGGGGAAACTTGTGACCCAGCAATCGTTCGGCAGCCGCGCGGAGGGACAAATATTTTTACAAGCATACAATTGGGTACCCGGTATCTACTATTGCACATTGGAGACGGCTGCCGGCCATGCGACGACGAAGTTGGTGAAATGGTAGCTGCTGGTTGTTGGCTCAGTTTTTTGTTTATTTGGGGATTCATTTATTGGGGGATGCGTTTTTCATTCTCTTCCTCACCATGCGGCCATCGGCAAATAAACGCATCCCTGACTAAACAAATAAACAGTTGGGGGCAATACCTTCATCGATATTCAAAAAAACCGTTTCTTTGCCCCATCATTTTTCTCTACCAAAGTCCTTTGACATCCCATGTTAAGTCGCCGCAGCGTTCGAATCAAAGTGATGCAATTGTTGTATATGCTCAATCGCGACGAGCAGCTCGCTTTCCCCGACCTGGTGAAAGAGTACAATGACGGCATCTGGAAAACCTACGAACTCTATATTTTCCACCTGTACCTGCTGCTTAAAGTAACGCAGTATGCCGAAAAAGACGCTGCCAACCGGGCTGCCAAACACCTCCCCACCGAGGAGGACAAGGCATTCACGCCGAGACTTTACAGCAATCCCTGTACCCAAAGTATCGCCAACCATACGGCTTTCCTCAACATTGTCGCCAAATACAAAGCCAACGAAGGCATTGACGATGATCACATTCGCTCGATCTATCTGGCTTTTGCCGATACGCCCGAATACAAGGCTTATCTCGCCCTGCCCGAGCCAACCAATGAGGATCATACCAGGATACTGCTCGAACTTTATCGCTTCCTGCTGAGCAACGATCTCTTCCTCGAAATGTCGGAAGACCGCTACAACAACTGGCCCGACGACGAGTCGCTTGTCGTTGGCGCCATCAAAAAATCGCTGAAAGCGACGCCGGTCAGCGGCGAGTTTTACAAGGAATTTGAACCCGCGGACGAGACGGTGCGCGAGTTCGGCGAACAACTCCTGCGCAAAACCTGTCAGGAAGACCGCGCTCTGTTCGAGCAGATAGAGCCGACGCTTAAGAACTGGGACGCCGAGCGCGTAGCGGTGCTCGACATGATCATGCTGAAGATGGCCCTCTGCGAATTGCTCCATTTCCCGACCATTCCCACCAAAGTGACGCTCAACGAGTTTGTGGAGATATCCAAAGTTTATTCCACGGAAAAAAGCAAGGATTTTATCAACGGTATTCTCGACCGGTTGATGAAGAAACTGCTGAAGGAAGAAAAGATCGTGAAAGAGGGAAGGGGCCTGATCGAGTAAGTCGGATGGAGAGAGACGAACCCGCGTTTACACAAAATGGAGAGCCCGCAAAGAGAAAATCCTTCTTTGCGGGCTCTTTATTTGAAGCGCATTCGATCAATTCATTGTCAATGGTTTGCCTTCGTAGAAGTCGAGTATTTTCAGTTTGAACAGATAGTCGTATTTTGCCACTGTGAGATCGTTCTCAGCGATGTCGAGGTTGTTTCTGGCTGTTGTGAGGTCGAGGGTATTGACCGCGCCGAGTGCGTGACGTTTCTCCGTATTTTCAAATGCGATTTTGGTGGCGTCGAAGGTTTTTTGTGCCGCGTCGAGTTGTTTGCGGGCGGCGCGCGCATTGGCGATGGCCGTCTGAATGTCATTCTTAAGTTGCTGGCGCACCTGATTCTGTTGTAGTTGAGCGGTAAGGACGCTCAGCCTGGCCCGCTCCACGTTGAGGCGTACGCGGCCGTTTTGGTATATCGGAATGTTGATGTTCAATCCCACGCTTTGGCCGAAGTTCTGGTCAATCTGGTCGAAGTATTCCACCGTGCGGATATCATAAGGAATGCTTTCCTTTTGGCCGATGATCTGTAAAATACGGTCTTCGCCGTCAATGCGCACAGGGATGGGGGGTTCTGTCAGCTGATTATAACCTGCGGGCAATTTAAAAGCGGTGGAATAGTTGGTATTCAGGTTGACGCCGAAAGATACAGTTGGCCAATAGGATGATTTGGCGATGCTAATGCCTTCTTCCGCGCTTTTGATGCGATAATCGGCAGCCCGGACGTTGGGTTGCGTACCGAGTGCAGTCGTGTAAATCGGCGTCAGGGTCACCGCATCTGGAGCAGCGTCTGCCGGAATAGCAATTGCCGGTCGCTCGATAAGAAGGTCATAATCGGGCTCGAGTTGGAGCAGTTGTTTGAGACTCAGGTAAGCCAGATCAACGCTGTTCTGCGCTTGCACTGCGGCTTGTTCTCCCTGGGCAATTTGGGCGAGGATGTTGTAGCGGTCAGCAGCGGGCAATGTGCCGGCGTCTATCAGTTTCTGGGTTGCATTGAGTTGTTCTGTACTGGTGGCTATGCGTTCCCGGGCGTTTTTAAGTTGCTCTTCGAACAACAAAATATTGAGGTAAGCCTGGGCAATTTGCAGTGCCAGTGTATTGGTCGTCTGATCGGCGTCGGCTTGTGCGGCCTGCGCATTCCAGGCAGCCTGCTTTACCGAATGGTGGATCAACCCGCCCTGAAATAAATTGATCCCCGCGCTGACGCCGATGCTGTTGTAGCCCGTGGCGACGGTGCTATATTGGTTGGTCGTCGGGTCAATAGTGCGGCCAAATTGCTCACCTGCACTGAAGTTGGCGCCGAGGTTGGGCAATCGCGATGTCTTGGCTTGCCGCTCTGAAAGCAAAGCTGTTTTCACGTTGGCTTGCGCCTGTTTCACACTCAGGTTGTTTTCCTGAGCATACAGAATGCAGCGTTCAAGCGACCAGGTCTCCTGTGCATACGCGCTGGTTGCGAGCACGGATGCGAGGAGCAATAGGGCAGCAGTTTTAAAAGTGTACTTCATGTTGTGACAGATTGGTTGTACCTGTATGTCAGCCGTTTTTATCCGAATGCAAGAGTACGCTATATGGCGGAAGCCACACAGGGAATTTCTATAAAGGCAAGATTTCGGCAGATAAAACGGGGAATTATTTTGCCAACGGCATTTCTACCGCCTTCACCAAACGCCCTACGGGGTACATACGGTGCGAAGGTTCGTACCACGGTGATTTGCGGTACACCCAGTCCAATTGCACTTTGGCGTCGGCGGCAAATTCGGGATCTGCAGCGCGTTTGGCGTCGAGCTCCTTGCGCACTTCGGGATTTTCTTTCAAAAACTGCGCGGCCAGGTCTTCAAAAACATAAGCCGAGAAATATTCCTTCTGCATCAGAATGGGATCGAAAAAATTCCAGGCCACCCAGGAATCGGGTGCATTGGGTTCCAGGGTCTCCACCAAATACCGGTTGGCATTCTGATCGGTGAACACTACAAAATCGCCCTTGTGAAACTTCCGCTTCATCGTTTTTTTATCCAGTTGGATGTTGTGGTGGAAGTAGTGCCCTTCCCAATGGTTACGCGTTTTAAAATCGCGGATAAAATAGGTTTCCACTTCGATATCCACATCTTTTTCCAGGCGGCTCATTTCCACTTCGTTGATCCTCATGCGTTCGAGCACATTTTCCCAGGCTTGGGGAATAATATAGGCATAAGGTTTTTCGACCGTCACCGAAGGGTTGAAGTAGTTGTAGTATGCGATTTCTTTTGCATAAGGCTCTGTGCGGTCGTACCACAGGCGCGGCAGGCCGCTCACTTCCGAGGGTTTGTATTTAGCTGCATAGCCTTTAAAAAGGAGAGTATCGCGTTTGTTTTGATCCATCGCATAGTCGAGCACAAATTCGCGTTTGGTACGGGTGCGCTCGAAGGCTTCGGCGCGTACTTTGCCGATCTCAGACGCGTGGCCGGCAATAAATTTTATCACTACGTCCATGAAGTGGTAGTTGCTCCACAGGCGGTCGGCGAAAGGTTTGAGCATGTGGGTTTCGGGCATGAATCCGATGGTATTCCACAGCGCCGCATAGCCGGTGGAATAACGTCCGTAGTCGCAAAAACCGCTGATGCCGCTGTCGGGCGTTTCACCGGGGCCGTCCACGTAAGGGATCATCTCCCAGTTGCGTTTTTTCATTTCGCCATACAATTGGGGCAACATTGTTTCTTGCAAGAACGAGCCGAGCGGCGTTTCCAGTTTGTCGTGCTGCGTGGCGATAAGCGTCATTGTATATTGATAATCAGCGCCATTGCTGGTATGATTGTCCACAAAAATATCGGGCATCCAGGTCTGGAAGATCTGGTTGAATGTGCGGGCGTTGCGCGAATCGCACTTTACAAAGTCGCGGTTGAGGTCGTAATTGCGGGCATTGCCCCGAAAGCCGTACGATTCGGGGCCGTCCTGGTTGGCGCGGCTGTACGAGTTGCGGTTGAGGCAACCGTCCACATTGTACACCGGAATGATGACAATGACCAAATCGTTTAATGACTTTAATGACTCCGGGTTACTCAAATACTCGCGCAACAGCAGCACCGTTGCGTCAATGCCTTCCGGCTCGCCGGGATGAATACCGTTGTTGATCAACAGAATGCGCTTGCCGGAGCGGCGGATCTTCCCTGGATCAAATTCGCCGCCAACCGATAATACCGCTACGTGCAGCGGCAAACCACTGTCAGTACTGCCCATCGTTGTGAGGTGAAAGATACCGGGATGCGCCTTCGCCAATTTTTCATAGCAGGCGATGATCTCGGCGTAGGTGAGCGTCTGGTTGGGATTGGTTTCAAACGGAATGGTGAAAAGTGGCATGGTGTGCGTGGGTTTGCAGTGTGAAAATGGCAGTAACAGGAACAACAACAGACTTAGCCGGCCAACTCTTCCCGCTTTTGTCAAGATGATATCGGATAAACGAACAGGTTTGGAGGAAAGACGGTGACTGCGCATTTTTAAGGAGCGAAGATAAAACATCCGTCTTTTTTACTCACCTACCAGTTGCATGATCTCTTCGACAAATCCCCGGTGATTCGCCAGCCGGGGCACCTTGCTTTGGCTCCCGAATTTGCCGCGTGCCCGCATCCAGCGGAGAAAAGTACCGCGCGGCACGGCGTGAAGATGCAGGCGTTGAAGGGCCATCCCCTTGTACCGCTTGGCTTCGTAGTCAGAATTGATGCGTTGGAGCGTTTGGTCGAGCACATCGTTGAACCGCTCCAGATCGGAGGGTTCTTTTTCAAATTCCACGATCCATTCGTGGCCACCCCGGCCTTTATCACCGGCAAAATAAACGGGCGCAGCGGTGTATTCGGATACGACGGCATCCATTTGACGGCAGGCTTCGGCGAGCGCCTTATCCGTGTCGCCCACCATGACCTCTTCCCCGAACGCGTTGATGAATTGTTTGGTACGACCTGTGATCTGGAAACAATGCGGGTATTTACGGGTGAACATCAGGGTGTCGCCGGGCAGGTAGCGCCATAAGCCGTTGTTCGATGAGATCATCACGGCGTAATTTTTCCCTACTTCCACATCGGCGAGCAATACTGTTTTGGGATGGTCCTTTTCCCATTCCTCCACCGGTACGAATTCGTAGAAAACGCCGTTGTCTGCCAGCAGCAGCATATCGTTTTTGTCCAAATCGCATTGAGCGCCAAAGTATCCTTCCGAAGCGTTGTAAATCTCCTGATATACAAAATTATTGCTGGGGATCAGGGTTTTAAATGTTTCCCGGTATGGGTCGAAGCCGACGCCGCCGTGCATGTAGGCTTGCAGGTGCGGCCAGACTTCCAGCATGTTCGATTTTCCCGTTTTTTCCAGGATCAGTCGGAACAAAACGACGATCCAGGTAGGGACGCCGCCAAACATTACTATGTCATCGCGACGGCTGGTGATGTCGGCGATCCGCTGGATCTTCTCCTCGAAATTGGGTATCAGCATTGTCTCGAAGTCGGGTGTGTAACACAGGCGTCCGAGTGCCGGCATGTGGTGTGTGAGCAGGGAACTGACATCGCCGAAGCGGGTTTTGGGATATTCGTCCAATTGTTGGAAACTGCCCGCCATGACGAGATTTTTGCGCCTGAAAATCTCCAGATCGGGCTTGTTGTGATATAACAATGCGAGCGAATCCCAGCTTCCGGCAAAATGGCAGCCGTACAGATTGCTCATGGGTACAGGGATGAACTTGCTTTTGTCGCTGGTGGTGCCGCTGCTTTTGCTGTACCAATTGACCTCGCCGGGCCAGAGCACATCGCGTTCGCCGCGCATCATACGGGCGATCTGACCTTTCAACTGATCGTAATCGTGTGCCGGTACCTTGTTTGCAAAAGCTTCGGCATCGCGTATGCCGGCAAAATCGTATTGTCTGCCGATTTCGGTGTTGCGGGCGGTGTCGAGCAGCCGTTGCAGCCAGCGTTCCTGCGGCTCTTCAGGGCGCTTCATACAGCGTTCGATGCGCCGCATCCGCAGACGTAAGTATTGCCTGGCAAGTTCGTTGACCAACCGATTCATAAGCAGCGAGCGTTTTATTTTGCCTGTTTTTCCGGCGTAAAGTTACAATTTCAGAATTTTACGCCGTGAAACTCGCCAAACATAAGGACTTTGATTCGTTTTATGCGGATTTATTGCCCGCAGAAAAATCTGTTTGCCTCCGGCTGCGGGATTTGCTGGGGGAGCATTTTCCCGAACTGCGGGAGAAATTTGCCTATGGCGTACCTTACTATTGGCGGTACAGCCGGATTTGCTTTATTTACCCGTCGTCCTTTCCTTACAGCGGTATGGAGACCGGGGTCGCTTTCGGTTTCGCTCGCGGGCAATTGCTTTCCAATGAACAGGGACTGCTCGATCTCGGTGAACGCAAAGAAGTGGGATACGTCCGCTTGCTCTCGGAAAAAGACATCCGGGAAGAGCCGATTTTGGAACTGCTGCACGAAGCGGTATTGCTCGACGCGGAGATAGAAAGGCAAAAGTCCAACAAAAGACGCGCGTCAGTGCCCTAAATAAAGCATTGTGTCCAACACGGGTTTGTAAGTCAGCGAAATTTCTACGGGCAGGCTCCCGAAGGCTTCGTGCGGGTAATGCAGACTGTCGTAGCCGAACGCTACGATCCAATGCCTGCCTTCCGGCACCGACTCGATGCAGCCACGCGCATCGGCGCCGGTTTTGAAGGATGCATCGTAGAAACCCGGCCCCTTATCATAACCCGGAAATGTATCGGTAAAGTATTTCAGGTAAACCGTCGAACCCGCCAGCGGGTAATTGTGGTGGGTGGTTTTGATGCAAATTTTAGTCGGTAAAGGCAGCGTCTCCGGCCCTTCGGGGCGACACGCAGCAAGACTTAAAATGATAATAAAAGGCAACGTGCGCATGATCTGATGCCAATTGGCGGATTTAAAACCCGAAAATAGCGCATATGTTGCCAAACCTGTTGTCTGTACAGGACAAAACCGACAGATTTTTTACTTTTGCACTGCCAATTTTGATAGTCACACCGGCTCTAACCAAACATCAAATCCACCACACCTATGGCAACCGCTACAAAAAAAGCGCCTGAAAACGGACAAGTTGTCCCCGCTCCTGTTCCCGCTCCCGCTTCCCCCGTTTCCGGCAACCGCATCGTCACATTGGACGAGTTCATCATCCGTTCGGAAAAAGACTTCGACTATGCCACCGGCGAACTGACCGGGCTGCTGCGCGACATAGGCGTGGCCGCCAAGATCATCAACCGCGAAGTGAACAAAGCCGGCCTCGTCAACATCATCGGCGTCGCCGACAGCGGCGAAAACCAGAGCGGCGACATGCAGCAAAAACTCGACGTGTATGCCAATGAAAAACTCATCGAGTGCCTGAAGAACTCCGGCGAGTGCTGCGCCATCGCTTCTGAGGAAAACGAAGACATCATCCAGATACCGCCGGTCGGCTCTAAAAAGAGCCATTATGTGGTCATGTTCGACCCCCTCGACGGGTCATCTAACATTGACGTGAACGTATCGGTCGGCACTATTTTCGCCATTTACCGGCGCAAAAGCGACCCCAGCGGCCCTGCAACCCTGGAAGATTTTCTGCAAACAGGCGCCAAACAGGTGGCTGCAGGATACGTCCTTTACGGTACCTCCACCATCCTGGTATATACCACCGGCCGCGGGGTGAATGCTTTTACACTCGATCCCAGCATCGGCGAATTTTGCCTCAGCCACCGCAACATGCGCATTCCTGAAAACGGCAATACCTACTCCGTCAACCAGGGGTATTATTCAAAATTCGACCTCGAAATGCGCCGGTACATTGACAATTGTTCGGATCAAAACTACGGCCTGCGCTATATCGGTTCGATGGTGAGCGACATACACCGCATCCTTATTCAGGGAGGCATTTTCCTCTACCCCAGCACCCGCAAGTATCCGAAAGGCAAACTCCGCCTGCTGTATGAGTGCAATCCGCTGGGCATGATCGTGGAACAGGCCGGGGGAAAAGCCATGAACACCCAACTCAAACGCATACTCGACGTGATGCCCACCGAATTGCACCAGCGTTGTACTGTCGCCATCGGTTCGCCCGCAATGGTAGACGAGCTGAAAGCGTTTATCGAGCGGTATTCAGCGTTGCCCCTTTAACGGGATATCCATGACAGGCTCTTGGGGATTTGGCAGCCGCACGACAGGGGCTGCCAAATTTTTTAAGTACGGCTGCGTTTGTTATCTCATCAAAAAATCCGTCTGTGTTTTTGTTCATTTCATTTTTTTTCAACCTGTTCCATCCTTTGCTCAGTGTCTCTTTTACCAATATCCGGGAGGCAAAAGGTAGCCTCTACGTCGCCGTTTACAACAGTGAGGCTGATTTTATGAAGGAAGAGAAAGTGTGCTTTAAAAAAATATTCCCGGTGACGACCACCGGCAGTATCAACCTCGAAATACCGGATGTCAAGCCGGGCATTTATGCCGTCAGCTGTTTTCACGACCTCAACAAAAACGGCAAATTAGACACCAACATATTGGGTATTCCGAGCGAACCGTATGGCTTTTCCAACAACGCACGACCCAAATTCCGTGCGCCGAAATGGACAGAGGCTAAGTTTGAAGTCAAGGCCAGCGGAAGTCATATTGCCATTCGTTTGGAAAAATGGTGAAATGATTTCGGATTGGGGTTTTCAAGTATAGATTTACATTTGCGAAGCAAAATATCTGATCTGCGACATCAATCCGCAATCCAAAATCCGAAATCTCCATGATTCGCGCAGAAAATATCATCAAAACCTTCGGCGATCAACAGGTGCTGAAGGGCATCAATTTCACTTTTGAAGCCGGCAAAAACAACCTCATCATCGGCCGCTCCGGTGCCGGCAAAACGGTGCTGCTCAAGATTCTGGTCGGGCTGCAAACGCCTACCACCGGAACGGTCTGGTACGATAAGGTGAATTTTACCGCGCTGGATAAGGAAGGTATGCGCGCCATTCGCATGAAGATCGGGATGTTATTCCAGGGTTCTGCCCTGTTCGACTCCATGACAGTAGAAGAAAACATCCGCTTTCCGCTCGACATGTTCACCGACAAAACCCCGCGTCAAAAGCTCGAGCGCGTCAACTATTGCCTCGAACGGGTGAACCTCGCCGGCAACAACCGCAAGTACCCATCTGAACTTTCCGGAGGCATGCAAAAGCGGGTCGGCATCGCCCGGGCCATCGTCCTGGAGCCGCAATATCTCTTTTGCGACGAACCCAACTCCGGGCTGGACCCGAAAACGGCTATCCTGATTGACGAACTGATCAGCAGCATCACGGAGGAAAACAACATCACCACCGTCATCAATACGCACGATATGAACTCGGTGATGGAAATCGGCGACAACATTTGTTTTCTGCACGAAGGCCGCCTCGAATGGAGCGGCAACAAAGACCAGGTGCTCGGTAGCGACAATGAAAATCTCCAGTCGTTCATTTTCGCTTCGCCGTTCTTGCAGCGCCTGCGCAAATCTGCCCTGAAAAAGTGATACCCGGCGTCGTTTTTTGAGCGTTCTTTGCCCAAACGCAAAACCGGACGATGAAACCCGCCCTTTCATTCGCTGCAGCGGAACGCCTCGTGTTTTACCTGTTGCTGGCCGCCAACCTTCTGCCGCTTTGGTCATTTCATTATTTCCTGACCTGCGATGGCCCCTGTCATTTGTACAATTCGAAGGTGTTGCTCGATTGCTGGCGGGGCGGCGATACAAAGGCATTTTACGACCACTGGTATTACCTGAATGCCCGCTTTGAGCCGAATTGGTTCGGCCATGCGTTCATGACGCTGCTCCTGGGCTTGCAAATGCCCGGTTTTCTGGCGGAAAAATTGTTGCAAACGCTCTACGTGCTCGGATTCGGCCTCGGCTTGCGCTATCTCATCCGGAAAATCAGCCCCAACGGCTTATTCCTGAGTTCCCTGGGATTGTTGTTTACCCATCACTACGTCTTTCAGATGGGTTTTTACAACTACTCGTGCAGTCTGGCGGCGGTGTTTTGGGTAACCGGGTATTGGTTTCACATCCGGACGGCGTTCACACCCACCCGTTTGCTGGTGCTGGCAGCGGGTTTTCTCGTTCTATACTTTTGCCATCCCATCGGACTGTTGTTTTCATTTCTGCTCATCGGGAGTTTGTCATTGGGAGCGTGGTGGCGCGACTGGAAAAGCCGCCAGGATGATACCGCGGCAGTTTGGAAAAAATTCGGGCACAATATCGCCTCCGTTTCGCTGGCAGCCCTGCCGGTCATTGTTCTGTTTTCGGAATACCTATTTTTCAAAGGCATGGAGATACTGCCCTATGGCGAATCGAAATCGGCGCTTTTTCGCATGTTGCGCGAAAACAGGGGTTTGCTCATTATGGATTTGTCGGAGCGCTGGTGGGCTGTAGCCGTGGCGGTCGTTTTTGCCTTGTTGCTGCTCCTTGCCACGCTGCTGAAATGGAAGAAGAGGGATTTTCGCTGGACTGATGCCTTTTTTGTTGTGTTCCTTTTCACTGTTTGGTTGTATTTCAACCAGCCGCGATCTTTTGCCGGTGGCGGTGTCACGCCCTTAAGGCTCGTGTTGCTGCCTTATCTCATTCTGTTGTTGTGGCTTGCTTCGGTGGATTTTTCTCAAAATATCCGGAAAGCCGTGCTGGCGTTTTCAATCGTCGTGTCGGCGGCGTTCCTCATACTGCGTTTTCCCCATTACAAAATGGCCAACGAAGCTGCGCTGGAATATGCCAGTTGTGCAGCTGTGATACCGGATCGGGTGACTGTGTTGCCCATCAGTTTCAACCACCACGGCCAAATCGCCGGTGGGAAATACGTGGCCGAGAATATCTGGCTGTTCGTACATGCGGGCGACTATGTGAGCGAAGGGAAAAGCATCGTGTTGCTGGGCAATTATGAAGCCCATACCCGCAATTTCCCGCTCATTTGGCAGAACGGACGCAATCCCTTTGTTTTGCTGGAAAAAGAAGGCACGATATTCGAAAACCAGCCGCCTCACGCCGACATACTCGGCTTTCCCGCCCAAACCGGCGGCGCCGCGGTGGATTACGTGGTGACCTGGTGCAAGGACCAGCGCTTTTACGACCACCCCTTCGGTCAGGACATCGGACGGCAACTGGAACAGGGTTATGACCTTGTGTTCGCATCCAAAAATAATCTGGCGAAGGTGTACCGGCGTAAACAGTAGTGTTCGAGGTTGATTGATTTTGGTTGAAATAGTTTGAATTTGATTGAGACAGTGCCTGACGGCAATATCGGAACACTCAAACGGCATCAAACTCCTTTCACATTCCTAACTCCTTTATTGCCAGCCAGGCCATCAGGCCCACGCCCGTTTCAAGTGCCGATTCGTCCACATCGAACGTATCCGTATGGATCGGCGAAGTGATGCCGCGTTCGGGATTGCCCGTGCCGAGGCGGTAAAAACAGGCGGGCAAGACCTGTGAAAAATACGCGAAATCTTCAGCGGTCATGCGCAGGGGCAGGTCCACCACCTTGTCATTGCCCAAAAATTCGATGGCCCATTGCTTTGTGCGGGCGGTGAGCGCATCATGGTTGTACAACACGGGATAACCCTTCAGGATGTTGAACTCGCAGGCCGCACCCATGCTTTTAGCCACGCTTTCAGCCATTTTTTTCATGCGCTTGTGGGCTTCGGCACGCCATTTTTCATGCATCGTGCGGAAGGTACCTTCGAGTTTCACTTCATTGGGAATCACATTGGTAGCGCCGCCGATGGAATTGATTTTTCCAAAAGTCAGTACCGAAGGCACGGCAGGGTCGGCGTACCGGCTGACGATCTGTTGCAGTGTGACAATCAGTTGCGCTGCTATCGCTATCGGGTCAATACATTCATGCGGCATGGCGCCATGCCCGCCCCGGCCTTTCACCGTGACATAGATCTCATCGGCAGAAGCCATGTAGATACCGGATTTCAGACCTACCATGCCTGCACGCAAGGGCGGATGCACGTGTTGACCGAAAATGCTCGCGGGCCGTGGGTTTTCGAGTACGCCTTCCGCTATCATCATGCTCGCACCGCCGGGCAACCGCTCCTCGCCGGGCTGGAAAATGCACTTCACTGTACCCTCGAATTGCTCGCGCAATTCGTGGAGGATTCGCGCTGTGCCGAGCAGGGAGGAAGTGTGTACGTCATGGCCACAGGCGTGCATAACACCTTCGTTCTGAGATTTATACGGCACTTTATTGGCCTCCGGGATAGGTAGAGCATCCATGTCGCCGCGCAGGGCAACCACCCGTTTTTTCGGCTTTTTACCTTTAATCAAAGCCACCACGCCATTACCGGCCATGCCGTGTTTGTGCTCGATGCCGAGTTCGGCGAGCCGGCCTGCCACGAACTTCCCCGTCTGCACTTCCTGGAACGACAATTCAGGATGCGTGTGCAGGTGACGGCGGTTGGCAACGACGCCTGCGTGGTACTGCCGGGCGAGGAGTTGGATTTGCTCTTTCATGCTTACCCCCTTTTTACCACCAGTTTTTGAACGTTTACCTCGTGTTCCGTGCGCATCTCCACAAAATACAATCCCGGCGTAAGCGCCGAAGCGTCGAGGTTAATTTGATGCGCGCCGGCCGGATAATATTCTGAAGACAAAGTGCCGTGCGATTGACCGGCGGTGTTCAGAAGACGCAAGGTGATGTTCGTTTTTTCCGGCAGATTGAATTTCAGAGCGAACAGGTCGCTGGCGGGGTTTGGCGACAGGGTAAAATCAATATTTTGCCCGGCGATATGCTGTGTTCCGACAGGCATGAGCAGACCCGACCGTGGCCCCTGGAGGACATTGCGCATGATCTCCACCTGGCCTTGTGTGAACATGTTCATGCAATCTTCACTGGAATAGTCCATGAAGTTTTCGATCAGGTCGGGGACGTCAGCGTTGTAAAAAACTTCGTTGTTGTTGCACGAATTTCGCGTCGTGTCGCAGTCAAACTGCGATTGGGAGTTGGCGTAGGGCGTGTCGTCCACCCCGTCGGTTTGGTCGCAGTCGTTGGGGCCAAAAATGCCTCCGTCGCCCCAAATGTGGCGCAAACCGAAATAATGACCCACTTCGTGCACGGGCGTACGTCCCCGCACCATGAGGTTGCCCGTGCCGCCGGGGATTTCCACAAAATTGGGATTGTTGCTGCCAAATACGCGGTAATCAATCGCCACGCCATCCTCTTCAGGGTTGGGCGCGCCGTTGTTGGGCGGCCAGTTGTCGAGGTTGTTGGGTGGAAAGGCGAAGCCGAGAATTTGCCCCAGCACGGCCCCGCCGAATGTGATGGGCTGGATTTTGCACACCCAGATATTGAGATATTGCTCATTGTCCCATGCGTCGCTGCCACCCTGAGCGCTGTGTTTCAACTCGGACAACAAGTTGCTGCCAAAGGGATTGATCTCAAATTCTTTAGTCGTTTGCACACGCACGATACCGGCCAGGTTGAAATGAATGCCGGCATTGCCTGCGACGGGCTGGAACAAGGGGCGCAGATTGGCCGTGTCGGCGTTCAGCCGGTTGTAGTCGGCATTGAGCACCGCGATCTGATCGAGGACAATGCTGTCGTCGAGGTTTTCTTCCGGGTTTTTCCAGACCACATGCACGACTACGTTAACCGTTAGCGGGTTCCGGTCGGTCGCACGGGGAATGCGGGCTTCTTCAAAAGTCGCGTCGAATGCGGCTTGCAGTTCGGGATATTGTTCCCGGACAATTTTGGAGAAAATTTCGTTGCCGCAAAGGATGGAGGAGCCTGGGGTGGTTTGCGCGTTCAGTGCCAGAGTGCTCAGGACGAACAACGCGAGGAGGGTGTTTTTCATAAAAATCGGGTAAGAATCAGTGAATGGCGCAAAGGTTACACACAAATTTGTTGTGTCACCGTGTCTTTATGGCAAAAATTGGCACAGGATAAAAAAATGCCGAACGCGCAGCAGGGCTGCCCATTCGGCATCGGGTCTGTTGACTGAAAAATTTAGTTCGCGTAGTCGCTCAAAAACTTCAGACGCATCAGCTGGATCTCTTCCCACGTGATCTCGTCGTCTTTTAGTTCTTTGTATGCTTCATCAATGGAATCGGTATCGGCGCTTTTAAAGTAGTCCATGACCGTTTCCCGTACGTACTCATCCACAACTTTGTTGAGGTAGTAGTCGAGTTTGATTTTGGTGCCCGTATTGACGATGGCGTCCAATTCTTCCAGCAATTCCTGCATGCTGAGGTCATTGCTTTTGGCGATGTCTTCGAGCGGGATTTTCCGGTCAATGGCGGTAATGATGTTCACCTTCGTTTTGGACTTGTTCGCCACCGTTTTGATGGTGATGTCCATAGGGCGTTCGATTTCGTTCTCCTCGCAGTATTTTTTAATGAGATCAACAAAAGGCTGCGCGTATTTCTGTGCTTTACCCTGTGATACGCCCACGATTTTGGACATGTCCTCCATCGAAATAGGGTATTGCGTTGCCATTTCTTCGAGTGAAGGATCCTGGAAGATGATATAAGGCGGCAAGTTGTGCTTTTTAGCGATGTTCTTGCGCAAGTCTTTGAGCATGTTCATCAGCGTTTCATCCAATACCGCCGTACCGCCTTTTTCGTCGTCGAAGTCGTAGTCGCCTTCTTCGTAGTCGTGGTTGATGGTGATGGTGATCGGGTACGGATTTTTGAGGTATTCCCGTCCCGCTTCCGATACTTTCAGGATGCCGAACTGCTCGATCTCCTTGTAGATCAGGTTGTTGATCATCGCGTGGCGGAAGATGGAGCTCCAGAAGTTTTCATCCTTGTCTTCGCCAACGCCGAAGTTGTCGAGGTCGGTAAAGCGGAAGTCTTTCATTTCCTTCGTCTCACGTCCTATCAGGTAATCCATCACCGTCTTCATCAGGTAGTTTTCATTGAGGTCGAGAATACACTGGACCACGTTGATGATTTCCTGCTTCACCTCCATTTTCTCCTTGGGGTTTTTGCAGTTGTCGCACATCTTGTGGCAGTTATCTTCGTGGAATTCTTCACCGAAGTAGTGGAGCAAGAAACGGCGGCGGCAGGAAGCGGTTTCGGCGTAAGCCACGACTTCCTGCATGAGTTGAGCGCCCATTTCGCGCTCGGCGACGGGTTTGTCGCGCAGGAATTTTTCGAGCCGCAGAATGTCGTTGTAGTTGTAGAATGCGATGCACTTGCCGGTAAGACCGTCGCGGCCGGCGCGGCCGGTTTCCTGGTAGTAGTTCTCGATAGACTTCGGCATGTCGTAGTGAATGACGAAGCGCACGTCGGGTTTGTCAATCCCCATGCCAAAGGCGATGGTGGCGCAGATGACGTCAATGTCCTCCATGAGGAATGCGTCCTGGGTATTGGCGCGGGTTTTGGGGTCTAGGCCGGCGTGGTAGGGCGCGGCTTTGATGTCGTTGACGGAAAGCACTTCCGCCAGGTCTTCCGCCGTTTTGCGGTTCTGGACGTATATGATGCCCGATTCGTTGCGGAATTCTTCTTTGATGACCTGGATGATCTGCTTGATCGTCTGGTCTTTTTTGATTTTCGGGCGGATCTCGTAGAACAGGTTGTCGCGGTTGAACGACGATATGAAGGTGTTCTCCCCGGTCATATCGAGGTTTTTCAGGATGTCCTGTTGTACTTTGGGCGTCGCCGTCGCCGTAAGCGCCATGATGGGCACTTCGCGGGCGATAGCGTCGAGCATGACGCGGATGCGGCGGTATTCCGGTCGGAAATCGTGTCCCCATTCGGAGATACAGTGCGCTTCGTCCACCGCGACGAAGGAAATATCGCTGTTTTGGAAAAACTCTATGTTTTCTTCTTTGGTGAGGGTTTCGGGCGCCACGTACAGCAGTTTGGTTTTGCCGTCGGTGATGTCCTGCTTCACCTTTTTCATCTGCGCTTTGGTAAGCGAAGAATTGAGGAAGTGCGCTACTTCGTCCTCATCGGAATAGCCACGGATGCTGTCTACCTGGTTTTTCATCAGGGCGATGAGCGGACTGATGACGATGGCCGTGCCGGGCAGCATGAGGGCGGGCAATTGGTAGCAAAGGCTTTTGCCACCGCCGGTGGGCATGATTACAAAGGTATCTTTTCCGTCTAAAAGACTTTGGATGATGGCTCCTTGTTCGGCCTTAAATGCGTCAAATCCGAAGTATTTCTGGAGGTTTTCGAGTAAAACATCGTGTTCAGTTGCAGTCGCTGTCATCTTCTGTTCGATTAATTTTGTACGTCAGGCGGTATCCCCGTCTCCTTTTGTGATGATTGATTGCTGTGGCAGCCGGTCTTTTTGCCGCCGTGCAGGGTCTTTCCGACACTGCACTTTTTCAGCCGATGAAATTAAGAATTGTTGGCATAATCAAACAAACAAGCGGGGAATTTTTGGACGAAAAATCGTCCGCTGTCTGCCGGCGTCATTTGTTGTGCCCCCCAAGGGATGAGGGGCTTTTCAAAAAGGCGTCAAAGATAGAAAAATAAATGTTGAAACACCGGCAAATTTTTGCAAGGAAATTTTCAAATGAAAAGCAAATGCTCCGGTGATAATTTGGTGAGTATAAATTTCGGTTGAAGATTTCAGAATAAAAATTGGTCGCGGGAGTGTGCGCTTTGATTTGTTGGGCAAAAAAGCCTGATTCACAAAGGCTCATTCCATCTAACCATCGCAGTCACTCGACGAGCACAAACCCCGCCCATTGATACGGATCGAAGCCCTGCTCGCGCATTGCTTTCTGTGCGGCCCGGAATGCTTCGGGTATCTCCATTTTTTCCTCTAACCATTTTTTGTAAAAAGTCGTCATCAGGAGGGAAGTCTGCTGGTCCGGCACCTGCCAGAGGCTCATGATCAGGTATTTCGCTCCGGCGATCTTAAAAGCGCGCTGCAGGCCGTACACGCCTTCGTTGCCTTGTATTTGCCCCAGTCCGGTTTCGCAGGCGGAGAGCACCACCAGTTCGGTGTTCGACAAATTCATCTGGCTGATCTCATAGGCGGTAAGAATGCCGTCTTCCATATGCGGGCGGAGGGGTTTGCCCGTTTGCCAGGCGTGATTGGCGCCGGCGAGTAAAAGGCCCGAGCGGATCATGGGATGGTCAGATATCTTAAAAACAGGCTCATCCGATTGGGGATTGGGGATTGGGGATTGGGGATTGTCTTTCGGGTCGGGGAAGAAAAAGCCGTGGGTGGCGATGTGGAGGACGCGTGGCGAAGGTGTGGCTTGGCCGATGCGTTTGAAGGATTCTTCGGTAGCTACGTAGCCTTTGTACAACTGCATATTCATGTCGCCGGACTTTATGATCTGCTCAATTGCATCCACTTCTTTTTCTGTATAGGGGAGATAATTCCAGTCAACGCCCGAGCGCAGCAGGGAATCGGTATAGGCAAAACTCAACGTTTCAAGGTTGTCGGTCGGGGTTGGTTGCATTTTCAAATTATTGTATGCCTGATAGATGGCGGCACTGTCCATTTCATAGCGGATGCCACCGAATAGAATGGCAGTATTAACTGCCGAAGCCCCGGCGAAGGCGGGAGCATCGGCTACAAAAGTGCTATCGCCAACTACCAGTTGCCGGGTGCTGCCGAGTTGGACGAGTTCATATTTATCGGCTAACGTAAAGTCGGTGCGCATCGGAAGAGCGCCGAGGTTGATCTGGTGAAGCAGGCCCGAGGGAGAATAATAGACTGTTTTTACTCCATCGAGTTCCTTTTCAAGAGATTGCCAGAGCAGTTCGTAGAGCGATTTTTGGTTTTCCGCTATGCCCCGGCTGACAAGTGTGTATAGTTTGCTCACAAAGTCGGCTTTGCGCTCGCCAGTCACGCGGAGCAGGGTGTCGATTTGTTTTTCTTCAAAGAGCGTAATCCGGTGGGGCGATTCCCATCCCGGGCGAAGCAACAGCGCGGCGTACATCACACTATCTGTCTGAAGAGGATTGAAAAATTTATAGCGGACAAATTCGATGGCGGCTTCGTCTGGTCGGAGCGCGGTCTGCACTTCCTTCCAGGTCACTTGTCGAATAGCTTCGCCGAAGCCTGCCACGGTGCGGGTGAGTTCTTTTTCGAGCGTATTGGCTTGTTTTTCGAGGTCAGCAATTTTTGCGCTGTCACGCCCTGCGAGAGGCGTTGCATATTCTTTAGCTAAACGGCGGTGATACGACTTAAGCAAATAATATTTTTCTGCGCTTGCCGAATCAGCCAGCGCCAGTTTACCGACCTGGGAAACAGCGTTCAGCAAAAAACCTTTGCGGAAGAGGGCATAGTCGTAAGAAGAAGGACTCATTTCCGAATGCTTTTGAGCAAACGACAGTCTCTCTTCGTTCCATCTGGCCAGTTTATTTCCGTATAACGATAGTTCCTGTTCCGAAAGGTGGAAAGATGCTTTCGTCAACAGTGATTTTTCAATTTCGGCAGACTTCAAAAAAACTTGCCGGGCGGTATCGCTTTTGCAATTTGCCCAGTACAAAACCGCCAGGTTGGCCAGAACCGATGCATAGTCAGGATGTTCTTTACCCAATGCTTTTTCCTGAATCGCGAGGGCTTCAACCTGAAGTTGCCCGGCTTTCTCATACTTGCCCGTTTCAGAATACAAATTCGCCAGATTGGAAAGACTTGCTGCATAGGAAGGGTGCTCTTTGCCCAATGCTTTTTCCCGAATTGCAAGCGCCTCGATATGAAGCGCCTCGGCTTTCTGATGACTGCCCATATCCTTATACAAACTCGCCAGATTGTTCAGGTTCGCTGCATAATGGGGATGCTCTTTTCCCACTGATTTTTCCCGAATCGCGAGTGCTTCGAGGTAAAGCGGCTCAGATTTCTCATAACGGCCTGTTTTCCAATACAAAAGCGCCAGATTGTTCAGACTCCAGGCATAATCGGGGTGCTCTTTGCCCCATGTTTTTTCCCGAAGATTAAGGGCTTCGACTAAAAATGGCTCGGCTTTTTCATAGTTGCCCATGTCCCAATACAAACTCGCCAGATTGCTCAGGCTCGCCGCATAATCGGGATGCTCTTTTCTCAGTACTTTTTCCTGGATGGCAAGCACTTCGGCAAAAAGCGCCTCGGCTTTTTCATAATTTCCCATTTCCTGATACAAAATCGCCAGGTTATCCGAACTAGTCGCATAATCGGGATGCTCTTTGCCCGATGCTTTTTCCAAGATAGTTATTGCCTCGCGATAAAGTGGCTCGGCTTTTTCATATTTGCCCGTTTCTGCATACAAATTCGCCAAATTACCCAAATTCTGCCCATATTGAGGATGTTCTTTGCCCAATATTTTTCCCCGAAGAGCAAGCGCTTCGATATAAAGCGACTCCGCTTTTTCGTAATTGCTTGTGAGATAATACAAGTTCGCCATATTGTTCAGCCCCAATGCATAATCGGCGTGCTCTTTACCAAGTAGCTTTTCTTTTATGGCAAGCGCTTCAACATAAAGCAGCTCGGCTTTTTCATAGTTGCCTATTTCCATCAACAAAATCGCCAGGTTATTCAGGCTTGCAGCATAGTCGGGGTGTTCTTTGCCCAGTGTTTTTTCCCGGATATTTTTTGATTCAAGAAAAAGCGGTTCGGCTTTTTCATACTCGCCCATGTGCTGATACAATATCGCCAAATCATTCATTACCAATGCATAATCGGCATGCTCTTTACCGAATGCTTTTTCCTTAATGGCAAGGGCCTCGACATAACGCGGCTCGGCTTTTTCAAAGTTGCCTGTTTTCCAATAAAAACGCGCCAGATTAAGAAGGCTCGCCACATAATCAGGATGTTCTTTGCCCAATGTTTTTTCCCGAATGGCAAGGGCTTCGAGATAAAGCGGCTCGGCTTTTTGGGAATCGCCCATTTTCGAGTACAAATTCGCCAAACCGTTCAGGCTCGTTGCATAATCCCGGTGTTCTTTGCCAAATACTTTTTCCCGAATGTCTTTAGATCCCAGAAACCACTTTTCGGCTGTCGTAAAATCTCTTTTATATAAGAAAAATACACCATAATTGTAGGATACGCTGCCGTAAGACGCCGACTCCCTGCCGAATTTTTCCAGCGCAAGTTTTTCGGCGGCAACATTGACTTCCAAAGATTTGTCGAAATCACCTTCCTCCGTAAGCGCGCGGGAAATCTGGAGGAGGCTATCTACCTGCCGCATTGCGGCCAGCGAGTCGGCATTTTGGCAAAAAACGGGTAGGGAAAAAAGAAAGAGGGCGGAGAGGGCAATTGCGTTTTTCATCGGGAATCAGTCATTGTGGTGAAAGAATAAACGCCGTCTCCGAGAACGATGGAGCGGCAGCCCAACAAAAATAGCAAAACACCCCGTTGCCAAGCCGTACTTGTACCCGGAAATTTTTTGCCGAAGCATCAGCCAGCGGTGCTTTTTATCACCGGCCCACCATCCGCATGCAGGGAAAATGCGAATAATGCCCCATCACTCACTTCGGAGCGATTGGACGGGATTCGCCAACGCCGCCTTTACGCTCTGAAAACCCACGGTCAGGATCGCCACAGCGAGCGTGGTCAGCAATGCCGCGATAAATACACTTGCCCCCAGCGTAATCCTGTATGCGTAGTCGCTGAGCCAGGCATTCATGGCCTACCATGCCAGCGGCGCTGCCACGACGAACGCGGCGACGATCAGCCGGGCGTATTCCTTGCCGAAAAGCCAGAGGATGCCGGGAATCGTGGCGCCCAGCGTTTTGCGGATACCGATCTCTTTGGTTTTGCGCGCGACCATAAAGGCCGCCAGACCGTACAGGCCGAGGCATCCAATAAAAATGGCGATGCCCGCAAACAAGCGGACTAATTGCAGCACTGTTGCTTCTTCTTCGTAAAACTCTGCGATCCGGGCATCCATAAAATCGTATTCGTAGTTCTCTTTCTGTCCGGCCCTCCAACTGGACCTGCGTGTTCCAATTGGACCCTGAAGCCGGCGGTTGCATACACAGGCTGATCTGTTCGACACTTGCTATTTGACTCAGTTGCTGCTTCAATGCCGTACTTTTCCCGGTATCGCCACCGGGCAAAGGCAGGTTCACGATGCCTTCGCGCCGGAAACCGAGGTCGGCGTTGCGGGTATATTCCAGTTGCGCACTTCCGGGTGGAAATATTTCTCGCGAAAAGTTGCGAATGCCGACTCCAACGCTGCTTGCGAATGCCCTTCGCGAAACAACACATAACATTGGGTGCCCCCCTGTATACCCCCCCAGTTGTTCAACATATGCCGGGAATTGGAATCGGCTTCCATCGTCGCCCAGGAAGTGTACATTTGGTATTGCAGCGCCGTGTTGTCGGGTATATCCTTCAGCACGCCCACGACACGGAAATTGTATTCGGCGTTGAGTTTGAACGTTTTTCCCACGGCGTCTGTCGTACCGTAATATTTGCGGGCCAGTTTTTCAGTCAGCAATGCAGTATAAGGCTCCCGCAAACCGTTCAAATCGCCTTGCGCTAGCGGGAAATCAAAAATGGAGAACAATTCCGGTTCAGCCGCTGCCCGGGTATTTTCCTATTTGAATTTGACCGGCGCCGCGTCCTTTTCGGTAATGGTGATCAGCGAATTGCTGCGCCTCGATACCATCGCCGTTTTTTCCAGAAAAGCGTATTCCTGCCGCAGCGCCGCCCCCATGGGGTAAGGTGAAAAGGGCATTTTGTCCACTACGTCGCGACGCGATTCGGTGCAGATCATCGCGATCCGGTCCGTCTTCTCGTGCCAGGTATCGTAACTCAGGTGTTGGCGCACGAGCAGGAATATCAGGATGCCGCAGGCGATGCTCAGTGCCAGTCCGAATACGTTGAGCAGTGTGTAGGACAGGTTTCTCCGGAGATTGCGCAGGGCTATGGTGATATAATTGCGGATCATAAGCGTTGTAAACCTTCCGTTTTACCCTGTTGTAACAAACCCTTTTACATTTCACGGGTAAAGGATGATCCGGGAAGGGTTTGTTACAACAGGGTAAAACGGAAGGTTGTGGTTTTGAAAATGAGCAAATACAGAATAAGTGCTCCATACCCCGTGCCGAAATTATAATGAATTGGCTATCATTATATTAATGGCAAAAAACAAATGGCAAGGTGTTCGATTCCGGACAGGTCTTGTGCGCTGGCGAACGGCATTGGATTCGTCGTTTGAAGGAGAATTCATACTTTTACAGACCGAGTTATTGAACATCAAATACGAATCGAATGCAAAACAACCGGCATCGTCATTTTACCCGTCGAGTAGTCAGTCTTGTTATATTTACCTGCCTTTGCTTGTGTTGGAACCTTCCGGGTCGGGCCCAGACGGTCCTCGATACGCCGCTCGGATGGGTAATGCTGGAAACCGATTCGACCGAACGGAAAGGGTTGAAACAAATGATCTGCCGTAAGTCGAACGAACACCGGATCAACGGGGAAACCAAAAGTTATACCGTGACCGAGGTGTGGCACTACGATAAAGCGGGACGGCTTTTGCAAGTAACCCAACAATACAAAAAGTACCCGATCTCAACTTTTTGCCGTTTGGAATACGACAGTCTTGGCCGGCTGTGGCGCATCTACGACGGTTACAACCGGATCGGCATGCAATATTTTTACGGCTCCGACGGGCGGCGCAGTCATGCTGTGGAAAGCAGGGGCAGAGCCTGCATCCTCAAAACATACTCCTACGATTCGGAGACTAACGTGGAAAGGGTTTACGAATACGAATTGCACCGGTATCCCGACCCGGCAGGCAAGCGGATCATTTCTTCCCGGCCGGACACCACCTTTGTTCCGTGTCCCCTTTATGAAGCGGAAGAATTGCCTGCCGAAACTGGCTTGCTCGCCAGCGAACGTATTTTTTCGCCCGCCGGCGAATTACTGGAAACACGAGATTACAATGACGGGAAACTCTGTTTCGGAATCAATTCTTCCTGGGATGCCACCGGTACCATCAAATACACCTGGTATTATGACGACGACCAACGCGAACTTTCCGAGGAAAAGATCTACAACGCCAGAGGCCAGGTGACGCAGCGGCGCTGGTTTCTAATGGACATCAAGGACGGAAAAATATTCGGCGGACCGCGCGAGGGTTGGGTCAACACGTTTTCGTACGACAAAAAAGGACGTCTGAGCCGTGCGGAACATACCACCCCTTACCAGGAAGTTGCGTGGGAATATGAGTACGTGGAATGGTAGCAGTGGGCAGTAGGCAGTAGCAATTGTCCTGCAAACTGCCCACTGCCTCCTGCGCACTGCCTACTGCCTACTGCCACTGCTACTGCTACTGCTACTGCCCACTGCCACTTGCTCCCAACTTTTTCAAATACGCTTCTGAATTGGCTTTCACATTGGCCGGCGGGTTCATGCTGAGCGCCTTTTTGAAATTTTTGATGGCGTTTTCCTTGTCGCCTTTGGTAGCGTATCCCTCGCCCAAGCTGTCCCAGCAATTAGCGCTTTCGGGGTGGCGTTCGGTGTTGACAGTAAAAATTTTGATGGCTTCGTCGTGCTGGCCATTGCCGAGTAACTGATAACCGTACTGATTGAGTTCGGCTTCCGTCGCCAGTGTGATCGCGTCTTTATCGAGTTTGTCGGCATCGGCGGTTTTGCCCACTTGCCGCAGCAGTCCGGCTTTGACGTTCAGCGTTGTAAAATTTTTGTTTTGCGCGATGGCCTGGTCAATCCATTGGAGGGCTTTTTCCTGATTCCCCTTGTTTTGCCTGGCGTAGTTGGCGGCGCTGGAATATACTTGCCATGAAAAGCCGGTGGGGCCTTTCAATTCTTCCGCCGCGTTGGCCATCACGATGTCGTCGGTGGCAAATTCAATTTTGACGGGGAAATGTTTCTTTTCCCAGTTGAGTACCAATTCGCCGGAATTCAACCGATGCTTCCAAGCCCTGAAAGACAGATCGCATGAAAATGAAAAAACAGCGCAAATCTGCCTGCGACTGCGACTGAATAGCGTTGCCCGCTGTCTTATACAGCAGAGCGGGTCATTCACCCGCAGACGCACCGCATTCCTTCACCCGCATCCGGAACGACGCCACATGAAAAATATCGTCTTTATCCATGCCCTCCGCTCTTTTGCCCTTTCTTCCTTATTCCGCCTCCTGTGGAGGACATTCCTGCTCCTTTTATCCCTCCCGCCAATCCACTCGGCCGCTCAGTCCCTGGAATGGGCGCAGCAAGCATCCGGAACCGGATTCCAGGAGACACGCAGCATGGCCACAGATGCCGGCGGCAACGTTTTTGTCGTCGGTACCTTTGAAGGCACGACCAGCTTCGGTCCGGGCGCCGCGAACCTGAATAGCGAGGGCATCTTCGACGTGTTTTTTGCCAAATACGCCCCCTCCGGTAACGTAGCCTGGGTTAAAGGAATAGGCGGAACGGGTGTGGATGCAGGTTTCGGCATCGCCCTCGACGCCGGTGGCAACATCAGCATCGCCGGAAATTTCAGCGGCACGGCCGATTTCGACGCCGGTCCCGGCGTTTTTCAACTAACCAGCCACGGCAGTTTCGATGCTTTTCTGGCCAAATACGACGCCGACGGTCAACTGCTGTGGGCACACCACCTCGGGGGTACCCAATTTGAAGAAGCGCGCTGCCTGGCCGTAGACGGGTCGGGCGACATCGTGCTCGCCGGAGTCTTCAGCGGCACCGCCGATCTGGACCCCGGCCCCGGCAATACCGGCCTGGAAGCGTCAGGCACCAACGACATATTCTTTGCCCGCTATACTCCGGCAGGCAATCTTTTGTGGGCCAAACACCTGGAAGGCGACGGCTCCGAACGCGTGTTGAGCATGGCGGTGGGCTTGCAGGGTGACATCTTCCTCGCCGGACATTTTGAAGGCATCGTGGATTTCGATCCCTCTGGCACCACGCAGCACCACAGCGCTACGGGCGGCTCCGACCTGTTCTTTGCGCGCTACGACGCTGGCGGCCAACTGCTGTGGATCAACAGCGTGGGCGGTTTTTTCTTCGAAGAAGTACGGGGCATGGCCGTGGATCGTTTGAACAATGTGTACATCACCGGGCGTTTCGGAGAAACGCTCGATTTCGATCCCGGCCCCGGTGTCAGCGAACTCGACCACGCGGGCATCAACGACGCCTTTTTTGCCAAATACGACGCCTCGGGCGCACTCGTCTGGGCACACAGCATCAGCAGCGAAGACAACGACATGGGCGACGCCATTGCGGTGGATACGCTTGGGCGGGTTTATATCACCGGGCATTTCATCAATACCGCCGACTTCGACCCGGGCCCTGCTGTGCATGCCCTGACCGGAACGGGTGATTTCGACATTTTCCTCGCCCAATACGATGTTGCCGGCCATTTTTTATCGGTTCATCAGATCGGTGGCACACAAACGAAAGAAAGCACGGCCCTCGCCGTGGATGCGCAGCAGAACCTCTTGCTGGCCGGATTTTTTAAAGGCTCCACCGATTTCGACCCGGGCCCTGCGCAAACGCTGCTGACCAGCCCCGGCAAAGACGACGGTTTCATCGCCCGGTACACCGTAGCGCCCACCACCGCTACCCGCGATGTATCACTTCCGGATATGCGGCTCTATCCCGTACCGGCAACGGATATCCTGCACGTCGCACTGCCCGGCTACAGCGGCGCGCTGCGCTGCACAATATATGACCGGGCCGGCCATCTGCTGCTGGAGCAGTCGGGAGAAGGGGAAAATCTGACGGTGGAGCTGGATCAGTTGGAGAGCGGGGTGTATTATTTGAGGATTGGGACGGACAAGGGGGAAATGGCGATGGGGGTGGAGGTGGTGCGGTGAGGGTTCATAAACGCCAGCCTATTTGCGGTTCTGAGGCATAAATAGCCGGGACCGGGACGGCCAGAAGTCCGTGCTATCGGGCCTTACAGTACCGATTCTTCCACAAAAGGCAATTTCTCCGGGTAATCCGTCGTGAAGTGCAGACCCCGGCTTTCGCGGCGATGCGAAGCCGAGCGGGTGATGAGGTAGGCGATGGTGATCAGGTTGCGCAGTTCCATCAGTTGGGGGCTGACGGCAGTGGTCTTGTAGAGTTCCTCGGTTTCCTGGTAGAGCAGGAAAAGCCGGTCGAGGGCGCGTTTGATGCGCACGTTGGAGCGCACGATGCCGACGTAGTACGACATGATCTCCTTTAATTCCTTGATACTCTGTGTAATGAGCACCATTTCCTTCGGTTCGGTAGTGCCTTCGGCGTTCCAGTCGGGTACGCCTTCCCTGAAATTCCAGCCGTCAAGTTTGTCCTGTATATCGAGAAAAATGCGGTGGGCGAATACCATCGCTTCGAGCAGGGAATTGGAGGCGAGGCGGTTGGCGCCGTGCAGGCCAGTGCTGCTGCATTCGCCCGCCGAGTACAGCCGGCCGATGCTGCTGCGGCCATATGCGTCCACCATGATGCCGCCGCACATGTAGTGGCAGGCCGGCACCACAGGGATCATGTCTTTCATCGGATCAACGCCGATGCTCACGCATTTTTGATAGATGGTCGGGAAGTGCGCCGTGAAATCATCCTTGTTGAGGTGGCGGCAGTCGAGGTACATACAATCGGTACCGCGTTTTTTCATTTCAGAGTCAATGGCGCGGGCCACGATGTCGCGCGGGGCGAGCGAGAGGCGGGAGTCGTAGTGTTGCATGAACTCTTCTCCCTCGGCAGTTTTCAGGATGCCGCCGAAGCCGCGTACCGCTTCGGAGACGAGGAAAGAAGGGTTTTCGCCCGCCGGGTTAAAAAGTGAAGTGGGGTGAAACTGCATGAACTCCATGTTCTCCACCCGGCCCTTGGCGCGATAGGCCATGGCCACGCCGTCGCCTGTGGCGATCACCGGGTTGGTGGTGGCTTTATAGACCTGGCCGGCGCCGCCGGTGCAAAGGACGGTGACGCGTGAGAGGAAAGTGTCTATGTCGCCGTTCTGCCTGTTGAGGGCATAGCAGCCGTAACATTCGATGCCCGGCGTGACGCGGACGACCATGTGGCCGAGGTGGTGCTGGGTGATGAGGTCGAGCGCGAAAAAATGTTCGAGTATCCTGATATTGGGAAGTTTTGCGGCTTCCTCCATGAGGGTGCGCTGCATTTCCCAGCCAGTGAGGTCTTTGTAGTGGAGGATGCGGTGCTCGGAATGACCGCCTTCGCGGGCAAGGTCGTATTCGGCAGAGCCTTTTTCTTTGTCGAACCTGGCGCCCCAGTCAATGATTTCCTGTACCCGTGTAGGGCCTTCTTCCACCACGATGCGCACGATGTCTTCTTTGCAAAGGCCGTCGCCGGCGTCGAGCGTATCGGCGATGTGTTTTTCAAAATTATCTTTTTCCTCGTCCCACACCGCCGCGACGCCGCCCTGCGCATAACGGGTATTGTTCTCACCTTCGACGGTTTTGGTCAATACCGTTATCTGACGGTCGGGGAAGCGCCGGGCGGCTTTGATGGAAAAGGTGAGCCCGGCGATGCCGGAGCCGAGGACGAGGATGTCGGTTTGGATGCGAGCCATTTTAATTGCGGATTGCGGATTGCGGATTTGAGCGCAATGCAAATGTAGAAGAATTGGTTGGAAACAGCGGCGGGGCGGCTTTGTTGGAAGCCGCCCCGCCGGGAAAAGATTTTTATTTATCGCTCAATAATTGAACCACATATAAGCACCGGTGAGGGAAATGCCCCAATTGCGCGGCTCCAGCCGGCCGGTGCCCGAAAATGCCGCATCGTAATAGGGCGTCAGGCTTTGCTGGAACCGGACGTGAACGCCAATGTTCCCGAGGTCAATACCGCAGCCGGCGTGCCAACCGAGTTCGATGTCGTTAAAGCGATCGCTGTCTTGTATCTCGCTGCCATTGATCTCTATTTTTTTAGAAAGCAGCCAGGCGCCTTGTATGCCTGCGTGGAAATCGAGAAAAAAGGGCAGGTCAAAATCTACGGACAGCGGCACTTCGAGGTAGCTCAGCGCAAAGCGGCCCTTGTCTGTTTCTCCGGCAACGTCGGTGGGAATGTTCAGGGTAACGCCTTTCATGTGGAAAAGCAATTCAGGGCGGATGGAAACGTAGTGTTTGAGCGGAATTTTGCAAAAAGCGCCGGCGACAAATCCCAGCCTGCCTTTGTCTTTTTCCACGCTTTCGGAGAGGTTGCTGACACTTGCGAAGTTGACGCCCGCTTTTGGGCCCCACCTGAATTCGCCAAAATTGGATTGAGCCTGAGCCGCCGTCAGGCAGGCGAGGGTCCAAGTGGCAACGATGAATTGCTTGATCGTTTTCATGGATGACTGATTTGCTCGGACCGCAGGGCCAGATGCTGTATCATAAGCCAAATGTGAATCGTATAACCTTAGATTGTCTCGTTTTTCGCAGCGTAAAAACTTCTATACGCTATGAATTAAGACAATTCTTCCTGATTATCAACATTTTCCTCGTCAGCCGTCTCTTCTTTTTTCCGTTTCCCGCCTGTGGAGGGGTGCCCGGTAAAGTGTTTGAGCATGATGATCTCGCGCTGCGTGAGTTCGCGGAACGAACCCCGCGGCAGTTCTTTTTTCGTCAGGCCGGCAAAATAAAATCGGTCAAGTTTGAACACCTCGTAGCCCAATGCTTCAAATAAGCGGCGCACTACGCGGTTGCGGCCGGAACTGATCTCGAGTTCCACCATATCGCGTTCGGGGTGGTCTTCGGAGAAGCGGATCCAGTTCACTTCCATCAGGCCGTCTTCGAGTTCCACGCCGCGTTCGATGTGTTCCAGGTCGGCTTGTGAAAGCGGTTTGCGCAATCCCACGCGGTATTGTTTCTGCACCTGCATGCTGGGGTGCGAGAGCTTTTGTGCCAGGTCGCCGTCGTTGGTGAGGAGCAGGAGGCCTGTGGTGTCGCGGTCGAGGCGGCCGACGGGATAGATCCTTTCCGGAAAATGCGGGTCCACGATGTCGAGTACCGTGGGGCGTCCGCGGTCGTCTTCGGTGGTGGTGATGACGTTTTTCGGCTTGTTAAGCAGCACATATACCATGCGCTCCTGGATGGTAGCCAATTTTCCGTCGCATATCACCACGTCGCCGGCCTGAATGCGGTAGAAGGGCTCGTTTTTGACCTCGCCGTTGACGGTCACTTTGCCCTGCTCGATGTATTCGACGGCTTTGCGGCGCGACGAAACGCCACAGTGCGCCAGATATTTGTTCAGGGGCATTCCCTCACCGCTGGGCAAGCCGGGTTTGGGTTTGCGTTCGATGAAAAATTCGTCTTTTTTCTTGAAGGGTTTACGGCCGAAAGGTTTGTTGCCAAAGCCGCCGCCTTTGTTGAAAGGTTTGCGGTCGCCGTAAGGTTTGCGTTCGTAGCCGCCACCGCCCTGATTGCGGTCCTGCCACGGCTTGCGCTCATAACCGCCGCCTTCGCCACGGTCGCGGTTCTGGTAATTGGGGCGGTCGCCTCCTTGACCGCGGTCCTGCCAGGGTTTGCGTTCGTAACCGCCACCACCGCCCTGATTGCGGTCTTGCCACGGCTTGCGCTCGCCTTGACCGCGGTCCTGCCAGGGTTTGCGCTCGTAACCGCCGCCACCGCCCTGATTGCGGTCTTGCCACGGCTTGCGCTCGCCGCCGCCGCTTTGGTTGCGGTCCTGCCAGGGTTTGCGCTCGTAACCACCGCTGCTCCCGCCCTGATTGCGGTCTTGCCAGGGTTTGCGCTCGTAATTTCCGCCTTGGTTGCGATCTTGCCAAGGCTTGCGCTCGCCCTGGTTTTGATCCTGCCAGGGTTTGCGTTCCTGATTGGCCTCGCGGTCTTGCCAGGGCTTTTTTTCAATTGGTTTGTCTTGATTTTCAGACTCTTCGTCGGGGCGGTAGGGTTTCTCACGCTCTTTCAGCGGAGAAACCAGGTCCGGCTTCGATATGCGCGGACGGCGTTTTTTTTCTTCCATTAGAGGCGGTACGTTGTGAAAAGTAGTTGCTGTGCAGTGTTTGCGGGGGTAAATATCGGGGTTTTTACGGTTTTTGGTTGATTAAATAATGTTCTTATTGGAAAGTTTATTTTTGACTTGAAAAAAAACACGCTTAATGCGAATCGGGGATGAACAAGTATGTGACCATTTATAGTGTTTCCCGCGGATATCGCAGAAAAAAATGACGCAGATTGCAGCAGATTGGTATCAGGAATCTGCGAGAATCTGCGTCATTAAATCTGCGAGAATCTGCGGAAAATGCCTCAGCTTCGCCGGGTTTTCACACATATTCTCAGGCCCCTAATCTGCCTTCATCCATTTCACCACCAGCACCCGGCCTTCGCTCGTTGTCACTTTCAGGTAGTACAAACCGCCGGGCAAATGCGTCACTGCGATTTCTCCGCTCAGTTCCACCGGTTCGAGTTGTTGTACCAACCGGCCCTGCGGATTGAATATTTGCGCCGAAGCAAGCTGCAAATGATTCATTTCCAAGCGGAAAGCGTCGCGTGCCGGATTGGGCCACAGTCGAATGAATGCCATCTGACCGGGTTCGTGCACGGCAACAGTATTGCCGATACTGATGGGCGCCAATTGGGTCTGGCAGCCGTTGGCGTCAATGATGAGCAGCGAATAAGAACCGGCCTGCAGGCTGTCGAGGTCTTCTTCGTTGGAGAAAAACTCGCCGTTTTTGCGCCATATAAATACGTAGGGTGTGTCGCCGCCAATGGGCGTTATCGAAATGGTACCGATACCGAGGCTCAGGGAGTCATTGGTGTAGCCATCTACCAGAATATCGGGCAGTGGGTTCACCGTGACGCTGAAGGAACAGGTAGCTGTATTACCCGATGCATCCGTCACCCGGAACACCTGTGTCGTCACGCCGTCGTTGAAGGCTGAACCGCTCGGCAAGCCGCTGATGAGCACCGGCTGGGCGCCGTTCAGGTTGCAATTGTCGGAAACGACAGGGGAGGGGTAGGACACGAGATCGGCGCCGCAAAGGTTGATGTCGCCCGGGCAGGAGATCGAAGGCGGTTGTACGTCACCGGAAACGATGGTATCCGTTTGCGTGACAAAACAACCGTCGGCATCCACGACGGAGACGGTGTATACGCCGATGGAAAGATTGGTTGTAGTGGCGGTGGTGTCGCCGTTGCTCCAGGTGTATTCGAAGGGCAGAGTACCGCCCTCGAGCGTCACCGTGGCCTGTCCGTTGCTGGCTTCGGGGCAGGTAACGTTGACGGTCGTGATGGCAGCCGTGATGGCACAGTTGAACGCATTGACGATCACCGTCTGGCTCGCCGTGCAATTGTTGGCGTCGGTGACGGAGACGGTGTAACTGCCCGGCGCGAGGCCGGTGATGGTAGCCGTCATTCCGCCGTTACTCCAGAGATAGGTATAGGGTGAAGTGCCGCCGGAGGGTTGAGCAGTGGCTGTTCCGTCATTCGCGTTGAGAGCGGACTCTGCGGTTGCCGTGGCGTTGGCCGACAATACCGGCGGTTCGGTGATGCTGACCGACAGGGAAGCAGGGCAGCCATTGCCGTCCAGAATAGAAACCGAGTAGGCGCCAGGGGCCAGACTGTCCACCGCAGGGGTATTGGCGCCGTTCGACCATGTGTAAGTCACGGGATCTGCGGCGCCATTCACGGTCACAGTGGCAGTGCCGTTGCCCAAACCATTGCATGTCACATTGGTGGAAGCGATTGTTGCCGTAAGGTTGCAATTGAAACTATTGACCGTTACTGTCTGTACGGCGGTGCAGTTGTTGGCATCGGTTACTGTGACAGTGTAATTGCCCGGCGCCAGATTGGAAATAGAGGCCGTGGTGGCCCCATTGCTCCAAAGGTAAGTGTAAGGCGATGTGCCTCCGGTGGGCGCTGCGGTAGCGGTGCCGTCGTTGGCGCCATTGGCTGTTTCACCTGTGGCACTGGCATTGGCGAGCAAGACGGCTGGCTGAGTTACCGTTGCGGTGGCAGTTGCAGTGCAGTTTTCACTGTCTGTCACTGTCACGGTATAGGTGCCGGCGGGTAAATTGGAGATCATGGCAGTTGTTGCGCCATTGCTCCAGGCATAAGTGAGGTTGCCTGCGCCGCCTCCGCCAGTCGCAGTGGCGGTTCCATTGGCGCCGCCGTTGCAACTTACATGAGTGGCAGAAGCGGAGGCCGTAACGGCGGGCGTTTGAGAAACGGTCGTGCTTCCGGTCGCCGTACAACCATTTGCGGTATTGGTGATCAACAAATTATAGGTTCCGGCAGCGCTTACGACCGGCGTAAGTGTCGTAGCGCCGGAGACGATATTGCCATTCGGTGTGGACCATTGATAAGTGAAATTCGGACCTTGTGAGGAGGCGCTGGCATTCAGTTGAACCGTCGCGTTGTTGCAATTCAGGTTGGAAGGCGTGGCTATGCTGACGGTCGGCGGCGTAATGTTCTGGGTGACCGTCGCCACGGCCGTGGAAGTGCAGCCATTGGTGGTCCACGTGACTGTCAGAGTGTAATTGCCGGGTACGCTCACACTCGGATTTTGCTGACCGGAACTGAAATTATTCGGCCCCGTCCAGGCATAAGTCACAGGTTGCGAAGGCGAACCGCCGTTGAGTTGAACGGTGGATACAGCGCAGGTGAGCGCCCCACTCGCGCTTGCCGTGGCGCCGGGCGGGGTAATGTTTTGGACAACTGTCACCGTGTCGGCAGTGGAACAACCGTTCGCCGGATTGGTCACCGTTCCGATGTAATTTCCCGGCGCATTGACCGTGGGATTCTGTTGGTTGGAAGTAAAACCTCCGGGACCCGACCAGGAAAAAACAGGATTGGAGATAGGGGTGGTGAGATTTAACTGAACAGAATTGACCGCGCAGGTCAACTGGCCGTTGACGGAGGCATTGGCGATGGGGGGAACAATGTCCTGGTTGACAACAGCTGTGGCGGTGCTGGTGCAGCTGTTGGCCGGATTGGTCACCGTGACGACGTAGTTGCCGGGCGCATTGACCGTCGGGTTCTGCTGGTTGGAAGTAAAGCCGCCGGGGCCGCTCCAGGCATAGGTCACGCCGGGCGTCATCGAACTGGCCATGATCGTCAGGGAAGTGACGGCACAGTTCAGTGTGCCGCCGTTGGCTGTAGCGCCGGGTGGGGTGATGTTACTCGTAACTGTTGTGGAGGCGCTCGCGGTGCAGCCGTTGGTGGTGTTGGTCACCAGAAGGGTATAGGTGCCCGCAGCATTGACTACTGGCATCAGGGTATTGGCGCCGGATACGATGTTGCCGCCGTTGGAGGCCGTCCATAAGTAAGTGATGTTGCCGCCGGTAGAAGAGCCTGTTCCGTTGAGCGTGACCGTGGGTTGCACACAGGTCAGAACGCCGGGAGGGCCCGCCACTGCCACGGGTGGAGTGGTATTGGAGTTGATGTTGAAGGTAGTGGCTTTGGTACAGCCATTGATATCGGTTACTGTTACGGAGTGTTGTCCCGGCGTGTCGTAGGAAGCGGGGTTGCCGCTATCGCCGTTCGACCAATCGTAAGAATAAGGCGGCGTACCACCGGTGGGGTTGGCGGTCACGCTGACGGCCGGCACGGCGCAGGTGATGATCCCTGCGACGTTCACGGTGGCATTCAGGGCCGCTGATGGCTGCGTAATGGTCGCGGTTGCGGTTGCTGTACCGCTGCCGCTGGAACCCGTGACAGTGACGGTGTAATTGCCTGCGGTCAGGTTGATGGCGGTGGCGCCGCTTTGCCCGTTGCTCCAGGCATAGGTGTAGGGCGGTATTCCTCCGGAGGCTTCTACCGTGGCGCTCCCGTTGTTGCCGCCGAAACAAGAGACCGGATTGATATCGGTGATGAGAGCGCTCACCGGTGGCGGACCGTTGAAGTCGAAAGTTTGTAAAAATGCGATGGGATGGTCGCCGGTGTTCTGGTTGTTGTTGTTGGTAAAATTGCCGATGAAATAAAATTTGATGGTGTTCCCGGCGGCGTTGGCCGGGGAAGTCCAGTTGAAGTCCCAGGAAACGGGGCCGCCGCCCGGGAATACTTTTCCATTCCTGTGTTCGATGTATTCACGGCCGCCGAAAAACTCGGTGCCCGTCTGAGCATTGACGGAGGCCAGGTTGCCCGCATTGGCATTGCTGCCATTGACTGCCACCAACTGGAAACCACCCTTCGTCGGACTGCCGGCAGTGGGCGTCATGGTAAGGGTAATGGGATAGGTAGTATTGGCTTCAATTGTCGAGGGCAGGCCGCTGATCTCGACGCTGCCGTCGAAGCCGCCGGGATTGCCGCCGGTGTGACAGGAGTTGCAATGACCGTCAAAAGGTGCGCCGGTATTGCCTGTAGGGGGATTTGCGTTGTTGGCGAGCCAGACCAAAAGGCCCAGCAATAGACCGGTTATTGGAAGTAACCGAGCGTTGCGGATTGAATTCATTCGTAAAATTATTGTTTTAAGTTTAATTGTTTAAAGTTCGGTTTTGCGCCGCCAAAGGTACTACCCCTTGGATACTGTTTACCTATTCATTGCTCCCGGGGGATTGTTCATTTCTGTCTAAACCGGGAAAAAATGCCGCTGAACAGGGAAAAATGTTTCCTGTGGCACAGTATTGTGAAAGAGTTTAAAAATAATGATACCTTAGCGAGGAATTGCCACACTATGTCACAAGAGCCAAACCAGGATTCGGCCTTTGAGCGCCTGCTCGATAAGGGTTTGCAACACATCGAGACGCGCTGGGAATACTATTCTCTTTCGGCCACTGAAAAAATTTCCGGGGCAGCGGAAGCGCTCGCCGGAATGCTGATCGTCATCGTTTTTGCCATGATGATATTGTTTTTTTTTAGCATTGGTTTTGCCGTCTGGCTGGGCGATTACCTCGACAATCGCGCAGGAGGTTTCGCATTGGCGGGTTTGATATTTGTGCCCATCGGTATTGGCGCTTATTACGTGATCCCGCCCATTGTCCGTTCCAGAATCATCCATAACATGTTGAATGATGAAAATACTGATGACCCAAACCCACGTGGATAACCTGAACCAGTTGCGCCGGCGCAAAGCCGAGCTCAAAGCAAGGCTCGACGTCGAACAGGCGGAACTACGCGCCGACTGGCAGGAACTGCGCACCGACCTCAAGCCGAGCCGGCTGGTCGCTCATTTTACCCAATCGCTGCTTGGCCCGGCGGAACAAACCGGTGCCGGCACGGCCGGCATGGCCGCCGTTTTGCAGGGCCCGTTGCGGATGGCCGCCGACCTGCTTGTCGGCAACGCCAGGGCAAAACTGCTGCTCAACATCGTCACCCCGCTGCTGCTGACTTATTTGCCGCGCCTCACGCGAAAGGCAAAAGGTATCACGCTGAAAAACTCCAAAGCAAAAATGTATGGTACCCTGCGCAAGGGTATCGCTGGTTTGCGCGGCCAATTGAAGCGTAGAAAAGCGGAGGTTCCCGATGAGTCGGAAACGGCGGACATCATCCAGCCTTCCTGATTGTTTGGCCCACAACATTTTCAACCATGGAAAAACGCAATACCCTCGGACTTTTACTGATCGGCGCTTTGGCAGGAGGCGCCATCTATTTTCTCTTCTTCACCGAACGGGGCAGAAAACTGCTCGACCGGTTGACGGATGTCGCTACGGAAAAATTGGACGATTGGCTGGCGGAAGTAGAACGGGAACTGGCAGAAGCGGAACACGAAGCCATCGAGGAAACATCCGTCGGGCATTCCTGAGACCGTCTCTGAAAAATCCGCTTGCGTTATATAATGATAAACAAACGTATCAGCAAAGTCCTCGCACTGTGTTTGAGCACCATCACGATTTTTTCCCTTTGGCTTCTGTTGACAACAAGTAGTTGTGAAAAAAAGCCCTCTTTAAAAGAAACTTCTGGTTTTGACACTACACTTGTCTGGCGTATCGCTCGATACGAGAGGGCTTTTGCAGATGCTCCCATCTACGATACCTCGTTTTTTTTCTCTGAGGGGCATTTTAAAAAGTATTTTCCTGATCTGGGACTCACTGTAAGAATGTTTGCCTGGGGAGGAGAAGTCGGAGGGCCGTGGTGCCGGATTTTACATTTTAAATCGGATAGCATTGGTGTGGAACAAGCCTTCGGATTTTACGACGAATATTGCTTTAATTGGAGAAGATGCTCTGCAGATGAATGTCTGCGTCAAATTGCGATAGGCCGACAACTGACGGAACTAAGCAGAGACTTCGGTTTTCAAAATGACTCGATAAAATTGAACCGGCTGCTCACGATAACAATGGATTCGGTTCTGGCATTTAGAGAAATTACCGCAGCAGATACCAATAGCCTCAAAGACGCACACCTTAAAAGCGGGCTTGTCACTAATTATCCCGGACAAGGGGCTTGCACTTCCGAGAATATCAAAAAAACGATGCAAAGTATCGTTACAGACATTCGAACCCATAAGGCTCGCTTTTTCAGAGGAGAGTTGACAGGAGGCATTTGGCGAGTCGAAGTAAAATCTACCTGGCGACCCAAGGGAACATGGGAGTTTGAAGTCTCTTACCTGAATCACGAGTGCGCGCACATTCTTTGGATGTAAACATTCATTCATAAAAGCCTTTTTTCCTGAAAGGCATTACCTTCGCTCAACGAATTTTCGCTCGATCAATTTTTCTCCCAATCGGCATTTTCAGGATGAAATCCCCGTCCTGCAAATTCTGTCAATCCTGTCCTAAAATGTTCCACAAACGCATCAGCAAAGTCGCCGTCCTCGGTTCCGGGCTCATGGGAACCGGCATCGCCGCCCACCTCGCAGGCTGTGGCCTCGAAGTCCTCCTGCTCGACCTCGCCACCGAAGGCAATCGCAATAAAATTGCACAAGACTCTTTACAAACTGCCCTGAAAGCCAAGCCCGCGCCGTTTTACGACAACAAATTCGCGTCGCGCATCATGGTCAGCAACTTCGACGACGATTTTCCGAAAATAAAAGACTACGACTGGATTGTGGAAGTCGTGGTGGAGCGCCTCGACATCAAAAAACAGGTATTTGAAAAAGTGGACAAATTCCGCTCGAAAGGTTCGCTGGTCACTTCCAACACCTCCGGCATTCCCATCCACCTGATGGTCGAAGGCCGCAGCGACGATTTCAAACAGCATTTCTGCGGCACCCACTTTTTCAATCCCGTGCGCTACATGCGCCTGCTCGAGATCATCCCTACACCCGATACGAATCCCGACGTGACGGCATTTTTCATGCACTATGGCGATGTGGTTTTGGGCAAACAAACGGTGCTGTGCAAAGACACGCCCGCCTTTATCGCCAACCGAGTGGGTGTGTATGCGATGGCAAAAATCTTCCAACTCACCCACGAACTCGGCATCGGCATTGACACGGTGGACGCACTCACCGGCCCGGCCATCGGTCGCCCGAAAACGGGGACCTTCCGCCTGGCCGACCTGGTCGGCATGGACACCGCCGTCCACGTCATCAACGGGATGAAACAGAACGCGCCCGACGAACAGATCTCCAAAATGGAAGTGCCGAAATTTTTGAATTTCCTCGTCGAGAACAAGTTTTTCGGCAACAAATCGGGCCAGGGTTTTTACAAAAAAACAGCGGAGAAAGATGCCAAAGGCCGCCCCATAGTGCTGGCCTTGAACCTCGAAACCCTCGAATACGCCCCCAGCCAGAAAGAGAAACTGCCTATCCTGGAAACAAGCAAACAGATTGACGAATTGCCGCGCCGGATCAAGGCCGTTTTTAAAGCCGACGATAAGGGTGCGCAGTTGCTGCAACGCTCTTTTCTCGGCTTGTTCGCCTATGTCTCTAACCGCGTCCCCGAAATCTCCGACACCATTTATGCGGTGGACGACGCGCTCCGCGCGGGCTTTGCCTGGGAAGCCGGGCCTTTCCAGTATTGGGATATGGTCGGCGTTTCAGCAGGCGCAGAACTCGCTGAAAAACAAGGAGAAAAAATCGGCGCATGGGTGAAAGACATGATTGCCGCAGGGTATAATTCTTTCTACAAAGTCGAAAACGGCCAGCGCCAGTGCTACAATCCCTCCTCTAAAAAATACGAACCCCTGCCCGGCGGCGAAGCCTTTATCCTCCTCGATACTTACCGCTCGAACAAGCCGGTTTACTCGAACGCCGAATGCACGCTGCACGACATCGGCGAGGGTGTGCTGTGCCTCGAATTTCACTCCAAAATGAACGCCATCGGCGAAGGTATCCTGCGCGGGATCAACGACAGCATCCAGATCGCTGAAGAACAGGGCTGGAAAGGCGTCGTCATCGGCAACAACGCCCAGAACTTCACCGTTGGCGCCAACCTGATGATGATCGCCATGATGGCCTACCAACAGGAATGGGACGAACTGAATATGGCGGTCAGTATCTTCCAGCAAACCTCTATGCGCATCCGCTACTCTTCCATTCCGGTCGTATTAGCCACGCAGGGCTATGTGTTCGGCGGCGGCTGCGAATTCTCGATGCACGCCGATGCGGTGGTGGCTGCTGCCGAGAGTTACATCGGCCTCGTGGAAGTCGGTGTGGGCATCATTCCCGGTGGTGGCGGCACGAAGGAATTTGCCGTGCGTCTCTCCGACGAGATATCGAAAGAGGGCGACGTGCAGATTCCGCGCCTGATTGACAAATTCAAAACCATTGCCACCGCGCAGGTCGCTACTTCGGCCTACGAGGCGTTCAACTACGGCTACCTGCTGCCCACGAAAGACTCGGTCGTCCACAACGCAGCCCGCAACATCAGCGAAGCCAAAAAGAAAGTACTGGAAATGGCCGAAGACTATGTGAAGCCTATCCCGCGTAAAGATGTGTATGTATTGGGGCGCACGGGCCTCGGCGCGCTCTACATCGCTGCGCATACGCTGAAACTCGGCCATTACGCCTCTGAACACGATGTCAAGATCGCTCAAAAAGTAGCCTACGTCCTCTGCGGCGGTGACCTCACCAGTCCGCAGACGGTGAGCGAGCAATACTTATTGGATATTGAAAGGGAGATGTTCCTCTCACTCTGCGGCGAGCAGAAGACGCTGGAGCGGATTCAGTACATGTTGGAGAATGGGAAGCCGTTGAGGAATTGAACCTATACCCTGACTTCAAAGCCTCTGTGGGGGCGGTAATACGGTCAGAACCACCGTGAAGAGAAAGCCAGGGGCTTACGGAGCGGACGGGCATAAATGAAACCGGAGTCGCCCGCACGATGTGCGAACGACCCCGGTTTAAAAAAAACTGTCTGCTACCCGCGGTTCTACTTCCCGTGACAATTCTTATACTTCTTCCCGCTTCCGCAGGGGCAGGGTTCATTCCGGCCCACGACCTTTTCTTTCACGATCGGCTGTATCCGTTGCGGCGGGCCGTTGTGGCCTGCCGACTGCGCGGCGCGCTGGGCGGCCTGTTGCGTTTCGGTCATGGTTTGCTGGTTGTTGGCGCGGAGGCGGCCTGCCTGCGCCTTGCGCTGGGCTTCGGCTTGTTGTTGGGCGGCCTGGGCGCGGCGCATTTCCTCTTCGGTGGGTAATGCGAGCGATCCTTTCAGGAGGAAGGAGGTCACGTTGGCGTTGATGTGGCCGATGAGTCCTTCAAACAAATTGTAGGCCTCCATTTTGTAGATCACAAGCGGGTCTTTTTGCTCGAAGGAAGCGCCTTGTACCGAGTCTTTCAGGTCGTCAATGTTGCGGAGGTGTTCTTTCCAGGCGTCGTCTATCAACGCGAGGGTCGCCACTTTTTCTACGTCGCGCATGATGGTTTTGCCGTTCGTTTTGATGGCGTCTTCCATGTCTGCGCTGATGTTGAGACCGAGGACGCCGTCGGTGAATGGCACCACGATTCGTTTGTACCGGTGGCCTTCGCGGGCATATACGTCTTTGATAATAGGCAGCAACCGGTCGCCGACTTGTTTGGATTTATTGTCGTACAAGCCGAATACCTGCTGTTGGAAAGTAGCCGTCACGGTACCAACGGGAGCGGATTTGAACCATGCATCGTCCATCTCGGGATCCACGCCGATGAGACGGATGCTGTCGAGGCGGAAGGTCTCAAAGTCGCCGCTTTCTCGGTGCACCTGGACGAGTTCGGAAGTGATGGCCGTAAAGGCGTTGTTGATGTCCACGGCGAGACGGTCGCCGAAGAGCGCGTTGCGGCGTTTTTTATAGATGGCTTCGCGCTGGATGTTCATCACGTCGTCGTATTCGAGCAGGCGTTTGCGGATGCCAAAGTTGTTTTCTTCTACTTTTTTCTGGGCGCGCTCGATGGAGTTGGTGACCATGCTGTGCTGGATCACGTCGCCTTCCTTGTGCCCCATTTTGTCCATCAGCCCGGCAATGCGGTCGCTTTGGAACAGGCGCATGAGTTGGTCTTCGAGCGAAACGTAGAACTGTGACGAACCGGGGTCGCCCTGGCGGCCGGCGCGGCCGCGCAACTGGCGGTCCACCCGGCGGCTTTCGTGTCGTTCGGTACCGATGATGGCCAGGCCGCCCGCGTCTTTCACGCCGGGGCCGAGTTTGATGTCGGTACCGCGACCTGCCATGTTGGTGGCGATGGTCACTTTTCCGGCCAGGCCCGCCTCCGCTACGATCTCCGCTTCGCGCTGGTGTTGCTTGGCATTCAGCACGTTGTGGTCAATGCCGCGCATTTTCAACATACGCGAGAGCAATTCCGATATCTCCACAGAAGTGGTACCGACGAGAATGGGACGTCCGGCGTCGCGGAGTTTGACGATATCGTCAATAACGGCGTTGTACTTCTCGCGGGCGGTTTTGTACACGAGGTCGTCGTGGTCCGTGCGGACGATGGGGCGGTTGGTGGGGATCACCACCACGTCGAGTTTGTAGATGTCCCACAATTCTTTCGCTTCGGTCTCAGCAGTGCCGGTCATACCCGCAAGTTTGTGGTACATCCGGAAGTAGTTCTGGAGTGTGACCGTGGCATACGTCTGGGTGATCTCGCCAACTTTCACCTGTTCTTTCGCCTCGATGGCCTGGTGCAAACCGTCGGAATAACGACGGCCTTCCATGACGCGGCCGGTTTGTTCGTCCACGATCTTTACTTCGCCGTCCAGTACGATGTATTCATTGTCTTTTTCAAACAGGGTGTAGGCTTTCAGCAACTGCTGGATGGCGTGGATGCGGCGGCTTTTTACGCCGTAATCTTGCGAAAGGCGTTCTTTGGCTTCCACTTTTTCTTCGTGGCCGAGCGAATCGTCGCGGTCAATTTTCACCAACTCATCGCCGATATCGGGCATGATAAAGAAATCGGGATTGTTGTTGAATCGCGAGAGGTATTCCACTCCTTTTTCACTCAATTCGACGCTGCGGTTTTTTTCATCTATGTGAAACAGCAATTCCGTATCCACTTCGGGCATGCGTTTGCTGTTTTCCTGCAAATAAACGTTCTCCGTTTTTTGGAGCAGTACTTTCATGCCTTCTTCGCTGAGGAATTTCACCAGCGCCCGGCTTTTGGGTAAAGCCCGGTGGGCGCGCAGCAATGCCAACCCGCCCCCGCCCGCTTCAGCGCTCGAATTGCCTTCGGCCACCAACCTTTTGGCATCGGAAAGGAAGCCTGCGGCGAGTTTGGTTTGCTCTTCAACGAGGCGTTTCACGGTCGGGTTCAATTCGACGTATTCCTGGTCTTCAGCGCCGCGTGTGACCGGGCCGGAGATGATGAGTGGCGTCCGCGCGTCGTCAATCAATACGGAGTCCACCTCGTCCACAATGGCGTAGTGGTGTTTGCGTTGTACCAATTCTTCGGGGCTGATCACCATGTTGTCGCGCAGGTAATCGAAGCCGAATTCGGAATTGGTGCCGAAAGTGATGTCGCACCGATAAGCTTCGATGCGCTCGCGGCTGTGGGGGCGGTATTTGTCAATGCAGTCCACCGTCAGCAGGAGAAACTCGTAGATGGGGCCTACCCACTCCGAGTCGCGGCGGGCGAGGTAGTCGTTCACCGTGACGATGTGCACCCCTTCCCCGCCTACGCCATTGAGATAGGCTGGCAAAGTGCCTACAAGCGTTTTGCCTTCACCTGTCGCCATTTCGGCAATTTTGCCGTCGTGGAGCACCATACCGCCGATGAGCTGCACGTCGTAGTGCACCATATTCCAGGTGATGTCGCCGCCGGCGGCGGTCCATTTATTCTTCCAGATGGCTTTGTCGCCCTCGATGGTAATATATGTTTTGCCGGCTTTGGCGGCGAGGTTGCGGTCGTGATCGGTCGCAGTGACGGTCAGCGTTTCGTTTTGCGCAAAGCGGCGGCTGGTTTCTTTCACCACTGCAAAAGCCTCCGGCAGGATGGACAACAAGATGTCTTCCAGCGATTTATCGCGCGTTTTGCGCAATTCGTCCACCTCTTTGAAGAGGCTTTCCTTGTCGTTGAAATCCTCCGCATCGAGGGCCTGCTGGTTGACCGAGGCGATCTCCGCGTCAATATCGCTCAGGTATTCCCTGATGCGTTCGCGGAATTCGAAGGTTTTGGAGCGAAGCTCGTCGTTGGAAAGCCTTTGATATTGTTCAAAGTAATTATTGATGTCGGCGACGGCGGCTAAGTATTGTTTCAGGTCGCGGTCTTGTTTGGTGCCGATTATTTTTTTTAGGAATCCGAACATTATGTTAATGTGCTAAATGTGGGCAATGTGCTTATGTGGTCAATGCAATAACGCTTTGAGTCCGGTTTTATGTAAGGAGAAAGCGGGCGCAAAGATAAGGATTGTCATGGAGCAAAGGGGGACTCGCCGCACATTTCATTCCATGTGGCGGTATACATGTTTTTTTGACAAAATGGCAGGTATTATCTTTTGATAGTGCGTAAATGTGGCAGTGCCTAAATCCTCAGGAAATGGAAATGATGGGGAGGGAAATAGTGATTTGTCCGCTGCAATACCTGCCTGATTCAAAAAGTTGACCGAGCTTTGCGGTAAATATCAGCAGTATGTGCACTGTCACTTTCCTGCCCACATCTACAGGATTTATCCTCACTCACAACCGCGACGAAGCGCCCAGCCGTTCGCCGCAGCATATTTCCAGGGAAAAAGTTGGGGACGACGTGCTGTTGTTCCCCCGCGACACCAAAGCGGGCGGCGCCTGGATCGCTACAGCCAAAAGCGGCAAAACAGCCTGCCTGCTCAACGGCGCGTTCATCAAGCACCAACACGATCCACCCTACCGCCGGAGCCGGGGGGTGATGCTGCTCGATTTTTTCGAATGGAAACAAGCGGAAGATTTTTTTCGCGATTACGATCTCGACGGCATCGAACCGTTTACTTTTCTGCTTTTTGAAAACGCAACCGTTACAGAACTGCGCTGGGATGGCGCACAACGCCACTTAAAAACACTTTCCTCTGAAGCGCCTCATTTTTGGTGTTCATCCACACTCTACCCCCCTGAGATGCAGGTCCGCCGGGAACAGGTATTCCGCGAGTGGCTGAACAACACCGTCTTCCGTCCACCGTCTTCCGTCCACCGTCTTCCGTCCACCGTCCACCGTCTGCCATCTACCGTCTTCCGTCTCCATCTGACGGGCAGCGTTGGCGATCCTGAAAACGATTTTGTGATGAACCGCGGCGGAAGGGTGCGCACTGTAAGCATCACACAGGTGGTGGCTCGAGAAGAATTTGTCCGGATGCGATATTTCGATTTACTGGAGGGTCAACGCGATAAACGGCAAATGCTGGCAAGGGAACGGCAGAATGCCACGGGCTGATCCGGAGATTTATTGTGCGGCTTCGGTTAATTTTTTGTCAATATCCCGAACTTTGTTTTGGCGGCTCGGTTTTTTCCCCATATATTGCGCCAACTTAATCAGGTTTACACCAATTGTTCACTTCTAATCTTCTTAGGAAGTCATCTAATCTGCTTATGAAAAAAATCCTACTCTTCTTCGCCTTCGTGTTGGTAGGTGTGGCGCTCAGCGCTCAAAGCAACCCGAAACCCGATCTCTCCGTTTTCCCCAATCCCACGACAGAATATATTTCCGTTCAAGACAAAAATGACGCCGTCGGTTTTCTTTCGGTATTCAATTTAGTGGGTAAAAAAGTCAAGGAATTTGAATTCGTCAAAGGTGAACAATACTACGTTGCCGATCTTCCGAAAGGCATGTACCTGGTGCAAATCCTGGATCGCAGCAAACGCAATCTGACGACGCAAAAATTAGAAAAGCGCTGATATTCACGCTTTTACAACAACAAAAAACCGGTGCGCACACTGCGCACCGGTTTTTTTATTGCCCGAAAATTTACTCGGGCCAATGCCGCTATCCCAAAAAGGTCATTCACTTTTCAGCGCTGCCACCAGCTTTTCTGCCATGCCGAAGCTGGTGCTCGACGACAGCCGCGTTCGGCGCAGCGTACCGCTGATCTCGCAGGCTGCAAAAGCATGGAAATGTCCCGCCGCGTCGCGTTCGCAATGAACGCCGAGGGGGAGCTGGCAACCACCTTCCATAAGTTGCAGCACTTTGCGCTCCACGTTGGTGACGGCGGAAATTTCCGGATGGTGTATTTTTTTCAGGATCAGCCGGGTTGCCGTATCGTCGCGGTGGGTTTGCCAGGCCAGCACGCCTTGTGCAGGGGCGGGTACAAATTCGCGGGGATTCAACTCCAGGACTTCCAGGCCGGCCAAATCCAGCCCAAGGCGGCTCACACCCGCAGCTGCAAGGAAAATGGCGTCGAAGTCGCCGCTGCGGAGTTTTTCGAGACGGGTTGGTACATTACCCCGGATGTCTTTCAAACGGATATCGGGCCGGAAATCTAGCATTTGGGCTTTGCGGCGGTTGGCCGAGGTGCCGATAACGGCATTTTTTTTCACTTTGAAGGGCTCTTTTTCGACAAAGGCTTCTTTCCTGATGATGAGCCAGTCCGCCGGATTGTCGCGGTAGGAAACAGCGGCAATTACCAATCCTTCCGGCTGGCTGGTGGGCAGGTCTTTCATGGAGTGTACCGCCAGGTCTATATCGCCGCGCAGCAACGCGTCCTCTATTTCCTTGGTGAAAAAACCTTTGCCCTCCAATTTGTCGAAACCAAGGTGTTGCACCAGGTCGCCTTGCGTTTTGATCACGACCAGTTCGCTGTCCACTCCGGCACGTGCGAGTTCTGCGCGGGTGAATTCTGCCTGCCATAAGGCCAGTTTGCTGCCACGGGTACCAATTTTAAGGGGCGAAGTGCGAGGTATGAGTTGTGAGGGCATGGGCGAAAAAAGCGATTTTTCGGGGCAAAGGTGAGAAAAAATCCAGCGGACTCTTAATTAAAAGATTGGTTTTCAGCACGCATACTTTTCCGGGCATCAGCACCGAAAATAACCTCCAGTGCTTGCGCTTCTACCGGAAAAACTTCACGGAACGTTCCGGGAAACGTAAAATAATGGTGAATGGCCACCGGCAGTACTTCCACACCCCCAATCCCGATGACCGATTCCACATGGACACGGGGCATTTTGCTCACGGTCTGCAATTTTTCCCAAATATTCCCGTCCGTAAAAACCGGGTATGGCTCATTCGGATAGGTTAATATGAAGGCCCTGGCGTATTCATGCAACGCCACATTGTACCATTGGGCCGGATTGGCAAATGCCTGCATCACCTGTTCTGCCGAAAAAAGCAGGCAACCGTCGGGTTCGTATAACTCGGAAGCGTGGTCGAAAGGATATTCCGGAGTCGGGAAAGGCTTGGGATAGACGATGACTTTTTCAAATTTTTCAAACAGAAACGTATTGCGATAAAAGGTGAGCAAAACTGCCTGTGCGGCGAGTGCAAGTTGCACGTCCGGCGGGACAGCTTCTTCTTCGAAGGCAATGGGTTCCCAGTCGGTTCCCATGCGAAACAGCGCTATACGGCCCCGAAACTTTTGTTGATCGTCCGGGGAAAGTTGTCGGTAAAAGCCGGAGAACCTTTCCAGCATCGTTGTCAGCCCCGCTTCCAGTTTCGGCGGGCGGCGACTGTACCACCACCAATTGATTTGTGGAGAAAAGATGTAGATCAGTGTGGCGATCAGGACAAAAGGGATCAACCAAACAGCGTAATCGCTGTTGACCTTCCACGCCATGTACAGGAAATAGAGCGAAAGAAAGACGAAAGGAGAGGCTAAATAATTGGAAAACATACGATTGGGATAGCAGATAGAAGACCTGAGTGGATGGGTTTTCAACGCCAAATGTTCAACGTCCGGTATTGAATATCCAATTGTCAGTGCGGTAATTTTTTAAAAAATCGCAATTCCCCCTTTCTTGTTTGCAAAAAATCGTTTTACCTTTGCCCCGCTTTTCCAGGCAGGCTGGTGCCTTAGCTCAGATGGTAGAGCAATGGACTGAAAATCCATGTGTCCCCAGTTCGATTCTGGGAGGTACCACAAACAGGATCCCGAGGGTTAGTTGCCTTCGGGATTTTTGTTTTTCATTGGGGATTTGTTGATGCGGGTATTTGGCGATATGATAACCGCATCAACAAATCCCCCTTATCTAAAAAACCCCGAATACCCGCATCAACAAATCACCAACCAGCCATGTCCGAAGATATCGTCATCCGTGTGCTGCTGCTCCCGCTTGCTTTGCTTTATGGCATTGGCGTGGGCATCCGCAACCTGCTCTACCGGGTGGGGGCGCTTCGGAGCGTTCGTTTCGACCTGCCTGTGGTGTCTGTCGGCAATCTATCGGTGGGCGGTGCGGGCAAATCGCCGCACATCGAGTACCTGCTCCGTTGGCTCGACCGGTATATCGGGGTAGCGGTGCTGAGCCGGGGATACGGTCGCAAGACCATGGGTTATCGCCCCGTAACGGTGATTGACAATGCAGAGCAGGTGGGCGACGAACCGCTTCAGTTCAAACGAAAATTTCCGGACATCCCCATCAGTGTCTGCGAAAGCCGGGCACTCGGAGTGCCGGAATTGGTCAAGCGCAACCCTGAAACGCAGTGCGTTTTGCTCGACGACGCTTTTCAACACCTGGCGGTTACGCCGATGTTGAATATCCTGCTCACAGAATTCAACCGCCCTTTTACCCGCGACTGGCTGTTGCCTGCCGGGCGGCTGCGCGAATGGCGTTTCGGCTACCGCCGCGCCGATGTTATTATCGTCACAAAATGCCCTCCGGATCTCACGCCTCACCAGCGCTATGAAATGTTGATGGAAATTGACCCTTACCCGCGCCAACGCGTTTATTTTTCCCGTTACCAATACGGTCAACCCTATGCCTTGTCAAATCCCGGTGAGCGCCGTCCGCTCGATCTGGAAACACACGTGCTGCTCGTCAGTGCCATCGCCAACACCGATTATTTGTTGCAATATCTGGGTGGTGAAACGGGCTCGGTTCAAACCCTGGAATTCGAAGACCATCACTACTTCGATGAATCCGATCTGCTGGACCTGCTCCGGCGGTTTGAGGCGTTGCCTCACCGCAATAAGATCATTCTGACCACGGAAAAGGATGCCGTGCGCCTCGAATTGCACGAGGATTTTCTGCGAACCAATCAATTGCCGGTATTCGTGTTGCCCGTCGAAGTGGCCTTTTGCGACAACGACGAGGCCGATTTTCAAGCCGATGTGAAAGAAATACTGCTCGATTTCAAGGTGTGATCCTACCCAAACCGCTGCAATGCCTGCATCAGACGCTCCGGAAGTTCCTCCCGGCAAGCCGATTGGTAATCCTGGTACGAACAAGGGACAAGCCGGTGACGCTCGTGTCTTTTCTTTGTCACCACGGGCACCTGCATCCACCACCGTCCGCTTTTTGCGCTTTTCCAGAAAGTAAGCTGGTAATGCAATTGCCGGAAGGCGACGATATACTCCGTCAGACCGGCTTTGGAAGCGGGAAAATCATTTTTCCGGTTAAAAAAACCTTCCAGAAAGTACCAGATCATTTGAGCGGCAACCTGGGCTGTTTGCACGTCGCGGTCGCGGTCGGGCCGATAGCCGTAAACGCCGAAAGAAGTCAACTTGTCGCTCATGCCGGCGTAGCGGCACAATTGGCAGGCTTCTTCGGCGAAATATCCGGAAGGGGAAGCGGAAGATACGCCGGGGGCTTCGCTTTGTTTCAAGGCGCCGAGGTGGAATGCCAGCAGGTCGGCGTCGCGAATGACGGGTTCCGTTTCTTCGATGGCCGCCCGCGACCGCCCGAGCCGAACCATATCGAAATAGTTGTTTTGTAAGAATTTTACTGCATCGGCGGGCGTTTGGTGCGCCTGAAAGCCAACGAGGCCAAAATTGAACAGCAATGGATGAAGGGGCGAAAGCAAAGGCGAATACACTTCTTCTTTGTTCCCAAACCGAAGCTGTTCGTCCACCGCAACCATATTGACCAGGGCTTTGGCATCCTGATAAGCAAAAAACTGCGCGCGGGCCATATCATCGTTGCCGGCGATGACGATGGGTAACACTTTGCCACTCAGCAATTCGTACAATACCGGGATCAACAGCGATGCTTCCGCTTTTCGCAGGTTGCCGAGGTCGGCTACCGTCCCCTTCGGAAAAGCGGACACTGTTCGGTACAGGCAATCCCGAACGGCATTCGCTTCTTTCTCACCTGCGCCGATCAATGCCACTTTCACCTTTTTTAGATCCGGCAGATCGTCTTTGGCAATCAATATATTTTTTCCGAAATGCGTCGCCGGAAGCGGTTCCAATGATTTCAGAAAGGAAGCGGACAGGGGTTTGAGCCAGTTTTGAAGCATAAGAACAAAAGATGCAGCGCCATTCAACGCACTTTTTTCAGCCGAAAAGTAAAGAGTTTTTTGAAATGGCTTTTCCATACGGTTTTTCTCTACTTTTGCGCCGCCCAACCGGAAAGGGCCTCCGAAAGGGGAGGCTGCAAACGACTTTCAACACCCTTAATGACCTGAACACCACCACAATACATGGAAGATTTGCTGAACAGGTACAAAGCCGAACGACCAGAAATTGTATTCGAATGGCATGATACGGAAACCGACGCGGAAGGCTGGATCGTGATCAATTCGCTGCGCAACGGCGCAGCCGGCGGCGGTACACGTATGCGCAAAGGGCTGACCCGCGAAGAAGTAATTTCACTGGCGAAAGTCATGGAAATCAAATTCAGCGTGTGCGGGCCACCCATCGGAGGCGCCAAAAGCGGTATCAATTTTGACCCTACGGATCCCCGGCGCCTGGAAGTACTGGGGCGTTGGTATCGCGCCGTACTCCCGATCCTGAAGTCCTATTACGGTACGGGTGGCGACCTGAATGTGGACGAGATCAAGGACGTAGTGCCACTCACCGAAGACCTTGGGCTCTGGCATCCGCAGGAGGGCATCGTCAAGGGTCACCTGAAACCATCTGAAGGTCAACAAATCAACATCATAGGGCAGCTTCGCTATGGCTGCACCAAAATCGTGGAAGACCCCGAGTACGTGCCCGAAGGAGGGCCGGACAAATACGCTGTAGCGGACCTGATTACCGGCTATGGAGTTGCCGAGTCGGTGCGGCATTTTTACGACCTGTACTACAAAATTTCACCTTCGGGCAAGACCGCCATCATTCAGGGCTGGGGCAATGTAGCTTCCACGGCGGCTTGTTATCTTGCCAAAGAAGGAGTGAAGATTATTGGCATCATTGATCGCGAAGGAGGATTGCTCACCCCCCAGGGACTTACCTTGGAAGAGGTAAAACATCTTTTCAATACCAAAAAAGGCAACAAATTAAATGCGCCCAACTTGCTGCCTTTCAACGAAATAAATGAGAAGATATGGAAATTGGGCGCACATATTTTTATTCCGGGCGCCGCTTCCAAATTGGTGACGCCGGAACAAATGGATATGCTTTTGAAAGGCGGCACAGAAGTTGTTGCCTGCGGCGCCAATGTTCCCTTTGTGGACGACGAGGTGTTCTTCGGACCTACGGCCCGGTATGCCGATGAGCACACCGGCGTTATACCGGACTTCATTGCCAATTGCGGCATGGCACGGGTTTTTGCTTATCTGATGCAACCCGATGCAGTAATGACCGACCAAGCCATCTTCAGCGATATTTCGGCGACGATACGCCGCGCTTTGGAGGAAGTATTAAAAATAAACCCAATTCCCCGCCGAATTTCTACCAACGCCCTATATTTGGCGCTGAGAAAATTAGGGGTTTAATGCCTCTTTTTCAAAAACTTGTGGGAACTTGCGCCCGAAAACCCGAAGAACCAAGGCTCTTTTGAACAATCCTTTCCAAAAACAATTACAAAACTGTTAACATTCATTCATTCTAAAAGCAGTGACCCTATGACGGTTAGAAAATTATCCTCTGCTCTCTTTTTTGTTCTTGTTTCTTATGCGCTCAGCGCACAGGAAGCAGCTCCGACGGGCACATACCGCTCGTTTTCCCCTGCCGACCAATGGGAACTGGGCGTAGACTTGGGTCTGCCCTTCGTTGTTGGCGACATTGACGCCAAATTCCCTGGCTTTGGTGGCGGCTTGCACGTACGCAAATCGCTCGACCATATCTTCTCGCTTCGTTTTGGCGCCAATTATTTCGCGACTGAAAACGAACAGGACACCAAAAATTCCAAGAATACCTGGGTTTCCGGCAATGCACAGGTTGTGGTGGCGGTCAATAACTTCCGCTTCAACAAACCCCACCGCAAACTCCTGATCAATGTATTTGCAGGTGTTGGCGTGGACAATTACAGCACGGAATACGAGAACATTGACCAGTCCGATCCCTCCGCTCCCTCCACGGGCGAACTGGATGGTACTACGAACGGCCACCTCGAACTCGGCGCCGGAATCGCCTACCGCATCAGCCCGCGCTTCAACATCGGCCTCGAACACACCATTTATACCGTTTTCGGTGGCAATGCCGACCTGCTCGACAGCGACGAAAACTTCAACCGCAGCGTAACTACCTACCGCGACGTGCTGCAATTCCCGCACCTCTCGCTCAATTTCAACCTCGGTGGTACCGACAAGAAAACCGGCCTGAAAAAATCGGAGCCGCTCTACTGGGCCAACCCGATGAGCATGGTGGGCGAAGCCATCACCGCTCTGGAAGCCCGTCCGATCTATGATCCGACCGATACCGACGGCGACGGCATCATTGACGCCATTGACGACGAAGACAACAGCCCGGCAGGCGCCCGCGTAGATACCAAAGGTGTGACGATGGACAGCGACGCAGACAAAGTGCCCGACTACAAAGACAAGGAGCCCTACTCTCCTCCGGGCTACTCAGTTGACGCCAACGGCGTGGCTCAGGGTGTGCCGAAATACACCACTGAATCCGATGTCAATCGCATCGTTGACGCTAAAATCGCCGCCATCAAATTCCCGGAACCCAAGTCCAACGACTGGTTCTTCCCGAACGCCAACTTTGCGTACAACAGCTATGCACTCCGCTACAGCGAGTATGAAAAACTGTACCAGGTGGCTACCGTACTGAAACAAAACCCGACGCTCAAAGTAGTAGCCATCGGCAACACCGATCACCGCGGTTCTGAAGGTTACAACAACGTGCTGTCGTACAACCGCGCCAAAGCGGCTATTGATTTCCTCGTGTCGCAACACGGCATTGACCGCAACCGTCTGATTCTCAACTGGGCAGGCGAATCTTCCACCATCGTGCCGGTGAACGGTGCCAACGCCACCAACCGTCGCGTGGAATTCCGCGTCGCCAAAGGCGAAACCGAAATGGCGCGTCCGGAAGGCCCGGAAGCAGGAAGAGGCGGCAAGATGCAGGGCAATAAAGACGCCGGCTATTAATTTATTCTATTCCGCTATCAAATGGGCAATTCACTTTCGGGTGGGTTGCCCATTTTTGTTCCGATCAAAATAAGGCAGGAGATTTGATATCTTTCTGCAAATGCTTGTATCTCCATGACTTTTTCCAGTGCCCTTCAGGCAGTTGCCGGGAAAATAACGCTCCACAAGCGGTTGATAAACAACCTGTTCAAGGTTATGGTGATCGTGTTGCCTTCCGCGGTGCTGTACCATGAACTTTCGGGAAAAAACAATCTGGACGATATTTCCGCCGCATTCTGGAGTCAGGTGGATAAAGCGAACGGCTGGTGGCTTTGCAGTGCTCTGTTGCTTGTTCCTTTCAATTGGCTGGCAGAAGTTCAGAAGTGGCGGCCTTTCATCGCACGGCATGAGACCATGTCGCATGGGCGGGCATTAAAAGCTGTGCTGGCCGGTAACAGTTTCGCCGTATTCACCCCCAACCGGGTAGGCGAGTACGGCGGGCGTATCCTGTTCGTGCAACCCGAAAATCAATGGAAAGCTTTGATGGCAAACGTAGTGGGAAGCCTGGGCCAGTATATTGTCCTGCTGGCAGGCGGCGCTCTGGGAGGTATTTGGTTTGCCGGAGTGGCATTGGGGTGGAGCAGTGGGATGCAATTTTACAGCCTCTGTGCGGCATACGTTTCGTTGGCCATACTTTTTTATTATTTTTTTAACATCCGGCTCATTGTCCCGATTGCCCTGCGCATTCCGGTGTTGCGGCGTTGGGAATCCTTTACCCGGGAGGTACGGTTTTTAGAAAAAATCAGCCCGGGCGATCTGACTCATGTGTTGCTTTGGTCCGCATTCCGGTATGCCGTATATTCGTCTCAGTATTTTTTACTGCTCCGATTTTTTGGGATAACAACCGGGTTTGCAGCGGGTTATGCGGGGATTGCGACTATTTTTCTGCTCCAAACCGTTGTGCCCCTGCCTGCATTGGCGGGATTATTGGTCAGAGGAAGCCTGGCAGTTTTTATATGGTCGCATTTTGGTGCAAATGAGATCAGCAGTCTTTCCACTACCTTCGTTCTGTGGATAATAAACCTGATTTTGCCCGCGTTGATTGGTACTTTTACACTCTTTTCCGTCAACATCACCAAATCACTGGGATATGAAGACGATTAAACCCATGACCCTCGCGTTCAGTATTTTCCTTATGGCATTCACCGTGCCATACGTGCCGCAACCGCCCGCTCAGGATACTATTCCTGAGCCTTGTATCAATACGAACAACACTTTCCAAAACGGCGAAAAGATCACCTACAAGATTTATTATAACCTCAATTTTGTATGGGTACCCGCCGGCGAGGTCGTTTTCAAGATATATGATGAAGGCAATCAGTGGCACTACCAGGCCATCGGCACCACCTATTCTTCTTATGAATGGTTTTTCTCCGTCCGGGACGAATACAATTCCTGGGTGGATAAAAATACGTTGCTGCCCAACTATTCCGAACGCAGTGTGAACGAGGGCGATTACCACATTTTCGAAAAAATTTCTTTTAATCAAAGTGCGCGTAAAATGACGGTTTGGCGGGCCAAAAAGAAAGGAGAGCCTGAGACCAAAACCGAACATACAGTACAGGATTGTGTCCACGATGTGCTTTCCAGCCTGTATAACCTGCGCAATTACGACCTCTCCGACAAGCAGGCCGGCCACAGCATCCCGTTCAGGATCTTTATGGACAAGGAAGAATTCCCTCTGAAAATGAGGTATTTAGGTAAAGAAGCCAAGAAAAAGGTATACGGGATGGGCAAGTACGATACGATGAAATTCCAGCCGGATGTCATCGCCGGCGAAGTGTTCAATGCGGACGCTAAAATGACGGTGTGGGTCTCTGACGATCAAAACCGTATCCCGCTCCTGATTGAAACGCCCGTCTCCGTCGGCTCGGTGAAAATGGTCATCAAGGAATACTGGGGACTGAAATACGACTTTACAGCCAAGCGGTAATAATATTGTTTGATTCGGCTTATGAGAGAGCCTCGTCAAACCATTCATATCACCCGGCGATATTGCCACAAACCCTTAAATTTTTTCAAAATGGCAACCGTTCTGAATTACCACGTGGGCGACGAACTGACCTACAAACCCGGAAACTCACGTGTCAAAGTGATCCACAGCACCCTGAAACCCGGAGGCGTCAATGCCGACGAAGCGACCGTTTGGGTTGAAACCAAACTAGGCACACCGATCGCGATCCCCTACGCAAAACAAGACCGCTACCTGACCACCGAGCCGCCGCTGCCAAAACCGAAGAAGTGGCCGTTGCCGAAACAATGAGACCGGAAACTTGCATTTTTAGAACTTGCGAATAAAAACATTGGCCATCCCGGGTGTTCGGCGATGGCCAATGCTTCGGGATGATTCTGACGTTTGCGCCTCCTCACGCCGCTATTCCCCCCGCATAACGCACCTTAAAAAAGTCGAACAGCACCTCCGTTTTTTCTTCGATGTCGGTTTCCTCAAAAACCGGGTACGGCAGTTTGTTGAACAAGTGATCTTTGATAACAACCCGCACGGCGGACGCAGTTTGTTCCTTGTCCGGCCAATGAATGATTTTGAACTCCTTCTCTTTGAGCCGCTCCAATAGTTCTTTGGCGATGTCTTTCAATTCCGCTTTTTCCTTGTCGCTGATTTTTTTGTCCCTGCCCAACATATCGAACACCGCCAATTCCTCCTCGTTGAGGTCTTCGCGCATTGCCCGTTTTTCTTCGTTGCTCAGGTCGCCATAGAAGCCGACCAACTGGTCGAAAATCTCTTTGATGGCCCCGTACTCTTTGCCCGTGTTGTACTCCTCGATGATGCGCTGATAGCGTTCGTAATAATCCACCCGGAAAGGGTTATCCCGGATCATCCGGTTGAGTTTTTCTTCCACCCGGTCTTTGAGCGATTGCACGGCGACCGCCTGGTTGCTGCCCAATTTCAAATACTCCTTTTCGATGCGCTCAAAATCCAAACCGCTCAAATCCACCCGGTTACCGTAGCCCTCCACCGGCTCCAGGGCGATGTTCAGGCTTTCGATGGACTTGTCCACCACCGCCTGCACTTGCCGCACGACGGCGGAAATATCGGCTTCCTCCTCGTTACGGTAGATGACGGCATAAATGGCGTTGATGGCATCCCGTTGCGGCTGGAAATCATACACAGCGGAATCGGGGAACAATGCCTTGTATTTTTTGAAAACCTCCCGCGCCAACACGCCGAATTTATTGCGGCTTTCGTCATTGATGCAGACGGCGTTCACGCCGCGCTGGATGGCTGCAATCTTGTAAACACCTTCGCTTTTTATAGCGTCGCTCAAATCGAAATCCACCTCTTTCAAAAATGCCACCGTCGCTCCGATGGTTTCTTTCAGGTCGGCGATGAGGTCTTCGAGGGGTTTCACGGGCGCTTCGATGTCGCCGCCCTCGCCCGGCTGTCCTTTGTCGCCGCCAATGGCATAAATCGCCAACGCCTCCAACAAGGCTTTGTAGGTTTCGATGTAGTCAACAATGAGACCGTTGTTTTTCTGTTCGTCGTGTACGCGGTTGGCCCTTGCAATGGTTTGCATCAGGGTGTGCGATTTCATCGGCTTGTCGAGGTACAGCGTAGAGAGGCTTTTCACATCGAAGCCCGTCAGCCACATGGCGCATACAATGACGAAGCGGAAAGGGTGGCCGTCGTCCATTTCAATTCCTTGAAAATGCCGACGGCGGTTTGCTCGATGAGATTGTCTTCAGAATAGGCGTAGGGCATAATCTATTCGTTTTCACTTGATTATTCAGGCTCATCTGTCGAAAACCGTTCCAATTCTTTTTGCACTTCTTCGCGGAGTTGCGCTTCGGTGGGCAAGTGCAACTGGTATTTCGAGGCGACAATCTGCAGGTTGTTTTCCGGCAGCGAGTAACGCACCACGATGTCGTTTTTGTCGGCGCACAGCAAGACACCGATGGTCGGATTTTCAAAATCGGCTTTTACGTCGCGGTCGTAGAAGTTGACGTACATCTGCAACTGCCCCAGGTCCTGGTGTGTGATCTTGTCAATTTTGATGTCGAACAGCACGAAACACTGCAACAGGCGGTTGTAAAAAACAAGGTCAATTTTGAACTCGTCGCCGCCCAGTATGATGCGCTTTTGCCGCGCCACAAACGAAAATCCGTTGCCCAGTTCCAGCAAAAACTCCTGCAAATGTGTGATAATGGCTTGCTCCAAATCACTTTCATAGTAAGCAGCCTGCGGTTTCAGGCCCAAAAACTCCAGCACCGTCGGGTCCTTGATGATTTCGTGCGGGTGGGTGGGCCGGCGCTCGCCTTTGGCGACAGCCAGCACACTTTCCTTGTCCTGGCTCATCAGCAGGCGTTCGTAGAGCAGGCTGTTGATTTGGCGCTCCATCTGGCGCACCGACCAGGCGTTTTTGATGGCCTCCGCGATATAAAATTCCCGTTTTTGGGCATCGTCCAACTTCACCAGCAGGCGGTAGTGTGTCCAGGTCAATTCTTGACGCAGTGCGTCAAGAATCGGGAATCGCAGATAAAAGTCCTTCATCCGCCACAAGTTGTTGGCCGAAAAGCCGCTCCCGAATTCCTGTGTCAGTTGTTGTCCGATTTCCGTCACCAGCCGTTTGCCGTACTCCGCCCGCTCCTGTCCGCCCTGCTCTTCTTCCACCAGGCGCTTGCCGATATGCCAATAGGCAACGGTCAGTTCGTGGTTGACCGAGCGAACCACACGCTCCCGCGCCTGTGCGATGATGCCGCGTATGTCGTCGAGTAAAAGTTGCATGGCCGGTTATTTTAAAAAGGGCACTGAATGTTGAGTTCGCCGGCCGTTTCCCATTTCAATTCCTTGAAAATGCCGACGGCGGTTTGCTCGATGAGATTGTCTTCAGAGTAGGCGCAGGGCATTGCCTTTATTTCGTTCTTTTTTGTTCGAGGGTATTATATGCGACAACATAGGCATATACGGACGCCGGAACAAAATGCAAAGTAATATCTTGCAGGGGGATTGTCCCTTCTTTGTCCAGAGTGGTTACAAGTGCGGAGCGCAAATTATTTTTTTGGCAAAACTGGACCAAACTTTTCAACTCACCCGCTGCTTCATAAAAACGATTGCTCCACTTGATTTCCAAAGCCCATTGGGGTTTCAGTTTCTTTTCGTCAATACCTACCATGTCCACTTCGCCATCTTTCCATCTTGCGTACCAGGGAGTAAACCAATCGCGGTGCATCCATTGAGCAAAAATAGCAGTTTCTACCATGTTGCCGACATGTTCATCAGTGGCTTGTAACGGAGCAAACAAGGCACTCCGCAAGGATGGATTGGTAAGATAGATTTTGAAAAAATTGGCCCTTTGAAAGCGTTTTGCATTATCATCAACCCGGTGAATGATGCGGATAAGAAAGGCCGCTTCCAAATACTCCAGGTATTTTTTAAGCATGTGCTTTTCTACATGGCTCGCTTTGCTCAGCGAATCAAGCGCAACTTCGTTGCCGCTGTGATAGGCCAATGTCGTGAACAGCGAGTTCATTTCCTGTACATCCTGAATACCGTAGAGACTTGGCAAATCGCGCAACAGCACTTTATCCACTATATCGCTGCGAATATACCTACCGGGATTCGACCTGATTTTATCGGAAAATATCACTTCCGGGTAGCCGCCGTAGTTGATGTAATCAATGAAATGATTGTTCAGTTCCTTAATATTGATGGTTGAGAAAAAGCGGTGGAGGTTGCCTTGCCAATCCATCGGCACCTGTATCATCAGGTGGTCGAGACCTTTCAGGAAAATATATTCATGGAAAGTGAGCGGTGGAAGCATGAAATCTGTGAACCGCCCTGCCCCGCTTTCTGCGCTTTTGAGTTTGAGTGCCGCCGCTGCCGAACCGCTTGCGATAAATTTGGCGTTGGGGTAGCTGTCCACCAGCACTTTAAGATGAACTTCCCAATCCCGCAAATACTGGATTTCGTCAAAAAAAACAAACCAGCCTTTTGCATTCGTGTTGCCCGTTGCTTTGCGGGCCAATTGGAAGAGGTGTTCCAACGGAATGTTGTTGTACACCGGATTTTCAATATTGGCATACAGGATTTGCCGGGGCGAAATCCCTTTGTCCAGCAGTGCTTGCATGGAGTGGAACAGCATCACCGTCTTGCCTACCCGGCGAGGCCCCATCAGCACAACCGCACGCCGTACATCAGTTTCCTCCACTAAAGGCTGAAACAACGAAAAATACTGCCGGTGTTTGAAGGCCCGGTATTCCTCGTCGGTGGCGCCGCTCACCCACCACGGGTTTTCAAAACGCAAACGCTCGATGATGAGTTCTTCGGAAAAGGGTGGTAACAGATTTTTTTTTGCCATAACAGGGCAAAAATATGAAAATAAGATAAAACAAATTTACTTAAAAGTTAAAATTATTTATTTTAAGAAAAAAAGTAAAAATTTTTACTCTTAGTAGTCCTCCTACGGCTATCACCCCGCTCATCAATCGCCGCAAAAGATCGTCCCGCGCCGCTTCGGGTTTTTGGCTTTTTATTTCCCATTTCAATTCCATGAAAAATGAGGTGGCTCAATTTCGCCGCACACTTTTCTGTAAAGAGATAAGGTTCGGTTGGTTTGATTTTAGGGTTCAAAGTTCATTGATCAGGCTGGCTTAGAAGTTTGCGCAGCATGCCATTTTTGCTCAAACAGTTCAGGTATTTCGTATCCGATAGCCGAATGTCGGCGTTTTCGGTTGTAGTATAGTTCGATGTATTCAAAAATCTCGGTGTAGGCGTCGTCAAAGCCATTAAAGGCTCCTTTTTCCAGTAATTCAGCCTTAAATCGGCTAAATAAACTTTCTCCCATAGCATTGTCATAATGGTTGTCTTTGCGGGTCATACTCTGCAAAAACTCGTGCTGCCTGAGCAGGTTTCGGAACGCTTCAGAAGCATACTGACCACCACCGTCGCTATGTACAAGCAGCCTTTTTGGCAAGGTTTTGCGGTTAATTGCTTTCTTTAATGCGTTTTCAACCAAAATACTTCGCATGTGATCGGCTAATTCCCATCCTACAATGACTCGACTGAACATATCCTGCCAACAAGCCAGGTACAGAAACGAGCCGTTGGTCAGTGGGATATACGTGATGTCACCTACCAGAACCTCACCCGGACGGCTCGGCGCCTGCCGATCCAGGAGCAAATTTGGGCTACGTCCCAGGCGATGATTCGAGTTTGTTGTCTTAGGCACAAAGCGCTTGGGTTGTATAGCCTTCAATTCCTGTTGTCGCATTAACGTGGTCGTTTTATGGCGACCGATCGCCAAGCCCTGTGCTTGCAATTCCTTGCTGATGCGTCGGGCCCCATAGCGACGTCGATGTTCGGTAAAAACCTTTTTTACCTGCTCGGCCGATCTCACTCTGGCTGCACTGGGACGAAAACTATCGCCGCGTCTCCAAGTATAAAACGAACTAAAACAAACACTTAGAACTCCACACAAGACTCTCACAGCAAATTCGCTCGATAGTACCTGGATGACCTTATACAGCAGCGTCATGTCGTCCGTCCGAAGATAGCCAAGGCTTTTTTTAAAATGTCCCGCTCCATTTCAACCTGCCGTAATTGCTTGCGCAGTTGTTCCATTTCGGCGTCACGACTGGATTCTTCCGGCGAATACGAAGATTTTTGTTCTGCGCGCCATTTGTACAACAGGTTTTCGCTGATACCTAACGATCGGGCAACATCCGGCACACTCCGACCGCCATTGACCATTCGTAACGCTTCGGTTTTGAAGCCTTCATCGTACTTCCGACGTCCTGTTTTGATGTTCGTTTGTTTTTCCATCTTGACACAAATTTAAGAGAGTTTTGTGTGCGGAAAAATTAGACCATCTCATCTTTAATTGCCCTTATTTTGCGCAATATAAACGTCCTTTTTTCCAAATTGTATGCAAATAAAAACGACCCATGCGAAACCAATTCGCATAAGCCGTTGAAAATCAATGTGGGCCCGGCAGGAATTGAACCCGCGACCGTCTGATTATGAGTCAGCTGCTCTAACCGCCTGAGCTACGGGCCCTTGTTCAGTTTGCAGTTTGCAGTTTGCAACTGCCCGATTGAACGCCGCAAAGATAAAATTAATTCCAAGTAAAAACTTAGGCAGGGGTAGCGCCCCGAAAAATTTGTAGCAGAAAGACCGACATTATTTCGTGGAGGGACAATTCCCCCGAAACATATTCCGGGGCGCTGCCCCTCCATGGTAGATTTTGTGCACAAATCACTACAAATTTTTCGGGGCGCTGCCCCTGCCTAAGTTTTTACAATTCCAATAATAAACGCCTTCAATAAACTGCCTACTGCCACTGCCCCCTGCCCACTGCTACTGCCACTGCTACTGCCACTGCCACTGCCCACTGCTACTGCCACTGCTACTGCCACTGCCCCTGCCACTGCCCCCTGCCCCTGCCCCCTGCCCACTGCCCCCTGCCTCACTCCTGCCAATACACCCGTTTCACCCGCTCCGAAATGTTCGTGAACACCTCGTATGGAATGGTTTGCAGGCAAGCGGCCAATTCCTGCACCGGCGGGTTTTCACCGAAAATGATCACTTCATCGCCTTCGCGGGCGGCGGGGATATCGCTCACATCCACCATCGTCATGTCCATGCAGACGTTGCCGATGGTCGGCGCTTTTTGGCCGTGGATCAACACGCCATAGCGCCCGCCACCCGCCAAACGCAACAGGCCATCGGCATAACCGATGCTGATCGTGGCAATGCGCCGGTCATGCTCGAGAATGCCGCTGTTGCGGTTGTAACCCACGGTGTCGCCGGGCGGGATATTTTTGATCTGGCTGATGGTTGCCTTGAGGGTATTGACGACGCGGAGTTGATCCTGCAAGCCGCTCGAATCAATGCCGTAGAGGCCGATGCCGAGCCGTACCATGTCGAAATGGTATTCGGGGAAACGCGCGATGCCGCCGGTATTGACAATGTGACGCAACGGAACGTAGCCGAGCGCATCGGTGATCTGCCCGAACATTTCGGTAAATGCCGCTGCCTGCCGGTGCGTGAAAGCATCGTGCTGCGGTGCGTCGCTGGCCGACAGGTGCGAAAAGACGGAGCGGACTTCGAGGTTGGGGAATTGCCGCAGCCGTTCGGCAAGCGCCTGCATGTCGGCCGGTTCGAAGCCGAGGCGGTGCATGCCCGTATCCAATTTCAAATGGACGGCAAGCCGTTTCGTTTTTCCGGAAAAATGGACGAGTTCGTCCAGCAGCGGCAGACTGTATATTTCCGGTTCCAGCCGGAAACGGTACAAAGCGTCAAAACTGGCCGGTTCGGGATTCAGGACAAGGATGGGCAAATTGACGCCGGCATGCCGCAATTCAATGCCCTCGTCAGCATAGGCGACCCCCAAATAGTCTACTTTATGGAATTCAAGCAATTTAGCCAATTCCGCCGAACCGCTGCCGTAACCCGCCGCTTTTACCATCGCCAGCATTTTAGTGCCGGGGCGCAACAAACGGTTGTAAACGTTGAGGTTGTGAATCAAAGCAGTTAAGTTTACTTCCAATATGGTCTTGTGCGCTTTTTGTTCCAGCCTGCGGGCGATGCGTTCGAACTCGAACGGGCGGGCGCCTTTCAACAATATCAATTCATCGCGAAATTCCATATTGTGGAATTGCTGCAAAAAGGTATCGGTATCCGCAAAAAATGCGGATTCAAAGTCCGGAGGCAGTTTTTGCCGGATCGCCGTTATTTCCGAGCCAATGCCGATGAGCCGGGTCACCGCTTGTTCCTTGATCGCCGATGACACTTTTTCGTACAACTGATCTTTATCCTGTCCGCTTTGCAGGATGTCGGAGAGGATCACGGTGAATTTGCCCGCCCGTGCCTGTTGGGCAGCAAACTGCAACGCGATGCGCAGCGACGCAAGATCGTTGTTGTAGAAGTCATTGACCAACGTGCAGCGGTTGATGCCCGCTTTGAGTTCGAGCCGCATTTCCACCGGCTCCAGCCGCCGCATCCGGACAGCGATCTGCTCCTGCGGGATGCCGGTCAGATGCAACAACACCCAGCAATGAATGGCATTTTCGATGCTCGCGGCGTCGGAAAAAGGGATTTCGATTGCGGATTTGGGATTGCGGATTTGGGATTGCGGATTGCGGATTTGGGATTGAGAACTCCGTCCGGTATTGATCTCTTGGGCTTGTGCCGATGTGCTGTTCAGGTTTGAGAACACGCCTGAGATACGCGTGGCCCCACCCGGTAGAGGTTGAATTTCGGCAATCTGAAAATCGGCTGCCTTGCCTGTTTTCGACCAGGAATAACTGCGGTTCGCAAGGTTCGAAGACTTCACGGCCGTTTCAATGGTTTCATAGTCGCTGCAATAGATCAAGGTTTCAACCCCGGCGAACAAGCGCATTTTTTCTTCGGTTTTTTGCATTTTTGAAGAAAAACCCTCGCGGTGTGCCGGTCCGATGTTGGTAAATATCCCTATGGTCGGTCGGATGATGCGCGCCAGGCGCTCCATCTCGCCCGGCTGCGAAATACCTGCCTCGAACAGCGCCATCGTGTGTTCAGGTCGCATTTGCCATACCGATAATGGCACTCCCACCTGCGAATTGTAACTTTTAGGGCTTCGCACGATGTTGAAATCCGGCGCGAGCAATTGGTAAAGCCACTCTTTCACCACCGTCTTGCCGTTGCTGCCTGTGATGCCGACGACAGGGATGTGAAATTGCGCCCGGTGATGCGCGGCCAGCAACTGCAGGGCATCCAGCGAATTGCGGACTTGTAGGACGTTCGACTCCGGGTAATTCGCAACTTCGACCTGTTGACTGACTACAAAATTGCGCACGCCGGCTTTATAAAGCTCGGGCAAATAGCGGTGCCCGTCGTGGCGGGCTCCGGCCAGGGCGAAAAACAGGGAGACAGTGGGAGCGATGATGTGACGGCTGTCGAGTAAAATTTGCTCGGTCGTTGCCGCGGGATCTGCCTGTTTCAGCCAAACCGCGCCGGTGATCTTCTGAATGTCGGAGATGGAGTAGTTCATGTGGGGCGAAATTCAGGATTTTCAATAGAAACACGGCATTAATTATACTTTTGCACCCCGTTTATGGAAATCCTCATTCACTCCCTTCCCGAACTCGATGCCAGCATTCCCCGCGTGCTGCAAGCCCTTGCCGGCCGGCGAAAAATTGCGCTGTATGGCGACATGGGGGCGGGCAAAACGACTTTCGTCAAGGCGCTCTGCAGGTATCTCGGTGTGCGGGAAACGACCGCCAGCCCGACTTTTTCACTGGTGAACCAATATCATTATATGGAGAAAGACGGCTCGGAAGCCTTGTTTTACCACCTGGACCTGTACCGTCTGGCGTCGCTGAAAGAGGCCCTGGACATCGGCATCGAGGACCTGCTGTACGATCCCTGGTACTGCGTCATCGAGTGGCCGCAACTGGCAGAACCTTTGCTTCCTGCGGATGCAGCAAAAATTCAGATCGAAATAACGGGCGAAACTTCCCGCCGACTGCTAATTTTGTAGGTTCTTATGACCGCTTTCGTTATATCCCCAACAACCAATAACCAATAACCAATAACCAACAACCAACAACCAACAACCAATACCATCCATTCGATGGAAACACTCGCCATACCGCACACACAAACTGAAACGCTGGAGGTGCATCCCAGGCACCAACGGCTGTTTATCGGCATTCCGAAGGAAATGACTTTGCAGGAGAATCGCGTGGCCTTGGTGCCGCACTCGGTCGCGACGCTCACGGCACATGGCCACCGCATAGTAGTGGAAACGGGTGCGGGTGAAAAGGCCGGATTCAGCGACCTGGATTACTCGGAAGCCAGGGCTAAAGTCACGAACAGTCGCGAGGAGGTCTTTCAGGCCGATGTGCTGCTCAAGGTTGCCCCGCCCATGCTGGACGAAGTGGACCTGATGCGGCCTAATCAGGTAGTCATCTCGCCGATCCATCTGCCGCTTTTAGAAACCAACTACATCATCAAGTTACAAAAAAAACGCGTCATTGCCTTAGCGATGGAGTATATCCGCGACGACCAGACGAGGATGTATCCTATCGTGCACGTGATGAGCGAGATCGCGGGCATCAGCGCGATTTTGATCGCTGCCGACCTGCTGGCGACGGCGCGGGGTGGCAAGGGTGTGCTGTTGGGCGGTATCGCGGGCGTTCCGCCGGCTAAAGTGGTCATCCTTGGCGCCGGCGTCGTGGCGGAATTCGCCACCCGTACTGCCCTCGGGCTGGGGGCCGAAGTGCGTATTTTCGACAATAACGTGTACAAACTGATGCGTCTGCAAAATCAGGTGGGTCGGCAGTTGCATACTTCGGTCGTGAACCCCGTCCATCTGAAGGAACAACTTCTCACTGCCGATGTCGCCATCGGGGCAATCCACTCGTCGCAGGCGAGTTCGCCGATCGTAGTATCCGAGGACATTGTGCGGCAGATGCGACCCGGTTCGGTCATCGTAGACGTGAGTATTGACCAGGGCGGCTGTTTTGAAACTTCCGAAACGACCACGCACGACAAGCCGACCTTCGTGAAACACGGGGTGATCCACTATTGCGTGCCGAATATTCCCTCGCGTGTGGCTGGCACTGCCTCTGACGCCATCAGCAATATCCTTACTTCTTTGCTGCTGAAAGCCGAATCGGGCGGGATTTTGCCGCTCATCACCGGCCACGAAGGACTGCGCAACGGCGTGTATACCTATAAAGGCTGCCTCACCAATGCTTATCTTGGCGAGCGTTTTCAGTTGAAAAGCACGAGTCTGGATCTGCTGATCACGTCAGATTATTGAAAGGAGATGAATCGGGATTCCCTATCCTAATACAAACCTGAGTCATGTCCGAACTTGCCCTCCACTGACCGGTTCTTGACAAACACCCCCAACACCATCTCCGCTGCCGCAAAGGGCGACATTTTACCCGCCAGCACTTCCGGCTCTACAGCAGCCCATTTTTCCCGGACGGCGGGATTACTGAAAAATGCTGTGTGCAAACCCGCTTGCAGCGCCTCGCGCAGCCAGTAGCCCGCTTGTTGCCGCCGGTTTTCGTGGAGATAACCATTGGCAAGCGTAAAATCGCGGTATTCCCGGATGGTTTGCCATATCTCTGCAATGCCGGTTCCCTGTTCGGCGCTGCAAGCCAATACTTTAGGTGTCCAACCACTCGGTGCGGGCGGGAGCAGGTGTGTTGCGTTGAGGTAAAAGGCGCGCGCCTGGTTTGCCAGTTTGACGCGATCGCCATCGGCTTTGTTTACCGCCAGAATATCGGCCATTTCCACGATACCGCGTTTGATGCCCTGGAGTTCGTCGCCCGCACCGGGCAGCAGCAGGAGCAGGAAAACATCGGTCATGCTGTGCGCCGCGATCTCCGACTGCCCCACGCCGACAGTCTCGATGATAACCGTGTCATAACCTGCGGCCTCCACCAACAAGATCGTCTCGCGGGTTTTACGCGCCACGCCTCCCAGCGATTCGCCCGACGGCGAAGGGCGGATAAAGGCCAATTCGCTGGCCGAAAGCCGTTCCATGCGTGTTTTGTCGCCGAGTATGCTGCCTTTGCTTACCGAACTTGTCGGGTCAATGGCCAATACCGCCACACTTTGTCCTTGCCCGGTCAGCAGCGTTCCGAGCGCCTCGATAAAGGTGCTTTTGCCCACACCCGGCGCGCCGGTTACGGCTATTCTTAGTGATTGAAGGATTGGTGATTGGTGGATTGGTGATTGGTGATCGGTTGATTGGAGGAGCAGGGCAATAATTTCCTGCGCCAGTGCCTGGTGGTCGGGTCGGGCGCTTTCCACCAGTGTGATGGCCTGACCCAACACCACGCGGTTGCCGGAGCGGATGCCTTGCACGAATTGTTCGATGGTGGGTAGGGGGCGGCGCATGGGGCGAAGTTAGGAATCCTTTGCGATAGTAAGGAGATGACTGTCAGTCGCTTTGCATTACCTCCCGCCTCTGATCAGCTCGATGTAACCGTTCAGGATTTCGCTGCGCAGCACCTCGCCACCCACACGGTTTTCATAGACTTTACAGACATAGAGATAAGTGCCCTCGGCCACGTCATTGCCTTCGGTATTTTTGCCGTTCCAGAGGATGGCCGGGTCTTGGGTGGCAAAAACGAGATTGCCCCAGCGGTTGAATATCTGCATGTCTACCCGGCTGATAAAGCGCCATCCCGGGAAAGGCCGGAATTCGTCGTTTTGGTCGTCGCCATTGGGCGTGAAGGCATTGGGCAATTCGTACTGAGGGCAATTGTCCTTGCACACGATATTGCTCCGCGCACTTTCGTTGCCGACGGAGTCTACCGCCGACACGGCATAGCACCCGGCCAGGCCGTCGTCGAGGGCATGAACGAGTGCAGTATTATCGGCGCCCTGGATTTCTTCGAGCAATCCGGGCGTTTCCCCCTCCGTCGGTGCGTACCAGACGCGGTAAGTAGTGGCATCGTCGGTACCGGCGCAGGTGATATTGGGATTGGTCCACGAAAGATAATTCTCGTAGGGAGGGTCGGGTTCTGTGCCGATTTGGCTGTCGCACAGATTCTTAACGGTCAGCACAGGAGGACAGGGTGGGATCGTATCAATCGGCACGCCGCAATTTTCCTGGGAGTTGTTGAAGATCGGATTTACCACCCCGCCGATGCTGTAGGTGCCTACGCTTCGGACATAATAGCAATATTCTTTTCCGTTGATCAGATTTTTATCGGCATAGTTGCTGGTTGTCGTTTGAGCAATGGAATCGAATAGTCCGGTCGAGTCGTTTTTCCGGAAGATCACATAGCGGTAATTGTTCCAGGGGACGTCCGCCTGCCAGGAGAGCAGATTGGTCTGGTCGGTAGAATTGACTGTAAGGAACACCGACGACGCCTCGTTCGTGGAGCCCAACGGCGTACCCAGCCCTTTTACATAAAAATCAATCTGGAAATGATACGGCTGCCCCTGTGTATTCAGGTTCATATCGGTGAAACAGGTATCGTTGGCCTGCCAGAATTCATTGGCTGTAAACGAGGCGCCGGGGATTTCCTGCAGCGTACCGCCATTCAATCCCGGTGCCCGGCGCACCTGGTAGCGGTAGGGGCCGTGATTGAACACCGTGTCCAGGTCGTCGGCGACAGGTTTCGACCAGCAGACACGCATATTGCCCGTGAGCGGATCGGTTGTTTCAACGGAGACATTGGTGATGAGCGGCAAATCGCGGGGCAACTGCACGCAGACCTCGTCGGAGGCCAGACTTTCCACCAGGTTATAAGGGTAGCCACCCGCTGAGATCTTGGCGAATTTCGCCAGTATTCTGTAACAATAAGTGCGGCCACGCTCCACGTTGACGTCCTTAAAATAGTACCGTCCGTTTTGTACCTGTTTGGTCACAAAGGTCAGTTCCGTATAACCTTTGCCGGCCAGACCCGGCGTACAACTATCGGGCGCAAACGGATTGCTGCCCTCGCGTCGCCACACAGAAAATCCATAGAAATAATTTTCGGCAGCAGCGTCGCACATGTAGGGTTTTTCCCAGGAGACTTCCACCTCACCGAACTGAGCATTCGCCTGTACGTCTTCCGGCGGCGGACCCACAACCTTTATCTTGACCGTTTTCAGATCGGCCAATTGGGGAATTGCCTTGCTGATAGAGTCAACCGCCTTAAAAACCACTGAATATTGTTGATTGGAGATATGTTCGCAGGCAGTGATCCACCGGAACGTTCCTTCAATGACCGGTGGGTTCCAGCCCGCCGGGCCGTCGAAAGTAGCCGGACTATATGGCGTGCTGAGCGGGCCTCCCAAAGCTGTCAATTGCACGAGGTCGCCCGTATCGGGGTCGTTGGCGGTTACTTTAAACTCGACGGTATCGCCGGCTACAACGCACAATTGGTTGATGGTTTGCACATCGGGCGGATTGTTGTCGCAGGCGTCCACGAAGATCTGCATGTCGCGGATGGTGGTATCTATGGGCACGCCGTTGCGCCAGGAGACGATGATAAAAGCAATGTTGTATTCGCCCGGCGCTTGCGGGTACTGCCAGAGTATCTCACCGGTCACGGGGTTGAGTTCCAGTTGATTGTTGATGCCCGGTATCACCTGGTCGGGATAACTGTAGTTGGGCACCGGCACTCCATGGGCCTGAAGCGGCACGATGAGTTGATACGAAAGACTGTCGAGGTTGGGGTCAAAAGCATTGGGATTGTGTTTGAAAGGCTTGCCGACGCAGGCGTTGTCAATGGGCGGTTGCAGGAGGTAAGGTGTGGTATTGGTTCCGCCAAATTGCGATCCCTGAAACCAGAAAGTAGTCTCGATGTGGAACGGCACGTTGTCCGATGAGGGCGGATTGACGTTCACAATGCCCGCATTCCGGTTGGGGTCCGTCATAGAGATCGTATACCACGCCGGACCGGGGTAAGAGTGCTCGGCGATATAGGTGTTGTATTTGATGTCATTGGGCAACACGATGCCCTGAGGCGGGTTACCGGGGCCGTTGGTACGCACCACCTGCTGACGGGTTCCATCTCCCCAATCGAGCGTCAGCGTATCGCGGTCGGCGTTCACACTGCTGGCTTTCGTCCAGGTGATAATGGTGACGCGAACTGTAAGAGGGCCGATTTGCTCCACGTGGATTTCACCCGCACGGTTGTGTGTCGCCCATATGGCAAGCGGACTGCAAAGAAGAACAAGGCAGGGTAGAAGTGTGCGTAGCCTGAATTTCATGTGTAATATCTGTTTGAACCGGGAACTGGGACAATGGAGGTACAAGATTAAAGTTTATTTTCCGGTAAAATGTGAAAAATCTGTTGTTTTGCTAAAACACTCGAAAAAACGCAAGTAGCGCGTTCTCCAATATCCCGACATACAAATTCCTGATATCCCTTATGCTGCTGTACAATGTCACCATCACTGTTGATCTCGACGTGCACGAAGAATGGGCGCGCTGGATGCGCGAAACCCACATCCCCGACGTCATGTCCACCGGAATGTTCATCTCCTACCGGATGAGCAGGTTGATCGGACACGAACACGTTGATTCAGAGATTTATACAGTGCAGTACCTCGTGAAAGATATGGCGCATCTGCGCCGCTATCAGGAAGAGTTTGCGCCCGCGCTCCAGCAACAACACAGAGCGCGTTACGAAGGCAAATTCGCTGCCTTTCGCACAGTGATGGAGGTAGTGGATCACAATGAGAAATATTGATTGCGGATTTTTGATTTCGGATTACGGATTATAGCAATAATCCGCAATCCGCAATCCGCAATCAAAAATCAAAAATCCGCCATCGCCAACCGCCACCCTTCTTCTATGGCGCGCTTGGCATCCAGTTCCCCCGCTTCTTTTGCACCGCCGATGAGCTGGACTTTAATTCCTGCCCGTACGAGCGGTTCGTACAAATCGCGCAGGGAATTTTGCCCGGCGCAGACCACTATATTTTCCACATCGAGGATTTGCGGTTGTCCTTTCACGGTGATGTGCAAACCGGCATCGTCAATTTTCAGGTAATTTACGTCCGACCACATTTGCACATCGCGGTTTTTCAGGGTTAAACGATGCGCCCAACCGGTCGTTTTACCCAACCGTTCGCCGACTTTTCCTTTGGAGCGCTGGAGCAACCAGACTTTTCGGGGAGGGTGCTCCGGCTTGGGTTGGGTGATGCCGCCGCGATGGGAATAGGTGGGGTCAATGCCCCATTCATCCATGTAGGTTATTAGTTGCCGGTTATTGGTTGTTGGTGGCTGGTCCGCATGGTCACCTGCTGTCAGGAATGTCGCAACGTCGAAACCGATACCGCCCGCCCCGATAATGGCGACCGTTTTTCCGACAGGTTTCCCGTGCGACAAAACATCCACATACGACAGCACTTTCGGATGGTCAATGCCTTTTATATCCGGCGTTCGGGGAGAAACACCTGTGGCGATGACAACTTTCGAAAAGTTGTTTTTCAACAAAAAATCCGGATTGACACGGGTATTCAAATGCAACACAACACCGTGTTTTCCAATCATTTTTCTAAAATAACGCAGCGTTTCGTAGAACTCCTCCTTGCCTGGGATCCGTTTGGCCATGTTGAACTGGCCGCCGATTTCGGATGCCGCTTCGAACAGGTGCACCTCGTGCCCCAGCACGGCCAACTCTATAGCTGCCGACAGACCGGCAGGGCCGGCGCCGACGACGGCGATCGCCCTGCTCGAAGCCTCCACTGCCCTGCCGGGAAGTGTCTCCCTGCACGCCCTCGGGTTTACCAGGCACGACGCGTCTTTGTTTTGAAAAATGTGATCGAGACAGGCTTGGTTGCAGGCGATGCAGGTATTGATTTCGTCCGCCTTTTGTTCAAAAGCCTTCAATACGAAATCGGGATCGGCGAGCAGAGGGCGCGCCATCGAAACCATGTCGGCATAACCGTCCCGCAGCAATTGTTCGGCCTTCTCTGGCGTATTGATGCGGTTGGTGGTGATGAGCGGGATGCGGAGTTTGCCCATGAGTTGTTTTGTCACCCAGGCATAAGCGGCGCGCGGCACGAGCGTCGCGATGGTCGGCACGCGGGCTTCGTGCCAGCCAATGCCCGTGTTGATCATTGTTGCCCCAGCCATTTCCAATGCGAGGGCGAGCTGTTCCACTTCTTCCCATGTAGAACCTTCTTCCACAAGGTCGAGCATCGAAACGCGGAAAATGACGATGAAATCCTTGCCTGCTTTTTCCCGCACTTTGTGCATGATTTCGAGCGGAAAACGGATGCGGTTTTCAAAAAGACCGCCCCAATCGTCGCTGCGTTTGTTGGTGCGCGGCGCAATGAATTGGTTGATGAGGTAACCCTCGCTGCCCATGATCTCCACTCCGTCGTAGCCAGCTTCGCGTGCAAGCGCGGCGCAGTCGGCAAAATCCTGAATCGTTGCGCGGATGAGGCGCGGGCTCATTTCCCAGGGGCGAAAAGGCGAAATGCGCGCCCGCAGAGGCGACGGCGCGACTAAAAAAGGGTGCATCCCATAACGACCGGCATGCAGGATCTGCAAGCATATTTTCCCGTCCTCGGCATGGACGGAGGAAGTCACAGTGCGGTGTTTCGCCGCTTCTCCGTGCGTGCTCAATTTTGCGCCGAACGGCGCCAGCCAACCCTGGCGGTTGGGCGCGATGCCGCCTGTGACCATCAGCCCGACACCGCCTCTGGCGCGGGTGGCAAAGTAGGCTGCAAGCGCTTTCAGGCCGTCTTTGTGCTCTTCCAGTCCTGTGTGCATCGAGCCCATGAGGACGCGATTTTTCAGCGTGGCAAATCCCAGATCGAGTGGAGAAAACAGGTGGGGATAGAGCGGATGCGCGGACATGGCAATTGTTTTTCCGAATTCGTTTTGTGAAAATTACGGTCCAAAAAGGCGGCGGGGCGGCTTTCAGACCGCCCCGCCGGGTAGAGGAAGATTGTGTGCAAGTATTGGTGGTAGAATTTTCGAAGCCGGGAGGCCGCATTTTACCGCGACTGAATTGTGAGCGCAAACATACGGGATAATTTTGTAAGTTGGAGCTTATTATTGAAAAGCAGTATGGTATGGTAATTGCGGTTCAAACACGCAAATAACACACTTATCCCGCCATGCGTTTTCTGAATATCCTGGTAGCCGACGACCACCCGATTTTTGTGGAGGGGCTTCAATCTGTTTTCTCCCACTCCGGCGGGAAATTTGCCTATAACATCAGGGGAGTAGCCCGCACCGGTTCGCAAGTGACTCAATTGCTGAGCGAAAGCCCCGCTGATCTGCTGCTCATGGATCTGAACCTGCCGGAGACAGACGGCCTCAAAATCCTGCCTTCCGTAAAAAAAGGCTCCGCCAATACGCGTGTACTGGTCATGACCATGTACGACGACCCGCGATTGGTAAAGGCTGCGTTTAAGGCGGGAGCCGACGGTTACATGCTGAAATCGGGTACCAAAGACGAACTTTTCCACGCCATCGAGGAAGTGATCGAAGGACACACTTACATCGGGCATGGACTCGCATTGGTGGAAAATCGCCACAACAATGGCTCCGACGCCATTTCACCCGATAAGCGCTTTGCCCGCACTTACGGCCTTACCCGCCGCGAGATGGAAGTAATGCGCTACATCGGCCAAGCCATGAACAACAAGGACATTGCTGAAAAATTATTCATCAGCGACCAGACCGTCAGTGTCCACCGCAAGAATATCATGCGCAAATTGGGCGTGAACAATACCGCTTCCATGATCAAGATCGCATTTGAGAACAATCTTGTTTGAGTGTCTGTTTGTACCGGCAGTTAAAAACCAGCCGGCCATGCTAATTTCTGTAAAAATACCTCATACCGGGTATCAGCAACAAGGTTGAAAGGCGCTACATTTGTGTCGCCCGAGATTTTCCATGCCCAAAATTGACCTTTTTTGAAGAAATGTTTGGGCAAACGTTTCGCCCATTCTACCTTTGAGGCGCTCTGAACGACGATTTTTAATCCCCGGTTGTACTTACTGTTTGTCCTTTGAACTACGAAAGGTACGCCGCAGGCCAAATTCCGATGGGTATCCCTGCCGATTGAAGGCAAAAATCCACTTGCCTGGCATACAATCCTCTTGTATTTCATTCCGGTTTTTTGGGTCATATGACAAACAGTTGGGATGTTTTTCCCGTACTGAGGGGAATATCGCAACACACTATATGATATGCGATGCTCCGCCTGATATCCGGCCTCTGATGACGACAGTGTTGGCAATTTTGATTCACCATAATATTTCGCTCATCAAAATTTTTTTAATAATCTCATGAAGAAAACAAACTCTACTTCATTAGTATCAAACGTTTGGGTTTGGCTCGTTGCAGGAGCAATTGCACTCACAGCCAGCGTGAATGTTTCCGCTCAATGTACGCTGGTTTGCAACAACTTGGTTCAGATTTCCCTGGACCAGGATTGCGAAGAAGAAATCCTGCCCGACGACATTTTGGAGGGCAACGGCTGCCCCAACGGCGTCCTTCAGGTGCAGGCCAAGATCAACGGCGTATGGGTGCCTTCAAACGGCAACTTCATCGCCAATTCGGCGCACATCAACCAAACCATCCAGGTAAGGGTGCGCGACCTCGCTTCCGGTAATATGTGCTGGGGTTATATTCATGTCGAAGACAAACTGGCGCCTCAAGTCACTTGCCAGGACATCACCCTGTCCTGCGCCATTACGACATACACACCGGCTTACCTGTTCGACGAATTGGGTATAGACGAAGCCTATCCCAATGTGGAGGAAAATTGCTCCAGTACCACGCAAACTTACATTGATACCTGGCACGACCTCACCTGTTCCGGTACGATCAATGGTCTTTCCGATATCAGCGCCTATGTAAAACGCACCTGGACTGTGGTGGATGCCAGCGGCAACGTGGCTACCTGCGTCCAGTATATTTATTTTGAACGCCGTCATGTAGGCAATGTGATCTTTCCCTCCGACATCACCGTGAGCTGCGAAAACCCGGCGACAACGCCGGACTATACGGGGGCTCCCTACATATCTGATTTCGGTCAACAATTCCCCATTTATCCGGGAACCACTTATTGTGAACTGAACGCCACCTACACCGACCAGATACTTCCGATTTGCGATGGTACCTATAAAATTTTGCGTACCTGGACGGTTTACGATTGGTGCCTGCCCTCGACGCCCAACCCGCCGTTCAGCAATCCGACCTACCACATTCAAATTATCAAGGTCGAGGATGCCACAGGGCCCGAAATTGAATGTCCGGAAGACATGACCGTCGGAACCAATCCGAACGACTGCGAACGCGACCTGAATCTCCCGGATGTCATCATCAGCGATAATTGTTCGCAAATTGCTTCTATCCAGGCAGTATGGCAGGACGACAACGGTGGCCACAGCCTGGACGGTACCCTGACCAGTTTCCCCGGCAACAACCTTTGGAATCCCGATACGCTCGGGGTGCTCGGCATTGCGCACAACCTTCCCATCGGCACGACCGCGATGACCTACATCGTCACCGACGATTGCGGCAACAGCACTGTGTGTACCTTTAACATCACGGTGGAAGACGACTCGCCGCCCACCGTAGCGTGCACTCAACTCACGCAGGTCTCGCTCGGTAGCGACGGTATGGTATTCGTCAATGCCACCACTTTCGACCAGGGCTCCTACGACAACTGCTCGCCGATCTTCTTTAAAGTGCGCCGCATGGATGACAATTCCTGCCAGCCGACCACTTCATTCTACAACCAGGTCAAATTCTGCTGCGAAGACGCGGGCGATACCATTACGGTTATCCTCCGTGTATACGATGTGCCGGTGCCGCCGGATTCCGTGGCTCTGGACTACGAAGAATGGCACGCCAACGACTGTATGGTCCAGGTGCTCGTGGACGATAAGATCAAACCTACCTGCTCCGCACCGCCCAACGTGACGGTGAGCTGCTCCGCTTTCGATCCTTCCCTGTGGGCTTATGGCACCGCCATCGCTACGGACAACTGCTGCCTCGACACCCTTATCACTACGGTGAGCTATACCCAGTTCGACACGGTGTGCAACAAAGGCACGATTACGCGCACGTTCCGCGCCATTGACTGTGGCGGACAAAGCAGCACCTGCACCCAGCGCATCGTGGTGAACTACAACCAGAATTACTACATCAAATTCCCGAACGACGTGATCGTGACCAGCTGCGACGGTACCGGCAACTACGGCCAGCCCTCGTTCTTTGGCGCTCAGGATTGCGAACTTCTGGGTGTTTCACACGAAGACCAGATTTTCACGGTGGTTCCCGACGCTTGCTTCAAAATCGAACGCACCTGGACCATTATCAACTGGTGTACCTACGATCCGAACAAACCCTGCGTGGATGTGCCGAACCCGAACCCGAACGCGACATCCAACAGTCCGCAAAACCTGCCCGGACCGATCGTGTCGCCGACGGGTACGCCCGCACCCTGGGCTCCGTCGAACATACCCCTCGCACCGGGCCAGCCATCGCACAACTTTGCGCAATACTGGGATGGCAATCCGAATGCCGTTCCCGCTATTCCGAGCAATGCCAACAACAACTGCTACCGCTACAAACAGATCATCAAAGTCATTGACGGTCAGAAACCGACCATCACCTGCCCGGCCAGTCCGGTGGAATTCTGCGATGAGACGCCCAACAACCCGCAGTTGTGGAACGAGTCGTACTGGTGGGATGCCGTACACGGTCTGCACGACCTGTGCGAAGGTCCGGCCGATCTGTCCATCACGGCTACCGATGCCTGCTCCGGCGCGAACATCAACATCAGCTTCCTGCTTTTCCTCGACCTCGACGGCGATGGAAGTATGGAAACGGTGCTGAACAGCAACAACCTTCCTGCTACTCCCGGCATCGTTAATTTCAACAACCTGGGCAACCCGAACTACTCCGGCGGCGATCCGCGTGTGTTCGATGGCCGCGGCGTATCAACCGACCTCAAATACCGCTGGGCATTACATCAAACCATCAATGGCTCGAGCCGCACGGCCAGCGTGCAATGGAAAACATTCAGCCAATTGCCCACTCCGGCCAATCCGTTCGGCCTCTCCGGTATCGTGCCGGAAATACCGTACGGTACGCACAAGATCAAGTGGACGGTGACCGACGGTTGCGGCAACGAAGAAACCTGCGAGTACACCTTCGTCGTAAAAGATTGCAAACCGCCGACCGTGGTCTGCCTCAACGGCCTGAGCGTCAATATCATGCCCACCGGAATGATCACCATGTGGGCGCTGGACTTCCTCCAATACGCAGAGGACAACTGCACGCCTCCGACTTCCACGGTACCCTCGCCCAACCAGTTGAAATTTGCCATCCGTAAAGCGGGCACCGGCAACGGCTTCCCTGTCGACGCATTGGGTAATCCGATTACCAGTGTTACGTTCGATTGCACCGAACTGGGCGACCAGCCCGTCGAACTGTGGGCACAGGACGCTGCCGGCAACGCCAGCTTCTGTCAGACCTATGTCACCGTTCAGGACCCCGACGGCGCCTGCCAGCCGGACGTTCCGAAAATAGCCGGTGTATTGAAAACCGAAATGGACGATCCTGTGGAAGATGCATCGGTGAACCTGCAGGGCACGCCGCCCAATGGCGGCGCCCCCGTGGACCTGACCGATATGACCGACGACAACGGCGTCTTTTCGTTTGCCAATGCGCTGCCAATGGGTTCGAACTTTACCCTGACGCCGCTGAAAGACGACAACCAACTGAATGGCGTTTCGACTTTCGACCTGGTGCTCATCAGCAAACATATCCTCGGCCTCGAGCCGCTGAACAGCCCGTACAAGATGATCGCCGCGGACGCCAATAAGTCGAACTCCATCACCACATACGATATCGTTGAGATCCGCAAACTCATCCTCGGCATGTACGACGAGTTGCCTGACAACACCTCGTGGCGATTTGTGGACAAGAACTTTGTGTTCCCGAACCCGGCCAATCCGTTCGAGGTGCAATTCCCTGAGTCCGTTTCAGTGCTGAACATGCAATCTGGCAGTTTGAACAGCGACTTTGTCGCCATCAAAACGGGCGACGTGAACAATACGGCCATTCCCAACTCGCTGACGACAGCCGACGATCGCGCTGCAGGCACACTTTTCTTCGATGTGCAGGACCGCGCTGTCAAGGCCGGCGAAACATTCGTTTTGGAATTCAAAGCGGCTGATAAAACAGCCGGTTACCAGTTCACACTGAATACCAGTGGTTTGGAGGTACTGGAGATCATTCCCGGCGAAAACATGAATGCGGACAATTTCGCCGTGTTCAGCGATGCTATAACGGCTTCGGTGGATGGCAACGCGGGTACGTTCAGCGTCAGATTCCGCGCTGCTGAGGTGGGTGAACTGAGCCGTATGATCGGCTTTAGCCACCGCATCACCCGCGCCGAATCGTACGACGACAACGGCGATCGCAAGGAAGTGGCGCTGCGTTTCAACAATCCGAACGGCGCACTCGTGTCGGGTGCAGGCTTCGAACTGCTGCAAAACGTACCGAACCCGGTGAGCGGCACGACTTACATTTCGTTCAATCTGCCCGAGGTCGCCGAGGCTACGCTGACCGTCAGCAATGCCGAAGGCCGAATCGTAAAAGTAGTGAAAGGCGCCTTCGCCAAAGGAATCAACACGGTGGCGCTCCACCGCGCCGACCTGACGGCAGGCATCCTGTTCTACCAACTCGACACTCCGACGCACAGCGCGGTGAAGAAGATGATCGTGACGGAATAAATGCAATGTGGTCAATATTATTAATGTGGTCAATGTGGTCAATATGACGTTGGACATTGATTAAAATCTGATCAGGCGAGTGCGCTACAGCCACTCGCCTGATTTTTTGCAGAAAAAAGTTTTTCTTGTTTTAGTCCCTGATTGTCAGTCGATTTTAAAAAAAAATTCATTTAAAAAACGGCGATACCCGTTTTTGGCCTGCTTTTTGAAAACTTTTAAGCACACTTTTATCAGCCGCCCTGCGGCGGTCTTTATTTTAATCCGCGACATCCGCTCGAGTTCGACATCTCTTGTTTTGTAATCCAAACCAATTGTTTCCATGAATCTTTGTGTACGCATTGCATTCATCAGCCTTTGGCTACTCCTGACATTCTCTCTTTCCGCACAAATAGGTTTGTCCCTACCGGTTGTCAACAACATCAACCCGGATGATTATGTCAATTTCCAAGTCAAGGTAAAGGGCTTCGATAGCATCGTGGGAATGCAATACGTCATTCGCTGGGATCCCGAAGTGTTTGAGTTCCACTCTGTTGGAAGTTATAATCTCGAGCAATTAGACGGTGAAGATTTCGGTACTACCCAGGCCCTCGACAGTGGCATCGTCCGTTTGTTGTGGTCCCATTCCAATTTGCTGGGCGGCATATCTGTGGACAGCGGAACGGCCATTTTCAGGGTGCGGTTGAAAGCCATCGGCCCGGTTGGTTCCGGCTCGGCAATCCTTTTTACCCAGGATAATATCACGCCTTTCGATATTGCCCAGGCAAACAGCGACAGCTCGCTCACTTCTTACACTATCAACCAGGTAGAATTGAAACAAGGTTTTGGCGCCATTGGATATACGGTGTCGGCGGATGAGCCGTCCGATGCCGGAGACATTGCCCTGAACGCATTTCCCAACGCTTTTTCAGAAAAAACAACAGTCCGTTTTGACCTGCGCACGGCTTCCGATGTGGAGCTGTCCGTGGCGGATATGGCCGGTCACATCTTGTACAAAAAGATGATGCCGCAGCTTCCGCCGGGCCAACATGGCACAGAAATTGCCTCCCCGCAATTACGCGAAAAAGGCATCTGTTTTCTCATACTTCGGGCCGGGACGCATATATATACCCGCTCTTTGTTCGTGAATTGATTCAAACATTTATTTCACCCTCATCCCTCTTCCGCGTTAAAGATGAAACCGATTATCTACATCCTTACGGCAGGTTTGCTGTTCGTTGCCACCCAGGTTTTCGGCCAGGCAATTGTGACAAGTCTGACGCCCGCTACGGTGACCGCCCCGATCGGCAGCACGGTTGACCTTCAGTTGAAGGTTACGAATTTCAACAACATCAACTCGATCCAGTTTCCCATTACCTTCAATGGAGCGGTGTTGCAATTCAACTCGATTGACAACGCCGCACTACCGGGTTTTACCAACGGCAACTACAACGCCACGACGGGCAAAGTAACCATTTCGTGGTTCGCCGACCCGGGTGCTTATCCCGACGGTTTCTCCGTACCGGACAACTCTTCCATTTTTACCCTGCACTTTACCGTGGCGACCAACGGCACTTCGACCGTGAACATTGCCAACCAGGCGCCGGGCATCGAAGTGATCCGCAACGGCGCACCAGTGACCCTCAACTTCCAGAACGGCGCCTCGCAGGTGACCGGAGGTTCGGGCGGCGGTGGTCCGGTTCAGGGATTTTCCATCATCGCCAACACGATCTATATCCCACAGGGTACTACCGGCTGTATGCCCGTGACAGTGCATAAATTCGACTCCATTCTTTCGATGCAATACGCCATGCACTGGGATCCTGCGGTGTTGCAATTCCAGAATACCCAATCGTACAACCTTCCAAGTTTGTCGGCATCCAGTTTTGGCGGCACGCCCGCAATGGGCCTTCAACTGGTGGGCTGGGACGACCCCAACGCTACCGGCGTCACACGCGCCAACGGCACCAAAATTTACGACGTCTGCTTCCAGGCCATCGGTCCGGTGGGCAGCAGTTCCTTGATCACGATAGACAGCATCGGTTTTCCGGCTGGCAACGGTTCGGCAGAAGCCTTCAACGCCGCCAGCCAGAATGTATGGACGAGTAGTTCGGGTGTGAAAGACACGATCTTTATCGTGACTGCGCCGCCGCCGCCCAACGCGATCACTTTCACCGCAACCCAGGACACCGCTCCCAGCGGCTCACAGATCTGTATTGACGTCACGGTGAAGAATTTCACCAGCATCATTTCGATGCAATACGGCCTTACTTACGATGCGACCAAACTGACTTTTGTCAACATTACCCCGAATACGAACGTACCGGGCCTGACGACGGCCAGTTTTAACCCGAATACGCCCGGCCAGATCAAACTTTCGTGGAGTGACCCGGCAGCATTGGGCGTGACTTTGACTGATAATACGCTGCTGTTCACAGTATGCTTTACCATTGCCGCGCCGAACGGTACGCTGGTCCCCATCAACTTCGGCAGCCTGCCCGGTTTGCCGGTGGAGGTAGTGAAAGAACCTGACGGCCCCGTCAACCCCGCGTTTGTAAACGGGCACGTGTACGCAGGTATGCCGGTCGGCCCGACGGCTTCGATCACTCCCAAACCGGCCTGCGGCGGCAATACGGGCTCTGCCACGGCCAATGGAATTGGTGGCACGCCTACCAGCTACGCATGGAGCGGCCCAGGCGGCCCTATTGCAGGCAACCAGCAGACCATCAACAACCTGGCGGCAGGTACTTATAATGTGACCGTCACTTTTACAGGGGGCCTCACCGCTACCGCTACCGCTTTGGTGGAATCTTCGCCGGCCATCAACATCCAGAATCCGCAGGTTCAGAACGTGAAATGCCACGACCAGACCAATGGCGCGATCAACCTGTCGGTTGGCGGCGGGACTCCGAACTTCTCTTACGAATGGACGGGACCGAACCAATTCGAATCCACCACAGAAGATATCTCCGGCCTTGCAGCAGGTATTTACTCGCTGACAATAACCGACTCGAAGCAGTGTACAGTCGCTCAGAACTTTACGATTGCAAATCCTGCGGCGTTGAGCCTCGCGCTGGCAACTTCACAGAACGTGACGTGCTTTAATACTGCCACGGGTAAAATCACCATTACTTCGGGCGGCGGAACGCCACCGCTGTCTTATGCCTGGTACAATATCCAAACGAACGATTTGGTCTCGCCCGAGAAAAACCCTTCCACCTTGTTGCCAGGTACCTACAACGTGACCATCACGGATGCCAGCCAATGCACCACGACGCTGCCGAATCCGGTAACGATCAATGCACCGGCCAGTGCGCTTTCCGTCGTTACACCTGTTACGAAGACCGATCTGGTATGCTGGGGCTACAGCAACGGCTCCATCAACCTCGATATCAGCGGTGGCTGGGGCACCTACGCCGTGACCTGGGATCCGCAGCCTTATACGGGCGCCAACCTGACCGGCATCCCCGGCGGCAATTACACCCCGACGATCACCGACGCGGGCGGCTGTACGCTGACGCTTCCCGCCGTCCAGGTACTCGAACCGCCGGCCGTCGAGTACGGCACACCGGCAGTGGTACATAACATCTGCGCCAACGACGGCGACGGCAGCATCAGCGTTCAGATTTCGGGCGGCAACGGCGGACCTTACAAGGTTGACTGGAACGGCGGCCTCAGCGGTACATCCATCAGCAACCTTGCAGGCGGCGACTATATCCCGACCATTACCGAATTGAACTCTACCGGTTGCACGGCTGTGCTGCCCGCCATCACCGTGAACGAGCCCGCGCCCATCCTTTCCTCCAACGAGGTGCTTGTTGACCCGGCTGCCGGCATGAGCGATGGCGCTATCGCTATTGATTTGAGCGGCGGTACGGGTACGCTGACCATTCTGTGGACAGGACCGGGTGGTGTCACTTACAACACGGAAGATATTTTTGACCTTCCGGCAGGTCAGTACGTTCTGATGGTGACGGATGAGAACAACTGTACTTATACCAAAAACTTCTTGCTTGGCGGCGCCCTCGTGGCGAACGTCACACAAACCCCCTCCTGCGGCAACGACGGTTGCATAAATGTGGAAATCGCCGCCGGAACGCCGCCGTTCATCATTTCCTGGACGGGCGCCAGCAGCGGTTCTTTTATCACCAGCGACCTCTCGGCTTCTATCTGCACCTTTATCCCCGGACAGTACAACCTGACGATCGCCGACAACGCCAGCAATACCCTGGCGACCGGCCCGATTAATATTGACGAATTGCAGCCGGCGCTGGTAGGCTCGACGGTAACGCCTCCGATCGAGGACCTCGGCAACGGCAGCATCCAACTGACACCCATTGTGCCGCCGCCCGCCAACTTCAACTACAACTGGAACGGCCCGAACGGATTTATCTCCACGGCCAGCACGATCACTGGACTCGATTCGGGCGCTTATGTCGTCACCGTTACGAACGTGAATTCCAGTTGCACGGCTGTATATCCCTTCTATCTGGAACAGGATTGGCCGGACCTGGTATTCCAACTGACGAATGCCCTTTCGCCGGATTGCAACAATACGGCCGACGGCAGCATTGCGATCAATATTACGGGTGGCAATCCCTCCTATCTCTATGCCTGGTCGGGTCCGAATGGCTTTACCGCCAGCACGAAAGATATCTCCGGATTGTTGCCGGGTGTATACACGCTGACGGTGACCGATGAAAACGGCACGACGCTGGTAACCAGCACGACGCTTACCGCGCAGTCCCAACTTGCCGTGACGAACGTGAATGAAACCTCCAGCTACGGCAACCCGCCCTTCCAGGTAAGCGGCGCCAACCAATGCGACGGCGTAGCGAGCGTGGTATTCAGCGGCGGTGTGGGCGCGACCTCCATTTTGTGGAGCAACAACGTCACTGCGGCCCAGAACACGACGCTCTGCGCAGGACCATACTCGGTGTCGGTGACCGACGCACTGGGTTGTGTCGCCGTCTGGGCAGACAGTCTTACTTATCCACCCGGCGTGGCGACGACACTGACGATGGTAAGTGAAGTCAGCTGCCACGGCGAATGCGACGGCGTTGCCCGTGTATTTGTCAACGGCGGCGTAGCGCCCTATACAGTGAAATGGTCTACGAGTCAGACCGACCAGGTAGCTACCGCGGGCGGTTTCTCGCAGGCTGTGAACCTCTGCGGCGGCGACTACAAGGTAACAGTTACCGACAAACTTGGCGCTGATTACGTATTCGATATTGCAGTGGTAGAACCTGCCGAGATCGTTATTGATTTCGCTTCCGTACCATCAACTACTTTCAATTCCTGCGATGCCGAATTGATCGCCGATGCTGCGGGTGCTGCGGAACCGCTTACTTACGTTTGGTCGGGTAGCTACGGCCACAGCGGCGAAGGACAACGTGCCGAAGGACTCTGCGCCGGTGAGATCGTTCAGTTTGTCATTACCGATGCCAACGGTTGTGTCGGCATCGGCCGCGATACCGTCGCTTATCCCGAAGACGGCTGCTACCGGGTGCGCCCGGTCATCACGCCCGGCAATCAGGACGGCAACAACGACTTCGTGGAGATCACCTGCATCGAAGCGGTGCCCAACTCCATCGAGATTTACAACCGCTGGGGACAGCTGGTATTCGAGGCGTCAGGTTACGACAATTCCGGCGTCGTCTGGAAAGGCTTGACCAAAAACGGCCAACCGCTTGCTGAGGGAGTCTATTACTACGTGCTCAATTATACCGATCCTGTACGCGGTTCACAACAACAAAAAGGACACATCAATTTGCTTCGCTAAATTAGTTATTAGTTGTTGGTTATCGGTTATTGGTTGTTGGTTATCAGTTATTGGTTGTTGGTTTTCAGTTATTTGAACACCCTCTTGTTAATGAAATATTCTGAGCCAATAACTAACAACCGACAACCAACAACCAATAACCAAAAAATCCTTCTTTTCACGCCCAAACTTTCGATTACGATGAAAAAGGCATTACTCTCCATCATATTCGGCGCCTTCGCAATCGCCGCCTTCGCCCAGGAACAAGCCATTTACAACCAATACCAGATTTTCCCCGTTCTCGTCAATCCGGGCTACACCGGTTTTGAGGACGAACACCAGTTTCTCGGTAACGCCCGCAGCAGTTGGACGGGTTTCCCGGGCCAACCGACCAGCTTCACTGCGATGTACAACGGGCCGGTAGGCGACAAGCTCGCCCTCGGCGGCGGTCTTTTCTCCGAAAAGATCGGTGACGTGACGACGATGAAACTTCAGTTCAACTACGCCTTCCGCTTCCGCATCCAGAAAACGCGCATCGGCATCGGTCTTTCCACCGAATTCCTCAACCGTCGCGCCGACCCGGATCTGCTCAACCATCCGCAGGTGGACCCCAACGACGATGTGCTGGAAGGTCTGACCGACGGCCAGCAGATATTTGACGCCTCGGTTGGTACGCATGTTCTGTACGACGAGCGCTTTTTCCTGAGCATCGCCCTCCCGAATACCGTGCGCGCACGCCTCGATGAAGTGCCCATTGACCAGCAAACGCAACAGACTTCGCTTTTCGAGCACTATATTTTCCAGATCGGATACATTGTGAATGTCAAAAACCAAAACTTCAAACTCGTGCCCTCGATCGCTTTCCGCCAGATCCGCGACACGCCGTTCCAGGTGGACGTCAATTTGCAGGGCCGGTTCCTCGACGACAAACTCATCACTGGTCTGACTTACCGGCCCAGCAACAACGGCTCAGTGGCGTTCCTGATCGGCACGAAATACAAGGCGTTCCAACTGGCCTATTCCTACGATGTTTCTTTCTCCAATTTCCAGCAATACAACGGCGGTTCGCACGAACTCACCGTGGCCTTCAACCTGCCGCGCAAATCGCCCAAACCCGCCGGAACGGACACGTCGGAATTGTATCAATAAATGAGGGTGAATGACAGATGAAAAGCAAGAGTGTGCTGACTTTTTTATCCATCGTGTCATCCTGAGCGCAGCGAAGCATCTATTTTCAATCTGCTGAACGGCAGTTGCATTTTCGAGCCTTCTTATCAGGCTGTAAACACCCGTTCGATCTACGGATCGTCCCCTTAGAGATCGGACGGGTGCTTACAGCCTGACAAAAAAAACAGCGCCCGAAACCAGGTGGCTTCGCCTTTTTCAAAAAAATTTACCAACCGAATGATGTAGAAAATCGCGTCCCGATGTACCGGGACGTCGAACGATAGATGTCTTTAACAATTGGTTTTTGGGATGGCCTCTCTCCGAAAAGTCGGTAGGGGGGCTTTTTTATTTTGCAAAATAGCGGATTGCCAGGCGATAACCCTCCAGCCCCAATCCCACGATGCTTCCCACGCATTTGGCCGCCAACCAGGAATGATGGCGAAACCCTTCGCGCTTGTGCACGTTGCTGATGTGTACCTCGATAACAGGCGTGGTGATGGCTCCCACCGCATCGGCTAAGGCAATCGAAGTGTGGGTCAGCGCACCGGCGTTGAGCACGATGCCATCCGCGGAGAAACCCGCGTTGTGGAGTTTGTCGAGCAGGACGCCCTCGTGATTGCTTTGGAAATATTCGAGTGCTACGCCGGGGAATTCGTTTTTCAATTCCTCGAAAAATGCTTCGAACGTTTTGTTGCCATATATCTCCGGTTCGCGCCGCCCCAATAAATTAAGGTTGGGCCCGTTGATGATGAGAATTTTCATAATCGCAAAAGTCTTCTTAAATTTGGAAGGTTTTTTGGAAAATTTTATCCCATTCAACACTGTGGCTATGAAAAATCCCCCTTTCCGCATCTTCTTTTTCCCATGTAAAAGCCCCGGCAGCTTTTTCTTTTTTCCCTTTTTCCTTCTTTTCCTTTCCCCCGGCGTGCAAGCCCAATCCATGTTCGTTTCCGAGGGCATTTCAATACGCAACGACTACGGCTACGAACTCATCGGGCGGTTGCGCGACCGTATTTTGTTGTTCCGCGACAAATACGACGATTTCGAGGTACAGGCATTCGACAATCAGATGCGCCTGTCGTGGACACGCGGCATGGACGATCTGGACAGGCGCGGCGTTCAGATACTTTCCGTCGTCGGCAGTAAAAACGATTTTTCCGTGATCCATAAAGTGCGGAGGCGCAGCCGCACGGCTCTGCGCATCCACAAGTACGATCCCGGCGCCAACCTGATTGACAGCATGATGGTGAAGGACTACGGCGACCGTATTTTCACCCCTCCGGTGCTCGATATCGTGCGGAGCGACGACAAAAATTGTTTTGTCGTGTTCAACTCCGCCGAACGCAACAAATTGGAAATCACGTGTTTTCGCTTAGATAAGATGCAATTGCTTTGGGACAAAACCATTGCTATTGACGATGAGTTTTATGAAAACGGACCGAAAGCGATGGCACTGAGCAATGCGGGCGAATTTTTTCTCATCAACGAAAGAAACAACCGCCGGTCGAGACTCGAAGAGCATGAATTCCTGGTATTGCACATCGGCAGCGGCTTTGAAAAGACCAGTCGTGTGCCATTGGGAGAATATCTGACCAACGATATGCGCTTCATTTACGACAACCACAACCGGCGTCTTGTAGCGGCGGGCTTGTATGCCGACAAAAACCGGGACCGCGCCAACGGTGTGTTTTATTTATCTATGACGCCGGGCGATACCACCGGACAAGTGCTGCGCTATGAGCCTTTCGACGATAAATTCATTTCCGTACTCCGGCAAAAAGACGTGTCGGACGATACCAAAGGGGTGGAAGACGCCGACGTAAAACAATTAGTATTGCGACAGGATGGCGGAGTGGTGCTGGTAGTTGAACGCCAGCACGAAATCCAACGCGGTTCGGCTGCCGGCCGGGGCTTCTGGCGGGATGGACTGCGCATGGTGGTGGATTTCTACTTCGACGATATGTTCATCATCGCCATGCACCCCGACGGGCGCATCCATTGGAAAACTGTGCTGCACAAAAAGCAATACTCGCAGGACGACGACGGCACTTTTTCGTCCTATTTTCTCGTGCGCGGCGCCGACAAGTTGCGCGTTTTGTTCAACGACGAGATCAAATACGAAAATACGTGCAGCGAATACGTCATTTCACCCGACGGCGACTTCGACCGCAACAGCCTTGTGAATACGGTGGGTCAAAACATGCGCCTCCGCTTCCGCGACGCCCTGCAGGTCAGCGCCGGCGAATGCCTGATCCCCTCCGAATTCCGGAACAAACTGAAATTGGTGTTGCTCAGGTTTCAATAGGGGTTTATAAAGGTTTATAAACATGATTCCATGCTCATTAACTTCTAACAATATGCCGATACTTAAAAAACGTCCGGACAAGCCGCTTACCCCTGACGAGGCGCTCGCCAAAATGGAGCATTTTTGCGCCTATCGCGAACGTTGCCCGAGGGAAGTGCGCGCAAAATTGTCCGAACTGGGCATGCAAGGGCGGGAAGCGGAACAAATTGCAGAAGTGTTGCAGGGAGAAGGTTTTTTCAACGAAGAACGGTTCGCCATGGCTTTTGCCGGCGGCAAATTCAGGATGAACCATTGGGGACGCGTTCGCATCCGACTGGAACTGCGGATGCGCGAAATTGCGCCCCATCTCATCCGGCAGGCGCTCGATTCGATTGATGAAGCGGAATACCTGACGCTGATCAGGCAACTGTCCGAAAAAAAATACCGCCAATACGAAGGCGACAAAAACGCACGGGAAAAAACGGCAGCTTCGCTTATCCGGGCAGGATTTGAACCGGAATTGGTTTTTCAGTATCTTTGACAAAACAATCGTTGAAGGTTCTTCGATAAAGGCCAAATATTTCGCGTCAGAAACCTGACTTTTTCAAAAAATTGGTAGAACACACCTCCCGCCGGGTTATTAACTTTTCGCTGCTTTTCCGATTTTGTTCACTTACAAACTGCTCTGTTATCGTATGGCAAAAGAAAAACTCAAACTCAGCGACCTCAAAGTCCAAAGCTGCGTCACCGCGCTGGATGAAGGCGAGATGAACCGGTTGAAAGGCGGTTACGTCATCAAAGGACGCCGCTTCAATTACCGCACCCGCTGGACGGCTGTGGATACCCGTTCCGATGTGCTGGTGGATGCTTCTACCGGCACAGTCAGTGCTGGCTGACGGTCTTTTCGGTTTTTCCGGTTTCCTTTCTCCATTTTTCCGCCACTGCTGCTGCAAACGTTTGACTTTTGATCCTGGCTTCGAGCCAGGCCGCAAGGTCAAATGTTTGCAGCACTGTTTTTGCGGCGGGCAATAGGGCAAGTTCCAGCAGATCCGTCTTCATTTTTTGAAACACGACTTGTTGCTCCCGCCACCCCGGCTGCTTTATCAACTCCGACATAAAGTGTATGAACCGCCGCTCCAGGTCGTAAAGACGGTTTTTCTTTTGCAAAAAACGCGTGGCGGAACGCAGTAAAGAGTCCAGTAAAACAGTATTGCCCATTTCGAAATGCAGGATGAGCGCCAGGATGCGCGCCAGGCTCTGCAGGTCTTCGCGTTCGACGGAGCGCGGCTGATTTTGCCATTCGTTGAGGTATTCCAGCGCGCGGCCAAAGTCGCCGCAGCCGAGGCAGATCGTGCAAAACTGGAAATAAAAACTCGCCGTCTCGTAGTCGTGCGAATCGAATCCGGAAGATTCGCGCAGGCAGCGCTCCATTTCCTCTTTCGCCTCCTCAAACTCGCCCGTGTAGGTGCACAGGGCAAACTTATTGGTAAAATACTGCCGGTGGATCTTCCTGCGGTCGTCTTCCGTGATGGGCGTCAGGGTGCGCAGTTTTTCGAGGCAAATGCGTACCTCGTCGTAGCGCTGCAGCATACCGCAGGAAAGGATAAGATTGCTCAGGGCGGCGATGTAGTCCGACAGGTTTTCGCGCAGGAAATGCGGCTGCGATTCGAGCAGAGCGATGAGTTTTTTGCCGGTTTCGTAAAACTGATCGTATTCCAGCGCGGCATAGTGATAGAGGTTGAGCGTACGGTAGTAGGTCACGCGCGCCTTGTGCGACTCCGCACGGTCGGGATCGCCGAATAAATCCTGGTTTACAATACTTTGGAGTTGAGTCATGCGGTCATAACCGCGTTGTTGCGCTTCACGTTTGATGGTCGTATACACCTGGAAAAAAGCCCGCCGGTAGTCGGCCGCATTGCGCAATTGGCGCAGCGCGCGCTCTTCCTCGAACTGGAGTTGCTCCAGTTGTTTGTGTAAAAAATCCACATCCATACGCGTATAGGCCAGTTGTTTTTCCCAGCGGATCACTTCCAGCAGGTGCGTAAAACTTTCGTAATGCCGGGCCAGTTTGGCTGCCTTGTGGAGCAGGTCGCGGCAGTCGTCATAGTGCCCGCGTTTGTACAACACCGCCACGCTTTGAAGGAGATGGTTGAGGCGGTAATCCAACGATTGCTGTTCGTCGAACGATTGCAGGCATTTCAGCACCATTTCGTACAAATACGCCTTCAATTCGGAGTATTTTTTCCCTTCAGGTGGCTGGTTTTTGTAAATTTTGTATTTCAGGGCCTCCTCGTCGAACACCTCCATTTCCGCGATCGCCTCGAACAGTTGCTGGTACTGGTATTTGCCTTCGCCTTCGCTTTTTTGCCCCATGTACAAGCGAAAATAGCGCTTTTCTGTCGGCGACAGCGCGCGGATGAGGCGGTACAATTTGTCGGAAGGAGTCTTTGCCATAGCGTTAGGATGCCCAAAAGTGTCGGGTTTTCGTCACATTTCCAAACTTAATTCAAGTGTCAGAAACCTGACTTATACCTGAAAGTTGGGTTGCCGGGCCCGGAAGGCGCCGGTACTTTTGTTGCAACATTTTTACTTCGGAAAACCTGCCGGCACAGTTAGAAGCGGTTGTGATTTTTCACGAGTGTGTCATTTTCTCCATCCGACCTGACTTTTTCCGGCTATCCGAACGTCTTTTTCTACAAATGTCCGTGTCATGTTGAACGCCGTATCACTCCACAGCATTACCGATTCCAACGAGCCGAACCGCAGCGCCCGTGCCGGGAGTATTTTACCGGAATACAATACTTCGCGCAAGGCGTCCAAAAAGATCGTGTTGCCGACCATGGAAGGTCTGTGCTTCGAAAAGGTGCGTGATATAGCCTATCTCGAAGCGAGCGGCAATTATACGCTGCTGCATTTCACGGACAAACGGCAGATCCTGGTGTGCCGCACCCTGCGCGAAGTCGAACTGTTGTTACCGGATGAAGCTTTTGCCCGCATTCACCGCTCGCACACCATTCATTTGAAACACATCAAAAAATACGTACGTGGCAAAGGCGGCCACGTGGTGCTGCAGAATGGTGTCACCCTCGTCGTATCCGCCGGGCAGAAAGATCTGTTCCTGAATGCGCTGCGACAATATTTTGGGAATTGAGGACAATTACCTCCAATTACCCTTCATTACCCCAAATCACCCTTCCCCACCCAACCTTCCGACCTCAGCCCTCGTATAATCCCAAAAAAGAGACCCGTGTTTGCAAGCCCCGGAAGCCAGGCAAATAAGCACAACTCCTTTCGGCCCTCCCCTTCAGCGGGGAGGGTTGCAGAGGGGCGCCTGGGATGACAACAGAACATACGACCCGCCTTCACTGAAGTTTCGGCGGGTAAACGATAAACACAGTAAGGGTTTGGTTTGGCGCCGGGCGCGGAAAGTCGCCGCCCGGCGTTTCCTTTTTCAGGCAGGCCGCACGACGCCATGGAAGCGCAACAAATGTTGCGGTTCTTTTTCGTTGTAAATACACAAAATCAAAGTGTTGCGCTGGCGGCTATCGTTCGGGAAAAGAATTTTGACGGGATTGTGCACATAACCGCGTTCGCCGAACAATTGCAACTGCTTGCTGCGCGGGCGTTTGAACAAACGCAACTCTTCCGCCGTTTCGGGCAAAGGCACGTCCCCGTAACCTTCCTCGCGCAGGAACTGTTTCACCATGTCATACGTATACGCCAACTTTGCGCCCGCAAATACGCTGCGGTATTCCCAGCCGTCGCTGATGCCGCCGAGGTATTCGGAGCCGGACGGCGGAAACTGCTCGCGCATCGGCACGTGCGGCCCGGCGGGCACTTCCGGCTGTTCTGCCGGTTCTTCAAAACCGAATTCGTCGTAGGTCATATCGCTGGAAAAACGGGCAAAAATAAACGCCTTTTTATTTCAAATGCGCCATTTTTAATTTTTATAAAACAAAAAGTTTTTTAAAACTCGCTTCTCTCACCCTCACGCCTCTCACACATGAACATACACCTCCTCACCATCGGCGACGAAATTCTCATCGGTCAGATCGTTGACACCAATTCGGCCTGGATGAGCCGCGAACTTACGCTGCGCGGGATGCGCGTCACAGGCAACAGCAGTGTGGCCGATACCCGCGAAGCCATTATTGCCGGTGTGGAGCATGCCGCCCGGAACGCCGATGCAGTGATCATGACCGGCGGCCTCGGTCCCACGAAAGACGATGTGACCAAAACAACACTGGCCGAAATGTTCGATGCGCAGATGGTTTTCCACCAGGAGACATACGATCGCATCGTCGCATATTTCAACAAGATCGGCCGCCCCGTATCGCCCGCGATGGTGGGCCAGGCCACTTTACCGGACAAGGCCACTCTGCTCGTCAATAAAGTCGGCCAGGCGCCGGGCATGTGGTTTGAGCGGGATGGCAAGGTATTCATTTCGCTGCCGGGGGTGCCGTTTGAGATGGAATACCTGATGACCTGCGAAGTGATGCCGCGCCTGCTCGAACGCTTCCCGACGCATCCCATCGCACACCGGACCTTGCTGACTGCCGGAGAGGGCGAGAGCAACATTGCCCGCCGCATCGAGGCGTTTGAAGACGCGCTGCCGCCGCATATCAAACTGGCCTATTTGCCCGCGCTGGGTCAAGTACGGCTGCGGCTCACCGGCGTCTGGAATGGAGCGGTCAAGACCGATTCCGTGATGCGGTTGAACACCGAACTGGATGCGAAAATCGCAGAATTAGAGGCTATTATCCCCGATCTGGTCTACGGCCGCGAAGAAGAAACCCTTCAGCAGGTGGTCGGAAAAATCCTGCTGGCGCAAGGCCGGCAGTTCGGCACGGCGGAGAGTTGCACCGGCGGTTACGTGGCGCATTTGATCACCACCGTCCCGGGCTCGTCGGCATATTTTCCCGGCTCCGTGGTGACGTATTCCTACGAAATAAAAACCAAACTGCTCGGCGTTCGACCCGAGACCCTCACCCGCTTTGGCGCCGTCAGCGAGGAGACCGTGCGCGAAATGGCGCGCGGCGCGCTCGACGCCCTTGGAGTTGATGTTGCGCTGGCTATTTCCGGCATCGCCGGCCCCGACGGTGGCACGCCCGACAAGCCCGTCGGCACGGTGTGGATGGCCGTAAGCGATCGCGAGCGGATGGTGGTGCAGAAACACCTGTTCGGGCGCGACCGCCTGAAAAACATTCAACTGACGGGGACGTATGCGTTGAATCTGGTCAGGAAGTTTTTGGTGGGAGAGGTATAGCGAACTCAACTTTTCACCACCAACCTCCCCGTTCTCCCGTTCCCTATTTCCACCAACACCCCATACGTTCCTGCTGGCAGATCACCCAGATCGACGGGCCGCGAATGATCGCCTGCCGGAAGCCGTTCCGGCGCAGCCTGCCAGACCACTTTTCCGCTGACATCCAGCACTTTAAGCGCAACTTTTCCCGTTTCGGGCAAATAGAATTTCACCGTAGCCACATCGGAAACCGGGTTTGGGAAAATCGCCTGGAGCGAAACGGCAACCGCGGGTTCGCCCGTACTTACCGGCACAAAAGCCATGTCCGTCTGCCACACGCCGAGGCCGTGCGTGGCCACACGCAGTTTGCGGTCGGCAGAGATGCTCAGGTGCATGGCGAGCATGGCCTGTGGCGCGTCGGCGGAATATACTTCCCACGATGCGCCGCCGTCTTTCGACAGCCACACGCCGAGGTCGTTGCCGATGTAAACGTGGTGGGGTTGCAGGGGGTCAATCAGGAGGGTGTTGACCGGCACGTCGGGCAGGCCGTTGTCTATGGCCGTCCAGGTGATTCCGCCATTGGCCGAAAGCCAGACGTGCTGGGTGTTAAAACCCGCAAAAACCGCGTAAACGGTATCGGGCGCGGTAGGATGGATGGCGATGTCCATACACAGGCGGTTGGGCAAACCTGTCAGTTCTGTGATGACCCCGGCATTGACCTTAAAAACCCGTGCAGTGTTGGTATACACCGGCGCAGTGCTGCAAAAAACGAGATCGGGATCAGTCGGATGAATGGCGATGGTGAGAATGGGGTCGGCGTCGGTGATAAAGCCGTCGGTGGCGTTCGTCCAGGTCTCGCCGGCATCGTCGGAGCGGTGCAGGCTTTGCGCGCCGGCATACATGATGTCGGGGTCGGAAGGCGCGATCTCGAAGGGCCCGTTGAAACAGGCGTCTTCGCTGACCATCTCGGGCGAACCGATGCTGTACCAGTCTTCACCACCGTCGGTGGTTTTCAGTACGTTGAGGTATTGCGAAGAGCCGAACATGATCTGGTCGTCGAGCGGGTGGATGGCGGCACATTCGCCGTCGCCGCCGATGGCGCGCGTCCAGGCCGGGTTGCCGGTGTAGATGGCGGTAGCGTTGTCCTGCATGCCGCCGATGCAGATGTTCGGGTTGGTAGCGGAATTGCCGAGGTTGGCGTAAAATTGTTGGGTTTGGTAGCCACCGTTGCGCCCTTCGAAAGTCTCGCCGCCGTCGTAGGAGACAAAAATGCCGCCGTCGGTGACTAAGTAGACCTTGTTCGGGTCGTTTTCCTGCCAGTACACGCGGTGAATGTCGGCGTGCACATAATTGTCGGGCCCTTCCGGACCTCCTACCGGCACCTGGCCGAAGTACCAGGCAAACCAGGAAGATTTTTTCTGAGCGGAAATGCCGCCGTTCGTTGATTTCCAGGCATCTATGCCGCCCCACAGAAAAATATCGGGATTGGCCGGATGAACCGTCACGTCGTGTGAATACCAGCCCTGGTACGAACAGACATTCTGAGTGCTCACTTTTGTCCAGGTATTGCCGCCGTTGTCCGTGCGATAAAGACCTTCCTGGGCGAAATCATTGCCTACGGAGGCGTACATCACATCCGGATTGCCTGCACAAACGCCGAGCAGGGTTTTGCCGGAATAGGAGGACGGCAAGCCATTGGCGAGTTTGCTGAACGAAGCGCCTCCATTCAGGGAGCGGAAAATGCCGCTGGCGGCATCGTCGTTGAGGGAGCCGCAGGTGACGTATATTTTATTGGTATCCAGCGGGTTGATCTCGATGTCGACGGCCATCGGAATGTTGTGTACCGTCTGCCAGGAGGCGCCTGCATCGTAACTGCGCAACAGCCCTTCGGTAGTAGCGGCATAGAGGGTGGCTGGTCGCAGCGGGTTGATCTTGATGTCCTGTACGCCGCGCAGGTCGCCGTAACTCCAGTCGAGGCTTTTGGTCCAGGTGGCGCCGCCGTCGGTGCTTTTCAGAATGCCGATGCCGTAGGTGCCGCGCGTGGTGCGGATGGCCACGTTGGGCGCGGAGTTTTCCAGGTTGTACACTTCTCCCGTGCCGATGTAGACGATATCCGGGTTGGAAGGGCTGAGTGCGACGGCGCTCACGCCGAGTATGGGAAAGCCCGTTTCTACGCGCTCCCAGGCGGCCGCGCCGCGTCCGGCAGTGGTGCTTTTCCACAAGCCGCCGGAGGCGCTGCCAGCCCATAAGATATTGGTATCTAAGGGGTTGACTGCTAAGCAAAGCGTTCTTCCGCCGATGTTTTTGGGCCCGATGGCCTCCCAGGTAGGGCTGCGTTCGCCGCGCAAATGGGCGGCCAGACGCATCTGCGCCATCGCATCTGCGTATTTTTCCGTGTAAAAGCGCCCGTCGGGGAAAGTGCGTGCCATGCCCCAATACATAAAGGCCGCGCCGGCTTCGGAAGGGGAATGTTCGTCTTTTTCTCCTGCGTTTTTGGGCGTTGGGGTGCAAGCGGCGAGAAAGGAAAGGCAGAGGAGGATGCCCGCCTTCGAGAAGGCTACGGCGGGTAAAAAGAAGAGATTTTTCATTCCGGCAAATTTATTTTCTGCCAAAAATGAGAAAAAAGAACTTGACAAATGGGTTTGAATGGCGTTTTGGTAGAGAGTGGCAAAATAAAATTTCACTTTTGAGGAACTGAATGCCGGTCTCGACGCATTTGAGGCAAATTTGCACCATGAATACCGACTTACTCAAAACAGAACTCCAGTATCGCACCTCCCGCTCCGGCGGCAAGGGCGGCCAGAATGTGAACAAAGTAGAAACCAAAGTGGAAGCCCGCTTCGACGTGGCCGCTTCCGGGGCCTTGAGCGAAGAAGAAAAACACTTGCTTTTGGAAAAATTGGCCAATCAGATATCCGCCGAAGGCATTCTCTCCGTGACAAACCAGACCGCCCGGTCGCAATGGGCCAACAAACGTTTCGCCGAAGAAAAAATATTGCGCCTCGTCGAAAAAGCCCTGTACCGACCCCGGAAACGCAAAATCACCCGTATTCCCGAAAGTGTCAAAGCCGCCCGTGTTCAGGCGAAAAGGCGGCAGTCGGAAAAAAAGGCCAACCGGCGCTGGTCGCCGGGAAGTAAAAGCGAGGATTGAGAAAGAGGCTGACAATCAGGTGAATTTTTAAAGTGTTTCCCGCAGATTTGCGCAGAAAAAATACCGCGGGTTTTCGCAGACAGAGAACAAAATCTGCGACAATCGGCGGTATTTTTTCTGCGCAAATCTGCGGGAGATGACTCTACGCAGCTTGCAAAGGCTTCACCTTACTCAGTTTTTATTTACCTCGCCATGGCCAACAAACTCGACCGCCGCACTTTCCTCCGCAACACTTCGCTTGCCGGAGCCGCAGTTGTTACTCCCGACATTGCGCGATCCGCAATCCGCAATCCAAAATCCGCAATCCGCAAAGACAAGCTCCGTCTCGGGTTCATTGGTACCGGCCTGCGCGGCCAGAGCCATGTGGAACTCGCCTTGCTGCGCGATGACTGCGAAGTAGCCGCCATCGCCGATCCCGAACCGCGCATGGTGGCCGACACGCTGAAAATGATCGCGGATAAAGGCAAGCTCAGGCCCGATGTGTACGACAAAGGCAATTACGACTACCAGAGGCTGCTCCAGGACAAAAACATTGATGCTGTGGTGGTCGCGACGCCCTGGGAATGGCACACCCAACAGTGTGTAGCCGCTATGCAGGCCGGTAAATACGTCGCTACCGAAGTGTGTGGCGGTTTCTCGCTCGACGAGTGCTGGCAATTGGTGAACACGCACGAAGCCACCGGCACTCATCTTATGTTCCTGGAAAACGTATGCTACCGCCGCGACGTCATGGCGGTGTTGCAAATGGTGCGCGAGGGTCTGTTCGGTGAATTGATCCACCTCGAAGGCGGATACCAGCACGACCTGCGGGGCGTTAAATTCAACGACGGCGCCACACCCTACGACTCCGGCGTCGAATTCGGCGAAAGGGGCTGGTCGGAGGCCAAATGGCGCACCAAACACTCCGTTCACCGCAACGGCGATCTCTATCCCACACACGGCATCGGCCCGGTGGCGATGATGACCAACATCAACCGGGGCAACCGCTTCCTCTACCTTACCTCGACGGCTTCGAAAGCGCGCGGCCTGCACGACTACATTGTCAACCATCCCAAAGGCGGCCCCGGCCATCCCAATGCCAAAGTCCTGTTCAACCTCGGCGACGTGGTGACGACCATCATCAAAACCTCCAACGGTGAGACGATCCTGCTTTCACACGATACCGACTTGCCGCGCCCCTACTCCCTGGGTTTTCGGGTGCAAGGCACCAAAGGCATCTGGATGGACGTGAATAAAAGCCTGCTGCTGGAAGGCAAAACCAAAACCCATGCCTGGGAAAATGCCCAGACCTGGCTCGACCAGTACGACCACCCGCTCTGGAAAAAATACGGTGCCGACGCCAAAGCCGCCGGGCACGGCGGCATGGATTTCTTTGTCTTTCACCATTTTGTGGAGTGCGCCAAGCGCAACATCGCGCCGCAAATGGACGTGTACGACGCCGCCACTTGGCTGGCCATCACGCCGCTTTCTGAGGCGAGCATCGCCACCGGCAGCAGCCCACAGGCGTTTCCCGACTTTACGCGGGGACGATGGACGGAAAGGAAGCCGGATTTTGCGTTTGGGGAGGGTTTTTAGGTCACTAAAAGTAATTGGGAAAGCAAGGTGTGACCCACCCTTCGTAGTAACAATGGGAACGCGGACGACGCGGATTGGACGGATTTTCGCAGATATTTTCATTTTAAACCCGTATTTATCTGCCCGATCAGCGTCATCCGTGTTTCTATTAATGTCGCGTTGGACGACAGGTCGTAACTTGAGTTAATTGCTCCAATAACCCTAATGACCCCTGAACTTCAGCGCCGCACTGTTGATGCAATACCGCTTTCCCGTAGGCTGCGGTCCGTCGTCGAACACGTGGCCGAGGTGCGCGTCGCAGCGCGAGCAAACGACTTCGTCGCGGGTCATGCCGTGACTGTTATCCGTACCGACAGTAATGTTTTTTGACCGGGCGGGCTTCCAGAAGCTCGGCCAACCTGTGCCGGAATCGAACTTTGCCCCGGAGGAAAAAAGCAATTGGTTGCAACAGACGCAATGGTATTTGCCTGCTTCGTGGTTGTCCCAATATTCGTTCTCGAACGGTTTTTCCGTGCCTTTCTGACGGGTCACGTAGTATTGCATCGGCGTCAGCCGGGCTTTCCATTCGGCGTCTGTTTTAATAATCTTCTGAGGTTTGACAGATGTGGTTTGCGCAGAGAGCATGCCCGCAAACAGCGCGGTTGCGAACAGAAGAAGGATTCTCATTTTTTGTAAACCTTTAATTTTTCAGAAAAAGGAAGGGGGCCTCTTAGCCCCCTCCGAGTGATTGCGCTTTTGGTTTGAAATTTCCGGGTTTCGGGGGCCGGGTTTACATTTTGGGCAACAGCACCGCGTCGACAGAATGGATCACACCATTCGACTGGTATACATCGTAAGTATTGATGTTGGCGGTGTTGCCGTTTTCGTCTTTTACCACGATGTTGTGCGGCCCGTTCATCATGAACGCAAGGGTGCCGCCGCTCACAGTTTTCAGCGTGTTCTCGCCTTTTTTCAACCTGGCGGACAACGCTTTGAAATCGTACTTGCCGGCCACCACGTGATAGGTCAGTACGGCCGTCAGGGTACCTTTGTTTTCGGGTTTCAGGAGGGTTTCGACCGTGCCGGCCTGCAGGTTTTCGAAAGCGTCGTTCACCGGGGCGAAGACGGTGAAGGGGCCTGCACCTTGCAGCGTTTCCACAAGACCGGCGGCTTTCACGGCGGCTACGAGCGTGGTGTGGGCTTTGGAGTTGACGGCGTTCTCCACGATGTTTTTCATCGGGAACATGGCTTCACCGCCCACCATGACGGTATTGTCCTTGCTGCCCTGAGCCTGTGCGGCAATGGCTAAAAATGCGAAAAAGAACGTGAAAGCGGCTGTTTTCAGAATCTGTGTCATTGTGTTTGTTTTTTGTTTTTGAATGAACAATTTGGTATGAATTTAAAACCGCACACATTTACGGAGCCCCGCTACCTTTCGGTTTTCGGAAACAGCAGTATTTTTGAAAAATTTTCAAAAAAATGGAAAAACGATACTCGAACGACGACATCACCGTCGTATGGAAACCCGATGTTTGTATTCACTCCACGTTGTGCTGGAAGGGATTGCTGTCGGTCTTTAATCCCCGCAACCGCCCCTGGATCAATATGAACGGGGCTGATACGGAGGCTATTATCGCCCAGGTGGAGAAATGCCCGTCGGGCGCGCTCAGTTGGTATCGGAACGGTGAAGAAGACGCCATCCCTGAAAAAGTGGACGTGGAGACCATCGTAGAGGCCACACCCAACGGACCGCTGATGGTGTATGGCAATATCAGGGTCAGAGACGCCGAAGGCAATGAAACGAGCAAACACAAAGTCACGGCCTTCTGCCGGTGCGGAGGCTCATCCAACAAACCCTATTGCGATGGAACGCACAAAAAAATCGGTTTCAAAGGTTGATACGCAAAACCTTCAGACACTGCCGAAAGTGGAGCTGCATCTGCATCTCGACTGTTCCCTGAGTTACAAGGTAGTGAAGCAACTCGATCCAGGAATTACGGAAGCGGAATACCGGCGCTCGTTTATCGCTCCGGCCAAATGCACGGACCTGGCAGATTTCATCACCCGTGCTGCGCGGAGCATCGAGTTAATGCAAACGAGGGAACAACTGCGCTTGGTCACACTGGACCTGTTCGAACAACTCCGGACGGACCATGTGATCTATGCCGAAATGCGGTTCGCTCCACTGCAACACACAGAGAAAGGTTTGTCGCCCGATGAAGTGGTGCACGCCGTGAATGATGCCGTGGGTGAAGGCATTGCTGCAACCGGGATACATGCAGGCATCATTCTGTGCACACTTCGTCATTATTCGGAAGCCCAAAGCTTACAAACGGTTGGGCTCGTGCACCAATTCAAAGGCACTCATGTTGTGGGGTTCGACATTGCCGCTGACGAAGCCGGCTTTCCCATAGACAACCACATTTCTGCTTTTCAATACGCCAAAGCGAATGATATTCCTTGCACTGCGCATGCCGGCGAAGCCAGAGGCCCGGATAGCGTATGGGAAACCCTGCAACATTTTCGGCCCAGCCGCATCGGCCATGGCGTCAGAAGCATCGAAGATCCCCGGCTCATGGAATTTCTGAAAGAAAAAGATATTCATTTGGAGGTATGTCCCACCAGCAATGTGCAGACCAATGTTTTTGACAAGATCACTGACCACAGCGCCGATAAAATGTACACAGCGGGCATTTCGATGAGCATCAATACCGATGGCCGCACTTTATCGAATATTACCCTGGCCGATGAATACCACACCCTTCAAAAAATATTCGGGTGGGAAAAAGCGCATTTTTATAAATGCAATGCCGAGGCCATTCGTCACGCTTTTGTAAGCGATGACCTGAAAACTGACCTCCAGAAAAAACTGAAAGAAGGATTTTTTAAGGAATAGATCGCTGGAGATGAATAGAACACCCCAGCTTGATCAGAACCGGATCCGCAGACCGGCGTTCGCATAAAACAGGTTGTTGCGCGGGGACGAATCGAGGTCTTTGAAAACATCCGAAAGGCCGAACTGATAGCCCAGGTCCAAAAACAGGAACGACAGAAAATCAGCGCCGATACCGGCGTTCCAGCCCCAGATAATGTCTTCCAATTTCAGGTCTTTGAAGGAGGATTCGCCCTCTTTTTTGTCGCTCAGATTGAAAGTGGCATTCGGACCTGTGAATATCCGGATACCCCAGTTGTTGTCGATGCCGCTGAACGAATAGCCGATCATCACAGGGAAGCGCAAATTGGTGCGTTGGTAATCCTCCCTGTCTCCGATGTTGGGATCAATCGTATTTTTCACATACTCGAATTGCAGTCCCGGTTGCAGGTATAGCTTGTTACCGATTTGCAAGTCGGCGCCGAACTGGTAGCCGATCTTGTTTTTAAAACTCGCAGAATCTATATCTGACAGACTGGAGGAATTAATGCCAACGAAAGGGCGGATGGCCAATTGAGCGGAAGCGGTAATTGCGCCAAAAGCCGACAGGGCGAGCGCGAAAATGATCTTATTCATGTGTACGGAATGGTTTCGGTTTGAATTGCAGAAATGATGACCGGAGATGAAGCGTTGCAGATGGCTGTTCTGTTACAGAAACCATCTTTTTTTAACGAAAAAACGCAATTCCCCTCAAAAAATGTTTTGACCGCAAATAATTATTTTGGGGAAAATCCGCGCATTTCAGACCGTGACACCAGCCTGGCGTATTGTTCCAGAACCTTTTGCTGAAAGTACAAAGGATGGTGCTTCGAAACGTAGCGTCGCGATTTGAGCGCTCCGTCGAACGTGCGATCGTCGAAGTGCCGGAATTTGCGCTTCCAGTATCCCACCGTTAGGCGCATGGCCTGCCTATCGAGCCAATCGCTGACGCGACCGCTGAGCATCCATTCTATTGTTCTTTTGAAAATACTGCGCCCGTGTGACGGTATTTCGTTTGTGGGTCGTTGAGGGAAATGGGGAAAAAAATCGCGCACCCAGCCATTGGTGCGGTAAAACGCTTCACAGCATTCGCGTCCGTACATCGGTAGTAAGGTCACGGTCTCGGTAGCGGTGAACAGATTTTTTTCTTCGATCTCCAGGTGAGCGATGTCAACAAAGTAGTTGACGCAGAAATATTTGTGCGAGTTGAAAAGAAATATTTTTTTAAAACAAACCAGCAATGTACGCGCCAGCCAGAGTCGTCCTGGTTCCGTCGCGATGAAAAAATCTATATCGCTGTCAGGCCCCATGCAATGTTTCGACAGCGAGCCCGATACGAATACGCCCCGGATGAACGGGAACGCGCCGATGAGCCGGGCCATACGTTGTGCCACGGGTAGTGAGCGGTCGGCGCGCCGGTTGTTTTCCAAACGGCGTGTGATCCATGAAGGATCGTTTTGCATCTGGAAAAATGAACCAAATTGAAAAACGACACCCTGATTTACAAGTTTTTGTAATTTGTGGTGTACCTCCTGCGATAAAATTCCCCTGCAATTTGAAAATTGAAATATCTCCTCAGCCGTGAGGGGGTAGGAAAAAATCTCAAAATACAACAACACCCGCACGATTGCGCGCTCAGTCGGGCAGCCGACGGCAGTTGAAATTGTTTCGGTCATGGGCGCAGGAAGGGTGGTTTCGCCTGAAAAGGGAAGCAAGGTAGCGGGTTGACAGGAAATTGGCAACCCCGGCCAGCCAAAGTGTAAGAAACGGAGGCTCTTTCAGAGGGGTTTGACAGTTTTAGGCAAAAGGCGATATGCTCTTAGGGGCAGAGAACAAAAAAGCCCGGAGGTTCAGAACCTTCAGGCTTTTTTTTATCTTTTATGTATTGATAATCAACCTTTCATCATCTTTTCGCATTCGCCAAGCAGGTATTCCGCTTTAGGGCGGAAACGGAAATTCGGGTCGGATTCGACAAAGTTTTTTTGCAGGAAAAACTTCAATTCCTTTGTCGCTTCTTCGAAACGTTTGGCGTGGTAGAGGCTATCTCCTTTACGCAGACGGGAGAGCCAATGAATGGGCTGAACTGCCAGCGAAAGTTTGATGGCCTGATCGAAGTCCTGTACCGCCGTATCCCACTCGTTTTTCAGCATGCGCACTTTGCCACGACCGTAGAACGGCTCCGGATTGTTCGGATTGATCGCAATGCTCTTGGAGAAGTCATACAGCGCGTCATTGAAGTTTTTGAGTTTGTAATTCACGTAGCCGCGCCGTTCGTAAGCCAATGCGTGCCGCTCGAATTTCGTAATGGCATTGGTAAGGGCTTCCGATGCCAGCTCCATACCGCCCTGTTGCGCCAGCTCGCGTCCGCGAATAAATTCTGCCACAGCCGTTTTATCGGACTTGGGCTCGATGTTGTACTCGGCCAGAATTTGTCCGTTCTGCACCCACCAGGCGCCTACTTTGCCCGCCAAAGCAAATTGCGCCACTTCCTGTAGCAAGGCAGTAGTACTGCGCCAATGCTTCTCTGTGCTCATCAGCACCTGTTGGGGTACGGTGAGCGCGTGATCTTCGTGACTGAAAACCTGATCGGCTTTGAACAGGATATCCGTTTTGAAATAATTTTCAATCCGGGTATTCCAATGGTGCAGCACCATATTGAAAGTGCGCTCGGAACCGAATTCCAATCGGCCCCTGAAAATAAGCTTGAGCGGTTGCGGTTGCGTATTCATCCTGCCATGCTGTTTATAAGACGCTTGAAAAACAGTTTTCACCGGCGGATTAAAGGGGGGGAATTGTCTGCTTGCCAAAACATCGGACATTGCAGACGCATAAAGCGCAAAAGGTTGCATTCCTTTTCCCGGCAGGCCGCATCTGATTAACTTTTCATGATATGATGCTGCCGAAAAAGAACGGGCGACGTTTCCTGAATCAACCACCGTTCTGTGTAGGTGGCCGATGCCCAAAATCCCGCAAAATCGTTGAGTATGAAGCCCTTTCAGAGGGATAACCGGTATTTTTTTTAAAAGTTCCGGTTAAAAGAAGGGTGCTTTCCCAAAAGGACTACAAAAGTGCGGGTTTTCCGCGATTCCTGCAAGCTTGGTACGGTGATTTTTGGAAAAAAATTTTTTGTTTTGAAAAAGAATGGCCAATTTTATTTTGCTGCTTTTCTTTGTTGAAATCTATATGTGAAACAGGTTTGGTCTTTCGCAAAATGGGTTTTTTATTTTATACCATGAAACGTGACTATAAATTTTTTTTCACATTTTGCGCCCTCTTTCTGCATAACAAGAGAAAAACAACATTTTTACAATTTGTTTCAAAAAATGTCGGATAAACGTCTTTTTGATTACCTGTACGATCAGTTGCGCGAGCATTCACTCGATCGCGCTTTCGGATCTAAAGTGAATGGCCAATGGCGCTATTACTCCACCACCCGGATGGTGGAGTTGACCAATCGCACCAGTCTTGGTCTGTTGCGCCTCGGCTTGCGACCCGGTGATAAAGTGGCTACCATCGTTTACCAGGCCCACCCCGAATGGGTAGCGCTCGACTACGCGATGCTTCAGATTGGTGTGCTCAATGTGCCGATGTATCCCACTCTGAGCACGCGGGAATACGAATATATCCTGAACGAATCCGAGGCACAATATTGCGTGGTCGGGGAGGGCGATCTTTACGATAAGGTGTTGGCTGCCAAGGGGAATGTGCCCAGGCTGAAAGAGATTTTTACCTTCAGCGATCATCCCGGTGCCCGCCGCTGGGATTCGATATTGGCGGAGCCGGATGCAGATTTTTCCGAAGTGGAACGCCTCAAATCCACCATTCAACCGGACGATCTGGCGACCCTGATCTATACATCCGGTACTACGGGCAATCCGAAAGGTGTGATGCTCACGCATCGCAATATCGTCTTCAATGTGGAGGCCCTGCGCCATCTTGCGCCCATTTTCCCCGGTGATCGCATCCTCAGTTTTTTGCCGGTCAGCCACGTCTACGAACGGGTGGCGGTATACGCCTATACAGCATACGGTGGCAGCGTTTCCTTCACCGGCACCGATAATCTGGGTGGCGATACGGGCGATCTCCGGGCCATTCAGCCGCATTTTTTCACTTGTGTACCCAGATTGTTGGAAAAGGTATACGATCGCATTTACAGCAAAGGTCTGGAATTAAGCGGCCTGAAACGGGCGCTCTTTTTCTGGGCCCTGCGATTGACTGATCATTGGGATTTCAACTTCAACCCCAAAGGTTTTGAAGCCCTGAAATGGAAAATCGCCGACCGCCTTATTTTTTCCAAATGGCGCGAAGCATTGGGCGGATACGTTCGCGGCATGACCACTGCTGCGAGCGCCTGTCCGTTGAAAATATTGCGCACCTTCAATGCGGCGGGTATCCGGGTGCGCGAGGGTTATGGCCTCAGCGAAGCGGCGCCCGCCCTGACATTCAATGAATTCAACGATGAACACACCATGCTCGGCACCGTCGGCCCGGCGCTGGACGGGGTGGAAATCCGCATCGAACCCGATCCCGATTACCGTCACGGCGAGGGAGAAGTGTTAGCTAAAAGCCCCGGTATTATGGAGGGATACTACAAACAGCCCGAAAAGACCGCTGAAATGATACGGATAATTGACGGCGAACGCTGGCTTGTTACCGGCGACGTGGGCATGCTGGTAGATGGCCCCGGCGGACGGAAATATTTAAAAATTACCGACCGCAAAAAAGAACTGCTCAAAACCAGCGGCGGCAAATACGTGGCGCCTACACCCATCGAAACCGTTTTCAAGGAACACCGTCTCGTTGAACAAGCCATGATCGTGGGTGAAAACCTCAAATTCGTATCCGCCCTGTTGGTGCCATCCGTGGAAGGGCTGAAAGAATGGTGCAAAAAGCATGAAATTTCGTGGACCAACATAGAAGATATGGTGCAGAATCCCAAAGTGCTGGAGCGCTATCAAATGCTGGTAGACCGGGTCAACGCTTTTTTCAGTCACGTGGAACAGGTGAAAAAATTCACGTTGCTGCCCGTGCAGTGGGAACAGGTGAAAACCGACGGGACGGAAGCAGAGCTGACCCCTACCCTGAAGCTGAAACGACGTGTCATCATGAAAAAATTTGAAAAAGAGATTGCAAAAATGTACCAGTGAGTTGATTTCAGATTTTTTTTAATTTATTTTTAATCCATTTGTGTAATACTTTGTCAAACTCCTACTTTCGCCCCATCTCCCGCGCTTCTCCACTCATTTTTTCCAACACCATGCAGTCGGTACCGAACTGACCCCTACGGCATTTTCTGCCAATTGAGTTAGTTTTCTATGGCTTCACTCGATACGCTCCAGGGAACCCTGGGGCATCGCCGGGCAACTCACCTTTTGCGCCGGGCCTCTTTCCGTTTTACCAAGTGGAAAGTGGATCAAATGGCCACTCAAACAGCCGAAGAGGCCGTTGATACGCTGGTCATTGCCTTCCCGCCCGACCTCGCCCAACCAGTGTATGACGATCCGCAAACGACGACCGTTGAATCGGTCATGTGGATCAATCCGGTAGGGCAAACCCCGCCCGACCAGGATTTTAACCTTCAACGGCGCATCATTGGCTGGTGGCTCCATGAAGCGCTCAACGATGCAGGCGTAGGTCATAAAATGGTCTTTTTTTGGCATCAATACCTGGCCGTAACTGCTAATACGCTCAACAATTTTACCTTTTATGATTACCTGGCGCTGCTGCGGTGGGGCGCTTTAGGCAATTTTAAAAAGCTGGCGACCAAGATCGTAGCCGACAATACCATGCTGCGCTACCTGAACAACGACCAAAATACCGAGCAAAATCCCAACGAGAATTTCGCCCGTGAATTCCTCGAACTTTTTACCATCGGCAAAGGGCCCCAAATCGCACCGGGCGATTATACCCATTACACAGAGGACGATATCGTTCAGGCGGCGCGTGTGCTGACCGGGTTCCGCACCCGCACCCAACGCGATCAATTGGATCCCGAAACGGGCATCCCACGCGGTATTGTGCAGTTCAACCGGCACGACACAGGCTCAAAAACATTCAGCGAAAAATTCCAGAATACGACCATTCAGGGCGCGGCCAACGCTGCGGGCGTCTACACCGAAGTCAGTAACTTTGTCAATATGGTGTTCGCGCAGGCAGAAGTGGCGAAAAACATTTGCCGTCGTTTGTACCGCTTTTTCGTTCATCCCAACATTACACCTGCAATAGAAACAGACATTATCGCGCCGTTGGCTGATACTTTCCGAAACAACAACTACGAAATTGCATCGGTATTGAAAAAATTGCTCCAAAGCGAGCATTTTTACGATGCCGACGATTCGGACAACAAAGACGAAATCGTGGGCGGCATGATCAAATCGCCGCTCGATCTGGCATTACCTGCATTGTCGTTCTTCAACATCGCCATACCCGATCCTATTACGAATAATTACGATCACTACATCCGGTTCTTTCAGCAGGGTGTCATCGAGCGTATGCTCGGCTATGCCAACCTTCCGCTTTTTTATCCGGTTGATGTGGCGGGTTATGCGGCCTATCACCAGGCACCTGAATACAATCGCAACTGGTTCAATTCCAGTTCGATCATCGCCCGCTACAAGCTTCCGCAAATGTTGCTGACCGGCAAGCGTGTGTTGGGGGGTGGCCCCAATACCAGTATCGGCATCAAGCTGAACATAGTGCCCTGGGTGCGCGACAGCGGCGTCTGCAGTGACCCCTCCGATCCGTACGTGTTGGTCAGGGATTTGCTCGACTACATGCTCCCCGAGACCGTGGACGACGACCGGTTCAACTATTTCTACAACCAGATATTCCTTGACAACTTGCCGGCATCCGACTGGACCTACGAATGGCAAAACTACCTCAACACCGGCAACGAACAGGAGGTAAAAATCGCGCTCGAACGCCTGGTCACTTATATCATGTTTTCGCCGGAATATCAAACGTTTTGATGATTTGATCATCCGGTTATCCGGGAATTTGATCATTCTGAATTCAAATTTCCCTATCCACCATCCAACATATCAACAGCAATCATGAAGCGTAGAAGTTTTCTCAAAATATTTCCGGCGGCGGGTGTGACGTCCTTTGTTGTGAACGGTTTCGCCATGCGTCCCTTTGCCAACCGCCACATGGCCAACTTGCTGGCCGGCTGCGATGCCGTGGGGGAGCGGGTGCTGGTACTGATCCAACTCAAAGGCGGCAACGACGGACTGAACACACTTATACCGGTCTCGAATTACGACCGCTACATGCAACTGCGGCCGACCATCGGGATTGCTGAGAGCCAATACATTCCATTGGATTCCATGTTGCCGGATGGCGCACAGGCAGCGCTTCATCCGGCGATGGAGGGTATCAAGGCGTTGTACGACAAGGGCTGGGCCTCCGTCGTGCAGGCCGCAGGCTACGACAGCATGAACCAGTCGCACTTCAAGGGTACCGATCTGTGGCTCTCCGGCGGTGGTGGCGCGCCTGACTTATACAATATTCCCTCCGGTTGGATGGGCCGGGCGTTGCAAGCCTTTTTCCCCGATGTGGAAGGCGTGCCAACACCCGACATGCCCGACCCGCTCGGCATCCAGGTTGGCGATCCCAACACGTCGCTGGGATTCCATACCGAAACGCAGCACCAAAACGTCATCAATTTGAGCGGCCAGGATGTTTCGGGTTTTTATTCGCTCATTCAGACCATTGGAGGGGCCCCCATTCCCAATGTACCCGATACGGACCAGGGCGCTGAACTGGAATATATCATGGGTGTGGAACAAAGCATCAATCAGTATGCCCAGCGCATCACCCAGGTATTCAATGCGGGCTCGAATTTCATCACGACCTATCCCAGCAACGGCTTTGCCAATCAATTGAAAACGGTCGCACGTATGATCCGCGGCGGTTGCAAAACCAAAATCTACCTGTGCCAGCTGGGCGGTTTCGATACGCACAGCGCCCAGGTGGATTCGGGCGACACCAGTCTTGGCAGCCATTCTTTGTTGCTGCAAACGCTTTCCGATGCGGTCAAAACTTTCTTCGACGATCTCGAAGGTCTGGGTATCGCCGACCGGGTAGCAGCCTGTACCTTTTCTGAATTCGGCCGTTGTGCCAAGGAAAACGGCTCGTTCGGCACCGACCACGGCACCCTCGCTCCGATGCTCTTGTTCGGGAAAGGCATCCGCCCGCGCGTGCACGGCGTCAATGTGAACCTCGACGATCTGACAGCCGACAACCAGTTGAAAAACAAACAATTCGACTACCGGCAAGTGTTTGCTACGCTCCTGCAGGACTGGCTCGGCGCCAATACTTTTGTCATGGAACAGGCAATGTTCGGGAATTATGCAAAAATGTTCCTTGTACAAAAAGAATATACCGTAGGGCCCGATTGTTATTACGGAGGCTCGCCTACGATCTATGACCCGTTCAGGCCGGTCAGATCGCTCACGGTATCGCCGAATCCGGCTTCGGTCAGCGCCGAAGTCACGTACCAAAGCGAGGTGGCGTTCGATGCGCTTTTGTCGCTTCACAGCCTTGGCGGCAGGTTGGTGTCTGCCAACAGCCAGGCGGTGCAGGAAGGTTTCAACTTGTTCTATTTTGACGTGACTGCCTTGCCAACCGGAACCTATTTCGTTCGATTGCAGGACAAGACGAACGGGAGAGCGGAAACAGCTAAGTTGACCGTGATGCGGCGATGACATCCATACAAGGGATTTTTATTTTTGCCCCAAACAAAATCCAACCATGCCCGACAATATCCGCATCCGCCCGGCTACCGAAGCCGATATCCCGTCCATTCACGCGCTGATGTACGAATTGGCCGTATATGAAAAAGAACCGGAAGCTGTACTCACTACAACTGCGGAATACCTGGAAGATTTCAGGAACGGTCTGTTCGAGAGTCATGTCGCCGAGATGGATGGCCATGTGGTCGGCATGACCCTGTTTTACATGGCCTATTCATCGTGGAAAGGCAAAATGCTGTATCTCGACGACTTTGTTGTGACAGAATCGCACCGGCGCTTTGGTATCGGCCAATTGCTGTTCGACGCATTTGTGGAAGAAGGCCGTCGCCGGGGGTGTCGCCTCGTAAAGTGGCAGGTACTGGACTGGAACGAGCCGGCGTTGAAATTTTACCGGAAAAACAAGGCGATCATCGAAACGAACTGGTGGAACGGGAAAATTTTTTTGATTGCGGAATGATGATTGTGGATTTCGGATTGCGGATTTCAAACGCAGGACTTTTCCGGAGGAATAGAATCCGCAATCCGCAATCCGAAATCCGCAATCCACAATCCGCAATCCACAATCAATACTTCATCACCTTCTGCAAATCCGATCCGCCGGGGCCATCGAGGCGGAGGAAAAGCAGGCCGGGTTCGGCACCGTTTACGTCGAACTCCGTTTCGTTGTAGCCGCGTTCGCCGTTGGACTGCACGGTCTGCAGGACGCGTCCGGCAGCATCTGTCAGACGAAGGATCGTTTCGCCGGCTTCCGGTAGGTAGTAGGTGGCCGTGAAACGGTCGGTCACCGGGTTGGGACGCACGGAGAAGAATGCTGGAGTGTCTTTGCTTGCCGTATTTTGAATGAATTCCAGGGTGGCAGGCAGGGTTTGTAAGCCTCTTGTGTAAGCTTCTGCTCCTGCTACGGAGGAGTTCATCTCAAGCACTTCGCTCAACAGCCCTTTTTGCAAACTGTTGAATACCAATGTAAAGGCACGCAAACGGAGGTTTTTAGCCAGAATATTGGGATCCAACATAATGGAATTGTGCCAGCTGGCGGTCAGCCGGTTTTCCGGCAATTGACCAAAGAAATCGAGCGGCACAAGGTCGGGCTCGACACTCACGAATGACAATACTTCCGGATCGTAGTGCAATGTAAACTGGAAGGCTGCAAGATTGGCCAGGTCCGGCGTGATGATATCCACCCGAACTTCCTGGCCGGAAAGAAATATTTGATCATTGGCCTGAAAAACGGCGCTGCCATCCTGGCTGCGGTCGTCGGTTGGGGCGGAGAAATCCGAAGGATTGACGGAACCGTTGACGTCGCCGGATTTGATGGCAACAAAATCAGGATCAAAGTTAATGTCGCCCGAGAGACAGAACGTCATCGAGGACGGTACGTTGGCAGCCCAGGGATTGAGCGGGTTGGGGAAAACATAGCTTTGGGGAAGGAACTGCCAGGCCGGAGTGTTGTTGTTCGGGAAGTCTGTTTGTACGCCGATGGCGACTTTCACGATGTTCATTACATCCGAATACGTCAGATTGCCTGATTTGTCCACGTCGGCTGCGAGGAGTTTGTAGGGCGTGGGGAGTGCCTGGATATTGTCCAGCTGACCAGCTACAAGCAAAGCGTCCAGGGTGTTCACGCCGGCGTTTGCCGGCCCGTCGAATACGGGCGTGAGTTTGTAATTGCAGCCGGCAGTCATGGGGCTGATCTCAAACTTGCCTTCGTCGTCGGTAGCGACCGTGAGCAGCGTATTTGACCATTTGGTCAGATTTACAGTTGCGCCGGGCACGGGCACCTGGTTGTCGGTAGCGACAGTACCGGTGAATTTGTTGGATGGCGGGCAGGCGCCGTCGTTATCCTGCACGTCCACGTAAGTCAGACAGTAGCTGGCTGCTCCGCTTTCGTCATTGGCCCAAACCTCCACGTATTGAATGCCCAGTTCGCTGCAATCGAAAGTGATTCCGTGGCTGTCGGCCGGAAAGCCGGTACCGGTTCCTGCTTTGCGGATACCGAGCCGGATGTGATCGTTGGTCGAGCAGTTGTCAAAATATTCTTTAATAAAATCAATGTCCCAGAGCGTGATCATGCCGGTTTGCATGATATTGACACTCAGTCCGTTGTAGCAAATAACGGTGGGCGGTTTGCAGTCTGCGACGATAAATTCGTATTTGCAGATGGCGTCATTTCCGCATTTATCGTCGGCGATCCATTCGATCTTATGCGTACCGTAGGGCAGGCCGAATCCCGGAGGGAATTTGATTTGGCCACACAGCAGGCCGCCGTCAATAGTGGTTTCGATGGGCCATGCATTAGGATCGCTGCTGCTGACGTATGTTTCCATGGAACCGTTGCCGTCCAGATCAAGGAAAAGCCGGTAGGTGAGTTTGATGTCGGTTTGAGAGCAGTCGTCGGTGACTTTAACCCGCAAATCCACCGGGCCTTCGCAAAGGTCAATCGAGCCGTTGTGGTACTGATTGGGGTCGTTGTTGGTGTAATCGCAAAAGGTGACCGGCTCTGTAGGGCAGTCGGGGAAATAGGGGTCTTCTGTGTCTATCACTTTGATGATCTGCGTGTATTGCAGATAACCGTGGTTGTAGGAGTTGGCGGTCACCGTCGGGCCGACATCGGTGTTCGGGGGATTCATGATGATATAGGGCGACGGCCAGTTGGGGTCATAGTCGCACCAATAAAGCAATTTCCAGGTGCGGAGTATCTTGTAGCAACCGCCGGTGGAGTTGGTGTAAAATACCTGGTCGGTGTATGACACTCCGACATTGAATCCGCAATTGTAGTTGTTGGTAATATAAGGATAATCAACGGGGCCGGGATCGGCGGCACAGCCATACACCGTTTTGTCATCGGGAAATTTGACTGTGTAATAAGTGGTGCTTTCGCCAAACAGGGTGGCCAGGAAAGTGAGGTGAAAGATGAAGGCAAGGACAGATCTAATCATGATAAAGGGATGTTTTTTTTAATTTACGGCGAAAATAAGCATACTCTGCTGTAAATTTTTCCCCTCCACCCCCTGAAATCGTCATTTAGGCGACGTATTGGCAAATATTACGAATCCGCGCCCGGGCCGGGCGGGAAAAAAACGTGAAAACTACTGAATATGAGGTAGTTCAGTCAATTTTTGAGAACGTCAGGGGCGCATCGGGCCTCAGGAAAAGCATACCCGTGACCGCTATCGTGTCCCCTGCCTGAATTCCGTCGGTGATCTCGATCATGCCGGCCTGGCGGACGCCGGTTTTGACGATGGTAAAATTCGCTTTTCCGTTTTTGCTTACGATGACCTGTTTGTTGCGGGCTTGTGGGATCACTGCCTGATTGGGGATCATCAGTGCCTGCATTTTGTTGCCGAGCGAAAGATTGACTTCGGCGAAAGCGCCCGGCAGGAGGCCGCGCCCGTCGCGCACGAGGGCGCGTACCTGGAGGTTACGGGTTTCAGCAGCGATGCTTTGTTCGGTGGCTTGCACGGTTGCGGTATAAGTGGTCGGACTTCCGCCTACGGTGAAGGTGACGGTTTGACCGGGACGAAGCAGGGAGCTGTATTTTTCAGGAATGGAGAAATCGAGTTTGAGCGCAGCGGAAGCCCGGATAGTGGCGATAGCGGTAGCGGGCGTCACATAAGCGCCGGGACTGATCTTGCGCAGGCCGATGACGCCGTCGTAAGGCGCGCGCAGTTCGGTTTTACCGATGTTGATGCGCACAAGTTCAATTTCGCTTTTCAGGGTTTGCACCTGGAGTGCGGCCAGGTCGTACTCCTGCTGGCTCACACCTTTTACTTTCAGGAGGTCGCCAAGGCGCTGTTCGGTAATTTCAGCTTGCTTGAGTTGTGTTTCCAACTTTTGAAGTTGTGTGCGCAAGTCTTCGTCGAAGACTTTGACCAGCAATTCGCCTTTGCGGACGTTGCGGCCTTCGGGCAAATTGATATTGACCACGCGCCCGGTCGCTTCGGAATGGAGTTCGGTTTCTTCTGCAGGGATCAGGGTGCCGCTGGCGGTCACTGATTCGGTCAGCGGGGTTGGTTTCACAACAAAACCTTCTACAGCAGCCACATTAAAACCGGTTCTGGCGGCGGTTGGGGCGGCGTTTTCCTGTTTTTTTTCGGATTTGCAGGAAAGAATGACAAGCAAGGGGAGCAGCAGGGCGTATCTCATGTTTGAAAACAGTTAATGCTCAAGGAGAGGCAAAATTGGTGTTTTAACACGAGTTAGGAGAAGTAGTTTTTCAAAAACAAAAAAACCCTCTCTTGCGGGAGGGTTCTTAATGAATTGGTTATTGGTTACTGGTTATCAGGGATTGGTGTAACTTAACCAATAACAAATAACGGAGAACCAAAAACCCAACTCAATTGTGAAGGCTGTTGAAAGGCCGCATTTCCTCGCCCAGCCAGTGTTTGTATTCATCTACGGGAAGAATACGTTTGGCTTGGCGAGAGACTTTGCGGCGCAGATAGGCGAAAGCCAAACGAGGCGATTTGCGCCACAGCCGACGGAGTTTGTTGGTACGGCGTGCCATAAGTCAGAACAATTTTGCTAATGAACGGATAATGTCAGTAAGGATTAAGCGATTGATTACAAAGGGAGTAACGAGACTTGGGATAAATAAGTTTTTCGGTTTTTGTATATTTTTAGTTAAAGTTTCGAAGTGGCGTGTATTTGTCATTCCCGGCAAAATCCAAAACCCGCCGTACCTTCGCCGCTTAAAAAAGACTCATTTAGAGTAATTGAAAGTTATTTAGGGAATCGGGGCATTCAAATGACTGTAATTCCCCCTCATTACTTCAATTATTCTGAAATGCGACGTTTGAGCACCATGAACGAAACCCTTTCCATTGTCATTCCTGCCTTCAACGAAGAACGCACCATCCACCGCATTTTGGATAAAGTGAAAGCGGTTGAACTTACCAGCGGTATCCAAAAAGAAATAATTATCACCAATGATTGTTCCAAAGACGACACGGAAGGAGCTATTTATCGCTATATGGCGACAAATCCTCATTTGAATATCCGTTATTTAAAACACGAGGTCAATAAGGGCAAAGGCGCTGCGCTGCATACGGGCATTCAACACGCATCCGGTCAGTACATTATCATTCAGGATGCCGACCTGGAATACGATCCCTTAGAATACAACATCCTGTTGCGGCCCATTCTCGATGGCTATGCAGATGTGGTTTATGGCTCGCGGTTTATGGGCGGCAAACCGCACCGGATACTGTTTTTCTGGCACAGCATCGGCAACAAGTTCCTGACCTTTATTTCCAATATGTTCACCAATCTGAATCTGACAGATATGGAGACGTGTTATAAATTGTTCCGCGCCGACATCCTGAAAGGATTGGAACTGAAGGAAAGACGTTTCGGCTTCGAACCGGAAGTGACGGCCAAAATAAGCCGGGTGCCGGGTGTCCGGATTTATGAGGTAGGCATATCGTATTATGGCCGTTCTTATGCCGAAGGCAAAAAAATCGGTGCAAAGGATGGGTTTCGGGCTATTTATTGCATTTTGAAATACAACCTTTGGTCAAAATAAGTACCTTGCACTGCTTTCTCTCATCGCCAAAACAGAATAAATCCATGCTGCAACGTCTGACTCAATTCTGGTGGCTCCTCATCTTGCGGGGTGTGATCTCTATCGTTTTTGCCATCATTGCATTCACCAATCCGAAACTTGCTTTTCAGGCACTCATCCTTGTACTCGGCGTTTTCCTGCTCGCGGATGGTTTTACGGCTATGTATTTGGGCTTCCGGATGCGCGGATATGACGACGATTGGTGGGCCATTCTCCTGGAAGGCGCATTGGGCGCCGGTCTCGGTCTGATAGCGTTGATCAATCCTGAGATGACCGCGGAGGGACTGGTGCTGGTGCTGGCTGTTTGGTTCCTCGTGACGGGTTTTTTTGAAATTGTGACAGCGATCAAACTGCGCAAAGAGATTGAACACGAATGGCTTTTAGGTTTTGCCGGTCTCATTTCAATGGGCCTTGGCATTTTAATGATGATCAATCCCAATGCCGGCGCCATTTCTATCATGTGGTGGCTCGGTATTTATGCTGCTGTCTTCGGCTTACTGCTCCTGGTGCTCGGATTTCGCATGTGGCACTTGCACAGGAAATGGAGCGAAGTATGATGATCCCGATGCGGCAGTTGGCTTGACCCCGCAAGCGCCCAGGCAAAAACTTTTAGCCATTACATGACCTTTCATCTCGAGTACAGTGACCCGCATTCCCGCGCCCGTGCCGGAGTGCTTACCACCGAACACGGAACAATTGAAACCCCGATCTTTATGCCCGTCGGCACGGCGGGAACGGTGAAAGCCGTTCATCAGCACGAATTGGCAGCAGATATCCGGGCGCAAATTTGTTTGGGTAACACCTATCATCTTTATCTGCGTCCGGGGCTGGAGGTGCTGGAAAAAGCCGGCGGCCTGCACCGTTTTAATGGGTGGCGAGGCCCAATCCTGACCGACAGCGGTGGTTTTCAGGTCTATTCACTAGCACACCGGCGCAAGATCAGGGAAGAAGGCGTCACTTTTCAAAGCCACATAGATGGATCGAAACACACCTTCACTCCCGAAGGGGTCATGGACATTCAGCGCATTATTGGAGCAGACATCATCATGGCATTCGACGAATGCACGCCTTACCCGTGCGAATACAAATACGCACAAAAGTCGCTTGACCTTACGCACCGGTGGCTGGCGCGTTGTGTAGAGCAGTTCGACAACACAGAGCCGCGCTACGGATATGCTCAGGCGCTTTTCCCTATCGTACAGGGCAGTACTTACCCGGACTTGCGCAAAAAGTCAGCTGAAGTCATCGCTTCCTTCGAGCGCGAAGGCAATGCCATCGGCGGACTATCCGTGGGCGAACCCGCGGAAGAGATGTACGCCATGACCGAACTTGTGACTGCTATTCTGCCGACCGACAAGCCACGCTACCTGATGGGCGTCGGCACGCCGGAAAATATACTGGAGTGTATCGCGAGAGGGATTGACATGTTCGACTGTGTTTTGCCGACGCGCAATGCACGGCACGGCATGATTTACACCCCCGAAGGCATTCTGAATATCCGGAATACCAGGTGGAAGGAGGATTTTACGCCGATTGATCCTGACAGCCCGGTGCATACCAGCCGGTCGCATTCACGCGCCTATCTGCGGCATCTTTTTATCAACGGAGAAATTCTGGGTATGCAACTGGCTTCACTCCAGAACCTCGGCTTTTTCCTTTGGCTTGTCGGCGAAGCCCGGCGGCGTATTTTCGACGGCACTTTTTCGGATTGGAAAAATCAGATGGTGAAAAAAGTGAGTACCCGCCTGTGATTTGGTTATTGGTTCCTGGTTATTGGTTCCTGGTTCCTGGTTATTGGTTATTGGTTATTGGTTATTGGTTATTGGTTATTGGTGCCAATAAGGGAGTGTTCAAAATAGTGTGCTATTCCGCATTGCCCCATTTACGGCGGTTAAAAACAAAATGACACGCTTTTTTGAACACTCCCGCCAATCACCAATCACCAATCACCAATCACCAATCACCAATAACCAGGAACCAATAACCAGGAACCAATAACCGATAACCAATAACCCCCCCAGGCAGCGTTTCCAAATGTTAAAACCTCTTAGTAACCGAAACCTTAACATATTCCCGAAAATACACGCCGGACGGGCGCCGTTTTCGATAAGCCGAGGGAAGGCAAACGTTAAAATTTTTAAAGTTGCCCCACGAAACTTTGGAATTACTGCATGAAAAACCCGGAAAAACCTACCTTCGCGCACTTTAACAAAAAAAGCTTGGGCGAATTCCAAAGCCCTGCCTAATATTGTACGCTGTTTTTCATCCAAACTCTTGGTCTGTCTGTTTTATGAAAAGAACTACTTTACACATTCTTTCTCTGTGCTTTGTGATGTTGTCGGCAATGGCTGTAAAAGCCCAGGACATTCACTTTTCGCAGTTTTACATGAGTCCGCTCAACCTCAACCCCGCCCTTACCGGTGTGATGAACTGCAACCACCGTATTGTAGCCAACTACCGCAACCAATGGGCGTCCATCCTGAAAAGCAATGCTTACAACACTTATTCGGCTTCTTATGATCAAAAGTTGCCCGTAGGACGCTATGACTATTTTGGCATTGGCGGTACGCTGTGGGGCGATAAAGCCGGCGCTTCCGAATTCGCTACTTTGCAGGCGCGCCTTTCCGGCTCGTATGCCAAAAAAATGGGCGGCTACCGCAAAAAAGCACATTACCTGGTGCTGGGCGCCGACCTCGGCGTGAGCCAACGCAGCATCAACAGCGCCAACCTGCAATGGCCCAGCCAAAACAACGGCAACGGCCAGTTCAACCCGAACCTGCCGGGCGAAGTCATAGATGATCCGAACTTCCTGTTCGTAGACATGTCGGCTGGTGCCTTGTGGTTCAGCGTATTCGGCGAAGATGCCAACCTGTATTTCGGCGGCGCATTCAGCCACCTCAACCGGGCAAACCAATCGTTTGAAAATCAAAATATTCCGCTGTACAGCAAATTCACTTTCCACGCGGGCGGCGAATTCATGATCGCGAAAAAGACCGGTCTCCTGCCCGGCGTCGTGACCTTCATACAAGGCCCCTCGTTCCAGGTGAATGCCGGTACCTCTTTCAAATTCCTGCTGGGCAACAGCCGCCGCCTCAACCAGGCTTTCCAATTAGGCGCCTGGGCACGTATGTCGAACCGCCTCGACGACGGCAAATTGCTGGATGCCATCATCCTCAGCACTCGTTTCGACTACGAGAACTTTACCATCGGCTTTAGCTACGACATCAACACGTCGAGCCTCAACACCGCCACCAACGGCAACGGCTCATTCGAGTTTTCGCTGATGTACAAAATCTGCGGCCCGGAACGCCGCGGCGTTTACTGTCCGAATTTCTGATTGCAAAAATTGTTTTTACCAAAAAAGGAGAGAGGATATGCAATACTGCTTTGCATATCCTCTCTCCTTTTTTGGTAAAAACAATTGCGATTTTTTATAAGCGCGATCTTTTTTTAGAACCCTGACAATGAATGGAATGGCTGTTCCGGCTTTTTCAACCCGGGAAAAAGATTTGACAATGTTATGGGAGCTGGGATTTTTTTTTCATTTTTGCCCTCCACCTGAAAGAAACCTGTGTTAAGAGAATAATCCGAAAGGCCGATGAGCCGTTTTCAAACAAAAATTCAAAACCGAAAAAATTATGTTTGGCAGCAACAAAAACACGGAAGAAGTCAAAACCACCCCGACATCCACTCCCAACGCCCTGAATGCGTTGGCCAAAGGCACGGTAGTGGAAGGCAGCATCCGTTGCGACAATGATTTGCGTATAGATGGCACGATCAAGGGTAAACTTACATGTCAGGCAAAAGTGATCATAGGCCCGACGGGAGCGGTGGAAGGGGAGGTACATTGCCAGAACGCCGTTATTGAAGGGCGTTTCAAGGGCAATCTCCAGGTGTCCGAACTCCTCAACGTGCGCGAAACCGCCGAAGTGGACGGAGAAATCATCACCAATAAACTACTGGTACAAAGCGGCGCCCGCTTCAACGTCTCCTGCAAAATGGAGAGCGGTGCAGCCAATGGCGTCGCTAAAAACGCAGACGTAAAATCAACGGGTCATGCCGCTGCAACAGTCGCCGGAGGAAAAGCGGAAGTCCGCAACTAAAACCTTTGCCAAATACAGCGGAATGGTATTTCAGTTGCTGGGAGCCTGCCTTGCCGGAGTGGTGGTCGGGCGTTGGCTTGACGCCCGGATGCATCTGGAGCGGCCAACCTGGGCGGTTTTTCTGACCATACTTTTTATGCTCGGAGCGCTTTATTCGCTTTACCGCCAGCTGCTGCGCGATTCCTGACCACAGGCGATAAAAAATAAATTGATATTGGGATATTGAGATATTTGCACCTCGGTATCCCAATTTTATTTTGAATGGAATCATCTGTTTTTTTCAAATGGCTGGCCGTTGTGACCTTAGGGACGGCTGCTGTACTTGCCGGTTTGCACTTTTTGCTGCCAGAAACGCAGGCGCACTGGAAATTTGCATTGGCTACCGTCGTGTTGTTTACCCTCATCTGCACCGGCCTTTTTTTTGCAGGTGTGAGCGCTGCACGCAGTAAAAGCAAAGCCTCCTTCATTAACCTCGTTTCCGGTTCGGTATTCGGCAAAATGGTGCTGGCTGTTGCTTTTCTCTTTGTTTATCAAAGGATTGCGAAACCGGACAATGAATGGTTCGTCGGTATTTTCCTTTGGTGTTATGTCGTTTATACCGGATTTGAAATTTGGTTTATGACAAGGCTGGCGAGGACTTAGGGCGTTCTGACAACTTTTTAATTCTGCGAATTCCGATTTAAATCCCCGTTAACTTTTTCAGGCTGCATACCTGCCGCCGGACTACGTAATTTTGCCCTCCGTTTTTTCCCGTATCTCATTCGTAAACTCCCGATCTGGAATATTACATGAAAAAGCTACTCCTCTTGTTTTTCCTGCTGCCCATGGTTATCGCATCGGCACAGCAACCGTCCAGGAATACCGCGAAAGCGACCTCTGCTACCGGCAAGATCACCCTCGTTTGCAAGCTCTGGGAAGTACCGCTCAACGTGGACAGCATCAACTTGTATGAATACGCCGGTTTGGCCAACCGCGTTGTGATGCGCGCCGGCCGCCGGCAGCCCGACAGCGCGTGGGTATTCACGTTGACCGCGTCGAAGCCGCGCATCTATGGCGTCGGTGTTGGGGAGAATGCACTGGCAAAAGTCATCCTCGGCGAAGAAAAAGAAGTGACGCTCTGGGCCAATGTGAATTATATGGACAAAGCCCGCACGGTCAATTCGCCGGCCAACAAAGCGTTGGAAAATGTCATCAAACAGATTGAACAGTTCCGTGCGCAAAGCGGAGATATCCGGAACCAGTATTTCAACACCGTCAACGCCATGGAGCGCAAGCCCTTCGAAGACCGCGCCGCGCAGTTGAGCGCCGCCAAAAAACGCTTTCTCGATTCGCTCAAAATTGCGAACCCGATGCTGTGGCGTATGGCGAGCCTTCACGTAACACCGGAATATATTGCCGAAAAAACATCGGCGCCTACGGAACTGGAATTTTACGGCACCCACTATTTCCGCAATGCCGACCTGAAGGACAAAGCGTACGAAGAAACTCCCGACGTTTTCAATAGCTTCGAAAATTACATCCGGCTGCTTTCACAAAACGGCGCTTCGGGCGAAACCCTCAAAAAATTCATAGAGGCACAACTGGAGAAAATCCCTGCCGGCACAAAGACTTATCGCATGGCATTGGGTGGCGTGGTTTCCGGCCTGAAAGCGACCAACAACACGAGCTATCCCGCTTATGTAGGCAAATACCTCGATCTGTACCGCAACAGCAGTCTGGGCGAGATCGGCCGCCTCGAACTGGAGATGAAAAGAGCAGGGACACACATGCCCGGTTTCGAGGCGCCCGATCTTACGGGCATGACGCCCGACAGCAGCACTTTTTCGCTCCGTCAACTGCGCGGCAAGGTGGTGATGATAGACTTCTGGGCGAGCTGGTGCGGGCCCTGCCGCAAGGAAAACCCCAACGTGGTGGCCAATTACAACAAATACAAAGACAAGGGCTTCGATATTCTCGGCGTCAGCCTCGACCGCGAGATCAATGCCTGGCGCAAAGCCATCCAGCAGGACGGCCTGCCCTGGCACCACATCAGCGACCTCAAAGGCTGGCAAAGCGCCCATGCCGCGCTTTATTCGGTCACTTCCATTCCCCAAACGCTCCTGCTCGACCGCGAAGGCAAGATCATTGCCCGCAACCTGCGTGGAGAACAATTGGGACAAAAATTGAAGGAAATCTTCGGAGAATAAAATCAGTGGGCAGTGGGCAATTTGCAATAGGCAGTTGGCAGTAATGAGAAAGCGCCCACTGCAAACTGCCCACTGCAAACTGCCCACTGCAAACTGAACTATGGGTAACTTACTCTACAACCGCATCAACCGGCGCGAACTCAAAGAGCGCCTGCGCCAGAGCGACGAACAGCGCGTAACCCTTTCTTATTACAAATACGTCCAATTGCCCGATCCCACGGCTTTCCGCGACGAATTGTATCTGGTTTATCAAAAACTCGGGGTGCTTGGGCGGATATATGTTGCGAGCGAAGGCGTGAACGCGCAGCTTTCCGTGCCGGAAAGAAACTTCGAGGCCTTCAAAACTGCAATGGATGGATGGGATTTTTTCAAGAACCTGCGCCTGAACATTGCTGTCGAAGACGACAGCAAATCCTTTTTCGCGCTCGCCATCAAAGTGCGCGACAAAATCGTGGCCGACGGCATAGATGATCCCGCTTTCAATCCTTCCGATACCGGTACACACCTCGACGCCGAAAATTGGAACCGCCTTTCGGACGATCCGGACACGGTTGTAGTAGACATGCGCAACCACTACGAAAGTGAGGTCGGACATTTTGATAACGCTATCACGCCCGATGCCGCTACCTTTCGCGAAGAGCTCCCGATGGTGGCCGATCTGCTCGCCGACAAAAAAGACAAAAACATCCTGATGTATTGCACCGGCGGTATCCGCTGCGAAAAAGCGAGCGCCTATATGAAATACAGGGGTTTTAAAAATGTTTTCCAACTCGAAGGCGGCATCATCGAGTACACACGGCAAGTGCAAGCCAGGGGTTTGAAAAACAAATTTGCAGGTAAAAATTTTGTCTTCGACGAGCGCCTCGGCGAACGCATCAGCTCCGATATCATCGCGCATTGCCACCAGTGCGGCCAACCGGCCGATACCCACACCAACTGCGCCAACATTTATTGCCACATCCTTTTCATTCAGTGCGACGCGTGTCGCGCCCAATACAAAGGCTGCTGTTCGGAAAAATGCTGCGACTTTCACCACCTGCCGCAGGAAGAGCAAAAGGAACGCGCTAAAACGGAGACGTTCAGCGGTTCCAGATTTGGCAAAGGGGTCTACAAGGCTTTCCGGAAATCAGCGCAGGCGTTGCATGCGCAGGAGTGAATAATTCTTCGTTTTTTCGCGGTGCCAAAACGCAACCGCCATGTCCAAGCATCGCAAACCCGCGCCCAAAACAACTCCGGCTGCAGCCCGCAGCGCGTCTCCGGCTGCCGTTTACAACCCACCGTCCATCACTGCAACGACCTTTTTTAAAAACACCCTTCTGCAAAGCGGACTGATCTTCGCATTCGCTTTTTTGCTTTACGCCAATACGCTCACACACGGTTTCGTGCTGGACGACTCGATCGTCATTTCCGACAATATGTTCACCAAACAAGGCGCCGGCGGTATTCCGGGTATCTTGTCGAAGGACACGTTTTTTGGATATTTCAAGGTAGAGGGCAAAGCGGAACTGGTGATGGGCGGTCGCTATCGTCCGCTCACGCTGGTATTGTTTGCATTGGTGTACCAACTTTTTGGAGAGAGCAGTTTTATATTCCACCTTTTTACGGTGTTGTTGTTTGCAGCAACCTGCGTCGTATTGTACCGCACCTTGCTGCTGTTGTTCCGACGCCGTTTTGGCGAAGATTATGCTGCAATGCTTTCCTGGATGTCGGCAGCATTGTTTGTCGCGCATCCGATCCATGCGGAGGTGGTGGCCAACATCAAGGGCTGCGATGAGATCGCGACTTTACTTGGAAGTTTAGGCGCCTTGTATTTTACCCTGAAATATTTCGATTCCCAAAAAATTGGCTGGAGCTTGGCAGCAGGCGTATCCTTTTTCCTGGCATGCCTTTCCAAGGAAAATGCCGTGACATTTCTGGCGGTGATACCGCTGGCGCTGTGGTTTTTCAGAAGCGATACCCCAAACACCGCGAGCCGGGCAGGCGCCTCCATCTGGAAATCCGTGTTGCCGCTTTTCGCCGCTTTTCTTGTCTTTTTCGTCATTCGCGGTACGATCCTGCATTGGCCCCAACTAGCGGGAGGTAAGGCGCCGATGGAACTGATGAACAACCCCTTCCTTAAAATTGAAGGAGATAAATGGGTTCCCTGGACATTTTCGGAAAAACTGGCAACCATATTTTATACCCTCTGGAGGTACGTCCAATTACTCTTCGTACCGCATCCGCTCACGCACGATTATTACCCCAAACAAATCCCGATGATGACCTTCACCAGCCCCGGCGCGTTGCTGGGTTTGGCATGGTATGGTTTTTTGGCCTGGTATACACTAAGCGGTTTCCGGCGGCGCGACCCGGTGCGTTTCGGGATTTTATTTTATCTGCTGACCATCAGCATAGTTTCCAATATTGTATTTCCCGTCGGAACCATGATGGGCGACCGTTTCGCCTTCATGCCTTCGGTCGGATTTTGCATTGCGGTTTCTGCCTTGTTGCTACAATTTTTTGGAAAAAATCTTCGCTTGGCCCTTGGAGTTTTGGGCGCTGTCCTATTGCTTTTTTCGCTGAAAACGGTGTTGCGCAATCCCGATTGGGTAAGCAACGAGACACTCTTTTTCGCTGATGCCAAAATTTCGGTGAACAGCGCCAAAATCCACAACGCCTGCGGTGGGGTGCTGTTCGACCGCGCAGTAAAAGAACAAAACCAGGTGGAACAAACGGAAATTTGCCAGCAGGCAATGATGCACCTGAACAAAGCCATTCAAATCTATCCGAACTACAAAGACGCCTACATGAGCCGCGGCGGGTGCAATTATATATTGAAATATTTCGACGCGGCGGTGGACGATTACCGGCGCGCCTTACAATTGGCAGAGGGCGATGTGAAGATCAAAAACGCGCTGGCCCTCGTGCTGCGCGACGGCGGTAAATATTACGGCGAACAACGGGGCGACTTGTTCAAAGCCCTGGCTTACCTGACCGAATCGTGGCAATACAACGGAAAGGACCCCGAAACGGCGCGGCTGCTCGGTGTGGCCAACGGCGTACAGGGCAAACACCCCGACGCGGTCATGTGGTTTGAAAAAGCGGTGCAACTGGCGCCCGATAATGCGACATTCCTTTTCGACCTGAGCCTGGCCTACCGGGCATCGGGAAATGCGGCAAAAGCGGAGGAGACGCTGCGCAAAGCGGTGGAGATCAACCCGAAAATCATGGAGGAAAGGGGAATGAAGCGATAGAAGGATTTTTGATTGCGGATTGCGGATTGCGGATTGGCGCGCCCGGCAAATGCTCAACCGTCTGACCAACGAACATTTAGCGGCGCAGCTGTTTCTTGTATCCCGTCGTTCATGATCCGTTCCTGCTGCTCGATGCCCTCCTGGTGGATGGCTTCCAAAAAGAGGTTTGTGAACTCCCGGCTTAGTTCGTTTTTATCGGCGCGGCGGCGACAGGCTTCCGCGAGGGCGCGCCAGCGCTCCGGCTGAAGGATGGCGACGTTCTTGTCTTTTTTTACATAGCCGATCTCGCGCACTAAGTGCATCCGCCGGGCGATGAGGTGGATGATTTCTTCATCCAGTTCGTCAATCTGCTGGCGGAAATTTTCAATTTTAAACAGATAATCGGGGTCGTCGGTCGTGATCGCCCGGCGGATGAGCGAACCGGTCATTTCGCCGAACTGCGTCGGCGTGATCTGCTGTGCCGCATCGCTCCAGGCATCGTCTGGAGTGGGATGCACTTCCACCATCAAACCGTCAAAATTCAGGTCGTAGGCTTTTTGGGCGGTTTCAGCCAGGATATCGCGCCGGCCGCAGATGTGAGAGATATCGCAGATCACTTCCAGACCGGGAAATTCCTGCATCAGATCAATCGGCATTTGCCAGCGCGGTACGTTCCGGTATTTTGAGTCGTCGTAGGTGGAGAACCCGCGATGGACGGCCGCGATGCGCCGCAAGCCGGCTTTATACAGCCGTTCTATGGCGCCGACCCAGAGTTTGTAGTCGGGATTCACCGGGTTTTTTACCAGGACCGGTATATCGGTACCCTCCAGGGCGTCGGCGATTTCCTGTACAGAAAAAGGATTGACGGTGGTGCGTGCGCCGACCCACAACACATCCACGCCGTATTTCAGGCATTCATACACGTGTTGGGCGTTGGCGACTTCGGTAGTAACGCGCAGGCCGGTTTCTTCCTTTACCCTGCGAAGCCATTTCAGGCCGGGCGCTCCCACACCCTCGAACACGCCGGGGCGGGTACGGGGTTTCCAGATACCTGCGCGGAAAAGGTCAATATGTTGGGCGGCAAGGTGATGTGCCGCCGCCAATACCTGTTCTTCCGTTTCAGCCGAGCAGGGGCCGGCTATGAGAACGGGGCTTTGTTTATGGAACACAGGTTGAAATTGCATGGAGAAAAGTCTCAGTGTTTTGGGTTGGGGTTAAGGTTTGCGATTTATTTTCAATTTTTTTTGAAAACAACGATCACGCACACCAGGTTGCAGGCACAGCGGTAATTTTAATTTTATCCAAATTAGCATGTAGATATCGCGTTGCGCTAACCGGCAGGTTAAACTTGTTTTAAAACCGAAGGAGAAAGAACATTTTCAGAACGGAATAATACAACTTTGGAGTCAAAAATCGCCACGACCATGACTCGAAACAATTGTATCCTCCCTGTCCTTTTTGTCATTTGCTCCCTGTCCTTAAACGCTCAGACGACTTATCCGAAAGACTCTATTCGACCACTGTCAATAAGCATTTCAGGGCTAAACGAACTCCGTATTTTGGAAAGCGGGGGTTCCACATCTGGTTCCGAATCCAATCCCATTGCATCCGGCTCGCCGAAAGGTGGCAGCCCGTTCTTATCTCATTATTTTGAAATATCTTCATTGCCCGGTGAAGAAGGCGCCCTGATCCCTTCCATCCGGCTCGCGGAATGCTGGGGGCTTCAGGTCGCCAATATTATGGGCACAGAGGAAGGCGGTATTATGATCGAATCGGTGGAACCCAATACAACGGGTGCTTTAGCCGGACTTCAGGCGGGCGATATCGTGCGCGCGGCCAACGATCAGCCGGTTGCCTGGTGGCACGAATTATACAGGGAATTGCGGGATTGCGATACGACGAGCTTGACCGTGCATCGTGGCTACGCTGTTGTGCGGTTACAAATTTGCAGGCCGATCTGTTTATATGGAGCAGCAGCGGGAAATTCTGTTTTGCCGGTACATGCCATGAGTCACGCGCCGGCTGATACCGTAGCACAGTCGCTTCCTTCCATATTATCCGGTGTGGATTCCAATGCGCGCGTCGCTTCGCCGCTCCAGGTTTTTCCAAACCCCAATAACGGAAAGTTTGAAGTTCAATTTCAGGGAAGCGCATCGCCCCTCACAATTGAAGTTGTTGACGCATCAGGGGTCGTATTGCATACAGAGCAGGCGAAAGGCGGCCATTTCAGGCGCTTGTTCAACTTTTCCAGTCTTAATTCGCGCTGGGTAGTGGTTACTATAATTCAGGAAGGGAAGATTTACACACAACGGGTGATATTTGCCAAATAATTGCATTTAAGTACATGGACAATGGGTTTTTGACATTGGACATTTCAAAATGATTGGTTGTCAGGGTCAAATGTCCAATGTCTAATGTCAATTTATTTTGTCCGCTTTTATCACGCTCACACATGGAACTCACCATTCAAACGCCCGCCCTGCTTTTTCCCGCTGTGTCATTGTTGCTGATCGCCTACACCAACAAGTTCCTGGCAATTGCCAACCTGATCCGCAAATTGATCTCGGACTATGAAGTCAAACAGTTGCACACCACAGTGAGCCAGATACGCAGCTTGCGCCGGCGGCTCATGCTGATCCGGTGGATGCAGGTATTCGGAGTGGGAAGCATCCTGCTTTGTGTCGTCACCATGTTTTTCGTGTACGAGGGTTGGCAGGTATGGGCAAAAGTACTGTTCGGCCTCAGCCTGTTGTTGATGATGGTTTCGCTCGTTATCAGCCTCATGGAAACTTTTTTGTCGGCAGGTGCGCTGCGGGTATTGCTCAAAGAATTGGAGGATAAGGAAAAATGGTGAGGAACGTCACATCACCATTTCCAGAATCCCCGGCGTATGGACGTCCGAAAAGCCGGGCAGGTGAAGCTGATAAAACTGCAATAGTTTGTTCAGCAAGGCTTTACGCTCTGGATGACTCAGCGGAATTTCATGGCACAGTTCTAACGGGCTGCGGAGCAGGGCAAGCATTTGGGCGGTTTGCTCTGGTTCCGTGTAGTGGGCGTGGGGTGGTGGAACGGGTTGAAAGATGCCTTCTTTGAGATCGAAGAACAATTCGCCGTCTTCTTCAGGTTCGGCCTGCGGCTGGAAACCAAGAAAACCGGTCAAGGCCAGCATAAAGTGCAGGTGAATATTGGCGACCGGGTGGGGTGTGTTGTCGAGCCAGCGGAGATTTTCCAGCAAAAAATCGAACAATTCGCGGTTTTCTTCGGCCTCATGAATGCTCTTGCGGCATATTTCAGCCATGAACAGTGCCACCGCGCCCCGGCGGATCTCAAATGGTATCCGGCTCCAAACTTCGGCGGTCCGCAATTCTTTGAGCCGGTTGAGTGCCCCCTCTTCTTCGCGAAAATAACACACCATTTCCACGGCTGTCATGGGTTGGAAAAGTCCGTAGGGTATGCGCGCTTTGGCTGTGCGTACACTTCCCGCAATGAAAGTGTGCAGCCCCTTTTCTTCCGTAAAGATGTCGGCAATGACGCTCGTTTCTCCGTATTTTATGGTGCGGAAGACGATGCCGTTCGTTTTTAAAAGCATGGTAAACGCGTTTCGATGCGAAAAGTACGAACTCAGCGCTGGTGCAGTATGAATTTGCCAAAGGAAAAATCTACCTTTCCCCTGAAAAAACGCCTGTTCCATGGTATTCAATCTCGCCGAAAAAAACACCGTCGCCAACCAATTCATCGCCGAACTTCGCAACGTCGAAATTCAGAAAGACCGTGCCCGCTTCCGCCGCAACCTCGAACGGGTGGGTTCCGTGCTGGCGTATGAGATTTCGCAATCACTTGAATATGAGTTGTTTGAGGTCGAAACGCCACTTGGTACGGCGCCGATGATGTTACCTTCGCAACGCATCGTACTGAGCACCGTGTTGCGGGCAGGGCTACCTTTTCATCAGGGCATGCTCCACTTTTTTGATAATGCCGACAGCGCCTTTATTTCTGCCTACCGCCGGCATCACAAAGACGGCTCCTTTGAAATTCAACTCGATTATGTCAGCACCCCCAACCTCGACGGGTGCGTCCTTATTCTGACCGATCCCATGCTCGCTACCGGGGCTTCGGTCAACCTGGCCCTGCAGGAATTGTTGCGTTTCGGCGATCCCGCCGCCATCCATGTGGCCACCGTGATCGCCAGCACCGCCGGTCTCGATGCGGTGCGTCGCCGATACCCCATTGCCCGTGTCTGGACGGGCGCTGTGGACGAAGAACTGACCGCCAAATCATACATCGTGCCGGGCCTGGGCGATGCCGGCGATCTGGCTTACGGCGAAAAAAAGTGAACAATCAATTCAGCGACAGGTAGATAATAAGACCCAGAATGAGGATAAATACCAACCAGGCCCAGATGCTGAGGCTGTTGTCGCGCCAGATGTTGAACAGTTTTTCCATCAGGTTGCGCCAGTCCATTTCCTTGCCACCGGCTTTGGCTGCTTTTTCATGTACGAGGCAGAAATAGCGGCGTTTGCCGATGCGCGCCTGGTCACCGTGTTTGGACAGGATCATAAAATCGGGGTTCAGGAAGCGCAGGTCAAACAGCTCGCTTTTACCGGATATTTCGAGGATAAGGGTATTGTCCTGGTTGAGGCGTTTCCAACTGCCTTTCACCACATTGCCGTCGAGTGAAAGCAAGTACTCCCCGCCGGTGTTGAAAATGTGCAAAATCGCTTCGTGGAATCCCTCGTCGTCGCGCAACTCCTTCCAGCGTTTGCTGATCCAGAATTTTTCCTCCCGCAAATCTTCGCCGTAGGGAATCACTTTGGGTAAAATAAAACCAAGGTGCGAATCCATATCGCCCAGATCCTTCGGCAGGTCAGGATTAATGGCGCGTGAAATGTCGCGAAAAATATCGTTAAAAATAGCCATATTTCAGTTGGCAGCCGGAAGTTGCGGTGGCAGAAATTCAAGGGGGCAAAAATCGTTAAAACAACGGCATTGACAAAAGATGTTTTTCGCAGTTTTGCGGTTATGAAACATACCCTGCTTTCCAACGGCCTCCGCATCGCCTACCGCTCCGATGGTGTCGCAGGCGGATTGCCGCTGGTGCTGCTACACGGCTTTTGCGAAGATTCCGCCGTTTGGAATGATTTTATTGTTCCCATAAAAAGTCTCCATATCATTCGCGTGGACCTGCCCGGGTTCGGAGGCTCCGATCTGCCACTCGTGCCCGGAATGGATGTTTATGCCGATGCCGTTTGCGCTGTATTGAACGATCTTTCCGTAGAAAAATGTGTGCTGGTAGGGCATTCGATGGGCGGCTATGCGGCGCTCGAGTTCGCCGAAAAATACCCGGAGCGCCTTTCCGGGTTGGGGCTGTTCCACTCGCACCCCTTCGAGGACACGGCCGAACGAAAGGATGCGCGGCGCCGGGGTATTGAAATGTTGCAATCAGGTAAGCGCGACCTGTATGTGGCGCAGTTGTTCCCCGGATTATTCGCCGGAGCTTTCGCGAAGGCGAATCCACCTATCATTGCTGCGCAGATCGCGAAGGGGAAACGACAATCCGCCGAAGCCATTATCGCCGCATTGGAAGGCATGATCACGCGGAAAGATCACAGGGAAACGCTGCGAAATGCTGCTTGTCCGGTGCTGTTCTTACTTGGAACGGAAGATAGCATCATACCGCCGGAGCAAGGCTTGCAGGCTGCCGTTTTGCCCGACCTGGCTGACGTACACCTGTTGCCGGGTGTGGGACACATGGGAATGTTCGAGGCGACCGAAAGGTGTGCTGAAATTGTGCGGCGCTTTTGGGAATTTTGTGCCAACAGATGAACCCGCTCCTGCTGACACTCGCCACCCTGCCTGGGCTGCTCCTCAGCTACGCCATTTTTCGGGTAGACAAATACGAACGCGAACCGCTCGTGCCGTTACTTTTGTGTTTTGCCTTGGGCGCTGCGATAACTTTCCCAGCATTGGAAATAGAAAAATGGGCCTTTCAGCGACTAAAACCTTATGAAAAAGGTTTCGGCGTCATTGCACTGACCGCTTTTGTCGCTGTGGCGTTCAATGAGGAGATTTTCAAGTTCATGGTGTTGCGCCTGTTTGCTTTTCCCCGCCGTTTTTTCAATGAGCCGCTCGACGGCATTGTTTATTCTGTAATGATCGCCATGGGTTTCGCGACCATGGAAAATATTTCCTTCGCCAGCCGCTTCGGGATGGAAACGGTGCTGCTGCGGGCATTCACTGCCGTACCGGCGCATCTTGTTTTTGGCATTGTGGCAGGTTATTATTCCGGTTTGGCCAAATTTGATCTTGTGCGGCGCAACCGCCTGCTCTGGCAGGGTTTCGGCATGGCCTTCCTCTTGCATGGCGTCTACGACTTTCTCATTCTGCAAAAGTGGTCGGATTGGTTGCTGGTGCTGGCAACGGTATCGCTTTATTTGTGCCTGTTTTATTGCAGTGACCTGATAAAAGAGCATTTGAACAAGTCGCCATTTCGCCATTCCGGTGATGAGGCGACCTCAACGGATTCATAGATCATCAAACCAACATCCGGCAACATCGAAATCTTCGGCATTCGCCACCACGGCCCCGGTTCGGCCCGGAGCCTTGTGCGGGTAATGAGCGCTTTTAAGCCCGATATTATCCTCATTGAAGGCCCTCCCGATGCCGAAATGCTTATTCCAGCGGTCAGCCATCCCGAAATGCAACCGCCGGTGGCCATGCTGGTTTTTAACCCGAAAGACCTGGATCAGGCATCTTTTTTTCCTTTCGCTGAGTTTTCTCCCGAATGGCAAGCCATGTTGTTTGGCCTGAACAATCGAATACCGGTACGCTTCATGGATCTGCCAATGAGTCTGGCTTTTGGCCTGAAAGAAGCAGGCGCTCAGCAAACATTTGATTTTCAGGAGAATAGAAATGCATCCGAGGTTGCCGATCCTTTCGCAAAGATTGCCGCGCTCGCCGGTTATTCCGATCCGGAGCGCTGGTGGGATGCAATGGTCGAGCGGTTCACGGTTGACGGCAGACGATTGACGATAGACGGAATCTTCCCGGTAATTCATGAGGTGATGTGTGCCTTAAGAGAAAACAAGACCCAACCTGAAACGCGGGAAACGCTGCTGCGGGAGGCATTCATGCGGCAAACCATTCGCACGGCGCAAAAAGATGGTTTTTCAAAAATTGCAGTGGTTTGCGGGGCCTGGCACAGCCCGGCGCTGGCAGATTTGGACAAAACGAAAGCCTCCGCCGACGCTGCACTTTTGAAAGGATTGAAAAAAGTCAAAACCGAAGCCACCTGGATTCCCTGGTCGTTCGACCGGTTGGCCGCTCAAAGCGGATACAGTGCCGGTGTGGTTGCGCCCGCCTGGTACCGGACCTTATGGATTGCGGATTTGGGATTGCGGATTGCGGATTCTACCCCGAGCGCTCTTGATAATCCGCAATCCGCAATCCCAAATCCGCAATCGGTAAATCCGCAATCGTATTGGTTTGTGCAGGCTGCCCGTTTGTTGCGCGATAAGGATTTTGCCGTTTCACCGGCGCACGTCATCGAGGCGGTCCGGTTGGCAGAAAACCTGGCTACTTTGCGCAACACAGCCTTGCCCGGCATCGAAGAATTGCGCGAAGCGGCGGTGACCGTGCTGTGCAACGGCGCGGAAAAGCCGCTGGAACTAATTGATCAACAATTGGTTATCGGCGATGTGTTGGGTGCGGTGCCGTCCGGTTTGCCTGTGCCACCCTTAAAGGAGGACTTCGAAAAGCAGGTGAAAAGTTGCCGGCTGGAAAAAAATACGCAGGAAAAAACGCTCGAACTCGACCTGCGCGAAGAGGCACACTTGCGCAAAAGCCGTCTGCTGCACCGGCTCGACCTGCTCGGCATTACCTGGGGGAAAGAACAAGCCGTCGGTTCCGGCAAACAGGGCCGCTTCCACGAGCACTGGCAACTCAAGTGGTTGCCCGACTATGAGATACGGCTCATCGAGGCGGGCACCTGGGGCAATACGGTGGAAGACGCCGCGTCGCGCCGTGCCTGGCGCCGGGTGCACAATTCGGAAAGTTTGCCTGAACTCACCCGGCTTTTGGGGATGGCGCTCAAGGCAGACTTACCCGCCATTGTGCCGGATTTGTTGCATAAATTGCAAAACATCAGCGCCTTAGCCAAAGACGCGCTCCTGTTGGCTGATGCCGTGTTGCCCCTTGCCGAAGTGCTGCGCTACGGGAGTGCCCGTCAACTCAACCTCGGCGCGGTGCAGCAACTGCTCGGCCGGATCATTCCCCGTGTATGCGTGCAACTACCCGCCGCCTGCACCGGCGTGGACGAGGAAGTGGCCGCCGAAATTCTGAAAAAAATACTTGCCGTCAATCACGCCATCGGCATCCTGCAAGTGGTGGAATACGAGGAAGCGTGGACCCGTACACTGCTCACGACCAGCCAGATGAACACAGCGGCGCCGCTACTGACGGGGCTGACGGCGCGTTTGCTGTTCGACAAGGGCGTGCATTCGGCCGCCCAAACAGGCGACGCTATGCGATTCTATCTGTCCCATGCCCAGGCGCCTGTTCTGGCGGCCCAATGGCTTGAAGGATTCCTCTACGGCAGCGGCCTGCTGCTGCTCCATCACGCCGAACTCTGGCAAACGCTCGACGGCTGGGTGCGCGATCTCCCGGAAGAGCATTTTAACGAACTGCTACCCTTGTTGCGGCGTACGTTCAGTCAGTTCAGCGCGCCGGAAAGACAAAAAATGCTGGATATAGCGAAAAATGAGACACGCCAACCCCTTGCCTTTCAGCAAGTTGACGAGTGGGATATTGAAAGGGCGGAAAAGGTGTTGGCCTTGGTAAGGGGAATATTGCAGGGGTGATCACTTCTTCTCATCCCGCAACGCCCGCCTCAATATCTTCCCCACATTCGTCTTCGGCAATTCCTTGCGAAACTCGATGTGTTTGGGCACTTTGTACGGAGTCAGGTTTTCACGGCAATGCGCGATGACTTCCTCTTCGGTGAGGGAAGCGTCTTTTTTCACAACAAACACTTTCACCACTTCGCCGGACTTTTCGTCGGGTACACCGAGGGCGCAGGACTCGAGCACCTTGGGGTGCATGGCCAACACGTCCTCCACTTCGTTGGGATACACATTGAAGCCTGACACGAGGATCATGTCTTTTTTGCGGTCAACGATCTGGAAAAAACCCTCGGGGTGCATGAAACCCATGTCGCCTGTCAAAAGCCAGCCATCCTTGACGGTTTTGGCCGTCTCGTCGGGGCGTTGCCAGTAGCCCTTCATGATCTGGGGGCCATAGGCCTGCAATTCACCGACATTTTCCGGGCCGGGCGGGAGCACATTGCCCTGTTCATCGGCCACACGCAGGTCGGTAGAGGGTACGGGCATGCCGATGGTGCCGATGCGTCCGCCCGACCCCACTGGATTGACGGTGAGTACCGGGCTGCTTTCGGTGAGCCCCCAACCCTCGGTGATGGGGCAACCGGTGACTTGTTGCCAGCGTTCGGCAACGGCGCGCTGGACGGCCATGCCGCCGCCTACTGTCGCTTTTACGGACGAGAAATCGAGCGATGCGAAGTCGGGGTGATTGAGCAGGGCGTTGAACAGCGTATTCAGGCCAATGACGATGTTGGGTGGGTTTTTACGCCAGTCCTTGATAAGGGCTTTCAGGTCGCGTGCGTTGACGATGAGGATGTTGCGCGCGCCACAGTTCATAAATGCCAGGCAGTTGACCGTGAATGCGAAAATATGGTAGAGTGGCAGTGGGCAAAGTGCGGTGATATTGCCTTCGGTCAGCACAGGCGAGAGCCAGGCGCGGATCTGCAACATATTGGCCACTAAATTGCGGTTGGTGAGCATGGCGCCTTTCGACACGCCGGTGGTTCCGCCCGTGTACTGGAGTGCGATGGTATCGTCGGGACCCGACTCGAATGGTTTGATGGTAAAAGCACGGCCTTGTTTGAGCGCCATTTTGAAGCTCACCGTGTTGGGAATGCTGTACTTCGGCACCATTTTTTTGATGTGGCGCACGATGAAATTGACGATCCAGCCCTTGAAGCCGAGCATTTCGCCGATACTGGTGACAATGACGGTTTTAATCTGCGTTTCGCCGATGATCTGCTGGAGGTTGGCGGCGAAATTTTCCACTATGACGATGGCCTTGGCGCCCGAATCCACGAACTGGTGGCGCATTTCGCGCGGAGTGTAGAGGGGGTTGGTGTTCACTAAGATCAGACCCGCCCGCAGACAGCCGAACAGCGCGATGGGGTACTGGATCAGGTTGGGCATCATCAGCGCGACACGGTCGCCGGGCTCGAGGCCGCGCGACTGCAGGTAAGCGCCAAAGTCGCGGCTCAGTTTATCTATTTCCCTGAACGTGAGCGTTTTACCCATGAAAACGAACGCGGGCAGGTCAGCGTATTTTTGAAAACACTCGTCCAGCGCATCCAGTACGCGGGGATACTGGGCGGGATCAATATTGGCAGGTACGCCGGCAGGATAATTTTTGAGCCAGGGTTTTTCCATTGTCGTCATATTCGTCATTGTGTCAATAAAGATAATCGGGGCAACTATTATGCGCCGCTAAGATTTTGGAAAAAAACGGAATTTCAGAAAGGAAGTTTTTAATCGAATGTATCCACCAAACTCTTCACCCGGAATGCTCCCTGCGGATCGTCCAATATCCGGTCGGTTTTGAACAACACCGTTTTGCGTTCGCCGGGCAGCAGGTCGAAATAATTGTCGCTGAAAAAACCATCCGCATCCGTGCCGAGCAGCACGTTTTTGGCGAGTTTGGCGCTTTCCAGCGAAAGTTGGTAGCCGTCGTTCACCTGCTCCACTTTAAGGCTGACGCTTGTTTTGGGCAATGCCAGTTTTTTGGGCGGGCAGAGATAGAACAATCTGCGATTCAACAATTTACCATCCGCATTTTTCAGGGTAATTTCCACCACTGCGTTTTCTAATTTTTGGCGGTCGAGCACAGTTTTCAGGTAGCCCTGCCAGATCATCCGGCTCGAGTCGGTCGGGACGGCCACATCGGGTTTGGTCACGTCGCTCAGCACCTTGCCGTCGAAATCGAAAGCACGCACCTGAACGCTTACGTTCGTTTCTTGCGGTAAATCCGACACGCCATAGACTTTCAGAATATCATCTTCCACAAGGGGCAGCGCTGCTACCGGACTGAACACATCGCGGACGTAGTAATGCAGCGCCTTCCAGCGGCCATAATAGTCGCGGCTGGCCCAGGATGCCACCGGCCACACGTCGTTGAGTTGCCAGTAGAGTGTGCCCATGCACCAGGGTTTGTTGCGGCGGTGCGCTTCGAGGCCCGTGCGCATGCCTTCGGCCTGCAAGATCTGGCTTACATAAACGAAATCCCCGAACGATTTGACCGGCCGGTAGTCGCGTTTCATGTATTCGGCGAGCAGGGCGTTGCCGCGCGGGTGTTTTTGGTGCGTCAGCATCACTTTGCTTTCCAGTTCGCGTTCCTCCGGTTTTGAAAACGATTCGATGGTGCGCCATTCAGGAAAACTCTGGAACCCGAATTCGCTCATAAAACGCGGCACCTTTTTATTGAACACATCGAATGGCTCTTCGTCGTGCCACACGCCCCAATAATGCGAATCACCTTCGGTATTGGATTTCGGATTGGCACGGCCGTAGCGGGGCGAACTTTCCCAATAAGGCACGCCGCCGCCGTAGTTGGCGACGTATGTGGGTAATAAGTCATTGAACAACAATTGATAATCGCGCCAGAGTTGGTTGCGCTGTGCTTCGGTAAACTGCATCTGCCATCCCCAGTTGTGCCAGGCTTCGTTGTTTTCGTTGTTGCCGCACCACAGGGCGATACAAGGATGCTGGCGCAGGCGTTCGATTTGGTCGTAGGCCTCGAGAGCGGCATTTTTCAAAAATTTGCCGCCACCAGGATACATCGCACAGGCGTACATGAAATCCTGCCAGACGAGGATGCCGCGTGCATCGCAGAGTTGGTAAAAAAGATCGTCTTCATAGATACCCCCACCCCACACGCGCAGCATGTTCATGTTGGCCGCCACGGCGTCGTCGAGGATGCGTTTGTATTGTGCTGGCGTCACACGGTCCTGAAACATATCCTGTGGGATGTAGTTGGCGCCTTTGGCAAATACCGGCACACCGTTGAGTTTGAAATAAAAACTTTCGCCTTTTTCGTCCTTTTGCGTTACCAGTTCCACCGTGCGGATACCGGTGCGCACAATGGCCTTTTCGATCTCGGTTGTGCCGCGTTTGACGGTGATGGTAAAATCATAGAGATGGGGTTTTCCCAAACCGTTGCACCACCACAATTGAGGGTCGGGCACTTCCCAGGTCACCGAATCTTCGTGAATGCCGACCTGAAAATCCCGGTCTTCTATCGAACGGCGTTTTTCGTGCTGCGCCATGAGCGTCACTTTTCCTGCGAAGTCGGAGCGGTAGCGGATGCGCGCAACCATTTGCGCTTTTTCTTTTGAAATGCTTTGTGTGGTTACGAACACATTTTCAATCAGGATATCATCCCAGGCGAGGATTTCCGGCGCTTTCAGGATGCCACAGCCGACAAAACGCGGGCCCCAATCCCAGCCGTAGTGAAACTGTGCTTTTCGCGTCATGGTGCGGATACCGCCCGGCAATTCGTAGCCAAGGCTTTTCCAGTCCTGTTCGACTTTTTTGATGGGGCTTTCAAAATAAATGTGGAGCTTGTTGCTTTTCGGTCGGAGCCATTTTTTCGCGTCCGTTTTCCAGGTCCGGAACATATTATCGGCTTCTAAGATCAGGCTGTCGTTCAGAAATACTTGCGCGTAAGTGTCCAAACCTCTGAAAACCAATTCGATGTGTTTCCGTTGCAAAGTCGTCGAATCCACATCGAACGTGCACTGGAACTCCCAGTCTTCGCGCTCGATCCATTGGAGTTTTTCCTCGTTATCACGGTAATAAGGATCTTCGATCATGCCGTTTTGCAGCAGGGCGTTATGTACGCTTACCGGGACCTGGGTTGGTTTCCAGGCTTCCGTGTTGGCCTGCCGGAATTCCCAGGGGGCATTGACGGTTTGGCGGATCGGCGTGGTGAAATTTTGGGCGTTGGCGAGCATAGGCAGCGTGGCGATCGTGGCGAGTAAAATATTCTTCATAGACGGCAAAAGTACGTGTTGCGAAAAACTCCCGCGGTGCAACATTCGCAGAGTTTTCAGGGCGAATGTTCTCCCGAACCGGACGTTTGGCCAAACATTCGGCGCCTTTTCTTAAAAAACCGGTTACTTTTGGGAAAAATTTGGTTAAAGTCAAAATAAACAACGGCTATTGATAGTTGTTTTATATTGAAAATCAGATGCTTAAATCCATTTGAAGAACAATTTTACATTCGAGTAGTCATATGCCCACCCAACACCCAAACCTGCCGCAGGTAGGCGACGCGGCGCCGTCGTTTACTTTTCAAACGCCTCAAGGCGAAATACGTTTCCCTGAATACAGCCGGGGATACTGGTGCGTATTTTTCGCGCACCCGGCCAATTTCACCTCCGCCTGGACGATGTTCTCGGCGTTTCTTGCTAAAAAAGAGCGTTGGCTCAATGAGCGCAATACCCGCGCCCTTGCGTTGTCCACGGTGCCTATCAGCCAGAACGACTGGTCGGACAAAGCGCGGCGGTTCATCGGCATTCACCTGAAAGCGCCGGTGTTGGAGGACCTCGATTTTCAGGTCGCCAATCTTTACGGCATGGCCTCGGGCCGCCGCGCCCGGGCGGGCTGCAACCGCCTGGCGTTTATCATTGACCCGGAAGGGATCATCCGGCACATCATCACGCGCCCGCTGATGCCGGACATCGAGAGCGCCCTGCTCGAGATCGAAGCCGAATTTCACCGGCTGCAGGGCAACTTAGTGGAAGAGTTCAACGCGCCGCCGCTGGTGCCCGTGGGTATCGCCGAGCAATCCGACGCTACCGAGGGCATTTACAAGCCGAAACCGGCGCATTTTCCGAAGAAGAAAATCTCGCCCAACTGATGTTTACTTCATCCGCTTGTACATCCCGAACTTCCCCAACCCCATCCGCTGCAAAAAGTGGCACACCGACACGCGCAGCACACCGAGGCCGTATTTCATGCTGCGACGGAAGTTGATGCTCGACGCTTCCTCGAAGTATTTGGTCGGGCAGGTCACCTCACCGATGTCGAAACCGGCATACACGATCTGGGAGAGCATTTCATTGTCGAACACGAAGTCGTCCGAGTTGCCGTTGAAATTAATGGTTTCCAGCACGTTGCGGCTGAACGCCCGGTAACCGGTATGGTATTCCGACAGTTTATAATGGATCAGCAGGTTTTGTGTGAGCGTGAGGAAGCGGTTGAAAATATATTTGTACATCGGCATCCCACCTTTGAGCGCACCCATACCGAGGATGCGCGAGCCGAGCACTACGGGGTAAAGGTCCTCGCCGATGATGTTCACCATCGAAGGGATGAGTTTCGGCGTATATTGGTAGTCGGGGTGTAGCATGATAACAATATCGCCGCCGATTTCCAACGCCTTATTGTACAGCGACTTCTGGTTGCCGCCGTAGCCTTTGTTCTTTTCGTGGATGATGACGTGCCGTATTCCCAGTTGTTTGCCTAATTCGGCGGTATTGTCACGGCTGTGGTCGTCGCAGAGAATGACCTCATCCACGAGGTCGAAAGGGATTTCCCGGTACGTCTTTTCGAGCGTTTTGGCGGCGTTGTAGGCGGGCAATACGACGACGACTTTTTTTCCTTTATACATTCAGAATGAGTGAATGAGCGAATGTGTGGAATGAGTGAAGTGATTTGATTTCCGATTGACGATTACATGATTGTTGATTTTTGATGTGCCGCGTTTAACATCAAAAATCAACAATCATGTAATCGTCAATCTACAATCAAAAAACTCATTTTTCGGCAGATTTTTCTTCTTCTTTATCTGTTTTGGCCGTTTCGGCTTCGCGTCGGGCTTCTTCAAAAATGCCGTTTTCACGCATGAAGTTGAACCACTTGATGCACTTTTTGATGTCGTTGATGTGCACGCGGTCACGGTCGTGTTCGGGCAGTATCCTGGAAAAATAGTCGCGGATTACCGGGCTGGCCGATTCGAGGCTGACTGGCGGGTTTTCTTCGTACTGGTCGAGCATTTTCTGGAACACATCGGTCAGCGACACCGTGCCTTCTTCCGTATCGGTGTAAATGCCCACCGTGGCGATGGGTGTGATCTGCTGTTGGCGGGCCGGCACGAAGCGTGTGCGTTTTTCCTTGCGGTCTTCGATGACCACGCCATTCGCGCGGCTGGAGACTAATTTGTGTACGCCGGGGATACCCGCGACGACGAGGTATTTTTCTAAGTTCATTTTTTAAACGGTAGACGGTAGACGGTGGACGGCAGATGGTAGACGGCAAGTGATGGAGGGTTATCCACTTTTCTATACCCTCTACCATCCACCGTCCACCGTCTTACGGCCAACGTCCACCGTCTTAATTAAACAGTCATTATTTCTTTTTCTTTCGTGGCCACGATTTTGTCCACTTGTTCCACGTATTTGTTCACAAGGTCCTGCAATTCGGTTTCCTTGCGTTTGCCCATGTCTTCGGGCAGTCCTTCTTTTATGGCTTTTTTGATGTGATCGAGCGCTTTGTGACGGGCGGTGCGGACGCCGACTTTGCTTTCTTCACCCGCGTGTTTGGCTTTTTTCACCAGTTCCTTCCGGCGCTCTTCGGTCAGCGGCGGCACCATGAGGCGAATGACTTCACCATCGTTGGCAGGTGTAATGCCCAGATTGGCGTTGATGAGTACCCGCTCGATGGGGCCGAGCATGTTGCGTTCCCAGGGTTGGATCACGATCGTGCGGGCGTCGCTCACCTGAACGTTGGCAACCTGAGGTAGTGGGGTGGGCGCGCCGTAGTATTCCACCTGGAGGTCGGAAATGAGGCTCGTGGAGGCTTTGCCGGTGCGCAATTTGGTAAGTTCGTGGTCGAGGTGTTCGAGGGCCTTGTCCATGTGGGCTTTCGCCTCGGCCATTGTTTTGGTTAAGTCTTCCATGCTAAAAAGGTTAGAAGGTTTCGGGTTGACGGGTTAGCGGGTTTACTGGTTAACGGGCTGACTTTGACCTGTCCTTCAAGGAAAGTCAAACCCGTTAACCAGTAAACCCGCTAACCCGTCAACCTCTTTCAAGCTGCAAATTTCACAAGTTTTACATTTTTCAGGAAAATGCGCGACAAAAATGTAGGTGTCCGTACCTTTCCGATGAAATTTTACTCGATGCCTGAATTACAGGAAATAAAACGCACCCTTTCCAGAATAGAGAAACTGGAGCGGGAGGTGAATCTCAAGCAATTGCAAATCAACAGCTTGCTGACCATTACGCAGGCCATCAATGAGAATGTGGCGGCCGATGGCCTGTTCAATATGTACAGTTCATTCCTTCGCTGGGAGATTGGTATACGCAAAATGGCGCTGTTCTTCAAGGAGGCCGGCAAATGGGAGTGCATGAGTTCGTCAGGTATTGACGAAAAATTGCTGGAGCACGACGTGAATGCAGAGCTCGCCGGCTTTCGCAGCAAACAGGGGGTGGAAGGCAGCAATCATCCCCTCATCCGCGAATTCGACCTGGTCATCCCCGTGATGCACAAGAATGAGCCCATCGCCTACGCATTTGTGGGCGGGTTCGGCGACGACGACGACGTATATAATAAGGTGCAGTTTGTGACTACCATCACCAACGTGATCGCGGTGGCCATCGAGAACAAACGGCTCTTTAAGCAGCAACTCCGCCAGGAAGTGCTCAACCGGGAGGTGGAAGTCGCCGCCGAAATTCAGCGCACGCTCGTACCGTCGCGACTACCTTCGGGAAAAAAATACCAGTTGTCGAGCATTTACAAACCGCACTTCGCGGTAGGTGGCGACTACTACGACGTAGTGGAATACCCCGATGGCAAGATCGCTTTTTGTATCGCTGACATCACGGGCAAAGGAGTATCGGCGGCGCTGCTCATGGCCAATTTCCAGGCTAATTTTCACGCGCTCATCACCCGACGCGCCACGCTGGAGGAAATCGTCCGGGAGATGAACGCCGCGGTGTACCGGGTCACGCAGGGCGATAAATTCATTACTCTTTTTTTGGCCAAATACGACCCCGCCGACCGCACACTCAATTACATCAACGCTGGCCATACACCGCCTTTGCTGCTCACGCAAGGCGAAGTAACACCCCTCAAAAACGGCTGCACCGTGCTCGGCTGGTTGCCCGAACTGCCATTCCTCGAGATCGGCGGCCTCTGCCTGACCGACGAGGCGCTCATCTTTTCCTATACCGACGGCCTCACCGACGTGCGCAACAAGGCCGGTGAAGAACTCGGCGAGGAAAAACTGATCGCTTTTCTCCGTGAAAATGATTGTAGCACCGCGAAAGAACTCAACACCAAATTGCTGGCATTTATTGAACAGTATCGCGAACGCCAGCCATACCCGGACGATATTACGGTTTTGACTTGTAAAGTTTTTTAAGACGATCCATGTTTACCGAACCATTCCGCATTGCCGCCAATGGCCACTTTGAATTTGATTTCCTCCCGGAAGATGCCAAAAATTTGGATGTAATCCCGGAGGGTGAAGGTGTTTACCACCTTTTGCTTAATGGCCAATCTTTTCACGCCGAACTGGTGGAGGCAGACTATGCGGCACACCAATATGTATTTAAAATAAACGGCGCCAAATACACCCTGAAAATTTCCGACCACTACGAACGCCTCGCACAACAACTGGGCCTGCACGCCGGCGGCAGTCACAAAGTGAATGTCGTAAAAGCCCCCATGCCGGGCCTCGTGCTCAACATTATGGCGGAAGTGGGTCAAGATGTGCAGAAAGGCGATCCTCTCCTCATCCTCGAAGCCATGAAAATGGAAAACGTCATAAAAGCAGCCAGCGAAGGGCGTGTGAAAGCCATTTTGGTACAGCAAGGCAGCGCGGTAGAAAAAGGACAATTGCTGCTGGAACTGGAATGATTCAGCCTTTTTTGGCCTCTCGACGAAGATTTTTTCTCGAAAAAAATTTTTTTTTAAAAAAATATATTTTTTTTCAAGTATTTATTTTCAACAAACTTCCGAAAACGATTGCGATTGAATTGCAGAAAAATTGAATAATATAGCCAGAAATGGGTATTTTTTGCGGATTTATCTGTTTTTTTAGTAATTCCCTTCCGTACAACTTTTCAACAAAATCCAATTTCTGTTCTTTGCGGTTGTGCAGAACACCTGCACTTTTGTATCATCAATGAAAGAAAACGGCGGCGAAACGAAAAGAAGCGGCAGATCATTGATCCGATTTGAAACTTTTCATGAGATTATATACGGGAAATCCGACGCGGCGCAAACGAGCGCCGCGTTTTTTTTGTGCCTGCTGCAAGTAGGGCGGAAGTCCGTTCCGCCCGGATACACCCGCCGGAACGGATTTCCGGCGTACACTGCCTGATAATAATATTTCTTTCAAAAAGAATCATTTTTTCAAAAGAGAAAAATATCAACAAATTGCGGAATATCTTGTGAAAATTCAGGTTTCTTTTTTGAAAAATTCTTCTTTTAAAGTCATTTTTGATTCGATTTGTCGTATTTTACTGTTCCGCCTTTAAAATAAACCATTCAACAAACATCGTTTTTTGTCCTTTGCAAGTGGTACAAGCTCCCGCACTTTTGTATCGTCAATCAGAAACAACGACGGCGCAGTGAAAACGAGGCAGCAGATTGACCAACCGATCCGAAACTTTTCATGAGATTATATACGGGAAACCGTGCGGCGCAAACGAGCGCCGCATTTTTTTTGCCCCTACCCCAAGTGTGGACGTTGGACAATTGGACATTGGACATTCGACTTGATTGAGTAAGTGGATGATTTTCAATATCTTAAACAAAAAGCCCGGCAGTTTTTGCAAAAAACTGCCGGGCTTTTTTTGCTCCCTTTCTGTCCTTTCCCACCGCGTCCTATCGCCGCACCTTTGTACTGTCAATGCGGGAGAACAAGAGCAAGGCAAAATGAGAATAGAGCATTGACCACCAGACTTGCATTTTTCATGAGATTAAAATAACGGGGCCGCCCCGGACGCGGCGCAAAAGAGCGCCGCGTTTTTTTGTTCGATTTTCATTCATGAGACATAACAGCGGTTGCGAACGGATGGCAAAAGAGCGTTTCGTTTTCTCCGCATCCATTTTAAGAACGTACATTAGGCAAAAAAAGGCGTGGCGCAAAGGAGCGTTGCGCTTTTTTTATTTTCGTGCTCGCCGGGCGTCAGCGATTGCAAAACGGATTTTGTCATAATTGTACCGTTCGTTGAAATGCTCGTAAATCGCCTTCATCTGATACGGCTCTTCAAACAAGGGCAATGCGCCCTGGATGATGTCGCATTCTTCGGGCGATACCCATCGGTCGAGGTCGAGTGTTTCGCCGCGCTCGTACATCTGGGCTAAGTGGGTCGTTACGGACTGCGCGCTGATCTGGCGCATTTCAGCGATCTCGTTCAGGGTGTGGCCTTTTTTGAACAATTCCCAGGTAACGAGTTGGCTGCTGCCGGTCACGCGGGCGCCTTCGTCCTTTTTTTCCAGCACGAAGCGACGGATCTCGCCGATGAAAGCGTCGCCGTAGAGTTGCAGTTTTCGTTCGCCAACGCCGCTTACCTGCAGGATATCAGCATCGGTGAGCGGGCGTTTGTCGGCCATGTCGTCGAGCGTGGCGTCGTTGAAGATCAGGTAGGGCGGCACGCCCTGTTGTTGGGCGATACTGCGGCGCAGGGCCACGAGGCGGTTGAAGAGATCTTCTTTGAGCAGTTGTGATTTTGATTTTTCCGGAATATGCGGCAGGCGTCCTTTTTCACCGGGTTTGGCGGCTTTGGGTTGCGGCATGGCGAGTGGGACTTTTTTGCCCTCGAACAGGACCTTTCTGCCTTCTTCAGTCACGCGCAACTGGTTCTGGGCGTCGTAGGCGATCTCGATGAGGCCGGTGTGCAGCATTTGCGACAACAGGAAAAGCCAGTCGTCATAAGCATATTCTTTGCCTGCGCCATAGGTTTTGATCTGGTGGAAGTTGTTCTCAATCACCTCCTGACGCCGACTGCCGCGGAGGATATCTATCAGCAGGTTCATGCCCACTTTTTCCCCGGTGCGCAGGATGGCCGACAGGGCCTTTTGCGCGGCCACCGTGCCGTCGAATTGCCGGGGTGGGTTGAGGCACACGTCGCAATTGCCACAGCTGCGGTCGTAGGGTTCGCCGAAATAAAAAAGGACGGTTTTTCGCCGGCACACGGGCGCTTCGGCGAATTGGTACATGCGTTCGAGTTTGGCGACTTTGAGCGCCTTTTGTTCCGGACTGGCTTCGCCCTGTTCGATCATGTCGCGATACACCATCACGTCCTGGTAACTGAAAAACAGCAGCGCCTCGGCGGGCAAACCGTCGCGTCCGCAGCGCCCCACTTCCTGGTAATAGCCTTCTAAGTTGCGCGGCAGGTTGTAGTGGATCACGAAGCGCACGTTGCTTTTGTCAATGCCCATGCCGAAGGCGATCGTAGCGCATATAATAGGCGTGCGGTCGTTGATGAAATCCTCCTGCGTTTTGCTGCGCTGCGCGGGCGGCACTTCGGCATGGTAGTGGGCGGCCCGGAAGCCGCGGGCGTTGAGTTTTTCGGCGAGTTCTTCGCAGGTTTTGCGGGCGAGGCAATAGATGATGCCCGACTGATTGGGGTGCTGTTTCAAAAAATCCACGATCTGTTCGAAACGCCGCTGTCCGGGCCGGACGGTAAGTTTGATGTTGGGCCGGTCGAAAGAGGCGACAAACCAGACGGGGTCGCGCAATTGAAGTTGATCCACAATGTCCTTGCGCGTCAATTTGTCGGCAGTGGCGGTGAGCGCCAGCATGGGCACGTCGGGGAATTGTTCTTTCAGAAAACGCAACTGCGTGTATTCCGGACGAAAATCGTGTCCCCACGCCGAGATACAATGCGCTTCGTCCACTGCAAAAAGACTGATCTTCAGGCGCTTGAGCAAAGGTTGAAAACCCTGCGACACGAGTTTTTCCGGGCTGACGTAGAGCAATTTCACATAGCCGGCCAGCAGGGCATTTTCGACATTGCGGGTTTGTTCCGGCGTGAGTGTACTGTTGATATAGGCCGCCGGGATACCGTTTTCGCTCAGTCCCTCCACCTGATCCTTCATGAGTGCGATGAGCGGACTGACGATGACAGCCACGCCATCCATCGTGATGGCCGGGATCTGGTAGCAGATGCTTTTGCCACCACCGGTAGGCATCAGTACGAGCGCATCCTTCTTATCGTATACTGTCTGGATGATCTCTGCCTGAAGGGGGCGGAACCGGTCGTAACCGAAGTATTTTTTGAGGGCGGATGAAGCGTGCGCGAGGGTCATAAAAAGCGCCGGTTGGATTTCGTTTTCAATTCGCAAACTTAAATTATTTTTTTTAAAAAATTTGTTTTGTTTTTAAAAACAAAATGTTTGATATTTGTCTTTTGAAATTCATTCAACGTTGCAAAAACGCTTTCGCTATGAACTGGAAATTTTTAAAAACAAATTGGTTTACGATAGCGCTGGTGCTCCTGCTCCTGTCGGCCGTTGCCCGGAAATTTGTCCCGACTAAGGGAAGCGACACCTCTGCTCCGAAAAAACAGGAACGGCCCGAAGCCAATCCGGAAAAATACACGGCTACCGACCAGCAGGCCCTGCTCGATTTTTCGGCAACTGCGCAGGCAAAACCTGTTGTAGACCGGGCCGCAGCCATCGCGTTCATTCGGCGCTTTGAAAGCGTGGCCATCAGCGAGCGAAAAAAATTCGGCATTCCCTCTTCGGTGCTGCTGGGCTGCGCCCTGGTGAACAGCGCCGGCGGAAAAGCCGATTGGGTGAACCGGACCAATAATTATTTCGCGCTCCCATGCGGGTCCGATTGGGAAGGAGGCACGGCGTCGCTGGAAAGCCGCTGCCTGAGGCGTTACGAGTCGGCCTGGGCGAGTTTCCGCGATTTCAGCATTTTTCTGACGAGTCAGGAATGGTACGGCAGCGTGAAAAAATCGGCTGGCAAGGACTGGCAAAAATGGTCGAAAGAATTGGCGAAACACGGCATTTCGGACGTACCCGACTTCGGCGCAGAATTGGAAAAAGCGATTCAAACACACCGGTTGTACGATCTGGACGCGTTGTGAGTTTCAGACGAGCCGGCGCTTTCTTAAAGATGAGCCATGCGAATCAGGGGCAAAAATTCCTCGTTGATTTCCAGGTGTTTACGTTTACGAAACTTTCAAAGTTTCGTAAACGTGCTACCTCAGTAATTGAAGTCCAATGCGCATGAGTGTTTTGCCCCTGATTCGCATGAACCACCCCGGATTTCACAACAAGACAAATACGATCCGTTTTCCACGATGTTTCCTTTTAAAGGGTGCACTGTGCCGTCGTTGTGCGTCCTCGCCAACGACAATTCACCGCATCAGCCAGGCGATATTGCTCCGTTTTTTTGGAAAAATTCGGTATGCCCCTTGTTTTTATTCCTTGAACGGTGTTGCAACACTTTATTTCTCCACTTGGTCAAAATTTGACATTGCAAGCCGCAAGCTGCATTCAACCTTTGTCGTTGATTTTTGTCCAAACGAACCAAAACATTCAACCAACTACTGATTTACAAACACAACTAAAAGAATGAAACTCCGCCTCGTTTACACGATCTTCTTTGCGCTGCTTGGAGCAGTTGTCTTCATGGGCAATAAAAACGGCCGCGCTTCCACGCCTCCCGGCTCCGGCAACACCGGCGCCCCGGGAGATGAATCGCTGCCCAACGGCACACCCATTGTGTGCAACAGCTGCCACACGCCGAGCAATCCCAATCCCATTTCTTCCACGACTACCATTGCGGTGCTCGACTCCGCAGGCAATGCCGTGACACAATACCTGCCCGGCCGACAGTACACTGCGCGTGTGACCATCAATACTGAGTCGGGGAACCCGGCACGCTGGGGCTTTCAGATGATCGCTCTGAAGGACGCCGGCAATACAGACCTCGACGGTTTCAGCGATGTCAACCCGAACAATTATAAGATCGCCACGGTGAATTCGACCGGCCGCACTTATGCCGAGCACGACAACTCGTCTACCTCCAATGTTTTCAATGTACGTTGGACGGCGCCTGCGGCGGGCACCGGTAGCGTCACTTTTTACGCGGCCGGCAATGCGGTGAACAACAACGGCCTGAATACCGGCGACGGCCCTTCCTTTTCCAACCTTAAACTGACGGAAGGCAGCGTTTCATCCACTCAAAATCCGGATGCCGGACGCATCGGGCTGCGGATATGGCCGAATCCCATCACCGATGCTGCCAATCTTTCTGCGGCGCTGCCACGGGCGGGCGATTATCGTTTGGCCGTGTACGATCTGTCGGGTCGAATGGTGTGGGAAAGCAACCGGATATTGCCGGCAGGGGAAATCCGGCTCGATATACCGGCTGCGAATTGGGCGCCCGGCGTTTATTTTATCGGCCTTTCAGGCGGTGGAATTTCGGCAAATGTTAAAGTTGCAAAATTTTAATGTGAGAGAAGCACGCTGCCCAGGAAAAACAGGTTTAACTTTGTCCTAACACTAAAAAACTCATTTTGGCAGTTACATTGCATAAGGAACGACGTAACAAGTACGAACACAACGTTCCGAAGACAATCAAACTCGACTTTAAAATGAGAAATCTGTTTTTCCTGCTCTTGTTCGCTCCGGCCATTGCTTTCAGCCAAAGCGGCACGAGCCTTGAATCCATTACCAGCGCCCTCAACGCAGGCGACGCTGACGCGCTTTCCAAATACTTTGCTTCCAACGTGGAAATTTCCATCGAGGACAATGAGCAGGTATATGCCAAAGCGAAAGCCACGGAGGTGGTACGCAACTTCTTCAACACGAACAAACCCAAGTCGTTCAGCCAGATGCACAAAGGGGTTAGCCGTGAAAACAGCGACCAATACAGTATCGGTAACCTGTCGTCCGTCAATGGCAACTACCGTGTTTACTTGTATCTTAAGGTCAGCGGCAGTAACCTGTCCATCCAGGAGATGCGGTTTGATAAAGAATAAGCGCTGATATACGCCAAAAAATTTATCTGCGACCCTGTGCCCCGGCGCGGGGTCGTTTTTTATTACAGGCTTCCGATGGTTGACAGGATTTAAGTAATTGGACAAAATAAATTGACATTAGACATTGGACGTTTGACCTTGAAAACCAACCATTTGGTCAAATGTCCAATGTCAAAAATCCATTGTCCATGTACTTACAAAGTTGATTTTCTGTTGTTCAGCCGGTTTGAAAACGGGCTTTCCAATAACTACATTCTGCCGGGCATATTTCCCGAAATTGTACCTTTGTCCCGCCCCAATCATTTTGTCCGCTAAATTATTAACATTTTCTAAACGAATATCTTCACGCATGGGAAAAGGTGATTTCAAAACCAAGCGCGGAAAGATCCGCCGCGGTTCGCACGGCAACAGCCGCCCGAAACTTCAAAAAGAGAGTACGCTGCAGAAAAAACAGGCGGAAAATAAAAAAAACGCTTGACGAACGACCCGAAGCCTTGATGGACTGTGTTCCGCAAGGCTTTTTTCTTTGGCAAGAGTTCAATCTGCCCACTGCTACCACTCTTCCCCCGGTGGAGACTCCACTGTCATCGTCTCTCCCGTTTTAGGATGTTTGAATTGCAGGCTGCGCGCGTGCAGTTTAATCTGATGATCTTTCCAGAAATGACCGCCGTAGAGCGTATCGCCGGCAATCGGACAGCCGATGTATGCCAGTTGCGCCCTGATCTGGTGAAAACGCCCGGTCGCCGGTCTCACCTCGATGAGCCAGTTTTTGCCTTTCATTTCCAGGGTTTTATATTCCAGTTCGCAGCGTTGGCTGTCGCGGACCTGTTTTTCTGAGATGACCGCTTTGCGTCCTTCTGCGTCTTTTTTCAGCCAGTGCAAGAGTTTGCCGGATTCGGTGGGAGGTTGTTTTTCCACTACTGCCCAGTAGATTTTTTCCACTTCTCTTTTTTCAAATTGCTCCATGAGGTTGACGAGCGCGGTTTTGGTTTTGGCAAAAAGCAGAATACCGCTTGCCGGCCGGTCGAGCCGGTGCACTGCCTGCAGGTAGGGTGTGGCTTTCAGGCGTTTGGAAGTGGATTTTTCCTGCAATTGTTTGGTGAAGTACATCAGCGCTTCCTGTTCGGCCGATGGATGGCGTTCACGCCCGCTTTCGGAGGAAAGGCCGGCGGGTTTGTTGATGGCGAGGAGGTAATAGTCTTCAAAAAGGATCTGCATGGGGCAAAGGTAGGAAATAGACTATGCCCGCTTCGCACGTTCCCATAATACCGACTGTCGCCCGCGCAACAACCGCACGAAACCGGCATACATCGAATAGTTCATCACGCAGAAATAGTAGGGGATGAAAAAAGCTTTTACCTTCAGTTTTCGCTTTTCGAGCAGGTATCCCGTCAATGCGGCTGCGTAAAACAGGATTTGCAGCAACAAGATCAATAGATAAAAACTACTACCCTGAACGGCTAATACGATGTTGATCATGAACAGGACAGGAAGAAACAGCGGCGCCAGTGTCCAGCGCAACACGCGGTGGGAGATGTATTGAAACGTCAGTGTACCGTACCGGAAAATATTGAGCAAAGGCGCCAGCCTGACCACCGCCTGCAAACCGCCCGCGGCAATGCGCACTTTGCGTTTCAGTTCTTCCCCGACCGAAGCGGAGGACGTTTCCACCGCGTAAGCCTCCGGTTCGTATTGAACGCGGAATCCTTTTTGGGCAATGCGCATAGTCAGATAAAAATCTTCCACAATGGTGTCCGTTGGCACGTCTTCGTATACTTCCGTTCGGAAAGCGAACAATTCCCCCGCAGCGCCGACGACCGACCAGAGTTCGGCGTCCCACTTTTTTAACAGGCTTTCATACTGCCAGTAAATACCTTCTCCTGCGCTGCCTGCATCGGCTTTGTCGCCCATAAAAATGCGTTTTTCACCTGCGACCGCTCCTACTTTCGGGTCGGCAAAGTGCCCGACCAAAAGGCGGACGGCTTCGCGGTTGACCAGCGTATTGGCATCGGTGCTGACGATGACCGGGGTCTTCACCTGGTGCATGGCGCGTTGGAAAGCGGCGATCTTACCCCGGCGTTCCGGTTGGTGCAGCCAGGTCCACCGCGTTTCGGGCGGATAGGGGAAATGACGCACCAGGTCAGCCGTTCGATCGCTGGATCCGTCGGTTACGAAATAAAAATGGATGCGTTCAGGGGGGTAGTCCAACGCTATCGAGTTGGCGATTTTTTGTTCGATGCAGTCTTCTTCATTGTAAGCGCAGACGATAAAGGTAACTTCAGGCAACGTTACACCCCCGATGAGGTTTCTGCGCACGAGCAACCGCTTCGCCCGAAGGAGTACCCACAGCACAATACCGTAGCCGATATAGGCATAAAAAACAATGAAAAGACCCGTCCAAAAAATGATTTCGATAACAATAATATTCATTCAAAAGAGAAGACACGCCGCGGAACTCAAATGATATGCCAATGGCAGGGTGCAGTTTGTTGAGCAGGCGGCAGATCGCGTAAAGAAGCGGTTGTTTGGTGTATTCAGCGGTTTTTACTTGCAAATCGGCGACAAATTTCGCTTGTTTTTTCGTGCGGAGGGAATTTAACATTGCAGTTATGTCCCTAAAGTTCAATGCGCAAGCTGCTGATTTTTATTCATTTAATATCCACATGCGAGAAAACAACTATAAATCAGTAAGTTGTAAACCAACATAACTCATTTCGGGCAGTATGAAATTGAACAGCGCGGCATTATCTTTGTAAAGGAAGCAACGCCCTTCCATGCCATAATCCCTTCCGGGCATCTGAACAAATTAATCGAGTCCTCCCGCATGCTTGAAAGGCTTGCGTACGCTGCCCGGCGTGACAAGCGATTTGTTGACTGATGAGAAAATCCAACCCATGAATCGGAAGATCCTCCTTGTTGAAGACCATGATAGTCTGCGCCAGGTCATCGGAGCTTTTCTTTCTAATTGCTTCGACGTAACGGGGGCGAAAAACGGACTTGAAGCCATGAGCCATCTCAGCCGGGGCTTTGTCCCCGACGTGATCGTTACCGACGCGATGATGCCCGGCTTGAATGGTTTTCAATTTCTTGCCAACCTTCGTTGCAGCGGCTTATACGCCAATATTCCGGTCGTCGTCATCAGCGGTTCCTGCAACGATGAAGAAGCCGCCCGTTTTCAGCAACTCGGGGTGCGCGCTTATTTTCGAAAACCCTTCAACCCGGTACAGTTACAGGAACGCCTGGCGCAAATCACCGGTCAATGAAAATTTCCGGGCCTGATTTATCAAAAAAGCGAACACGTTCATCTTTTGCTACCCATGAGCACAAATCCTCATCCCGCGGCCCCATCCTTAGCTTCCCGTGAAATGTTGTTCATTGGTTTCGGAGGCAGCTTCGACGCCAATATCAGGGACTTCCCATATCACGATAAAACTTACTATTTTGAAATTATCAACCATCCCGTCAAAGCGTTTCAATGGTTGAACCAGCGTGTTGATCGCCTCGATACCTACCAACTTCCTTTCGCTGTGTTCTGTAGTTTGCAATGGCTTCATAAGGACGACTTCAGATTGGTCAACCAACTCAAATCCCATCCGGACCTGTGCTTCGTACCGCTTATCGCATTGGCCGAATACGGTGAATTTGTTGATAAAGAATTACTTACACGGAACGGGGTGGACGATTGCTACACCGTGCCCATCAAATGGAGTTTGCTGGAAGCGCGACTGGACTTCCTCAACCAATATAAATCAAAACTGCTTGAACAAACCCGGACGGAACAATTTGTTTACCGCTTGCCACGCGCCAAACGAATATTCGATGTGGGGGGCGCCGTCCTGGCTATAATACTCTCTTCCGTCGTCTGGATACCTGTAGCAATCGCTATTATGCTGGAATCGAAAGGGCCGGTAATCTACCGCTCCAAACGCGTCGGCGCAGGATACCGGGTATTCGATTTTTTAAAATTTCGTTCGATGTACACCGGAGCAGAAGAGCGTTTGTATGAGTTACAGCACCTCAATCAGTATGACACCAACGGTTCGTCAGCCGTTTTTGTCAAACTGACTCACGACCCCCGCGTTACCCGTGTGGGGCGTTTTATCCGGAAGTACAGTCTCGATGAGTTGCCGCAGCTAATCAATGTACTGCGCGGGGATATGTCGCTGGTCGGCAACCGGCCGCTTCCGCTCTATGAAGCAGAGTTGCTTACCTGCGACGAGTGGAGTGCCCGTTTCCTCGCTCCTGCAGGCATCACCGGCCTTTGGCAGGTCACCAAACGCGGCCATGCCGACATGAGCGCGGAAGAACGCATCGCCCTCGACATTGAATACGCCCGTCACCACGGTATTTGGATGGATATGGTGATCATTTTGAGAACGTTTGGGGCATTGGTACAACAGGAAGAGGTGTGATTTGCGCACATTCCCCTGGACAAAAAAGGCAGCAAGAAAGTAGAACTCCCCTTTTTAGCGCACATTTGGTCTGAAAATGCATGAATACGGCGCGTCGCCGGGCGACACACCGTATTTTTACCCGCCTAAACCATTTTCAACTTATGCAATCGCTTCTCCGGTTTCTTTTACCCGCCATAGTTTTAACGACGGCGGGTCTGCTCTTTTCCTCTTCGCTCTTTTCACAAAAACAGATCACCCTCGAAGACATTTGGCAAAACGGTACATTCCAGACCAAGGGCGTTCCGGGTTTCAATTTCCAAAAGGATGGCATCCACTTTACCCGGCTGAACGGCGCGGTCATCGAGCAATACGATCTGCGAACGGGCGAAAAATCCGGGACAATTTTTGACGCAGCCTCCGTGACGAATGCGGAAAAATCCTGGAAAGGCGCCTTCGATGGTTATTCGTTCAGTACCGACGAATCGAAAATCCTGTTGGCGACCGGCACCGAGCCGATTTACCGATGGAGCACGAAGGCCGAATTTTTTGTATTCGACCAAAAAACAAAAAAGATCACAGCGCTTCATGAAGGTACGAAACAGCGTTATGCTGCTTTCTCCCCCGACGGCTCCAAAGTTGGATATGTACTTGAAAATGACCTGTATTTCAAAGATTTAATATCGGGACAAAACACCCGCATCACGATTGACGGCAAAATAAACGCTATCATCAACGGTGCTTCGGACTGGGTGTACGAAGAAGAATTCGAACTGGTACGCGCTTTCGAATGGAGCCCCGACGGCTCTAAGATCGCTTTCCTCCGCTTCGACGAGCGCGAAGTGCCGGAAATGACCATGGAAATGTATCGCGGCGGCATGTATCCAGAGGAGGTTACGTTCAAATACCCCAAAGTTGGTGAAAAAAACGCCGTCGTCACACCCTGGATATATGATCTGAAAACGCGGAAAGTACTGCAGGTGAATACTGCTTCGGCGCTGACGAGCGACGAACTGACGAATGACTTTTACCTGCCCCGCATTACCTGGACGCCCGACAACCGGCTTTGTCTGACCTGGATGAACCGCCACCAAAACCATCAAAAATTGCTGCTCGCCGAACAAGGGCCCGATGGAATTCAATGCAAAATACTGCTGGAAGAAAAAAACAAGTATTACCTCGACCTGCACGACGTGAAGTTCCTTTCCGATGGCTCCGGTTTCATCCTGCAAAGCGAAAAAAGCGGTTTCAATCACTTGTACAAATACGACATGACGGGTAAAGAGGTAGCCGCACTGACAAAGGGCGATTGGGAAGTGACCAACTTCTACGGTGTGGATGAAAAAAACGATATCGTTTATTTCCAGGCTGCATCGAAAAATCCGATGCAGCGCGAGCTTTACTCCGTGAAACTCAACGGCAAAGGGCAAAAGAAAATCAGCAAAGAAGGAGGGTTCCATTCGGCGCAATTCAGCAGCACTTTCGATTATTTTGTCAACACCTTTTCCACGCTCAATTCGCCGCCCGTTTACACCGTCTGCGACCGTAAAGGAAAGGCAATCAGACTGTTGGAACAAAACAAAGAGGTCGCCGCCAGGCAGTTGGAATACGGGACCATACCCGCAGGGTTTTTCAATTTCAAAACTTCTGAACAAGTCACCCTGAACGGCTGGATGATAAAACCCACAGCCCCGCAATACCAGAACCAGAAACTCCCTGTGCTGATGTTCGTGTATGGCGGCCCCGGCAGCCAGCAGGTGACGGATGCGTGGAAAGGCGCCAATTACTGGTGGTTCCAGATGCTGGCCCAACAGGGTTACGTCGTGGCTTGCGTAGACAACCGCGGCACAGGCGGGCGCGGTGAGGAGTTCAAAAAAATGACCTATCAGCAACTCGGCAAAATGGAAACTGAGGATCAGATCGAAGCTGCCAAATACCTGGGCACACTTCCGTTCGTGGATCCCGCGCGGGTAGGCATTTTCGGTTGGAGTTATGGAGGTTACATGTCGAGTTTGTGCCTGCTCAAGGGAAAAGACGTGTTCAAATCAGGTATTGCCGTAGCGCCGGTAACCAACTGGAAGTGGTACGACAGCATTTATACCGAGCGTTACATGCGCACCAACAAGGAAAACCCCGAGGGTTACGAGCAAAACTCACCCATCAATTTTGCCGACCAACTCCAGGGCAATTATCTCCTCGTGCACGGCCTGGCCGATGATAATGTGCATTTCCAGCACACGGCGGAAATGGCCAACTCATTGATCGCCAGGAATAAACAATTTGATACTATGATCTATCCCAACCGCAACCACGGCATTGGCGGCGGCAATGCCAAAATCCACCTGTATACGCTGATGACGAATTTTTTGAATGAAAAGCTGAAAGGGGAAACGAAGGAAGCGGCGAGACCGTGATTGGATTATTTCGATTGGTTCGATTACACCGAATGAGCCGATTAACATAATCGAACCAATCGAATCAATCGGTGTAATCGAATCAATCCTCCCTTCATTCACTGAAATCGGGCAAATCTCCCAAATACTCGAACGCCTGCTTTTCAAAATCCAAAGAGCAGCAAAACGTAGCCAACCCATTGGTCACTGCTAAAAAAGGCGCTTGCCATTGCAGGTTGTAGCGCGCAGCTTGCTCGAAGGTTGCCTGGGTGAGCGGTACTTTGGGCGACTTGCATTCCACCAGGAGCCAGGGCTTGATGGCAGCGTCGAACACGATGATGTCCGAACGCTTTTGCAGGCCGTTGAGGGTAAAACCCGCTTCCACGCGGATGCGGTTGGCCGGATAATTTTTCACTTCCAAAAGAAATTGCAACACAAGTTGACGCAGCAATTCCTCGGGTATGAGCGCTACATCCTTGCGCCGGATGGGATCATATACAAAGGTTTTTTCACCCGATCTGGACAGGCGGAGTTTGGGTTGGAATTGCAGGAAATCGAGTTGGAGCAGCACGGGGCGAAGGTAGGTGGAAAAAGTCATTAAGGGTCATTAAGGGTCATTGGGGAAATTTTAGTCATGCATCTGTTTGGCGGAACCAATTGTACATTTGCCTGATTTTCAGCCTGAACCTTTTATGGAACAACCCTTTTGGTACATCATTGCCAACCCCGTTTCCGGTGGAGGCGCAGTGGAGCGCCGCTGGCCTCATATCGAGCAGTGTTTACAGGAACTCGGTTTTTCTTATTCCGTTCATTTTACCGAACGGCGCGGTCATGCGATGCAATTGGTCGAAGAAGCCGTTTTGAAGGGACATCGCCACATCCTCGGCATTGGCGGTGACGGAACGAACCACGAAATCGCTAATGGAATATTAGGCCAAAAAATCGTTCCTGCGACAGACATTCAGTATGCCCTTTTGCCGTCCGGTACCGGCAACGACTGGGCGCGGCAATATGCTATTCCTGCCGACATTGGCAGCCGTCTGAAAAGATTGCAGGAGGCAAAGACCGTATTTCAGGATGCCGGCCTCATTCGATACGTGCAGGAAGGCGAACAACGCGAAAGGTATTTTATCAATGTAGCCGGTATGGCCTACGACGGTTTTATCGGTAAAAAACTGGCGGAACACCGGATTACCAATCGTTTGCACTACCTGATGCTGATCGCCAGGTATTTGTTGGAATACAAATTGTCGAAGGCCCGCGTTTGTTTTGACGACCGGGCGGTTGAAGATTTTTTCTACACCGTCAACATCGGTCTGTGTCGTTATTCGGGCGGAGGGATGCAGTTTGTTCCACAGGCAGTACCTGATGACGGGCTGTTCGCGCTTACTTTGGCGCGCCGGATGCCCAGGTGGGAGGTGCTGCTGCAAACGCCGCGGTTTTACAACGGTACGCTCCTGGGCCATCCGAAAGTAGAGGGCTTTCAGGCCCGTTCCATCCGGGTGGAACATGTTGGCATCGCACCGACACTGTTGGAAGCCGACGGCGAGTTTTTGGGCGAAACTCCGGTGGAATTTGTGTTGCTGGAGAAAGCTTTAAAAATCGTACTTTGAGTTGTTAACCCCCTTCATTTTGTGGCACCATAACTGCGTTGATCAGGTCGCCCGGACGGATCTGGTGCACCACGTCCATTCCCGATTTTACTTTTCCGAAAATTGTGTAGCGTCCATCCAGGTGCGGGCGGGGGGAGTGCGTGATGAAGAATTGTGTCCCCTCGGTGTCCGTACCAGCCGACGCCATACCAACATAGCCTTCCCGGTCGTACCACATAAGCCCGATTTCCGTGCGAATGGAAAAATCGAGAGCGCCATAGCCGTCGCCGCGAGGGCAGCCATCCTGGATCACGTGATTGGGGACGACGCGATGGAAACTTTTGCCGTTGAAAAAACCGCTGGCGGCGAGCTTCAGGAAATTGGCAACCGAACCCGGTGCGATGTGCGGGTACATTTCCAGCACGATTTTGCCTTTAGCCGTTTCGATGTTCACCTCCGTTTTTTGCGACACTGTTTTCAGGATATCCCAGTCAATCGGATGATTGTAAGGGATTTTTGGAAGAGGCGAATAGGGTCTGTTTTCCAAAAATGCGATGGCCGAATCCAGCTCTGCATATGCTTCGTAGTCGCGCGGGAGTTTAAGTTGTTCGAGACCCGATTTTAGAATTCCGATCCGGGAGGAATCACGTAAAGTCTTGAAATTCATGTTGTTCACCCGGAACCCGTCGGCGCCTTCTGCGATCATGCCGGGGTCGCCGGAGGCGACGATCTCCTTCAGATACCGGTGAAAAGCGAAGCGGATATTTTTGTATTCTTCTCCAAAAAGTGCATACAAATTCGGCTTTCGCATAATGGTCACCAGCGCCTCGGCGGCAGCGGTTTTGACCGCCGGGTGCGGGTCTGTAAATCCCCGGTCGTGGATAAAACGGTAGTTCCATCCGTATTCGGACAAAGCGCGCAGGCATGCTGCCCGTTCGTAGGGTGTTTTGCTTTGTGCGAACAGACCCTGGAGCCTGCCGTTCACAAATTCTTTCGTTTGCGGCTTACCCGACAGGAATTTGACCGAAGCCTGATGCAGCAAAATCTGGACAAGTACAGGCAGGTTTGGATTGTCCTGTGTGATACGCCAATAATAGTCGCCGTCTTTGGTCTGACCGTTGTTCACAAAAAATGTCGCTGCCGTTTGGCTCACGTGAGGGTTGGGATTGCTTATGAGCGGCACGACCAGCGATCGCACCGTATCGTAATCGAATTTGGCTAAGGCGTTGATGATGTTGCATTGCACCCGCCAATCCTGTTCCGTTTGGATGGCATTGGCAAGGCGGTTGAATGCAGGGCCGATCGGTGTTTTTCCCAGAGCAGTTGCGATCGCCATTCGGATGCCGGCGTGGTTGGATGCCCGGATAAAGGCGACAGAAATTTCTTCGACTTGTACACTGTCGAAAGTAAGTCCTTTGGTGCGGGCAAGGTAGTGGGCAGCCATAAGGCGTGCAGGTTCGGGCAGGCCGTCGTCCTGGACGTATCTGACCATAAGTGCTGTGGCTTCGGGGCGCAACGAATCGCGTTGCCCGAAGCGGTAAATGGCGCGGCACTGGCCTTCCAGCAGCAGCGTATCGGATGGTTGGTAGGTTGTGACGGTGGCGATATTTTTCAGGCTGGCCCGGGAGCCGCATTTGCCAATGGCTTCGAGCACGACTGCATTGAAGCGTTGATGAACAGAATTGGGGTCGTCGGAAACAAACGCCTCGATCAGTGGCTTTTCGCACTTGGACGAGGCGATTTGTCCCAATGAAAAGGCTGCTGCGATGCGCACATCCTCCACCGTGTCGCGCAGGAGCGGCGCCAATGCCTGCACAATGGTGGTGTCGTGGAAAGAGGCGAAAGCAAGCGCTGCCAGATACCGCATCGTCGCGTCTTTGTCACTCAAATACCGGCGGAGACTGTCCACTTTACGCTCATCGCGGAAATTGTAGAGTTTCTGCACCATCGGGTCGCGCAGGTCGAGGTTGACCTGTCCCGTTTTCGGAGCGCCGGGAGGCGGTGGAGGTGTGCATTGCACCAGGCAGGCAGCGGTCAGTAACAGCAAGAATAAGCGCATCATGGAAGAGCATTTCGCTTTTGGAACGGGGCAAAAATAGAAAAGAAGGTCGCTTTTTATTTAGGAACTGTCTTCAACTGTTCCTGAATTTCCCGGAGCCTGTGCTGTTTGATGGAATCTATCATTCGGGGCAATTCGGTCAAGCGCCGTTGTTGGCACAGGGTATCCAGCTCCTGGCGCGCAATATTGATTTGAACCTGCGAAATCGAATCAATCGCTTGTCGCGTATCGGCATCGAGCGGTTTGTTCTGGCTGCCACAGGCCGAGAAAAGTGGCAGTAGCAGCAGCAGGTTTATCCGCCGAAACTTTGGTGAAGGAGGGAACGATGGCAGTAAGCGGTGGGCAGTATTTATCAGCGACATATAAAATCAGGATAGGGGTGAAAAAGTCATCGTTCATCCTTTGATAACTTTCCCCGTTTGTTTTTCGATGTGTAGTTCGCCCCATTCACGGATGGCGTTGATAACGGGTTCGAGTGTCCGTCCGCAATCGGTAAGGCTGTATTCCACGGTGGGCGGCACGGTGGCGTAGGCTTTGCGGCGGACGATGCCGTTGGCTTCCAGCTCTTTCAGGGCTGCAATGAGCATGCGGGGGGTGATGCCGCCCACTTCGCGTTCCAGTTCCTTAAAACGCAGGGTGCCTCTTTTAAGCAGGCTGTAAATGATGGAAAACTTCCACTTTCCTTCCAACAGGTCGAGCGTCGCGCGGAATGGGCATTCCAAAGGGGTAAATACATTTTTCTTTAAACTTTTTTTCGTCGCAAGCATTTGATTTTCAGCAAAAGTTACAAAAATGAAACTGATATACAAACTTGAAACTACTTGCAAAAGTATAGTATCTTCCCATAATTTTGTACAGATTTTTGAAAACCATTCTTCACTCATTTGCCCGTTCACTTTTTGACCATGCGACGTAAAGATTTTCTCAAAACAGGCCTTTTCGGCATCGGCATTTTCGCTACCTCCAAAACGGTGGGCAACCTCGCTCAAAACGGCATTGACGAACTCAGGCCACTCGATGTACTCGGTTTCAATCACCTTCCAAATACGGAGTCTAAAATCATGGCAAACACTGTTTTGCACAAGGCCGATTCGCGCGGCCACGCCAACCACGGATGGCTCGACAGCCACCACACTTTTTCATTTGCCAATTATTACAACCCTGAGCGGATGCATTTCGGAGTGCTGCGCGTCCTGAACGACGACATTGTCGCGCCGGGACGCGGCTTCGGCACGCACCCGCACGACAACATGGAGATCATATCCATCCCGCTTTCCGGCGACCTCGAACACAAGGATTCGATGGGCAACACGACTGTCATCCAACAGGGCGATATCCAGGTGATGAGCGCAGGCACAGGTATCCAGCACTCCGAATTCAATAAGAACAGGGACAAAGACGTGCGTTTTTTGCAAATCTGGCTGTTCCCCAACAAGCGCAGTGTGACGCCGCGTTACGACCAGATCACGCTCGATACCGCAAAATTGAAAAACAACTTATTGCAGGTGCTTTCACCCAATGCCGACGACGACGGGGTGTGGATTCATCAGGATGCATGGTTCCACCTCGGCCAATTGGACAAGGATTTTAAAACCGAATATACACTGAAAAACAAGGATAAAAACGGCGTTTATGCCTTCGTCATTGACGGCGATGTGACCATCAACGGCCAGGCACTCAACCGCCGCGACGGCCTCGGTATCTGGAATGTGGACAAACTGGACATTACCGCCGACTCGAACGCGCAGCTCCTGCTCATGGAAGTGCCTATGACGCTGTAAAGGTCTCTGGCCCAAATGATCCGGGGTTTACAAAAGTCCCGTCGTGCAGCATGCGCGGCGGGACTTCTTTTTTTCATCGCCTCACTCATTACAACTCCTTTTTCACTCATGGAAATGCCACATTCGCTCAAAGGAGTTTGAGGAGTAGGGCATGTGGCCTGCACTTTCGTCCCAATGATTCACTAAAAGGAAATCTAATCATGAAAACGTACCTCTTTCTTTCCGCTTTATCCCTTGTCATGTCGATGACTGCTTGCCAAAAAGACAATCCGCTCACTCCTACCGTCAATAAAAGAGCATTTCTTCTCGCTACGGACGACCGCTGCGGTTGTTTGCCTCCTGTGGAATTCGATGTCCGGAATACTACCGATGTGTCTGCTGACCTGCACTGGAATACCATGCCGGAAGCAACCGCTTACCGGGTTGAGGTGAGCAGCGAAGACCTCCCTGAAGCGGGTGATGTATCTGCCAACGTCCATATCTTCGAAGTAACGGAGGACAACCAGCTCAGCCTGACGGGGCTCAACCCCGGTACCCAATATCAATACCGTGTGACCACGCTTTGCCGCAGCATGGAAAGCTATGCCTCAGAGACGATGTACTTTGAAACCATTGAACCGGTATCCGGGGATCCCGGCTATCATCCCGCGAAGGCTTATGAAGACCATTGATGCATTATCTTACCCACCGCGTCATTCCGAGGCACGAGGAATGACGCGGTGGATAAGATAAATCCGGTATTTATTTTTTAGCCGTTACTTAACAGTTTTTTGCATAAAAGCAGTAAAAACTCTATACAGTTCGCCCTCTTTCAGCACCTTCGCAACGTCAATTTGTAGTTTCTCACTGTCCTTACCTGTGAACATCGCAATCGTCGGCGGCGGCGCAGCCGGATTTTTTGCCGCCATCACCTGCGCGGAGGCCAATCCGGCCTGCCGCGTCATTATTTTTGAGCGGGGTAAAGCTGTGTTGGAGAAAGTGCGCATTTCCGGCGGCGGGCGTTGTAATGTGACGCACGCCTGCTTCGACGCACGCGAACTCGTGCAATACTATCCGCGTGGTGGTCGCGAATTGCTGGGGCCTTTCACGCAGTTTGGCCCGGCGCAGACGGTGGAATGGTTTGCCCGGCGTGGCGTGATGCTCAAGACCGAGACCGATGGCCGGATGTTTCCGGTGAGCGACGATTCTCAAACGATAATGGATTGTCTGCAAAACGCTGCCCGCCTCGCAGGCGTGCAGGTGCGAACCAGTGCAAGGGTGGAAGCGTTCCAGTCGCTTTCTTCCGGCGCCTGGCAACTGAGGCTTACCGGCGAACGGACGCCGCTGGTATTTGACAAAGTACTCATTGCCACAGGCAGTAACGCCGCCGTTTGGGAGATACTGCGTACGCTGGGACACAATATTGTCGAACCGGTGGCCTCGTTGTTTACTTTTAATACGAAGGATACCCGCCTGCGCGATCTGTCGGGGCTGTCAGTACTACAAGTCCATCTCCGGATACCCGGTACCAAACTATCGGCGGAAGGGCCGCTGTTGGTGACGCATTGGGGACTGAGCGGCCCGGCGGTATTGCGGATATCGGCCTGGGGCGCACGGGAATTGCATCGTATGGAATACCGTTTCCCATTGGAGGTCAATTTTTTGGGGAAGACAACTCAGATGGCAGCAATGGAAGATTTATGGCGCCTGCGCTCGGAACAAGGGAAAAGATCAATAGCCGCCAATGCTCAATTCGGACTGCCGCTTCGCCTTTGGCAAAGCCTCGTCCATACTGTGCGCATCCCCGGCGAGCAGCGTTGGGCCGATCTGGACAAAAAGAATGCAGCCAACCTCGCACTCCAGTTGACCGCTGCCGTTTTTCAGATTTCAGGAAAAAGTACTTTCAAGGAAGAGTTTGTAACAGCGGGCGGGGTGGCGCTCAAAGAATTGAATTTCAAAACATTCGAAAGTAAGATACACCCCAACCTATTCCTCGCGGGCGAAGTGCTGGACATAGACGCCATTACCGGGGGATTTAATTTTCAGGCGGCGTGGACGGGAGGGTGGCTTGCAGGGAAAGCCATGGCCGGTTCAACGATCAGTGCTTCTTCTCCCCCTTAAAATTCTGCTCTCCCGCTTCCACGGCCACATCGAGGTGATTCTCGGAGGGCGGTATAGGGCAGTTGAAGCCATCGCTGTAAGCGCACCAGGGGTTGTAGCATTTGTTGAAATCAATCACCATCGTTTGATCAGAATTGATGTCGCCCGTTTTAAGGTCGAGGTAGCGCCCGCCACCATAAGTAAAATCGTCGTTGGTCAGGTCTTTGAACGGCAGGAACAGATAGTCAAAATACTTCTGGGAAGTCATCAGCCGCAGGTTCTGATAAACGCGCAGGCTGTATTTTTTCCCGTTTTTTTCAAAAGTCAGGATACCGTACTGCTGATAGCGGGCGCTGCGACCGCTGTAAGCAGGCATATCGAAGGGTTGGGTGTCGGGAGTGCGTTCGAATTTTGCGCGGATGCGCCAGGCAATATCGGGCGAATAAAAATCGAGGAAAGCGGTATCCGATTCTGTGAGCGGCGAGCGCGTCTCGCTCAGAAAATGCTCTTTGTATTCCTGACGGTGACGGGCAATTTCAGCGGCGTAAGCGGTATCGGCGTTTTGTGCAAGGAGATTTTGCGTGAAGGCGGCGAGGAGTAAAATAAATGCGTATTTCATTGATAAACAATCGCTTAAAATAATTTTGTATCTGGCTGAAAAATTGCCGGGAGCATTTAAACCGGCAGTATTTTGAAGCCAGGCTGGCGCCAAAGATAATGCGGCCTTACGCGATGGCGATAGCAATTATGGCAAAAGTATTTCAAGCGTATCTTACAACAGGCCTTCCAGGTAGTGCTCTTTGATGCCGAATCCCGCTTTCAGGTGTGCCACTTTTTCCAACGCTTCCCGGCGTCGGTCGTCGCCTCTTTTTTGTTGCTTTTCGTCGGCAGTGGCAGTGATCATTACATTTTTAGCCGTGTGTTCGGTGGAGATGAACTCAAACACCGATGTTTTGTAACCTTCGGCTTCGAGCAGCAGTGCCCGGATGCCATCGGTGATGATCTCCGCCTGGCGTTCTTCGAGAATGCCGTGGCGCAATACCGGCGCAAGTTCGTTGCGGGTATGCAATTCCTTTCGGATCTGTTTGTGGCAACAGGGGGCGGCGATGATGATCCTGGCTTTGTTCCGAACTCCGGCAGCCAGGGCCAGGTCGGTTGCCGTATCGCAGGCGTGCAGGGCAATGAGCATGTCGAGGCGTTCGGGCTGGAATTCGGAAATATCCTGGGAGATGAATTGAAGGCCTTGAAAGTCCGCAGATTGTGCCGTTTTGTTGCACAATTCCACCAATTTGGGGCGAAGCTCGATGCCAGTGATTTGGGGCGTGAAACCCATTCTGTTTTTCAGGAAGTCGTAAAGCGCAAAGGTCAGGTAACCTTTTCCCGAACCCATGTCGGCAATGCGGGCGTCGGGAGGCAGCGGGCATTCGCGCAACAGGCTTTCGATGATCTCGAGGTATTTGTTGATCTGCCGCCATTTGTCCTGAGCGTCTGACCGCACAGTACCATTGGCGCTCGTGATGCCCAGCGCATGCAACCAGGGAGCGGCCGGGTCGAGCAGGCGTTGTTTGATGCGGTCGTGGGAAGTATCCACAGCAATGTGATGAGAGGCTTTTTTGGACGAAAGAACCGGCTCGCCGTTTTTGGAGAAACTCAGGCTGAAATCGCGGTCGGGAGTGAACAGGTCGGCATTGAGAAATTCTTTGCCCAACATTGTTTCGAGGTGTTCGAGTGATTCGTTCAGGTCGTAGTTTTTTACCTCGTCGCGGTTCTTGTACCGGTAATTAAAAGCGATCAAAAGCCCCTTTTTCAAGGCTACCGGTCGAAGATAGACATTTTTGAGATCATCCGGAGCAACAGAAGTTGGCTTACCCAAAGTGCATTTGAGCAGGCGCCCGGCTTCGAAGGCATGGCGAAAGGATGCAAGAAATTGAGAAAGGGGCATAGCAATATTTATCGGTTTGCTTCGCGTCGCAATTGGGCGCGCCGCCGCAGTTCTTCTTCAATCACTCGTTGGGCGAATTCGAGTTCGCCTTTGCTCTCGAAACGTTTTTTTTGCCAAAAAACGATAAACAGGAATCCGGCGAAGCACAGCGCCGTTGCGCCGAATGTGGCAAAAGAGAGCCACCTGAATCCAACGATGTAAAATGACATGGCCAGCAAAGCCCAGCCTGTGCCTATTGCTCCTATGATGATAGCGAGGCGTTGCCGTCCTTTGAACAAAGCCAGGCGTTCGCGTGCCTGGGCATGGAGTTCCATCAGATGTTCGGCGCCGAAATGCACCGGCCCCAGTTCGTCGAGCAGGCGGAAATCGTCGTTGGCCTCGTGTTCGAGGCGATCAAAAACGTCGGGTTGGTGCGGGCGGCGGAACATATGGACTTTATTTTTTCATAAGAACGAAAAAAAGACGCGCAGGGTTGGCTGGATGCAAGCGCGCATTATACATTTAACAGGCAAAAGTCCGATTTTTTTGCATAAATATCGGCATTAAAATGTTTTTGGACAAAACTTTTTTCAGGCAGGCTGCCACTGCGAAAGCAGCGAACTTACGGAGAGTTTTCACAACAATCCGATTGATAAATATTCCTTACCTACCTTTGCGGTCAGGTAACAATGATCTGACCCACCGACCGAACCTGGAACACACGGCATGGCAAAAGGAAAACGCGGACAATTAAGCATAAATTTCGACAGTGAGCGCGTCTCGAAACTCTTCGGGATATTTCTGCTGTTCCTGTCGTTCTATTTTTTTATCGCCTTTGTTTCTTACTTGTTCACCTGGAAAAATGATCACGACGTCGTGTTCCATTTTTCCTGGGAAATGTTTCTCGCCGACGTCCAGGTGGACAACTGGTTGGGTCGTCTCGGCGCGTTCCTGTCGGACAGTATTATCTACTGGGGTTTTGGCATTTCGTCGTTTGGTATTGTCTACCTGCTCTACAAATACGGCCTCGCCCTTGTCCGGAGAATACCGCTTGGCTACCTCGGTATTACTTTCCAACGCACGGTGATCCTGATGATCATCGTTTCCATTGTCGCATCCTTTTTCTTTCAGAAACTCGAGTTTCCCTGGGGAGGCGTGTTCGGACAGTCTGTCAGCGAGTATATTCAAAATTTCCTCGGCACCATCGGTACATTGGCGCTGATGTTGTTCGCCCTCATTGCGACGTTCGTATGGTCAAACAACCCGAACCTCGAAGAACTCAGTTGGCAGCGACTGTGGGATGAAACCAAACAGGCCTGGCACGACCTGCTTACCGGCAACTTCGGCAAGCGCCGCCCGGCAGCTGCGCCGCCGCCACCGGTGTCGCGTATGAAAGCCGAAATCCCGACTCCGACCGAAACGACCGCTGCCATCCCTACCGCGTCGTCCCAGGCGGTAGAGCCACCTGACAGCCAACTGTCGCTCGATCTGAGCCAGCGCAGCGCCCTTTTTGCTGATCTGCCCAAGCGGGAAGTGCTGAAACCCGGCGGTGATGGCGATATGGAGATCATCATCAACACGCCACCGCCGCCGTCCACCCCCGAGGATGCCGAGGCATACAAACCTCCGGTCGTGGCCGTGCAGGAAGACAATCCAACCCTCAGCGAACCGTACGACCCGACGCTTGAATTGTCCCACTACGAATATCCGCACTCTCAATTGCTGGTGGAACACGATAATACAGTGCTGGAAATTGACCGGGAAGAACTGGAAGCCAACAAAAACCAAATATTGCAGACCTTGATGTATTTCAAAATCGAGATTGAAAAGATCAAGGCGACCATCGGCCCCACCGTTACGCTCTACGAAATTGTGCCGGCTAAAGGTATCCGCATTTCCAAGATCAAGAACCTCGAAGACGACATTGCGCTCAACCTTTCTGCATTGGGCATCCGTATCATCGCACCCATTCCAGGCAAAGGCACCATCGGCATTGAAGTGCCGAACAAAAAACGCCAGACGGTCGGCATGCGCGAAGTGATCACCGATGAGCGCTTCAAAAGGGCGAAAATGGAACTGCCTGTCGCTCTTGGGAAAACCATTCAAAATGAGGTGTTTGTGGCAGATCTGACCAAAATGCCACACCTCCTGGTAGCGGGCGCCACCGGTCAGGGTAAATCCGTTGGTATCAACGTCGTATTGATGTCGTTGCTCTACAAAAAACACCCCTCGCAGGTAAAACTGATCCTGATTGACCCGAAAAAGGTCGAATTGTTCCCCTATGCCAAACTCGAAAACCACTTTCTCGGTTTCCTGCCGGATCAGACGGAGCCCATCGTAACGGATACGACAAAAGTGGTGCATACGCTCAACTCGCTCATCATTGAAATGGAAACGCGCTACGACCTGCTCAAAAAGGCCGAAGTGCGCAACATCACCGAATACAACGAAAAATTCGTCGCCCGTCGCCTCAATCCGCACAAAGGCCACCGCTTCCTGCCGTACATCGTGCTCATTATTGACGAGTTCGCCGACCTCATCATGACCGCGGGAAAAGAAGTGGAATTGCCCATCGGACGCCTCGCACAACTCGCACGCGCCGTCGGCATTCACCTCATCATTGCCACGCAGCGCCCTTCGGTCAATATCATCACCGGCGTCATCAAAGCCAACTTTCCGGCGCGTATCGCCTTTAAAGTTGCCTCTAAGGTTGACTCCCGAACCATCCTGGACACGGGCGGCGCCGAACAACTCACCGGTCGCGGCGATATGCTGCTCTCCGTCGGCGGCGATATCATCCGCCTGCAATCGGCTTTTGTGGATACGCCCGAAGTGGAGCGCGTCATCGAATTCATCGCCAACCAGCAAGGCTTTGCCGAGCCGTTCTTCCTGCCCGAATTCCACCCCGATGGCGAACCCGGCGGAGAGGCCAAACAATTCAGCTTTGCCGATATGGACGATATGCTCGAGGATGCTGCCCGCCTCGTGGTGGAGACGCAGCACGGTTCCACAAGCATGATCCAGCGGCGCATGAAACTCGGCTACAACCGCGCCGGCCGCATTATGGATCAGCTCGAAGCGCTGGGCATTGTCGGCCCGGCGGAAGGTTCCAAACCGCGCGAAGTGCTGTATTACAGTGTGGATGAGTTGGAACGGTTCCTGACGGAATTGAGGAATAAACGGGGGTAAATTCTCCTATCTTTGCCCCATGCTCAAACACGTTCTTTTCGACAACGACGGCACGGTGGTGGATTCGGAGATCATAGCCGTACGCACCACACTCAGCTTGCTGGCGCCCTACGGTTTCCAAATGAGCGAGCAGGAGTACAGCCGCCGTTTCCCAGGTCTTTTAGAGCGCGACATTGTGGCCATCATAGGCCAGGAATTCGGCATCCGAGTCGGCGACGACTATTTCGACCGCCTGCGCGCCGCGCATGTGGAAAGTTTCGACCGCGAACTGCGCGCTATTTCCGGGATGCCCGCCATTTTCCGCAACCTGAAAACGCCCAAAAGTATGGTTTCCAACGGCAGCGTCCGCCACGTGGAACGCTGCCTCCGGCGGGTGCGTCTGCGCTCGGCACTCGACGGTCATATCTTTTCCGCCGAACACGTGGAACGCCCCAAACCCCACCCCGATGTGTACTACCTGGCGCTGGAAAAATTGCTACTGCAACCCTCCGATATCCTTGTCGTGGAAGACAGCCCCACCGGCGTACAGGCGGCCAAACAAGCCGGGTTGCGGGTCGTCGGCTTCCTCGGCGCAGCGCACATCCACGACGGCCACGACGCGCAACTGCTCGACTGCGGGGCCGATTTTATTGCCGAAGATGCCAAATCGCTGGGGAAATTATTGGAAAAATTCGGAGCGTTGTGACCATGTTCGACCCAACGCCTGCTGAATGGACTTGCTCCGCCAACCCGACTATATCCGGGAGCGCTTTGGGCAAGGGGCGGAGGTAAGAGGGGGGAATACGGGGAAGAAAAAATGGTGAGATATCATTTCATCCACTTCAAATCGAACTCGAAGTCCGGCAACACTTTTTCACCGGAAAGCACTTTATCAAAGCCTTCGACGTTTTCGACTTTTTTATTGGCGCGATATATTTCCACGAACTGGCCGGGGCGGTCAATGTACCAGGCGAGCAGGACGCCATTTTCGAGGTATTCTTCCATCTTTTCGCGCACTGTATGAGGGTTGTCGGAGCGGGAACGAATTTCTACGGCGAATTCCGGCACAGCGTGAACGAATTTTTCGCGGTCTTCGGAAGTCGTTTTTTCCAATCTTTTATGTGAAATCCAGGAAGCATCCGGTGAGCGAACTGCGCCATTGGGTAGGGTGTAGCCAGTATTAGAATCACCAACTTCGCCGCCGGCATTGACAGCTTCACTCCAGATAACAAGTTGTGCGGTCAGTTTGGAGTTGCGGCGGCCTGTTTCAATCCCTATATGAATGGAGAATGGTTGGAAAGTATTATTTAACCAATTATCATTCATATGAGATTTCATTTCAAATTCAAATCCTTTGAGTTCACACTTGAAGGCGATGAAACGAGCACAGAACGTATTGAGAGATTGGCAGTAGTTTTTTTTCTCTGCATTTTAGTTCTGTTTTTTTGCTCGTTATCGTGATCTTTAAAAAGGAGAGAAAAGTCGCAATCCTCATTTGAATGGAGAATGGTTGATTTGACCTTTACTTAAGTACCTGAGCAAAATTAAATGAAACTATTTTGAAGTCAATTCTTTGATTGTCAACCGGAGGCTGTCTCATAAGTCAGATTTTGAAAAACGTGACAGAATTTAATTTCAACACATAGACATATAGGACATATAATAAAATCTATGTGCGCTATGTGCCTATGTGTTTCATAAAAATTCGGTGTTCTAAATTTCAAATTTACTTATGAGACACCCTCCTACTTAGAGCTTCTCCCTCAAAAACCGCCCCGTATAACTCTCCCTCACCTCCGTTAAACCTTCCGGCGGCCCTTCATACACAAGATTCCCGCCTTCCTTGCCACCTTCCGGCCCGAGGTCAATCAACCAATCGGCTGATTTGATGACTTCCATGTTGTGTTCCACCACGAGTACGCTGTGGCCTTTTTCCACGAGTGCGTTGATGGCTTTGAGCAATTTCTGGATGTCGTGGAAATGCAGCCCCGTCGTGGGCTCGTCGAAAATGAAAAAGATGTGGCCGCCCGTATTTTCGCGGATCAGGAAGGAGGCGAGTTTCACGCGCTGGGCCTCACCACCCGACAGCGTACTCGACGACTGGCCGAGTTGTACATAACCCAAACCCACGTCGTAGAGCGGCTGTATGCGCTCGATGATATCTTTGTTGCCTTTGAAAAATTCCAGCGCCTCCTCGATGCTCATCTGGAGCACGTCGAAGATGTTCTTGCCCTTGTATTGCACGTCGAGCACTTCCGATTTGAAACGCCGGCCTTTGCACTCTTCGCATTCGAGGTGGACGTCGGCCAGGAACTGCATTTCCACCACCTGTTCGCCCTCGCCTTTGCAGGCTTCGCAGCGCCCGCCTTCCACGTTGAAACTGAAGTGTTTGGGCATAAAGCCCCGTATTTTCGACAATTGCTGGCCGGCGAACAGATCGCGGATGTAATCGTATGCTTTAACGTAGGTAATAGGGTTGGAGCGGCTGCTTTTACCGATCGGGCTCTGGTTGACAAATTCCACACGGGTCACTTTTTTCACGTTGCCTTCGATGCCATCGAAAAGCCCGGGCTGTTTGCCCGGATTGTCGGGCAGGTGTTGCATCAGGGCGGGGTACAGGATATCGCGCACCAGGGTCGTTTTGCCGGAACCGCTCACGCCGCTTACCACTGTGAGGCAGTGAAGCGGAATTCGGACGTTCACATTTTTCAGGTTATGCTGCCGGACGCCATTGAGGGTCAGGAATTCGCGGGCAAGGCGGCGGGTTTTCGGCGTAAGAATGGCCATTTTACCGCTCATATATTGCGCCGTCAGGCTTTCCGGAGCGGCGGTATTGATCAGAGAAAAATCGCCCGCGTATACCACATTGCCGCCGTGGACACCCGCTTCCGGTCCCATATCCACCAGGAAATCAGCGTTTTTAATGACTTCTTCTTCGTGTTCCACCACCACGACGGTATTGCCGAGGTCGCGCAATTCTTTCAGCACTTTTACCAAACGTCCGGTGTCGCGGGGATGTAACCCGACAGAAGGTTCGTCGAGAATATACATAGAGGCCGTCAGGTTGCTGCCGAGCGTACGGGTGAGGTGAATGCGCTGCGTTTCACCGCCGCTGAGTGTGTTGGAAATGCGGTCGAGTGTGAGATAGCCAAGCCCAAGGTCCACCATGAATTTCAGGCGGTTGTTGAGTTCGAGCAGCAGGCGTCGGGCAATCTGGCGTTCGTGCTCGCTGAGTTGGAGATGCTGAAAGAACTCCAGGACTTCATCGAGCGGTATGCCGGTTAGTTCAGAAATATTTCTGCCGCCGATGCGTACGCACAAGGCTTCGGGGCGCAGCCGCCCGCCATCGCAGGTTGGGCATACCGTCTTACCCCTGTAGCGGGCCAGAGTGACGCGGTTCTGGATTTTGTAGGTCTTGCTCTCCAGTTCTTTGAAAAATGCGTCAACGCCATAAAAATATTCATTACCCGTCCACAGGAGTTTCACCTGTTCTTTAGTCAGTTGCTCGAAAGGTGCATGGACAGGGAAACCGAAACGATGGGCGTTTTGAAGGAGCGGTACGAGCCATTCGCCGTATTTCTCTCCTTTCCAGGGTGCGATGGCGCCGTCGTACACCGATTTGGTTTTATCGGGCACTACTTTGTCACGGTCAATGCCGAGGATACGCCCATAGCCTTCGCACGTAGGGCAGGCGCCGTATGGATTGTTGTAGTTGAAGAGTTGGGGTGTGGGTTCGGGGAATTCGATGCCATCGAGTTCGAAGCGGTTGTTGAATTGGACGGTAGATGGTTGACGGTTGACGGTAGACGGTGGACGGTGGACGGCAGACGGTTCGTTGTCCGCAGCGTCATTTTCCTCCTGCTGTTCGCTGTCCGCCATCTGCCGTCCACCGTCTACCGTCCACCGTCCACCGTCCACCGTCTGAATGAAGCATTCTCCTTCGCTCTCGTAAAACGCCGTATTGACCGAATCCGCCAGTCGCATCCAGTCGTTCTCTTCCATGCCCAACGTAGAAAAGCGGTCAATGAGAATGTGGAGGCCTTTGTCGTTGAAGGTGTGGGCCGGTTGTTTGGCATCGAAGCGCTTTTCCGCGCCATCCAGGATGTCTTCGATGCGCAGCGTCTCATTCTCAAACTGCACCCGTGTATAGCCTTTTTGCAACAAAAGGTTTAATTCCTGTTCGAGTGTGCGTTCTCTGTACTTTCTGGGGAAAGGGATTAATACAAGGCCGCGTGTGCCTTCGGGTTGTTTTTTAATAAAATCAATGACATCGGCTACTTCGTGTTTTTGAACGACCTGTCCGGAAACAGGCGAATAAAATTTGCCGATGCGGGCATACAGCAGGCGCAGGAAATCGTACACTTCGGTCATACTGCCGACAGTGGAGCGGGCATTGCCGGTGGTGACGCGCTGTTCGATGGCAATGGCAGGGCAAATACCCCGGATGTAGTCCACATCGGGCTTTTTCATGCGTCCGAGAAATTGCCGGGCGTAGCTGGACAAACTTTCTACATAGCGGCGCTGGCCTTCAGCATACAAGGTATCCATCGTGATCGAGGATTTACCGGAACCCGACACGCCAGTGACGACGACCAGCTTGTTTTTGGGAATGCGCAGATCCACGTTGCGCAGGTTGTTGGTACGCGCCCCCTTGATGATGATGTGATCAGGGTCGACGAGATCGATATCTGAAACGGTAGACGGCGGACGGTGGACGGTAGACGGAGAGGAAGAAAAACCGTTTGCCATCAGTTGCCCTTCGCCAACAGTAATTTTATTGTTTGCCTTTGCCATGCAGTTCCTGTTGAGGGCGCGAAGTTCGGAAAAAACTTTTTGTTTTGGAAACAACAATTAAAGTTTACATACGCTCACGATGAACTATTCAAGTACACGTTTTGAACAATCCGAAAAACACGGCCAGCCAAACGAGCCCTTTTACGAAGAAGAATAAAAATCCGGCGAAACCCAGCCGGCGAAACCAAGCTTTCCAATCCTTTTTTTCCATGTTCAGCAACAGATTTTCCGCGTTCGGTGAGGTATTTACAAAGCAACCACAAGCCGACCGGTAGATTTGCGTTCTAATTTTGCGAAATTCAATTGGTTCTTCCATTTAACCCGACTCTGTTCATTCGACCATGCAACAATACGCGCTCCTGACTTTTTTTGTTGTCATTTTACTGTCATTGTCTACACCTGCCTGCAAACACGACCCCGTCCTTCCCGGCGGCTCCGATCCGACCGATACGACGGATAATCCCATAGACACAACCGGTAATCCGGGTGGTGTGGGCGTGCCCTGCGACCCCGACTCCGTCTATTTTCAGAATCAAATCCTGCCTATTTTGGTCTCCAATTGCACCGAATCGGGTTGTCACAACACAACAGATCACCAGGATGGCGTTATTCTGACCTCCTACCAAAGCCTCATGTCCACCGTCGAAAACGTCACCGATAACAACTGGGATGAAAACAAGTTGATGAAAGTGCTGCTCGAAGATGATCCCGACGACCGTATGCCTTACAACAAAGCTCCGCTGCCACAAACGCAGATCAATCTCATTGCTGCCTGGATCCAGCAGGGCGCAAAAAACAATGGATGCAACGAAAATTACGGCGCCTGCGAAACCACCAATGTCCAATACAGCGCTTTCGTCCGGCCGCTCATCCAGGCACGTTGCCAGGGCTGTCACAGCGGCAACGCGCCGCAAGGCGGTATTAATCTTTCGACCTACGCCAATGTCAAATCGGTAGCGAGCAACGGAAAACTATACGCCGCCGTCACCCGCACCGCCGACTGGATGCCGAAAGGTGGAACAAAACTGGATCAATGCACTATTGATAAATTAAAAGCCTGGATTGATGCGGGCGCTCCGGAGAATTGAAACTGGAATGACACTTTTGGTAAAAGCACCACTTCTGTGTAAGAGCCAAGCACGAGGGATTTTACCTTTGACGATCAAATGCTCAATCTTATTTGCAAAACATGAAAAAAACACTTTTTGCCTGCGGAATGCTTGCCGCCATGCTGTTGATGTTATCCACTCCGTCCGGTTGTTATTACGACAATGAGGAAGACCGCTTTCCCGGCGCCACATGCGATACCGTCAACATGCGTTACAGCGTGGAGATCAAACAAATTTTACAGGAGAACTGCTACCGATGCCACTTGTCCGGTTCGGCCACTTTCTCCGGTATTCCGTTCGATACCTATGAACAGATCAAGGCGGTGGCCGACAACAACAAATTGGTGACCCGCATCAACGACGCCAGCGCCCCCATGCCTCAGGACGAAGGACTTATGTCGCTTTGCAACCGCCAGAAAATAGAGGCCTGGGTAAGAGCCGGAGCCCCCAATAATTAACGATGAATGAGGAACGATGGCAAGTCGCAAATCGTCATAAATGGTTGATGAACAATTGCCAGGAACCGGCAACCAACTACTAATAACCAATAACGAATACCTGTTACAATGAAACGCATCCTGTATTTTTTACTGGCGATTGCCTGTTTGGGCGGGGCGATCGGCTACTACTTGTGGAACAAACCCCACGAGAATATGCAAACCGCCAAGGCCGATATGACAATAGACGCAACAGCACTGTTCAACGAATTCAATACCGACGAAGCAGCTGCCAACGCCAAATACCTGGACAAAACAATCGCCGTAGCCGGCAAAGTGAAAGAAACCACTAAAGCCGACGACGGCACAGTGAAAGTCAGCCTCGATACGGGAAGCGATTTCGGAGTGCTGTGCGAACTCGATCCGCTGAGCCAGCACGCGCGTACCGACTTCGCAGCCGGCGAAACGGTCACCTTAAAAGGTATTTGCACCGGCCTCAATTTCGACGTGCAGCTCACACGTTGTGTAGAAACGAAATGAGGTGGAAGGTTTCTGGTTGCAAGGGTGCAACCAGAAACCTTCCAACCAGAAACCTTCCAACTTATTTTTAAACTCAAAACTCGACAATATCATGCAAAAACGCTTGTTCATCCTCGCTGCCCTTTTCCTGCTGGCAGCCCCCATGTTTGCCCAAAAATATTTTACCCGCGACGGCAAAGTGAAATTTTTCTCCGATGCCTCTATGGAAAAGATCGAAGCCGTGAATAAAAGTGCCACGGCTGTGCTGGATGCTGCTACCGGGAAAATGGAGTGGAAAGTACTCATCAAAGGTTTTCTTTTTGAAAAAGCCTTGATGCAGGAACATTTCAACGAAAACTACTTAGAATCTTCGAAGTATCCGAACGCTACTTTTAAAGGTGAGATCACCAACCTGAAGGAAGTGAATCTCGGCAAAGACGGCTCCTATACCGCCAAAGTCAAAGGCAGAATGAACATCCACGGCGTGGAAAAAGACGTAGAAACCACCGGAACGGTCAAAGTGAGCGGAGGCGCCATCGCGATACACTCCGGGTTCCCGGTGAAATGCTCCGATTACAACATCAGGATCGAAGCTGCCAAAGTGTCCAACATCTCGAATGAAATCAAAGTTACGGTGGACGCGACGCTGAATCCGATGAAATAATGTTCATGTTGGGTTGATAAAAGTTGATGCAGGTTTATATCTATCAACTTTATGAACTTTTATCAACCCTTATCAACTTTGTTGCTCAATGAAATTCAATCTTCTATGAAAAAAATATACATTCTGTTACCTGCCTTTGTTTTGTTGTTGAACGCTGCTCCGCTCTTCGCCCAGGACGGCGATTTGTTATCCCTGCTGGACGACGAAGAAACGACCGACTATACCACCGCCACTTTTAAAACCACCCGCATTGTCAACGGGCATTCGGTCGAAAATGTCGGTGAAGGAGTGCTTGATTTTAAAATCTCGCACCGTTTTGCGCCCCTGCGTAACGGTATTTATGACATGATCGGTCTCGACGATGCCACCATCCGCCTCGGACTCGATTATGGCATTACCGACCGTCTGATGGTGGGACTTGGCCGGAACAGCCTCGAAAAAATCGTGGACGGTTTTGCCAAATACAAGATACTGCGCCAAAGCACAGGCAAACGCAGCATACCCCTTACCATCTCCTATATGGCCGGTATGGAGATAAAAACAGTGAATTTCAAAGACCCTGAGCGCGACAACAAGTTTTCCGACAGGTTGTATTTTGCCCACCAGGTGCTCATCGGGCGCAAGTTCAGCGAGCGCTTGTCGTTCCAGGTGATGCCTACACTCGTGCACCGCAACCTGACGACCACACCGGACGACAAAAACGACGTTTTTTCCATTGGGGCTGCCGGCCGCATCAAACTTTCCCGCCGCATCACCATCAACGGCGAATACTATTTCGTGCCCGACGGACAAGTGGCAACGCCTTATGCCAATTGCCTCGCCATCGGTTTTGAGATCGAGACAGGCGGCCACGTGTTCCAGTTGCATTTCACCAATTCCCCTTACATGAACTACACGGGTTTTATCACCCAAACCACGGAGGACTGGTTTTTCGAGAACAGCGAAGGCAAGATGATGAGCGGTGTCCGATTCGGATTCAATATTTCAAGGGTATTCACGCTGAAAAAGCCGAAGGGGTTGGAGTGAGGTAGTTTGTTAAGAAATAAACACATAGGCACATAGAACACATAGTTTATTGGCTTTCAATGCTATGTGATCTATGTGCCTATGTGTTTAATACTATTTGTTACTTACTGCACTAAAAACTGCTGTGTCGCTTTCCCGTACGGCATTTCCAGTGTAGCGAAAAAAACACCGGCACTTTTCAGATCGCGGGTAAAGACGGGATAAGAACCCTGCCCGGCCTGATAATCCGTTTCCAGAGAATACACCTCTTGTCCCATCGCGTTGGCGATGCTTAGGCGACCACGCCCGGCCTGCGGCAGGTCGAAATGGAAGGTTATCTTGTCAGTGGCGGGATTGGGGGTAATGGAAAGATTGAAGTATTGTTGGTGGGCTTCTCCTGCTTTGCGCAACGGTGGCTTAGGGTCGTCTGAGCGTACCTCCAAAACGATGACCGCGTGGGTCAGGTCAACATCGCCTTGTTGAAAAAAAATACCGCGCTGGTTGCCAAGACGTTGTCGGAGTGCTTCGTGTGCCTGCTCAGAAACAATAAACCGTACGAGCTTGTAATCTGCCGATTGTGTTGGATTAACTTCGACGACTTCAACCTCTGTAGTGTTGATGTGATGCATGTGCATGGATAGGTTTTGCCAAAGGCCTGTAATTTGCCTGGACGTCCCGGCAAAAGCCTTAAATCCGGTGAGCCGCAGCACATCGCCGGGCCTCAAACCCCTTTCGAGGAAGCGAATGAAATCCTCTTCTACACCCTCTTTACCCACAGATATGCTGTGCCCTTTGTGTTCAATGACAAATTGCTGTAGTTCGATGGCTTGGTCGTTCTGAAAAAAGCGCGGTTTCAAGCGGCACATCTGAATGATCTCTTTCGCTGTAAGTGAATGATTTTCAATCTGTACCGGTCGGTCGCCCATGATGTCTTCCTGACCCGGAGCCCGGAACCTGCACGCGTATTGTTTTAAAAAAGCGCCAGTGAAATCACCCCACGCTAAGCGGTAGTTGTTTTGTTCGCCACGTCGGAGCATGAGGCGTGGATCGCCATCGGGCACGAGTGTGAAAGAGGCACTTACAGAGGCATTGGGCCAACTCATTTCTGCCGGATTCGGTGCTGCCCAGTGAATGAGCACCACTATACCGGGCTGTATCTGTTCCCGTTTTGCTTCCAGGGATGCCCGCACCTGATCCATTGTCAGTGTCTCTTCGTTTATTTTTATGAGTATATTATTGCCGGGCATCACTACCATCAATCGCATCCTGTCGGGCAACAACTGGTCGCTCCAAAGGAGCGATGTGGTTGTATCTCTTTTTTCTTGCCGGGAAGTTCCTTCAGGCAACCTTGCAGTTGGGTCGGATTGCAGAATTTCCCAAAATTCCCGAACAGTGTAAAATTGCCTGTCGGGACTGTATTGAAGGCCGTCGGCTTTACCCCAAGTCAGTCTTGGACTGTCCTCAAAGGATATATCGGGATTTTCGGGCCAATTGATGCTCCCGCTCTGGAGTGATTTGACCCAGTCTGCTGCTTCCGTATTCAATGATAGCCGCACAGTAGCCATTTTTCCGTTTGGCAGTACCAATTTTTCCAGGAGGAGGTAATCTCCCCGGTGCAGCCCGGCGGAGAAATCTTCAAGTTCCTTGCGCCGGGCTGCATATACCGATTCGTTGTTGTAATCACTGCGAATGGTGAGATGGCCGAGAGAAAAGGAGACGTGTTGTTCCAACGATTGGCCATTCCAAATGCGAGGCTCGCGTTTAAGCGCTTCACGGAACTCTTCCGGCGAGATGTCGGCTTCGCCGGAATAAGTATCCGAAACGACTTCGTAGTAGATTTTGCATTGAATCGAACCCCAATAAAAATTGTAAACAGTAGGCTCTGCGCGAGTAGTCGGTTGTTCTGAAATGGTGAACGTTTGCAGCGTACCCGCATACTTTTCAACGGTTTGTACAACGTCACGAAAGGCCGCCGCCGCCGGTAGTTTTTCTATCAATCGAAAAGAGAACAGGAGCATCAGCGCCGCGAACAGCGGAAGGGCGAGGGCGTATTTGAGCCGGTAGAAAGGGCGGGAAGGGCGTCTGGCAAGCATAACGAGGCGATTTTTAATGAGTGAATGAAAGGTGTTCACCAGGCCAGGCTGTTTTTGTCTACCGGCTTGCTGACTTTGTACCAACAGAGAAGCATACTCGTATCGCTGCCGGGTCAGGCGCACCACATGATCGTCGGCAATGTACTCGTGCATGACGCACAGACTACGCCGGAAAGCGTGTATGAAGGGATTGAACCAATACATGACAACCATCGCTTCCATCAGCAACACATCGAGGCTGTGCCATTGGCGCACGTGAACGAGTTCGTGTTCGAGTAAAAGCCTCTGTTTTTCAGGAGATTGGATGTTTTTATTCCAAAAAATATAGCCGAAAAACGAAGCTAGCGGCAACGGGTCCGCATCTGAGACGGACACTTCTATATCTCCAGCCTGCGCCCGCCGGCAACGACGGATCATCCGCCACAAATACCACATCTTAATGGCCAGCCCTATCGCCAACAAACCCGCGCCTGCCAGGTAAACCCACCACAATACCTCTCCCAGCGACAGCGACCACCCTTGCGCTACGGGTTGCGACAGCGTATGGCGTACAGCCACCGGCGCAGTCTGTACTTGCCCGACCAGCAGGGGCAGGTCAATCGATGTGGCAGGTGCAAGGGACTCACGCGGATGCGACTCCAGGCGGATTTTCAGGAGAGGCAGTCCCAGCGCCAACAACGGCGACACCAGCAGGTAAGCGCGGTTCCATTGAAAAAATGTCTCCCTGCGGAGCGCTACCCAGTAAAACGCGTACAGGCAGGCAAGGCAAAATGCAGATTCGAGGATGTATTGTATCATAAGGGAAGGATGGGCAGGTAAAAAAATGGAGCCTATTGGCCGGAATCCGATTTTTTGATCTCCTCCAGAAGCCTGCTCAGATCATCGGGCGCCACATTTTCTTCTTTGACAAAATAGGAGAGCAATGCCGAAGGAGAACCGCCGAAATAGTTGTCCATAAAACTGCGGAAAGCATTGGCCCGATAGTCCTCTTTTTTCAGAATGGGGAAATAGCGATGCGTTTTGCCAAAGGCTTCATAGCCGACAAATCCTTCCGCCACGAGTTTGCGGACAATGGAAGATACCGTATTATAAGGCGGTTTTTCTTCCATTTCGTTCAGAATGTCATTCACAAACGCCCGTTCCAGCCGCCATAGGATGGTCATTACTTCTTCTTCTTTGTGTGTGAATCGTCGCATGGTTTCGCTTTCGTTAAATATCAGGAGTAGAACCGATACTGGTCTTTTGATGAAGCAAAGGTTATAACTAAAATTTAGTTTTGCAACTATTTTATCGTTTTACAACGAAATTTTAGTCAAAATAAATTTTAATTCATTGAATATGAATGTATTGTGAGATCAGATTTTGTTCAGCGTCAACTCCGCCCCTTCTTGTCCCACCAGCGTCCCAATGGCCACACCCATACCGCTGAGCCGGATGGCCACCGTCACATTGGGCGAGATGCGTTCTACGATGGGCTTTTTCACTGGGCCGAGGCCGAGGATACCCGTCCACCACGAATCCACTTCCACTGGGTGATCTGGGCAAATGACCGTTTCGAGTAATTCGACCAAAGCCTTGCGGATCAGTTCATTGCCTCCAAAATCGTCCGTTTTTTCTTTTTCCATGTCGAGGTTCCTTCCCCCACCGAGCAGGATACGGCCGTCAATGTTGCGGAAATAAAAATAACCACGGTCGTAGTGGAAACAGCCCTCCACCGCAAGACCGGGGATGGGTTTTGTGATCAAAACCTGGTTGCGCGCCGGGTAAACGTCGGCCAGAGGGAGCAATCGTTTGGCAAATCCGTTGACGGCGATCAAAACTTTCGGCACACGGATCATCCAGCTGGATTCGGTTTCCAATTCCACACCTTGAGAGGTGTCGTGGAAGTCTTTGATAATAAAACCGTTGAAAATATGAACGCCCTTTTCAATTGCCTTTTTCAGCAGCGCCGACATCATTTTCCCGGTGTGCACCTGACCTTCGGGCTGGTTCAGGATCAGGTGTTTTACGCCGCGAAAACCGAAACGCTGGAGCCGCTCGTCCACTACTTTGTACACCTCCGGATGGCCGGTGATCCTCCCGATCTTTTGATTGAAATCGTGGATGCGTTCCCGGCATTGTTGGAAAATCGCTTCTTCCGCTTCCGTGAACATTTCGTAGCCACCCAACATTTGAAAATCGAGGTGAGTGTCGCCTACGAGCGCGCGCAGGCGTTGCAGGCCGCGCCAGCGTTTTTCCACGACGGTTAGCACATCGTCCTCGCTCATGTGGGTGAGGTCGTCGAGCAGTTCGGTCATGGAGCCAAAGCAGGCAAAACCCGCGTTCCGGGTACTGGCGCCGATGGGCAAAGGGCCGCGTTCGAGCACGGCAACCTGTAATGCGGGGTCGAGCGTTTTAAGGTGAATTGCTGCTGCCAGCCCGACGATGCCGCTGCCGATGACCGCTACATCGAGGTTCTTGAAAAAGGATTCGTGTTCCCAGTAACTCAAGTCGTATTGTATCATGATGGATTTGTTATACTCGAATGATTCGATTTTTTAGATTAAATCCGATCAAGTAAGCGGACAAAATAAATCGACATTGGACATTGGACGTTTGACCCTGACAACCAATCATTTGGTCAAATGTCCAATGTCAAAAATCCATTGTCCATGTACTTAACTCGATTGAATATCAATGCTTTGGTGTGGGTTCTCGTTCAAAACCTCTCTGCGCTGGCTATATTTTGTTGATTGATCGAAATGATTGATATTTCCCCGGAAATTAATTTTTATGACCTTCATGACAAATGGCCTCTAATGACTTCAATGGCCACATATATCAATATAGAAAATGACTGCAAAGACGATGACTCCCCCCGTTCACCGCTCACCCCTGCGCCGCCGCCTGGGGCGCTGGTGTTATATTCAAAAACGGCGTTTGGTGTGGTTGCTGGAAAATAAAAAATGGGCGACACAGATAGTAGGTCCGCTTAATATCCTTGTATTTCAACACAATACACCTCTTCTGCGGCAGTTGAAAGACGTGGAAATGTACCTGCAACACAACAAGGTGACCAATCTGCGATTGGCGGCAGCGAAGATAAACGGCCTCGTGATTCGACCGGGAGAAACATTTTCATTCTGGAAAACGGTGGGCAACCCGACGGCGCGGCGCGGTTATCTCGAAGGACTGGTGCTGGAGAACGGCAAAATCGGCAAAGGCGTTGGCGGCGGTTTGTGCCAGATGGGCAACCTGTTATATTGGATGGCGCTGCACAGCCCGCTTACCGTGACCGAACGCTGGCGGCATAGCTACGACGTGTTCCCCGACGCAGGCCGGATCTTGCCCTTCGGCTCCGGTGCGACCCTGGCGTACAATTACATTGACCTTCAATTCCGCAATGATACCCGGCACTGCTTTCAACTTCGCGTATGGCTTTCCGAAACGCAGCTCTGCGGCGAAATCCGCAGTTCCGAACCACTTGCCGAACGCTACGAAGTCTTCGAACAGGAGCATGTCATCCGCCACGAACCCTGGGGTGGGTATTCGCGGCACAACCGCATCGCACGGTGGGTTTATTGCGTCCAAACCAACGAGCTGCTCCGCGAGGAGCCTGTGACGGAAAACCACGCACTGATGATGTACCAGCCTTTTTTGGAAGGTAAACGGTAGGCGGTTTACCCGCCGAAGCCTTTGCGAAGGCGGGTAGATGGGTTGACGGTAAACTTTGGAGGTGTTACATTTGCCGCCACAAATCAACGGATCACAAGACCCACATATCCCCAAGTCCGCATTTCAACACATCAACAATACCATGATCCAACGCATACAAACCATTTTTCTTCTGATCGCTGCTGCTGCCGGTTTCGGCCAGTTTGCGGCGCCTTATCTGAGTACGGAACCGGGTAATCCGGCTGCCACTTTGCCCGCGCTTGCCGACAATGTGGTCAATCCTATGGACAACCCCGGCTTGCTGGGGCTGTGTATTTTAAGCGGAGTTGTTTCCATCGCGGCTGTTTTTTTATTCAGGAACCGTCCCCTGCAGGCGCGGCTGGCGGGTGGGGCCGGAATTGCTTCGATCTTGCTGGCAGCACTGGCTGGCTTTGTCGTTTTTCAGACGGTTCAGCAACTACCGGCAGATGGCAAAATTGCCTATGGAGCCGGCCTGGCGCTACCTGTCGCAGCAATGGTATTCAACTTTCTGGCGGCCCGCTTTATCCGGAAGGACGAAAATTTGGTGCGTTCGGCGGACAGGCTTCGGTAGGATTGTTTCAGGATACCTTTTCCAGCGCCACTGCGATTTCTCCCGCCAGTTGCGCATTGTTCAACACCAGCCGGATGTTGGCCTCCAGGCTGCTTCCGCCCGTCAGTTGTTCGATTCTCGATAGTAGAAAGGGGGTGATCGCTTTGCCGCGAATGTCGTTCCGGTCGGCTTCCTGCAATGCTTCGGCAATGACGTGTTGCATCACTCCGGCGTCAAGTTGGTGCGCCTCAGGCACGGGGTTGGCGATGACTGCGCCGCCGCGCAATCCTATCTGCCATTTGACGTGCAACAAACGGGCAATCTCTTCTGCCGAATCGAGTCGGTAGTCCACACCGAACCCGCTTTTCCGGCTGTAAAATGCGGGAAATTCCTCAGTGCGATAACCGATCACGGGGACGCCGAAAGTTTCAAGATATTCCAGAGTCAGGCCCAGATCAAGAATGCTTTTGGCGCCGGCGCTCACGACGGCGACGGGCGTTTGTGCCAATTCCTGTAGGTCGGCGGAAATATCCATCGTCGTGGCGGCGCCCCGGTGCACACCGCCGATGCCGCCGGTGGCGAATATCCGGATGCCCGCGAGATGCGCGATGATCATGGTGGACGCCACCGTCGTTGCGCCGTTTTTCCCCTGACTGAGGAGGAATGGCAGATCGCGGCGACTTGCTTTGGCGACGGCAGCGCCCTCTTTGCCCAATAATTCTATTTCAGCCGCCATCAGGCCGGCTTTCAGTTTGCCGCCGACCACGGCGCAGGTCGCGGGAATCGCCCCAGTCGAGCGCACGGTTTTTTCTACCAGCAAGGCGGTTTCCACATTTTTAGGGAAAGGCATGCCATGGGCGATGATCGTGCTTTCGAGCGCTACCACGGGGCGGTGGTCTTCAAGGGCGGCACGCACTTCTGGAGCACATAGAAGGAGAGCATTGGGCATTTTTAAAATTTTTCAGGAACAAAGGTTGGATTTTTTCATCGCGTGAAAGTACCTTTGCCCCGCTTTTGAAAAAAGCAGCCTCATTAGCTCAGTCGGTTAGAGCGGCGGACTGTTAATCCGTAGGTCCAAGGTTCAAGTCCTTGATGAGGCGCAGAGAGCCACCGCAAGCGCGGTGGCTTTTTTGTTTCCTTTGCAATACAACCCACATATCCACTATTCAACTTCCTGATAATGAGTCTTGTCGCAGTTGGAACCGTCGCGTTCGACGACATCGAAACTCCCGCCGGGCGCGCCGAAAAAATAGTCGGCGGCGCCTGCACTTACATTTCCCTGGCAGCATCGTATTTCATGACGCCTGTACGCATTGTATCGGTCGTAGGGGATGATTTTCCGGCGGAAATGCTGGAATACCTGAAAAAAAGAGGTGTTGACCTCGAAGGATTACAAATTAAAGCAGGTGAAAAATCATTTTTCTGGGCGGGCAAATACTACCGGGACCTCAATACGCGTGATACGCTCGATACCCAGTTGAATGTGCTGGCGACTTTCGACCCTGTGTTGCCCGCCACCTACCGCAACCCCGACTATCTCATGCTCGGCAACCTGACGCCTCAGGTACAAATGCGCGTCCTCGAACAACTCAAACGCCGGCCCAAACTCGTGGCGCTGGATACCATGAATTTTTGGATGAATTCCGCGCTCAACGACCTGCTCGCCGTGCTGAAAAAAGTAGATGTGCTGACGATCAACGACGAAGAAGCGCGCCAGCTTTCCGGAGAAAATTCACTGGTAAAGGCCGCAAAGATCATCCACGAAATGGGGCCTAAATACCTGATCATTAAAAAAGGAGAACACGGAGCCTTGCTTTTCCACCGGGGAGAAATATTTTTCGCACCGGCATTGCCGCTGGCCGACGTCACCGACCCCACCGGTGCGGGCGATACTTTTGCAGGCGGTTTTATGGGCTGGATGGCTAAAACGGGCGACCTGTCGTTCGGCAATATGAAACGCGCAGTGATCTATGGTTCCGCGATGGCTTCTTTCTGCGTGGAACAATTTGGTATCGAACGCATGAAAGGACTCACGCCGGCCATGATACAAAAGCGTGTACAACAATTTGCAGATCTCGTACATTTTCAAATATAGGACGTTGGACGTTGGACTTTTTGACTTATGGACGTTGGACTTTTTGACTTATGGACGTTGGACACTCGAATCCCGTCATTTGTATCCAGTAAGATGGCATGTTGTCCGTCGTCCAATTTTAAAGCATCAAATGTCCAACGTCCATAAGTCCAACGTCCAACATCAAAAAGTCCAACGTCAAAAACAACTACCTATGCTCGACAATCTTTTTGGCAATCTGCAAAAGCAACAGGAGGAACTCCAACAGAAACTGGCCGAAATCCTCGTGGAAGCCGAAAGCGGAGATGGCGCTGTGACGGTAAAGGCCGGCGCCGATCTGCACATCGAGAACATCAAAATGGACGCCTCCAAACTGGATCTGAGCGACCAGGAGCAGGTGGAAGACCTGCTTGTGGTGGCCGTCAACCGCGCGCTCGACCTGGCAAAGCAAAGAGCGGCGGCCGAAACGAGCAAACTGTTGGGAGGATTGCTGCCACCGGGTATGGGCGATTTTATAAAGCCATGAGTACAACCGCAATTGTCGTTTTCACGCCTTTTACATACCCACCGGATTATACTTTGTCACGCCTGGCAGCGTTTATTTGCCCTGAAATTCCGGTAAACGCCCACGCAGATGCGGCGTGACTTTATCTCTAAAATACGATTCGGATGCGACTTCTACTCCTCTCTTTCTTTTCATTCTTTCTGACAGTCAATGCTTTAACGGCACAAACGGTTTCGGACAAACTCGAAGCCTACTTTTCGTTCGATGCCTGCAAAGGCCTCGACGACAGCGGCAATGGTTCCAGCGGCGCCCTCATCGGCGACATTGCGTGTTACTGCGGAATGGGCGATTCATCCTTCCATTTCGACGGCGTGGACGATGCCATTTACATCGTCGGTCCTTTTGCCGATGTGTTCACAACGAGCGATTTCACAGTCAGTTTTTATATGAAAGCCCCCGAAGGGCAACAACAGGGCGGCTCCCAATTGGTGATGGCCAAGCAGGAAAATTGTGGCAGCAAAAGGGCTTTCTGGGTACGGTATGCTGCAAAAACCCGCAAGATCACGTCCGGTATCAGTGAAAACGATACCCTGCTCACCACCGTATCGGCCGATCTGGATGGCGGCCCTTGTTGGCAATACATCACCCTGACGCGCAGCAACCAGCGATACTCCATTTATGTCAATGGTGAACTGCGCGACGAAAAAAGCGCATCGGCGCGGATTGATCTTACCACTTCTGCCACCTTCAAGGTGGGCGAGCCGATCTGTCCGCTCGATCAGCCGTTTTTGGGAGAAATTGACGAAATCCGTTTTCACAGCAAAGCCCTGAACAAAGACGAGATCAATCGCTATAACCTGAATGCTGACAAAATTCTGAACAGCGATACGCTCATCTACCTGGGCAATTCGTTCCAGGTCAATACCTCCGCCCCCTGCGCCGACCAATACTTGTGGAACCCCGCAACGGGTGTTTCAGACCCGACCAGCCCCAATCCGGTCATCACGCCGGAAGCGCCGTCGGTTTACACCATCACCATCGTGCACGAAAACTGCCAGGCAACGGACACCATTCGCGTCAATGTGATTGATCCCGATACACTGGACTGTTCCAGAATATTCATTCCCAATGCTTTCACGCCCGGAGGATCACCGGGACGCAACGACGTGTTCGGTATCAGCAACCCCTTCGCCGTCAATGATTTCATCTCTTTTGAAGTGTTCGATCGCTGGGGCGGGCGGGTATTCAATGCCAGCGATTCCTTCGGGACCTGGGACGGCACCTTCCAGGGCAAACCGGTCAATCCCGGCGTATTCCTCTACCGCCTGCGTTACCGTTGTCAGGGAGAAGAAAAAGTAAGGACGGGAAGTCTGACCTTGTTGCGATGACAATTGTTTGCGTCAGGACAGACTCCCGCTTTTTATGAACATCGTTGGGGAAAGTGAACGAAGCGATCCGCAATTCGCCACCCTGAACTTTTTTTTAAAACGACCACCCCACGCTCGCTCCTGCCACCTGGTGATAATCGCCATCGGGCAATTCAGCGATTGACCATCCGGCGTCGAAAAAGGCATTTTTCCAGAAATTCCACCGTACGCCGGCGCCTCCGGCCAGCGAAAAAGAAGCCTCTCCTGTGTCTATTTTCAAAGGCAACGCTACGCCCGCAATTTCTGCCCCGGAATGTGTTTGTACCGGGAATATCCCGCGAATGCCAGCCGAAATATAAGGCCGGATAGTTCCCCGCGTTACAAAAAATGCGGTTCCCAGATTCCCCCCGATGGCCGATACCGAAGTGTTCATGCTGCCCTGCAGTGTCTTGGGCGGCAATGGATGTTCCTGTTGGAAAGGAATCACCACGACCGGGAAAACGCCCGACCACTCCGACTGGAAGTGTTGCGCACTGACCCGAACCTCGAAACGCCTGCCTATCCGGACACCTGCCTGGAGCCCGGGGCTGATTTGTATCCGCCCGGGCAACGCAACCGTTTGCTCCTGCGGGCCGGAAGTGAAGCCGATCATGAATTCTCCGCCAAGTTTTTCAAAGAGTTGCACCGCGGTTTCCGGCGCAAAAGCGGCCTGTTGCAAAGCGGGTATAGCGATGTTTTGCGGTGCAACATCGCCCTGCGGGAATGAGAAAATGAGGTTGATGTTGAAACGGGGTTGCCGGACTGCAGAGATGATCTTAGCTTCGGCGCCGGTGAGCGGGAGTTGATTCCAGGTGACCTGGCCAAGGATGGAGTGAGCGGCTCCGTTTATAATTAAAACGCTGATATACAATGATTTTTTCATTGGTTGGAAGATTTTGATCCGTGAAAAGAGTGATTGTTTATGACATCTGGCTTGCATCGCAAAGTAAGGAGGACCGGGCGGACGCTTGATTTTCAAAGCTGACGGCCCGGCTCCTGCTTGTCCTGGGTAGCTGTTTTCAGCCCTTCAAAACCTTCGCTTCCGCACCGACTGCCTCGAATGTATTCCAGAATTGATCTACACCCGCGTTCAGTCCCGACCGCGTTTTTTCGTCCGTTTTTTCAAAATCCTGTCCTGTGGCTTCTTCGAACTGCCTCACAGTATTCGCTTTAAAATCATCCTTTTTATACGCTTTGCCCGTCAGTTCGGCTGCATAAATCCAGAAAGTTTGCTGAATAACGGATTCGCGTTCTTTCTCCGGGTTGCCGCTGAACGGCGTAGTGATGGTCCCTTCGTTGTTCAATTCGTCATAAGTCTCTGCAATGCGGTTCAATGCATCGAGCAGAAGCGGAGCCGCTTCAGCGGCGTGTTTTTTCACGTCGATGGTATAGCCGAGCGGCCGGTCGGTACCGGGCATCAGGACCGACGAACCGGGGGCCGGTTTCCAGCCATTGGCCGGATTGGGCGCCCAGGTGGAAGGCAAGGCGTGGCTTCCAGACAAATTCACCCATTCATGCACTGGCGGCATTTCGTTCCCGGCAGGCACCGGTTTGGTAAAAATATCGGCGCAATAGCCCTCCAAAGGCACATTGGCGGTAGCATGCGGCAGCACGGAGACGGACCCGATGTTCGGCACGATGTAGGGCTGGTATTGGCCGCCGGAAGGAATGAAAAATGGCCCCACGTCTACTGTAATTTCCAGGTTGGTCGGATTTTGCAGCGTCAGTACAGCAACTTGACCGGTGGTTCGCCCGGTTCCGCTGGCCGAGCAGAGGAGGGGCGTGTCGCCCAGTTGCGGCAGGGAAACGTAGGCGTTGTCCATCAGGTCGCGTTTGAGCTGTTTGATCCACTCTTTGACTTCCTTATTGTCTTTTCCGCCAGGTTTGCCGTTCTCCGATTTACGGTCGCGGATCTCATCGAGTTTTTTCCGGACGGCTTCTTTCACTTTGTCGGCATCTTTCGGATTGCCTTTGCCCGCTTTCCGGGCGGCGTCGGCAATCTCCTTTACGAGCGCTTCCTGGTCGGAACTTTCGGTTTCCTGCGCTTCCACGCGTTCGGCGATGCGGTCGCCCGTGTCGGTACCGGGATTTTGGGCATAGATCAGGTGGGCAGCGGCGAGCAGCAGTGCTGCCGCGAGCATCATTTTTTTCATGACAAATCTGTTTGTTGTGAAAAGATCGGGTTTGAACTTCAAAAAGAGTTTTGCGCAAAACCCGATACAAAGATGTCTCGCCGGCTCGTTGCCGGACAAGTACAGTTGAAGCGCCTTTTCAAGGGGAAAAAAGGGCGGTATCGCCTGGTTTAAAACAATAAAATCTTTTTAACGAATTGAAAACCAAACACTTGATAAATAAGGTGTTTGTACGGGAAAATTGAGTTTTCCGAAAAAAGGGGCCTCTTTCCGAACAATCCTACCTGACCGCAATGATTTTATATCCCAATATCCCAATATCCCAATCACGAACGCCCCAACGTCTCAAAGAGCGCTTCGATCTCGTCGAACGATTTGACGCCTGTTTTTTCTTCTTCACCTCCCGACAGGCTCAGGCCGGCAGGTTTTAATATCGCGATAAGGGCGGTCAATTGTTCAGCCGGCAAATCGGATTGGAGCAACACGGGATATTCGGTGCAGACGTTCTTTACCAGGCGTAAGTGTTCGGGCAACTCGTTTTCAGAAAGGAGAGGAGTGCCGGCGGGGAGCGGCTCCCTATTAGAATGAACCAAAAAACAGGAGACAAAGGGCGCCGCTTTGCGAAATAAGTGCAGCACTTTTTCAGTGTCGTCGCCCGGAGCGACAGTGAGCTCCAGGATAACGGTAAGTCTTTCGAGATCCGCCAGTTGATCGGCATAATCCGATGTTACCTGCACTGCGTCCAGGCCAAAAAATGCTGCCGCTTCGCGGATGTAGACAGTGGAGGATCGGAAGAACTCCCCCACGATTTTCGGCCCTTCCACCCATTCCCGGATGGCCTTCATGTACATGGGATCGAGGTAGGACTCGCTGCCTTCTTCGAGGTTAAAACCCAGAAAATCAACTTCTTTGGCGGCAAAATAACGGGCGTCGGTCAGATTGGTGATGCGGGAAGCCTTGATCAGCATGAAATGGGTGGTGGTTGTCTGCTTGTTGGAGCACGGTCGCAAAGATACAGAATGACCCGGAAAGCCTTTTTTATTCAATCCACCACCATCGCCACCCGGTCCAATTCCTGCTGCACGATGTTTTCGGGTAATTCCCGGAATTCGTACTGCTGATTGCGCAACTGCGGCACATAACCGGCCTCCCGTATCGCCTGTTGGATGCCGTCGGCCGTGAACCGGAAACGCGCGCCGGCAGCCGACACCACGTTTTCTTCGATCATGATGCTGCCGAAATCGTTGGCGCCCGCATGGAGGCACACCTGCGCCACCTGCTTGCCGACCGTAAGCCACGAAGCCTGGATGTTCACCACATTGGGCAACATGATGCGGCTCATGGCGATCATGCGTACGTATTCGTCGCCGGTGACGGCATTGCGGGCGCGTTTGAGTTTTTTCAGGATCGTGTCCTCGTCCTGAAAAGGCCAGGGAATAAACGCCAGAAAACCTTTCGCGTCCGCAGGTTTTTCACTCTGTACCTGGCGGATGGCGGCAAAATGCTCCATACGCTCCAGGTTCGTTTCGATGTGGCCGAACATCATGGTAGCGGAGGTGGTGAGCCTGAGTTGATGCGCTGCCCGCATCACGTCGAGCCATTCCTCGCCGCCGCATTTTCCTTTGGAGATCAGACGCCGCACGCGGTCGCTCAGTATCTCTGCCCCTGCGCCGGGCAATGAGTCAAGGCCCGCCGCTTTGAGTTCTTTTAAAACGTCGTAGTGGCTCATGCCTTCCAGTTTGGCCACATGCGCGATTTCCGGCGGCCCCAGTGCGTGCAGTTTCAGGTTGGGAAATTCCGACTTCAACTGCCGGAACAGATCGGCATAAAACTGCAATCCCAGGTCGGGGTGGTGACCGCCCTGCAACAGCAACTGCTCGCCACCGAGCCGGAAGGTCTCTTCGATCTTCACGCGGTATTCCTCCATCGTCGTGATGTACGATTCTTCGTGGCCGGGTCGCCGGTAGAAGTTGCAGAATTTGCAATTGGCGATGCACACGTTGGTCGTGTTCGAGTTGCGGTCGATGATCCAGGTCACGACATTGCCCGGCACGTGGTACTGGCGCATCGCGTTGCCGACGTGCATGAGTTCGGCGGTGGAGGCGTTTTCAAAAAGAAAAACGCCTTCTTCGGGTGTGAGCCATTCGAGGCGCAGGGCGCGGTGGAGGAGATCGGAGATGTTCATAATCGTACGCCGGAAGTCTGTTCCGGCCGGATGCTTTCGCCGGAACGGACTTCCGACGTACTTTTTTGGGAAACAAAAAAGCGAAGGTAAGGTTGGGGGGAAGGCGCAAAGCATTTTTTTCAAAAAACGTTGTTCCCAATTTGAGAACTTTTGTATATTTGCCTACTCAAAACACATAACTTGAAACGAATAATCGCCAAACGCACGCTCAAAGAGTTTTGGGAAAAACACCCGGACTGCGAACAATACCTCAAAACGTGGTACGATATCGCCTGGCGTGCTGACTGGAGAAGTCCGAATGACATCAAAGAGGCTTTTGCAACTGCCAGTATCATTGCAGATAATCGGGTGGTTTTCAACATCCGGGGCAATAATTACCGGCTGGTCGTGAAATTCAATTATGAACGCCAATGGGCTTTTATCCGCTTCATCGGCACACATGCCGAATATGACAAAATTAATGCAACTACTATTTGAATAGGCATGAATATCAAACCTGTAAAATCGGAACAAGATTACGAACGCGCATTAGCGCGCCTGGAGGTCATTTTCGACGCACCGGCCAATACGCCTGAAGGCGACGAAGCCGAGATACTCACATTGTTGATTGAAAACTACGAAAATCAGCATTATCCCATTGAAGCGCCTGACCCGATCGAGGCGATCAAGATCCGTCTGGAAGAAATGAACCTTCGACAAGCCGATCTTGTGGGTGTTATCGGAGGCAAAAGCCGGGTCTCCGAAGTGCTCAACCGCAAGCGTAAACTCTCCGTCGAGATGATCCGGAAATTGTCGGTGAAATTGAAACTGCCTGCGGCGTTGCTGGTGCAGGATTATGCGCTGGCGAGGTGAACGGAAACCCGTTTTATTTTATTTGCGAAACGATTTTCTGCAATTATTTCCAGGGACTTTCTGAATGAGGTATCACCACTCCCGTAGGCGAACGATCAGGCACCCGCCAGAATTGACCGGGATTGATTTTTGTTTTAACTGAATTGCTGATCAGCAACTTGGGATGACCCTTGCCGGCGGGGTCAGACGACCACATCACAGCCCGCATTTGGGTTTCCATCTCTCCCTCGAAGTTGGGTACGGCGTACTCAAAATACTCCTTTGGGGCCAGATAGAGTATTGGCTTACCAAATCCACAAGAGTACGGAGAGCGAAATTCGATTGATTTCCACTCGCCGTTTTTGTCAAGGGCTTGCAGGGAGGGTCGGCTGGACCCGGATCGAAGAAACAAGGTATCCTGCGAACCATTGTAAAAATAACACTTGAATGCCTCATACTGAAACTGAAAAGTTGTTGTATCTTCTGGCCGAAGAATCAGTTCGACGGAATCCGGCAAGAATGAAATTTTATCTGTTGCTACGAGCGATGAATGAAAATAGCGATCGAACTTCCGCGAGAGAGTCGTATCCTCGATCAATTGGGTTAATAAGGGACACAGATACCCGGACCGGTGAACGGTGAACTTTTTTTTGCGCACGGAGGAAATCTCTTTGGGACGTTCCTGCCAGATCACTTCACACCTCCGATTGACATAAATCATTGTGCTGCCTTTTGTGGAAATCCTTAAAAGCCCGTGCTTAACCCCCAAACTGGTATCAATAAATAATAAATCCCTGTATAAAGTTTCGCCAGTCTGTTCATCCCATAACCGCCAATAATAATATTGATCTTGACAGGCCCATAGCCCGCTCCCAAGTTGAGCCCAATCGGTATGCGGAAGAGGGTTTGAAAAGCCTGAACGCTTGTTTTCGACGGGATTCTGACGTGTTCCGTCTATTTCTGGAAGTTTCCCGGTACCCTTCCATTTGCGGTACTGGTTTTCAGTGAGTTTATGGAAATGCCCGTCAGAAGTGATATAATTCCTATTATATTCACCAGATTCACCGACGAATCGTACCATTGCCATTCGCCCATCGGGTATTATTTCTTCGTATATACCTGTTGGAACCACTACTTGTCCAATTGAATCCAGTAGTGCTACTGCAGGACGCTTAATGGTGTAAGTAGTATCCTCCAAGGGTACATGTGCTATCACAGAAGAATCGGAATACTCCACAACATATTTGTCCGCAAAGCCCCAGATAAATAGTGAAATTGTATCCAGCGCAAACCTTCCGCTGCGGTCTATCACACCCATTTTATGCGTATGGGTAGTAATGATCGCCTTATGGCTGCCATTCTTAAAACCATCAATTTTCAAGAAAATATTATCGTAGGTAAGCCGCCCTGTTTTGTCTACAAAAAAAGGTCTACCCTCGAGCCAAACTTTTCCGAGCCCTCCTTGAAAAGGCTCGGCATAGTCAAATTGGGCTGCGATTTGCAATTGGTCATCCAAATCAATATATCCGAATCGTCCTCCAATCTGGACAGGTGCCAGCCCTTCCACAAAATCTCCTGCGCTCAGATATTTTGGGGATATAACTTCCCGCCCGGTGGAATCAATGAACCCCCAAAGTCCATTTTCACAAACAGGAAATAAAGCGTATGTACTTTGGGAGAATAATCTGAACAAGGATCCCAAAAAAATGCAAGCGATCAAGAAACGTTTCATAAACGGAGATTTACCGAATTGACGTTGAAAATCTTCTTATGGTTGTTCAAGGAACTCTCCACCCCAAATTCCCGTTTCAGCCCTCACTCTCCGAACCACACCTTTTATCCCAAACATTTTATTATAAACATAAAACACTTTGTTGCACAAACAATAACTTTGTGCCCTTTCCCGATTTCTCATCATGCTGACTGAAACAAAAACAATCGAAACCCGCCCGCAGCGGATTGGCCGGATATTGCGACAGGCCATCAACGGAGAGGAGCAGGATTTCACCCACGGGAGCATTGACCGCGCCATCGTGCTGCTCTCGATCCCGATGATATTGGAAATGGCGATGGAATCGCTGTTTGCCATCGTGGATGCTTTTTTCGTCGCCAAAATCGGCGTCGAGGCCGTCGCTACGGTGGGGCTCACCGAATCGGTGCTCACGCTGGTGTATTCCATCGCCATCGGGCTGAGCGCGGCGGCCACGGCGATGGTGGCGCGGCGTGTGGGCGAAGGCGACCGGCAAGCGGCGGCCAAAGCAGGCGCCCAGGTGATCCTGATCGCGCTGGTGATGTCGGCGTTGATCGCCGTGCCGGGTTATATTTTCGCGGAAGACATCCTGCGTCTCATGGCGCACGACGAAAGTGTGTCCGCCACCGGCCACCAATTCACCCGGCTGATGCTGACGGCCAACCTGCCTATTTTGTTGTTGTGGATGCTCAATGGCATTTTCCGCGGTGCCGGCGATGCCGCCACCGCCATGCGGGCGTTGTGGATCGCTAATGCCGTGAACATCGTTTTGTGTCCCCTTTTCATTTTCGGTATCGGGCCGTTCCCTGAACTGGGCGTATTGGGGTCAGGTGTTGCCACCACCATCGGGCGTTCTACCGGCGTGGTTTACCAACTGTGGAATTTGTTCCAGGTTGGGAAAATCGTGCGCTTGCGACTGGCGATGTTGCGACCCCAATGGGATATCATCGGCACCCTGCTCAAACTTTCGGCGGGTAGTACGGGCCAATACCTCATCGCTTCGGCCAGTTGGATATTTATGATCTCCATCCTCGGGCAGATCAGCAAAGAAGTGACGGCGGGCTACACCATCGCCATCCGCATCGTGATATTCGCCCTGCTTCCCGCATGGGGCATGGCGAATGCAGCGGCCACGCTGGTCGGCCAGAACCTCGGCGCGGGTCATCCCGAACGGGCGGAAAAATCGGCCTGGCGGGCGGGATTTTTCAACATGATATTCCTGGCTTTCGTAGGCCTCTTTTGCCTGATCGCCGCGCCTTTTTTGATCCGGCTTTTTACGCAGGAACCCGAAGCGGTACACGCCGGGTCGCTGGCTTTGCGCATTCTGGCGGGCGGTTACGTGTTCTACGGTTGGGGGATGATCCTCTCTCAGGCCATCAACGGCGCCGGCGACACGCGTACGCCTACTATCCTGAACTTCATTTTCTTCTGGCTGGTGGAAACGCCGCTCGCGGCGCTGCTCGCTTTGTATCTGGATTGGGGACAAACAGGCGTATACTGGAGCATTGTCATTGCCGAATCGGGCATGGCGCTGGCCGCCATGTGGGTGTTCCGGCAGGGAAAATGGAAAACAGTGAAGGTGTAGGGAAAAGGGGAATGAATTTTTTGCAGGAGGGAGAGAAAATTTTTATGAAAAAATTTTCTCTCCCTCCTGCAAAAAATTCATTTACAGAAATTTATGCCAGGATTAAGCAATAAAAGCAAGAAAGAAATGACAATTTTTTCTGTCCTTTGCGCAAAGAACAGATACGATGCGATACCTGTTATCATTTATTGTTTTTTTCATTTGGGCCTGTGGAAACGCGCCTGAATTGTCGCGTTTTGAAAAAATCGCCAAAGCGTATTGCGAGTGCACGTCGCAATTGGCAGCCCTGAACGAAGCAACTGCCCGCCTGGCCTCCGACACCAACGCGGTAGCGGCATTTCAGGAGCGTTTGCAGCAAATTCAGACTGAATACAACAAGACCAGGGAGTGTACGGCCACAATTGTCGCCCAATACGGCAAACTCAAGCCTGTGGAACTGGACTCTTTAAAAACCGTATTGGAGAGCCAATGTGCCCACCTGACCGAACAGGAAGATCTGTTGCAGGAAATGTTGGGCGAATAGTATATCATTAAAAGTCATTACGTCATCTATACAATTTCTCTCTGAAAATGGCTTTAATTGGTCTGGAAGGTATGCGGTTCCACGCGCAGCACGGCGTTTATGACGCCGAAAAAGCGCTTGGTTCAGAGTATATTGTGGATATCATTGTCAATTTCAATACCGAAAAGGCCGCTAAAGACGACGACGTGGAGAAGACGATGAACTACGAGACCATTTACCAGATATGCCGGATGGAAATGGATACCCCGCGCAAATTGGTAGAGACGGTGGTGGCCAATATCGTAAAGCGGATGAAATTTCATTTTTCCGAAATGAGCGCGTTGCGTGTACGGGTTAGAAAACTCAATCCGCCGTTGGGAGGCAGGGTGGCAGAAGCCTGGGTTCAGGAAGAGTACGATTTTGCAAAAGAATGCCCCCGTTGTAAAAAAAAGTTCATCAATTACGACGCCGACGATTGCTGGAATCGCTTCCCCAACCTGCATCCGGCCACGAAGGAAACGCTGGAGCGGCAATTCGATAAAAAATGCCTGTGCGACAACTGCCTTAAATTCTATGTGGGAGAAGTCGAAACCACTGACTTGAGAAAGTTGTGAGCATTGAGACGGGCAACGCAAGCCTCTCCGTCTGCCGTCAGGTTTTCCAGCATTACGGGCGCGATCGTATTCACGCGCCCTGCCTCGAACGGCATTTCGATTTTTACATAGTTGTCCGTAAAACCGCTCATCAAACCCGGGTTTTTGTGTTGCTCGAACAACACGGGTCGCACGGCACCGGCGTGCTGGGCATAAAAAGTGCGGCGTTTCATCTCCGAAAGGCCGCGCAGGGCGTGATTCCGGCGGCGGCGCTCTTCGAGGGGGACAACACCGGGCATTTCCGCTGCCGGCGTATTGACCCGTTCGGAATAAGTGAATACATGGAGGTAAGACACATCCAATTCCTGCAGGAAGCGGTAAGTCTCCAGAAAATCATCCTCCGTTTCGCCGGGAAATCCGACGATAACGTCGCAGCCGACGCAGGCGTGGGGCATGAGGCGTTTGATGGTTGCGACCCGTTCGGCGTAGAGTTCGCGGCGGTAGCGGCGGCGCATTTCACGCAGTTGTTTGTCGTTGCCCGATTGCAGCGGCACATGGAAGTGCGGCATAAAACGCCGGCTTTCCGCCACCAATGCAATGATCTCGTCCGTCAGCAAATTGGGCTCGATGCTGGAAATGCGAAAGCGTTCGACTTCTTCCACCCGATCCAGTTCGCGAACCAGGTCAACGAACAAAGCTTCTTTTTTTGCCCGGACGCCCTCGATGACTTCGGTGCCGTTGCCAAAATCGCCCAGATTCACTCCCGTTAATACGATTTCTTTGACCCCTCCGGCAGCGATTTGACGGGCATTGGCCAAAACATTTTCCAACGTGTCCGACCGGCTGGCGCCGCGTGCCTGCGGGATGGTGCAAAAGGAACACTTGTAATCGCAGCCGTCCTGTACTTTCAAAAAGGAACGGGTGCGATCGCCAAAAGAAAAAGACGCCGTGAAAGTATTCACATCGCGCACCTCTCCGGCGTATACCATGCCTTTGCCCTGTGCTTTGGAAAGGTCGTCTACATAGTCGAGAATGCGGAATTTTTCGCCTGCACCCAGCACCAGGTCAACTCCGGGGATATCGGCGATTTCCTTCGGTTTGAGCTGGGCGTAGCAGCCGGTGACGACCACAAAAGCCCCGGGCTGGTGGCGCAAGGCCTGGCGGACGATCTTTTTACATTCTTTATCCGCTTGCTCTGTCACCGAACAAGTATTCAGCACATAAATGTCCGCGCCATCCTCGAATTTTACCGGCAAATAACCGCTGCCTTCGAAGAGCCGCGCCAGGGCGGAAGTCTCCGAGTAGTTCAGCTTGCAGCCGAGGGTGTGAAAAGCGACAGTGCGCGGGGTAGCCATTGCGGATTGCGGATTGCGGATTGCGGATTGCGGATTGCGGATTGCGGATTGCGGATTGCGGATTGCGGATTGCGGATTGCGGATTGCGGATTGCGGATTGCGGATTGCGGATTGCCCGCCTGTGTCGCAATCGGGCCGCAAAAATAATGGGATTTAGCCTTAAAATTGGCTGTTTACACAATGTTTTAAATTGCTTCAAAGTCTGAGAGTCTGTTTGATGTCCCGGAACTCCGTTATTTTTGGGGATGATTTTTGAAGGTTTACGGGTTTACGGGTTTACGGGTTTACGGGAAAGTACCCCCGCCAACCCGTACCCCCGCCAACCCGTTAACCCGCCAACCCGTCAACCCGCCAACCCGTTAACCCGTCCACCCGTCAACCCGCCAACCCGTAAACCCGTCAAATCTTTGCTATGCGTCAGATACTTCTTTTCCTTGTCCTGCTTACCTCCTGTTATGCCGCTGCGCAGACAGTGGCGCCTGTTGTAGAAAAACGCTGTAAGTGTTATGCCCGGCGGGATTTTGTTTTGCACCAGGGCGATACCTGTTTCGCGATCACGCGGGCCGAGGCCGACCGGTATTTTAATTGCAGGTGTTGGGACGAAGCCATGTCACTATACCGGGCTGCCAAGAGTTGTGCCGACGCCAACCAGAATACCCGCCCGGAAATGAACAGGCGCATTCAGATGTGCCGTGATTCTGCCGAACAGGAATTGCGTCGCAGCGAGCAGGCTGCCCGCCGCCAGTTCCTGCATGCCGCCGCAGCCAATCTGGCCGACGACGCACAGGAGTTGCTCAAAAATTACGACCGCACTACCTCCTATCGCCTGGCTGATTTCGCCGGTCAGTACATTGCGCCGGAACCCAATGCCGAGTGCTTGCAAGCCTTGTTCGACGCCTGGTACTACGTTCCCCCCGTACAACCGGGGCAAACGGGAAGCGGTTTAAAAGTGCCTTTCAGTTATCAACTGGACTATGATCTGGGCGGTAACGTGCAGGCGCGTTTCGGGAAAAACGGCCAACTGTACGCTTTCGCGCCTTCCAACAGCGTGTTGTATTCCTGGGATGCGGCATCGTGGGAGCCCAAAACGCCGTTACAGATCGAAAAAGGATTGCCCCATTTTGATCTTTCACCCGACAACCGGACGATGCTGTTTTTTTCAGATCGAACCCTTTTGTTCTGGCGCAACCCCAAGGACACATTCCGGGTGGAGGTACCAGGGGTTAGCCGCTATTGTTTCAATACCGACGGTGATGAGTTTTTCTTTTTCAACGGTGAGCAGGCAAAAGTTTATGTTCTTGAATTGCGCTGGGGAAGCATTGTGGCACAGCGCGATTATAAAAATATTCAAAAAAGAGGTGATAAGGGAGAAAAGCGCCCCGAACCCCGTCTGCTGACCAATGTGAATTTTGAGATCATCGGCATGGCTTATGAAGGCGGGCGTCTGTGGCTGGCGGGGCGCGACAGCATAGTCGTTCTCGAACAAAGCGGCGGCAAAGACCGGCAATGGAAGCCGGTCAGAAGCATTGGCTGGAGCGGTAAGTTGCCTTACAACCTGGCAGCCATACAAATGTCGCCGGCACGCCGCGCTGCATGGACCATTGCCACAGATAGCCTCCATTATTTCCGCCTTCCCGAACCGGGCGACAGCCAGCAGATCGCTTCGAGACTGGCAGGCATTCAGGGCAACTCTTTGGCCATCAAGCCGGATTGCTCCTGGTTTGCCTATACCCGCTACGAGCAATTGGGAATAGCGTCGGACAGCAGCGATGCGCATTTCGGGTGCTACCTCCAACCGGGCGAAGAATTCAGGCTGATGACGGGCGCCGTCTCGCCCGACAACAAATGGCTGGCAGCGGCAACAGACACGGGTACCTTGAAGATATGGGCTTTATACGACTGGCAAAGCAACGTGACTGCTTCATTTTCTGACGCAAGCCGGGTGGTTTTCAGCCAGGATGGCAATCAGTTCGCATGCTTGCGCGCGGGCGCTTTGCAGGTTTTTACAACCGATCAACCGGATCGTATGCTTTTTTCCGAACCAACTCCTTCAGAAGAGGTGCTGATTGATGCGATGGGTAAAAACTGGGTGGCCTGGCGCTCCGACGCCGCTTTGTTAAACGTAAAGAACATAGAGAACGGGAAAAAATGGGAACTGGCTGTATCCTCGGATATGAATTCCTTTCTCCCCGTCGCATTTGACGAGAAAGGGCGTTTTATGGCTTACGCTGCCGGTTCCGACTCGGTGATGGTGCGCCACCTTCAATCCGGCGAAGTGCTGGCGCGTCAGAGCATTAACGGAGAAGTGTTGCAATTGCGGTTTGTACCGGGCAGCAGTGAATTGTTGATCATACAAAGCCTTACATCAGGCTTTTATGAGGAAGACCAGACCATTGCAAAAATCTGGGATCCTGCGTCGGCGTCGAACAAACCCCGTCCGGTGCGTTTGCACGGCTACAAGATCGGCTGGTCCGATATTGCGCCCGGGGGAGATCAAATTGCATTTTCGTCGGGTAAAGACGTTCGCATTTTCCGCTGCGACAACCTGCTCGACGAGCGTGCCCGTATCCGTCCGTACGGCGAACACATCGTTGGCGCCATGTCCTTTCACCCCGACGGCTCGGCGCTGGCGGCGGGTTATGAGGATGGTACGGTCGTCGTATGGGATATGACAAATGGCGAAGCCCGTTTTCATTTCAAAGTAGCCGACGATTGGATTGACGAATTGAGTTTTAGCCCCGATGGCAGTCGCCTGCGCCTGAAAACGCTATCCGGTCAGTTTTACAGTTGCGATATTTCTCCCGACCTGATCCGCGCTGCAGCGCAAAACAAAAATCGCCGTCTCACCGCATTTACACCCGAACTTATCCGGAACTACGGCCTTGAAAAGGCGCTCGACGATTCGGGTAATTTCGAGCGGCTGGCCGAATCGGGAGACCTTCCGCTTATTCGCTCGTTTTTTGAATATTATCGCCAACAAGCCCTGAGCAGCAACAACATTGACCGCGTGCAAGCTTATTTCCAAAGCGCGTCGAGCCTGTACGCGCAACTGGAAGACCCCGCAGCGCAGCAGGCACTGCAACCGGTTATGTATGAAATTTATGAAGATTACAATTGGAAACTGTTGCTGCGCGAAAAAAATACAGAGGCCCAGCGTGTGCTCATGGACTTCAACCGCCTTTTTGGCAAACCGCTCAACGGCATTAAAATGAGTGCTCATACCGCTTTGTTGCGCAATGACATTCCTGCCGCGGCGCGCCAGTATGCCGACTGGACCATGCGTGTTTTTGAGAATGTTCCTTCCGAACCATATGAGGCCATGGACAGTCTCGAGCGACAATTCAACCAATTGGCGGAATATGACCTGCTCAGTGTCAGGCAACGTGACTGTATTTGCGGGTTGTTTTCCAATATGCTGAAAATCAGCAATTTTTGTTCTGGAAATGGCGCTGCGGGCGTCCCGCCGCTGGATACCGAGACCCGCCTGCGCTGGAATATCTTCCAACACCATTATTCATCCGCGGGAATTCTCAACCATTCCAAAAAAGCCGCGCTGCTGGAATCCGCCCTTGCAGACGCCAGGGTATTGCACCGGCAAAACACGACGCGCTGGCGCAGTCAACTCGAAAAAACAACATTGGCACTGGCCAGAGCCTACACTGAGTGGGGGATATTTGAGCAGGGAAATGCGTATTCGGAAAAACTGTATCAGCAGGCGCTGCAATTGCTTGACAACTTCGGTACATTTAAAAACAATGAACCTGAACGCCTGAAAGCGCTGATTTTCAATCACATTCTTTTAGGCAATTGTTTGCTCTCCACCAACAGGATACCTGAATCCGTCCGTCAGTATCAAACAGGCCTGGAAGTAACGCAACGCCTTTTACAGGACGCGCCTGCGGATTCCATGCCGGCTTATCGCAACGACCGCCAGGCGCCGTTGCTGACCCAATTGGGTCTGGCGCGTTTGCTGGAGGGCAATGCTGCCGCTGCCAGATCCGCTTACGAACAGGCCTACGACGCATTGACGCTGGGCCTTAATTCATTTTATTTCGGGCATGCCGCCTTGATCGAAAACAATGAGAGCGAGGCGCTTTTACAATACAGAGGGATATACAGCGAGGCGCAATTGGGCCAGGTGCTGTTTGAGATCGCCAGAATAGCGGATCGCTTCCCGGAACGCCAGCTCAAACTCAAAAAATTCGCATCGCAACTGCGCGACACCATCCTCGCCCAGCATCCCGAAATGAAGCCGGAAGCGGTGGATTACTGGCTGGCCGACCAGCATACGACTTATGCTTTTGCCAACCAGCGATGGGAAGATGCCGTCGCCTGGAACGAAAAAGGCCTTGCCGCGCTGGAAAAACTGGCCGGTGAGCAGGATGTGGCTTACCAATGGAGGAGTCGCAAACTCGACGCCCTGATATCCCGTTCCTACTACCTCGTCTATCTGGGTAAAATCAGGCCGGAAGCATTTGCCCAGGCCATTTCAACCGCCGAAATGGCCGATGACTATGCAGAAAAAGAATATCCTTCTTACCCCTACCGCGATTGGCTGAAGACCAACATCGCGCACGCCTGCGCGCTGCGCAACGGCCCCGGCGACCGGGAGAAGGCCATTGCTGTCTACCGGGATTTTTTGGGAAAACCCGGTTATAACTTTGACCACTGGGAACTGCTTCAAAAAGATTTTCGCGACATGTATCGCAGCGGCCTCCGCTGGACAGACCTGAAAGGCATCATTGAAGCCATTAAACCTCCGAATGTGGAACTTACTGCCAAAGAATGGGAGGAGATAGGAGTTTAGCAAAAGGTTTACCTTTGCCCGCCAACTTACAAGAACATGACTTCTCAAGAACAACTTCTGCAGGAAACAGAGCTTTACATCAGCGATTATTTCGCCAAACATATCTCGCCGGAATACGTCTTCCACGACTTCGAACACACCGTGCAGACGGTAGCGGCTGCGCGTGTCATTGGTGAAGGGTTCCAGTTGGACGACCGTGAAATGTTGCTGCTGGTATTAGCCACCTGGTTCCATGATACGGGCTATTCCGAAGGGCCGAAAGACCATGAAGAACGCAGCTGCAACAATGCAGACCATTTCCTGCGAGGGAAAATACCAGATACTGACCTGGACATTGTGCTGGCGCTGATCCGCGCTACCAAAGTGCCCCAACAACCCCAAAACGTTCTGGAGCAGATCATCTGCGATGCCGATCTCAGCCATCTCGGTATGGAAACTTATTGGGACCGCACCGGCAAATTCCGCCAGGAACTTATCCTCGCCCGGAAAACCGTGATGAGCGAACAGGATTGGGTTGACTTCGAACTCAATTTTATGCTCAACCACAACTACCACACCGCCGTCGCCAACGACCTTTTCAACAAACGCAAAGCAAAACACATCCAGCAACTCCTCAAACAAAAACGCCGCCTCAATCCCGATCAGGCCGCCACTATGGAAGAACTCGCTTTGCTGGACGACAAAGACAAAAAGAACGATATCTCAAAAATACTGAAAGAGAGCGAAAAAGAACTGAAACAAGCCCGTATGGGACGCGGTGTGGAAACCATGTACCGCACTACCTATCGTACCCATACGAACCTGAGCGCCATGGCCGACAGCAAGGCCAACCTCATGCTTTCGGTAAATGCCATCGTTATCTCCATCCTCGTCAGCAGTCTGCTGCCTAAACTTTTGGAGGCCTTGGAGACGCAGGACAAGCTCTTGTACCGGTTGGCCATACCTACTGCGTTTCTTACGCTGACGTGCCTTGGGTCTATGATCTATGCTACCCTCGCCACCCGCCCCAAAGTGACCGAAGGCAAAGTGACCCGTGAATCCATCAAACAACGCAAAGCCAATCTGCTCTTCTTTGGCAATTTCTACAACATGCCGCTTGAAGATTTTCAATGGGGCGTCAATGAAATGCTCAAGGACTCGGATTTTCTGTACAGCTCGATGAGTCGCGACCTTTATTTCCTCGGCATCGTATTGGCACAGAAATACCGTTACCTGAGCATTTGCTACAATATTTTTATGTACGGCCTCATTGTCTCCGTGGCAGCATTTGCCATTGCATTTGCCGTTTAAAGGGTTTCTGGTTTCCGGTTGGAAGGTTTCTGGTTGAGTCCGGCCTTCAAATCTACAAACCTTCAAACCTTCAAACCATTTTCAAGTGTCCGCACTCGTCATCATACCCACTTACAACGAACGCGAAAACGCCGAGGCCATCATCCGGGCGGTGTTTGCTTTGCCGGAGTCCTTCCACGTCCTCATCGTGGACGACGGTTCGCCCGACGGGACGGCGCAAATCGTTCGCGACTTGCAAAACGAGTTCAACGACCGCCTGCACCTGCTCGAACGCCGCGGTAAACTCGGTCTGGGCACGGCTTACATTGCCGGTTTCCGATGGGGGCTGTTACGCGACTATGAATATTTCTTTGAAATGGACGCGGACTTCTCGCACAGTCCTACCGACCTGCTCCGTCTGCTCGCCAAATGCCGCGACGAAGGCGCCGACGTGGCCGTAGGATCGCGCTATTGCGCTGGTGGCAAAGTGCAAAACTGGCCCAAAGACCGCATCTTCCTTTCCTACGGCGCTTCCCTCTACACCCGCAGTATCCTCTGGATGCCCGTAGCCGACCCTACCGCGGGATTTATCTGCTACCGCCGCAAAGTGTTGGAAACGATGGACCTGGATAAAATCCGTTTCGTCGGTTATGCCTTCCAGATCGAAATGAAATACGCAGCCTACTCACTTGGATTCAAAGTGCGCGAAGTGCCCATCACGTTCAAAGACCGCGAAAAAGGGCAATCGAAAATGTCGTTGCACATTATCCGGGAAGCGATGCTGGGGGTGGTACAGATCAGGTGGAGGGGGATGAGAGGGGGGTATGGGAAATAAGATCACCTCCTCAATACCTCCACATCAAACCCCAACGCCCGCAACTTATCCTCACTCAATTCATCCAGGTTTTTAATTTCCAGCACCTTCCCGTCTTTGTTTTTGAATGTCAGGATCACTTCCTCACGGCTTTCGGCATTCTGACGCGCTTGTTCGGCCTGCGCGGAAAGTTCGTTGGCCTGACGGATGGCGGTGTTGAGTTGTTCGAGCGCGGCGCGTTCTTTGTCTTGCGCTTCGTGGAGGTGGCGCTGCATTTCGGCGGTTCGGTAGATGCTTTCGTTGAGCGTTTTTTTCAGATCTTCCACCTGCGCTTTGGCGGCGGCGAGCTCCTGTTCGCGGGCTTTTTTCTCCTCTTCGGCTTTCATGGCTTCGAGGCGGGCTTTTTCAGCTTTTTCACGGCGTGCGATCTCTTCGTTGTTGATCAGGTCGTTGCAATTCTGGAGCGACAGCAATTTTTCCAGGCTCACTAAGTCAACGGACACGATGTAATCCAGTTTGAACTGGTCGCTGCTGCTGAATACTTCGCCGCCCACGCTGAACACGACGCCGCTCACTTCCGAATTTCCCACCACTTTCTGGAAAGCGCGGGTATACACCGTCGTGAGTTTGGCGGAGCGGATGTAGTAGGTTTTTTTGCGCGTTTCGGGCGCGACGTTCGTGGCGGCGCGGCAGATCTCCACATAGGGAATATAGTCCTCCGGCAAGAAGGAGTACCCCACGTCGGTCAGGATGATCTCGTAAATATTATCCTTCTCGATTTTTGTGGAAGCGATGCAGTAGGCGCCGTTGAGTTTGAATTTCGAGTCAATTTTGGCGCTGTAGATCACGTCGGAGGTGGAAGTGGTGACCACCGGCGGCTTGTCCTGCCGGACGAAGCGGGTGAGCACGGTGGTTTTGTTGCCGTCTATCATCACCATGGTGCCGGTGAGTTGGTCAATTTTGTGGACAAAACCGGAAAGCCCCTTGATGAAGGTGCGTTGTTTGTACGTATCCGGCAGATCGAAGCCGAGAGAGGATGGCGTGAGTTTGATTTTCCGGGACGACTGTGCAGGCAGTAGAGCACTGAAAAGCAATAAGAGCGAAACAACGCAGAGGCGAAGCGGCAGATTCATCGTTTTGAAAAATATTTTAAGCGCCTGGAACGCAAAACCAGCGACGGAATTTTGTGGAAAACCTCGATTTTTATCAAAAAAGGCCACTTTTTGTCGCCTGTCAGGCCAAATTTCGGTTGCTGTCCAATTTTAACAACACCCCGATCATCAGCGAAAATCCGATGAGCGACGAGCCGCCGTAACTCAGAAAGGGCAGCGGAATGCCGATGATGGGGAAAAGGCCCATCGTCATGCCGATGTTTACAATAAAGTGGATAAAAATGATACCCGCCACACAATAGGCGTATACGCGGGAAAAATTGGATCGCTGGCGTTCTGCGATGATGGTAATATAGTACAGCAGATAGGCAAAAAGCCCTACGACGATGGTCACGCCGAGAAAACCGTGTTCTTCGCCGACTGTGCAAAAAATAAAGTCGGTGGTTTGCTCCGGCACGTATTTCAGTTTGGTCATGTTGCCGTCCAGGTACCCTTTTCCGATGAAGCCGCCCGAGCCGATGGCCATTTTGGAGTGCAACATGTTGTAAGCTGAACCGCGCGCGTCGGCAGCCGTAGTTTTGGAGGGATTGAGCCACACATTGATGCGCTGCTGCTGGTGAGGCGCAAGCAGTTGGGTACTGGCAAAATTCGCCGCAAATACCAACCCGCAGGCGAGCAGCAACAACGATAACCTGATGAGAAGAGCATTTTGTATCAGGCTGTTTTTTCGCCAGTAACTGTAAAAAAAGGCTATTGAAGCCAGCAAAAAATGCGGCGCCAGCATGTACAGATCGAGGTTGGGAACCTCTTCGGGTGTTTTCCCAAAAGTTTCCAGGATCATGGGGGAAATAAGCGGCCAGCAGATCGTGAGCGTGATGGTCAGGCCCCAAAGCGTCCACCATACCCTGTTATGATCGCGGAAGGGTTTCAGCAGCGTGAAATTGTATATCCAGATATAAACGGCCATCACATAAGCCGGATTCCAGGCCAGGCCGAAAATGACGCTCAATACGACAATTCCACCCAAAAAATACCAGGTCCACGACAATCCTTCACGATATAACACCAGAAAGAAGGAGAAAAAGATCAGAGCCGAGCCGGTATCTGATTGGGCAAGAATGATGCCTACCGGTACAAGGAAAATCAGGAACGCAGTAATGCGACTCTTCCAGGTGCGGAGGTCTACACCGGTGGAACTCAAATATCCGGCCAACGCGAGGCAGGTGCCGAATTTGGCCAGTTCGGATGGCTGAAACGAGAATCCGCCGAATTGATACCACGCCAATGCGCCGTTGACCTCCCGCCCAAAAATCAGCGTTCCCGGTAGCAGAATTATCGTAACCAGGTAAATAATGAAACTATACGTTCGCCAAAACGCCCAATCCGTCATCATGATCACAAAGATCAGCGCGAAACAGACCAGGATGAACAGCATTTGTTTGCCTGCATTGTTGCTCAGGTCGAAAATGCCGAGCGTAGGCAGGTTCGGGTTGTAATTGACAGAATATATCATCAGCCATCCCACCGTGACCAATGCCAGGTAAAGCCAGACAAGCCGTTTGTCAATGTCGCCGATCGCGAAAGTGGTGCGTTTGGGTGCCGCCATGTAGTGAATGATAGAGGAATGCGGGAGACGTTAAATAGCCCGGATTTATTGTTCCAAAAAGTCGCGGGGGTGAATGTTTGTATCCCTTGCCGGGTAAGCGCCGGCATATTCAGTGAGCGTGGCTAAAAATGCCTGTGCTTCCAATCTGCTTCTGAAAGCGCCCACCCGCAATTTGTAGTATGGTTTTTCGTGCATCCAATCGGCCGGCACATCGGGATATTGAATGCGGAAACGGTTGCGCGCATCCTCCACCTGCTGGCGGTCGGCGGTGGCCATGATCTGTATCCGCCATCCTTCCACGCGCGGATTGGCGCGGTTGCTATTGGTCCAGCTGCGGAACAACTGGGAAATTTTAGGGTCTTCATTGAGTTGGATTTCCTGGCCCCTGAGGGTATTTGGGCTCGCACCCGAAAGTGCGAGTACAAGAACCATCGGGGCCAAAACTCCGCCCTGCGACGAAATGCCGCACAGGCCGAACCGGCGGGTTCCGGTAAAATGACGGAAAAAGGGGACAAGCGGGTGTTTCATAAAAACAGCCTGAAGATTTACAATTCCAAAATAACTTCATTTCGCCATACCGATGATATCCAGCGACGCCGAGGTGCCGAGCCGGTCCGCCCCCGCTTCGATCAGCGCTTTCGCAATTTCGGTCGTGCGGATACCGCCGGCGGCTTTGATCTTAATGCCGTTGGAAGCGGCACGTCTCAAATGACGCACCATTTCCGGTGTGGCGGGGAAACCGTGAAAGCCGGTTCCGGTTTTGAGCCATGCCACGCGGGCTTCGGCTGCAAGTTCGCAAATTTTTTTGATTTCATCGTCCGTCAGCAGGCCGCATTCGAGAATGAGTTTTAGGGTGCGACCGCGCATGTGCGTTGCCAGCGCCACTCCTTCGATGTCGTGTTTGACATGATTCCAGTTGTCGCTTTTTACCGCCGAAATGTTGATGACTGCATCAATGTCGTCGGCGCCTTCTTCCAATGCCCGTTTGATCTCTTCACTCTTGGCCGGAATGGCCGAATACCCCATCGGGAATCCGACAACGGTCGCGACCCTTATGCGGGTGCCGTCGCCCAAAATGCGCCGTGCTTCCCGCACATAGAGCGGTGGAATGCACACGCCTGCAAATCCGTATTTTTTTGCTTCTTCGCATACCCGGCGTACATCTGTAAGAGTGGTATCGGGTTTCAGAATGGTGTGTTCGATAAATTGTGCTAATTCAGACATCGGGAGAAATCCGGGCTTTTTCAATGGCCGGTACAAATATCTTCAGACGGAAAAGATTATACCAAAAAATCAGTATGAAGGATCAAGCAAGGGTTAATTGTAGTGGATATCAGTATGCAGACATTCATTAAAACGCAGCAAATAAATGACAACCAACAACTAATAACCAACGATGGGAAGCCGAAAACGAAAAAACGGTGAGCGATTTCGTAAAATGAGCCTCCCCGCATGATTCCGAACGGGAAGGCTCAAGAGTGCTTTCATGTGGTTTTCCAAGGCGACAAAAGTAATATAACCCCGTTGGTTTATGATAAATCCTTTTAAAATTTATAGCATTCAGCGTGAAAAACTTTCAGGTTGTCGGATTGGTGACGTTTTAGCCTGAAAACTTTTTGTTTTAAAATCTCTTTTATAAACTTTGTCTTTTCCCTACTTTTGCCATTTCCCCAAAACCTCTTCTTCACCGGCGTTGTTTTCCCGGACTATGGCAAAGGCAAAAACACAAACTGCACCCGAACACGCACCAACAAACGGCCTTCCGAACGGAATGGGTTCTGCTACCGATAACCAATCACCAGTCACCGGTAACCAATACATAGAGGTCGTCGGCGCCCGCGTCCACAACCTCCGCAATGTGGACGTGCGCATTCCGCGCAACCGCCTTGTGGTCATCACTGGTGTGAGCGGTTCGGGTAAAAGTTCGCTGGCTTTCGACACCATCTATGCCGAAGGTCAGCGCCGTTTCATGGAGACATTGTCGAGCTATGCCCGCCAGTTCATCGGAGAGATGGAGCGCCCTGATGTGGAGCAGATCACCGGCCTTTCGCCCGTTATTTCCATCGAACAGAAAACTACCGGACGCAACCCCCGTTCCACTGTTGGCACGGTGACAGAAGTGTATGATTTTCTGCGCTTGCTGTTTGCACGCGCCGGAGAAGCCTACTCTTGGGTGACCGGTAAAAAGATGGTAAAATACACCGAAGAGCAGATACTTCAAAACATTCAGGAGCGATTTGCCGGTCGCAAAATCGCCCTGCTCGCGCCGGTAGTCCGCTCGCGCAAAGGCCATTACCGCGAACTCTTCGAACAGATCCGCAAACAAGGCTACACCAAGGTCCGCGTGGATGGCGATATTCTCGAAGTGACGCCCGGCATGCAAGTGGACCGCTACAAAATCCACGACATCGAGGTCGTTGTTGACCGCCTGAAAATCGGCGATGATCGCAGTGATCGTCTGGCCGAAAGCGTGCGGATGGCGATGCGGCTGGGCGATGGCATGTTGCAGGTGCTGGATTTGGACGCCCCCGCAGGCCCTCCCGTGAGGGGGGGAGAAGAATCTTCCTGGAAGGGACCTGGAAGCGAGGCATCCCACTCCCTCATGGGAGGGCCGGGGGGGGGCGTCTACTCGCGCAACCTCATGTGCCCGGATTCCGGCATTTCTTACGAAGAACCCTCGCCCAATACCTTTTCCTTCAACTCGCCTTACGGTATGTGCCCGCATTGCAAGGGCCTGGGCGAAGTACACGAAGTGGATATGGCACGGGTGATACCGGACAGCACCAGGAGCATCAATGAAGCCGGAATCGTGCCGCTGGGCGAAGTACGTGAGAATATGATGTTCAAACAATTGCGCGAGCTGGCGAAGAAGTACAAATTCTCTTTCACCACACCGATAAAAGATATTCCCGAAGCGGCCCTGCATACGCTGCTCTATGGCGGTGATGAAGACCTCAAAGTGGAAATGACCTGGGGGAACGAAGAATGGACCTATAACCTTGCCTACGACGGTCTGATCAACATGCTCAAACGCTGGTATTCGGATACCACGAGCGAAAAGATCCGTCAGTGGGCTGAGGACTTTATGACAGTCGGCAATTGCCCCGAATGCAACGGGACCCGGCTGCGCAAAGAGAGTTTGTGGTTCAAAATCGGAGAGAAAAACATTGCGGAATTGTCGGAAATGGATCTGACCGAACTATTTGTAGCGTTGGAAAATGTCGAAAGCCAGATGAGCGAACGACAGCGCGCCATTGCCAAAGATGTTTTGAAAGAAATTCGTTTTCGCCTCAAATTCTTGCTCCAGGTAGGTCTCGACTACCTCGCGCTCAACCGCCCGGCGCGCACGCTTTCCGGTGGCGAAAGCCAGCGCATCCGCCTGGCCACCCAGATCGGTTCGCAACTCACCGGTATCACCTACATCCTCGACGAACCCAGTATCGGTCTGCATCAACGCGACAACCACCGCCTCATAGATGCCCTCAAAAACCTGCGCGACATTGGCAATACCGTGCTCGTGGTGGAACACGACCGCGATATCATGCTCGAATCCGATTACCTCATTGACCTTGGCCCCGGAGCCGGCAAACACGGTGGCCGGATCGTAGACATCGGTACTCCCGCCGATTTCCTGAAAAATCCGACTAAAACCTCCGACTACCTCGCTGGCCGCACCCGTCTCGACGTCCCGAAAACCCGCCGGGAAGGCAATGGCAAATGGCTCGAACTCGAAGGTGCGACAGGGCACAACCTGAAAAACGTGACGCTGCGCCTGCCGCTGGGTACTTTTATCTGTATCACCGGCGTATCCGGTTCCGGTAAGTCGTCGCTCATCAATGAGACCTTGTACCCTATCCTGCAACAACATTTTTACAGCAGTCTGAAACGCCCCCTCACCTTTCAGCAAATCAAAGGATTAGAGCACCTGGACAAGGTCATCGAGATAGACCAAAGCCCGATAGGGCGGACGCCGCGCTCCAATCCCGCCACTTATACCAACGTCTTCGGCGATATTCGCAAACTTTTCGCCGATACGCCGGAAGCAAAAATCCGGGGCTACAATTCCGGGCGTTTTTCTTTTAACGTCAAAGGCGGGCGTTGCGAAGTCTGCGAAGGTGCGGGCCTGCGCACCATCGAAATGAATTTTCTGCCCGATGTGCAGGTGCACTGCGAGCGCTGCCAGGGCCGGCGTTACAACCGCGAAACGCTCGAAGTGCTGTACAAGGGCAAAAGTATATCCGACGTGCTGGACATGACCATCAACGAGGCCGCTGATTTTTTCCAGCCTATCCCTGCTATCTATCGCAAGATCAAGACTTTACAGGAAGTCGGTCTCGGATACATCACGCTCGGCCAACAGGCTACCACGCTTTCAGGCGGTGAAGCACAACGCGTAAAGCTCGCGGAGGAACTCTCTAAAAAAGACACCGGCCGCACAATCTACATCCTCGACGAACCTACCACCGGCCTGCATTTCGAGGACATCCGTCAGTTGTTGGGTGTGCTCAACCGGCTCGTAGAAAAAGGCAACACCGTCGTCGTGATCGAACACAACCTCGACGTCGTCAAAATGGCCGACCATCTCGTGGATGTAGGGCCGGAAGGAGGCGCGCGCGGCGGCACAATTGTGTGTGCGGGTACTCCGGAAGAGGTGAGCAAAGTCAAAGAAAGCTGGACGGGGGCATTTTTGGCCAGGGAGTTGATCTGAGCGGACGACAACGTTGTACACCCTAACCTAAATCTCCCCGCAAACCCTCACCTTTGCCGTTCAAATGCGGCTCTCTGTCGTCATCGTCAATTACAACGTACGCCACTTCCTCGAACAGGCGCTTTTATCCGTGCGGCGCGCGCTGCGCGGCATCGAGGGCGAGGTGTGGGTAGTGGACAACAACTCGGTGGACGATTCGGTGCGCATGGTACAGGAAAAATTCCCCGAAGTACGGCTCATTGCCAACAAGGACAACCCGGGATTTGCAGTAGCCAACAACCAGGCCATCCGACAATGCGCGGGCGAATACGTGTTGCTGCTCAACCCCGATACATTGGTGGAAGAAGATACTTTCCTCAAGTGCCTCGTTTTCATGGATACACACCCCGACGCGGGAGCCTTGGGGGTGAAATTGATTGACGGCAGCGGCAAATTTCTTCCGGAGAGCAAGCGCGGTTTCCCATCTCCGTGGGTGGCATTCAGCAAGACCTTCGGCTTATCGGCTTTATTTCCGAAGAGCCGCTTTTTCAACCGCTATTACCTCGGACACCTGAAAGAGAACGAAACCCATGAAGTGGACGTGCTGGCAGGTGCGTTCATGTTCATGCGCCGGGCAGCCCTCGACAAAGCCGGCCTGCTCGACGAAGCTTTTTTTATGTATGGAGAAGACATAGACTTGTCCTACCGGATCATTCAGGCGGGATATAAAAACTATTATTTTCCTGAAACAAAAATCATCCATTACAAAGGCGAAAGCACCAAAAAAGGGAGCCTCAACTACGTCCGTACGTTCTATCAGGCCATGATCATTTTTACCCGGAAACATTTTACCGGGCGGCGGGCGGGACTGTTCATACTGATGTTGCAGGCGGCGATCTGGTTGCGCGCAGGCATCACCCTGATCAAAAATCTTTGGGACAAGCTCCGGCTACCTTTGCTGGATGCGTTGCTGATCTACGGCGGCTTGGTATTCCTGAAAAATTTCTGGGCCAATTACTATTACAAGGATCCAGAGTGGTTTAAAACCAATGTTTTATGGTTTAATTTCCCACTTTATATCTTTATCTGGCTCGGCTCGGTGTGGCTCAACGGCGGTTACGACTGGCGTTACGACTTGAGGCGCCTGGTGCGTGGGCTTGGCATTGGAACCCTCATCCTGGCAGCCGTATACGGTTTTCTCGATCTCGATTACCGGCCTTCCCGTGCCCTGGTGCTCATGGGCGCAGTATGGGCTGTATTGGCAACGGTGGGGCTGAGGACATTGCTGCATTTTCTTGAATTTCACAATTTCAGCATTGGCCGTGATCGTGTAAAGAACCTCATCATTATTGGTTCGGCAGAAGAGAGCGCACGGGTGGCGGGCTTGCTGAACCAGGCGGGCGTGGTTAAAAATTTTATCGGGCGTGTTCACCCTGCCTTCTACACCAATAGGAAGGAGGATGCTCCACTCCCGGTTTCCAATAAAACAACAGGCTGCCCGGTCAACAACATGGAACATTATGCGGCTTCCTTCCCAATAGGAGCCGGAGCGGAGCTGGGGTTGCTCGGAGAGGAAAGTCAACTCGATGAAATCGTGCGTATCTACCGCGTGGATGAAGTGATCTTTTGTTCGAAAGACATGCTATCACAGAACATTATGTCGTGGATGACCCGTTTGGGGCCGGCGATATCGTACAAAATAGTGCCTGAAGAAAGCATGAGCATCATCGGCAGCAGCAGCAAAAACGAACCGGGGGAACTCTACACCATTGAGATCCGGTACAACATTGCCCAACCGGGACAGCGGCGCAACAAACGGGTTTTTGATCTTTTGTTCTGTTTGATCTTGCTGGTAACACTTCCCCTGTGGCTGCTTTTTTCGGGAAAAAGAAATATATTTTTGAAAAACTGGATGTCTGTTATTTCCGGCAGAAAAACCTGGGCAGGATACGCACCGCATCCTCAGAACAACGCCTTACCCAAGCTCAAACCAGGTGTTTTTTCGTCTTTGGATGAATTGAAAGGACTGAAGATCAATGACCACGCTGTTGCGCGCCTGAATTTCCTGTTTGCCAAAGACTGGAATGTGTGGAGAGATTTGGACATAATTTTACATACCTTCAAATAACCAATTCCCTGCCACTGCCTACTGCCACCGCCCACTGCCACTGCCCACTGCCACTGCCCACTGCCACTGCCCACTGCCACTGCCCACTGCCACTGCCCACTGCCACTGCCCACTGCCACTGCCCACTGCCACTGCCCACTGCCACTGCCCACTTACTTCTGCGCCTTCCCTGCCAGCCAAATGGCCACGAATAAAAAAACGATATTCGGTATCCACATACCCAACAGTACCGGCACCGATCCGCTGGTGGCAAACGATACAGCGAATTTCGACAATAAAATGAAACCCGCCCCGATGCCTATGCCGACCGCCAGGTGCAATCCCATTCCGCCCCGCACTTTGCGACCCGCCACTGCCAACCCGATCACCGTCAGAATGACGATGGTAAAGGCGTCGGCGGTGCGCCGGTAAATTTCTACAGCGTATCGCTTGCTGTAGGAAAGCCCACGGCTGTGGTCGCGGGCCATGGCTTCGCGAAGTTCCGCAGTGGTCATCTCTTCGTTTTGGTTGTTGTACCACACAAAATCCTGCGGCGACAGATTGATGGCGGTATCGAGTGGAGCGGAGTATTTGACGTAGCGTTCGCGCAGGCCATCAAAAGTTCGGATGCTGTAATTATTGATCTGCCAGCGATTGGGTTCGGCTTTCCAGGCGGCATTGTCGGCTTCGAGGATACTGATGATGCGGCTGCCTTCGAATTTTTCCAGCCGCAGTCCGCTGGCCGTTTTGCTGTTCTTGTTGTAGCCCCGGATGAATACCTTCGTATCGGGCGATACCAGAAAGTGAACATTGGAGGTTTTTCCCTTATCCTGTCCGGTCGTCCAGACGTAGGTGCGTTCAAATTTAAGGCGTGATTTGTTGACCTGAGGGATGATAAAATGGTTGAGTGTCAAATGCAGGAGCGCAATGGCACTTCCAACGATGAGGTAAGGCTTCAACAAGCGTTTGAAACTCACACCCGCATTCAGAATAGACAAAATTTCGGAGTTGAAAGCCAGCCGTGATGTAAAAAACACGACTGCGATCAGGGTATACAGCGGCAGGAGGAGCCCTGCCATATGCAGGATGAAACCGATGTAATAATCGAATACGATCTCTTTGGCCGTACAGGGCTTCTCGATGAAACTTTTCACTTTGTCGCTGAAGTCGATCGCTACCGAGATGAGCGTACAGATCAGCAGGGAAAAGAAAAACGTCGAGAAATATTTCCTCATCAGGTAGGCGTCCAGCACTTTGATCTTCAAGTCAATCTTCATATACGCATATCAACTTTAACGCCCGTCTTAACGCGGCAAGGTGAGTTTCAGCTGCCCGATGCGCCGGTTATCGGCAGCAATGACAGTGAGCAGATAACCATTCCAGGCAATTTCCGCACCGGTTTTGGGTATATCGCCTTTGATCTCGAGCGCGAGGCCTGCGAGCGTGTCGGCCGTTCCCCGCACCGGATCAAAGGTGTTGGCATCCAGGCTGGTAATGCGGCACACATCGTTGAGGAGTGTTTGACCCTCAAACAGGTAATTGTGGTCGTCCAGTTTGCGGTACCGTACTTCACTTTCCTCGTCGAACTCGTCGCGGATGTCGCCCGTTACCTCTTCCAGGATGTCTTCCAGCGTAACGATCCCGGACGATCCGCCGTATTCGTCCACTACGACTGCCATATGGATTTTTTGTTGTTTGAATTCCCGCAGCAATTCGGCGCCGCGTTTGCTCTCGGGCGCGAGCAGAAGGTTGGTGCGGATGAGGGATTGCCATTCGAAGTTGTCGGGTTTGTCCAAATGAGGTACAAGGTCTTTTACGTACAGAATGCCCGTAATGTTGTCCAGATCCTCGTCGTAAACCGGAAACCGGGAGAATTCGGCTTCGTGGACGATGGCTAAAAGTTCGTGGAAACCCGTGCGAAAGTCTACCCCCACCACTTTTGAGCGTGGCTGCATGACTTGTTTGACTGTTACATCGCCAAACTTCACGATGCTTTTCAACAATTCCAGTTCCCGTTTTTCACTGGTAGCACTTGCGGCGTTTGCTGTTGCCATATCGGTTGGCGAAGGCGATTCTTCTCCTTCAACGACCGGCTTTTCCTTTTTGATAATGAGTGAAAATAGTTTTTTCCAGAACAGCACAAACGGACCGAGCCCCTGGAGCAGGAATGCCGGTTGTTTTTGAAAAAATGGCAGATCGTCCATTTTTTTTAACGCCCAAAGCAATGTGGCGAATGCGACGGCGTAACACAGTGCCGCCATGAACCATACGGTTTCCTGTGGCATACCAAGCCGCTGTGAAAGTTCGTACAACGACTCGCGAACTCCCGGCGCTTGCAGCAGCCATGACGCAGTGAAAACAACCAGGAACAGTTTCAACAACAGACGGGCCAACAGCAAGGCAGCCATGACCGGGCGGATATCGCGGACAAGCGCGTAGGCTCTTTGAGCCGACTTCGACTCGCTCGTGCGAAGTTGTTCACTCTCTTGCGGAGAGAGCGCCACCAGCGCGCTTTCGGCAAGCAGGATCAAAAAATAGAGCGTAAGACCGAGGAAAAACAGGCCCATATAATATCAAAAAGGCAAAAAGCAAAAGCAAAGGGCAATCAGCGGTCGCCACATAGGATTATTCCGATTGGCAGGCCTCCTTTTGCCCTTTGTAAATTACTCTGTATCAATCAGAACGGCAGATCGTCTCCTTCGGCGGGTGTCGCTACTTCGACGTTTGGCGTGGAGGGCACCCCAGCGACCCGTGCCGTCGGTTCGGAAGTCGGGAAGCGCATGTCGCTGCCCATGCCCGAACCTCCTTCCCGTTTCTCAAGAAGGCGGAACTGGTTGGCCACGATATCGGTCACATAACGCTCCTGACCGTCCTGGCCGGCGAATTTGCGATAGGATATCTTTCCGTCCACGTAGACCTGCATCCCTTTTTTGAGTTGTTTTTCGGCGCGTTCAGCGAGTTCGCGCCACACCACAATGTTGTGCCATTCAGTCTGTGTCTGCCAGTTGCCTTCTTTGTCTTTGTAGTTTTCATTGGTGGCGAGCGAAAAGCGGCCAACGGCTGTTCCGTTCTCCAGGTGGCGGATTTCAGGGTCTCCGCCGAGATGACCGATTAAGGTGACTTTGTTAATCATGGTTACAAATGATTTAAGGTTAAAAAAAGCGGTTTCAAATCAACGTTAAAGTTAAAGCTCTTTCCTGCAAAAACCTATCAATTATTCGTGGAACAGCGATATTTTTTTTCAATTCCGCCCGCGTCACCCGCTGGCAGCCGGCAAACGGTTGTCTTTCAAAAACTTCTGCCGGGGTATCGTCAGGGAAAAATATTTCGCAAAAAACTGCCGTGACAAGGCGGTGGGTCAGGGTTTGACGATATGGCTTGGAATATCGGATTTCCGATACTGCCTGCGACGGGTGAAATTCTTTCCGCATCAACAACTCCAGGTCCCTGTTATCTGCCGGAAATTCAGGCAATTCCAGCAGGGGAAACTCCCACAGGTTTTGCCAAATGTCTTTGCCCGTGCGTTTGCGCACAAATGTGCTGCCCTGGAAATAAGCGACCAGGTAGACGAAGTACCTGTCCTTTTTTTTCAACGTCTTTGATTTTACTGGCAGCAGGGCCACTTTTTTTTGCCGGAATGCGACGCAATGGGGTTGCATGGGGCAAGCCGGGCATTTGGGTTGTGAGGGAGTGCAATGGGTGGCGCCGAAATCCATGAGTGCCTGGTTGAACTCTCCAGGCCGGGCTGGGTCGAGCAGTTCCTGAGCCAACGAAGCGAATTCTTTCTTAGCGGCAGGTGTATCGGTGGGCGTTTCGATGCCGAAGTAGCGGGCCAATACGCGGAACACATTGCCGTCGAGCACTGCATGGGGCAGATTGAAGGCGAAGGAGGCAATGGCAGCTGCGGTGTAGTCGCCCACGCCTTTCAGTGCGCGGATGGTTTCGTAGGTATCGGGGAATTTTCCGTTTCTTTCACCGGCAATGAATTTTGCCGTCGCGCGCAGGTTGCGCGCGCGGGAGTAGTAGCCGAGTCCTTCCCAAAGTTTCAGCACCTCGTCTTCCGGGGCTGCGGCGAGGGCTTTAATATCGGGGTATTTTGCTACAAATTTTTGATAATACGGCAACCCTTGTTCCACCCGCGTCTGCTGCAAAATGATCTCGGAAAGCCAGATCTTATATGGATCATCCTCTCCTTTCCACGGCAAGGGGCGTTGGTGGCGGGCAAACCACGAGAAGAGATGTTCCTGGAAAAACTGCTTGTTGCCCATGGAAGGTGCTCTGCCGGTAAACAGTTGGGCAATAGGGCGAATCCATTTCCCAACATGTTGATACAGAATAGTTTATTCAGTCGTTTCCTCTTCAGGTTCTTCGTCGTGGGCCTGTGCCGTTGTACCGGACGAAGCTTGGCCATTTAATATGCCCATGGACGTCATGGCCCTTTCGCTCGCGAGTTGTTCGGCGCTTTTTTTGTTAAAATCGTCGGCAGTACCCAGTTTTTTACCGTCTACAAACACGGCAACTTTGAATTTGTCGCGTTTTTCGCTTTTGTATTTGGCCACAACTTTGTACTCGATGTTGCGTCCGTTTTTCTGGCACCATTCGAGCAGTTGGCTTTTATAGTTGTCGTCGAAGCTCTCCAGTTCATGGATATCCAGGTAGCGCCGGAGGATACGCCGTATGACGTATTGTTTGGTTTTTTCATAACCGACTTCGATGTATACCGCGCCAACGAGGGCTTCCAGGGCATTTCCAAGCATGGATTTGGAAAGGCGCGTCTGGTTGTAATTGGCCAGGAACAGGTCGAGTCCCATTTTATCGGCAATTTCGTCGAGCGAATTGCGCTTTACGATCTTGGAGCGCATTTTCGTCAGGAATCCTTCATCAGAATTCGGGTATTTTTTGAACAAATACTCACCGACGATGGTACTCAACACGGCGTCTCCAAGGAATTCGAGCCGCTCGTTGTTGGCAATGGCATAGTCCCGCGTATTGAAGGTGCTTTTATGGAAAAATGCCAGCTTGAATAAGGACAAATGGATCGGCGTGAAACCAACCAGCGTCTTCAGACGGCGGGCAAGTTCTTTGTCAGGGTGCAGATAATAATTGTAAAAGCGTCGAATAAATCGCACAGAATCAGTGTTTTTTGGCCAAGCGTTACGCCTGCCGGAAGATGATGGAGGCATTATGCCCTCCGAATCCAAACGTATTGCTCAGTGCCGCTCTCACTTTGCGTTGTTGGGCTTCGTTGAATGTCAGATTAAGTTTCGGGTCAATTTCAGGGTCAACGGTAAAGTGATTAATGGTGGGCGGCACGAAGTTGTGCTGCATTGCGAGAACGCATGCAATGGCCTCGATAGCGCCCGCCGCACCCAACAGGTGACCGGTCATACTTTTGGTAGACGAGATATTCAGTCCTGTTGCGGAGGGACCAAATACTTTTTCAATCGCTTTCAACTCCGCCACATCGCCCAAGGGGGTAGACGTGCCGTGCGTGTTGATGTAATCAATATCTTCGGGTTTCATGCCCGCGTCTTCAAGGGCAAAATTCATAACATTGATCACACCCAATCCTTCGGGGTGCGGCGCCGTGATGTGGTAAGCATCGGCGGTAGCGGCGGCGCCGGCGACTTCACAATAGATCCTTGCGCCGCGTTTTTTCGCGTGTTCGTATTCTTCCAGAATGAGCGCCCCTGCGCCTTCTCCCAACACGAAGCCGTCGCGATCCTTATCGTAAGGGCGGGAGGCGGTTTGATAATCGTCGTTGCGTTCACTGAGGGCTTTCATCGAATTGAATCCGCCGACTCCCGTTTTGGTAATGGCGGCTTCGGAGCCGCCGGCGACAATGATATTCGCTTTGCCGAGACGGATATAATCGAAAGCGTTCATCAAAGAATGCGAGGAGGACGCACAAGCCGACACGGTGGCATAGTTGATCCCCCGGAATCCATATTGAATGGAAATCTGGCCGGCTACGATGTCCACGATCATTTTAGGGATCAGGAAAGGATTGTGTTTGGGTATGCCATTGCCGAGAATGTGGTCTTCGATTTCCTTCTCCAGCGTTGTCATGCCGCCGACCCCCGCCGCCCAAATGACGCCGACGCGGTCTTTGTCCACCGAATCGAGGTCGAGGCCGGAATCCTGAAGCGCCTCCGTAGCTGCTACCATGCCGAATTGAGTAAATCGGTCAATCCGGCGTGCTTCGCGGCGATCGAAGTGTTCTTCCGGATTGAAATTTTTGACTTCGCAGGCAAACTGGGTTTTGAACAGGGATGCGTCGAAAAGGGTAATCAGGTTGGCGCCGCTCACGCCTTTTTGCAAACCTTCGAGGAAGGCAGGGATGTTGTTGCCAAGAGGAGTGATAGCGCCAATGCCGGTTACGACGACTCGTTTCATAAATTGTCTGACTTTGATGGCTTTTTGCCTTATGCAAATTGTTTTTTTGAAAACAGGCACGCAAAGGTAAGACTTCGGCTTCAATCCCCGTTAGCCTTGCCGATGGAAAAAGCAAAAGGTTCAAAGCGTGTTTGCTTTGAACCTTTTTGTCCTCAAAATCCGGGTTTAGGCGCCTCGGAGGATGTATTGAGTTTAGCTGGTGTGCGCTTCGAGATATTCGATGGCCTGACCAACTGTCTGGATTTTCTCAGCCTGCTCGTCGGGAATAGACACGTCGAACTCTTTTTCAAATTCCATGATGAGCTCCACTGTGTCGAGCGAATCGGCGCCGAGGTCCTGGATGAAGTTGGCCTCGTTGGTCACTTCATTTTCATCCACGCCCAGTTTGTCAACGATAATTTTCTTTACGCGTTCGGCTACGGTTGCCATGTTTTTTTAAATCTTTAGTGAAAAAAAGTCAATTTTTCGAGGGGCAAAGAAACGGCTATCCACGAGTTTAAAAAAATTTTTGCCCTTGAAATTTTCCTACCCTCCATTACGGCATTAATCTGTGATTTTGTAAAAATAACACTTAGTTAAAAAAAATCATAAGCGAAAATATACTTCGGAATCGTCGTCCCTGCGCATCAATTTGGCTTTTGATTTGCAATTTCTTTCATTTTTCAATTGGCGCATTCAAAACAAGTATCCTACTTTTGTTGCGCCCTCTTATTGTAAGTTTTACACTTAAAGTAAAAAAGGCACAATGACGCTTACTGAAGTTGCTACCTTGCTCGAAAAAAATATCCCCTCCATGCGCAAAGACGGTTCGCAAAACACCAAAATTGTCGCCACCGTAGGTCCGGCCTGCAATACTTACGAAAAACTCCTCGAATTGGTAAAAGCCGGCGTGGATGTGTTTCGCCTCAATTTCAGCCATGGCGATCATGCCGCGCACTTAGACGTTATCGGCCATATCCGTGCCATCAATGAGGAGTACAACACGCACATAGGCATTTTGGCTGACCTCCAGGGCCCAAAACTGCGTGTCGGTAAAATCAAGGACAATGCTTTGCCGCTTGCACCGGGCGACATCATCACCATCGTGAATGACGAATCGGCCAACGGAACGAAAGATAGTATCTATATGTCTTATGACCAGTTTGCCGAAGACTGTGAAGTGGGCGAACGCATCCTGATGGACGATGGCAAGCTGGTCTTCGAAGTACTGGAAACAAATAAAAAAGACACGGTACGCCTTATTTGTCTGCATGGCGGCGTTTTGAGCAGCAACAAAGGGGTAAATCTTCCCGATACCAATGTGAAACTGCCGTCCATGACCGAAAAAGACCGCGAGGACCTCGATTTTATCCTCACCCAACCGGTCAACTGGATTGCCTTGTCCTTCGTGCGCCGCCCGGAAGATCTGGCCGACCTGCGTCAGGCACTCGACCGCGCCGGTCATCCAGCCAAGATCATGGCCAAGATCGAAAAACCCGAAGCAGTCAAAAACATCCGGGAGATCATCCGCGCTTCCAACGGCATCATGGTGGCTCGTGGCGATCTGGGCGTCGAAATGCCCATCGAGCAACTGCCAATGACGCAAAAAGAGATCATTCATTTGTGTATGCAGTATGCCCGCCCGGTCATCGTTGCGACACAAATGATGGACAGCATGATCAGCAACCCATCGCCCACCCGCGCCGAAGTGACTGACGTCGCCAATGCGGTGCTGGATGGCGCCGACGCGGTCATGTTGAGCGGCGAGACCTCTGTCGGCAAGCACCCTGCTCTGGTGATACAATACATGTCGCGTATCATCGAGCAGGCTGAAAAACAATATTGGCCCCAGATCGAGACCCGCAGACCTTATCCTTCGTCGAAATTCAAGTTGTTCCACTCCGACGTTATTTGTTTCAATGCATGCCGCGTCGCGGAAGAGATCGGAGCCAAAGGTATAGTCGGCCACACGATATCCGGATACACGGCGTTCAAAGTGAGTAGCTTCCGTCCGAAGTCGAGCATCTTTATCTTCAGCAACAACCCGAGTATGCTCAATTCTATGAACCTCCTTTGGGGAGTGCAGTGTTTCTATTACGACCGCTTCTCCTCCACGGATGAAACCATCGAAGATTGTATCGAAATACTCAAAAATGTTGGTCATATCAAAGCCGGCGATACCATCATCAACACGGGCTCTATGCCAATGGATAAAAGGTTGAGTACCAATATGCTGAAGATAACGGAGGTGGAGTAGCAGTGGGCAGTAGCAGTAGCAGTGGCAGTGGCAGTGGGCAGTAGCAGTAGCAGTGGGCAGTGGCAGTAGCAGTGGGCAGGAATGCAAAGAATCCCTTTCGGGGTGTATTACCGAAAAGGCTGGAGTGTTCAAAAAAACGAACATTTCAAAAATTAAACTGCTGAAAAATCAATATTCTAATTTCATATAGACACATTATTTTGAGCACTCCCAAAAGGCTTCTTTGCATTCCTGCCCACTGCCACTGCCACTGCCACTGCCACTGCTACTGCTACTGCCACTGCCACTGCCACTGCCACTAATCCCCCCATCCCGGCTCCTCTTCCATTACTTTGGGTTGTTTTCGGACGATACCGAATTCCATTTCTTTCTGACAGGTGCCGCAGATGCCGTAGAGGTTGAGTGAGTGATGGGTAATTTTGAAATTGAGCAGTTCGCCCACCATATCCTTGATCTGCTGGACACGCGGGTCGCAGAATTCGACCACTTTACCGCAGTTGGCGCAGATGACGTGGTCGTGTTGTTTGTAACCGTAGGATTTTTCGTACTGCGCGAGGTTTTTTCCGAACTGGTGCTTTTTGATCAGATCGCAGGACACAAGCAGTTCCAGCGTGTTGTACACGGTAGCCCTGCTGACGCGGTAGTTGCGGTTTTTCATATGAATATACAACTGTTCTGCGTCGAAGTGGTCGCTGCGTTTGTAGATCTCTTCCAGAATAGCGAATCGTTCAGGGGTCTTGCGGAAGCCGCTTTTTTCCAGTTGGGCGGAAAAAATATTGAGGACCTGCTGGATGCGTTCCTCCTCGTTGCGTTGCGCGGGCGTCATTTTTTATCTCAATTTTGGGCAAAAATACCGTTTTAAACTCTCAGAAGGGGAATAAAGTTGAATTTGTATAGGGCTACCCGCTTTTATCTTACCTTAAAAAACTCCTGCAAGTTCTACTTTTGCCCGCTTTACCCGCCGAAGCCTCGTGCGAAGGCGGTAATCCAATCCGAAATCTAAAATCCGCAATCCGCAATCCGCAATCCGCAATCAAAAAATGTTTATCTCCGGCATTCAACAAGTGGGCATCGGCGTCGCCAACGTCCACGAAGCGTTCAAATGGTACCGGCAGCACTTCGGTTTCGACGTGCCGATTTTTGAAGAAGCCGCCGAAGCGGGGTTGATGTTGCCCTACACCGGCAGTCAGCCGCAATCGCGGCATGCCATTCTCGCACTCAACCTGCAGGGCGGTGGCGGTATGGAAATCTGGCAATACACGGGGCGGACGCCAGTACCGGCCGCCTTTCAACCGCAACTCGGCGACCTTGGCATTTTCATCACCAAGATCAAGAGCAAAGATGTGTGGGCCTGCTTCCACGACCTGCGCAAACGCGGCGTGAACATGCAAACCAACCCCGGCCCCCGGCCTGCCGCCTCCGGCAAGCCTTCGGCGGTTGAAGGCGAAGAGCATTTTTTCGTAAAAGACCCCTGGGGCAATACGTTCGAGATTGTGGGCGCCCGGGACTGGTTTTCCAAAAGCCGGCCCGATTTGACGGGTGGGATATACGGGGTGACTATTGGTGTTTCCGAAATGGAGCGCTCGATAAAGTTTTACTCAGAAATACTTGGTTACGAAACGGTTGTGTACGACAAGACGGACGATTTCACCGATTGGCACGGCGTGGACGGCGGCTTTGGGCGCTATCGCCGTGTGCTGCTGCGCCACGCTGAAAAGCGCAAAGGCCCCTTCAGTCGCCTGCTTGGCGATACCGAGATCGAATTGGTGCAAAGCCTCGACCGCAAGCCGCGCAAAATTTTCGAAAACCGCTTCTGGGGCGATCTTGGCTTTATCCACCTGTGTTTCGATATCACCGGCATGGCCGACATGAAAAAATTCTGCGCCGAAAAAGGCCACCCGTTCACAGTGGATTCGAGCGGCTCGTTCGACATGGGCGAAGCGGCAGGTTATTTCTCCTACATTGAAGACCCCGACGGTACGCTCATCGAATTCGTGGAGACGCATAAAATCCCGATCATGAAAAAGTTGGGCTGGTATCTCGACCTGCGCAAACGGAAAAATCCTGAAAAATCGCTGCCGGTGTTGATGCTGAAGGCGTTGGGGATGGGAAGGGTGAAGGGATGAGCGGACGTTGGATGGTTGGACATTAGACGTTGGATGGTTGGACATTAGACGTTGGATGGTTGGACATTAGACGTTGAGAGCATTTTCTAATGAAAGACTTTACAAAAAATCGGATTCAGGGCGGGTTAGCAACGGGGCGGCGCCCTCGTAAAATTTGTAGCGTTTTCAAGAGTACCCGTGAATGGAGAGTGACCGTCTCATGAGCGCCGGCTGCTTTAGCTGCCGACTTGTATCAGGTAAAAAGCGCGGTTTCCCCAACATTTTCGGCGACTAAAGTCGCCGGTACATTACTTATGATACGGCCTCTTCAACCATATTTATCGCTCCGTTCTACAAATATCACCGGGGCGCTGCCCCTTTTGCTGACTGGTTTCAAATGCGCAGGCTCACGTAAGTGTCTTGCATTAATTGCTGCCAATGTCCAGCGTCCAACGTCAAATGTCCAATAGTCCAACAATCCAACGTCCAACTTTCCCATGTCCCACCTTCAAAAAAAACTCAGCCTCTACGGCCTGACGATGATCGCGGTCGGGTCTTGTATCGGCTCCGGCATTTTTGTCACCCCGGCGCAGATCGCCGGGGCCGTGCCCAATGCGACGCTTGTGCTGGCGGTATGGGCGCTCGGCGGAGTGATCGCACTGACAGGGGCGCTGACATTCAGCGAATTAGGAGGGATGTTCCCGAAGTCGGGCGGCGTGTACGTCTATCTGAAAGAGGCCTACGGCGATATGGTCGGATTCCTCTATGGCTGGGTCGTTCTGCTGGTCATCAATACCGGCGCGCTGGCCGGACTTTGTGTGGCATTTGCGGAGTACCTGAAAATGTTTTTTCCCGGCATCAGCGAGGGTGCCAAAACCGCCGTCGCGGCATTCACGATGCTCGTTCTGACGGGAATCAATATTCTTGGCGTCCAGGTGAGTCAGGGATTGTCCAACCTGTTCACCGGCCTTAAATTGCTGTCCATCGGCGGTATCATCGCAGCAGGGTTTATTTTTTTTGATCCTGCGCGGGTGCAACCCGATTTTTCTTTGGCCGCCAACGTGCCTGCTAACCTCATACCGGCCATGCTGACGGGCCTGATCGGAGTGCTTTTTTCAGTGGGTGGATGGCACCACGCATCCTATCTCGCCGGAGAAGCGATTGACGCCCCGCGCACGGTGCCACGCGCCATGTTTTTGGGCGTCATCATCGTTATCAGTATTTATCTGCTGGTCAATGTCGCCTACATGCTGCTGTTGCCACTCGACGTTATTGCCCGCACGCCCAAAGTAGCGGGCGACGCCATGGCAACGATAGCACCCTGGGGCGGCAAGGCGGTAGCGGTAGCCATTGCTCTTTCCATATTCGGCACCATCAGCATCTACACCATGTCGGCGCCGAGGATTTATTTCGCTATGGCCGAAGACGGGATATTTTTCAAACAACTGGCTTACGTACATCCGCGGTGGCGCACACCAGTGGTAGCCATGCTGGTTCAGGTCGTTTGGGCCATGCTGGTGCTCTTGTTTTTTCAGGGACTTTTCGACAAGATCATCACATTCGTCACTTTCATGGACATTGCATTCATGGGATTAGCCGGCGCAGCGATTTTCGTTTTTCGCAATAAAAGAAAAGATGCCAAACGGCCCGTGAAAGCGCGGGGTTATCCCTTCATTCCATTGATATTTGTCGTCATATCGGCGGCATTTGCCCTGAACACCCTGTTCGAGCGGCCGGAGCAAGCCCTGCCGGGATTGGGATTATTGCTGATCGGAGTGGCGGTGTTTTTTGTGTTGAAATTGGGTAAAAAGTGAAAGGAAATCTGGCTAAAACCGCAGCTCCACCGCCTGCCCTTCAATCGGAAAAACGATCCAGAATTGGGCTTCTTTGTTCGACCAAACTTGCCGCAACAGCACCCGCCACCAACCCAACACCGGCGCAAGCGCCTGCACCTGCTGCCTCCATTTTTTCATGCCTTCGGCAAAAGGAGCGAACAGAACGACCGCGAGACTGCCATCATTTTCAAGGAAAAAATCGGCTTCCAATTTCAAAACGCGCTGGCCGTGCCAACCTTCCCATGGGAATTTCCCCAGCTTTTCTTTCGGCTTAAATTGTTTCTCCAAAAACGCCCGGAATGCCTCCGATTGCCGCGCCAATCCTTCCGGTGAAACCATCTCTGTTATGCCCCGGATTTCCAGTTGCTTTTTGGCCGCCGCTAAACGTTCGGATGGTGCAAGGTTTTCATTATCAGCAATAAAAAACGACTGCACAGCCTTTCCAAGCGCTGGCTCGTAATCGCCCTTGAACTCCAGCCATGAAGCCCAGACTACCGGCTCGCTCTGGTGATAAACCACACCGGTATCTTGCAATGGATCAATCAAAAGGGAAGGACGCGGGACGTTGTGTTTCCCTTTTCGCGCAGCATGAAACGGCACCGGCGTTTCGTCGGGCAGGCTTTCGGGAAAATCTTTGGGTTTGTACAACACTTCCGTTTGGCACAAAATGGGCTGGCCGTCGCGGTAAAAAGGCGTTTCATCCGAATCGGAATCGAGTGTGGGAATGTCTTCATCACCGTGATTGAAGACGCGGTTGAGCCAGCCGGAGCCTCTGGCATTGGTGGGAAATATCAGGTAATCCCGCGCTCTTGTGAGGCCTACATACAGCAGGCGGGCTTCTTCTTCCAAAGCCGTGCGCGAAGCCTGTGCCCATTCGGGCGTCGTCAGCAGCGTTTCTTCGAGACGAGTGTTGCGAAATTGGTCGCCGTAAGGATTCACCCAAAAGCGGATCCAGCGGTTGCCGAGAATGTCGTTCAGGTCCGGCTTTTCCACTTCCGAAACGAGGTTGATGCCCCAGATCTGTTCTTTCAGGGGTTGGTTGAGATTGTGACAGATCGTCACCGGGTATTCCAGCCCTTTGCTGCGGTGGTAGGTGAGCACTTTTACCGCGTCATCGCTTTCGCCGGAACCCTGATAGTCCAGTTCGTTTTTTGCCAGGTCATTGATCCAAAGTAAAAAACCGCCCAGCGAGGCTGCCGAATGGAGGCGTTGGCAAGCCGATTCGTAGTCCAGGGCATAGCCGCGCAAGCGGTCGAGGTTGTCGAGGCGTTGGTTGGGATTGCCCAATTGCACAGCCAGCCGGCGCAGGTCGAGTTCGTCCAGCACTAAGTTCAAAATTTCCGAAGCCGAAAGATCGGCGGTATGTGGACGAATGGTATTGAGTTCGCGCAGGTACGGCAGTTCACTCCATGAGCCTCCCGCAGGTGGCGGCGCATTGCCCGCCTTGAAAGCGAGCCATTCGAGGCGGTCGTCCACCAATTGTTCGAGGTTCATGCTGTTGGTCAGCAGGATGGTCTCGGCGGCGCTGAGCGAATCGGTGGGGGTGAGCAGGTATTTCAGACAAGCGAGCGCAAGTTTCGCTTCCGGGGTTTCGAGTAAACCGGCGCGGCTGATAGATGCTTTCAAGCCGGCGCGGTGCAGCGCCTCGGCCATATCATAGCAGCCTTTGTTGCTGCGACACAACACCGCGATATCGCCGGGGCGAACAGGGCGCGTTTCCGTTCTTTTTTTATTGTAGATCAGGATTTTACGCTCCAGTAGTACCCCGATCTGGTCAGCGATGCAATTGTCGAACCAGGGCGCGCCGGGCACTTTTTTTTCGTCGAGCTCGGAGCGGAAATGCCAATGAACCAAGGCGGTAGACGGTAGACGGTAGACGGTAGACGGGGGAGCGTCGTCAGCCTTCCAGGCCGGCTCGAGCACCACCTGCTCCTCCGGCATATCACTGAATGCCCTGGTAAAAATGGCATTTGTCGCATACACAATATCGGGCCGGCTGCGCCACGATTTTTTCAGAATATTCTCGTCGCACACGCCGCCGGTGGCTTCTATGATGGCCCGCATCAGGGCCGGCTCGGCGCCGCGGAAACCGTAAATGCTTTGTTTGGGATCGCCCACCCAAATAGAATGCTTGGCAAGGCGGCTGATTTGCAGGAAAATATCGAGTTGGATGGGAGAGGTATCCTGGAATTCGTCTACCAGCAACAGATCAAGTTCGTCGCGCAGGGTTTCGCGCACACTTTCCACGCGCAGCAGCCGGCTGACGTAGGTTTCCATGTCGGTGTAATCAATCAGGCCGCGCTTTTTCTTGTATTGTTCGTATTCATCGAGGGCGTCGGTGGCGATGTCGAACACGAGATCAATAAAACCTTTCACGTCGTCGCGAAATTGCCGGTGTTCTTCGTGGCTGAACGCCAGCGCCCGCAGGTCTTCCATCAGGTCGCGGCTTTTGGCGCCGGGGCTGGTTTTAGCGATCTTGACCCATTCGTACCAGTACAATTCGCCGCGGTATTTGAGTTGGTTCTGGAAATTGCGCAGCACTTCGGCGGCATCGCGGGTGGTTTTGGTGCCGTCGGCTTCGTTGGCGTCGAGTGCCGCGACGGTTTGATCGAGTGCGGAAAGCAAGCGGTTGTGCCAGGTCGTATTGTCTGTCGTTTGGGCGGGTGGAAGCAGGCGCTCGAAGCTTTGCCAGGAACGTAATTTGCTGATCTTCAGAACTTCATTTGAAAAATTATTTGCCCGCGCCACATCGGTGACATTGCGGATATCGCGCCGCCAGTCGTAGGGTGCGCCCATGGTCTTTTTGGTCAATCCAAGGCGGTCGGCCAATTGGTTCATACGTTCGATGCGCTGCTCGGTCAGTACCTGGGAAAGCGATTCGTTGAACAGGCGCTGTTCGTCGCCGTCGGCGATGATCTCCACCAGCGGCGACACGCCTGCTTCGAAGGCGAAGCGCTGCAACAACCTCGTGCCGATGCTGTGCACCGTACCGATGAGCGCCTCGCCGAGTTCGTTGGCGGCTTCCGTTTTACCCGCTTCGAGCAGGCGTACCCGCACCCGCTCCTGCAATTCGGCGGCGGCTTTTTTGGTAAAGGTAGTGGCCATGATGCCTGCCGGACGAACACCGTTCTGGAGCAGTTCCACCATGCGACCGGTGAGCGTATAGGTTTTGCCCGAGCCGGCGCCGGCGGAGATGACCTCGATGTTGAGGGTGGTTGACGGTTGACGGTTGACGGTTGTCGGTTGCACGATGGCAGATTGTTTCGGGCTAAGGTCGAAAAATGTCGGGAGTATTTCCCCGGCTCAACAAATGGTTTTAAGTTTGAGGCATTAAATATGGTGACATTGATGGAAAAAGCATACAAAAACTGCCAAAGTTGCGGCATGCCACTCTCCCGCGACGAACAGGGCGGCGGCACCAACGCCGACGGCTCCCGGAGCCTGATGTATTGTTCCTATTGCTATCAGGACGGAAAATTCACACTGCCCGACATCACGCTGATGGAAATGAAAGCGCGGGTGCGGCAAAAAATAAAAGAGGCCGGTTTCCCCGGTTTTCTCACCGGATTGTTCACCCGCAACCTGCACAAACTCGAACGCTGGAAATGAATTCGCCGGAATTACAGGAACTGACTGCTCAGATCATTCTCCGGATGGAAGAGAATACGCCACGCATTGAAAAATGCCTCGCCGAATTGAGCGAAGAAGAAGTGTGGCAGCACCCCAACCCGGCCTCCAACAGCGTCGGCAATCTCATCCTGCACCTGTGCGGCAACATCACACAATACGCCATTTCGTCGCTGGGCAACCGGCCCGATGCGCGCGACCGCGACGCCGAATTTGCCGCCGAAGGTGGTTTTTCAAAAGCGGAACTCATGGAAAAACTGGACTGGACAGTGCGCGAGGCCGTGGAAACCATCCGACGGGCCGACCGGGAAGAGTTGTTGCGGGTGCGCGCGGTGCAGGGCTTCGACATGAGTGGCATTGGTATCATCGTGCATGTGTGCGAACATTATTCGTACCATACCGGGCAGATCGCTTTTTGGACGAAACTGCTGAAAAGCAAAGATCTGGGATTTTATGCGGGGGTGGATTTGACGGTGAAAAATGGTTAAAAATTTATTTCAGATTGCCGATTACATGATTGTTGAATTTAGATGTTAAGTAAGTGAACAAAATAACTTGACATTGGGCATTTGACCCTGACAACCAATTGTTTAGTCAAATGTCCAATGTCAAAAATCCTATGTCCGCTTGCTTATAATCTGCGGAACTTCTAAAATCTCAAATCATGTAATCTGCAATCTGAATTCAAAAAATACGAGGCAATGAAAAAACACCTTTCCAACATTATCTCCCTAACATTTCTGGCCGCGTCGTGCCTCTCCGCCCAAATCCAACCCACCCTCGCCCAACGCCTCGGCTATCCTGCCGACGCCAAACTGCTGATCATCCATGCCGACGACCTTGCAGTGGCGCATTCGGAGAATCAGGCCAGTTTCAAAGCCATGAAAAAAGGAGTGGTCAACTCCGCCAGCGTTATGGTGCCCTGCCCCTGGCTGCCGGAAGTGTCAGCTTATGCGAAAGCCAACCCCAACCACGATCTGGGACTGCATCTCACGCTCACCAGCGAGTGGAAGCATTTCAAATGGGGGCCGGTGTCCGACTGTGGCGAACTCACCGGATTGGTAGACGCGAACGGTTTTTTTTATGACAACTGCACTGATTTTGCTTCACATGCCAAGCCGGAAGCAGTTGAACAAGAACTGCGTGCCCAAATCGAAAAGGCTAAAGCGCTCGGCATCGAGCCGACGCATCTGGACAGCCACATGGGTTGCCTGTTCTTTCAGAATCCGATTCTGTTCGCTATTTATCTCAAAATGGGGCGTGAATACGGCATCCCGGCCATGGTTAGTCATGATCTCCTGGGGGCTCTGCCGGAACCTTTTAAAAAGGTCGTGACGGATAAGGACATCGTCATTGACCATATTCTGACTGCCAACCCCGACGATTATAAAAAAGGCATGGCGAAATACTACACGTCCGTTTTGCAAAACCTGCAACCGGGCGTAAGCGCTTTGCTGATCCACACCGCCTACGACGACGCCGAAATGCAGGGCGTCAGCATTGACCATCCCGATTGGGGCGCCGCCTGGCGACAAGCAGATTACGATTTTTTTACAAGCAGGAAATGCCGGAGAATCCTTAAGAAGCAAGGGATACAATTGATCAACTGGCGGGAGATAGGCGGATTGTTGAAAAAAAATAAATGAATACCTGGCTCCGGACGATATATGGCAATAAATCCTGTTGCCTTGAAATAAAGCGGCCTGTGAACCGATGTCCACAGGCCGCATCTCGTAAGTCGCAAGTCGTCTACCTTTGCACGGTGAGTTTGCGCGTATGCGTCTGCTCGCCGTTGCGCAGCTGCACGAAATAGATGCCGTTGGGCAGGCGGCTCACGTCGAGCGTGATGCGGTTGTCGCCCTTGGCCAAAGTGCGGTGTTGTTGCAGGGCGATCTTTCCGGCTACGTCGAGGATGGCGACCTGCACATCGGATTCATTTTCCATTGGTACTTCCACAGTCAGTTGATCGTTGGCTGGGTTCGGGAACATACCGAAGGCGGCGTTTTCGTACAATACCGGTATTTCTATCTCCTGTACTTCTCCATCGGTGCTGCCGTCCGTACGCCAGGCAGAACTGCTGAGACTTACCCGCAGTGTGTAACATTGCGTATTGCTGAAAGCACCATTCCAACCGTACACATAAGCGTAATAACTGCTCGATACGGTGGATGTGTTATAAATGATCAGTTCATTGGCAGTACCCGCATTTTCGGATGTAGCAAGCAGGGAAGTACCCCGGCGGAGTTGGACGTCATAGTCGGCCGGCAGGGTTGTCAGTTCTACTTTAATGTTCCGGGTTGCAGAGGTATTGGAAAATTTGTTCCAGTCCTTGTCCGTCGAAGTAGCGATTTGGGCCGTAATGTTCTGATTGACAGGGATCACTTTCGCTGTATTGCGGGTGTTGTTGGCTTCGTATTGATCTGAACAATTGCCGGAGGCGGTAGTAAACGACGCTGCCGATGAGTAGTTACCCGATCCTCCGCTACACACGGCCTGCACCTGGTAGTTGTAGGCGGTTCCTGCCGTCAGGCCCGTCAGACCGTAGGATAGGCCTGTGAGTCCGGTTACGGTGGTCCAGGTAGAACCTGCTGCGAGTTTCCACTGCAAATTGTAAGAAGTGGCGCCGCTCACGCTGCCCCAGTTGAGGGTGGCGCTGGTTTGTGTAATGTTTGTGGCGCTGAGGCCGGAAGGTGTGCCGCAGGAGCCGCCGGAAGGAGGCTGGCAACCCGGGGATGAGAGCAATGCCTGTCTGGCACCGCCGCTGGCGAACAATGCCTGCATCCGGTTTTTCTGACCGGTGGTAAAAAGGTTCATGCAAGCGTCATCGGTGTAGTCCATGTAATTCATGAACATATCTCCGTTCGGCCCGTTGCTGCAACTGACGGTAGGAAAGGTCGGACAGCCATAGTTTTCGTCGCCCTGGTTGGGCGTGTCGCTCACTTGGTCGGTGCCGTTGCAGGAGGTGCCGTCGTCGCCCCAGATGTGATAACAGTTGAGCCAATGCCCTACTTCGTGCGTGGCAGTGCGCCCTTTGTCGAAGGGAGGCGTGGCGCCTGTAGTGCCAAAATAAGCATAATCGCATACTACGCCGTCGGTATTGGCCGGCCCACCGGGAAACTGTGCGTAGCCAAGTATCCCCCCGCTGATGTCGCATACCCAGAGGTTCAGGTACTTGTTGCGATCCCATGCATCGAGGCCGCCGGAACTGTAAAACTTCATGGCATCATTGGTGCTGAACCCGTTCACACTTGTCTGACGGCGTTGGATGCCCGACGTGGCGTTGCCGTTGGGGTCTTGCGTGGCGAGACAAAAGTTGACCTCACAATCGGCGGCGACTCCCTGAAAGGCGGAAGGTGTATTCGCGGCGTCGGCATTCAGGCGGCGGAAGTCGTCGTTGAGTACCTGAAGTTGCGACAGAATACGCGAGTCACTGATGTTCTGGGCAGAATTGTAATACACAACATGTACCACAACGGGTATGGTCACCACTACGCGGTCCTGGGCGCCACCTGCCGCGATAAATTGATCGGTCTGACGTTCGATGTCATCCGTGCGTTGTTTCATGAAAGGGTCTTCCATGAGTTGACGGGCGAGCACTTCATTGGCGGCGCAAGTGCGCTTTTGGGCGGTGAGGCTGCCGGCAAGGAGCAGCAGCGAGCAGAGTGAGAGCAATAAACTCCGGATCATAATGAGCGGGCTTGGTTTAAGTATGAAAAGTTTGATTTGGAAACTGATTTGGATTAAGGTCTGTCGGAGTACCTGGTTGTGTTTGAGGGAGAATTTTCGCTCGCACAAAAGTATTTTTTTCAAAAACTTTCGGAAGCATTTTTTTTGCCTTGGGGGGACTGAATTGACCGGCAGTATTTCTTCCGGCTGCCCTTTTCGCCAATAATGATTTTGTCTTTAAGGTGACAATCAGCGGACAGGGCTTCCGGTTTGTTCGGGCGAGAAGACAATTGGCGCAATAAAAATAAAAAATCCCCCGCTCCGGTTGTTGCGGAGCGGGGGATTGGGCAATCCTCTATTCGGGAAAAATTACTTTTTGATCAAGCTCTTCAGAACGTCTTCGTTCACTTTCACGGGGTATTGTTTGCGGAGGTCTTCCACCCATTGTTTTTCCAGGAAATCCTGATAATCGGCCACGGCATAGCCGCGGGCTTCGGATAGCGTTTTGGGTGTCGGCGGCAGTATCTCCTCGATTTTATAAAAGGTGGCCGTTTTGGTGCCGGCATCCGTTTTGGCGTCGGTCAGGTCGCCTGCTTTCCACAAGTTGCCGAGGTCTTTGAATTTTCCTTTTTCGTATAGTTTTTCGATGACGGTCAGCACTTCTCCTTCTTTTTTGTTGAACTTTTCAATCACTTTGGCGGAAGGATTTTTCGCGGCGTATTCGCGTATTTCCGAGAGCACCTTTGGGTCGTTCGTTTTCAGCGTATAGAGGGTAATGCGGGCGCGCTCGTCCCATTTGTATTTCTGGCTCAGGTTGACATTGAAGTAATTTTGAAGGCCGGCGGAGTCGGTATTGGCCTTGTCCCACACGTTCAATTTGAGTGCTTCGAACAACAGGATACCTTCTTCATATTCGCGCATCAGCGATTTGAATTCCGGGTATTTCCGGTCGAGCTGGGATTCTTCGTATTGCATGGCCGTTTCATCCGACCAGTTTTTGTAGAGTTTGTCCACCGTTTCCCGGAGCGGCATACCGGCGCCGCGCATGCGATCGCGACCCGAGCGGGCGCAATAATCCTCAAAATCGGCGATGGTGTAGGTTTTGTCGTTAAAACGCATCAGCGGTGTCTGAGGCTTGGAGAGGTCAGGTTTCCATTTGAACGTGAGGAAAACCGAGTCCGTTTGTTTGGCCGCCCAATCGTCCAGCGTGCGGGGGAAATCTTTGAAGTTGTTCTCTTTTTTGATTCGGGCGATCATGCTTTGTTTGGCGACTTCGCTGCGGCTGTCGCGTTTGACGCGCTCTGTCAGGGCGCGTTTTGCAGTTTCGAAGGCAGGGACGGGGCGACGGCTTTTGCGTTGGATGATGTGCCAGCCGATGCTGGTTTCCACGGGTTTGGAGATGTCGCCGTCTTTTTCGAGCGCGAATGCCGCGTCTTCGAATGGGCGTTGGTAACGGTTGATGCCGAAGAATCCAATGTAGCCGCCTTTGCTCACACTCACTTTATCTTCCGAATAGCGGGTAACAATGCCTTCCCATTTGCCGCCGCTCTGGAGCAATGCATAGGCGCTGTCTATGCGCATCCGCTGTTTGGCGTTCTTTTCCTCGGTATCCCCTTTGCGGACGAGTATCTGGGATACTTCCACTTCACCGCGCGCGGGGCGGAAACCGTTGACTTTTACAACATGGTAGCCTGAATTGGTGCGCACGACACGAATTTCGCCCGGCTTGGATGCATAAATGGCTTTTTCCATGGCGTAATAGCCGTCGGGCAGCATGGCGGTTATGAAGCCGATGTTGCCCTTGTTGTCTTTGGCGGATTTATCCTCCGAACTATCGGCTGCGAGTTTTTCAAAAGCAGTACCGCCTTTCACCATTTTGTACCAGGCCATGGCGCGGTTGTAGGCGCGGAGGGTGTCGGCGGCTTTGGCGTTGCGGTCGCAGGCGGTGAAAATGTGACTGATGTCCACGTCCTGAAGGGTGCGGTCGTACGTTTCGCGGACGAGTTTATCGGTCACTTCTTTGTCTATGAGATAGGAATTGGCGAGGGTGCGGCGGTATCCGTCGAGTTCGTTTTTCAGGGAAGGCACTGTGTCCAGCCGCATGTCGCGGGCTTTCTGAACCTTGAGTTTGAATTTGGTGTAAAGGTCGAGGTAGTCGCGGAGGGATTGTTCTGAAAAATCCGCTTTTTCCTGGTTGGTTTTGGAGTAGATGTATTTGAATTCTGAAACGGTCACGGGGTGGCCACTTACTGTGAACAGCACCGGGTCGTTTTGGGCGAAAATAGCGCCCGCAGCCAGCAGAAAGGCCGCTGTAATCATGTTTTTGAAGAAACGAGGCATAATACGTGGAGGAGTTGTTTGGTATTTTCGTGAATAATGTCCGGATTGGCTTGTATCCGCTAAAAGCCGGTTGTGAGCCGGTTTTAACCGAAAAGCCTGAAAAGGGCGGGCAAAATTAGAAAAGGGCGCTTAAAGTGCCGGTGGAATGCCTCGTTTTTCAAAATGTTAACAGGGAAATGACAGTGGGCATTGACCTACTGACCACTGTTACTGATCCATCCTTCTTTCATGGCTTTCAGGATCGCTTCCGTTTTAGAATTGACCTGCAATTTGTCGTACACGTTGCGGATGTGCGTTCGCACGGTATCAATGCTGATGTGGAGTTCGTCGGCGATGAGTTTGTAACTATAACCTTTCATCAGGCCTTTCAGGATGTCCTGTTCGCGGGAGGAGAGAAGGTGGCCGGCAGGGTGCGTTTTGGGTGGCTGCTGGAAGAATTGCAGCACCTTACGCGCCACACTCGAAGTCATGGGTGAGCCGCCGCGGTACACGTCGAACACGGCCTGTACGATCTCTGCCGGAGGGGTGTTTTTAAGCAAATAACCGCTTGCGCCGCTGCGAATTGCCTGAAAAACGCGCTCGTCGTCGTCGAACACAGTCTGCATAATTACCTGCGTTTTGGGATACAGCGATTTGATGATGGGCAAGGCTTCAAGTCCCGACATGCCAGGCATATTAATGTCGAGCAATATCACGTCGGGCATATGTGCATGCAGTTCGCTTTTCAGATTGTTCACGTGCGGGAATGCGCCGGCGAGTTCAATGCCCGGGGTGGCTTGCAACAGAAAAGCGATGCCTTCGCGCAGATCGCGGTTGTCTTCGTATAGCAGGACTCTGACCTTGTTCTCCATAATTTGTTTTCTTGCTGAACGACAAATGTACGGCGCGAAAAAGGCTCCGGCAATCACATAAAGGTGTGAGGGGGGCAATAGCCGTTTGAAAGTGGTTTGAGCTGTTTGAAATTGTTGACAGCCAGTTTTTTAAAAGTGACTGTTGTTCAATACCACTTTGCGCTGGTTGTATCGCATGGTCAGGGTTTATAGGAGGCATCCAGCATAAAGATCCCTATCGTGCTCCCCTTCTGGCGGTTGAACAGGATACGGTCGCCGGTGCCCGCATAGCCTGCCCGCGCATCGTAGCGGGGCGGTTCGGCGTAGCTGATCTGGCGGACATTGCTGCCGTCGGCATTCATTTCATAGAGACAGTAATTGCCGTTGCGTCGGGAGGAAAAGATGATCTTGCTGCCGTCGGGCGACCAGGCGGGCCAACCTTCCATTTGCGGCGTATTGGTGAGATTGACCGGGTTGCTGCCATCGGCATTCATCACGAATATGTCGTCGCTGCCGTCGGAAAATCCTTTCAGGTAGAGTATCTTTTTACTGTCCGGCGAAAAACGGGCGCAGGTTTCCACCCCGGCGGTATTGGTCAGGCGCTTTTGGTTCTTCCCTTGCAGGTCCATTTGGTAAATCTCGAAACTTTCGGAATTGTCGCGCGAGGAATTGAACAACAGCGTTTTTCCGTCAGGTGAAAAATAGGGGTGAATGTCTCTGGCCGGGTTGTAGGTCAGTCTTGCCAGGCCGTTGCCGTCGAGGTTCATCACATAAACCTCTTCATTGCCGTCGCGGTCGGACACGAAGGCAACCTTGCCGCCATCGGCGCTCCAATCGGGGAAGTTGTTGTTGTGATCGCCCGCAGTGAGTTGCTGCAAACCGCTGCCGTCCGAATTCATCAGGTAAAGATGCCATTTGCCGGAGCGGTTGCTCTGGAACAGGATTTTGCTGCCATCGGCCGAGGCGCGGGGATAAGCATTTTCCACACCTTCCATCCAGAGCACTTCCGCGACGTTTTCTTTTTTTTCTTTTAGGGCAAAATCTACCTGAGCGCCAGTCTGTTGCTTCAGCCAGTTGCCAACTTGTTTCGCCACTTCAGGATTAAAATCTCCCGGATTGGTGCGGGCTTCCTGAAAAGTAGATGCGACGTGCATTCCGTGATTGCTGTTCGGAATTTCTAAAAAAATGCCGTTGCCGGGGTGGAGTTGATTGACCGTTGCGGCGATCATCTGGTGTTCCGCTTTCGTGGAAATGAAATCCGTTGCACCCCATGCGGCCAATACTTTTCCCTCGAAATGCTGCCAATTGGCGGGAATATTCATTTCGTGCAGTTGCCGCCAGAACTGCTCGCTTCGCAACAGCAGCGCGTCGTACACGCCGCCGCATTCGGGGTTCAGTTTGACGGCATCCGTCCTGGATAATCTGGCGCTCAGCAGCATGGCTGCACAATCACATTGTTCCTTGACATAATCATCCGCTTCGATGGGTGTCATTTCATACGACGCTGCAATGGTGCGGCGGGAATTGGCAAAATATTCCATGAAATTCACCCCGATGGTGCCGTAGGCGACGATGCCTTTTACCCGGTGTTCCTTTGCCACGAGGGGCGCCATGACGCCGCCCATGCTGTGCCCGAAAATGAAGCAGTTTTCAGCGTCCACATCCTCCCGTTTTTGCAGGGCTGCGAAGACCTGCACATACCCTTCCAGTTCCGTATTGAAATCAATCTGGTCGCAGGGCGCGCCTTGGCTGTCGCCGATACCGGATTTATCCACCCGCATGACGACCCAACCTTCCCGCACCAGCCGGTTGATCAATTGCAATTCCGTGCGGGCCGTATCGAAGGGAGTATCCATTGAATAACAACCAATACCCTGAATGAACAGGAGAGCAGGCAATTTCCCGCTGCTTTTTTTAGGTTTGGTGACAATGGTGCGCAATAGCGCATCGCCTGCTTTTACCGCGCCGTAGGTCACCTCCAAATCCGGGTATTTCTCTCTGGGCAGGCCCTGGATGGTTGTCTTTTCGAGGAGCGTTTTTCCATTCCGGATCAGTTTGTATTGCAGCGTCTGGCCAGCCCGGTAAGCGCCCACCATCCTTACGGCTTCATCGGGAGAGTTCACTTCCCTGCCGTCCAGTTCCAGCAACACATCGCCCCGTTGTATGCCCGCCGCCTCTGCTGTGGAGGCGGGTATAACGTTTTGAATGAGTACACCTTTCACGGCGGGTAAGTTCATCACCCGCTGTACATCGGCGGTAACGGCTTCCATCCGGATGCCGAGAAAGGCACGGCGTGGAAGCTTATCGGGTTGCGCAATTCCAGATTGTGAATTTTGGATTTGTGCCCATGCTCCGGGATTCAGAAAAGCAAAGAAGGGAAGAAGAAAAAATAGCCGCTTGTTCATCTTTTTGTTGGCAAAAATAGGTGCGAAGCAGCCGGATGAATATGCGAAAAAGGCTAATTTTCAGTTTTCCTGTTGCAACAACTGCTTCCCTACCGACTTATCGGAGGACCACAACCCGGTGTATATCCGAAGCGTCTCCGGAACAACCGGATGAACGAACTATCATCCTCGAAACCCACCAAATGGCAGATTTCACCAACACTCAGGCAGCCATGCCTGAGCAATTGTCTGGCTGATTCGAGACGCCGGTACACGTGGTAACGATGGGGTGTGGCGCCGAATAATTGCTTGAATATTCTTTTAAAATGATGCGGTGACAGGCAGGCGGCATTGGCGGCTTCTTCGACACTGACCCGTCTGTGCAAGTGGGCATCCATGTAGTCGCGCGCTATGCTCAGTCGCCGGTACAACTCGGCGCGGGTGGAAGATTTCACACTCCCAAGTCTGCTGATTTCTTCGCTTGTAATGCGATGTACATCGAGTAGCCTGGTCAGCAGCGCCGTATAAATACCGTCCAAATCTGCTTCTTTTCTCAAGGAAATGTCTTTGTTCATCAGACTTCGGAGTAGGGAAAACAATTTCCCGATGGCAGGGTCGGCATTGTACGTCTTTTCAAAGAATTGCACCGGCTGGGCGTTGGATTGGAACGGGTCATCGAGCAGTTTGTCCTGGGGAGTGACGAGTGCGTGCAACAATCCTTCGGCGAAGCCGGGCTGGAAGGCGACCAGGATCATTTCCTGCTCGGTTGTGCCGTGAAACGATGTCCGGTAATACTGCCCCTGGTTGACCACCAGATAATTGTCGGGCGTGACGATATGATCGTGGTTGCCCACGCGATAGTATTGACGGCCGTTGAGCATCAGGCGGATAGAAAGCCGGGACTCGTGATCGGCAGTTTCTTCCAGTTTTTTGGTTTTGATAAACAGCGTGCCGGTCTCCAGCTCTTGCATCGGTGTGCTTTGGCGGGAGCAGTATACATGACCCAGGAGCAGGGATTTGGCACTGTTGCAGTATGGACAGATACTCATTGCCTGGTTGGCTGGAAGTTCAGGACGTGACAAAATGCCCGTCCTGACCGGAAAGTCCGTTTATTTAGCAAAAGGGTTGCTTGACGGAGACAGGTTTTGTCCCGTATTCATACTCCCACTTCCAATACTATATGCACGCCCTCTCCAGGTGCTGTTCTGATCTCGAGTTTCCCTTTTATTTCTTCAGCCCGCTGGCGCATGTTGGCGATACCGTTGCCATGTTGCACTTCGGCTGCATCAAAGCCTTTTCCGTTGTCCTTGATTTCTGAGAATAATTTGCGCCCATTCAATTGCATCAGCACGTGGATGTCAGTGCATCCCGAATATTTGGCGGCGTTGTTGATCGCTTCTTTAAAGATCAGGTAGATGTTGCGGCGTGTATCGGGACGGAGGTGATAATGTGGGAATTGCGCCGGAATATCCGCGTGAAAGCGGATATTCCGGGCTTCACTGATCTTCAGGCCAAATTCGCGCATACGGGCGACGAGATCGTCGAGGTTGTCGTGCCGGGCATTGATGGCCCATACGATGTCCTGAATGGATTCGGACAGTGTGGCCGCGCTTTGGCTGATACGTGCGAGCAGATCTTTGGTGTTTGTTTGTTCTTCAAGCAATTGTCCCTGTGCGACTTCGCTGAAAAAACGGATACTGCTCACAGTGCTGCCCATATCGTCGTGCAGGTCGCGGGCGATGCGCCGTCGGATGGCCTCCAACTGGAGGCGTTGTTGTTGGCGGTACCACGCGATACCTGCAATGAGCCCGCCAATCAGACCCAGCAATATGAGCCGGAACCAAATGGTTTTGGTGAATGGCGGAATGACGCGCAGGCGTACATGCACCGTTTCCTGGCTCCAGATACCGTCGCCGTTGCGGGCGCGCACGAGCAGCGTATAGTCTCCCCCATCGAGGTTGGTATAGGTGATGTGGTTTTGTTTCGTTTCAGCCCAGTCGTGGTTGAAACCTTCGAGTTTGTATACCAAAACTGTTTTTTCGGGCTGGGTGAAATTCAGCGCGGCGAAATCGAAAGTCACCACATTTTCGCCGGGGCGCAACACGACAGGTTCGCCCATGCGCCAGGGAACGGGTTTGTTGAGTATAAATACTTCAGTGAGGGCGACGCGGGGCGGGTGGGGATTCATGGGGAGGTGGGCCGTATTGGCCAGGTTGAATGCGTCGGAAAAGCCGATAAAGAGTTCGCCGCGCGGCAACATCTGAAAGCCGACAGAGATGTCGTTCTCAAAAAGTCCGTCGGGACGGCGGTAGACGTTCATCACACCTGTGGGCGGGTAATAGCGGTGCAACCCACTGGGTGTAGCCAACCAAAAACGATCTTCCGGATCTATCTCGATGTTGTGTATCCTGTTGTTTTGCAGTCCGTTGCGGGTTGTCAATGCAAATTCGATGCGACCGTCGTCGCTCATCAGAAACAGGCCGTCGTCGGTACCCACCCATAGTTTACTATTCCGGTCAAAAGCAAAATCATTGCATGGGTGGTAAGACGTATCCTTTTGTAAAAAATGCTCGTAGCTATCGGTTGCAGGATCGTAGCGATAATAGCCGTCCATATCACCCACCAGGATACGGCCTTTGCGGTCCTCCCCGAGTGCCCGGATATAGTGTTTTTTCCCGTCCAATGCTACTTTGGTACATTTGCCGGAGACGGGATCAAGCCAATACACACCCTCATGGTTGCTGCCGAACCAAATGCGTCCGTCGCGGCCTTCCAGTATCTGAAGCACTTTGTGATTGATACCCGGCGTTGGAAAATCGGGCTTGAATGTGCGAAAACGCCCCGTTACAGGGTCGAATTCCTCTAAGCCGAAGCGTTCTGCCAGCCACACCTTGCCGTTTTTAGCGCGGATGATCTCGAAGATTTCATTGCTGGCCACCCCTTTTACATATTCAAATGAACCTGTTTTACGGTTCCATTCATAAAAACCTTGCGCCCAAACGGAAATGAAATAGCGATGCGGGTTTTGCATATCCTGTACGATACCGGAAACGGAACCGAACTGGTGGGCCTGGGTCATGATGCTTTCGGGAAAAACTATGCGGGTAAATTTCAGGTCATTCGGGTCGTATTTTTCTATTCCGTTCTCCGTGCCAATCCAAACAATGCCGGTTGTCCGGTCCTTATAAAAGCCGCTTGTCATGGCATTATTATGGGAAAAGGGTTCGCGGGGCCGGGGTGGGAAGGGAATGGTGCCGCCATTCGCCAAGGTCCTCCATTCCAGGCCATACAATCCTCCGCCGGTCCAGATGATCGGCCCCATTACCGGGTCGCGATCGAAGAGGAATACAGTGGCTATCGCTGTGCTGTCGGGATAATCTTCAAACTCACCGGATTTTTCATTCAGTATATAAAAGCCCATCCCCCAGGTAGAACACCAAACGCGCCCCTGCCCGTCTTCAGCCACATAACAAACGATATAGCTTTTGCGCGGATCGCTCGACAACCGGCCCATTTTGAATTCAAAACGCCCGCTTTCCGGGAAATACTGAATTAAATTGCCTCCAATTGTCACCCAGATTCTCCCCTTTGAATCCATAAAAACGCCTGCGAGACCGCCCAAACCAGTGGGTATCGGAATAAAATCCATTTGAAAGGAGCGGGCATTGAAGCGGATCAGAAACGTATCGCTCACTGCCCAGCCGACTCCCTGCTGGTCGAAAGCAAAGCGGGACAGTGTCACCGGCTCAGCCTTGTTGTGGCCCGGCAGCCGGATCGGAAAACGGTGAAAATGCCTGTCCGCATAATCCCAATGGCACAGTCCTCTTGTGGTGGCCACCCACAAGCGGCCCAATGGGTCGAGTGAAAGACCGGTGATAACATTGGAAGGCAGCGAAGTCGTATCGCCTTCATGGGGGCGAAAAACGGTGCAGCGTTTGCCATCGTAGCGTGTCAGCCCGTCATGTGTACCAAACCACATAAATCCCTGGGTATCCTGCTCGATGGAGGTGATGTTGTTGTGCGGGAGGCCATCGTCGGTGGTCAGTCTCCGGAGGGCAATACCCTCGGGTTGGGCGAAAAGATGGGGGCAGAAGAAAATCTGAAAAATGAAAAGGAGTATTTCCGGGATCGCACCGCCCAACTTCGGGCACGACAGGCCAGCCCTGCCTCCACGTATGTTGAGGGAATAAGGTATGAGGAGATGCCTTGATGTTTCTTTGCCTGTGATCAATTTAAACCGGTTTTTCAAATGTGATTATCAGGTTTTTAGAAGTAAAAATAAGGATTGCATTGCATTATGGCTCATTCAGAATTTTTCAATGTACTGTGTTTGCTGCAATTTCCCTAAAATTGTCCCTGTATGACGAAGGTAAAAGTATTTGAATTCAACCCGTTCGCTGAAAACACCTATCTCGTTTTCGACGATTCGGGCGAGTGTGTGATCTTTGACCCGGGCTGCTATACCTTTGAAGAACGGGCGACGCTGAGAAATTTTATCGGGGAGAACAACTTGCGCCCTGTACGCCTTATCAATACGCACTGCCACCTGGATCATGTTTTTGGAAATTCCTTTGTTGCCCAAACCTGGGAACTCGGTCTGGAAATTCACATCGGTGAACTGCCGGTACTCCAGCGATTTTCACAAGTGTGCCAGATGTACGGAATCCCTTTTGCCGATGCGCCGCCGATGCCAAGCCGTTTTATCGAATCTGGCGAAACGGTCGGGTTTGGCAACAGTCGTTTGAAGGCGCTGTTCACACCCGGTCATTCACCCGCCAGTTTGTCGTTTTATTGTCCCGATGAAGGTTTTGTGATTGCGGGCGATGTGTTGTTTTACGAAAGCATCGGGCGAACCGATCTGCCGGGCGGTGATATGGACACTTTGCTCAAAAGCATTCGCGAGCAACTCTTTACCCTGCCCGATGCCACTTTGGTGTATCCAGGTCACGGTCCCGCGACGACCATCCGACACGAAAAAGAATACAATCCGTTTTTGTAAATATCCCAATATCTTTATTCCCGATATCATAATTTCCGGATTTCCAATGCTCCGCTATCTCATTCGCCGGACTTTGCTTTCTATTCCCACCCTGATCGTCATTTCGATGGTGATTTTCGGGCTGAGCAAATGCGCTCCGCGCGATCCGGAATTGGAGTTGGGCGACGATGCCGCGTTCGGCACCTTGCGACAGCAGGACGAAGCCATTTATAAGCGTGCAGAACGATTGGGTTTCAACAAACCACTTTTTTATTTCACCCTCACCACGGCTGCATTTCCCGACACGCTGTACCGTATTTTCCCCTGGACGCGCCGGGAGCAACTGGCAAAACTCTGCGCTCAAACAGGCAACTGGCAAGCGGTGAATCGCTATGTGGCTGCGCTTCGCGAGGCAGCGGCTTTTACCGATGCTTTGCCCGATACATTGCCCGCAGCGGGTACATTCCGCGTGGCATTTTCTGAATTGTTAAATGGCGATCATGCCGACGATCTGGAAGAAGCGTTCGCCGGAGTGCAGGAAGCAGGGGCGAATTTGCCTGCTGGCTTCCGGGCAGAGGAACTGCTCGATACGCTTCAAAGGTGTGTGTTGGATTTGAAGTCGAATACGCAACCGGACAAAATGTATATTCCTGCTTTTTATTGGCATGGAACCGACAATCAATATCACCGCTGGCTCGCCGGTTTTGTTCAGGGCGATCTGGGTATGTCTCGGTATGCTCAACCGGTGTGGGATTCGCTCAAATTTTCACTTTTATCTACATTGGTCATCAATGGGCTGGCGCTGTTGTTGGCTTATCTATTTGCTGTGCCTCTGGGTGTGGCGATGTCCCGCCGCCGCAACCTTACTTTCGACCGCAGCGCACGGTGGGTATTGTTGTTTTTATTCGCTATGCCTGTGTTTTGGCTGGGCAGCCTGTTGCTGCTTTTTCTGGCCACACCTGATTTTGGATTGTATGTCATTAAGGGCATACATCTTGAATCTTATCAAGGCAGCGGCAAAACCTATTGGGAGTGGTGTTTTAGTAATTTTGACAAATTTATTCTGCCTATTCTGACGCTCACCCTGCATGCCCTGGCAATTCTCGCCCTACAGATGCGTGGCGGAATTTTAGACACCATCGGCCTGGACTTCATTCGCACCGCCCGCGCCAAAGGGGTAGGGGAGGATACCATTTACTGGCGTCATGCATTCCGAAACGCATTGTTTCCGATCATCACTGTTTTTACCAGCCTTTTTCCCGCTATTTTTACAGGCTCGCTGGTAGTCGAATACCTATTCCAATTCCCCGGCCTGGGGATGAAAACACAGGAAGCTTTCATCGGAGGTGATTACCCTGTATTGTTCTGCATTCTGATGTTGGCGGCGACGCTGACGGTGGTCGGGAATCTGATCGCAGATTTGCTGTACGCGTGGGCGGATCCGCGGGTGCGGTTTGCCAGGCAATAAAAAGGTGCTGCCTCACAAGTCTGTTTATTCGTTTCATTGTGGATTCGGTTATTTTACAGCGCCTTCATAGCGCGATTTCGCCGGAAGTCCGTTCCGGCGCACAAAAAAGCGCCTGCCACGATGAAGTGACAGGCGCTGGATTGATTTGAGTTGGCATCGACCTACTCTCCCGGGACATCGGTCCAAGTACCATCGGCGCTGGCGGGCTTAACGACTCTGTTCGGAAAGGGAAGAGGTG
>JABAQQ010000028.1 GCA_019187225.1 Saprospiraceae bacterium
CTTCTCTTACCAGTTTGATCAATTCGTCAATCATTCATCTTTTTGAACGAAAGGTATTGATCTTCAAAGAACTCTGTCAAAGATTAAAATTCACATTATGAATTTTTACAAACCGAGAATCGCTGTAATTGGCGCCCCCCTTTAAAATTGGAAAACTTAAAAATGTTAGGTATTTATGGAAGAAGGAAAGTTATTTGAATTAGAAGTTCTCAAAATTGCAAGCTTTCTTTGGCCTGACTGCGAAAATGGAGGCCCTCACTTTATAGAAGGCAGAGAACGAGACGGAGTTTTCGTTACCGAGGATGTGATCCATTTAATTGAAGTTACAATATCAAAAAATGAATCTAAAACAAATCAAGATGTAAAGAAGTTATCTGGTCTTAGAGACCATTTAAAGGCGAAACATCCTAATAAACTCATAAAATGTTGGTTTATTACAAAACATGAACCCACTCCCTCCCAAAATTCGATTGCAGAGAGTGAAGGGGTTATAGCAATTTCCTTTCTGAAATTTCAATCCAAATTATTTGATGCAAAAAAATATTTATTTAGGCGCGATAGACATAACTTTGGTAGTGTGCGTGATCCTAAGACTGAAGATGCCCTAAAGTTTGAAGACAAATTTGTCCCCACAGAAATTATTGAAATTGACAATCCTTCTCCATTGTCAATTTCAATAATTTCAGATAATTTAGCAAGGAGAGGTGAAAGATATGTTATGCTGGGTCATTTTGGGGTGGGGAAAAGTTTAACTTGCCGAGAGATTTATAATAAATTAAAAATATCTTTTGAAAAAGGGCGAATTAATAAATTCCCAATTTTTATAAACTTGCGTGAGCATGACGGGCAAACTAACCCATCTGAGGCAATAATTCGCCATGCAAATACTATTGGTTTTGATAAGCCTGAAAGTTTAGTTGCCGCATGGAAACTTGGGTATATAATTTTAATTTTAGATGGGTTGGATGAAATGGCCCCATTATCATGGGCAGATCAACCAACAAAATTTAAGGATGTTCGTTATAAAACTATGACTTTAATCAGAAATTTTATAAGTGGGACGCCTTCAGAAAGTGGTATACTAGTATGTGGACGTTCAAATTACTTTGATTCTGATGAAGAATGCTTAAATGCTTTAGAAAATGGGGCAAATTTAAAATTACTAAAGTTATCTGATTTTAATGAGCATCAAATTTCAACCTACTTAAAAGAGAAGGATATAAAAGTTAATATTCCTGAATGGTTCCCAACGAGGCCATTACTTATTGCGTATCTTGTCTCTAAGGGCTTGTTCCAAGAAGAGATTACAAATAAGGATTTAGATGCAGCTAGTGGATGGGATTGGCTAATAGATAAGATAGTCGAACGTGAGGCTAGGCTAGAAAATGGAGTTGATTCGAAGACCATCAGAGAAATAATTGAAAAGCTAGCTTCTTACTGTAGAACTTTATTGCATCCGCTTGGACCTGTAACTGAAGAAGTAATCTCTAATGTGTTTTATCAGGTATGCGGTTATTATCCAAAATCTGATAATCGTGCTTTAACAATGCTACAGCGATTGCCGGGGCTTAGTGCGCCCGATCAATCTAAAGAGGGTGCGAGAAACTTTTTAGATGAAAATTTTGTACAAGTTGCTGCTGCGGGACAAGTATTTAAATTTATTCAAAGTCCATATCAACGAAATGTAGATAGAATTGATAATCCGCGACTTTGGAAAGAATGTATGGGAGACCTAGGTATATCGCTTTTGTCCTATATGTATAATAAAAAGGCACTTGGTAAGGAGAGAGTTTTTGAGGCTCTAGATTATGCAAAAAAATATGAATATAATGTATTGGCTGTCGATATACTCTTATTAATCAATGATGAAGACCTTGTTTTTAATCGAAAAGACTTTACGATATCCGATGTGATTATACCTACTTGGTATTTAAAGGATAAAAATTTAAACACAATTACTTTTAGGGAAGTAATAGTACAGAAATTGATAGTTGAATCATTTGAACGTGATTTTGCTTTACCAGTCTTTAAAGAATCATATATTGTTTCCGTTATTGGAGTTCATGATCAAAAGTTTTTGCCTGATGGTAAATTTGAAAACTGTATATTTGACCAGTTTGATGAAAAAAAAGATACAAATGCAGCAATATTAAACAGAGATGATCTATCAATCTCAGAAAAAGTTTGTATTACCATTTTGCGTAAATTGTATTTTCAAGCAGGGGGGGGTAGAAAAGAAAAGGCCTTAAAAAGTGGGCTTTCCCCCCAACAAGTTGTATATGCTGACAAGGTGTTATCCTTACTTGAGAAAGAAAGGTTTGCATATAAAAGTAAAGCGAGCCCAAATAATAGAATTTGGATACCTGTGCGTTCTCGATCCGCAGAAGTCACTCAAATTGTAAGAAGTAAAGATAAAAAAATAAATCTTTTAGCTAAGATGCGTGAAATAAAAGCGTGAACAAATTTTATCGTGATTGCTGTCGCTGTTGGCGTCCCCGCAAGGGGTGTCCGAAACCTTATTCACAGTCTTTTGGTGTATTCATTTCGATTGCGAATCAGTTTGGCTGACGTTCGATACCGATGGCCGGCTGATCAACCCGGTGTTCAAACAGATGCAGAATGAGGCGCCCGACAAGGCCCACTTTTTTGCAGGTGCTTTTACCAAAACCCAGTATGCCGGGCCGCAGACGCACATTGTGATCGTCCGGCTGCTGCAATACATTTTTCGTAAATACTGCACCGACGTCCGGGTGCTGGACGAGGGAAATTACTGGGACACCAACGACCTGGCGGTGTTACAGGAGCGATTTAGTGCTTACACCAACCTTTTTAACGCGGCCTTCGCCGCCCTTCAACAGATGCCGCCCGCGCCGCCCGGCGAATCGGTGGAGGATTGGTGCGGCGGATCGCGGCGGCGCTGCGTAAGTTGGATGTCAGGAGTGGTGAGGATTAGTAGCGTAACTGTAATCCATTTCCACCCCGCCCGGTCTTCCTCGCCGCGCCGGTGTCTTATGACCCGGCGCACCCACGCGGGATAATCAGGCATAAAAACTTTACCACATGAAAAACGCATTTTTGATCGCAGCAATACTGGTTATCGCAACCTCCACCGCCTTCGCACAGGAGGCGCCACCTGCCAACCAAACTTTCGACGCCGGACTTTTTCAATTGATCGACAGCCTGGCAAGAGAAGACCAGAAGTGGCGGGAAGTGAGCCGGACTTTGAAAAACAGCGGCAATGCAGACTCCATGGAAATAGCGCAGGCCTACGAAATGATGCGCCGGACGGACAGCTTGAACCATTTGGTTTTGGTTAAGATCGTTGACCAATACGGGTTTCCCGATTCCGACAAATTGGGCATGGAAGGCACGAAATATTTCTGGCTGTTGGTACAACACCAGAACGGGCATCCCGACTTTCAGGAGCGCGTGCTAAAAATGATGGAAATCGCGGTCCGGCAAAACAAGGCTTCCGGCAAAGATTATGCTTATCTCCTGGACCGCGTTTTGAGGAATACCGGAAAACTGCAGGTGTATGGAACACAGATGATCCTGAATCCTGCAGGGACTTCTTTCGAGCCTTCGCCGTGTATTGATCCGGAACATTTGAACGAACGGAGGGCGAGCGTTGGCCTGGGAACGATTGAAGCGTATATCGAAATCATGAACCAGGTTTATTCCGGGCAGTTGAAAAAGAAAAATTGAAATTTTGCCCGCTTGCAGCACTGGCAATGGCCTCGCTCCCGGGTAGTTGAAATAATAGTTAACTCTTCGTTTTTTTCCCGTTTAAATCTTGTTTTTTTCCCGTTGTTCGTACTTTTGGCGCAAGCTAAATCAAAACTTCTCACGAAACAAAACCAATCTGTTATGAAGCATCTTTTCACTGCTTTTTGCTTAGTGCTGGCGCTGATGCTTGTCCAACACGAAGCCTACGCCCAACCCAAACACGGCCTCACCGTGCGCGCCTTGTTGTACAATTATGAAAACCCCGAACCGGAATGGGAAGACTGGGACGACATCTTCGGCGACAATGGCCGGGGTATCGAACTGGCCTACAACCGCGCGCTCGACAAACACGCCACACTGGTCATTCCCTTCAAACTGGGCACTGCGAAGAAACCATCCGAACGCAACAACGGTATCCCGGGAGGCAACGAACTGCTGGCCAATCTCGACGCCCAGATGCAATACAGCTTGTTCAAATACGGACGCCTCATCAATCCCTACGTGGCGCTCGGTATCGGCTCCACCTGGAATGTGGACGATGAACATTTCGACTTCAACATTCCGGCAAGCGTCGGCCTGAACATCCGCCTCGCCAAAAACGTGTACGCCAATGCTCAGTCCCAATTCCGTTTCTCTTTGGAAGACCGCCCGGGCTGGCACCACGGCATCGGCGCGACGTTTTTCTTCGGCGATACGGACAGCGACGACGATGGCATCCTCGACAAAGACGACCGGTGCCCCGACGTACCGGGCGTACCCAACCTGATGGGTTGCCCCGATAAAGACGGCGACGGCATCGGCGATGCCGATGATAAATGTCCCGATGTGCCGGGCGTAGCATCCGCAATGGGCTGCCCCGACCGCGATGGAGACGCCATTACGGATGCAGAAGACAGCTGCCCCGACGTTGCAGGGATCGCCGCGCTCAAGGGCTGCCCCGACCGCGACGGCGACGGGATCACGGACGCGGACGACGCCTGCCCCGACCTGGCAGGAACAGCCCAATACAAAGGCTGCCCGGATACCGACGGCGACGGCATTGCCGATAATGTGGACAAATGCCCGCGCGAAGCAGGCCCCGCAGCCAACGAGGGCTGCCCCGTACGCGACCGCGACGGCGACGGCATTGCCGACGCCGATGATGCTTGTCCCGATCAACGCGGCAGCCTGGCTATGCGCGGTTGCCCGGATACCGACGGCGACGGCGTGGCCGACCGCGACGACCGCTGCCCGGACAAGGCAGGTCCGGCAAGCAACAAAGGTTGCCCGGAAATCAAGGCCGAGGACAAGGCTAAACTCGAGCGTGCCGTCAAACTCGTGCAATTCCAGACCGGAAAGGCGACCTTGCTGCAAAAATCATACGCCGTGCTCGACGAAGTGGTAGAGGTGATGAACAAGTACCCTGAATACAGCCTCAATATCAGCGGTCATACCGATGCCACCGGCGACGACAAAATGAATATGGCGCTTTCGGAAAAACGCGCCAATGCCTGCCACGAATACCTTATCAGCAAAGGCATCGCCAAAAGCCGGATGTCGCACGCCGGTTACGGCGAAACCAAGCCGGTGGCCGACAATAAAACTGCCGCCGGTCGCGAAAAGAACCGCCGCGTGGAGTTTGAATTGTATGTGAAGTAAGTAGCGGCTGAGAATAAAGTACCCGATTTTCCTTGCAAAATTTGAATGCCTTCGCTTATGTTCCAAAGCGAAGGCATTCCTGTTTGAAAGAAGAACCACTAAAAATGTCTTCCCGCTAAACTGGCTGAAGCAAAGAGCGTACTACCTGACAAAAATAAGATACATCAGCAACATCAATACTACAGTGGCGATAGCCAGCACAATGAGAAACTTGCGGTTGTCCTCCCGGTCTTTAGCGGAAATCTTCTGCTTCGGCGTTCTATGTTTTGTAGACATGACAAATATGATAATTGAAAGTTAGTGATTTCATGCCAGTATCCGTTTACTGACCTAATAACTGCCACTGCCACCGCCACTGCAACTGCCACCGCCACTGCTAACTCAGCCCCTGTTCCCGGAATACCCGGTTGAGCCATCGCAGCATAGCGAACAGCGCCAGCGCAGCCACGGAAAGCAAGACAAAATTAACCCAAAAAAACGCTGCTTTATCGTCGTATTGATCCCACATCGAAGCCAATACCCCGCTCAATTTATTGCCGATGGAAGTAGCCAGTTGCCAGCCGCCCATCATCAGGCCGGTGATGTGACGCGGTGCCATTTTCGACACCATTGAAAGTCCCATCGGACTGAGACACAACTCGCCCACTGTGATGACGCCATAGGCAGCAATCAGCCACCCTGCAGATGCTTTCACCGCGCCGTTGTGGCTGGCATAGACCGCCCAAACGGTGACGAGCGTGCTGAGGGCTGAAATTATCAAACCCCACCCAATTTTGGCAGGTGTGGTGGGTTCCTTACCACGTCGCCGGAGCCAGGCAAAAAAAGCGATGAGCAGTGGCGTGAGCAAGACGACAAAAAATGGATTGACCGATTGATACAATTCGGTCGAGATCAGCGAGACACTGCCATCGCCGGGCGGGCGTTCGGCCTCCGGGACATTCTGGAAATAGGGATTGAAAGTATTGACCTTTATAATTTTATCCTCCGCATCGCGGCTGGTTCGGAACTGCCCGTCGTACTTTGGATAAAGGGTGTCTTTCATCGAAACCACCTGCGCCATTTGCAGGCTTTCGGCCGGCCCCGCCATCCAGGCGGGCATCTCGCGATCGGTGTAAAATTCCGCCCAGGTGGTGAGCGCCGTACCGTTTTGTTTGAAAATCGCCCAAAAAACGACAACTACGGCATAAATAGAAAGCAACACCTTGATACGGGGTTTGTCTTCCGGTGCGGCTTTCCATAATATCCAGAGGTAGAACGCAACAACAGGTATGCTGCCGAAAAGGAATGCATCGGTGGAATCGGAACCAAAAATATTACCGGGCAACATCCAGCCTGCAATGCCTGCCACAATGGCTGGCAGCAGGACGGAGGAAAGCATTTGCCCAACGCCCGCTTCGCCCGGCACAGCGGGTTTGCGCACATCCGCATGGGCGTAGTGTTTCATCCCAACCAGAAAAACGATGACACCTATGAACATACCCACACCCGCAGCGGCAAATGCGGCGCCCCAGCCGATGTTGTGCCGCAGCCAGGCAGCAAAAAAATTGCAGATAAAGGCGCCGATATTAATGCCCATGTAAAAAATGCTATACCCCGTGTCTTTCAGGTGTTTGTACCGGTCATCGTTGTAAAGGTTACCCAGCAGCACCGATATATTGGGCTTAAAAAAACCGTTCCCCAGGATCATCACACCGAGCGAGGCGTAGAATGAGAACATGTTGTTCGGGATCGCCAGCATCAGGTAGCCGATGCCCATCAACACGCCTCCCAGGATTATACTGCGCCGGTAGCCCAGCAATTTATCGGCCAACAGACCTCCAATAAAAGGAGTGAGATAAACCAATGCGATGAAAGTACCAAAAATATCGGACCCTACGGCGCGGTCGAGCGACAAGCCGCCTTTCTGCGCATCGGTCATGTAGAGCAAAAAAATGCCGATCATGAGATAGTAGCCGAAGCGCTCCCACATTTCGGTGAAAAACAGAAAAGGAAGACCGGAAGGATGTTTTTTGAACATATAGACGGTAGACGGTGGACGGTGGACGGTAGACGGTGGACGGTGGACGGTAGACGGTAGACGGTAGACGGTGGACGGTAGACGGTGGACGGTAGACGGTAGACGGTGGACGGTAGACGGTAGACGGTGGACGGTGGACGGTAGACGGTGGACGGTGGACGGTGGACGGTGGACGGTGGACGGTAGACGGTGGATGGCTGACAATGACAATGCGTGGTAAAAGTATGATTGAGGTAGTTGCCAGCTAATAATCTTTGATTGTAGGCCGTCCACCGTCTACCGTCCACCGTCCACCGTCCACCGTCCACCGTCCACCGTCTACCGTCTACCGTCTGGTTGTTTCGGGCAAATGTAATTTCAAAATCAGGATGTGCAAGTCATTCCGCACGAACTTTCCAAAAGTTGACACTTTCGGAATGCTTTCGTTGCCGGAAACATATCTTTGCCGCCCGTAGCACATTCAAAATTTATCGAAATCCGGCTTTTGAAAATGTTGAACAAAATTTTGCTCGCAGGTGTGTGCCTTTTGTGTGTTGTCCAAACCGGACTGGCACAGCAGCCCGTTGAAAAAAAAGACTCGAGCCAGGTGGAAGGTCCTGCCACCGTCGCTCCTGCCGAGCCCATATCCGACAGCATCCTTGTCACGGTTATTCTCAAACACCAGCAGAATAAGAACTTGCCCGAGATCCGCCGGGTACTGGAAGCCCAGGGGTTCTGGGATATATTTCCGCCACAGGATGCACGAGTGGTATCGTGGACAATCGCCATGGGGCTCGGCCACATTATTATTCTGGAAATCCCTGCAGGCGCCGAACGACGGCTCAACCTGGCGCTGGAAAACGGCGCATGGGGAGCCTTCGATACGGAGATCTACCTCACTTACGACTACAAATCGGTGTGGGAAGACTACATAGAACGGCGAGAGGAAGCGAAAGAGGACAGGAATTAGGATTTTTGATTTCGGATTGCGGATTTCGGATTTACAGATGCGCTGGAGTGAAAGCACCGGCATAACGAACCGGCCCTCGGCAATCCGAAATCCGCAATCAAAAATCCTCGAAGTATGCCCGTGCATTACGGCCCAGGTTGCGCTGAGTGCCGGTAGCGTCATGGTAATTGTCACCGTCTACATATTCGGTCGGGTTGCGGGAATAGAGGACACGTTCCCAGCGGGGATTGCTGATCTCGCCGCGTGCCGTGGAATGCAACAGAATAAAGTCCTCCCCCGCAAGGCTGGGGTTATAAAAAAGGAATTTGACGTTGTTCTGCTGCGTTTTCGGGAATTTGTAATACACCCAGATTTCATAAGGCGGCGCTCCGGGATCATCTTCCACGTGGATGAGATCGTCGGGACGGCCAAAGCGGAGATATGCGCGCCCCCGGTCGGTCTCGAAACCGTAGCGGAAACCGCTTCTGAACCGGGTGTCCGCCGCCGCCGCCACCTCCATGAATTTTTTATAAGCCAGTTCGGGATTGTTGGGGTCTTCGCGCATAAAATGACGGAACAGGTAAAAGCGCATGGCTTTCTGATCGCCATTTTGAAGGATGTTTTTCAGCATGTCTGTTTCCACTCCGACCGCAAGCGCTGAAATGGCGCGCAGGCTGTAGCGAAGGGTGTCTTCGCCAAAATTCTGAACGAATTGTTGGCTGACCATCTCATCCGTCAATTCATTTTCCGGAACGTTGAGGAAGGGGTTGCTGCGCTGAAAGGCAAGACTGCGGGACGTCAGCAATTCGTTGGCAGCGTTGCGGATTTCCACGGTAAGCGTATAATTGCCGCTTTCGAGTTTGTTGATGTCCATCTGCACCAGCACGGCGTCGATGGACGAAGGTTTTTTGCGCTGATTCCCAATTGAGATGAGGTTCTTAACACCGTTGCCTTTTTCCTGCTCGATGAAATAGCGCACGAGATATGTGGCGTCAGTCACGACTTTGTCGGAATGGTAAATTTCGGAATAAAAAGCCAGCAGCGCAGCGCCCTTGTCATAAAAATTAAACGGCAGAGGTTCAAGGAAATAGCCGTTTTTGGTGAAGGGGTTGTCCGAATTGTCGGGCCGGAAACTGCGCAGCAACTGTACCTCCGACAGATATATCGTATTGCCGACATCCACTTTCAGGGGTGTTTTGAACACGTCCCTGTTTTCCGGATCGTGCACATCCTGAAAGGTGATCTCCAGCGTGTAATCGCCGTTGGAAAGCGACATACGTTTGACATCGAGCAATGCCCGGGGCGATTCTACGAGCGGACTGTTGAGCAGGTATTTTTCATAATTCACGATGGTTTCACCCTGTTTTATCAGGATCAGGGTTTCCACACTCGCCTGCAGGTGGGTGCTGTCGGCGCGTTTGAAGGTGACCGATGCGGCGGCGATCTCGATGTTGATTTCGAGATAGGGTTTTTCCGGGGTGGCATATACGGCATAAGAGACGCCTGCGTCGAGCGCGCGGCCCGTCCACGGCATCAGCAGCCCTAAAGCGAAAAACAGATGTTTCGTTTTCATAGCAGCAGTGTGAAAAGGTGAGTTGGGCAAATTTCGCACAAATATTGTTCAGTTTCTTTTTTATTGCTTGAAAACTAAGTAAAACACCATCAACAACAGGATCAGCAGTAAATACGGCAGCCAGAACTTGCCGCTGAGCCGGAAGATGCTTCGTTTGCCTCCACTGGCAACCGTTCTGCTTCCCGTTTTTTTCCTGTCTATATAAGTAACGTAAATGAAACAGAAGAAGTTGATTCCCAGGGTCATCATCAGAAAAATATAGGCGAGGTTCATCGAATCCGTCGCCGGCGATATCTGCACAAGGTTGATGGAGTACGCTACCGTGGCGAGGAACGAGGTGATGATCAGTTCGCCCACTTCCTCGAAACTGGCTTTGTAGAAGAACAGGATAAAGATGGGCAACGCGCTGAACATCAGGAACGGCAACACGATCAGGATGATCGCACCCCAGGGCTCCCGGCTCACCCGCAGATGCACATTCAGGGTTTTGTATTTTTCAAGGTATTGGGCGCTGTCTCTCGAGTCGAGTGTGACTTTGTCGGGCGATCCGAGCGCGTTGGACACGTTGTTGTCGAGCGTAACGTAGTAGGCCTCCGTATTCCAGTCGTTCATTTGAAAATCGGCGATCTTGTTTTTCAACTGGAGCCGGCTGTAGTCGAAACTGATCTTGATGTTGTTGCTCGAACTGAGGGCCTCGATGGGGATCCTGATCTCATGGCGGTCAAAAGGAAAATCGAAAGAATTGAAGTCGCCCAGGAATTGTCCGCTGATGCGGTAGAGCCGCAACACATTGTTGCTGGTGTCGCGTTCTTCCGCCACCTTGTTGCGCGATTCGGGGGAATTGAGCGTGGCAAAGTCAATGTAACCTTCTTTTTCGATGTACCGGGAGTCTACGATAACCCAATACAGCAGGTTGCAGTTGAAGGTATTTTTCCGGATGTCAACGTCGTTGATGTCTACGATATCAATGCCTACGTGCAGGTTGGGGATGGGTTCGCCAGCCGTGTTGACCTGCGTGGGATAACTGCGGGTGCGGCCGCTCTGGATGCGGTTGAAAGTAGGTTCCCGTTTAAGGATAAGGGTGCTGTCGAATTCATACAACTCATTGAAAATCGTTACTTTGCGGTCGATCAGTTTTTGGAAATACCGGACGAGAGCGCCCCGTTGCGTTTTATCCGCGCGGAGCGCCGTTTCAAAAATATTCATCGCATCGTAGCAACGCAACAGGCTGTTGTCGGCGGTTCTGACCCGGAAGAATTTTTTGGGAAATTGTTTTTCGATGCGTTCCTTCAAGTGGTATACCTCCTCAGGCAAAACCTCTTCGACAGTCTCGTAACGAAGGATGGTGTGACCTTTTTCCTTGGTCAGAGCTTGCAATTCCGGGTCTTTGAGATTGATGGCCCCAGAAATGCCGATGATGGTTTTGGGTCGTATCTCCCCCCGCCTGGCCTCCTGCAACGCGCGGACGACCAGATTGCCGTAGGCGCTGTGCAGGTTGAGCAGGATAAGCTCCTGATTGGTCGAGGCCAGCGCCCGGCGTATCTGCAGAATGACGCCGGGCGTGTCCTGCGGAGGCACCTGGTTGCTGACCAATGCCCGCTGCCTGAGTTTCAGCAGCGTATCACAGGGCAGTTTGTATTGTCTGAACACCTTTTCAAACTGCTGGTGCAGCAGGTAGTCGTTTTCCGTGATGAGACCAACGGAAGGGGCTTTAATCACTTTCTGGATGAAATTGACGAGGTAGAAAGGCTGCGGATCGTTGGGTTCCAGAAAAATGGCGTTGTTGCCGAAGTCGAGGCTGTTGAAATCCGCGGTGAGGGAAATGACCGGCAGCCGGTCGCGCACGAGCGAATCTACCCGGCGGAAATAACGCCCCCACGTGTTGTCTACCACGAGCACGATGCTGCTGTCGGCGGCAATGCTACGGTAAATGGCCTGCATCGTGTCTGGCTTGAAGTCGCACTGGAAAACTTTCAACCGATACTCCGCGGGATAACGCGTGGGTTTCGTCACTGCATTGATGCGGCGCAGGTAATCTTCCAGCGCGAGAATATGCAGCGAATCGGAGTAATTGTTGCGCTTTGCCTTGACGGTATCCTGAAAATTAAAACCAACAAAAGCAATGTATTGCACCGGGCGGTTGAAAGCCGCTTTTTGGCAGGCAAACCAGGTGACGAATCCAAAAACAGCGAGGGCGAATATGATTTTTTGCATGACGGGTTTATAAGTTGATTACTTCGAGTACCACATGTCAAAGGTAAATAAACTTTTGCTCTGAAAACCTCCTACTTTTGCGCCTCCCCGATTCCGCGCTACAGTCTCAACCATTCTCAATCCACACTTTCAATGAATAAAATGATCGCCCGCTTTCCCGAACAACTCGGCGAAGCGCTCGCATTGGCCGAAAAGATCAGCCTGAACAAACACACCGCGCCGTTTCGCGCTGTTTTTATCTCCGGACTCGGCGGCAGCGGCATCGGCGGGGGCTTCGTACAAGACTTCCTGCGCACGTCGTGCAAACTTCCCGTCGTTGTCAGCAAAGGTTACCATGCCCCGGCCTGGATCAACAAACACACGCTCGCCATCTGCTCTTCCTACAGCGGCAATACGGAAGAAACGATCAGTACTTTCGAGCAACTGCTCGGCACCGGCGCGAAGATCATCTGCATCGCTTCCGGCGGCAAGCTGATTGATTTGGCTAAAAAACACGGCCTCGATCATGTGCAGTTGCCCGGCGGTTGGAGCAGCCCCCGCGCTTGCCTCGGCTACTCGGTGGTAGCGCAGTTGGGCGTGCTCCGGGCGGCTAAACTCATCCCCGGTAAAATGCTGACCGCCGTAAAAACAGCCCAAAAACTGCTCGTCAAAGACGACGCCGACATTCAGAAAAAGGCAAAAAAAATCGCCGGATTTCTTGCCGACAAAACGCCCGTCATCTACGCGCCCGACCACATCGAATCGGTAGCGGTGCGCTGGCGGCAACAGATCAACGAAAACGCCAAAATGCTCTGCTGGCACCACGTCGTGCCCGAAATGAACCACAACGAACTGGTGGGCTGGCGCAACAACCGCCCCGAACTTGCGGTCGTGTGGCTCCGCAACCGCGACGATTTCGAGCGCACTGCCACGCGTATCAACATCAACAAAGAAATCGTGGAACATTTCACGGGCACATCCATCGAAGTGTGGTCGAAAGGCAAATCATTGGTTGAAAAGGCTTTTTATCTCGTTCATCTGGGCGACTGGGTTTCTTACTACCTCGCCGAGATCCGAGACGTAGACCCGGTGGAGATCAAGGTGATTGACTATTTGAAAGGGGAATTGGCGAAGGTGTAGTGACGGTGGACGGCTTGCCCGCCGAAGTTTTGACGAAGGCGGGGTGGACGGTGGACCGTGGATGTAAAAATATCGCTTCATGTTTATGATTTTCAAAGAATTAAGTAGCCGGACATTGGATTTTAGACATTGGACATCAGACTAACTGGTTGGTTTCCAAGGTCTAATAGTCCAACGTCCAATGTCAATCTATTTTGTCCACATACTTACAATGATACAATTCGATATTTCCGCTGCTGAAAAATTCGTTTCCGGCCACGAACTCGCGTCCATCGGGCCGCAGGTTGATACCGCCGCTAAATTGCTGGAAAGCCGTACCGGCACCGGCAACGACTTCCTCGGATGGCTCGATCTGCCGCTGAAATACGACCGCACGGAGTTCAAACGCATCAAAGCCGCTGCCAGGAAGATCCAAAAACAAAGCGAAGTATTGGTCGTCATCGGCATCGGCGGGTCATACTTAGGCGCGAAGGCGGCCATCGAATTTTGCCAACACAGTTTCTACAACAACCTGCCGAAAAAGAAGCGGCGACTGCCTGAGGTCTATTTCGCCGGAACCAATATCTCCGGCACTTATCTCACCCATCTGCTGGAAGTGATCGGCGACCGCGATTTTTCGGTAAACGTCATTTCCAAATCCGGCACTACAACCGAACCCGCCATCGCCTTCCGCATTTTCAGGCAAAAATTAGAAGAAAAATACGGCAAAGCCGGCGCCCGCGAACGCATCTACGCGACGACGGACCAATCGCGCGGGGCGCTGAAAACGCTGGCCACCCGGGAAGGATACGAAACCTTCGTCGTACCCGACAACGTGGGCGGGCGATTTTCCGTTTTGACCGCTGTTGGGTTGTTGCCTATTGCGGTGGCCGGCATTGATGTGGATGCGTTGATGCGCGGCGCTGCAGACGGACTGAAGTTGTACAAAAAACCTTTTCCCGAAAACGACTGCTATCGCTACGCAGCCGTTCGCAACATCCTGCACCGCAAGGGAAAAGACATTGAATTGCTGGTGAACTATGAGCCGCGCTGCCACTATATCGCCGAGTGGTGGAAACAATTATATGGGGAGAGCGAAGGCAAGGACGGCAAAGGCATTTTTCCGGCGTCGGTGGATTTTACCTCCGATTTGCACTCGATGGGGCAGTACATTCAGGATGGCCGGCGTTCGCTGTTCGAGACAGTTCTGGAAATCGAAAAACCCGAAGCGGACCTTATCCTGTTCAAAACCGACGATGATCTCGACGGACTGAATTATTTAGCCGGAAAAACGCTCGATTTCATCAACAAAAAGGCCGCCGAGGGAACCCGCATGGCACATACGGACGGCGGCGTGCCCAATCTTGCGATCCGCATCCCGGAAGCGACACCTTATTACCTCGGCCAGTTGTTTTTCTTTTTTGAAAAAGCCTGTGCCGTCAGCGGTTATCTGCTGGGCGTTAATCCGTTCGACCAGCCGGGGGTGGAAGCGTATAAAAAGAATATGTTCGCGCTGCTGGGGAAATCGTAAAAATATATTTGTATTTTTCGCCATGAAAATCATTGGAAACACACTCGCCATATTTGCGCTTTGGCTCTTTTCGGGCGAAACAGCCACAAGCCAGGACCTTCAATTTTCTCAGTTTTTTCAACTGCCGGCGGCGACCAATCCCGCTTATGTTTCAGTGCCTTCAGGCACGCGATTGTCGGCCGGATACAGGCGGCAGTGGGGCGCCGTTCAGTCCGGTTTGACCGGACTAATGGCCGATGCCGTTATGCGTGTGGCACAGACAGGCAAACCCGGCGGTGCGGTGCACAGTGGCTTGGGCTTGGGCGTACAGGTCATGCAGGCCCACGAGCCGTTTTTCGGCTACAAAGTGCAGGAGGCATCGGGACAAGTGGGCGCCTATGTGGGCAATTCCGAATCCGCCACCTTTCACCTGGGGCTTTGCGGCACCTGGGGACAACGTTTTATTGATTTTGACCGCATGGTTTTTTCCGGCCAACTCGACCCGGTTTTTGGCATCAGCAATCCCGGCGCATTCGTGCCGCCGGCCGACGACCGCGTGACGACTTTTACCTGGGGAGGAGGACTTGCTGCCCGGGGGCAGTTGCCGGTAAAAGATATGCAATTGCCTTTCGGCGCCGGCCTCGCGCTGCGCCAATGGACGGGCAGCCGCAACGTGTCTTTTGCAGGAGCGCCGGGCGCTTTGCCCTTGGCACGCCTGCTGACTGCGCATCTCACGGTATCCGTTCCACTTACCGATAAATACCGCGATGTAACCGCATGGTACCTCACTCCGCTGATGCGTTACGATTGGGCGGGCGCGCAGGATGGCAAAAAGCCTTTGCAGCGTGGCATGGCCGGAATGCTGGCTCAACACGACAGGGTGATGTTCGGCGGCATATGGTCGTTCAATCGAAGACCGGAGGCCGGGCAAAACACCACCGCGCTCGTGTTGGTGCTGGGCGGCAATGCCGGGTTGGGAGGTAAGGCGGCCTTGACCGTTACTTACAATTATGAAGCGCCCCTGACGGGTTTGGGCATCGGCGCCACCAACGGGGCGCATGAAATCACGGTGGTGTTCGATTTGCCGGGAAGCCCTGTATTTAAAGAAAAAAGCAAACGCGGCCGCACCGATTGTTTTCATTTTGCGGGTAAAGGTTTCAGAGGATACCTGAATTGAATTATTAAAAATATTTTATGATTGCAATAAACCTTAATTCTTATGCGCAGTATATATTTTCCTTATCCGATCTATAAATCTGTATTCATTGTCGCCGGTATTTTTCATATATCGTTATTACAGGCACAAACTTCAGCGTGGTGCGACGTGAATCCCTGGCCAATTCTGGCAGGCTGCGGTAGCTTGGGCGTGGGATTGCAGTTCACCGGCGACGATGTGTTCTGCAATGGAGAAACGGTCACCATCCTGAACACGGTACCCTCCGATGCGGATTCGACACTGGTGTGTTGGGGCGACGGGTCGTTCACTGCGGTGGCGGGTACTCCAATGACTTTTTCACACGTGTATGCTTTTCCACCCGATACCTGTCCGGGCGAATGCATTACCTTTATCATCCGGCTGGCGGTCATCAAACATTGTGTCCCGGATAAAATGAGTTTTAAATGGATCGCAACGCCCGTTCAGGTTTGTTTTCCGCCCATCGCGCAATTCGCCGTACCACAAGCCGTTTGTACCGACGATCTCGTTTCCATCAATAACCAGAGTTGTGAAAATTCTATCAATGCTACATATTCCTGGTCAATGCCGGGAGCCAATCCGAATACTTCCACTGCTGAAAACCCTGTTGGCGTATCATATCCCACCCAAGGCAACTATACCATTTCTCTCACAGTGTCGAATGCCGAATGTGGCTCCGATACATATTCGCTGCCTATTTCTGTGGGTCCGCCTGCCACTGCCGTAGCCGATTTGCCGGATACACTGTGCGTCAATGACACCATCATGCCCGTTAATAGCTCGCTCAATGCCGCGGGCTTAACGCCGTATTTCTGGTCCTTCCCCACCAATCCCGGCAGCGGCGCCAAAATAGTACCTCCTTCCACCGCTTTCGACAAAGAGCCGAAAATGACCTTTACCAAACCCGGAACTTATGTGGTGCGGCTGGCTGTCACGGGTTGTCACAGCCCGGTGTGGACGCAAACGGTTGTCGTCATCGGGCCACCCGTCGTTGCATTGAGCGGCATCCCAACCGATCCGCTTTGCGGCGATACTACCTTCACACCCGTACTGACGCTTTCCGGTGATCCGGCCGACGCTGTGCACTGGAGTATCACGGGAGGAACGCCTGCCATGTTTGACGGCCCTGCGCAATCCATCACCTTTTCCGGAACAGGCACGAAAACCGTGCTGGTCAGTGGAGAAAACGAATGCGGATTCAACACTGTGGCCGATACTTTCGCTATCAATCCGCCGGCGTCAGCTGCCATTTCCATTTCCGCCGACACAATTTGTGCGCCGGGGCAAACGGTCGTTATTTCAAACGTGATGCAAAATGCGACAGGCATTGCCTGGACGGTTACCCCGCCGGCAGGCGTGACCCCTCCCTCTTCCAATGCCCCCGAGCCGGTTTTTTCATTTTCCGCCGAAAACACGTATCATATTCATGCTGACGTGCTGGGGTGCGGAAACCCGCAGTGGGATACCACTGTCGTCGCGCGGCTTTCCCCCGTACCTGTGCCCGGCACAGTGGACGACGGGTGCGTTCCGGTCACGCTCGACCCCAATGATGTGATCACACTGACCGGCGGTACGCCCGATTTTGTTATCTGGGTGTTTACGGGCGGCGACTCGCTGGGTTTTATCGGGACAAATCCCGGCCCGGTAACCTTTTCAGGCGCCGGAACAAAAAGCATTTCGGTTACGGTGGGAAACGATTGCGACACCGCATCGGCCAACGTGTCGTTCCAAATATTCGACCTGACGGCGCTGGGCGTCGACACCGTAGCGCCACTGTGCAGTTCTGATCCGCCCATTGTGCTGCACGGCTATCCGGCAGGTGGCAAATGGGTCGGCCCGGGTATTTCGCAGGACACTATTCTGAATCCGGCTGCGGCGCCTCTGAATCAAACCACCGTATATACTTATCAATATGGAACAGGAAATTGTGCCGTAGAAGTGGGGTTGCCGGTTCTGGTACAGGGAACGGACAGTGTATACGCCGGTCCGGATCTTGTTGCTTGTACCAATTCCCCCTTATTAACGCTGACGGGCAGTCCCCCCAACGGTTCTTTTTCGGAAACGAACAACTATGTCACACCGGGAGGAGTGTTCAATCCTTCGGCGGTACCTGCAAACAACTACTACATCGTTTATACTTATCTTGACCCGACCAGCCAATGTCCCAATTACGATACCGTTTCTATTGCGGTATCGGGTATTCCTTCGGCTTCGCTGGATTCGATCGGCAACTGGTGTGCCGGAATTCCCCTCCAGTTGGGGCCTTTCGCCGGCGGCGGCGGAACGGGTACTTCCTGCGCATGGAATTTTGGCGACGCTCAAACTTCCAATACCTGCGATGCCGAACATACCTGGCAAATCCCCGGCACGTACAACCTCACCCTGATTTTGGAAAACCAAGCGGACTGCCGCGACACAGCTACCGGCCAAATCCAAATCATCACGGCACCAGTGGCGCAAATTGCACCCGCATTTACCGAAGGCTGCGGTGATACGCTGTCGGTGTTGTTCAGCAACCTTGCCACCTGGAACGATTATACTGCCTGGACCTGGAATTACGGTGACGGTAGCCCTGTCGAGACAGGTTTTGATCCTGTGGCGCATCCTTTCGCTCAGGGAGAAACTGATACGATTTACACGATCGTGCAAACGTCGTCGAACGCCTGCGGCTCCGCAACGGCCACGGCTCAGGTACTGGTACACCCGCGACCTATTGTGCGGTTTGGCGCTTCACAGAGCACCATTTGCTCCTCTGATTCGGTTTCATTCAACAATTATTCCACCGGCCAACCCGATACTTTTAAATGGTATGTCAATGGCGCATTGATCTCTACCGATCCGCAATTGCCGCCGCAATACTTCACCACCGGCACACAGGATTCCTTGTATATCATCACTTTAGTTGCGGAAAATGCCTGTGGTACGGATACTTTGCGCGATTCTGTGCTCGTCAAACCTAACCCGGTGAAGGCCTTTTTCAATTTGCCCAAACCGGCTATTTGCCAGAACAGCACCCTTAAACTGACTGATCTGAGCACCAACGGCCTGAACGTAACCTGGAACTTTGGCGACGGAAATACCGCCACGGGCGACACAGTATGGCATACTTTCACGACTCCCGGCGATTTTGTAATTTACGAGTACGTGAACAATGGTTGCGGTTATGACACCGCTTTTCAGTCGCTTACGGTATGGCCCGCACCGACGGCCTCCTTTGTCCATGCCCCATATGTGTGTCGTTCCGACACGATTTTTTTTGACAATACTTCTTTGGGTATCGCCGGGGCATATTGGAATTTCGGCGACGGCACCATTGATTCGACCGTACTTTCTCCCGGTCATGTGTATGCACAGGCGGGTACATACACGGTGACATTAACCGTTTTTTCCGAAACCCATCTTTGCCCTGATACGGTATATTCTTCCTTAACCGTCAGAGAATTGCCCGTTCCGGCGGTGTCATTGCCCGGTAAAGAAGGCTGTCAGCCGTTCCTGTTCACCGGGCAAGGGACTACGCCGGGCGCGAGCACCTACAAATGGGACTTTGGCGACGGCTCAACCGGCGTCGGCATGTCATTCTCGCATCTGTACTATACCGACAGCGTGTACACACTCGGCGTGACGGTGACGGATAATTTTAATTGCAGCGCCGACACAACAATTTTTCCCATTAACGTGCGTCCGAAACCTGTCGCCGGATTTTCAGTCGTGCAAACCAACCTCTGCGAAACGCCTGCCCAGTTAATTTTTCAAAACAACAGCACAGACGCCGACGCATACCTGTGGAGTTTTCAAAACGGCCAGTCGTCCGACCAGGTAAACCCTGCCATTACGGTCAACAACGGCGGACCATTTACCGTGACGCTCCTGGCCACAAACCAGTGGATGTGCCGCGATACTTTGACCGAAGCGCTTACCATATACGCCCAACCGGTTGCCGGCTTTTCGCTGCCGGACTCGGTCGTTTGTATGGACGATTGGGTGTATTTTGATAACAATTCACTGAATGTCAATCATTATTCATGGGACTTTGGCGATGGTACGACATCAGCGGAGTTTGCTCCCGCACACCTGTACGGACAGCCCGGTGTTTATACCGTAACCTTACAGGTATCAGCGGATTCGGTGTGTTTCGACAGCCTCCGACGTGTGGCTTATGTGCGGGTACTACCTTCTCCCACCGCCGGCTTCACTGCCGAACCAGTGACGGATACCACTGTTGTGCCGAATGGAATATATCGCTTTTTCGACACGTCATCGCCCGATGTCGTGGGTTGGGATTGGGATTTTGGCGACGGACAGGGTTTTTCTGCCGAACAAAATCCGGTGTACCGTTTCGATACCGTCGGGGTAAAAATCGTGACGCTCATCGTCACCAATGCGCTGAATTGCCCAGATACCGCCTCGCTGACGCTCGAGCCCGATTTTTTCGGAAGTTTGTTCATCCCCAATGCGCTTACGCCCGATTATGGAACAGACGGCGAGCGGCTCTTTCTCCCTGCCGGTTCCAATTTAGCGGAATATGAAATCAGTATTTTTGCTCCCAATGGCCAGTGTGTGTTTCACAGTACCCTGCTCGACCGGGGGCATCCTGCCGAAAGTTGGGATGGCACCTACAATGGTGTGCCCCTGCCGCAAGGTGTGTATTTCTGGAAGGTCCGGGCCCGCTTCAGCAACAACCGGGTGTGGCAAGGCATGGTTTATAAAGAGGGCGAGCAACCGGTACAAGAAGGAAAAGTATGGTTGGGGCGATAGACGGCAGACGGCTTCCAATGGACAGAAAAAGTTTATCTCCGTTTTTCCGTCCACCGTCTACCGTCTACCGTCCACCGTCTACCGTCCACCGTTACACCCGCTCGATCACGATCGCCGTCGCTCCGCCGCCGCCGTTGCAAATGGCCGCGAGACCGAGTTTGCCGTTTTTCTGTTGCAGCACGTTGTTGAGCGTGGTTACGATGCGCGCGCCCGAAGCGCCCAGCGGGTGGCCGATGGCTACCGCGCCGCCGAACACATTCGTCTGACTGTGCGGCACTTCCATTACTTTTTCAAAGGCCAGCGCGACGACGGAGAAGGCTTCGTTCACTTCGAAGAAGTCAATATCGTTTTTCGTCAGTCCGGCCATTTTCAGTGCTTTCGGCGCTGCGACGGTGGGCGATGTAGTGAACCACTCCGGTTCCTGTTCCGCGTCGGCGAAGCCGCGGATTTTGGCGATGGGTTTGAGGCCGAACCGTTTTACCGCTTCTTCGCTGGCCAGAATGAGCGCCGTAGCGCCGTCGTTAATATTGCTGGCATTGGCGGCCGTCACCGTGCCGTCGGGTGAAAAAGAGGGACGCAGGGTGGGAATTTTATCGTATATCACCTTTTTATAATCCTCGTCTTCAACGACTTGCAGCGGATCGCCTTTTTTCTGTGGAATAACGACGGGGATGATCTCCGATTTAAAAAGGCCGCTTTCCGTGGCCGCTGCGGCGCGCTTGTAGGAGTCAATGGCGTGCGCATCCTGCTCTTCCCGGCTGATGTTGTATTTCGCTGCCGTCGCGTCGCCGCACACGCCCATCGCTTTCTGGTTGTATACGTCGGTCAGCCCGTCTTTGGCGAGGCCGTCCACGAGTTCGCCGTTGCCGAATTTGTAGCCCCAGCGCGCATTGGGCAGGTAGTAAGGTATTTGCGACATATTCTCCATGCCCCCTGCCACGACGATGTCGTTGATGCCCAGCATGATGCTTTGGGCGCCGAAAGTGATCGCCTTCATACCCGAAGCGCATACTTTGTTGATGGTCGTGCACGGAATATTGTCGGGCAAGCCCGCGAAACGCGCCGCCTGCCGCGCCGGCGCCTGGCCGAGGTTCGCGCTGACGACGTTGCCCATCAGGACTTCCTTAACTTCAGCAGCCTGTATACCGGCTTTTTCCAAAGCGCCTTTGATGGCGGTTGCTCCCAATTGCGTCGCGGAAATGCCTGCCAGCACCCCGCCGAAACTTCCAATGGGGGTGCGCACGGCAGAGACGATAAATACTTCTTTCATGTTGAATTCCACTCCCCTAACCCGCTCCGGAAATGAAGAACGCCGCTTCGGAGAGCATTTTTTTGGTTAAAAATTCAGTTAGAGCAAAATGCGCGGCAAAACTACGGTCATTTTTTGCCAATCCTAATTCAAAACCAAATTCGGCGAATCAAGGTTGTGTTTAAAGTTTATTTTTCTAACATTGATTTTTTTCTACATTCCTCTTGAATTTTAAAAATGAACAAATTTCTCATTTTACGATTTGCGGATTTAAAAGAATTTAGTATAACTTTACAGCCGAAACCGAAAACAATTATTTGTTAATCTGAAATTTTTAAAAACATGACTGCACTCAAGAATTTTTCCCCCCGCGAAGCATATGCCGCCTATATGTTGGGGAGCGTATTGGTAGACGTCCGCGATAAAATGGGCGCCAACGCGAAAGAAGCAGACGTAAAACAGATCGTTCATCTGCCATTCAGCGAACTGGACAAGCGTTACAACGAATTGCCGTCGAACAAACCGGTAGTGATCGTGTCCGGTAGGGGCAGCAAAGGCATGCAGGCAGCCAGGTTTTTGATGAACCAGGGTTATCAGGACGTCGCCATCCTCGATGGCGGTATGGCCGCGTGGGAACAGGAGGGCTTTCCGGTTCGTTGATTTACAATGACTTACGAAATATACGAAATTAGAAAACCTGCCGGGTTCTGCCTGGCAGGTTTTTTATTTTTGTGCAAAAATCCATCCAATCATGAATGATGTATATTTCGTCGGTTGGGGTACGCTCAGCCTTATCAACGCCGGCCTGGCTCAATCCAAACAAAGGAGCGGACTAAATTGGTTTTTGCTGTCGCTGTTTTTGGGACCCGTGGCTACTTTTCTATTAGTGACTTTTTTTCGCGATCCGCCGGGAGCATATTAAAGTTCCCACCGGAAGGATTTCACCGCCTCCACGAACGCCCGCACTCCATCGAGCGGCGTATCTGGATAAACGCCGTGGCCAAGGTTGGCGATATGATGCCCGCCAAAAGCGCGGATCATCGCAAATGTTTCTTTTTCAATGGATTTCGTGTCGGCATACAACGCACAAGGATCGAGATTGCCCTGCAATACTTTCCTTCCGCCGCTTGATTTTTTCCCAAACTCTGGCGTGATATTCCAATCCAGTCCGAGGACCTGGCAAGGCAGGTTGGCTAAATCTTCGAGGGCAAACCAGGCGCCCTTGGCAAAGATCGTTTTCGGCACTTCGGGAAGCGCCTCGCAAATTTGGCCCAGGTAGGGCACGGCAAAAACGCGGTAATGCTCCGGCGGCAATTCGCCTGCCCACGAATCGAAAATTTGCACCAGATCGGCGCCGGCGGTCACCTGATTTTTAAGGTACTGGATGGTGGTATCGGTGATTTTTTGCAGCAAGGCATGGGCAAGTTCCGGCTCCGCATACAACATCCGCCTGGCCTTGGAAAAAGTTTTGCTGCCACTGCCTTCCACCATGTAGGCCAGAATCGTCCACGGAGCGCCCGCAAAACCGAGCAGCGGTACACGCCCCGCGAGTTCGCGTTTGGTAATGCGCAGGGCTTCGTAGACGTAGGCGAGGCGTTCCGCTGCCATAACTCCCGATATTAAACCTGCTACATCATTCTGGTTTTCAATTACTTTTGGGAAACGGGGCCCTTTCGCTTCTACCATCTCATAGTCCAGCCCCATCGCTTCCGGCACCACCAGGATGTCGGAAAAAACGATGGCGGCGTCAACGCCCAGTTCGTCCACGGGTTGGATGGTCGCTTCAGCCGCCGCTTCAGGCGTTTTGACGAATGCCTTGAAATCGGGGAATTTGGAACGGAGCGCCCGGTATTGCGGCAGGATGCGCCCGGCCTGGCGCATGAGCCAAACGGGAGGGCGTTCGGTGGCTTCACCGTTGGCCGCGCGAAGAAAAAGCGGGGCGGGGGAATGGGGATCGGGGATTGGGGATTGGGGATTGCGGATTGCGGATTGCGGATTGGGCGAATGCATGGAAAAACTTTTAGAGCGCAAAAGTAGGCAGCACAGGGGGAGATGAATATATGCGCCGTGTTCGTGACACTAAAGTGACGCTGATTTTTCGGATGAGGTGGCAAAGAGTGAGGCTTTTTGCAAAAAAATGAGTAAACGAAAACCGAAATGAAGTTTCTGACCGGCATTCCCGACTTTTGCTACTCTTCATTATCAAAAACTAATTGGGATGATCTACGAATTCAATGGCTTTCGCCCCGTCATCCATGAAAGCGCCTTTATCCATCCGCAGGCGGCCGTCACCGGCAATGTCGTCATCGGGCGCGACGTATATGTGGGCCCCGGCGCGGCTATTCGCGGCGACTGGGGACGGATCATCATAGAGGACGGCTGCAACGTACAGGAAAACTGTACGATACACATGTTTCCGGGCATTACGGTGACACTCCGCGAATCGGCGCACATCGGTCATGGCGCCATCATTCACGGAGCCACGATCGGTCGCAACAGCCTCGTCGGTATGAACGCAGTTCTCATGGACGAAGTAGAGATCGGCGAAGAGTGTATCATCGGCGCCTTGTGTTTCATTAAAAGCGGCGAAAAGATCCCCCGGCGCAGTATGGTAGTAGGCAATCCCGGTAAAATCGTAAAAGAAGTCAGCGACGAGATGATCGCCTGGAAAACCGAAGGCACCCGGCTGTATCAACAATTGCCCGCACAATGTTACGAGTCCCTCCGCCCCTGCGAACCGCTGCGGGTGATGCCGAAAAACAGGAAGGAGATGGAAGCCAATTATAAGATTTGGAAGCAAACGTAACCCCGGTGATAACGGGAGTAGATCAGTGCCGGGTGTTATGTCAAATCGTTTTAAGTACATGGACACTGGATTTTTGACATTGGACATTTGACCAAATGATAGGTTGTCAAGGTCAATCGTCCAATGTCAAAAATCCAGTGTCCGCCTGCTTATCTCAGTGATACGTGCCAGGTGGTGATCGTCGTGTTCGGCCACAAACAAAAACGAATCCATCAGTCGCATCGGCGTTTTCAGGCGGGGGTGCAAGGCGGTTCGGAAAATGATCTCTTCGCTTAGCGGAAGAAGCCTTGCGACCGTTTCTTCGCGCATCCGCCGGAAATTTTTGAGTAAATTCGCCGGCGCGGCGCTGTTGTGGCCGGCCTGGTGGGTTTGGGTATTTTGCAGATCAGCGGGCCGCAGTTCGGTTTTACCCGCCAAAAAATCGTCCAGGCGGCCTTGCCAAAGCGGTTCCAGGTCAATCAGGTGGCCGATGTTTTCGAGGATAGACCATTTGTCATCCAGCCGGACAGCCAAAATTTCGGGCGGCAATAAGCCGATTTTTTCCTCCAGTCGCACGGGCGTCCCACTCAGCCGTTCGATGATGGAAGGGAAAATATTTTCCGAGTAATCGAAGTCGAATTTCCGGTCGAACCATTTTGCCTGTGACATAAACGATTGATTTTTTCACTGCAAAGGTCTTGATCTCGTCCTTTGAAAAACAGATTCAGTTTTTTGTTTTTCAGGCATAACAGATGATGGATCAGGAAAATCAGGGCGTAGGCGCGTAGAGCCATTTCCCGCAGATTTTCGCAGAAAAATTTGCGGGAAACCGTATAAAAGGTCACATGCTTGTTAGCGCCTGATTCGTATGGGTCATGTAAGGCAGCCCCCTCGAACGTACATTTTCCAATTCTATCACGCCACGCGGTTGACGAAATGAAAATTTCAGGAAAATTTCAAACCTTCCTTGTCTGTTTCTCACAGGTGTATGTATCTTTGCCGCCGCTTTGAACGAAAAGCATTTTCAGCCGGATTAGCTCAGCGGTAGAGCAGCTGATTCGTAATCAGCAGGTCGAGGGTTCAAATCCCTTGTCCGGCTCCCCAAAACGGGATGTAGCGCAGCCCGGTAGCGCGCGTCGTTCGGGACGACGAGGTCGCTGGTTCGAATCCAGTCATCCCGACCTAAAACGCTGTAAGTTAACAACTTATGGCGTTTTTCTTTTATGATGCAACTTGTCGACACCCACGCCCACCTCTACTCCCGTAAATTCGACGCCGATCGGCCCGACATGGTGCGCCGCGCCATCGCCGCGGGCGTGACCCGCATGTACCTGCCCAATATTGACGCGGAGTCCATACAGCCCATGTTGGACCTGGAAGCGGCGTTTCCGGACAACTGCTTCGCCATGATGGGTTTGCATCCCGGATCGGTGCAGCCCGGTACGTACGAACAGGAACTCGCGGTGGTGGAAAAATGGCTTGGCGAGCACACCTGGGCGGGCGTAGGCGAGACCGGCATTGACCTGTATTGGGACAAATCCACCCTGGAAATTCAGAAAATCTCCTTTGCCCGCCAGATCGAATGGGCAAAAGACCTCGGTCTGCCCATCATCATCCATTCCCGCGAAAGCAACGAAGAGTGCCTCGAACTGGTGAGCAAAGGTCAGGATGGGCGCCTGCGCGGCATCTTTCACTGTTTTTCAGGCACCCTGGAACAGGCAAAACGTATGATAGACCTCGGTTTTATGCTCGGCATCGGCGGTACGCTGACTTACCCTAAATCGGAATTACCGGTGGTGTTGAAAGAGATACCGCTCGAGCATATCGTACTCGAAACGGACTCGCCTTACCTGCCCCCCGTGCCACACCGGGGCAAGCGCAACGAAAGCGCTTACATCCGGCTGGTGGCGGAAATGTTGTCGGAAGTGAAAGTATTGCCGTTTGCCGAAGTGGCGCGCGTCACCACCGCCAATGCGCTGCGGATGTTTGGCGCTGAAGCCAAACGTTAAGGCCGGTTGTTAAAAAACGTTAAGCCGGTTAATCTCCGGTTAAGACCGTGCGCAAATTGTTTTTCGCCTTTTTCTTTGTCCGAAAAATAAGCGTGGACATTGGACGGGTAGACGTTTGACATTGGACGGGTAGACGTTTGACATTGGACAGGTAGACGTTGGACATTGGACGGGTAGACGTTTGACATTGGACGGGTAGACGTTGGACATTGGACGGGTAGACGTTTGACATTGGACGGGTAGACGTTGGACATTGGACGGGTAGACGTTGGACATTGGACAGGTAGACGTTTGACATTGGACGGGAGTGTTCAAAAATGCAGGTTATTTAAAAATTAAACATCTGAAAATCAATGTTTTAGTTTGATATTGACACACTTTTTTGAACATTCCCCATTGGACGTCTGGACAAACGCACCTCAGTCTAACGTCCAATGTCCATCCGTCCAACGTCCAATGTCCATCCGTCCAATGTCCAATGTCCACCCGTCCAACGTCCAATGTCCACCCGTCTAACGTCCATCCGTCCAACGTCCATCCGTCCAACGTCCAATGTCAAAAAAATTATTTTAGTAATGAAAAAGGTATTGTTCTCTTTCTTCTTCGCGCTCGCCGGTAGCGGCCTCCTCTCCGCTCAGATCTACGTCGAAGGCGTCAAACTCACGCCCGACAATACCGGCCAATACATTGAACTCGACCCGCAGTTCCGCACCGATGGGCGCTGTACCTTCCAGGTGGATTACGGCCAGGCCAATCCCAAAGAAGACCACGTGACCGATGAATACGGCAAACGATACGATTTCCGAAGCTTAGTGGATGGCCTCAATATGTTTTACGCCGAAGGTTGGGAAGTAGCGCAGATCAGTGTGGTGGACAGCGGACGGCGGTATTTGCTCAAGCGGCGGTACTGACTTTTAACGCATGCTCCTGGTGCATTCGTCTGACGAATTAAAATCGTCCGACGAATGCACCAGTTTAGTGTGCAGAATAGTTTTGATCTGCCTCAAACACGTAGAGCAGGTTCGGAAGCCCGGTATTATTGTACCCATCGAGGCATGTGACAACTCATGCTGCAGAGAAAATTGCCATTCTTTCTTTCCCAATACCAAGCCAGCCCAGCCACAGTTTTGTTCTTCAGTTTGAAACTTGCGTTGGGGTTTACGTGAAAGGTGAAACACAGTGAAATAGCACAACAAACAAAACCGCCGCAACTCGCTGATTTAAAACGAGTTACGGCGGTTTAAAATAATTCTGGTGGTCCCGACGGGAATCGAACCCATATCAAAAGTTTAGGAAACTTCTATTCTATCCATTGAACTACAGGACCGGGGAAAATTGAAGTCATGGTCATTGGTGACACGCCCCTAATTACTCCAATTACTCTAACGACCCGCAAATTTAGCCCATTTTTTCATTTCCGCGCTGAATACCCCTGCTGCCGAGTTCGATAATTTGCAGATCGCTGATTTTTCCGGCGTCCAGCGTAAATCGGACGAGCGTTTTCACCTTGTGCCAGCCTTCGTTGCCGCAGGCGCCGGGGTTGATGTGCAGAAAACCCATTGTTTTGTCCGGCATCACTTTCAGGATATGCGAATGCCCACTGATAAACAGGCCGTTGCGTGGCGGGTCAGCTTGTAAAATTTTCCGTACCCGGGGTTCGTAACGTCCGGGATAACCGCCGATGTGCGTCATAAAAACCGGCACGCCGTCGCACTCGAAACGCAGGTCGAGCGGCATTTCTGCCCGGATGGCAGCTCCGTCTATATTGCCGTACACCCCGCGCAAAGGTTTGAACGCCTTCAATTTATCCACTACTTCAACGCTTCCGAAATCGCCGGCATGCCAAATCTCGTCGCATTCGGCGAAGTATTGGAATACCTTCTCGTCGAGGTAAGAGTGGGTGTCGGAGAGTAAGCCGATTCGCGTCATAATTTTAGAGTCATTAAGGGTCATTATAAGTCATTGCATATACCTTGCACCTTCCGGTTTTTAAATCTGTAAATGAATTTCAGGGGCAGGGCAGAAAAAAATTTTATTTCAAAATTTTTTTCTGCCCTGCCCCTGAAATTCATTCCCCTCGCCCTCATTCCACCATCAGATTGCACCCCCGCATTTCCGCCACGTCGAGCCGCCCCAATACCTCGAAACGGCCATCTGCATATACCTTGCCTACATCCTCCGTCTGGATAAAACTGCAGGTGTCCAGATTGGCCAGATCGATGATGTTCAATACACCCGTGCGGCCCGGCGCTACGGGGCAAAAAGGGTCGTTGATCTCGGTTGCCATTACCCGCATGGTCGGTGCGGGAGTGAACAATGAACCGCCTTGTGCATAGGCCTGGGAGAACAATTCCGTCATGCCGTACTCCGAGTGGATCGCGGTCAGTTGAAAAGCGGAACAAAGCATTTCGTGCAATTCCGGGCGGGTTATCTCGCGGCGACGGCCTTTCATGCCGCCCGTCTCCATGACGGTGATGCCGGACAAATCCATCGGAAAACGTTCGGCAAAATCCAGAAGCGCGAAGCTCACGCCGAGCAACAACGTTTTATAACCATCGGACCGGCACGATAAAAGCACGTCGCGAAGGCGCTGGAAATCATCCAGGAAAAAGCCGCTTTCAGGGTATCGGGAAAGACGGATAAAATGATCGGCCATGGCTACGAGCGACGAACCGCCGCGTTCCAGGTAAGAAGGCAACAAGGCCAGAATCCGCCATTCCGAAGGGTCGCCGTAAAAGTACGCGAACCCGCGACGGGCATTTTCCACATAAAATTCCAAATCGCACACGAGATGGCGCGAAGGCGTTTGGCCGGTGGTGGCGCTGCTGGTGAACACGGTTTGCGGCGTCCACGAACCGGTCGTCACTTTTTGCGTTTTGAAAAACCGGATGGGCAGGAACGGTGGGCGGTAGACGGTGGACGGTAGACGGTAGACGGTGGACGGTAGACGGTAGACGGTAGACGGTGGACGGTGGATAGCAGAAGGGGTACGACCCAACAATTCGAGGTATCTGGCATACAGCGGATTGTGAGCGGCCTGATAGCGAAATACCGCTTCTGCGGCCTCTTCGAAGCGATCGCCGTCCAAATCTGCCAGCAGTGGCAATAAATCCGCCCGTTCCGGTGTTTGCATGTCCGAAAAAAAATCCAATTTTGAGCGCAAAATACAACCTGCGTGAATGCTATGAAGAAAACTGTTTTCGCCGCTGCCCTTTTTCTGGCCGTCGCTGCCGCCGGGCTTTTTCAATTTTGTGTAAAGCCGCCCAATTATCCCGACGAGCCGGTGATCGAATTTGTGGGACTTTCCAAAAATCTGATGCGGCAATCGAAGCTGGGACCCGACACGGTGATGGTGATGTTCAACTTCACAGACGGCAATGGCGACCTCGGTTCCCAAAACAACGAACCGAACATATTTATCGAGGACGGGCGGGATTCTTTTCCGCAGGATCCCTATGCGATACCTTACATCGAGCCACAGGGCGCCGGCAACGGCATTTCCGGAATGATCACCATCGCGTTGCCCACCACGTGCTGCATTTTCCCGCCCATCAACGGCATCACCTATCCGCCCTGCGACACCTCGAAAAATGCGCCGCAACAACTCGATACGGTGTTTTACCGGATTTACATCAAAGACCGCACGGGTAATGTCAGCAATAAAATTACGACCGAGCCTATTACACTGATTTGCAGGCAGTAATTGGGATATTGGGATATTGGGATATTTCAATATCTCAATATCTCAATATCTCAATATCTCAATATCCCAATATCTCAATATCCCAATATCCCAATATCCCAATATCCCAATATCCCAATATCCCAATATCCCAATATCCCAATATCCCAATATCCCAAATCTCACCTGAAAAAACTGAAGATCGTCTTTCCATAATTCCGCACGTCCACCAAATGCGGGTGGTTCAGAAAATCGTGATGCGGATTGTGTTCCAACACAAAAAGGCCGTCGGGAAGGAGCAGATTTTTCTCAAAGATCAGGTCGGGGATCGTGTCGATGGTCGGCAAAGAATACGGCGGGCCGGCGAAGATGTAGTCCCATTGTTGGGTGGTATGTGCGATGAAGCGGAACACATCCATCTGATAAATTTTCAGGTATTGTTCGATGCCGAGTTGCGCCGCCGTTTTGCGCACAAACCGCACGGCGTCGGCAAATTTGTCCACGTAGGTCACGTCCTCGCAGCCTCGCGAAATGAATTCGTAGCTGTGGCTGCCCGTGCCGCCGAACAGGTCGAGCACCTTCGACGCTTCAAAATCCAGTTGGTTGTTCAGGATGTTGAAAAGAGCTTCCTTCGCGTAGTCGGTGGTCGGTCGCGTCGGCCAGTTGTCGGCGGGCGGATTGAAGCGGCGGCCTTTGAATTTTCCTCCTATTATCCTCATGGGAGTCAGCGATTAGCGGTGATCGGGAATGATTGCAGGCAAAATAAATCGAACCAGAAGTGTTCCGGCAAATTTGCGGCGCTTTCCGGCAGCGCAACAAACCCCGGCAGCGGAGCCAGCCGGATGGTTTGCACATAGCGGTAAAGGAGCCGGAAATTTTCCGAATCTTCCGCAATGTGCCCTGAAACGGTCAGGGCAGTTTCCATGGGGTCGAGGCGAAACTGCTCGTAAGCCAGCAACACGAAATAAAGCAGGTCGCTCGCTTTCCGGAAGGGAAAGGCATTGTACAACAACAGGTTCTGGCGATCGAACACCGCCACTTGGGCGGCCTGGTTCCGAACGTTGAGAAACACCTTGTAATGATCGGACGGCGCCATGCGCTGCCAGTTTTTTAAAAGGCCGGTAGCCAGGTGCGACAGGGTGGCATTCGGAAAATATTGTTCGCACATCCGTGTTATCTCCGGCTCGACCGCGTAAATCAGGTAGCAATCGAATTCAGGCAAGTGGTCGGAGTGATAGGTGAATTCTGCCGGGTGCAGCAAAAGTTTGAAATAAGCCGGCAAGTCGTCGGGAGTGAACAGGCGACGCGGTACAAGCGTCGCGTTCAGGTTGAAAAAGGCGCAGTGAACCGACGCATAGGGGAAAGAAAAAATCGTTTCCGAGCCAAAAACGGTGCGAACAGCCGTTTCCACATCCCTGAAATCGCGACCGGGGTTGGCAAAATCCCGGTATTTGAGTGCCTGGATCGCCGCATTTTTCCCTGTCGCCAACAAAGAAAAACCTTCCGTTCCGACAACAACATTCAGGGCACAGTGCTCCGATGAGGCGGCGCTGAACCCCGGATTGATGAAGTCAAAAACGTGCTTATCCATACTGCAAAAGAAGCGATGCTTCCCGTCAAAGTCTCCCAACGGGCAAGCAAACCGGCAGCAAATATGCACAGTTTACAATTACCGGCCTCAATTCATTGTTTGCCAATTGCTTAGTGCTTCGCCGCAGCAACGGGTGCCGCCGGTACCGCCTGCCCAATATGGCAGGATCCGTTGTAGCGGGCGCCCTCTTCCACTACCATCGTTTTGGCGGTGATGTTGCCTTCGATAACGGCGGTCTCCATCAGGTGGAGCGCCTCTTTCACCAGCACATCGCCCTTTATTTTGCCCTTGATGGCAGCGTCACGGGCATTGATGTTGCCCTGAACATAACTGGTATCGCCCATTACGAAGCGTTTGTCCACCTTTACTTCGCCGTGAATGGCCCCGTCGAGGCGGACGTTTTCGGAACAAATGAATTTCCCTTCGATCACGGTGCCTTTGGCAATGACGGTAGTGACGGCGCCGTCGCCGAGGGTGGCGGGTGAAGCCGCCGGGGGTTTGTTTTTCGTACTCGATGATCCGAACATACTCAGAAACGCGTGGATGATGTAATCCGTTTTATGGTTTGCTGCCGGGGATATCCATTCGGCAGCGCGCATGTAGCGACAAAGAATCGTGCCAAATTAACAGGAGCCACCCTGAATTTTGCAACAATGTAAATACGATGCACAAGCGCTTTATGCCGCTGTTGGGCGTCCTCGCCAACAGCGGATTTTCACATCAGCCAGGAGAAAAAGAGAGCAATATCGCCTGGCGGATGTGGTGAATTGTCGTTGGCGGGGACGCCCAACGACGGCACAAATGTGCAGTTATGGAGAGATGGCTGGAACATCCCGCGGACTTAAACTTTCCATCGCATCGAAAGTTATACTTTTGCCATTCGGAATGATGAAAAATAACGGAATAACGATATTAGCAATAGAATCCTCCTGCGACGATACCTCCGCGGCTATTATACGCGACGGGGTGGTCTTGTCCAATTGCATCGCCAACCAGGAAGCCCACCGGCAATACGGCGGCGTGGTGCCGGAGGTCGCTTCGCGGGCGCATCAGGCGAATATGATACCGGTGGTGGAGCTGGCACTGAAAAAAGCGGGGATCGCCAAAACGGATATAAATGCAGTGGCTTTTACCCGCGGCCCGGGTTTGATGGGTTCATTGATCGTCGGTACGTCGTTTGCCAAAGCCTTCGCATTGAGCCGCAACCTGCCGCTGATCGAGGTCAACCATATGCAGGCGCATGTGCTGGCACATTTTGCCGAAGACTCCAAGCCGAAATTCCCTTTCCTGTGCCTCACTGTGAGCGGCGGTCATACGCAAATTGTGCTGGTGCGCGATTATCTCGACATGGAGATCATCGGCGAAACGCTCGACGACGCGGCAGGCGAAGCTTTCGATAAATCGGGCAAATTACTCGGGCTCGGTTATCCCGCCGGGCCGCTGATCGACAAACTCGCCCGCGAAGGACAGGCGCATTTCCCTTTTCCGGAACCGGCGGTCCCGGATCTGAATTTCAGTTTCAGCGGGCTCAAAACCTCGATTTTGTACTTTTTAAAAAAAGAGGTCGCTGAAAATCAAAATTTTATTGCGGAGAATCTGGCGGATTTGTGCGCCTCCGTCCAGACAAGCATTGTCACCATATTGCTGAAAAAACTCCGCAAAGCCGCCCGCCAGACGGGAATCCGGGAAATTGCCATTGCCGGAGGCGTCAGCGCCAATTCGGGTCTGCGCAAAGCGTTGGAAGAGATGGGAAAACAAGAAGGCTGGGCGACTTACATCCCGGCATTCCAATATTGCACCGACAACGCGGGCATGATCGGTGTGACCGCTTATTACAAATACCTCGCAGGCGAGTTTTGCGGGCAGGATGCGGCGCCGTATGCGCGGTAGAGGGTGGACGGTAGAGGGTGGACGGTAGACGGTGGACGGTAGACGGTGGACGGTGGACGGTAGACGGTGGACGGTGGACGGTGGACGGTGGACGGTGGACGGTGGACGGTAGACGGTGGACGGTGGACGGTGGACGGTAGAGGGTGTTCAAATTTCTGTGCCAATCTTCTTCTGCAAATTCTAATATAAGTAGCCGGACATTGGATTTTTGACAATGGGCATTTGACTAAATGATTGGTTTCCAATGTCCAATGTCTAATGTCCAATGTCCAATATCCACCGTCTACCGTCTACCGTCTACCGTCCACCGTCTACCGTCCACCGTCTACCGTCTACCGTCCACCGTTTCTCCGTCAATCCACCGTTCGTATGCCTCGTTCGCCCGCACCTCGAAACGCAGGATACACGGCACTTCGTAGGGGTGGATTTTTTGGATTTCCTGTTCCACCTTTTTTTCCAGGTCCATCCGCGTTTTTACGATGGACACCCATTCGCCTTCGTGTTGCACTGCGCCTTGCCACCAATAGGCGCTCGTGATGGGAAAAATGTTGGAGCAGGCCACAAGCCGTTTGTTTACAAGATGTTCGGAGACACTACGGGCCGTCACTTCGTCGGGGTGGGTGATGTAGAAAAGCAGGAAAGCCATTTTTTTGCCTTTGACGAAACGTTAAAACTTTCGCGTTGCCTTTCGGGGTATTTTTGCGCGGTATTTTCACCGACAATTATTTTCAAAAGATGAAAAAAGTCGCTTTCGCCACCGCTGCATTTTTGATTGCCGCCGGTCTGGTTGCATTCACCGTTCAAAAGTCAACGTCCGTTCCTCCTGCCGGCGCGCTCAAATGGTACACCTGGGAGGAAGCAGTGGAACTCAATAAAACTGCCCCCAAAAAGATCATCGTGGACGTGTATACCAACTGGTGCGGCTGGTGCAAACGTATGGATAAAACCACGTTTGCCGACTCGACGGTGGCTGCTTACCTCGCAGCCAACTTTTATCCGGTGAAACTGAATGCCGAACAAAAAGAGGACATTCAGTTCAATGGCCATACCTTCAAATATATAGCGGCCGGAAAAGTGCATGAACTCGCCTACTCCCTGCTCGACGGCAAGATGCAATATCCGAATTTTGTCTACCTGAATGAAAAATACGAGCGCATTATGATCTCTCCGGGTTACAAAGAACCGGCCGATATCCTGAAGGAACTCAAATTCGCCGCTGAAGAACAGTATTCCAAAACGACCTGGGAGAAATACCGGGAGGGAAATTAGGGGTCATTGGGGTCATTAATGCAAATTGCGACCTGATCAACGCGACATCAATGGGAACGCGGATGGGGCGGATAAAAGCGGATTTTGAACGTCACAACATCCGCGAAAATCTGCCCGGTCTGCGTCATCTGCGTTCCCATTGTTCCTGCGACGGGTAAGTCACTACCTGATAATTACTCCAATTACGCTTATCGTCTCCACGGCAACTCCAGCACGCGCTGCGCAGCCACTTCGCCCATACGGATACCTTCGTCACAGTCCATACGGAAGTGAACCCCCAACGGGACACGGGAATAAGCGCATTCGCGGCCTAATTCAGAAAAAGAAGACAAGGTGCGCGGTTCGCTGAGGAATTCAGTGCGACCCAGGTGACATTTGTCTGCCATCGAATAGGTGCCGGGGTGTTTGCTGTTGAATTCGAAGATTGAAGATAAAATCTTAGCGCCGGCCCCGCCAAATCCCGAATGCCCGGAAGGATAACCGGGAAACGCGGGAGTTATTCCCTGGTAACCTGTCACCGGATTATTCAGTATGGTCAGCCAGTTGGCGGCCTCCGGATATTGCTGCGACACCACCCGGCGGATATACGACACCGGACGCTCCAGGTTGTACACGTATTTCGACTGCCAGATACCCACGCTGATGTCGTTGAGCGCCATGCCCAACTTGGCGTACAATTCCGCCGCTTCTTCGAGGTTGATGTTTTCTACTTCCGCTACCTGGTTGGCAACGGCAATCAGGCGGGCGGGCGGAGAAAAGGTTAGCCCCAGAACATCGTCGCTCCAGAATTCGGCCAGCCATTTCTGTTCGTAAGCAATTTTCTCCTCCTGATCCGTTTTGTTGGGTTTGTTGATCAGGTTGACGATGTTGTAAACCTCCATCGCCTGGTTGTAAAACAATGATTGCGGGTCTTCGCTGTATGGGATGGGTGGGCGCGCCAGTTGTTCGTCTTCCGGCAACGCGAAAGTACGCACCTGGCCCCAGAAGGGGAACATGGCGTGAACGAGATCGGGCACCGTCGGCTCCCAATAACCCGGACCTTGCGGCGCGTTGTAGGGTGGTTGCGGATTCAGGAAGGCATTGTGCGCATCCACATCCGTTTTTTCCCATTCATAGAAAGCCATTGCCACCTGAATGCCACGTTGGCGGGAGCGTTCAAAAATTTCCGGGGTCGTTTCTGTTGCGTACCGGTCGTTCAACTGAAGACGCGTTTGCTCCACCTTTTGAAACAGATGGGGGTATTCGGTCTCCATATGGAAGAAAAACCGCGTCATCAGGTAAGCATATACTTCATTGACAACCGTAGGCCAGTGGTACTCAATTTGTTCGTCGAACTTCGGCAAAGCCAGTGCCGGATAAAGATTGGCGAGCGAGTTGTATTCCGGCATACCAGGCGCAACGGCTTCATAAGCCGCGAATCCCAGATAACCCAATGCGTGCGGCACGGGGCCGGGACGGTAGCCAACCGCATAACGGTCGAGTTCAAGGAACAATTTATTCCATGTCAAATACACTTCGCTGTCGAACTCGCGCACCATCAGACGCGACGGCTCGACGCGGTAATCCTTACAGGACTGAACGAAAAACACAACAGCAAGTCCAGCCAGCAGCACGAATTTTCCTTGTTTAGAAATTCTCATGGGAAAAAAACCAATTTTAGGTGAAGATTGATGAGCGATTAGCGAGGCAAATATCGTGCTAAACCTCGAGTGCTTTACACTATCGTTGGTTGTATTTCACAGAGAACGGTCTGAATCAGTCAAAAAACGGTATTGATCTTTTATGCTGCGGATTCTACATAAGGCGGCTTGTCAGCGTCAATAAAAATCAGGTCGAACGGCCCGGCGCCTTCCGTTTCGAGTTGCGGCAACACGTCCAGCCACCTCAGTTGAAAAAGGGGTACGCAAGGTTCAAATCGGCAGCATCCGAATCCGCACGGAAGAAGCCTCTATCACCACGAACGCGCCTTCTTGCAGCGGCTGTTCAATCACTTTCCAGTTCGTCGTGATGAGACGGTAAAAGAGCTCCGCGCTGATATGATGCAGGCGAAATAAAATGACAGAAGGGAGCCGTTGGCCTGAAAACGCGATCAAGGTGCCAAAATCCAAATCATGCGTGATGACGACCTCGCCGTTTTGATGCGCGATGTCGATGATGTGAGCGTCGGTAGTTTTATTCGAGTAAAAATCAGGCAGGTAACGGAATGAATGTCCGTCGGCTTCCAACAGCCTTCCCAACACGGGAGTAATGCCGACATCAAGCAAAAACTTCATGCGCGCCTTGCTTGTTCGAGGGGAATGTATTGTTCATCCATTGCCAAAGCGGCAAATGCGAAGGCTTGCGACACGTCCTCTTTTTCCAAAAAGGAAAACTCGGTCAACAACTGTTCAATAGTCATGCCTCCGGCCAAATAAGCCAAAAGCGTCGTCACCGGGAATCGCATCCCACGAATACAGGGCTTGCCGGTACATACTTCCGGGTTGATAGTGATGCGCGGATATTTCGGATGATTGACTTCCATATGTGTGATTTTGATACAGAAAATTGCTGTCCCAAAATTCTTTAACGGCAGGCATTACGTTCCTCGCGGTTGGGAATTTCGATTTTCGAAACAACAGGAAATCCCGATTCGTTGATAAACTTAATCAACCGAAGCATTGCCTTTTTACGGTCGCCTGCCAATTCGCCGCTTCCTTTAACACTAACTTCCGCTTTCGTCTTGCGGAGTAAAGCCAACATAGGCTCCACTATTTTTAAGTCTTCCGTTGTTTCTACTTTTATGGAAAAAATCTTTTGTATAACTTTTTCACAAAAGTAGGTTTGATTTCTCAAAATGTCAACACCACTCACTTTCCTCACGATTTTTCTTTCCCAAAGACAACCAACACGGACGCCGCAGCCCATCACTCCTCACCCGGCGGCGGGTTTTTCGATCCCACCACCCGCACCTGTATCCCGGTGACGTTGAACTCGGTATTGCCTTTCCAGATCATCACGAAACCTTTGTCCATCACCTGCCAGGTATTGTTGATGTAAGGGTCTTTGCAGGACAGGTAAATTTCATTTTTCGCTTCGTCCCAGTTCCAGCGGCCCGTATCCACTACCTTGTTCTTGATCAGAATGTCGAAGGTCTGGTCTTCGCGGAAGTGGAGCCATTTGGATTGGTAGTTGTGGTGAACGAGCGTATCGCTGGGCTGGAAAGCCATATTGAGGTGCCACCAGCCGGTACTGAGGTAGGCGCGGCGGCTGGCGCTGGCGGGTGGCAACGCATCCACCGGCACGGCGACCATACGCGGCGGTTCCTGTATTTGTTTGGTAAAAGCGCCGTCTGGGTTGTCGCCGTGAATGACGTGGGAAGCATTCCAATTGTAGCCGCTGCCCTGGTCTTGCGTCGTCGGAGCGGGTTGTGCGGCTTGTTGCGGCTCCGGGGTTGTTTTTTTCAGGCTTTTACAGGTCAGATAACCGAGTGCAAGGGCAAGAATGCCAAGTAAGATGTTCAGTTTCATGCTATAATAATCAAAAAAAGAATGACTGGATAATAAAATGTTGATGGAAATGATCAGATGACGGCAGCGCCGGAGAGTTGCTTCAAGAGGTTGTTCCAGGTCAGATTTTCAAAACCGGCAATGACTAAGTGCGCATTGGGAAGGTATTCGGGCAGGCCGATGCCGATGACGGTAAACCCTCCGGCCACACCCGCCTGTACGCCCAAATCAGCGTCTTCAAAAACGAGGCATGCCGAAGGAGGCAGTCCCAGGGCCTGAGCCGCCAGCAAAAACGACTCGGGATCGGGTTTGACTTTGCGGATACTGTAACCGTCAATGATGGCGTCAAAATACGCTTCGAGCTGGGTGCTGCGCAGCACCTGACGGGCGCTCCGCGAGGCCGACGACAGAGCGATCTTCAACCCGGCTTCGCGCACCTGCCGCAGAAAAAGCAAAACGCCGGGCAGCACGTCGGCGGGGCGGAGATTGGAGATCAGTTCGACATACCAGTTGTTTTTGACGTCGGACCAATGGAGCTTTTCCGCTTCCGTCATGTAAATGTCGCCCCATTCGAGGATTTTTTCGAGGCTCGCCAACCGGCTCAGGCCGCGCAATTCTTCGTGCTGTTGGGGTGAAAAATCGAAGCCCAGCTGATTGGCCAGCCGTCGCCATGCGGTGTAGTGGTACTTTGCCGTATCAACCATCACACCGTCGAGGTTGAAAATGCAGCCTTTGATCTGTTCCGAAAAACCTGGCATAAGCGGTTTCGATTGTGGCCGCGAAGTTATTGTAAAATCAACGGAAAGCAGGGAAAATCGCGGAAGAGGTGTTGACAAAATAACGAACGATAATATCCAACTTCCGTACGTTTGCTCTGCAAAATGATTCCCGGATGGCTTTGGATAAGAATAAATCGAATGACAGCCCTTCTGCGCGGATTGACGTGCTCTCGCGCATTATCATCGCCTTGATAATAGGAGTGGTCATCGGTGTAGCGATATCGCAGTTGGGTCTTGAAACGCTCCGGAGCCAGATACAAAACCTCGTTTTTGTTTTTATCTGGATCGTGCTGATCACCGGTTTGTTCGCATTTTGGGTCGTGCACAACAAAGAGCGTTTGCTCAAGCGCATTTTCGGAGTATCCAATACCGAACTGAGCGATCTGAACCAGACCGCGCAATCCTTCTGGTACAATGTTGTGGAAAAGGACTACGACAAAGCCAAACGCGACCTGACGCTGATATTCAAACGGGCGATGGCCTGGTATTCGTGGATGAATTTCCGCCGCTGGGTGGTCATGGTGTTTCAGTCGCTGCTGGTCGGTTTCGGAGGCTTACTCGGTACGCTTATTCTGTACAACCAGAACAAGTTGCTGATACAACAGAACGAGTTGCTCAACCAGCAAAATGTTCGCCTCGACCAGCAAACCTATTTGCAGGAAGCCGAACGCCGCAGTTCTCTCATTTCGCTGATGGGCAGCATCCTGGACGCGATCAATCTTGAATTGAAGGAAGATGTCGGAGCCAAAGGCGTCCGCGATATTTCTCCGCAACTGATCGGGCGCGTCATCGCCCTGAGCAATTCGCTGCGTCCTTACCGGTACCTCGGAAGCGATTCGCTGGTAGGGCGCGAACTCAGCCCCGAACGCGGGTATTTGTTGCTCTCGATCGTGAGCAGTGAAATTGACCCGGTCAGTTTGCGGCGCATTTACCGTTCCGCCGATTTTTCTTATGCCGATTTGAAAAAAGCCGTTTTGTCGGGCGAATTTCTGGCCGGTGTCAACCTCGACGGCGCTGACCTGGAAGGCGCCCTGCTCGACGAAACCGACCTGAGCAATGCCCATCTCAACAATACTGAGTTGAATGGCGCCGTACTCGCCCGCGCCAACATGCGTTCGGCCCGCCTGCGCGACGCGAAGATGGTCAAAGCCCATTTGGCATCGGCCGATCTCAGCGGAACGGTATTGTTGGGCGCTGATCTGACGCGGGCCAATCTTTCCTTCGCAAACCTGAGCTATACCAGTTTCAATGCTGCCAATCTCAGCAGCGCCAATCTCGATCAGGCAATTTTCACCAATACCAACTTACAGCAAGCCATTCTCGACAGCGCCCGGGTATCCGAATTTACCTGGCTCGATTCCCTGCCGCGAACGGGTCCCGATACCTTGCCCGGGATCCATCATCTGATTTCCAATTATTATACTGATTCTGTGCAGACGAAACTGGGGTGGTATTATTTGTTGTTGCGGAAGGAGAAATGACGCAAAAACCTCAGCGTCGCTTCCATATCCTCATGCAACACCCTATCCCCTTCCAGGCGTGGCACCACTTCCCTGTATTTCGCACGAACGGCCTCGATGCGCGGCGACGAGCGCAATGGCTGCCGGAACTCCAGCGCCTGCATGGCCACCATGAACTCGATGGCAAGCAGCCGCTCCAGGTTCAGCACGATGCGGCGGGCTTTGGTGGCAGCATTGGCAGCCATACTCACGTGGTCTTCCTGCCCGTTGCAACTGATGATGCTGTCTACCGATGCGGGAGTGCACAATCCTTTGTTCTGGTTGACAATGGCTGCTGCCGTGTATTGGGCGATCATCATGCCGGAGTGCAAACCGGGGTCGCCGGTCAGGAAAGCGGGCAGGCCGCGATGTCCGCCAATGAGTTGGTATACCCGGCGTTCGGAAATGCTTCCCAGTTCGGAAAGGGCGATGCCGAGGTAATCGAGCGGCAATGCCAGCGGCTGCGCGTGAAAATTGCCGCCGGAAAGAATGAGGTCGTCGTCGGGAAAGAGGTTGGGGTTGTCGGTGACCGAATTGATCTCGGTGGTCAGCATTTGTTCGACGTGGGTCATCGCATCGCGGCTTGCGCCGTGCACCTGTGGCACGCAACGGAAAGCGTAAGGATCCTGAACGCTCGTTTTTACAGTTGCAGCTATTTCACTGTCTTTCAACCAATACAATACTTTTTCAGCCACTGCCAATTGTCCGGCATGCGGGCGTATGCGGTGGATACGCGCGTCGAGTGGGGACAAACGGCAATTGAAAGCATCGAAGCCGATGGCGGCATTCAGGTCGGCGATGTCGGCTAAGCGGCGGCTTTCGAGCAGGCACCATGCGGCGTAGGCAGCCGAGAATTGGGTGCCGTTGAGCAAAGCCAGCGCTTCTTTCGCTTTGAAGGCCAACGGCGGCCAGCCGCGGAGTTGCAGCACTACGTCGGCGCGCTGGCGGCGGCCTTCGTACCACACCTCGCCCAGCCCGATGAGCGGCAGGCTGAGGTGCGCCAGCGGCGCCAGGTCGCCGGAAGCTCCGAGAGAACCCAATTCAAACACGACCGGTAATATTCCGGCATTGTAAAAATCTGTCAACCGCTGCACCACTTTTTCCCGAATGCCCGAATGCCCGTATGAAAGGCTCTGGATTTTGAGCAGCAGCATCAGGCGCACCACTTCCGGCGGAACGGGGTCGCCCGAACCGGCAGCGTGGCTGACTACCAGGTTGTGCTGCAGTTGTTCGATGTCCTCATCCGAAATGCGGATATCGCACAAAGAGCCGAAACCGGTATTGATGCCATAAAATAGTTCGTGAGAATGGGCGAGTTTGCGATCGAGGTATTCGCGACAATGATGGATGCGGCTGCGCGCTGCTTCGGAAAGCGCAAGCGGTTGATTTTCGGTAAGGATGGCGTGAATTTGGTCGAGGGACAGATGGTCAGGACTGATTTCGTACACTTTTTTGTCTGTTGCTTGGTTCGGGCGGCAAAAGTAAAAAGGCAGGACAGACTTTCTATTTTATCCGCCGATAAGCCAGCAGAAATGCCGGCGTTTCACGCGTTAATTTCATTTAACAGTCGGTTAAGCGCGGGTTAAAAAAACAGGGTTCACTCTTTGTTTATATCAGCGAAATATCTGACAATGAGATACTTAGATTTCATTTGCCAAAATTTATTAAAAGCGAAAAGCAACTCTCATCAGGTAACCTTCGTCAGAATGCCGCGTTTGGAAGGTAAATGCCCTACTTTTGCGCTGAAAAGAGGATATTGGGATATTGGGATATTTTCCCGAAGCCTCATGCCTCAGGGATCAACAATTCAACACATCAACATTTAGTCAAGTAACCATGATTAAAAAACTCTTTTCGACTGCCCTTTTCGCTTTCACCCTGGTAGCGGCCTCTACCGCACAACGCATCGCTTATGTGGATGTGACGGATGTTCTGGAAAGCCTGCCCGAATACCAGAAAGCCCAGGAATCGCTCGATAAAGTCGCCACCCAATGGCGTCAGGAAATTGCCCAGGAACAGGATAAGGTGAAGGGCCTTTACAGCAAATACCAGGCTGAACAAGTGCTTCTGAGCGAGGAGATGAAAAAACAACGCGAAGAAGAGATCATGAACAAGGAAAAGGAAGTACGGGAAATGCAGCGTCAGAAATTCGGCCCGGAAGGCGCCTTGTTCAAAAAACGCGAAGAACTCGTGAAGCCGATACAGGACAAAGTATACGCCGCCATTCAAAAGTTCGCCGAAGACAAAGGTTATGAATTTGTTTTCGACAAGGGCAGCGCTTCCGGTATGTTGTACGCCGACAAACGCAACGACAAAACCGAGGATGTTAAAACGATGCTGAAGAAAGGTTAACGGGTTAACGGGTTTGGGGGTTGACGGGTTGACGGACAGCAACGCCTTCCCGCAAACCCGTTAACCCGCAAACTCGTTAACCATTTAAATTTAACTCATTCGCAATGAACAAAATATTCACACTTACCCTTGGCCTTTTGCTCACTTTGGCGACTGAAGGCATTTCCCAGAAATTCGGCTTTTGCAATTCCGCCCTGTTGCTGACCCAACTACCGGATGTAAAAGCCGCCGACAGCGATCTGCAGGCTTTTCAAACGCAACTGACCAAAAAAGGACAGGAACGCGTGAAAGCCCTCCAGGACGCAGCCACCGACCTTGATCGCAAAAAACAACTGGGAACCATCTCGCCCAAAGATTTTGATGCGCAATACGCCAAACTGGAGGAGGAACGTGAAAGCATCGCCAAATACGAGCAGGAGGTGTATCAAAAACTGACGCAAAAACGCGAAGAACTGTACAAACCACTGCTCGACAAAGTGAACAAAGCCATGTCGGACGTGGCCACGGAAAACGGCTTCGCACTGGTATTCGACTCCAGCACCCAAATTTTGATCTATGCACACGAGTCGCTCGATGTGACCCAAAAAGTGAAAGAGAAGCTGGGGATCGCGAATTAGCGGAAATTGGTAATTTGTAACGCCGGCTTCCGAAAACATAAGTCGCTGAAAATCAATTATTCCGGCTCATTGCTGCCACTTCGATCATTTTATCTTCCACCTGCCGCACCAGTTCGTTGAAATGGGCGCTGTGCTTGACTTCGAGGTTGCGGTTGAAAGGCAAATCCACTGTGATATGATGGACGAACCGTCCCGGATTGGCGGCCATGATGTAAATATCGTCGCCCAGATATACGGCTTCCTCGATGTCGTGGGTAACGAACACGATGGTGGGCTGGAATTTTAGCCACACATCTTCGAGCATGTCCTGCATTTGCAGGCGCGTGTTGATATCGAGCGCGCCGAAAGGCTCGTCCATCAGCAATATTTCAGGATTTGCGATCAGGCTGCGGGCAATGGCGACCCGCTGCAGCTGTCCGCCCGAGAGGGTGGGATAGATGGCATATTTGTCCTCATGCCCGGCGAGTCCGACAAGTTCAATCATCTCCGTCGCGCGGCGGCGGCGTTCTTTGGCTTCCACTTTTTGAAAATCCAGTCCCAATTCCACGTTTTCGAGGACAGTCAACCAGGGCAGTGAAGAATATTGCTGGAATACCATGCCCGCCCGGATCCCCGATTCGGCCACCGGCTTGTCGCGCAGCAGCACCTGACCACTGGTAGGTTGCTGGAGGCCGGCAATGTAGCGCAGCAGGGTACTTTTGCCACAGCCCGAAGCGCCGAGGATGATGACGAACTGCCCCTGGCCGGGTTTGTCTTCCACCAGGAAATTGACGTCCTGCAACACAGGCGTTTTACCGCCCCCGTAGTCCTGCGTGACGTTTTTCAGTTCGATGATGTTGGGATGTTCGGTGTCTTTTATTTTGAGCATGGTAAATTGAATTGAGGGGTAATGAGCGTAATTCAGGGTAAGCAAGCAGACATTGGATTTTTGACATTGGACATTTGACTAAATGATTGGTTGCCTCGGTCCAACGTCCAATGTCATTTTATTTTGTCCACTTACTTAATTGGAGTAATTGAATCAATGACGGTAATGACGGTAATTACCCTCAATTACATCAATTACGCTATCATTGCCGGTTCAAATCACTGACCTTGTATGCATTCAACGCGCCTGCATCCGCTTGATTTTGTTGTATTTGCACTTTATTTTATTGTCGTCGCCACTTATGGCTATTGGATATGGCGCCGCAAACAGGCGGGCAATAATACGACAGCCGGTTATTTTTTAGCAGAGGGAGCGCTGACTTATTGGGCGATTGGCGCATCGCTCATCGCTTCCAACATCTCCGCCGAGCATTTTATCGGCATGTCGGGCTCGGGTTTTGCCATCGGCCTCGCTATTTCCACTTATGAATGGATGTCGGCGGCGACGTTGTTGGTCGTGGCAATATTCTTTATTCCGGTTTACCTGAAAAACCATATTTACACTATGCCGCAGTTTTTGCGCGAGCGGTACAGTCCTTTGGTGGCTACGCTGATGGCGGTGTTCTGGCTCCTGGCCTACGTATTCGTCAACCTGACTTCGATCCTGTACCTCGGCGCGCTGGCGCTGGAACTGACGACGGGGCTCGACTTCTATGCAGCCATTTCCGGATTGGCGGTATTCGCTATCCTTATTACTATTGGCGGAATGCGGGTCATCGGCTACACGGATGTGGTGCAGGTGGCGGTGCTGGTGCTGGGCGGTCTGGCGACGGTATGGCTGGCGCTCGACATGGTGGCCGAACACTACGGATCGGGGGGTATTTTATCCGGCCTGGCCTTGTTGCGTGAAAAAGCGCCGTCGCATTTTCACATGATCCTGCCGAAAGGCCACCCTTACTACAAAGATCTACCCGGATTGACAGTGCTGATTGGCGCGATGTGGATCAACAATCTCAATTACTGGGGGTGCAATCAATACATCATCCAGCGGGCGCTCGGCGCCGACCTGAATACGGCGCGCAAGGGCATTCTTTTCGCCGCCTTTTTAAAATTGCTGATCCCGGTGATCGTGGTACTACCCGGTATTGCCGCCTTCGTTTTGCACTCGGAAGGTATGTTCCAGGCAGAAATGAAAGACGCCGCCGGAGTGGTAAAACCCGACCACGCCTACCCTACCCTGCTCAATTTGTTGCCGATGGGCATGAAAGGGCTTGCATTCGCTGCCCTGATAGCCGCAATCGTAGCATCGCTGGCGGGCAAGGCCAACAGCGTGGCGACCATTTTCAGCCTCGATATTTACAAACGGTATTTTGACAAAACGGCTTCGGAAGCGAAACTGGTCCGGGTGGGCAAGACGGCAGTGGTAGTCTCCATGTTGCTCGCCATCGCCGTCGCGCCGCAATTGCGCTCGCTCGAACAGACCTACCAGTTCATCCAGGAATACATGAGTTTTATCACACCGGGCGCCTTCGCTATTTTCCTGTTGGGTATGTTCTGGCGGCGCACTACTGCTGCCGCCGCATTGGCAGCGGCATTGCTGACCATCCCCTTGTCGGCAATTTACAAATTCTTTGCGCCGGAAATCCCTTTTCTCGACCGCCTGGGTTGGGTGTTCGTCATCATTGTAGGGCTTATGATCGTCATTTCCCTGGCGCAAAAAAAGGAGAGCCGGATGGTGGAAATTGACCCGAAACTCTTTCGGGTGGAGCCGGCCTTCGTCGTGGGCGGGGTGATCATTTGCGGGATTCTGACGGCGCTTTATACGGTGTTTTGGTGATTGGTTTTGAAACACTTAGGCACATAGAACACATAGAATTGGCGGTTTATATAAAAAATATATGTGTCCTATGTGCCTATGTGTTTCAAAACAAACTCAATAAAGTGTATTTTTTATATCGTGCTTCAATCTGTTCCATAGAAGCCAGATTGTTGATGCCTGTTCCTTCCACTACAAAAGAGGCGGCGCAGTGGGCAAAAGCGGCAGCCCGGGATATGTCATTTTCCTCAGCGTATTTGATCAGGAACGCAGTAGCAAATACATCGCCCGCGCCTGTCGCATCCAATTCCCGTACCGGGTAAGCGGGAAATTGAAGTTGCGTGCCGCCGGAGAAAACCTGGGCTCCTTTTGCGCCCTGCGTCATCACCAGCACTTTTACGCACGATGCGATGGCCGGAATAGCCGGCTCGAAGCCCCGAATATCGGCATCGCTCATGATCACCACATCGGCTGCGGCGAGTTGTGACCAGTCCATCGCTTTGGGGGTGACCTTGCCGGAGTCGTCCCATTGGCGGAGCCAGCCCTGGATGGTGGCGCCTTTGAGCGCTCGCGGAAAAGCCCGCAATACCGGAAAATCAACTTCCCCGGCGATCGGGCAAAACAATACGATCGGCGCGGCCAGGCATTCGGCGGGAATGTCTTCGGCACATAAGGTGTGCGCTCTGGCGTGAAGGTATTGGATGCGCTCGCCGTTTTGATAGATGTTTTCAAAAACGGTGGTTTGGGGCGCGGTTTTATTCCATAGCCTGATGCCCTGATCTTCAAATACCTGAAAAAAATTAAAATCATCGCCCACACTGGTCAGGATGCCGGTGTGCAAGCCCAACTGCCGGGCGACGAGGCTGGAATAGGAAGCCGTTCCGCCTAAAATCACCTCATTGCCGACCTTGTCGTGGCAGCAATGACCGATGCAGAGATAATGGGGCGTTTCAGGCGTCATCTTTTTTGGTCAAAGTTACACCGCTGTCATAGTTAACGCAAAATGTGATCCGCCCCTTCGCAGGAACAATGGGAACACGGACAACGTGGATCGGGCGGATATTCACGGATAGCGACACCTTTCCGTGCCTCAAAAGATGTGGCCTCATGCAAACCGGGAATCGCAGGAAAAGAGCGGTTCAAATGTTAAAATTTTGGAAAGTGAAAAAAAATTTCCCTCCAATATGCCGGCTAAACCGGGTATGCGATCGGGGGGCAATGAACCCTCATCACCCCTTCTATTTCTGCGTCAGGTACCCGACCATTAACTCGTACAATTTTCTCGTTTCGGTACTGGAGAACACCTTTCCCTCACAAGAGCGCACCCAGCGGATACCGCGCACCGCATTGGTCAAAAACACCTCCTGAGCGGCCAAAAGACCCTCCATATGGATGGTTTTTTCGACTACTTTGTATCCGGACGTTTTGGTTAAGGTAAGCAATAAATCCCGCATGACACCTGTTACACATCCGTCGGCAAGCGGCGGCGTGCAGAGCGCTTCGCCTTCGAACCAGAAGATGTTGCTGCTTGTCGTCTCACAGACGTGGTCGTATGCATTCAGCAAAACTGCGTCGTCCCAGCCCCTCTCCTGCGCTTCCTGCGCTGCCACCACATACCGCGCAGCGTTCAGGGTTTTCAATCCGGAAAACCTGTCCACCGGAAGCCGCACCGACTCGCAAAGTCCCATTTGAATACCCCCTTCGAGCCATTGATACATACCCGGTTCCAAAACCTTCACGGCGATAAGGAATTGGGGTTCATTGTTTTGTGGAAAATACAGCCCCCCCGGCGCACGCCAGACCGTAAGCCGGACGCGGGCATTTTTCGGAGCTGTTTTTAAAATTTCATTTTCAAAAAAAGCAGCCGACCAGAAAGAAGGGACTCGATAACGCATCGTTTTCAAGCCTTCGGAAAGTCGCTGCCAATGTGCCTCCATCAAGGGAATTCGCCCCTCGAAAACCCGGATCGTCTCGAACAAAGCATCGGCATAATACAGCCCCCGCTCTGCCAGAGCAAGCCCTTCCGGAAGTTCTTTGACATGCTGCGCGTTCAGGTTGAACATTTTATGTGAAGTGTTTGAGTGTTTGAGTGTTTGGGGGTTGGGGGGAAGTGCTCGCTCCATTAACTCAAACACCCAAACACCCAAACACTCAAACACCCAAACACCTATTTAATCCCGCCAATTTCTGATTTTTTCACTCACTTAATCTTACTTACACATTATGACAAGATTTTCTTTAATCATTCTCCGTTCCTTCGGCATCGCCTCGGTATTGTGTTTTCTGTTTCCTGCTGTCTCGCAAGCCCAAAACGCGGGACGGGTGGCAGAATGGGTGGAAAGTTACCGCCTTTCCGGTGACTTTCAGCCGGTGCAACCGCTGACTTTGACCCAGGAGCGCAGCGACCTTCAAAACGCAGTGGACAACGCCACAGTGCTCGAAACCGATGAAGCCGCTCTGAACCACCTCCTTACAACTACCCCTTTGACCTTAACTTTTTCTGTTCCAAATGCTTATGGAGAAAAACTCGAACTCGAACTTGTAAAGGTTGATGTACTCACGCCGGAATTCTCGCTCGGTACGCTGGGTGCGAACGCGCAGGAAAATGTACCGTATACGCCCGGTGTTCATTATCGCGGTATCGTACGGGACGATCCCCATTCACTGGCTGCCGTGAGTATCTTCAGCGATGGCATCATGGCTATGGTTACCGATGAGTCTGGAACTTACCAGATCGGCAGGATGGAAGACGGCTCCGGCCAACACATCCTTTACCGCAAAGAAGACCTGAAGGCCACTTCACCCTTCAACTGTTTTGCCGACGAGGAAGCCGTCGTACACGAAGAGGAAGAGTCCGGCGTGGACGACCGTGGCGTGGGTTGCAAAACCGTCCAGGTGTACTTCGAATGCGACTACAAATTGTTCACCGACAAAGGCTCCAACGCAACGAATGTCACAAATTACGTGACGGGGCTTTTCAACCAGGTGTCCACATTGTACGCCAACGAAAATGTGGGCATTGCGATCTCCCAGATCTATGTTTGGACTTCTCCCGACCCTTACCAGGGCTATGGCAACACCAGCTCCGTTTTGAATGCCTTTCGTTCCACAAAAGGCACGAATTTCAACGGCAACCTGGCCCACTTCCTTTCCACACGAAGCCTCGGCGGCGGCATTGCCTACCTCGACGTGATCTGTTTCAAAAGCTATGCGTTCGGGGTCAGCGCCATCAGCAATTCCTATCAGAATGTGCCGACTTATTCCTGGTCGGTGGAGGTAGTGACGCACGAACTGGGACACAACCTCGGTTCGTGGCATACCCACTCATGCAATTGGCCCACCGGCGCCCTCGACAACTGTTATTCGCCCGAAGGCAATTGCTCCTCCGGTCCGGCACCTTCCAATGGTGGTACGATCATGAGTTATTGTCATCTGACGAATAACGGCATCAATTTCAACAACGGATTCGGATCAACCCCGGGAAACCGCATCCGCGACAGGGTATCGGCAGCAACTTGCCTGAGTTCGTCGGGCAGCGTCCCAACGGGATTGAACACGTCCAATATCACCGCTTCGTCCGCAACCCTCTCGTGGGGAGCCGTAGCCGGAGCAACCACCTACACGGTTCAATACAAAACCTCCGTTTCTTCTACCTGGATCACCGCCGGCAACACCACCTCAACCTCCTACAACCTGACCGGTTTGGCTGCCAGCACGGCCTACAACTGGCAGGTAAAAACCGATTGCTCCAACTATTCGACAACCGCCAGTTTTACGACTTCCAGCAGCGGTGGCGGCAGCGCTTGCCCGGCGCCGACCGGCCTGACAACCACGAATGTCACTGCCTCTTCCGCTCAATTCAACTGGGGCGCCTCGGCAGGAGCAACGAGTTATACGGTGCAATATAAAAGGAACAACGTATCCACCTGGTCAACAGCGGGTACGACTGCATCCACCAATTACACCCTCAATAGTTTGCTTTCGGGTACGACCTACAACTGGCGCGTCAAAGCCAACTGTTCTTCGGGCTATTCGACAGCGGCGACGTTCACAACCTTAACCGGTGGCGGCGGTGGCGGCGGCGGCTGCAATCCGCCTGCAACGCTGAACAATGTCAGTATACTGCCCACTTCGGCCATCATCAACTGGTCGGCGGTGAGCGGCGCGAGCAGTTATACGCTGCAGATCAAATACGCGAATTCGAGCACCTGGTACACACTTGGTACGGTGGCTGTGACGCAGGTGACCATTACGGGTTTGCAGCCTTCCACTTCTTACCATTGGCGGGTGAAAGCCAATTGCTCCGGCTATTCGGCGCAAAAACTGCTCACCACTCCTGCAGGATTGAAGGGGCCGGACAGCGCGGAGGAATTGCCCAACCTGACGCTCCGCTATTTCCAGTTCTATCCCAATCCCACAACGGAAATGCTGACGCTGAACTACACGGGCGATATTTATCCCAACAGCGAAATTGTCGTGTCTGATCTGGCGGGGCGCATCGTGATGCGGCAGTCGCTGACCGAAGCGCAACAAACGCTCGACGTATCGCGCCTGCAGGCGGGCATATACGTGCTGACGCTGATGGAAGGAGAAAATCGGGTGGAGACGGAGCGGTTTGTGAAGATGTGAAAAAGGGGTTTACCTAAATCCAATTGGAGGGGCAGCGCCGCGTTCATATTACCGGGGCGCTGCCCCTTTTCTAACCTGCCCTCAGCACCCGATTTTACGTAAATGTTTTATATTAAATTACTGCTAAAAAAATCAGAACGATGCGAATGCGTTTCATAATGACCATTTTACCAGGTTTCTTATTCAACGCCGGATCGCGTGATTGACGTTTTTTTCCCGATCCCGTTTTGATTGAACGCCTCGATCCGAAAATAATACGGCAGGTCTTTGTCCATGCCTTTGAACCAGTATTCGTTGCGGCCGTACACCAGGATGTTGTTGTAGAGTTTGTCCGGTTCGGTACCAAACCAAATGGTGTAACCCGTCGCTTCGTCGCTTTGTTGCCAGCGCAGCCAGGCATTGCGGGGTTCGCTTTTACCGCGCAAAACGATGAAGCGCTGCACCGTGTCGGGCACAACGCCCCCTCCTTTTCCGAACACGCGGAAACCGCTTAAAGCAAATTTGCCCGACGGCATGTGAACGTTTTCGATTTTCAGGAAACGGGTTTGCACTGCTTTTTCCAATTCCACATAGTCATGCGGCATGTCGGTCCGGTTATTCCGCTTGTCCACCAGGATTTCCCACTTACGGCCGTCCGTGGAATGTGAGATCAGGTACTGGTGATACAGACCCGGTTGTTTGCCCAGAAAAACCGCATCCTGGTCGGCATAGTTGATCTGAATGGCATTAACCGTGCAGACCTCTCCCAAATCGCTTTGCAGCCATTCGCCCTTGTCAGCCGTCGTGGCACTCCAATACGTCCTGATATCCTCGTCCACAGCATAGTTGGGCGCGTAACCGCCGAGCGTAGACGACACCTGCACTGGTTTGTTGTAGTTGAGCAACATCCAGCCGGTGAACCGGCTTTGGAGGTGGTCGGCAGGGCCGGAGGGAAGGTAGTGCGGGTAGTCGCCGTAGGCTGTATTGCAGTACAGAACTCCGTCTTTGTCGAAACCCGCCGGCCAGATACCGAGCCGGCGTTCGAAATTGTTCTTGACGGAAATGGCAATGGTAGACACGTGCCACCAGTTGCCGGATTTGTCCTGGTACGTGGCGCCGTGACCCGCGCCGCGCGCGAAGCCGCCGGGCTTGTAAGCGAAGGGATTATGGCGCTGATACAGGAATGGCCCCAGGGGGCGATCGGCCACGTACACGCCGTCGCCGTAACCGCTGAATTCAGTGCCGGGCGCGCCATACTGCAGGTAATATTTCCCCCGGTGTTTGTTCATCCAGGCGCCTTCGATGAAGGGGGCGAGGAAGGTATTGTCGTTGTATTCGCCGAAGCGCTCCCAGCCGTGTTGCTCGCCGTCCAGCCGGATGAGTTCTTTTCGCTCGCCGATGGGCTGCAAGGTCTTGCGGTCAATTTCCTGTCCGTAAATGGGATACACATTGCTGGAGCCGAAGTAAATATACACCCGTCCGTCGTCGTCGGCAAAAAATGCCGGGTCCCAGGCGCCAGCCTGAAAAGAATCCACCGCTTCCGTCCAGGCGTCGCGCTGCGGGTCGGTGCTCATCCAGAGTGGAAAATCTTTGGTGTAGGTGGAGCCGATGACGAGCAGTGTGTCTCCGAGCACCAACGTGGCCGGAGCGCAGAGTTCGTCGTACACCTTGTGCCGGGGCTTGAGGAATTTACGCGGGACGAACGTCCACGCCGCCATATCCTCGCTCCACCAATAACCCCATTGGTTGGTGGAAAACAGGTAATATTTGTCCCTGAACAAGGTAATGACCGGGTCGGCAGTCGCCCGGTGGCGGCCCATTTCGGAGAAATTGGGAATGGGCGTGTAGCCGTAGTCGAGGTCGAGGGGGTTACACCAGGTTTTTTGCTGGGCGTACAAGGGAAGGGCCAGGACGAGGAAAAAGTATAAAATACGCTTCATAAGTTGTTGATTTTCCGTTGAAAAAAGCATTCGCAATTTCAAACCAATCGAACAAAATCAAACCATTTCAAACGATCGCCTACACAATTTTCTCCACCTCATAAATTGAATTGATCTTCCCTGCGAACAGGCAATAAAAACGCGGTTCGGCGCGCAGCATGGATATTTCGGTGGGGCGTCCGTCGTCAATATAACTGGCTTTCAATTTTGACTTGATGGTATAATAAGAAAAAAGGTGTTGGAAGCGCACGGACTCGCTGAAATACTGCCGCATCTGAGCGAGCATTTTGTAGGCATTGCTTTCCGGACGGCGCGGACAATCGGTGCAGATACCCGGCGCTTCAGGGCGGCAACGCGGATCATCGGCTGTCTGACAATCGAAACGCGGCAGGTTGTCGTAACTGATCTTGTGGTGCGTGTAAGCGACGGAGGAGAGAGACAGTAATCCGCTCAATCCGTAGGGCATTATGGAACCGAATGGCCCGTCCATGACCGTCAGTCCTTTCGCAGCGAACCGGGGCGAGGCGATGAAGGCAATTTCTGATATTTCGTGGGTCAAAGCGATATCGTCCACGCCAAACAGGCGGTTGACGGCGTTGGTGGCGGCGTAGGTGGCGTTGATAACCGTAGCGGTTTCAAGGCTTCGGAGTTCGGGAACACCCGGGCCGGAATTTTTTATTTTTAGCGACCAGGCTTTGTTGTCCGCCGTCGCCGAATCCACGATCGTATTTTTAAAAACCGAAATTCCCGGCGTTTTTTCAACTTTTTCGCTGTAAAACTCGCGGAGCAGCACGGGGTCGAACGAATATTCTTCTGTGCGGTAGAGCGCTTCCAGGCGGTTGAAATTGAAAAGATTGTGTTCAAAAATTCGTTCGCAGGGGATATTCAGATACCGGCAAAAACGCTCGAATTGCAAGGGATCGGTAAAAGACCCGAAGCGATCAATCGCGTAGTATTTTTCAAAAGTAAAATTGACAAAACGGCGGTGTTCAGCCGTGAAGCGTTCTTTGTGTTCGTCGCTCAGCGCCGCTGTGGCAATGCTGCGCGGATAATGGTAACCGCTGTGCAACCTAGCCTGGTTGACCAGCGACGCCTTTTGAAACAACCGCGCCTCCTTCTCCAGTAAGGCCACCCGGGCGCCCTTTCCCGCGAGGTAAAGTGCGGCGTAACACCCGAAGATGCCGCCGCCGATGACAACAAAATCGAATCGTTGCATGGGGCGAAGGTAAAAGGTCATTGGGAGTCATTTGAGGTCATTTGCAGTCATTAACCCCCGGGCATCCCTGATATTCCCCGGTTGACTTTTTATGACCTCTCATAGTTCTTAACAACTCCCTGTTTGGCGAAACGAAGGGTAATCGTATTTTCACGCCCGGTTTCCCGTCGGCACCGACCTTTTCCTTTGGTGGACATACCGGTTCTCCAAATTATTTCTTCCAGCAGGAAGCGTTTGTCAGGGCCGATGTATCTGTAATGCTCGTAGTTTCTCTTAATCTAACCGGCTTTCAGCCAAATAATAAAATCCTGTTTCATGAATAAAAAACTACTCCTGTTTTCTTTTCTTCTGATTCTCTTTCAACAGGTTGTCAAAGCCCAGGTGACTCCGCAATGTTCGAATCCGCCACCGCCCGGCGCGGAATCCTGTCCGACGACCTGCGTTTATTGCGATTTCGACGGCTACATGGGCATCAACAACGGTACGCCTTCGGGCGGCAATACGGTATGCGGTCAGATATTCATCCACAATGACCAATGGTTCGGTTTTGTGGCTGGTACTGATTGCATTACCATCAATATTGCCACCAGCAACTGCGCCGACGGCAACGGCATGCAAGCGGCATTTTTCGACGATTGCGACGGCGATGCCATCACATGCAATCCCGGTTCGGGCGGCGGCGAAGGTCAGCCGCTGGAATTGTCCTATTGTGGCTTCGTCCCCGGTCAGACCTACTATCTCATGGTGGACGGCTGGACGGGCGACGTCTGCAATTTTGAGATCGAAGTGCTCGACGGTTCCATTACCCCCCCGGCATCCGGACAGCCACCGGTGCCGATCGGCCCGACGGAGGTATGTCCCGGAGCAGTTGTTGTCTATACCATTCCGGAAGTGCCGGGCGCGGGTTATTACCAGTGGACGACGCCTCCGGGCTCCAAAATCAACGCCACCAACTCCAACAACCAAACTTTCCAGGCTCCTGAAGGCACAACCATTACGGTCACCTTTGGCAATGCCGGCGGCAATGTGTGCGTAAAGGTTGGCAATGCCTGTTCGCAGCCCTTGCAATCCTGCCTGGCTGTGACCAACAAGGTCATCCCTCCGACGGTAAAACCCAAAGTAGTGATTTGTCCGGAAGATCTTCCCTATATGTGGGATGAGCAACCGTATACTAACATCAGTTTGCCGGGTACTTATAACCTGACTTCGTCTCCTTATGATTCCTACCTCGGTTGCGATAGCCTCGTAAAACAGACCATCGAGGTGAAACAACCTACCCTGACCAACATCGGCACGAAGTACATTTGTGAAGGCCAATGTTTTGTGTACAACAACAACTCCTATTGCGATGCCGGAACCTTTACCGAGATCATTCAGTCGGTTTTCGAATGCGACAGCGCCATTCAATTCACTGTTGTGAAAGTGCCTGCCGTTGCGGTGATACAGCCGGTTATGCCGATAGACTGCAACAGTCCGGCATTGCAGTTGAACAGCAGTGGTTCCACCAACGGCCCATCTATTACCTACAACTGGACGAATGCCGGCTGGACAACGATCGGTAACCAGTCAACACAAAGCGTGACCACAACGGGTACATATAACCTGATCATCACGAACAACTTCGCGGGGGCGGCCTGCAAGGATACCGCGACCATACAGGTAACAGGGAACACCACCCCTCCGGGTGCTTCGGCAAACGGGGGCAACATTACTTGCGTCGCCTCCTCCGTCAACCTGCAGGGTAGTTCGCCCACGAATGGCGTGAACTATCAATGGAGCGGTCCCGGAATTACGCCCGCCAACCAAAACCAGCAAAATCCCACCGTCAACGCTATCGGCGTTTACACCCTCACCGTCACAAATCCTGCCAACGGCTGTACGTCCACGGCCACCGCATCTGTGACCGGTGACATCACGCCACCTACTGCCAGCGCAACCGGTGATACCATTACCTGCCTGCAGGCCAATGCCACGATCACTTCTTCCACCAATGCACCGACACCTGTTTACAATTGGAGCGGTCCCGGTATCAATGCCGGCAATCAAACCGTTGCAAATCCGACGGTCGCCGTGCAGGGGACATACAACGTCACCATTACCAACAGCGGTAACGGCTGCAGCGCCACCGCAACGGCAGTTGTTAGTCAGAATATTGCGGTGCCAATAGCCAGCGCAGGCGCCGATAAAATTATTAACTGTCTGCAAACCAGTGTCATACTCGACGGCTCCGGCAGCGCGGGTGGCGCCACAGTAACTTTTGGCTGGACGGGCGCAGGCATCAATGCCGGCAATCAAAACATTCCCGCTCCAACGGTCAACCAGGCCGATACTTACATTCTGACCGTGACCAACCCGGCCAATGGATGCTTCAAAAAAGACACCGTTGTGGTCACTGCCAATCTTGCGATCCCCACGGCGAACGCCGGTCCCGATAAAACACTCACCTGTACGGTTACGACCGTTACCCTGGGAGGAAATAATTCTTCGCAAGGAGCTGATTTTACGGCGACCTGGAGCGGCCCCGGCATCAACGCCGGCAACCAAAACCAGTACAATCCGATGGTAAACATACCCGGCCTTTATACCCTGACCGTTACCAATACCGTCAACGGATGCTCGGCCAGTGAAGATGTGGTCATTTCTCAGGATATTGCTACTCCCACTGCCAATGCCGGATCCGATCAAATGCTTACCTGTTCTTCTCCCAATGGAATCACGCTGAATGGTTCCGGCACTCCGGCAGGCGTCGTGTTCCTGTGGTCAGGTGCAGGCATTGGCGCCAACAACCAAAACCAGCAAAATCCGACCGTTACGCTGCCCGATACCTACACACTCCAGGTAACCAATCCGGTCAATGGCTGTACCGATACCGACCAGGTGGTGGTGACGCAGGATGCCAACGTACCGATTGCGAATGCAGGACCCGACCTCGAACTGAATTGCACGGTCAACTCCGTCAACATCAACGGTTCCGGCTCCTCTTCGGGCGCAGGCATTACGTATCAATGGAGCGGCCCCGGCATTTCAGGCGCCAACGTTACGGCGCAAAGCCCGACCAATATTACCCTGCCGGGCACTTACAATCTGACCGTGACCAATACGAACAACAACTGCGTCAATACCGATGTCGTTGTGATCGCGGAAGATATCACCCCTCCCACAGCCGATGCGGGCAACGACCTGGTGCTGAACTGTTATAACAACGCCACGGACACGCTGGATGCCTCGGGGTCCAGCACAGGCGCGAATTATACCGTATTGTGGAGTGGCCCGGGCATTACGCCTGCCAATCAAAACGACCTGATGCCGGTAGTCACCGCACCTGGCGTTTACACGGTGCTGATTACCAATACGGACAACACCTGCACGGCTACGGCACAGGCAACCGTCACCGACGACCTCACCCAACCAACCGCCGACGCGGGCGCAGACAAGGTTATTGACTGCGTAACCACCTCTACGGCAATCGGCGGCAATTCTTCTGCCGGAGCAACCTTCACCTATAAATGGACGGGACCGGGCATCACACCCGCTCTGGAGTCCCTTGCCCAACCCGTTGTGAGCGAACCGGGCACCTACCAGATCGTCGTCACGAATACGATCAACGGTTGCACGGCCTCCAACGACGTAGAGGTGACCACCAATGCCGTGTATCCCACTGCCAGCGCAGGCGCCGACGGGTTGCTGACGTGCGCCCAACCGACCGCAATACTGGATGGCTCCGGTTCCTCCTCGGGCGCCGTTTTCCAAATCGTCTGGACAGGACCGGATATTTCGCCGGCCAACCAGAACCAGATTTCACCCAGCGTCACCAAGGCCGGAACTTATATCCTGACCATTACCAACACAACGAACAGCTGTGTCACGACAGATACGGTAGAAGTAGATGAAAACAAGGTCGTGCCAGCCGCCGCTGCAGGACAGGATTGGATACTTGACTGCCAAACCCTCGATGTCACGCTCGACGGAAGCCTTTCCGATACGGGATCGGTCATCGTTTATCAATGGAACGGCAATGGCATCAATGCGGGCAACCAAAATCAGCAAAACCCAACGGTAAACCTGCCCGGTGATTACACCCTCTTGGTCACGAATACCGAAAACGGCTGCACCGCACAGGATATGGTAACGGTGGATCAGGATATTGCAGCGCCAACAGCCAGCGCGGGCACTGATTTCACTTTGACCTGCCTGCAAAACAGCCAGGCAATTGACGGATCGGCATCGAGCGCGGGCCCGAATTTCACCTATATCTGGCAAGGCCCGGGTATCAACACGGGCAACTTCGATGTCCAGAATCCGGTCGTGGGCGATTCCGGGACTTACATCCTGATCGTAACCAATATCCAGAACCATTGCACCGCAACGGACGATGTATATGTTACACTCGACGGTGATTTTCCGGTGACAGAAGCGGGGGTGGATCAGACATTGACCTGCCAGAATGACACCATTCAATTGGACGGTTCTCAATCGCAATCTGGCGCAGGCATCACCTATGCCTGGAGCGGTCCGGGCATAGTGGCAGGTCAGGCCAACAATATTTCTCCCTTCGTCTATCTGAGCGGCGCTTATACGCTGACGGTGACCAATACGAACAATGGTTGCTCCAAAACCGACATCGTCAACGTGAACGAAGACTTTATTCCTCCGGTAGCCAATGCCGGTCCCGACCCGACGCTCACCTGCGCCAACAGCACCACCGGTGTGACGCTCAGTTCGGCCGGCTCCAGCAACGGCCCCGGCTTCACTTACCTATGGTCGGGCCCCGGCATCACAACCGCCAACCAGAACCAGGCCAACCCGACCGTTCTCGTCACCGGCCTCTATACGCTGATCGTCACCAACACCATGAACGGTTGTACCAGTTCGGATGAAGTCAACGTCAACCAGGATCAAAACCTGCCGACAGCCAGTGCCGGCCCGGATCAAACCCTTACATGCGACATCCTTACGGTTGCATTGGACGGTAGCGGGTCTTCAGCGCCGGGCGGCGGTGTACTCCAGTATGAATGGACGGGTCCCGGTATTGCCGGCAACGGCGGCGAGGTCATGCCCAGCGTTTCATCCGCAGGCGTTTATACGCTTACCGTGTTTAACCCGGCGACAGGTTGCCAGGCATCGGATAATGTAGAGGTATTCCTCGATATCGAAGTGCCGGTACTGACCACAACAGGAGATACGATCACCTGCGATCAGCAACAAGGCACTTTGAGCGTGACCAGTTCCATCCCCGGTACCCTCTTCAAGTGGGAAGGACTCGGTATTAACCAGGGTAACATGAACCTCGCCACTTTGCAGGTGAGCGTTCCGGGCTTTTACACGGTACACGCCACTGCGCCTAATGGTTGCACTGCCGACGCAACGGCCATCATTGACGCGGATGAAAACTTCCCTGAAGGCGCAGCCGAAGGCGCCGAGCTCAATTGTTTTAACAACGGAATAGGCATCATCGGAGGGGAGGTAGCGACCGTCGGCGCCACATCCTACTGGACTGGCCCGGGCGGTTTTCAGTCCGACTCATTGCTGGCAACCGTCATACAACCCGGTATTTATACTTTCAATATCGCGGCGCCTAACGGTTGCGTTCGCAAAATCCCCATCGAGGTGACGGAGAATTTTGAAACACCACAGGTGGTTGCCACCGTTCCGGAACTGCTCGACTGCAACACTACTTCGCTGATCATCAGCGCCGCAGGCACATCCACCGGTTCAGTTTATACTTACCAGTGGACCACTTCCGGAGGCAACATCGTATCCGGCGCCAATAGTCTTGCTCCGGTCGTGAACAAGGCAGGGGAATACAAATTGGTCGTATTCCACAATATCAGCGGCTGCAAAGACAGCACAACCGTGCTTGTGGAAAATGATCCGGAAGTACCCACCGCGTTCAATCTGACCGTGGATGACATCCGCTGCTTCGGCGACGACAACGGTTCCATCATCGTCAACAGCATCAACGGAGGCACTGCGCCGTTTGTCTTCAACCTGAGCGGCGGCTCCGCATCGGGCAATCAGTATACCGGGCTGACGGCAGGCAACTACACGCTTTCTCTGGAAGATGCCAACGGCTGTCTGCTCGACACCCTCGTCAGCATCAGCGAACCGAGTGAACTGATCGTCGAACTCGGCCCCGATATTGTCGTGCAACTGGGAGAAGAAGCGACTGTAACAGCACAAATCGCCAACTTTACACCCATCCAATCCGTCTCCTGGAATTACGCGCCCAACTGTGACTCGCTCGCCGCGCAATGCATCGAATTTACTTACCTGCCGCTTCAATCGTACCGCCACGTTATCACCGTGCGCGACAGCAACGGGTGCATTGTTCGCGACCAGGTAACGGTACAAGTCAGGAAGGACCGGCTCATCTATGTGCCCAACGTATTCACACCGGGCAGCAATGACCCGCTCAACTCGGTGCTGATGATTCACGGCGGCATCGGCGTGGTGAAAGTGCATAAATGGCAGATCTTCGACCGCTGGGGAGAAGCCGTGTTCATCCGGGACAACTTCCCGACCGATGACCCGACCTACGCATGGGACGGCAAAATAAAAGGCGACGACGGCCATACCGGCGTTTATGTCTGGTACGCCGAAATCGAATTTTTAGACGGTCAGGTGGAATTGTTCAAAGGCGACGTAACCATTATGCGCTGATGTAATTCCGCCGATACAATGAAACTGCCTCCGGGGGATCGTCCGCCGGGGGCAGTTTTTTTATCCCGTACCGCCAGGTTTTCAGCATCAGTTCGTGCGACGTTTACTAAACTTTTGGAAGTTTAGTAAACGTGTCTCCTGCTTTCGGCCATACTGAAAACCTGGCGGCGCGGATTTTACATTGAAAATCAACCCGCCTTTGCAAGCCGCCTTTCTATTTCTTTCAATATCCGGTGGGCCAGTTGCAGCGCTTCGAAGCCATCGCGCAAAGTTACCACCGGCTCCGTATCGTTTTCAATGGCCTCATAAAATGTCTCCAGTTCGCGTTGGATCGCGTTCAAAGGGGCTATTTCAGGCATGGACAGGTGGAGCCATTTTTTGCCGGCCTTGGTCTCGAACTCCATGAGCTGTTCCTGTGGCGGCAGCCCCGGCGCATCCTGTGCGAAAAGGCGCACGATCTGGGCGTTTTTTTCCAAAAAATCGAGGCTGAGATAATGGTCGGGTTGAAACAAGCGCATTTTGCGCATTTGTTTCATGGAGATGCGGCTGGCCGTCAGGTTCGCCACCGCGCCGTTGATAAATTCAAGGCGCACATTGGCGATGTCGGGCGTGTTGCTCAGCACGGCTACACCGCTCGCGCTGACTTTGGCGACGGGCGATTTGACCAAATGCAACACCAGGTCGAGGTCGTGGATCATCAGGTCGAGAATAACCGACACCTCCGTGCCGCGCGGCTGGAACACCGCCAGGCGATGGCACTCGATGAACATGGGATTCAATACCATATCTTCGATGCCGAGAAAGGCAGGATTGAAGCGTTCGACATGACCAACCTGGACTTTTACACCCTGTCGTTCAGCGAGTTGCAACAACTTCCGGCCCTCGGCAACCGTCTCCGTGACGGGTTTTTCGATAAAAACGTGTTTGCCTGCACGCATGGCTTGAGCCGCCAGTTTGTAATGCGAGGGTGTAGGCGTCACGACATCCACCGCATCCGCTTCACGAAAAAGTTCATCCAATGATTCGAATCGTTTGGCGCCGTATTGGGCAATAGCGGATGCAGCGTTTTTGTCGTCGGGATCGTAAAAACCCGCGAGTTCCCAGCACTCCGTGGCGAGGATACATTTCAGGTGGATTTTGCCGAGGTGGCCGGCGCCGAGGAGGGCGATTTTTTTAGTTGTCGGTCGTTTGTTCATTGTTGTCGGTTGCGCGGCAAAGGTAAGCAGGGCGGAATAATCGGCATCGTTGCATCTGATACTCGCGGATTTCTTATTTTTATGGCAAAAATTCCACCTTCATTGATGAAATAAATCTTTCGGCTTTGAATCGCCTCCTTTTCGCACTCCTGCATTTTGTCACATGGCAAATGCTCGCTCCGCATCCTGCCGCGCAAACGACTGCTGTGCGATTCGAACCGCTGGCCGTTCAGGATGCATTGCCTCCTGCCACTATTGACTGTATCTACGAAGACAGCCGGGGATTTTTGTGGATTGGAAGTTATGCGGGGTTATACCTTTTTGACGGTTATGGCCTGACACATTTTTATCAGGACCCGAATGATCCGCTCAGTATCAGCGACAACAAGATCAGAAAGTTGCTGGAGGACAAGCACGGCAACCTGTGGGTGGGTACTCAGGTGGGGCTTAACTATTTTGATGTCAGGAAAAGAGTTTTCAGACGATGGACCGACAAGTCAAAAAATGGCATCGGAGATATAGAAATTCATGATTTAAAGTGCGATCAAGAGGGCTTACTTTGGGTTGCAGCTTCCGACGGCCTTTACAAACTGGTGGAGGGACGAGGCAAATTCGAGAAGGTTTTTCCCTCCGGAGATAAAACGGCAGCGACACCCGTACATGCCATCGAGCCGACCGACCAAGGCATTTATATTTGCTCACCACCCGGATTCTATTTCCTGGATTTTGACACGAAAGCAACAAGTGTCATTTCAGCCAAGGCGCTTTTTTACGGACAGTCTACCAATGAAAAGGCCGCAATACAAAAAGACTGCAACAACAACATTTGGATAGGCACCTCACATGGTTTGTTCCAGTATAAATTGCTCAGGCATCCCGCTATGTTGGAGGAGCCATTTTACAGGAACGACACCATCAACTTTATCATTCCGGTAAAGGGATGTCACGAATTTTTCATCGGCACGTACAAGGGTTTATCTGTTTTGAACCCACAAACGCATCAGGTTCAAAACATCGCGCTCCCTTCATCCGCTTGCGGGGAACCAATAAAGGAAGGTTTTTACCAGGGATTTCTTGCATCATCAGGTATACTTTGGCTCAGCACCACCTCCACCAACCAAATTTTCAAAGCAACGCGCAACCGCAGGTTTCAACAAACGCCCCTCAATCTTGTGGATCAACTCAAGGGTGCAGCCCGGCGGTTGTTCGAACTGTACGAATACAGTCCCGACGTGCTGCTGGTACCGCACAGCGGCGGCGCTGCGTTCCTGGATTTAAAAACACAGCAAATAAACCCGTTTCCATACAAACCGAATTACAACCTAGCCGGCTGGCAGGATGGCGTGATCTGTTTTCTGGAAGAGAAGGACGGCCAACTTTGGATAGGGACGGTCGGCGGACTGTTTTTGTTCGATAAGATCAAAAAACGATTTATCCATCTCGAAAAACGGTTCGATGGATTCTCAAAATTGAGGGGAATTACCATCCGCAAAATACTCCGCGACTCGAAAAACAACCTCTGGGTAGCGACCTGGAATCAGGGCATCTTCAAGATCAACGTCGAGGCCCGGACAATTTCACAGTACAATCATTGGGCAGCGGACAATGCGCGCAATATCTCCAACACCCGTTCTGTTTTGGAAACCCGCGACGGCGATGTGTGGGTGGGCACGCGGGGTGGTTTGTTGCAATATGTCGAAAATGCCGATTCTTTTCGCGTTTATAAACACATACCCGGCCACCCGGAGACCATGAGCGAAAACACGGCTTTTTGTATCTATGAAGCGAGTGATGGAACTATTTGGTGTGGCACGTACGGCGGCGGACTGAACCAGCTGAACCCACAAACGGGCAAATTCAGACATTTCACGACCAAAGACGGCTTGAAAAACAACAATGTATTCAGCCTTTTACCCGACACAAAGGGCAATCTTTGGCTGATGGGCTTCGACGGCTTGTCCAAATTTACCCTGACAACCGAATCTTTCCAAACTTATACCAGGCAGCATGGATTGTTGAACAAAGAATTCAACGCTTTCATATATGGCAAAAGCGGATATTCCGGGCGATTGTTTTTCGGAGGCAAAGACGGTATTGATTCCTTCGATCCGGACAGCGTCCAATTGAGCGCGCACGACCCCAACGTTTTCATTACCCATTTCAGACTGTTCAACGAAACGGTGCCGATTGCGAGAAGTGACGAGGCTGCCAGTCGGTTTTCGCTTCGCGAGGATATTTCGTTCTCACAAAATTTGATGCTCGAATACAGCCAAAACGTCATTTCTTTCGACTTTGTGGCCCTGGATTATGCTGCTCCCGCTGCGATTCAATACGCTTACCAACTGGTCGGTTTCGACAAAGACTGGCAATACGTGGGCAACAAACGCAGCGTCACGTTCACCAACCTCGACCCCGGCGCGTATGTCTTTCAGGTAAAAGCGACCAATGGCGACGGCGTATGGGGCAGTAAAATGGCTTCACTTGCCATTACCGTGTTGCCGCCCTGGTGGCGAACATGGTGGTTTTTGAGCCTGGCGTTGTTGGCCGTTGCGGGTTTGCTGGCAGCGTTTTACCGGTACCGGATCCGCCAGATCAAAGAACGGGAAGCCGTCAACCAACGAATAACCGAAGTAAAAATGGAGGCGTTACGGACGCAAATGAATCCGCATTTCATCTTCAACTGCCTGTCGTCGCTGAAATCGTACGCTGAAAACGGCGAGTCCGAAAAAGCATCCCGGCATATCAGCAAATTTGCCACGCTGCTGCGTCAGGTACTCGAACAGTCGAAATCGGATACCATCACTTTGGCCGAAGAACTGGACACCCTTCAACGCTATGTCGAGTTGGAACAAATGCGTTACAAAAACTTTGATTTTCAACCCGACATTCAGCCCGGCGTATTGGAAGAAGACATTAAAATACCGCCTTTGATGGTGCAGCCCTACGTCGAGAACGCCATTTGGCACGGACTCAAACACAAAAAAAACGGCACCGGCAAACTGCTGCTCCAGGTGGAAGCCCGGAATGGCGAATGCCGGATCACGGTGGAAGACAACGGCGTCGGACGGGCTGCGTCGCAAAAAATGCGGGAAAAAAATCAAACGGCACACCATTCGCACGGTCTGAACGTCACCGCGGAACGCATGGCACTTTTCGGACATAAATACGGAAACCATGCAGGCATCGAAATAACGGACCTCTACGACGACAACAGCGAGGCAAGGGGTACTCGCGTAACGCTGTATTTCAAAATACAACAATTTGACTGAAATCAATGACTTGCATCCTTATTGACGACGAACCGGATTGCCTTGACCTGTTGGCCCTGCTCATCCGGAAACATTGCCCGACGCTGCAAATCATTGGTCAATACGGCGACCCGCATGAAGCCATAGCAGCCATTCAGACCATGCGTCCCAACCTGGTGTTGCTCGACGTGGAAATGCCCGAAATAAATGGCTTCGGCGTACTGGAAGCCTGCCGGGATATACCTTTTCAGGTGATATTCACCACCGCTTTCAACGAATATGCGGTAAAGGCATTCAAATACAGCGCCATAGGGTATTTGTTGAAGCCGGTCGGTCAGGAAGAACTCGTGGATGCCGTGCAAAGAGCACAGCAGGTTCTGTCCATCCAACATCTCGTGCAGCAACGCGACATCCTGTTCGACTATCTCCATCCCGCCAGGCCGGTTCGGGAAAAGATCGCTCTGGCGACTTCCACCGAAGTGGTGTTCATTCCGGTCAATGACATCATATATTGCGAAGCGGACGGCAACTATACTCAGATTTACAGACACTCACAGAAAACTCCCGCGCTGTTTACCAAGCCGCTCAAAGAAATAGAAGAGTTGCTACCGGCCGACCTTTTTTACCGGGTGCATCACTCCTTCGTCATCAACCTGAAGCGCGTCGAAGCATACATCCGGGGCGACAACGGAGGTGTCAGGATGTGCAACGGTACACTCGTTCCCGTGGCGCGTGCAAGGAAGCAAGAGTTGTTGATTTTGCTGGATAAGGTTTGAAAAGTAAGCGGATATTGAATTTTTTGACATTGGTCGCAAAACATCTTTCTGAACGCGCCAACCATACACTCAAGTCCGCCAACCATACAATGACGCGGATAGAGTAAAAAAATTGATGGTACATTGCATCGTCATAATTTGCGTTTTGTGAACGCAGAGGCGGTACCTGCCGCTTCGAATATCCCCCCTTCGCCCTGCTGCGACAATTTGAAACACACCCCTTCGCTTTTGACAACACCGTATTTGCAAAACCGGGACAAACGGTCAAAGACTGCGGCGTCAACAACACGGTTGTTGGCGGTATACTGATTGATACCGCGATGGCGGTTTGCCAATAAGAGCCTGTTCTTTTCATTCTCCCAATCCCAGGCCCCAAAAACCAGCCCCAAAAACCAAATTTTCCCGCTGAACTTTCCCGACTGTGCCTGTTGTTTTCAGCAAGCGTTATGAAGTGTGAACTGTTGGGTGACAACACCAAGGCGGGCGGAATACCTCATACCTCATAACTCAGCTATCATAATTACCTGAAATACATCAACACCGCCCCAAACGCGGTGATCAACGCGATCAATACGCTCGCCATTTTGATCGAATACCGCATGTGCCGGATAAACGACTCGATCTCATTGCGAAACTGCGGGTATTTCGGCAATATCTCTTCCTCCAATTTTTGACGGTTGAAAATGTGCGCCGCGCCGAACTCGACTTTGTTGCGCACGAGTATGCCATAAGATTTCAGCACTTTGGCGCGGAAGTACAGGTTGACAAAAAGCATGGCCACAAACAGGCCGATGACGATGGAGATGAGCAGGATGTACATTTTGAAGGTTGACGGGTTTCGGGTTGACGGGTTTCGGGGCAAATGTACGCAAACCCGAAACCTGTTCATCCGAAACCCGCAAACCCTAATCTATCAAAAACTTCCCGATCCCGATTTTGCCACCTTGCTGCACCCGAAGAAGGTAAGTTCCAGCAGACAACGCGCGAATATCGAGGCGCTCACGAACGTCAGAAATCGCTTTTTCAAAAACAATTTTTCCCTGTAAATCAAAGATTTGTAAAAAAGCCTCCTCGTTTTCTTCCGGCAGATGAACAGTCAAAAAATCAGCAACCGGGTTGGGGAAAATTTCGATTTGAAAGGCAGCAACGGGCGGGTTTTCGGAAGAAACCAAATCCGTCGTCGTCACATGATCCACACAAAAATAAGCGGGCGTGTTCATGCCGAAAGCGCCTGCGTCGCTCGATGAAAGACTAAACCGCAGACTGTCGGCGCTGCCCAGCGAATTCAGGTTGAGCCAGGTCCAGTCTGCCAGGATGTAATCCTGCGCGTTGTTGGCGAAGCGGTAATCGGCCAGGTAAAAATTGACGCTGTCGGCGCTGAGTTGGCCGTCGAGATATTTTTTCACCGTGAGCAGGAAATAATCGGGATCGTTGCCCGTGATGCCGCCGAATTTTTTGGCAAATGCGTCGCCGTCTTTCATGCTGTAATAAGCATAGGTATTGTTCGTGACGAACAATCCATTCACCGTCCCCCGGTTCGTCAGCTTCATCGCAGACGCGCCGATGACATAACTCACCGCATAAGTCGCCGAGCCTGTTGCTCCGCCACCGGCAATGGCGCTCGATTCGTTGAGGTATCCCGGCGTCATGTTGTCCGTCCGGTTGGAAATCGCCCAACCGTCCCAACTCATCCAGTCGGAGTTGTAATTGTTTGGCAATGAGATATTTCCGGCGGAAAATTTACCTGTCGAGCCTGCGTCGTTGAGGAAAGTATTGAAAGGCAGATTGAAGTTTTCAAAATCTGCTATGGTTTGCGCGATCAGGTTTTGGGTCAAAAAGAGAGCGAAAACGAGGGTAGTAAGTCGTTGCATTTGTTTGAATTTTATGTTGAAGAATTGCATTTTTCTCTCCGCGCCGCTGCGGCTTTATTTCACGCTGCGAAACCCCGCGCTCAATCCCGCCCGGAAATAACGCCCCGGCATTGGCCGCCGCTCGACAACCCGGTAATCCACATCCCACAGGTTTTCAATTTGCAGGTAAACCGTCCCGTTCCACTGACCGAACGCCCGCCCGTACTGCACGCGCAAACTACCCAGCGTGAACGCCGGAACAGACTCGTTCAAACCGACGACATCACTTGTGAACTGTTGAAAACCGGTGATTTGGAAGCCTTTGTTGCGAAAAGTGATTTCGTTGAAAATCCGGTGCAGCGGGGTGTAAAAAAGTTGCGAGCCCACTTCGATGTTGGGATTTTTGATGGCTTCTCTGTTGGTTGAGCGGGTAAGATCATAGCCACCGGAAAGGGCGATTTCACCGGAGGAAAAATGGAAGCCCAGGTCGAAGCGATGCTCCAAACCCCGGCTCCGGACCTCGGCGATGTTTTGTGGAGAAAAGAAAATTTGCCCTTCTTTTTGCGCCCAAAGAATCCAGTTTTCGATGCGCCGATGGTAGCCGGTGACGGAAAATGTCCAGCGAAACCGCTCGTATTTCCCATGAAAAACCAGCCCCAAATCCTCACTCCAGCCGCTTTCCGGCAACAAACCGGGGTTGCCGCCGGGTCGCCAAAAGCGATCGTTGAAAGTAGGCAAGCGGTAGTTTCTGGTAATTTTTCCTTTGATTCTCAAATACTTAAAAACATCCGCCTCCGCGCCCAGGCCCGGCGTGAAGGGTGCGAATTCGCCGTCGGCGTGTTCGATCCTGCCGTCGAATTGTATCCGCCAGCGTTTTTCTTCCCGGCGAATGGCGGCGAACAAGGCCGTGCGCGATTGTTCGGGCGGATTTTCGTAGGCAGGTGCGTCGGCCCGGGTGTAGGTTTGCAATAGCGAACTTTGCAAGCGGAATTGTCGCCCTAAAAACCAGGTCGCCTCTACTTCGCCCATCCAGGTGTGGAACTTGCTCAGAGACTCCAGCCCGATGAGTGCGTCGCGGTAGTCTGTTTTTTCGGAAAAAAAGGCCGTGCGGGCTTGCAAAACCGCCGTTTTTCCGGTTCGTTTCCAGTGCAAACTCGTTCGCAGAAATTCGTCCGCTTGCGTGGCTTCGCTGCGCGTTTGCACGAGGGTTGGCGGGATTTCGCGGTCGGTGTTTTGCAGCCAGGCGCGGAGCGCGAGTTCCTGGCCGGGTTTTATGTTCCAAAAAAGCTCCTGCAAAATGCCCTGTTGCTGCAAAGCGGCGTGCTCCTGTTCCTTCTCCGGCAGGTCGGGATGAATTTGAAAAGAAAAATCGTTCTCCGCTTTTTCAAAAAATAACCGGGTGGAGCCGGCGAATCTGCCGTTGCCGTAGCGAACTGCCGCTGCGTGATGATGCCAGCCAAAGTTGCCCGCCGCGACATGCACCTGTGTTGATAACCCCTTGGAAAACTGCATTTTATTGTCCAGCAAAACCGCTCCGCCGATAGCGCCGCTTCCCCAGCCCGCGCTGTTGCCACCGTATTGCAGGATCATTTCATCCACAAAAATGGCGGGTAAAAGGGCGAAGTCAAGTTGCCCCAGCATGGGGCTTTGCAGCGGGAAACCGTTCCATACGACGGCGGTTTGGCTGGCATTGCTGCCGCGCGTGGCGGTGGTGGCGAGGCTTCCCAAACCGTAACTTTTCACATAAATTCCACTGCGTTTCGAGAGCAAATCCGCCACGTTCTCCATCTGATGCAGGCCGAGTTGGGCACTGTCAAAGAGGAAGGTTTGTGCGCCAGACGGCTGACTGCGGAGTTTCGATGCGATGATTTCGGTCGGCGGCAACGCCCGCAAGGTGTCGCTTTGTGCACACAATCCGGTGATATTCAGCGAAAAAAAGCAGAAGATGGAAAGAGTTCGACGCACGCTGTCCGTTTTTGTAATGAAAGACCGGCGGCGGAAAACGGGCAGAAGTAGAACGCGGAGGATGAGACTTTCCAAGTTTCAAAAACTTGGAAAGTCTGGATGGCGCGAGACCCTCCGGTTCCTTTCCTTCCCGGCTTTTCCTCCGAAAGCCTGAAGTGTATGTTGCAGCGGCAGGTCTTCTGACTCGTTTCAGTTTGAGCACCTTCCCGAAGTAGAGGCCATTCCGTCATTGAAGTCATTAAGGTCATTTATTTGTTCGGCGTAAAATGACTTTAATGGCGATGAATAACTCTAATGACAAATGTTAATGACCTCAACAACCCAGTGGCTATTGCCCAAAACTTTCAGGTCGAACCTCGACGTCCAATGACGCAATGACTTCAATGACGATGAAGGACGACCTTTGAAACTTACAGCAGCGGGGACTGTTCCGGATTCTCACCGGATTCCCTATTATCCTTTGTGGCCGGATGGCGGCAAGGGCACCGTTGCGGGGACAAATGTAGAACAGGATTTCCAAATCCGTTTGCTCAATATTTCGGCGCAGCGGCTTGCGCTTGCAGGGTATGGCGCTGGGCGTGCAGCACCACGTATTCGAGCAGATCGCCGAGCAAAAAACTGAAATGCGGCCAGCGGAAATGCGTCACTTTGGCTTTGTTCAAATCCACTTCGCGGGCTTGCTGTAACAATCGAAGCAGCATTTCCATGTTGATCAGAAAGGCTTTAACTTCGATGGGTCTGACCTGCAAATATTTTGGGTTGATGCGTTTGGGGCTTTTACGGCGGTTTTTATCCATTTGAAGCGGATCCACCGCGCGGATGGCTCTGCGGCCGTACCAGTTCTGTTGACGCTCTCCGGCGGGCGCCCAGGAGCGGGCTTTTGCCTTGTGTATCGCCAGTTCGATGCGCGGCAGGAAGTAATCGAAATGCGCGTTGAGGTGCGCGAAACACTCCAGCGCGTTCCAGCGCTCCGGGCCGGGACGCACCTGCAAAGCCTCGGTTGGCAGCAGGGTAAATTGGGAGCGCACCAGTTCCAACAGTTTTTTCAGGTCGGATTCCAGCCGGTCGAGGAGTTCGGATTGTGCCATGAAGTCGTGTACTTTTAGCGGAAAGGCGGCAAAGGTAGAAATTGAAGTCATACGGACATTCAAGTTCTTAAACTCATTTTTCTCAGACGAAGCACCAATGATCTTTAATAGCCCAATGACTTGAATTACCGCTAATGAATGACTTTAATTACCCCCAATGACTTGAATTACCCTAATTTTGCACCCGTTTATGAGAACGAAGACTTTTCGTAAGGATAAAATCAATGTCGTCACACTCGGCTGCTCCAAAAACCTGGTGGACAGTGAGAACCTGATCACGCAACTGCGCGGCAACGACTTCGAGGTGACACACGACGCCCCCGAACTGGACGCCAACGTGGTGATCATCAATACCTGCGGCTTTATTGACGTGGCCAAACAGGAAAGCATTGACACCATCGTCGAATACGCGGGCATAAAAAAAACCGGCGGCATCGAAAAGCTGTACGTCACCGGTTGCCTTTCGCAACGCTACAAGGACGACCTAGAACAGGAGATCCCCGAAGTGGACGCTTTTTTCGGTACGCTCGAAATGCCCGCTTTGCTTGCCCGCCTCGAAGCCGATTACAAATACGAACTGCTCGGCGAGCGCCAGATCACTACCCTCCCCCACTACGCTTACCTGAAAATTTCGGAAGGCTGCAACCGCACCTGTTCTTTCTGCGCCATTCCGCTCATGCGCGGCCAACATGTGAGCCGTCCCGTGGAGGAACTGGTGCTTGAGGCGAAAAACCTCGCCAGGCGCGGCGTAAAAGAACTCCTGCTCATCGCGCAGGAACTCACCTACTACGGTCTCGATCTTTATAAAAAACGCGAATTGCCGCGCCTGTTGCACGCTTTGGCCGATGTGGAGGGCATCGGGTGGATACGGCTGCATTACGCATACCCCTCCAAATTTCCTCTTGAAATTCTGGATGTGATGGTGGAACGTAAGGAAATCTGCAACTACCTCGACATCCCGCTGCAACACGCCAGCGACCATGTTCTAAATCTTATGCGTCGCCAGATCACCCGCGCGGAGACGGAAGATTTGTTGGAAAAAATCCGCGCAAAAGTACCCGGCATCGCCCTGCGCACGACTTTCCTCGTCGGACATCCCGGCGAAACGGAAGATGATTTCGAACAATTGCTGGATTTCGTTCGGCAACAGCGATTCGAACGCGTCGGCGTTTTTCAGTATTCGCATGAAGAAAATACCCGGGCCTACGAAATGCCCGACGAGGTGCCGCCCGAAGTCAAGGAGGAGCGCGCCAACCGCCTGATGGAAGTGCAGCAGGAAATCTCGTTTGAAAAAAACCGGGCAAAAATCGGACAGGTATTCAGAACCCTTTTCGACCGGAAAGAAGGCCAATATTTCGTCGGGCGCACGGAAGCCGATTCGCCGGAAGTGGACAACGAGGTGCTTGTGCCGGCAAAAGGGAACTATGTGCGGCTCGGCGATTTTGCTGAAGTAAGGATCACGGGGGCGGAGGAGTATGATCTTTACGGAGAGGTCGTCTGATCCAAATATTTTGTGGAAATGGGGATTTAGAGTATTTTTGTAAAAAATTTAAGTCATGTCAATTGAAAAAGAAGTCATTATTAAGTCCATTCAGGAAATGCCCGACAAGGTTTCCTTCGACCAATTACTTGACAAACTGAAACTGCTCTTTAAGTTGGAAGAAGGGTTGCAAGATATAAAAAACGGAAACTTTGTCTCGCTGGAAGAAGCCAAAAAGCGGCATGAAAAATGGTTGAAATAGACATAACCGGGCGGGCACTCAAGGACATTGATGAAATTGCTGAGTATCATGCGCATTTTTCAGAAAATGCGGCTCGAACATACATAAAAAGAATATATGCCGCCCTTGACCTTTTGAGGTCATTTCCCAATCTGGGTAAAGTCTCACCTGAACTTGATTATCCGAAAGTTCGTGAAATTCTCGCCGACCCATACAAAATCTATTATCATGTCGTTTCGGAAAAACTCATCCGAATTATCACCATTAATCTTAGCGGATTACCACTTGATTTTGAGAAGTTGAAACCAAACTGACATGGCAGTCACCATTGCGCTGTATGCTCTTTTCCATCCTTCCTCACGAACGCAAGATATTCGAACTCATCGGCGCCTGTGCCCGCCAGATCGGCGCACCCGCTTATGTCGTGGGCGGCTACGTGCGCGACCGCCTGCTGGGCCGTGCTACCAAAGACATTGACATCGTATGCGTCGGCAGCGGCATCAAACTGGCCGAAAAAGTCGCGTCCAAACTCACCCCCACCCCCAAAGTCGCCTTTTACAGCCGCTTCGGCACAGCAATGCTGCGGCATGAAGGCATGGAAATCGAATTTGTCGGCGCCCGGCGCGAAAGTTACCGCGACGACAGCCGCAAGCCCGACGTGGAAGAAGGCTCACTGGAAGACGACCAAAACCGACGCGATTTTACCATCAACGCGCTGGCCGTGAGCCTCAACGACAATAGCTTCGGACAAATCCTCGACCCCTTCGACGGATTGGAACACCTGGAACACAAGATCATCAAAACGCCGCTCGAACCCGGCAAAACATTTTCCGACGACCCCTTGCGAATGTTGCGCGCCATCCGTTTCGCCAACCAACTGGGCTTCACCATCGAGCCTGTCACCTTCCAGGGAATCGTCAAATACCGCACCCGCATCCACATCATTTCCAAAGAGCGCATCGCCGCCGAACTGGACAAAATCCTGATGACGCCGACACCTTCCGTCGGATTCAGGTTGTTGTTCGACAGCGGTTTGTTAAAAATTATTCTTCCCGAAGTGGCCGCATTGCAAGGCGTGGAAGACCGCGCCGGGCGCGCACACAAGGACAATTTTTACCACACCCTCGAAGTGCTCGACAACCTTTGCCGCCGCAGCAACAATGTCTGGCTCCGCTGGGCAGCGCTCCTGCACGACATCGCCAAACCTGCCACCAAACGCTTCGACAAAGAAACGGGCTGGACCTTCCATGGCCACGAATGGATGGGGGCCAACATGGTGCCTAAAATATTCCGCAATCTCCGCCTGCCGCTCGGCGCCGAAATGGACTATGTGCAGAAAATGGTGCGCCTCCACCTGCGCCCCATCTCGCTGACCAAAGACCAGGTGACCGACAGCGCCGTGCGCCGCCTCCTCTTCGACGCCGGACCCGACATTGACGACCTGATAAAACTCTGCGAGTCGGACATCACCACCAAAAACCCGCGCAAAATGGCACGTTACTTAGAAGGTTACGAATACCTGAAAGAGCGCATGTCCTTAGTGAGCGAGACTGACCGGCTGCGCCTGTGGCAACCACCCATCACCGGCGAGATCATCATGCAAACCTTCGGTATACAGCCATCGAAAGAAGTCGGCGTTATCAAAACTGCCGTGCGCGAGGCGATCCTGGATGGGGAAATCCCGAACGAGTACGAGGCGGCGTTCCAGCGGATGCTGGAAGAGGGGAAAAAGATTGGGCTGGCGGCAAGAAAGGGTGAGCAGTAACTTTTTTTATCCCTAAACTTTGAAGACATCGCTTGCCGCAAAAGCAAAACCCGGCAGGGCAGGTGCAGCCGTGCAAATTTTTTCGCCGGTGCAAACAGTCATATTTTCCAGTTCAGTACCCGCGTACACGTGCACTTCTTGCTGATCGGGGTAAATCAGCCACACCACTTGTACGCCGGCCTTGCGGTATATCTTCATTTTTTCAGCCAGTTTTTGGGCCAAATCGTTTCCCGACACTACTTCGATGACGAAGGCAGGTATCTCGATGACGCCTTTTTCCGAAAGTCGTGCGGTTTGTTCCTGTGTTAACCACGCAAAATCAGGTCGCTTATGCACGCCCGGGAAGAAAAAAAGGTCGGTCTCTGCAAGCAATTGTCCGGTCACTTTTTTAGCCGCTTTGAGCAGCATGAAAAGTTCCTGGAGGTTGAATTGGATGTACAGTTGATTCGGCTCCATCGAGTTGCGTGTTTTTTCGATTATCCCATTCGTCCATTCATACGTATATCCGTCCTCACGGGTGAGGTATTTTTTCCGGAAAGTTTCCCAGGAAACGCGGCGTGAAGATTTGGCAGTATCGCTGCCAGCGCTGACCGCGCTGGCAGCGATACTTGCTTTTTCAATGGAGGCTGCAGTGTTCATTATCTCTGTGTTAAATGCTATTGCGCTATGGATGTGCGCGCCTAATGAGTGCGAAGTTACAAAAAATACCCACATATTCGCACCACTCAGTATTAGAAATATCATTCTCTGCCTGTGGCAACAGGCCATCCCTGGCGAGATTATCATGCAAACCGGCATTCTTCCAACGCAATGAACTTCTGGCAAAAACCCGTCGAGACATTCCACGAACTGCTGCAACGCAAAGCGCCCCACTTGCGGCAAATCCGCCGTTTTCAATCGCTCGCGCTCGACCGGGAAGTGGATTTCGACGTTTACCTGCCGCCCGATTACCACCTTTCGATGAGAAGGTATTATCCGCTGTTGGTGCTCAACGACGGTCAAGATCTGCTCCGAATGGGGTTTAACGCCATTCTGGAGCGCCTGTACCTCAAAAAACAGATCCCTTCCATCCTTTCCGTCGGCGTACATGCCTCCGGCGAGCGCATGCGCGAATACGGCTCCACCCGCCAACCCGACTACAAAGGTCGGGGCGACAAGGCGGGCCAATACCGGGATTTTATCATAGCGGAATTATTGCCTTATCTGCACGGTCATTTCCGGCTCTCCGGTGTGCGGGAAGACATGGCCATTGCCGGGTTTTCGCTGGGCGGTTTGTCGGCACTCGACATTGCCTGGGCGCACCCGCAGATATTCGGCGCGGTGGGCGTATTTTCCGGTTCCCTTTGGTGGCGTTGGTCGCCTGTGCATACCGCCAATCCGGATGCCGATCGCATCATGCACGACATTGTCCGGAAAACCGCTCAACCCGATGAAAACCAGCGGTTCTGGTTTCAATGCGGTACCCTCGACGAAGAAGACGACCGCAACGGCAACGGTGTTATTGATTCCATCGACGACACCCTCGACCTGATCGCGGAGTTAAAAAAGACCGGCGTATGGGATGAAAACATCCGTTACTTAGAAATAGAAGGAGGCCGCCACGAACCTTCCACCTGGGGCGAGGCAATGCCGGACTTTTTGAGGTGGACTTTCGTGCGGGAGTTGGGACAATAAAAAACCCCGCCGGCGCACAAAGCGTATTCCGACGGGGCGAACAAAAACCTCAAGCTTGAGAATCGAGGGAATTTATTTTAACATGTCGTCGTCCGAGTGCATCACCAGAACGGGCAATCCCGCTCCCAATAATGCCTTTCTCGTGACGCTTTTGTGCATCAGGGTTTCCCAAAAGCCGCGTTGATGCGTGACAAATACCATCATGTCAATTTTATGCTGGAATGCGTATTCATTCAATTGCTCCACAATATCGTCGCCCACCATTTTGCTGAACAGGAAAGGATGTTCCGAACCTGCGTGTTCGTAATCCACTTCAAACAGTTTGCGTTCCAGGTCTAAACCTTCCTCACCGGCCGGGCCTACGTGGACAAAATGAATACGTCCCCCGAACCGCTGTATAAAAGCAACCGCCTGCTTGATACGCAAAGCATCCAGCGAATCAAAATTGCTTGCGTACAGCACGTTGTTAAAGCCCTGAAATTCCGACTCAGCAGGTATGAACAACACGGGACAATGCGACGTATGCGACACCTCCGTGCTAACCGAACCGAAAAGATTGCGCGCTACATTCCCCCTCCCCGTCGTACCCATCACAATAAGATCGGTCTTCCTGGAACACTCTTCGATGACCTCTTCCGGAAAACCGTACAACACGGTTGATTTAATCTTAGGAGGGGCAATCTCGTCGCTGTTCTTAGGCTCTGCCGGTTTCTGAACGGGCGGTTCGTAGCTGATGTCAATTTTAGCCAACGCACTCTTGATGAATTCATCCAACTCGAGTTGCACCGTCTTTTTATAACCCGACAAAAATCCCGACGCGGATGGCATCCCTCCTTCAAAAATGCTGTCCATCGCATAAACGACCTCTATCCTCGCGTCGAGTTTTTGGGCAAGTTGCCAGCCAAACAACAGCGCGTTCTCAGATGGCTGACTGATGTCAACCGGCACGGTGATGTTGCGAAGCCGGTATAATTTACTCTTAAAGAGGTAGCGGTTTTGAAAAATGGTCGTTAATTCTTCCACCGTAGGCACCCGGCCTTCTACTACCACATCCCCATCGAGCATCAATGCCGGAGTTGAAGAAATGCCATCAGCCCGTATTGTATTGGGTTCCGACACCTCCACTACCCGACTATTCAAAGGGAAAGCGGACAACGCCGTAGTCAGGTTGTCGCGCAACCGTCGTGTATCGGCATCTCGTTCCCCGAAAATTTTTATCGTGGTCATGGCAACTCAATTTAGATTAAGATTCGGCTTCATAGACCAAATGTGGCTGAGCGGGCTTTTCATCGGACAATTTCTTGAGGATATCGAAGGGTGTGATAATGCCCACCAAATCGCCATCCTTCACCACCGGCAGCGCATGGAAACGGTTGAGCGTAAATATTTCCAGCGCCACGTTGATCCGGTCATCGGGTTCCACTTTTCCCAGGTGAGTTGTCATAATATCTTTCGCGTGGGTATTCTGAAGCCTTTCTTCGTTTGTGATCTTTCCTTCGCCATATAAGGAGGCGCCGCCTAAGAAATGCTCGAAATCAATTTTGGAGATGATCCCGACGATCTCGCGAAAACTGACCACCGGAATGTGGTGAAACTTGTGCGCGTCGAAAATTTCTTTGACCTTAAGAAGATTGTCTTCGGGGCTAACCGTCACCAAATGCTTGTGATCGGTCATAAGGCTGGAGATTGGTGCAAAAACATTCATAATGAGAGACTTTTGTTTGGTTAATAAACCGCGTTCATCGAACCGGCAGGGCAAAGGTGCGCCAGTTACCCGCTTCCGGGAATGACGCAGGTTAGCCGCCCGATTGATTGAAATCAGTTGGAGAAGTGGTGGGTCGCTATACATTTGTCCGGTTCTATTCTCCGCCGGCAAACAGGGAAGGGGGGAATAGAAGCGGAGCACAGCGTCAGGATCAAAGCCTCGAGCACTTTTTTTGTTATTTATGAAAAAAATCCTTATCATCGAAGACAATCCCGACGTACGGGAAAATCTCGCCGAGATACTCATGCTCGGCGGTTATGAGTCCGTTACGGCAGAAAATGGCAAAGCGGGCGTGGAAAAAGCATTGGAAACCGTGCCCGATCTCATTCTTTGCGATATCATGATGCCCGAACTGGATGGCTACGGGGTGCTGCACATTCTGAGTCGCCAGGCAAAAACGGCCGATATCCCTTTTATTTTCCTGACGGCCAAAGCTGAGAAAGAAGACTTCCGGCGCGGCATGTCGCTCGGCGCGGACGATTATATTACCAAGCCTTTCGACGACGTGGCGCTGTTGCAAACCATCGAATCGCGCCTTCAAAAAAGCGAACGCCTGCGCGTCGCTTCCGCCCAGCATACCGGTTCGATCGATCACTTTATTGACGAAGCGCGCGCATTGGAGGCCATCAAACACCTGTCGGACAACCGCGAAGTGCGTCACTTCAAGAAAAAAGACATCATTTTCAGGGAAGGCGAAACTCCACGCTGGCTGTTTTATGTAGAAAGCGGAAAAGTAAAACTCTATAAAACCAGCGAAGACGGCCGAGAACTCATCGTCAAAATCGCCCAGGCCGGCGATTTTCTGGGTTTTCTTGCATTGTTCAAGGAAGACGCCTATCCCGAAAGCGCTGCCGCCCTGGAGGACAGTTCCGTGAAACTGATCCCCAAATCGGATTTTGCCGCCCTGGTCTTTGGCAACCGCGACGTGAATGCCCGTTTCATCAAAATGCTGGCCAGCCACGTCGCCGAACGCGAACAACAACTCATCGAACTGGCTTACAATTCGGTGCGCAAACGCGTCGCTTCGGCATTGGTCCAATTATGCGACCAAAGCGGCCCCAACGTCGGCCTGCTGCGCGAAGACCTCGCCTCGTTGGCAGGAACGGCCAAAGAAACGCTGATCCGCACGCTGACCGACTTCAAAAATGAGGGAATGATTGATATCCGCGACGGGGCGATCACCGTCGTCAAGGCAGACAAGTTGCGCCATTTGCCCAACTGATCCTGCAACAAATTTCCCCGTTCAGCCGCTATTGTTGCCTTTTCGGAAGTGTTCATTTTTTAACGGATATGCAAGAGACGTTCTTTGTGCCATCATTTATCGCTCACACAAAAAACGACTGTTATGAATCATGTAAAAATTGCTTTCGCTGCTTTTTCGATGCTCCTGCTGGCTGCTTTTGTCTCTTGCCAGAAAAGCGACGACAACTCCCCGGGTGGCAATAACAACAATGTAACCCCTGCCGCAGGCCAATGGAAAGTGACTTATTTTTTTGATAAAAAAGATGAAACGGGCAATTACACAGGGTACACCTTCGAGTTTGGCGCCAATGGCAGTCTCGCTGCCTCCAATGGAAACCAAACCTGGACGGGTACCTGGCAGACGGGAATCGACGACAGCGCCGACAAATTTCTGATTGATTTTACCGGCGTCGTTCCCAGCGCATTGTTGGAACTGGAGGAAGACTGGCGCATCATCACCATTGAGGACAACTTCATGCACTTCGAACATACCAGCGGCGGCAATGGAGACACGGATGTGCTGAAGTTCACAAAGAGTTAAGATTGTTTTCATTTGGTTTTTTGGGGTTTTAGTGGGCCGGGCGCAATGCCCGGCCTGCTTTTTTTACACAGGCAACCTTTTCAAAAAAAAATTCGTGCTTTGTAGCAAAGCAATGCTGAAAAAGGGAGAATTGGCTGAGACGATCCGGGGCTGCCGCAGCGGCGATCGCTACGCGCAGAACCGGCTGTACCGTGCATTTTATGCATGGGCGTCGGCTATTTGCCTGCGTTATACCGGCAACAGGGAGGAAGCGCGGGAATGCACGCAAGATGGTTTTTTTAAAGTATTTACCAAAATTGATAAATATACGGGCGAATTGCCCTTTGAAGCGTGGTTAAAACGGGTGATGATCAACACTTGTATTGACCGCTTCCGCGCGAAGTTAAAAGAAACGCATACGGTGGAATTAGAAGAAGCCTGCGACGAAACGGTATTGGCTGAGATACTGATCAATGCCGACGTCGAGGATTTGCTTCACCTGGTGCACCGGCTGCCTCCCGCGTACCAGGCGACCTTTAACCTTTTTGCCATAGAGGGATACGAGTACCGGGAGATCGCCGAAATGCTCGGAGTATCCATCGGATCTGTCAAGTCAAATCTGTCTAAAGCCCGGTTGCGGCTCAAAGAAATGCTCACCAAACGCCAAAAGGAAGATGCCTATGCAGGACAATGACTTTGATAAAATATTCAATCACAAGTTCGGCCAACTTCCGGGCGAGCCTTACAGCGAGGAAAACTGGTCGGAATTGTCGCATCGTATAAATATCCACGAGCGCCGGCAGCGACGCTGGATGTTGCCGGTATTGTTGCCTTTGTTCGCTTTGCTTGGAGCAGGCAATCTGTTCTGGTGGTACCAATGGCGCGAAGCAACAAAATATCTGCACACAACAGCAAAACAAACCATTCTGTATCAAACGGATACGATTGTCAGTACCTCAGTGGTGTACCGTTACGATACGATTTATCAAAACATCACCCTCGCAAAGCGACACATCGCCAACGTCCATCGGTCGTTTGCCGGGTCTGCCGGGCAGTCCGAACCCGCACCGGTAAACACCTTTTCCGGGAATTATTCCGACACCACGGCCCATCCATCTGCTCTCTACCCTATCGCGATCGGATCGCTTGCAGGTCAAAATCTGCAAGGTTCGGTAAAACAACAAATTACGAACGGTGATGCGGCTGCGCCCACTCAGGCGATTGTCCATATGACACCCGGGGACACGTCAGAGTTGACAACGCCGCCTCCGCCGTCTGACGACAATGCCAAGGATACCCTTTTTGAAAACCTGTTAAAACAAAGTCCTTTACCAATCCCGAAAGTGCAGTCGCCCTTCCTCTATGTAGCGCGCCCCCGGCTGGGCTTGAGTGCAGCATGGGGGCTTCCCGGTTTTCCGCACAAGCGATCCGGCTTCATTCTGGGGGGGGGTATCCGGGCCGACGTTGAAATTGCCCGGAACTTTCGACTCGGCGCCGAAGTCGCCTACCAACAAGCCAGCGCAAAGGGTGATGAGACGGAAGTGCTGGATGCGCTCGAAGTTGACATACCCGATCCGGGCGGCGATTTCAAACTGAAGTATTGGGATGTCTATTCCCTTCCCACATTCTCCTACACCCTGCATCTGCGATATAATATCCCATTACGCGGCAAATGGACACCTTGGCTCGGTGTGGGCGGCCAGGTCTTGACATATCTTCCCTTCGATATAGAATATGAGTTTGAAAATGACAACAACGAACTTGAGCTCCATGCGCCGGCAAATGCCCTATCCGGAACCGGCTGGCATGGAACGATATTCCTGTTCGGAGCTGATTACCGCCTCAACCCGCGACTTTATTTTGGTATAGAAGGTTTCCTGTTGCGAAGCTTTAAGGAAGAACCCGGTATGCTCGACCGTCAATTAGGTTTGAAAACCTCTTTGTCGTACAAGTTTTAACATCAGCAAAATGAAAGTCCGGATATAACAGAGGGTGCCTTATGACGGAGATTTTTCAGGATATGCAGACAACACGGAACAATTGCACTCCGTGTTTTCATACAGAATAAGTTGATTTAAAAAATTTACACTTGGTTTTTTGAGGTTTTTAAACAGACCGGGCGCAATGCCCTGTCTGTTTTTTATTGCTGAAGGTCATCCCCCTGTCCCGGTTTTGTCATCTCCCGAACGCGGTGGCAGTTGGAAAAACGCCGGAACGGAAAATTGCCGCACCACCAATCGAGACGCCAGCGCCCCCAGCGATCGAGACAGCCTCACGTATTTCCGCCTCGCCCGTTCCTTTTAGTGTAAAATCGCCCCCGGCTGTTTAATAAAAACACGCGCCTTTTATACCTTTGCCTTTATGAAACGGCAAGTGCTTATCGTTTTGACGCTGCTGCTCTGTACATTCCGCTTCTACAGCGGCACAGAGCAGCAGCGAAACACTCATTTGCCGAATGCTTTTATTGATTGGTCACAAGATATCCTTTCGACTTGCCGGTATAAAAAGCCATTCCCCTTTCAATGCGTACAATTGTTGAAAAAACGGCTGTCGGATCCGCCGGATCAGTGTCAGATCAGCATTTTCAACGGTCAATTTTATACGTCATGGGCGTCATCGGACAACGCGTTTTCTTGTACATTAATCCGCCATATTGCGGTACCATGTGAAGAGGAGGAAACGCCAATGCTGCTGTTCCGAACTGCCGGCTGGCGCCTTCATGGCGTCGGGCAAAATGTGTTCCATCCGCCACCCTACCGGGTATAAAGTTCCCTACCCTACCGTTTGGCTATCCGGATTTCATCCTTCCCGTGTCAGGATCAGGGCGGTTGCTTCGTTTGTATATTTCCAGAACTGCTATTTGTGGTAAAAAATTAAATTGCGATGATCTTTCAACGCTTAAATGCCGGTATCGAGGTAAGTGACAGTGATTTTGACACCCTTTATTCCAAACGGGTAAGGGAAATATCAAAACTCCATTTTACACCGGTTGAAGTCGCCAGAACCGCGGCACGGTTCCTTGTTGAAAAGCCGGGCACACGCGTATTGGATATCGGATCGGGAGCGGGAAAGTTTTGCATGATCGGCGCCTCCTGTACGAATGGTTTTTTTACAGGTGTGGAATACCGGGAAAGTCTGCACCGGCTTTCCTGGTTGTTGTCAAAATGCCATGGGATTCACAATACGAAGTTTATACATTCGAATATCATGGAAATAGAGTTCCGGACATTTGATGCCATTTATTTTTTCAATTCTTTCTATGAGAACATTTTTCCGGACGAACCGATTGACGGCTCAGTCCGATTGGACAAGTCGCTGTACGCTATATATGCCCAATACATGAAGGAGCAATTAAACACTATGCCGAAGGGTACCCGGCTGGCGACCTACTTCTGTTATATGACTGAGATACCAAACAGTTATAAAGTCCAGTCGAAGGATTTTGATGGCAAATTAAAGTTATGGGTAAAAACGGAATGACTGAGGTGCGGGGGCGAGTCCAAAAGTGAACTTGTTTTTTTAGCCTAACTAAATAAAAGTTGCACCATGAATAAAACATTGATCATCTGTTTGATGATACTGGGCACAGCAATAACAGCATGTGTCCCCCATGCCAAAAACAGAACCAAAACGTACGTCAATGCTATAGAAAGGCTGCGGGCAGGCAATGATCGCTTCGTCCGGCACCGGATGAAACATCCTGACCAATCGGCAGCCCGAATCATGGAAACTTCAGGTGGCCAGCATCCATACGCCGTCATTATTACCTGTTCGGATTCGCGTGTCGCGCCGGAAATCGTTTTCGACGAAGGTATCGGTGATTTGTTCGTCATTCGCAATGCGGGCAATATTGTGGAAGAAGAGGACGTACTTGCCAGCGTTGAATACGCTGTGGCGCACCTCGGCGTGCGCACGGTAATGATCATGGGGCACGAGCGTTGCGGGGCTATCGAAGCCATGACGCGCGAACCGGGCGAAGACGAACCGAAACATATCCTCGCGATCATACAGCGCCTCAAAAACGAACCGGAGGAACAACAGGCACTCCGCAGCGGCGACACGGGCGAGCGATTGGTACATCAATGCGTGGCAGCCAACGTTGCACACGGCGTGGCGGCGCTGAGCCATCAACTCCATCATTTGAAAGGACACGGGACAGACGCGGGCATTTCTATTGTCGGTGCGGTGTACGATATTCAAACCGGCGTCGTTCATTTTCAGGAAATCAAGCCATCGCACCATTGATGCAGGAACCCGATGAAAAGACAAACAGATTCGCGCAACCATTTTTCGATATGAACCTTAAATCACTCCTTTACCCACATAAATGGCGCTATTACCGTTTGATCTGGTTTAAGCACGACCTACCGGCCGGCCTGACCGTATTTCTGGTAGCTTTGCCGCTTTGTTTGGGCATTTCACTGGCTTCAGGAGCGCCCTTATATTCCGGAATATTGTCCGGCGTGGTAGGTGGAATTGTAGTTTCACTGATCAGCGGCTCCCAGTTGGGCGTATCCGGCCCGGCGGCCGGCCTCACCACAGTAGTGGCCGCTTCCATCATTGGATTCGGCGACTACCGGGTATTTCTGCTGGCGGTTTTTTTTGCCGGTTTGCTGCAGTTGATACTGGGTATTTTGAAACTGGGGACAGTTGCCCTTTATTTTCCCTCGGCGGTCATCAAAGGCATGCTGGCAGCCATTGGCATCATTCTTATTTCCAAACAAATACCGCTGTCGCTCGGCTATGACCAGCCCGATTTCTGGACGGAAGGTTTTCTCGGCTTGTTCAGCAGCAACCAGTTTTACAAAAATATCGGCAATTTTTATCACCACTTTTCTATGCCGGTAGTGTTGGTCACCCTGGTGTCGCTGGCAATCCTGGCCATGTTCAACGACTTTTTCCGGCGCCGTGCCAAATGGTTGCCACTGCCCTTACTGGTAGTGTTGGTTGGAGTCGGCATGAGTGCGCTCATGCCCCTGGTCATTCCTTCCTGGGCGCTTAAAGCGAGCCAGATCGTCAGCATTCCGGCGAATATTTTCGGGGAGATCACAACGGCTGATTTTTCCAAAACGATGAGTGACACCCGGATTTTTACGGACGCCTTCACCATCGCATTGCTGGCCAGTCTGGAGACATTGTTGTGTGTGGAAGCAATTGATAAACTCGACCCGCTCAAAAGGAAAACGCCAGTGAACCGGGAATTGATCGCGCAGGGGGCTGGCAACATGATTTGCGGCTTAGTGGGTGCGATACCGATGACAGCGGTGATCGTGCGCGGCGCAGCCAACGTAGATGCGGGCGCCCGTACCCGGCTGTCGGCTTTTACGCACGGCGTGTTCCTGTTGCTCGCCGTAGTAGCTGTTCCGTTCGCGCTCAGCATGATACCCTTCGCTTCACTGGCCGCTATTCTGCTCATCACAGGCTACAATCTGACCAAACCGGCCCTGTACCGCCAGATGTTCCGGCTGGGCTGGAACCAGTTTTTGCCTTTTGCCATTACCATCATCGTTATTTTGGCCACCGATCTGCTGGAAGGTGTGGCCATCGGTCTGTTGATCTCGATTTACTTTTTGGTGCGCAACAATTTCAAAGCGGAATACAAAATTGAGCGACACCGGGAGTCGGCTACCGAACACTACTACATCAAACTGAATTCGATGGTGACCTTCCTGAACAAAGTGAACCTGCAAAATACGCTCTACAAAGCGCCACCCTATTCAGTACTCACGATTGACGGTTCCGACAGCAGGTTTATTGACTATGATGTCCTGGAAATGATCAGCGAGTTTGAAAAACAGGCGCACGAAAAACACATTCAACTGATCCTGAAAAATGTGGAGCGGGTGAATGTGACGGCTTTGCATTAAAAAAAACACCTGCAAAACCGGCAGAAAAGGCCGGCATTTGCAGGTGTAACAAAGCTCCATGGAAGCAGTTATTTCGATTTTCTGGCGTTTTTGGTTTCCAGCACGTGCTTGCGGAGTTCGGTGGCCAGCTCTTTTAATTCTTGCATGGCTTTTCTGACACGAGCACCCGCAGCATTGTTTCCGGCGTAGAATTTGGACACTTCGGATTCGGCTTCGGCTACTTTGTGTTTGATGGTTTCAAAAATTTTGCTCATAATAAGGTTGGAATATGGTGAACAAATGATGCGGTAAATGTACGCCTTTATACCAAAATGCAACTTTTAGATTTAAAATTATGGTGAATAATAAGTAAAAGATGTGGAAATAACGCCGTTGACAGCAACTTTCCGATAATTATCGCGTTGCAATTGTGAATACGTTCATACTTTCGCCGCATGAAGCGCATCCTCATCTGGGTACTTATCCTGCAATTCGCCACCGGCCACAACCTGTTGGCAGAAGTGGTTCGGATGCCTTTATTGCTCGATCACTTCCGGGCTCATAAAACAGAGGCACAAGACCTTTCCTTCGCCCGTTTTCTTTGGCAGCATTATTGGAAAATATCGCACTCGCATTCCGACAACAGCCATGCGCAGCTGCCATTGCATTGTTCGCACGGCATCATGGCCGAGTCCATGCTGCCATATCCGCCTGAAGTAGTGTTTTGCCCGACTATCATTGCCTCTGAAAGTTCAAATCGCCCCGTGTCCGACGAATCGTTTTCTCCCGGCGAGTTCTCCCACAGCCTTTTGCGCCCTCCCATAGCATAGTTCCGTTTCCCTCTTTTCCTTTCTGAATACACTGTTTGAGCTCCCTGTAAACGGATGATCAGACTTGTGATTTAAAAGTAAAAATCATTTGTGCCTATCCGAACCTCCACGTGATGCATGACCGGATTGGCACATTGACTACATTAGCTAATTATCCAACGGACTATGTTTCAAAAAATCATATCTTTTTCCCTCCGGAACAAGGTGTTGGTCGGCCTCATGGTGCTGACACTGGTTGTCGCAGGCATCTATGCCTTTACCCGCCTGCCCATAGACGCCGTCCCCGACATTACCAACAACCAGGCGCAGGTGCTCACCATCTGCCCCACCCTCGCCACCCAGGAGGTGGAGCAATACGTCACCGCCCCCATCGAAAACGCCGTGCGCAACCTGCCAGGCGTGTTGGAGTTGCGCTCCATTTCGCGCTTCGGCCTGAGCGTTATTACCGTCGTTTTTCGCGAGGATATGGATACTTACCGCGCCCGTACCCTCCTCAACGAAAAACTTCAGACCATAACGGACCAAATTCCCGCCGGAGCCGGAAAACCCGAACTGGCGCCAATTTCAACCGGCCTGGGCGAGATCCTGCACTACCGGATCGAACCCAAACCCGGATATGAAGGCCGTTACTCTGCCATGGAGCTGCGCAACATCCAGGACTGGATCGTCAAGCGGCAACTTGCGGGCATCCCCGGCGTGGTGGAGATCAACAGCTTTGGCGGCTATTTACAGCAATACGAAGTGGCCGTCACTCCCGAACGCCTGCGCGCTGCCGGCGTCAGTATCGGCGAGGTCTTTCAGGCTTTGCAAAATGCAAACGAAAACACCGGAGGCGCCTATATCGAACGCAATGCTTCAGCCTATTTTATCCGCAGCGAAGGACTCGCCAAAAATATGGATGACCTCCGGCAGATCGTCGTGCATACCCAGGGCGGCATTCCGCTCCGCGTAGGCGACATCGCCGACGTGCGCCTCGGACATGCCCTGCGTTATGGGGCAGTGACCCACAACGGCGAAGGAGAAATTGTGCTCGGTATTGTGATGATGCTCAAGGGAGAGAACGCCGCCGAAGTGATCCGCCGGGTGAAGGCGCGGCTGGCCGAGATCGAACCGGGGCTGCCGGAAGGCATCCGGGTTGCGACCTTCCTGGACCGGGAAAATTTCGTACAACGCACCGTCAGCACTGTACAAAAAAACCTCATCGAGGGGGCGCTGATCGTCGTGTTCGTCCTGGTATTGCTGGTGGGCAATCTGCGCGCCGGACTCATCATCGCCTCGGTCATTCCCTTGTCCATGCTGTTCGCCATCACCATCATGCAGGCGACAGGCCTGACAGCTAATCTGATGTCGCTCGGCGCCATTGACTTCGGGTTGATCGTGGACGGAGCGGTCATCATTGTGGAAGCGACGTTGCATTTCTTTCACAAATACGCACACGATAAAATATACGGCGTATCGCCTCATTTGGGCGAACTGGCGGGAGATTCGCCCAAAAATTCCGTTCAGCACGTCGTCCTTTCGCGCGACGAAATGAATGAAGGGGTAAAAACCTCTGCGCACCGCATCATCCGTTCATCGGTATTCGGCGTCGTCATCATACTTATCGTTTATCTGCCCATTTTGTCTCTGGAAGGCATCGAAGGCAAAATGTTCAAACCGATGGCGCTTACGGTATCGTATGCCCTCATCGGCGCGCTGTTGCTGTCGCTGACGTACGTGCCGGTCGCATCGGCTTTGTTCCTGAACCGCAAGATCAACCTGCACCCTACTTTTGCCGACCGCCTGATGGAAAATGTGCGGGATTTATATATTCCTTCGCTGAAACGCGCATTGCAGTTGCCTTATGTCGTATTGGGGGCGACGCTCGGCTTGTTCGCATTGTCCATGGCAGTATTCCTCCGGCTTGGCGGCGAGTTTTTGCCCACGCTCGACGAAGGGGACATTCTGATGCACGGTTTTTGCAAACCGGGCACCTCGCTCACCCAAACGATCCATAGCCACGAGCTTGCGCAAAAGGTGATCCTGGAAAACTTCCCCGACGAAGTGGACCAGGTGATCAGCAAAATCGGCTCGGCGGAGATACCCACCGACCCGATGGCGCCGGAAACCGCCGACAACATCATTTTGCTGAAAGATAAAAAAGAGTGGACAAAAACGAAGTCGAAAACGGAACTCGTGGAGATGATCGCGGAAAAAGTACACGAGGTCCCCGGTATGGCTTTTGAATTCACTCAACCCATCAAAATGCGTTTCGATGAAATGATGACCGGCGTACGCTCCGACATTGCCGTCAAAATATTCGGAACCAATATGGATTCACTCGCCGTGGCAGGCGAGCGTGTCAGCCGCCTCGTACGCAATATTCAGGGCGTGGCCGACCTGAAAGTCGAACAAGTAGCAGGATTGCCGCAAATTGCCGTTGCCTATGATTATCAACGGCTTGCACGTTACGGCCTTCAGGTGCGCGAAGTGAATGCTGCACTACGCGCCGCATTCGCAGGCGAAGTCGCTGGTACGGTCTTCGACGAAGGCCGCCGCTTCGACCTTGTGATACGACTCGACACCAGCCGGCGCCGGGACTTGTCCGATGTTCAAAACCTTCCCTTGGCAACACCCGGCGGCCAACTCGTCCCGCTCGGTGAAGTTGCCCGCGTGGAGTTCCGGCTCGGCGCCGCCCAGATCAGCCGCGACAATGCCCAGCGCCGCATCGTGGTGGGCGCGAATGTGCGGGGCAGGGATGTCGAAACGGTCATCCGGGAAATGCAACCCTTGCTGGCCGCCGAATTAAATCTGCCGCCGGGATATTTTATTACCTACGGCGGCCAGTTTGAGAACCTGCAGGCAGCCAAAGCGCGCTTGTCGGTAGCCGTCCCCGTAGCGCTGACATTGATATTCGCTTTGTTGTATTTCGCATTTAATTCGTTGAAAGAAAGTCTGTTGATCTACTCCGCCATCCCGATGTCGGCCATTGGCGGCGTGTTTGCCCTGTGGTTGCGCGATATGCCATTCTCTATCTCTGCAGGCGTGGGTTTCATCGCTTTGTTCGGCGTGGCTGTTCTCAACGGCATCGTGCTCATCGCCTATTTCGATGAACTGGAAAAAGAAGGGCACGAGAGCGTATATGAGCGCATTCTGCTGGGCGCTTCCGTGCGGCTCCGACCCGTGCTGATGACCGCAGCCGTGGCTTCGCTGGGCTTTCTCCCGATGGCAATTTCGACTGGTGCCGGAGCGGAGGTACAGCGGCCTTTGGCAACCGTGGTGATCGGCGGTCTGGTGACCAGCACCTTACTGACGTTGATCGTGTTGCCCGTCTTGTACGCGATGTTCTTCGGCGGGAAAAAACCGGGAGCCCGCAAATCCGGCGACCTTTCAAAAGTTGTCAAGTCTTTGATCATCATACTTTTATTCGCCGGAACGGCCTCCTCGCAAAAAACCGTCACCGAAGCCGAAGCACTAAAAATTGTCGCCGGAACGCACCCGGCCCTCCACGTCGCCGATGCCCGCATCCGCAGCGCAACATTGTTGCAAACCGGTGCTTCCCGGAGTTGGGAGCCGGCCGAAATATATCACAACATTGCCGCCGACCCGGACCTTGGCATGTTCGGCACATCCACCTTTGGATTGACGCAGGCTTTCCCTTCAGGTAGACAAACCCGCGCCCAACGCATGGCGTATGACAGGCAGAAGCGTGTGTTCGAGGCTGAACGCAACCTGACAGAACGCCAACTGGCCCGCGAAGTGCGCGACATTTTCCAGCACCTGAGTTACCTGGAAGAAAAAAGCGCCCGCCTCCGGACATTAGACAGCCTGTATCAAAAAACAGCTGGTATAACCGAGAGCCGTTTTCTGAACGGCGAATCCGCCCAGGACGAGCGGCTTGCCGCCCGCGACCAGGCCGCGCGCATCCGGCTGGAACTGGAAACCATCGGACACGAGACTGCTTTCGACCGGCAGGTGCTCGGTCAGTTGCTGGGCCTGAACGAGCCCTTAGTACCGGTGGTGGAGCCTTTCCGCCGCCGCGAGTTCCGCTTGGCTGATACCGCGCGGGTTCGGGAAGGAGCCTACGCCCGGGTGGAAGCCGCCCGGACGACATTGGCAGAGGCACTTACAGCGCAGGAAAAAGCCCGGCGCAATCCCGTTTTCACTGCGGGTTTGAATGCGCAGTACCTCGCCAATGGCGCCTTATATCCCGGTTATGCGGTCGGAATGCGTTTGCCGCTGGCGCAAAAGAACCTGCGTGCCCGTGCTGAAGCCTCGGCTGCCCAGGCGGAAGCCGCCCGGGCACAATACGAGGCTACCGTACTCGACGGCCAGATAGAACTGGCCCACCTGCTGCATGAGGTGGAGAAATACGAGATCCTGCTGGAGTACTTCGAAAAAGAGGGGCGGGCACTGGCCGCCGAATTGCGACGTTCGGCTTTCCGCCGTTACGAGGCCGGGGAGTCGGATTTCACCGAATGGGTGCAGGCCGCCGACCGCGCACTGCGGATGGAAATGGAGTACTTAGACAACCTGAATATGTTGAACCGTACGTTTATGGAGATAGAGATGTTGCTGTTCTAACAAGCAAATATGTCAGGCTGAGCGCGCTGAAACACCTGTCGGGAATCCGTTATCAGATGCTTCGCCGCACTCGGCCAGACGCGCTAACTCAACTTAATTCTTTCAAAATCAACAACATGAAAAATAATATCGTTTTTGCTGCAGTCATCGCCCTGCTGCTCGTGTCCTGCGGTAACCAACCCCAAACAAGCGGTCCAAAATCCGAGCTATCTCAGCCCGGAGCCCATTTGATTCACCTCAGCGCCGATCAGATCAAACGCACCGGCATCGAATGGGGCGTTGTGGAAAACCGGAATATCAGCGCCACGCTGCCCCTGACCGGCGAATTGCGCATCCATCCTGAACACCGTGCTATCGTGAGCGCGCAGGCAGACGGTTTTATCACCGATTTGCGCGTCCGGCTGAACCAACCGGTGCGCAAGGGCGACGTTCTGGCCGTGTTGCGCAAACCTGACCTGGTGGATCTGCAACAACAATTTCTGGAAAACCGCGACCGCTTAGCATTTCTGCAAACCGAACGCGACCGTTATGCCGCCCTGAAAACCGACAATGCAACTGCCGCCAAAAATTTGCAGAAAGCCGAAGCGGACCTGCGCGCCGCCACCACCACCGGACAACTGTTGGCCGCCAAACTCTGGCTCTACGGCGTAGACCCGGAACAGTTGACACCGGCTACCGTTCGCGCGGAGCTGCAAATCGTCGCTCCCCTGAACGGCGTGGTGACGATGGTGCATCTGAGCGCCGGCAGCGCCGTGCAGGCAGGCGCGCCCGTCTGCGAAGTGGCCAACTTTTCAGAGCTCCATGCCGACCTGTTCGTTTTTGAAAAAGATATTTTGAAAATAAAAAACGGCCAGCGGGCAGACATCACTTTCCCAGGCGCGCCCGGAAAATCACTCAAAGCCACCGTCTTCAGCATAGACCGCGTGCTCGACCCTGCAAAAAATGCCCTGCGCGTACACGCCCGGCTGGACGATACCGGCGGACTGACGCTGACCGATGGCGTTTATCTCGATGCCCGGCTCACACTCGATGCACCGGCGCTTTTACCTGCATTGCCTTCCGACGCCATCGTGCGCGAAGGACTGGAAGAGTTTATCCTGGTACTCGACAGTGAAAAAGACGGCGCCGCCAATTTCAAAGCCATAAGGGTAAAAAACCTTGGAACAGTGGAAGGCTTCACGGCCTTCGAGCCGGAAACTGCGCTGCCTGCCGAAGCGAAAGTAGTGCGCCGGGGTGCATATTTCGTCTGGTCGCAGGGTAAGGTGGAAGAGTTCGCAGAAGAAGAATAAGCAGTGAAAAGTGCAACAATCCGTAAACAGTGCCACAATTGAAGTAAACCGCACTATCCGAAACGACATACTGCGCCTCATCTTTGTTGCCAAAATAAATTGGCTTCAAACATGGCGACGCACCATCAAATTCTGATTATCGGCGGCGGCAATGCAGGACTCTCTGCAGCCGCGCAACTGTTGCACAAAAATCGCAAACTCGATATTGCCATCATCGAACCCTCCGAAAAACACTATTACCAGCCCGCCTGGACACTGGTGGGCGCGGGCGAATTCGATATCCGCGATACTGAGCGCGCCGAAAAAGACTTTATCCCCAAAGGCGCCCAATGGATCAAAGATGCCGTTGCCACCTTTCAACCCGGGAAAAACGAGGTTACCTGCTCGAGTGGCGTCGTCTATTCCTACGACGTCATGCTGGTTGCTCCGGGTATCCAGCTGGACTGGAACAAGATCGAGGGTTTCAAGGAGACGCTGGGCCACAACAACGTAAGCAGCAATTACTCTTTCGAAATGGCTCCTTACACGTGGGAACTGATCCGGAATTTCAAAGGAGGCACGGCGGTGTTCACCAATCCGGCCACGCCGATCAAATGCGGCGGCGCACCGCATAAGATCATGTATCTGGCCTGTGATTACTGGCGCAAACAAGGCATCCTGGATAAATGCGACGTGCATTACATCTCCGGCGCGGGCGCCATATTCAGCGTCAAAGAATACGCCGAAACGCTGAAAAACGTCGTGTCCCGCAACAAAATCCAAACCCATTTCAACTCCAACACAGTGGAAATAGACGGCGCCCGGCAAACAGTGTATTACGAGGTAAAGGATGAGCAGGGAAACCCCATGCGCAAAGAACTTAAATTCGACATGTGCCATGCAGTGCCCCCTCAGAGCGCACCTGACTTTATCAAAAACAGTCCGCTGGCGGACGGCAATAATCCGTTGGGCTACGTCGAAATCAACAAAAGCACGATGCAACACAGCCGTTTCCCCAACATTTTTGCCTGCGGTGATTGCACCAACGCTCCGTGTTCCAAGACAGGCGCCGCCATTCGGAAACAGGTGCCGGTGGTGGTAAAAAATATGTTGTCCCTGCTGGCTAAAAAGGAACCTGTAGCACAATACGACGGGTACAGCGCCTGCCCGATCCCGACGCAATACGGCAAACTGATGCTGGCGGAATTCGACTATTCCAATACGCCGAAGATGACTTTCCCCTTCGACCAGGCTGTGCCGCGCTGGACGATGTGGGTGTTGAAAAAATATGTACTGCCTTGGTTGTACTGGAACAGAATACTGACGGGAAAAGCCTGATTGTACTTTTCAAAGCAAACCTGATCGCCGGAGGGCGGGTGAAAAAACCCGCCTCCGGCATTTTTTGTGCGCTCAGTAACATCAGTTACATATAATCGAACCGATTGTACAGTATTTTTGCCTGACTTAAATGGTATTTTTTACCGGTAAAACTCAAATCTCAAGTCATGCAAAAACTTTTCCTGCTGCTCACGTTACTTGGCTTATCCTGCGGAAAAATGGGCGCCCAATCCGGCTTGCTCCATGCCAACGCATTTGAAAAAATGCTGCAAACCGATAAAACCGTCCAGTTGGTGGATGTGCGCACGCCTGCCGAATTCAAAAGTGGCCACATACAGGGCGCCGTGAATTTTGATTTTTATGCCGCTGATTTCGCTCAAAAATTGGCGAAACTGGACAAAAAAAGACCCGTTATGGTGTATTGCGCCGTGGGCGGGCGCAGTGGATCCGCCGCCGGGCAACTCAAAAAATTGGGCTTCACAAAAGTCTTTGATCTCGATGGAGGTATTGGAGCCTGGCGGGATGCAGGCAAGAAAGAGACTAAATAACTGCTGAGATGAATTACTGGGAAATATTCCTCAACAACTTTAAAGGCTATGCCAACTATTTATGGTATAGTGTCTTGCACCCGCATTGGGGCAATTTCTTCTATTGGCTTATCGGCATTTCGCTGGCGGTGTATGCCCTTGAACTGCTGTTCCCGTGGAGAAAAGACCAGCCGCGTATCCGGCAGGACTTCTGGTTGGACATGTTCTATATGTTCTTCAACGTATTCCTGTTTTCATTGATCGGATATGCAGCCTTGTCGGAAGTGGTCGCAACGGCATTCAATGATCTGTTGGCCGATGTGTTCGGCATTCGCAATCTGGTTGCCATGAACATAGCGGAGGCGCCGCGATGGGCGCAATTGCTTACCCTCTTCGTGGTCCGCGATTTTATCCAGTGGAACGTGCACCGCCTCCTGCACCGCGTGCCATTTTTGTGGAAAGTGCACCAGGTGCACCATTCTGTGGCACAAATGGGCTTTGCAGCGCACCTGCGCTACCATTTCGGAGAGACGATCGTTTATCGCACGATAGAATATATTCCGCTGGCTATGATCGGTTTCGGCATACAGGATTTTATCCTCGTGCATTTGTTTGCCCTGACCATCGGCCACCTCAACCACGCCAATGTGTATTTACCGCTCGGCCCTTTGAGATACATTTTCAATAATCCCCAGATGCACATCTGGCACCATGCGAAAGAACTTCCGAAGGGAAGTTACGGCGTCAACTACGGCATTTCACTGAGCCTGTGGGATTACCTCTTCGGCACTGTCTGGATGCCCCGCGACGGGCGGGATATTGAATTGGGCTTTCCCGATGTAGAGCATTACCCGCACGGATTTTTGGAACAGGTGGTAGAACCTTTTAAAAAGTAGGTTTGAAGGTTTGAGGGTTTCTGGTTAAAGGAACCCTCAAACCTTCAAACCCTCAAACCTTCAAACCCTTCCCATGCGCATTCCCACCTACAGCATTTGCAACCTGCTCGGCGCTGACCGGTGTATATCGGAATTGGTGATCGCAAAACTGAACGACTTTGTGAAAAAACATTCGGATCTGGTTTTCCCGCACCGCCATGATTTTTTTCAGATCGTATTTTTTACGGGGGGCGGCGGGCAGCACAGCATTGATTTTCAACAATATGAAATCGAGGCCGGTCAATTATACTGCATGATGCCCGGACAGGTGCACACCTGGTCATTCGGGCCGGACACCGACGGTTTTTTGATCAATTTCAATGAATCGTTCATCACTTCTATGTGCCATAACCCGCATTTTTTGTACGATTTCCCGATGTTCAACAGCTTAGGCGGGCAAACGGTGAGCATTCCGGCCGAGGAAGCGGGACGCGCCATCGAACACCATTTGCAAAAAATGTGGGAAGAATACCGGACGTACGACGGCGAATTTAAAAATGACCTGATGCGGGCCTTGCTACTCGAATTGCTCATCCGGATCGCCCGCAACATTGAAACTGCCCCGGCCGACCACGCCTCCAAACACAACCAGACCTTGCTTCGCAACTACCAAAAACTCATCGAGCAACACTACCGTACCCTGCGTCTGCCAAAAGATTACGCCGACCTCCTGTACATCACGCCCAACCACCTGAACGCCGTTTGCAACGCCACCGCCGGAAAATCCGCCGGCGAACTCATCCGCGACCGGGTGCTGCTCGAAGCCAAACGCATGCTGGTCAACGCCGAATACTCCATTTCGGAGGTCGGCTATCAACTCGACTTTCAGGACAACGCGTATTTCAGCCGCTTCTTCAAAAAATACACCGGAGCGACGCCTGAGGAATTCCGGAAAAACGGAGGCAAGGCTGTGGCGGCGGCGGTTCCAGCCTTGTAACAAGACCAAATCAGGTGGGAAACAACATGGTTTCCATCAAATTCCGCCATGAGGCTGCCTCATTAGTCTGTTTATTCGTTTATATGTGGATTTGGTTATTGTGGGTTACACCCTCATAACCAGGGTTGTTTTCAAATATGCAAATCACCATATAAACAAATCACCGACTGGCGGCTGCAAAGAGGCCGCATTCCGTTATGTTTAAATATCTGGTTTACCGCTGCCGGGCAGACCAAAAGCATCGTGCTGTACGCTTCCTGCGCGGTGACAACACTGCGCAGGGCGAAAATAAAAACGAAATTGGCAGAAATGATGTTTCTTTCCACAAATCTACGCCATTTTATCGAATATATTCCATAAATTCACGCCAAAATTAAGAATAGACATCATGGTAGAATTTATCGAACGGACCATCGAGAGGCAGATCATTTCCCGGTTAACGAGCGCTCCCCGTAAAATAATTATTCTTTACGGCCAAAGGCAGGTGGGCAAAACGACCCTTGCAAAGTACATTTTTCAAAAACTGGGCGACAAAAAAGTCTTACAGGTCAATGCAGATTTCAATCCTCACACCGAAGTTTTTTCTTCCAGAGACCCGGAAAAACTGAGGCTTTTTGTCGCAGGATTCCACTTCCTTTTTATTGACGAGGCACAGCGCATACCCGACATCGGCATCAATCTGAAAATTCTGTACGACAATTTTCCGGACCTCCGCATTTTGGTCACAGGCTCTTCATCGCTCGACCTCGCCAACCGAATCCACGAGCCATTGACCGGGCGCACCTGGACATTTCGACTACATCCTTTTTCCGGTGAAGAACTGATAGCCCGTTCCAGTGCGCTTGAATACTACAGCCGCCTCGAAGAATGGCTGCTTTTCGGTGCCTACCCAGGAGTATTGGAACTCGAAAACCGGGCGGATAAAGCCGCTTTTTTACATGAACTGACGCACGCCTACTTGTATAAAGATGTGCTTGAACTCAGCGGTATCAGGCACAGCGGCAAATTGCGGAACCTGCTGCGACTGCTGGCTTTTCAAACAGGTTCGGAAGTTTCGTTCAGCGAACTGGGCAGACAATTGGGTTTGAACACCGCAACCGTTCAGCATTACGTGGATTTGCTCGAAAAGGCCTTCGTGCTGAAAACGGTGAGCGGTTACAGCAGGAATTTGCGCAAGGAGATATCCAAAAAGCAAAAAATATATTTTCAGGACCTGGGTGTCCGAAATGCACTGATTGAAAAATTCGCGCCGCTTCAACTACGCGACGACACGGGCAGACTTTGGGAAAATTTCCTTTTCGTCGAACGATCCAAACTTTTGGACAACCACCAAAAACGGGTAAACCGCTTTTTCTGGCGGCTGCAAACCGGCGCTGAACTGGATTATGTAGAAGAATCAGAAGCGCAATTGAACGGCTACGAGTTCAAATTCGGCAACAAGGAAGCAAAACCGCCGGCAGCCTGGCAGGAAATTTACCCGAATGCGACTTTCCAAACCATCAACAGCGAAAACTGGCTGAATTTTGTTTTAAACGCATAAGTGAGGCGCCGTTTTGCCGCGTAGTTGAAGCGGCAATAGAATGAAAGAATTCTTCTTTGGTAACATTCGTCACAATGCAGTCATTTCGCATCTATTTATCTTTGTTGAAAATAACCTCATACCATATAACTAAAATATGCCATTTAAACGCAGAGATTTTCTTCGCAATACCCTCCTGACGGGCTTGGGGGCCTCTTTGTCACCGTTGAGCGCCACTGCTACTGCCAGTGCTACTGCCAGTGCTACTACCGCTGCCCCCGGCGAACCGCCCCAATCCGGCACCCTCACCCTTCTCCAAACCACCGACGTACATTGCCAGATCCATCCGCACGACGAGATGTTCTGGGAAAACGAAAAAATGGTCTTCCGCAAAACGGCCGGGTATGCACAACTGGCCACCATGCTCGACAAGATCAGAAAACAAAACCCGAATACTTTTACGGTGGATACGGGCGATATGTTCCAGGGCAGCGAACTGTCGGTAAAAACCACCGGAAAAGCGTTTGTGCCCATCCTCAACGAACTCGGTTACGACCTTTATCTGCCCGGCAACTGGGAGGTGATCTATTATAAAAAGGCCATGCAAACCTTGCTGGGCGGTCTCGACGCCCCGAAGGTGTGCGCCAACATGTACCACGACCTTGGCGATGGTAAAAAAGGCGAACTCATATTCCCACCCTACTATACCTGGTCGAAACTGGGGGTAAAAATCGGCTTTATCGGCCTCACCGATCACCTGGTGCCGCTGCGGCAGTCACCCAATTACTCGAAGGGCATCATCTACACCAAACCCGAAGAAAGCCTCGCTCCGTGGGTGAAAGTATTGCGCGAACAGGAACAATGCGACTTTGTCATCATCCTCGCACACCTGGGGCTGTCGCAGCAGATAAATCTGGCCAATCTGCCTGAATGTGAGGGTGTTGACTACATTTTCGGCGGGGACACGCACGAGCGTGTACGCGAGCCGATCGTGTGCCAATACGCCAAAGTAGTAGAGCCCGGCGCGTTCGGCTCTTTCGTCGGCAGACTCGACCTGGAAGTGAAAGACGGCAAAATCGTTGGCGAACATTACGAATTGGTGGAAGTGGACGCAAAAAAATACAAACCCAAACCGGCGGTGGAAAAACTGATCCGCCAACTGGAAGGGCCCTACACTACAGAAATCAACAAAATTCACGGATACAGCACAGTACCGCTTTACCGCTATTTCGTGATCGAGAATACCATTGATACCATGATCCTCGATGCGCTCGACTGGCGCGTGGAAACAGACATCGTGCTGTCCAATGGTTTCCGGTTCTGCCCTCCGCGCAACGTGGGGCCCGACGGTCTTGCCCCGATCACGGAGGGATACATTTTCGATATGCTACCGGTGGATTCCGCTATTCGCACGGCAAAAGTGACCGGTCAGCAATTGCTCGACTGGCTTGAAAAAGAACTGAACAACGTATTTGCCAAAGACGCCTCCAAACGTTTCGGCGGCTGGGTGGTAAAGTTTAAAGGCATGGAAGTCGAATTCCTGGCCTTCGGAGAACCGGGAAAGCGGGTCCGGAAAGTCGCGGTAGGTGGTCAACCACTTGACCCCGCGCGCACCTACACCGTCGCCGCCTGCGAACGCGACGGCGACCCGGAGACGATGTTGTGCCGCATCCCGAATGTGAAGGAAGGAAAAAACACACCGTATACCCTGCATCAAACCATGCGCGATTACCTGGCGGCCAATTCGCCCGTGACACCCACGCCGCGCGGATACGCAAAAGCGCTGGATGCTCCGGCCACCTTGCTGACCCAGGTAACGGGTGTTGCTTATACGTTCAGATAAAAAACAATTGACAAAAAACCGAAGCGCTAAAATCTAAATTTATCCGGCCATGAAACGATTATACATTTTGTTGATATTCCTGACTGTGGCAACCTTGAACCTGAACGGGCAATCCGCCCCCAACATTCGGGTTATCCTGGAAGAGCTGCCGGTCGCAAATTTACCCGGCCTTCAAGCCTATGTCATCGGCGAGTCGGGCGGCAAATGGCTCGTCATCGGCGGACGAAAAGACGGATTGCACCGGCGCCAACCTTTCGCTGCGTTTGATGTGGCCGGAATGAACAACAACGTATACGTGCTCGACCCGGTCTCCCAAACGGTATGGTCGAAGCCGCTCAACACCTTGCCCGTGTCCGTCGCGGAGCAACTGCAATCTACCAACATGGAATTCAGGCAAAAGGAGAACACGCTTTACATTACCGGAGGATACGGTTACTCCGACACGGAAGGCGATCACATCACTTTTCCCTACCTGACGGCGGTGGATGTAGCCGGGGCGATAGAGGCGATCGTGAACAACGGGTCCTTGTTGCCCCATTTTCGCCAACTTCAGGATGAACGGGTGCAGGTGACCGGCGGTTACCTCGACTTGCTCGGCGACTATTTTTACCTCGCCGGGGGGCAAAAATTCATCGGCCGTTACAACCCGATGGGCCCCAATCACGGCCCGGGCTTTTTTCAGGAATACACCAACGAAATTCGCCGTTTCAGGATCGCCGACGACGGCGCTACACTGGCGCTTGCGGATTATTCCGCCTGGCAGGATACCCAACACCTGCACCGGCGCGATTACAACATGGTACCGCAAATCTTCCCCGGCGGCCGATACGGATTCACCCTGTTTTCAGGCGTTTTTCGATACGACGAGGACTTGCCCTGGCTCAACACGGTAGATGTGGACAGCACGGGGTACGTGGTAAACAATACTTTCAACCAGCACCTCAATCAATACCACACGGCCCACCTTACGCTGTACAGCGATGCTGAGAATCAAATGCATACGATCTTCTTCGGCGGCATCAGCCAGTTCCAGGTGGATGATGCGACCGGCTTTTTGATCGAAGACGCGAATGTTCCTTTTGTGAAGACCATCAGCATGGTGACGCGCTTTGCCGACGGACAAATGACGGAAGTAAAGATAGGCGAGATGCCCTATCTGACGGGGGCAAGTGCAGAATTTATCCCAAACCCTGAAGCGCCGCGCTACGACAACGGCGTCGTCCGGCTCGACGACCTCGACGCAGATACAGCGTTTGTGGGGTATATATTAGGAGGTATACAGAGCAGCCAGCCCAATATCTTTTTCATCAATACAGGTGCGGAAAGTGTGGCTGCCAACCGTTTGTTCAAAGTATTCCTTGTGCCAAACGCTTCCAGTGCAATAAAACCAACACCTCAGCACACTCCCTTGCAGGTAACGGCCATTCCGAATCCTTTCCGCAACGAAGTGCAGATCGTTTTTGAAACAATTTCCCGCCAAAAGATCAGCATTCAAATATTCGATGCCGGTGGAAAAAAAGTGCTTCGCATCCCTGAACAGGAATACGAGGCAGGCAAACATCAGATACCCATCACACTCAAATGGTTCCCCAAAGGTACCTTCACCGTCTTACTCAGCGAACAAGGCAAAATAATCGCCAACTGTCAGATCGTAAAATCATAAAATAATATGAAGACTTCATTTCAAGAACTCATTTCATCCACGACACCCACTGTTATTGATTTTTTCGCAACCTGGTGTGCTCCCTGCCGCATGGTAACACCCATCCTGGAAGACCTTAAGTCTGATCTCGGCGACAACGTCCGCGTTTATAAAATTGATGTGGACCAAAATCCCGGCCTTGCCGCTCAGTACCATGTGCAAAGTATACCCACTATCATGATCTTTAAAGATGGCAAATTGCAATGGCGCCAGGCGGGCGTTCAAAGCAAAGCGACGTTGAAAAACGCCATCGCAACACTCAAATAGACTCGATGAAAGCGCTCAATGACTGGAAATTCGTTCTCATCGCCTGCCTCACTGTGGGCCTGGCGCCTTTTGTGCCGGAGCCGCACATCTGGGGAAAACTGCGCTGGGTAGCCGGCGGAGCGATTGGCATGAAGCCGATGGACTGGTTCGATCTGGCTTTTCACGGATTGCCCTGGTTGCTGTTGCTGCGAGTCATCATCCTAAAAATATTTCAAAAATGAGCCACGAAAAACATACCATCGAACAACTGCGCCGCAGCCTCAATATAGCGGTCACGTTGAATGTATTGATGGCCCTCGCCATGTTCCTCGGCGTCGTGATCACACTCACAACGGGTTGGCCCGACTGGAAACCGGAATCTTGGTTCCAATCCGGTGGGAAACCCAATCCGTACGCAGTAGATGCCTCCGCCGGATCGGATAGCGCAAGCCTTGCCATCGCCGACCAATTCTCGTTCTGGCAAGGCCCTAACGCCGACAACGCACCTGCCAACGACACAGGAGATCTTATCCGTTACGGCCACAACCTGATCGTCAATACTGCCGCCTACCTCGGCCCCAAAGGCAGTGTCGCCCAAATCACCAACGGCATGAACTGCCAGAACTGCCACCTTAATGCAGGCAACAAGGTCTGGGGCAACAATTACGGCGCAGTGGCTTCGACGTATCCCAAATTCCGGGAGCGCAGCGGAGCGGAGGAAGACCTCTACAAACGCGTGAGCGACTGCATGGAACGCAGTCTCGACGGGCAGACGCTTCCACCCGACAGCCGAGAAATGCAGGCCATGATCGCATACATCAACTGGCTGGGCCGCGATGTGCCTAAAAACGAGGTACCCAACGGCGCAGGCATTTTCGCCCTGCCCTATCTCGACCGTGCAGCCGATCCAGCCAAAGGCAAACAGGTGTACGCCGCGAAGTGCGCCAGTTGCCATGCACCCGACGGGCAGGGCGTATTGGCCGCCGATGGCAAAACTTACACATTTCCGCCGTTGTGGGGACCGCACAGCTACAATATTGGCGCCGGATTGTACCGGATCTCGCGCTTCGCCGGTTATGTCAAATACAACATGCCCCTGGGTGCTACCTACCAGAGTCCCCAACTCACGGATGAAGAATGTTGGGACGTAGCGGCATTCGTAAACTCACAGCCGCGCCCAACAATGGATATCGCGTCGGACTGGCCGAACTTGCTGGGCAAACCCGTTGACCATCCGTTTGGACCTTTCGCAGATGGTTTTTCGGAAAAACAACACAAATATGGGCCATTTCAGCCGATAAAAGATAAACTTGCAACGTTGAAACAAGAGCAAAATATATCGAAAGCATCGGTTGAAAAAACACTGCGATAATTTCATCCTCTTTACAATCTTCTCATTATGAACGACTTGACAAAATACCTCATGGGCGCCAGCGTCGCTTTTGCACTTGTACTCGCTTTCTCTTTTTCAAAAACGGTTGCCGGCAACGAGGATAAAAAGCCCCATCGCATCGTTTTCCAACTCACAACGCCCGACACCGCCGCTTACCGCGCCCTTACCCGCCAGCTGAACAACGTGCTGGCGCATTGGCCGGATGCACAACTCGAAGTGGTGGCGCACAACAAGGGTATTGCCATGCTGGTGAAAGACAAAACCAACGTACAACCCGAGATCACGGCGTTAAAAGCGAAGGGCATTCGGTTTACCGCATGTGAGAACACCCTCAAACAACAGAAGTTGGAGAAGTCACAAATCGTGGCAGAGTCCGGCTTTGTACCGGTCGGCATTGCCGAGATCGTCGCGCGACAGGAAGAAGGATGGGCTTATATCAAAGCCGGTTTTTAAGAGCATGTTCGGGGGATAGTGCCATCAATGCGTTGAATAGTACAAAACGGATAGCCTTTCGAGCCGTTATCTTTGTACTAATTCACTAAACGCATTTTTCTCTATGAATACTGAATCATCTGTCCATACTATGCCGCGGATCGGCGACATGGCTCCTAATTTCAACTCCATGACCACCTTTGGAAAACTGGATTTTCACCAGTTTATTGAAGGTAAGTGGGCGATATTTTTCTCTCATCCTGCTGATTTTACGCCGGTTTGCACGACGGAAATGAGCGGTTTCGCTCAAAACAAAGCATTTTTCGACGCTCATAATACGACCCTCATGGGTCTGAGCATCGACAGCATCCACGCACACATAGCTTGGGTCAACAATGTCCGGGAAAAAACCGGGGTATTGTTCAACTTCCCGATCGTCGCCGATATTGACATGAGCGTATCCAAATTGTACGGAATGCTTCAACCCGGCGAAAGCGAAACAGCAGCCGTACGCGCCGTCTTCTTTATTGATCCCAACAAAAAGATCCGCCTTATCATGTATTATCCTCTCAACGTGGGGCGCAACATGGACGAGATCAAACGGGCTTTGGAAGCCCTTCAAACAGCAGACGAATACAAGTGCGCCATGCCGCTCAACTGGAAAAAAGGCGAAAAAGTGATCGTGCCGCCGCCTAAAACAATGACGGAACTGGAAGAGCGCCTGGCCAGCAAATACGAAATGGTGGATTTCTATCTCGCAAAAAAAGAATTGGTTTAGTTAACCCGATTATTTGAATCACCCTGCTGGCTGATCTCAATCATCGTCTCAACATTCTATAGGGCCGTATTTTCGTACGGCCTTATTCAATCTCTATCGTTCATCAATAAAACAATCCAATATGAAAGTCGAACAATTGTATACGGGGTGTCTGGCCGAAGCCGCCTACTATATTGAAAGCGAAGGCGAGGCGGTCATCATTGACCCCTTGCGCGAAACGCAACCCTACATTGACCGCGCCAAAGAAGACGGCGCCACGATCAAATACATTCTGGAGACCCACTTCCATGCCGATTTCGTAAGCGGTCACCTCGACCTTGCGAAAAAAACGGGCGCGGCCATCGTCTTCGGCCCGACAGCGCAACCCAATTTTAAGGCACATATCGCCACGGACGGCGAAGTGTTGAAAGTCGGCAAAGTCAGCATTAAAGTGCTTCATACACCGGGACATACGATGGAAAGTTCGAGTTTCCTGCTGCGCGACGAAAAGGGTAAGGACTATGCCGTGTTCACCGGTGATACATTGTTCATTGGCGATGTTGGCCGACCCGACCTCGCCGTGAAAACCGATCTGAGCCGTGAAGACCTGGCCAGCCATCTGTTCGATTCGCTCCGCAATAAGATCATGCCGCTGGCCGATGATGTGATCGTATATCCCGGCCACGGCGCCGGCAGCGCCTGCGGTAAAAAAATGGCTAAAGAAACGGAAAGCACCATCGGACATCAAAAACTGTTCAATTACGCGCTCCGCGCGGATATGACCCGCGAGGAGTTTATCAAAGAAGTATTGACCGGTCTGGTAGAACCGCCACAATATTTCCCTAAAAACGCGGTGATGAACAAGATGGGTTATGACAGCATAGACGTGGTGATGCAACGCGGCCTGGTACCCCGTACCACTGTAGAGTTCGCCCAGGTCGCGGAGCAGGAAGGGGCTTTGGTCCTCGATACCCGCAAAGAGTCAGAATTTGTAAAAGGCTTCATTCCCGGGTCCGTCAGCATCGGTCTCGACGGGCAGTTCGCCTCATGGGTGGGCACCCTGATCAGCGACCTGAAACAACCGATCTTGTTGGTCACCGAGCCCGGCAGGGAAGAGGAAACCGTCACGCGCCTGGCACGGGTCGGTTACGACAACACACTCGGCTTTCTGAAAGGCGGTTTCGAGGCATGGAAAAAAGCGGGCAACGACGTGGACACCATCGAGAGCATTTCACCGCAGGCATTTGCCAAGCGATTTGCAGTCCATCGGGAAAATGTATTGGACGTGCGCCGCGAAAGCGAATTCAATACCGAACACGTGGTGGGCGCCCAAAATTTCCCGCTCGACTTTATCAACCGCAACATGGACAAACTGGATCGCAGCGCAACCTATCTGGTGCATTGCGCGGGCGGCTACCGATCTGTCATAGCCATTTCCATTTTGCAGGCGCGCGGATTCAACCGCCTCGTCAATGTGGAAAACGGCTTCAAAGGCATCAAGGAAACAGGGCTGGTTCCGGTGACGGAATACGCCGAACAACTCACGGAATTATAAAGAATATCAGAGCCTTGGGGCTTGATCCGGTATCTTTGTAAGAGGTTGTCTCGTAAGTCTGCTTATTCGTTTATTTGTGGATTTTTTATTTTGCAATGCCTTCAACATCAGGGTTATTTTCAAATAAACAAATCACCATATAAACAAATCGCGAACTTAGGGGACAGCCTTTTTTCGTTCTGGTGAAAATTACCCTACCTTCGTTGATTCAAATCAACGCGGAATATAAAAATGCTTGCAGATGCTTCCCTTTTGCGCCGTCTCGCCGCCGAAAACGAAATAAAGGTATTGCCGCCAGGCCAGGTGCTGCTGGATTTCCATAAATACATTCGCAGCATCCCGGTGATCGTGCGCGGTCATGTTAAAGTGACGGGCGAAGACGATGAAGGCAACGAGATCCTGCTCTACTACCTCAAACCCGGCGACAGCTGCGTCATGTCCATCCTCGGCGCCATGAACAACGCCGCATCCAAAGTCAGAGCTGTGACAGTGGACGAAACGGAGATCATCTTTATCCGTCCTGAACGCGCCGCCTCGCTCATCCGGGAATACCCTGCCTGGGGCGAGTATATTTTTAGATTGTACCAAACGCGCTACGAAGAACTCTTGCAAGCCGTCACCAAGATCAATTTTAAAAAACTGGACGACCGCATCCTCGATTTACTGGAAGAAAGGTCCAAACTTTTCAAAACGCGCCTGCTTACCGTCACCCACCAGGAAATCGCCGACGAGATCGGAAGTCCGCGCGAAGCCATATCGAGAGTGCTGAAAAAATTGGAGCGCGAAGGGGATATCAAACTTTTCCGCGGAAAAATCGAGCTTGTGTAGCAACTGTTACAAAACACTTAAGGAGAGCGTCCGCAACTTTGTTCAGGCAATAACCAAACAGACCAAATAGCCATGATCCAAGATGCTCCCAAATGGGTAAAACTACTGATCGTCTGCTTATTATGTGCATTGACGGCAGGGATTGTGGGATGGCTGATTTACATTTTTTCACCATAAACAATCTTTAGCCATGAAAAAGAACATGGGTTCTACCGACAAAACCATCCGATTGTTGCTCGCTGCCGTTTTTGCAGTACTGTTCTTTACAGGCATAGTGTCGGGGGTGTTGGGGTACATACTGCTTGCGTTGGCCGCTATTTTCGCACTCACCAGCGTGGTCGGTTTTTGTCCTCTTTACGCCCTCGTAGGGCTCAATACCAACCCCGTAGAGGAGCGCAAATAAGACTTCAAATTGTATAACTCCCAATTAAATTTTAGATGGAATTTCTGGGTTATTTTCTTTCCGTACTGATCGGTGTATCCCTGGGCCTGATCGGAGGGGGTGGCTCTATTCTTACAGTACCGGTGCTCGTATATGTGATGGGTGTGGAGCCGGTGTTGTCTACGGCTTATTCATTGTTTGTGGTCGGCCTCACCGCTTTAGTGGGGTCCGTCAACTACGGCCGTAAAGGATTGCTGGATTATAAGACCGCCCTGGTGTTCGGCATTCCAAGTATCGCGGCGGTATACGCCACGCGTAAATTCCTGGTTCCGGTCATCCCCGACCCGGTGTTTCATCTGGCAGGTACTGAGATCACAAAAAACCTTTTCATCATGGTGTTGTTTGCGGTGCTTATGGTGGCTGCATCCTTCTCCATGATCCGGAGTAAAAAGAACGGAACAGAAGAAAAACCGCACGAAAAGCATTACAATTATCCCCTGATCCTTGCCGAAGGCATCGTCGTGGGGACGCTGACCGGATTGGTGGGCGCAGGCGGGGGTTTCCTCATCATACCTGCGCTGGTGCTGCTGGCCGGTCTGCCGATGAAAGAAGCCGTGGGTACTTCATTGCTTATTATCGGCGCCAAATCACTGCTGGGTTTTCTCGGCGACATAGGCAATCAGGTCATCGAATGGAACTTTTTGCTTTTGTTTTCGACCTTTGCTATTGCGGGCATTTTTATCGGCACAGCATTGTCCAAACGCATCAGTGGCGACAAGCTCAAACCGGCATTCGGATGGTTTGTGCTGATCATGGGCATTTACATTATTGTGAAAGAGTTGTTCTTCCAATAAAGTTGCAGGGTGTAACAACTGTCACAAACCCTGCCCCCGTAAGGTCTTTACCTTTGTGGCATCAAATCTCTAAAGTTCACAAATACAATCAATTCATCGTTCTGCTATGGTTCTCGAACAAATCTATACCGGTTGCCTCGCCCAAGGCGCCTATTATATTGAAAGCGAAGGCGAAGCAGTGGTCATTGACCCGCTCCGCGAGGTGCAGCCTTATCTCGATCGCGCAGCCAAAACCGGCGCGAAAATCAAATATGTTTTCGAGACGCACTTCCACGCTGATTTCGTGAGCGGCCACCTGGATTTATCCAAAAAAACCGGCGCGCCCATCGTATACGGCCCAACGGCGCAACCTGATTTCGATGCGCATATCGCCAAAGACGGCGAGGTTTTTCAGGTGGGTAAAATAAAATTCAAAGTATTGCACACGCCCGGCCATACGATGGAAAGTACCTGCTACCTGCTCATAGACGAAAATGGCAAAGAAAAAGCCCTGTTTTCGGGCGATACTTTGTTCATCGGAGATGTGGGCCGCCCCGACCTGGCTCAAAAAGCAGCACACATGACGCAGGAACAACTTGCCTCCACACTTTTCCACTCCCTGCGCGAAAAAGTGATGACCTTACCCGGCGACGTCGTTGTTTATCCAGCGCATGGCGCCGGTTCGGCCTGCGGTAAAAACATGAGCAAAGAAACTTTCGATACACTCGACCACCAAAAAGCGACCAACTACGCGCTGCGCGCCGACATGACGGAAGCCGAATTCGTGAAAGAAGTGACCACCGGCCTGATGCCGCCGCCCGCATACTTCCCGCTCAATGTGATGCTCAATAAAAAAGGCTACGACAGCATTGACGAAGTGCTGAAACGCGGCACCCATGCGCTCAGCCCCCGTGCCTTCGAAGCCGCTGCCAATGAAACAGGCGCTATTCTGCTCGATACCCGCGATGCAGAAACTTTTTCCAGGGGTTTTGTGCCCAATTCCATCAACATTGGCATTGACGGCAGTTTCGCGCCGTGGGTGGGCGCCCTCATCCCCGACATCCGGCAGGAAATTCTTCTCATTGCCGAGCCGGGACGCGAAAAAGAAGTCATCACCCGCCTCGCCCGCGTGGGGTACGATTATGTGATCGGCTACCTCGACGGCGGCTTCGAGGCGTGGAAAAAAGCAGGCATGGAAACGGATTCTATCCAGCGGGTAGATGCCAAAGAAATCGGCCAACGCCTGCAAAAAGGCGAGCGGTTGAACATCCTCGACGTGCGCAAAAACAGTGAATATTTCAGCGAACATGTCATTGATGCCGAAAATGCTCCCCTGGATTTCGTCAACGACAGTATGGCCCAGGTGGATAAAAACAAAACCTATTTCGTTCATTGCGCCGGCGGCTACCGTTCGATGATCTTCGCTTCCATCCTGCGGGCCCGCGGCTACGACAATCTGATTGACGTACGCGGTGGATTCAAGGCGCTCAAAGAAGCGGGCAACGTTCCGGTGAGCGATTACGTATGCCCGACAACAATGTTGTAATATCAAACAGCGATGAAGGTTGATAAGGGGTTATTAAGTTGATAATCAACCTTCATCAACCTTCATCAACTCTTCTCACTTTTCAACCAACAATTCAAATCATGGGATTTTTTGATAAGCTCTTCGGTACGTCCGAAGTGTCGTTCGACGTGCGACAATTGCTGCAAAAAGGCGCCGTCATTGTGGACGTGCGTACTCCGGCAGAATACAACAGCGGCCATATCAAAGGTTCGCTCAACATTCCCCTGGATCAGATCGGGACAAAAATTGCCTTCTTAAAAAACAAGAACGTGCCGGTGATCACTGTGTGCCGGAGCGGCAACCGCAGCGGCGCAGCCGCCGGTGTCCTCAAAAGCAACGGAATCGAAGTATACAACGGCGGAGCCTGGGATTCTCTTCAGGCGCAAATGAATTAATAAAATGCTCGAATTTTTGCAACAACCCTGGCCGTGGTATACCGCAGGGATCATCATCGGCCTTACCGTACCGGCGCTGCTCATTTTGGGCAACAAACACTTTGGCATCTCGGCCAATTTGCGCCACATCTGTGCAGCCTGCTTTCCGGCAGGAGTCAAATTTTTTCAGTACGACTGGAAGAAGGAATTGTGGAACTTTTTTTTCGTGGGTGGCATCATTGCCGGCGCGTTCATCGCTTCGCATTGGCTCGCCAATCCGAACCCGGTGCAGATAGCCCCTGCTCTTGCCACTGAATTGCAGGGCTACGGCCTCACGGATTTCAGCGGCATGGTTCCCGCCGAATTGGTTTCCTGGGAAAGCCTCTTTACGCTGCGCGGTTTTATTTTGTTGGTGGTGGGCGGCTTTCTGGTAGGCTTCGGCACCCGCTACGCCGGAGGTTGCACCAGCGGTCACGCCATCATGGGACTTTCCAACCTGCAATGGCCTTCTCTCATAGCTACCTGCTGTTTCATGGCAGGCGGTTTTTTGATGGCTAATCTTATTTTACCGTTCATCCTGCAACTCTGAAAAATGGCTCAAGACAATTTTAATTCGACCACCGTCGCAGAAACGGATTTTGAAGTGCGTTCGCTTGATACCATGTGTGTCAACGAATCGCATCTTACCCACCGTTGGTACCACAACTTAAAATACGCCGCCGTAGGTGTGCTGTTCGGTATCGCCTTCGTGAAAGCCGAGATCATCTCGTGGTTCCGCATCCAGGAAATGTTCCGGTTGCAATCATTCCACATGTACGGTGTCATCGGCACTGCCGTCGCAGTAGGCGCTTTATCCGTTTTTCTGATCAAAAAATTCAAAGTGCGGACGATTTACGGCGAGAATATCGAGTTTCACGACAAGACATTCAACAAAGGACAGATTTATGGCGGGCTGTTGTTCGGCTTCGGCTGGGCGATGACGGGCGCATGCCCCGGACCGCTGTTCGCCACGCTCGGCACCGGCGCGATGGCCATCAGCGTTACGATCCTGTCGGCCATTGCCGGCACCTGGGTATACGGTTATTTCCGCGACCGGTTGCCGCACTGAGTTTGCAGGATTTAAAAGATTTACATGATTTTTTCGTCAACCCTAAAATCCTGTAAATCTTGTCAAAAAAGTAAAAAAAGAGGCCGTCTTATAAGTCTGTTTATTCGTTTAATTGTGGATTTGGTTGTTCGTTACACCTTCATAACCAAGGTTGTTTTCAAATAAACAAATCACTATATAAACGAATCACCGACTAATGAGACGGCCTCCTTATTTTGTTGTAAAATCTTGCATCAAGCCGCCTGAACCCCTGTTTTTTCTACTTCACGACGGCGTTTTTTCACTGCATATGCCAGTGCCGCCTCGCGCACCCAAGCGCCATCGTCATAGGCTTTGCGGCGGGTTTGTATACGCTGTTTGTTGCAGGGGCCGTTGCCTTTTACGATATTCCAGAATTCTTCCCAGTCAATCGGTCCGAAGTCGTAGTGACCGCGTTCCTCATTCCATTTGAGATCGGGATCGGGCAGGGTGAGCCCCAGCACTTTAACCTGTTCGGCGATCATGTCCACAAAGCGCTGACGCAGTTCGTCGTTGCTGAAGCGTTTGATCTTCCATTTCATGCTTTGTTCGCTGTGCGTCGAATCGGCATCGGAAGGGCCGAACATCATCACCGCCGGCCAATACCAGCGATTGATCGAGTCCTGCGCCATAGCCCGTTGTTCGGGCGACCCGTTGGCGAGTGTGAGCAATATTTCAAAACCCTGACGCTGGTGAAAGCTCTCTTCTTTGCATATCCGCACCATGGCACGGGCGTAAGGGCCGTAGGAGCATCGGCAAATCGGGATCTGGTTCAGGATGGCCGCGCCATCCACGAGCCAGCCGATAGCGCCCATATCAGCCCAGGAAATGGTGGGATAGTTGAAAATTGAGGAATATTTGGCCTTGCCGCTGTGCAGTTCCCGGATCATTTCGTCGCGGTCAACGCCCAGCGTTTCTGCAGCGGCATAGAGATACAAACCGTGACCGGCTTCGTCCTGCACTTTGGCGAGAAGGATGGCCTTTCGCTTGAGCGAAGGAGCGCGGGTAATCCAGTTGCCCTCGGGCAGCATCCCGACGATCTCGGAGTGGGCGTGCTGGCCAATCTGCCGAATGAGTGTTTTGCGATAGGCGTCGGGCATCCAATCCTTCGGTTCGATACGAATGTCGGCGTCAATTTTAGCCTGGAACTGCTCTTCGAGCGAGTGCGTGGCGGCAGGCGTTTTTTCGCGAATTTCCATGTAAAAAGTGCTGTTTAGTGGGTTTTCCGGTGCGAAGTTAGTCCCAAATTTCTGAATTCAAGTATGCAGACAAAATAAGGCGATAAAAAGCATCAACCCGCACCATTGAAGGAAGAAAGGGAAGTAAAGTTCAGGGATAGCAAGTATTTTTTTTGACAATACGCCGCTTTTCCGGCAAGCCGGACGTTTGAAAGTCCGTCATTGACCGGCTGGTGCTCAAACCATCCCTGTCAGAATATTCCCGGTAAAAGCGACTTTGTTCAAATGTTTACCCTCCCATACACATTATTGATGAAATGCTTACCTTTGCGCCCTATGAAAATAACCTTTGGTTGGCTGGCTCTTTCCAGCCTTCTTTTTTTATTCGGAGCCTGTAAGAGTGAATATGAGCGCATCCGCACGGGCGGTGACCCGGAATTGATTCTCAACAAGGCATTTGAATATTACGAAAAAGAAGATTATCAGAAAGCGCAATCCCTGTTCGAGCTGGTGCTGAGCAACATTAAAGGGACAAAAAAAGCCGAAAAGGCCAATTTTTGTTATTCCTACACGCATTACCACCTGAAAGAATACCTCCTTGCAGCGTTTTATTTCAGAAATTTTGCGAACACTTTTACCAATTCTGAGTTTCGGGAAGAAGCGGCTTTTATGTCGGCTTACTCCAATTACAAGTTGTCGCCAACCTACCGCCTCGACCAGACCAATACACAGAAAGCCATCGAGGAGTTTCAACTGTTCGTCAACCTGTTCCCTAAAAGCCCGCGGGTGCAGGAATGTAACAACCTGATTGATGAAATGCGCCGCAAACTGGAGGAAAAGGCCTTCGGAGAGGGTGAACTTTATTTCAACCTGAAGCAATACCAGTCGGCTGTTATTTCATTCGACAACCTCCTGCGCGACTATCCGGAAAGCCCCGATACCGAACGGGTGCGCTACCTGATCGCCAGGGCAAGTTTTCTGCTCAGCGAGAACAGTGTGGTGGAAAAAAAGATGGATCGTTACACCGAAACCATGACACGTTGCAACGATTTTTTGGAAAAATATCCCAAGAGCAAATACATCAAAGAAATACGCGACACCCAAAAAAAAGCGGAACAAGCGATGAAAGCACTCCGCAAACGCTTTAAAAGCACTTAGCCAAGGTAGGACGGTGGAAGGTTAATGAAGAGATGTATCCTCCCTCTTCCGTCTACCTTCCACCGTCAACCGTCAACCGTACAATAATGAGCGATATCAAAAGCAAAGCCCAGGGACTTGACCCCAACGTACAACCCCGCGACGTCGTCGAACTCGTGGAAAAAACCGGCAACATCTACGAGAGCATTGCCGTCATCAGCAAACGCGCCCGCCAAATCTCCAGCGACCTGAAATGGGAGATACAGCGCAAGCTAGAAGAGTTTGCCGTGAGCACCGACACCATCGAAGAAGTGCAGGAGAACAAAGAACAGATCGAGATATCCAAGTTCTACGAACGCCTGCCCAACACGCCCATCATCGCCACCAACGAATTTCTCAACGACGAGATTCAGTGGCGGTATGTGGAGGAAAAAGAATAATGATGAATGATGAATGATGAATGATGAATACCGAGAGCGGTCAATTCACCATTCATCATTCATCATTTACCATTCATCATTATTTATGAAAATTATTCTCGGCATCAGCGGCTCCATTGCGGCCTACAAATCCGCCCACCTCACCCGCTTGTGGGTCAAACAAGGCGCGGAAGTACAAGTGCTGATGACAGAAGCCGCTGCCGGTTTTATTGCGCCCCTCACCCTTTCCACCCTCTCCAAACGCCCCGTTTTTTCCGAAGTAAGTTCCGAGGCAGGCTGGAATAACCACGTCGAACTCGGCCTTTGGGCCGACGCTGTCGTGATCGCCCCCGCCAGCGCCAATACCCTCGCCAAGCTCGCCAATGGTTTGTGCGACAATATTCTGAGCGCCGTTTACCTGTCGGCGCGCTGCCCGGTTTTTGTCGCCCCGGCAATGGATGTAGACATGTGGCATCACCCGGCGACGCAGGAAAATATCCGGCGCCTGCAATCGTATGGCGTGCGCGTGATCCCCGTCGGACATGGCGAACTGGCCAGCGGGTTGGTTGGAGAAGGACGCATGGCCGAACCGGAAGAGATCGCAGCGTTCGTAGCGGCGAACCTGCCGGGCATCGGCGACCGGAAACCCAAAACGTTGCAGGGCAAAAAAGCCCTCGTAACGGCCGGCCCCACCTTCGAAGCGCTCGATCCGGTGCGTTTCATCGGCAATCATTCCTCAGGGAAAATGGGCATCGCGCTGGCAGAGGAACTTGCCGCCCAGGGCGCCGAAGTCACGCTCGTGCTCGGCCCAACCGACCTGAAGCCCGCAAACTCCGCGATCGAAGTAGTTCCGGTCATGTCGGCGCAGGAAATGTATGAGGCCTGCGTCCGCGTTTTTTCCCGGACAGACATAACCGTTCTCGCAGCCGCCGTGGCCGACTACCGCCCCAAGTTCGTTTCTGATACCAAGATCAAAAAAAAGGACAACGAACTGACGCTCGAACTGGAAAAAACGGTTGACATCGCCGCCACTTTGGGCAAAACGAAACGGCCCGGCCAGATTTTTATCGGTTTTGCCCTCGAAACGAACGATGAATTGCAAAATGCGCAACTGAAGCTGGAAAAGAAAAATTTCGACTTCATCGTCCTCAACTCCATGCGCGATACGGGTGCAGGTTTTGGCCACAACACCAATAAAATCATCATTGTGCACCGCGACGGATCGAAAAAAGATTTTCCGCTGAAGGCCAAAACCGAAGTCGCGCAGGATATTGTGGCAGAAATCGCCCGTTTAGCAAACCCATAGACGCGATTTTGCGTCATAACCGTGCACAAAACCGGTCGCCATAAAAAATCAGCAACCATGCTCAAAAAGATAGCTCTTTCGCTTTTTCTATCTGTTTGCTTTTCAGCGCTTTTCGCACAAAGTGAACTCAACGCCACCGTGCGCGTCAGCACACCGCAATTACAGAAAAACGACCGCAGGGTGTTCGACCAACTCGAAACCTCGCTGCGCGAATTTTTAAACAATACCAAGTGGACACAGGACGTCTTCGAACAGGAGGAACGGATCAAATGCAATTTTATCCTGACGATCTCCACGGAAGAAGACAACAACGTTTTCCGGGCCGAACTGGCGGTGCAGGCCACACGCCCGGTATACGGCAGCGGCTATGAAACACCGCTGATCTCACACCTCGACAAGGACGTGGTATTCACCTACGAGCAGAATCAGCCCATCGAATTTTTGGCCGATGCAACCGACAACCAGAACATTTCGGCTTTGTTCGCCTTTTATGCCTATATCATCCTGGGGCTGGACTACGACTCCTTTTCCCCCTATGGCGGCGAACAGCACCTGCTGACAGCGCAACAGATCGTCACCAATATTCAGAACTCTTCCACCAACAATACGCCCGGCTGGCGCCCGGCGGACGGCGGCAAAAACCGCAACCGTTACTGGATCATGGAGAACCTGCTGAACCCCCGCGTTAAACCCTATCGCGCAGCCATGTACAGTTACCATCGCAAGGGCCTGGACACCTTTTCGAGCGATATGGATGCCGCCAAGGGAGTTATACTCGCTGCGCTGGAAGAAGTGGAGAAAGTGAATACGGCCTATTTCAACTCCATGATCGTGCAGATGTTTGCCAACGCCAAACGCGACGAACTCGTCGAAATGTTCAAGATCGCCGGCAAGCCGCAGAAAGACCGTGTTTCCCAGATCATGATCAAAATTGACCCGGCCAACAGCCAGAAATACAGGGAAATCGGCAGTTAAGAGCATATTGGGGATTTTCCCGCCGGAGGTAAAACAAAGAAGGGCATGAAAAATATCTCCCCATGGCGCATGCGGCTGTTCCTGCTGTGGAAACTGCCGGCGGCGTGGTTCATGGGCATCAGTGTTCGTGCATGCGACGGCGAGCAGGCCGTTGTAAAGATGCCTTATGGCTGGCGCTCACAGAATCCTTTTCGTTCCATTTATTTCGCTGCTCAATGCGCCGCCGGAGAAATGTCCACCGGAGTCCTGGCGCTCACACATTTGCAGGGCAAAGCGCCTGTTTCCATGCTGGTGACGCGCGTAGAAGCGGAATTTTTAAAGAAAGCGTCGGAGACATTGCTCTTTACCTGCAAAGATGGAAAAGCGTTGGAAGCCGCCATCGGACAGGCGGTTGACACCTGTGAAGCGCAAGTGTTCCGGGCAACTTCCGTCGGGACGCTGCCCGACGGGACGGAAGCGGCGCGGGTTTGGATCACATGGTCGTTCCGAAAAAAAGCCGCACCGGCCGGTAAATCTTCAAAAAAGTAACGGCTCGATGTTCAAAACTTCCTGCCACAGGATCGAAAACGCTGCCAGTACGGGGTAGCAAACTTTTCGCACATAAAATTTCAGGCGGCGGCGATCGGGCCTGAATCCCATTCTTTCAAACAGGTGCGAATAAAAAGTAACGTTGTCGTCTTCGCTCAGGTCGTGGTGCTCGTTCACCAGACAACGCCCGAATACCGCAAATTGCACCATTACCGCCGCATAAACAGGTACAGACCATTGCCAACTGAACAGAAACGGCGCCACCCACGCCGCCACCGTGATCATCAGATGCAGCCAGAAAGCGATCTCCGATTTGAGTGTGTTGATTGTCATATTTATGAAATGAAATGAAGATATTGGAATAATGGGATATTAAGATATTGGGAATAGTAATGATACGATTGTCAGCGTAAATATCCCAATATCCTAATATCCTAATATCCTAATATCCTAATATCCCAATATCCTAATATCCTAATATCCTAATATCCTAATATCCTAATATCCCAATATCTGAAAACATCGCATCAGCATTGATCACCGCCAATCCTTTTGCGCATCAGCCAATCAGGTTGCGGATCATCGCCCACCCAGAAGGTTTCGACGCCAAAAATAGAAAACCCGTTCCGCTCATAAAACTTTATTGTCCGCGGCGATTTTTGCCACACGCTGAGCCAAATCCAGGTCGCGCCGGTTTCGCGGGCGCGTTGCTCCGTGAAACGCAGCAATTCGGCTCCAAGTCCCTGGCTTTGAGCACTTTGCAACACATAAATGCGTTCGAGCTGGAGCGCATTCCCACTATAACCACCTGTCGGCTCCGTGTCATCGGGCAACTTGTCGGGATGTTTGTTCCTGTTCAGTTTCAGGTAGGCGACCGGCTCGCCGTTTATTTCAGCAAAATAAAACTCCGTGTCAGGCGCGGCGAGTTCGGTTTTTGCAGCCTCTGTTGAAAAATGTTCCCGGCAATATTGCTCGAACGCCTCCGGCTCATTTTCGTCCTGCCAGGCATCGCGAAAGGTGCGCTCGGCGAGCGCGCGGAGGATTTCGGCATCAGCAAGCCGGACTTTTTTGATGGTCATGGGCGACGCTTTTTCGTTGCAAATTTTAGAAATTTGCCAAAGTAGTTGGGCCTTTACTTGTACCACTAACTTTTGGCTTCATAACTTTTATTGGATTCGTGGTCGCTCTTGCCGTCAATACTTCCAAAAAATGACGAGCCTTACTTTTTTGTCATGTTGGAACACCCGTCCGCTCTAAGTCGGGAAATGCCGAGCGTGGCTCTTGTAGAGCGGACAGTTCCTTACAGGATGACAAAGAAAAGGAAAGTGGGGAAGTTCTACTCATAATGCCCCCGCAAACTGGCAATCACAATTACGCCATCGGCCATTTTGTAAATTAGGCGATGCTCCTGTGTAATGCGGCGCGACCAATAACCTTTGTATTTGTGGCGCAAAGGCTCGGGTTTTCCAAGTCCTTTGAAGGGGTCTCGGCTGATGTCCTTGATGAGTTGGACGATTTTTTCAAAAACGCCGAAGTCTTCCGAAGCCTATTCTACGAATTGCTCGTAGGCCGTGCCTTCAAAATGAACGGGCTTCATTTGTTGGAAAGTTGGGCAGCCAAAGCCTCGAATTCTTCACCTGAAAATGCTACAAGTGGCTCGCCTTTTTCGATATTTTCAATGGAACGGTCAATTCTTTCCTTTGCTTCCTGTGGCGTTTCTTTCCTTTTTACCCGAATAACAACTTCGAATTTTTCCCCTTTTGAGGCAAAAATGCTCTTGATGCGCTCCACAAGTTCGGCATTGAACTCCGCGTCGGAAACGGTGAATGTCGCTTGAACCATTTTTCAAAAATTTTTACAAAGTTATCAAAAAGCCATTCAATTGGCAAATAGGTAATTGTCAATCGTATAGCGGATTTGAAAATCCGCCGTACTGCTTAATGACTTTCAATTACCTCAATTACACTTGAAGTACCCCCACATTGAACTTCTCCACAGGTGCATTATTCGCCGCTTCGATACCCATCGAAATCCACTGGCGGGTGTCGCGCGGGTCAATGATGGCGTCCACCCAAAGGCGGGCAGCGGCGTAGTAGGGCGTCGTTTGACTGTTGTAGCGGGCTTTTATTTTTTCAAAAAGTTCTTTTTCTCCCGTGGGGTCAGGCGCTTCGCCTTTATTCTTTAAGGTTTCCACTTGTATCTGCGTCAACACTTTAGCGGCCTGTTCGCCGCCCATCACGGCGATCTTGGCGGTCGGCCAGGCGGCGATGAGGCGCGGGTCGTAGGCTTTGCCGCACATGGCGTAGTTGCCCGCGCCGTAGGAGTTGCCGATAACGATGCTGAACTTCGGCACGGTCGAGTTCGACACAGCGTTCACCATTTTCGCGCCGTCTTTGATGATGCCGCCGTGCTCGGAGCGCGTGCCGACCATAAAGCCCGTCACGTCGTGCAGGAACACAAGCGGGATCTTTTTCTGGTTGCAATTCAGAATAAAACGGGTGGCCTTGTCCGCCGAGTCGGAGTAGATGACGCCGCCAAACTGGATCTCGCCTTTCGCGTTTTTCACTACCTGGCGGTTGTTCGCCACGATACCGACCGCCCAGCCGTCAATGCGGGCATAGGCAGTGATGATGGTTTTGCCGTAATGTTCCTTGTACTGCGTGAGTTTGCCCTCGTCCACGAGGCGGCGCAACAGTTCGACGGTGTTGTAGGGTTTAGCGCCGTTTTCGGGATAGATTTCAAAAATATCGCCGGGTTTCCCGAAAGCCGGTTGTGGTGCAATGCGGTCGAAGCCGGCGTTTTCGAACCTGCCGAATTTATCCACGAGGTCTTTCACTGTGTCGAGACAGGTTTTGTCGTCGGGCATTTTGTAATCGGTCACGCCGGAGATTTCGGAATGGGTAGCTGCGCCGCCAAGCGTTTCTTTGTCGGCATCCTCGCCGATGGCGGCTTTCACGAGATAGGGGCCGGCAAGGAAAACAGAGCCTGTTTTTTCCACGATCAAGGCCTCGTCGGACATGATGGGCAGGTAAGCGCCGCCCGCGACGCAGGCGCCCATGATGGCAGCGATCTGCGGAATGCCAGATGATGACAGTTTCGCATTGTTCCGGAAAATCCTGCCGAAATGTTCTTTGTCGGGGAAAATTTCGTCCTGCATGGGCAGGTAAACACCCGCCGAGTCCACGAGATAGATGATAGGCAGGCGGTTTTCCATGGCGATCTCCTGGGCACGCAGGTTCTTTTTGCCGGTGATGGGAAACCAGGCGCCAGCCTTTACAGTGGCGTCATTGGCCACGACAATCACCTGACGGCCGCGTACGTAGCCGATGACGACCACCACCCCACCAGCCGGACAGCCGCCGTGTTCCTGGTACATTTCATAACCTGCAAACGCGCCGATTTCGATGCGCGGCTTGTCTTTATCCAGCAGATACTCGATGCGCTCACGGGCGCTCATCTTGCCTTCTTTGTGCAGTTTTTCGATGCGTTTGTGGCCGCCCCCTTCGTATATCTTTTCGAGCCGGCGATTGAGATTGGAAACGGCGAGTTTGAAAGCGTCGGTGTTTTTTTCGGCTTCGAGGTGGGCAGTGTTCGTGGTGGACATAATGTTTAGGACTATGTACTATTGGACTTTGGACTATTGGACTTTGGACATTCGGCTCTGCGCACAACAAAATTTGAGGGCGCAAGATTAAGAAAACATGTATGTTTCCGGGCAAAACTACCTCTTAACATCTGCAAAACATGATTGTTTGCAAAAATTGCGACTGCGAATTCGAGGGAAAATTTTGCCCTCAATGCGGGCAAAAAGCAAAAACGAAGCGCATCACCACCAAACAAGTGCTCAATGAGGCGCGGCAGCGCATTTTTCATTACGAACAGGGATTTTGGTACACTGCGCGACAGTTGCTCGCCCGACCGGGGCATGCCATCCGGGAATACCTCGAAGGCAAACGGGTCCGGCACATCAAGCCCATCAAGTTCATGTTCTGGGCTGCGGCTATCAGTTTTTTGGTTTTTCACCTGATCGGGTTTGACAAGGACATGATGCAGAAAATCGCCACTCAACAAGGCGCCGACAATCCGATAGGTCAGCAATTGTCGCAGAAAATTTTCCAGGTGTTCACCGATCACCCTGCGATCATGATGTTTTGTATGATACCGATGATTGCCTTCTGGTCGTGGGTATTGTACCGGGGCAAACCGCAACTCGAATCCTGGTTAGCAAACTGATGGCGGACAACTCAAAAGTTCACTTTCTCACCGATCCTGCGCCGTTCCGCGAAAAAGAACGCTTGTACCTCGAAGTACGCCGTCGCGAGGGACGCGTTTTTCCCGATGAAATGGTGCGACAATTGCCATTTATTTCAAAGTCAAACCCTTATGCAAGAGAGTGGATTTGGCGAAGAAGAACGTCTGAGCGATTTTTGTCATTCTGTAAGAACCTGTCCGCTCTGCGAGGAAAAAACGCAGAGCGGACGGGTGCTTACCAGCTTCCGATCGCAGAGCGGACGGGTGCTTACAACATGACAATACTCGATCTCGGCTGCGGCAACGGCTGGCTGGCCAACCGGCTGGCGGAAAACCCGGATTGGGAGGTATGGGCAGTGGATGTGAACGAGGAAGAATTGACGCAGGGGGCGCGGCTTTTTGGCCGGGAGAATTTGCGTTTTGTATTTGCGGATGTCTTTACGCCCCCGCCGATACCCCCACCGATAAATCGGTCGGTTGAGTCTGAAAATCCGGCAGGATTTTTCCCTCAGCCCACCGATTTATCGGTGGGGACATCGGCGGGGATAACGGGAAGACAATACGACATCATCGTACTCGCCGCCTCCGTGCAATATTTTCCCGATGTAGAGCAATTGATTTTTTCCTTAAAAAAGTGCCTGAAACGCGGCGGCCAAATCCACATCCTCGATTCGCCTTTTTACGAAAATGAAACAGCGCGGGCGGCGGCGCAGCAACGAACTTTGGAATACTATACTAAAATAGGCGTGCCGGAAATGGCGGTTTTTTACCACCATCATCTCTGGGCCGATATTGAAAAATCTGGAGGGAAAAACCTCAACGACCGACTGACGATCAGGTTTTTACAAAAAGTAAAATGGTTTGCGCCGTTCCCGTGGGTGGTGATTGGTTAATTGGTGATTGGTTAATTGGTGTGGAACGCGTTTTAAAACCGTAAGTCGTCAGTCGTCAGTCGCGGTAGCGTTTCGTCAAATCCCCGTAATCATCAATCCGCCGGTCGCGGAAAAACGGCCAGATGCGGCGCACGTCTTCGGTGCGCTGTTTGTCAATTTCCACCACAACATTTTCTTCCCGCTCCGCGCCTGAAAGGTGCAGCACTTCGCCTTGCGGACCGGCCACAAAACTTTGCCCCCAGAACTGAATGCCTCCGGTGACGCCCGTCCAGTCCGGTTCATGTCCTACCCGGTTGACGGTGACGACCGGCAGGCCGTTCGCTACCGCGTGACCGCGCTGGATGGCAAACCACGCCCCGTGCTGCCGGTCTTTTTCTTCCTGGCTGTCTGTACTTTCCCAACCAATGGCCGTTGGGTAGATGAGCATTTCGGCACCTGCCAGCGCCATCAGTCGTGCTGCTTCGGGATACCATTGATCCCAGCAGACGAGCACGCCGAGTTTGCCCACCGAAGTCTGGATGGGATGAAAACCCAGGTCGCCGGGGGTGAAATAAAATTTCTCGTAGTATGCTGGATCGTCGGGGATGTGCATTTTGCGGTATTTACCCGCGATGGAACCGTCTTTTTCAAACACTACGGCAGTATTGTGGTAAATGCCGGGCGCACGTTTTTCAAACAGGGATGTGACCAGCACCACTCCGTATTGTTTTGCAGCAGCGGAAAAGACGTCCGTATCGGGCCCCGGGATGGGCGAGGCGAGGTCGAACATCTGCGTATCCTCGGCCTGGCAAAAGTAGATGTCGCAGTGCAATTCCTGCAATATCACCAATTGCGCGCCTTTTGCAGCACAATCGGCAATGCCCTCTATGGAACGGGCGATATTTGCTTGTTTGTCGCCAGAACAGCTTTGCTGCACGAAACCTGTTTTTAAAACTGACATGATCGTATACAGATTGATGTGAGGGCCTTTACAGACCGGGCGATTACAAACTCCCCGACGCCATCAAACGGTTTACAACTCTACACGGCGCGTCGTTGCAAGTTCGATGAGTTGGGTTTTCACCATGATCCTTTCTACCGAACGATTTTCTTTTTTGTAATCGCCCGATTCGATCAGCCGTACAAGTTGTTGTGCAGCCAATCGCCCCACCTCATACCCGTCGTGATGCAGAAAAGTCACTTGCGGATACAGGCAGTAAGGAAGAAATCCATCGCTGATGCAAATAACCGAACATTCTTCCGGTATTTTTCTTCCCGATGCCGCGATAGCAGGCAAAGCGCCGATGATAATTTCGTCGGTCATGGCAAAGATCGCGTCCGGTGGAGCGGGGTTCGTTAAAAGTGCGCGCGCGCATTTTTCCGCTTCATAAGCGCTGTCGGCAAAGCAAAACAGGTCGTCGGAACTGGCAAGTCCCAGATGGCGCAGTGCATGCCGGAAGCCTTCCAACCGCAATTGGGTGATCCGCATGTTCGGATTGCCAAATATGCCGGCGATACGGCGGCACCCGCTTTTTGCCAGGTAAGTCACTGCTTCGACGGCGGATTGAAAATCCTCCAATACCACTGCATCATAAGGCAGGTCTTCGAGTATTTTATCGAACATGACCACCGGCGCGCCGATCTCCTCCAACACCGAAAATTGTGTTGACAGGCGGGAATTCCGGGAGAAGGCCAGCAAGATACCTGCTACATCATTCTCCGCACAAATGCGGATGTTTTCTATTTCGCGTTCCGGTGATTCGTTGGAAGGCAGCATGATCAGGTTATAACCATGATCGTGAAGATTGTCCTGTATTCCCTTTATGACCGAGGGATAAAAGAACATTGTAATTTCAGGGGTGATCAAACCGATCAGGCGGCTGCTGCGCTGGCGCAAATATACTGCCATTTGATTGGGGCGGTAGTGCAGCCGCTCGGCCAATTCTTTTATTTTCCTGCGCAGTGCCGGGCTTATGTCAGGATGATCTTTCAGCGCGCGCGATACCGTGGAAGGATTCACGCCTAACTGATTCGCAATGTCTTTAATGGTTGTTCTCTTCATCAGGCGTAATGGCAACAAACTGATATTATTGGTTTTACAATGAAAAGGCCACATTAAATCTATCCAAGGTGGTCTTTGGCAAATTTCTGTTCCTTTTTTAAAAGTGTAAAATTATCAACATTTCGGGAAAGTTACCAACAGCAACCGTTTGCACAACTGATTGCGGCGAAGATGGGGATTTGTGCGGGGTATATGATTTAAGCGTGGAAATACCTTTACCCCATCAAATACAGCTCATTGAAAGAAAGGTTTAGGTTTTTATCACATTGGCCGGGTACTGCATTGTGACACAATGCAGTGACCCGTGCTGTAAAATCAGGGGGCGGCAATCGATCCCGATGATCCGGCGGCCGGGAAAAATATTTTTCAGAACGTCCAATGCATCGGTATCCTGCGGCACGCGATAGGTTGGTACGAGCACGGCACCGTTGATGATCAGGAAATTGGCGTAGGTGGCGGGCAGGCGATGGCCTTCCGCATCGAAGCAGGCATCGGGCCAGGGCAGCGGCACGAGGCGGTAGGGCGAGCCGACTTTATTCCGGAATGCGCGGAGTTCGGCTTCCATGCGTTGCAGAGCGTCGAAGTGCTCGTCGGAGGGATCGTCGCATTGCACGTAGGCGATGGTGCCCGCGTCGCAGAAGCGCGCCAGCGTGTCGATGTGCGAATCCGTGTCGTCGCCGGCGAGGTAGCCGTGGTGCAGCCATAAGACCCGGTCGAGGCCGAAACAGGTTTTCAGGTGATCTTCGATCTGCGTTTTGTCGAGGTGCGGGTTGCGGTTGGGCGATAGCATACACTCGGCGGTAGTGAGCAAGGTGCCCTGGCCGTCGCTTTCGATGCCGCCGCCCTCCAGCACAATACCTCCATGACGGATATCCGCCTGGAATATCCCTCTATTGTAAAGTCGCCGGGTAATGAGGTTGTCTTTGTCGGCAGGGAATTTCAGCCCCCAACCGTTGAAGACAAAGTCCAGCAGAACCGGCTTGCCGTTTTCAAAAACGGTGATGCCGCCGTGGTCGCGCGCCCAGGTGTCGTTAGACTCGCATTCGAAGAAGATCAGGTTATCCTGAACAGCATTCAGCAACCGTTTTTTGAGGGCGGCAGCGTCGCGGCACACGATCAGCACTTTTTCAAAGCGGCTGATTGTTTCAGCGATGCGAATAAAGCAGGGAAGCACTTCATCGAGCACATCACGCCAGTCGGTTTGTTCATGGGGGAAAGTGAGCTGAACGGCGCTTTGCGGTTCCCATTCGGCGGGCAGGCGACGGAAGGAGGTCGGAGAGGCGGGCATTTTGCGAAAATTTGGAGGGCAAAAGTAAAATTTAGGCAAAGAAAAATTTTATTCTGAAAAAAGAAACCGGATTTAAAGCGTTAATAAGGAGCCTCTGATTTTCTAATGATAATCTAATTTTGTTTTTTTGGAATTTTAAAAAATTAAAAAAAAGGCTTTGTTTGTATCGCCAACGTATCACTACCTTAGCCCCGCTTAGAAGGTGCGCCACACACCTGAACCCTCCCTTAACAAGCCTTCGCCTTTCCAAATAATATCCTGTTCATTCACGCTGCTGAAGAGATAGTTACAGGTTTAATCCCGTCCTGGCATTCCCAGAGACCGCGAAGGACTTTCACTCGACCGTGAAATATACTTTTCACTAAACTAAACTCATTATTGTATGAAGTTTTTGCACACCTTTACCAAAGGCGGATTGCTCGCAGCGTTATTGTTGCTGCTGGGTAGCGCCGCATTGGCACAACGCACCGTGACGGGCAAAGTCACCGATGCCGAAACCGGCGAGCCGCTGATCGGCGCCACTGTTTCGGTGGTTGGCACTACGCGCGGCAGCGTGACCGATATTGACGGCAACTATTCGGTCATTGTTCCCGATGGCAGCACACAGCTGCGTTTCGCTTACACCGGCTACAAAGAAGAAGTGGTGGAACTCAGCTCGTCCAACACCGTGGACATGGCCATGAAACCGGGTACGGTACTCGATGAGATCGTGGTCATCGGTTATGGCGCGGTGAAAAAAGAAGATGCTACCGGCGCAGTGGCCACCATCAGCAGTAAAGATTTTAACAGAGGCGTCATCGTAGCCCCGGAACAATTGATCCAGGGCCAGGTAGCAGGCGTACAGGTGACGACCGCCAGCGGTGAACCGGGCGCAGGCATCAACGTACGTATCCGGGGCACTACGTCGGTGCGCAGCGGCAACAACCCGTTGTTCGTACTCGATGGAATTCCCCTGAGCGGCGGCGATACGCAGGCCGCAGGCGCCGACGCCGGTTTCGGTACCAGCTCTCCGCGCAACCCGCTCAACTTCATCAACCCGGACGACATCGCCAACATCGACATCCTGAAAGATGCCTCCGCCACTGCTATTTACGGTTCGCGCGGCGCCAACGGTGTGGTGATCATCACGACGAAGAAAGGACAGCAGGGCAAAGGTTCGCTCAACTACAACTATTCGCTGGGTATCAGCAATATAGCCAATAAATACGACTTGCTTGGCCGCGAAGAGTTTCTGGATGCTTACGAATTTTTCAACGGAGCAGCCGCCAGAGAAACCCTCGACGGCGACGCCAGTACCGACTGGCAGGGTGAAGTCTTCCAAACCGGACTTACGCACACGCACAACGTTTCGTTTGGCGGCGCTCAAGCCGGAGCCGACTATCGCTTCTCTTTCGGTTACCAGGACCAGGAGGGTATCGTCAAGGAAAGCGGCATGAAAAAGTTCAATGCACGCCTGGCCGGCTCGAAAAAATTCATCAACGACCGCCTGACACTGGGTGCGAACGTGATGCTGGCCGACATTACCGACGACAATGCTCCCATTTCCAACAACTCCGGCTTTGAAGGAGACCTGATGGGCGCGATGCTGAAAGCCAATCCGAGCCAGGCGGTGAAAGACGCTATGGGCAAGTTCATACAACCCAGCAACACGGAGCCCAACCCCGCTGCAATGTTGGAATACACGAAAGATTTCACGAAGACTTTGCGCTCGTTGGGCGGCGTAACCGCTGAATTCAGCATTGTCGATGGCCTTTCTTTCAAAACCATTCTGGGCTACGACCGTTCGCTTTCCAACCGCAAATCCGCTTATTCGAGACTCCTGAACGTGACTTCGATTTCCGGAATCGGCCGTCTTTTCACAGGCGATGTGGAAATTGACAACCGCTTGTGGGAAAACTATTTCACTTACACGAAAACCTTTGGCGTTACCACTTTCACGGGCGTCCTGGGTTATTCTTATCAAAATTTCGACTATACGTTCCGCGGTGCTGAATACGCCAACTTCAGGACGGATGATCTGGACCTGATGATCAACAACTTAGCCTCGGCCAATCAGGGTAAGTTCGGCAGCGCCGAAGGAACCAACTCGATCCGGCAGTTCGACGAATTACAGTCTTACTTCGGTCGCTTCAACTTTGACATTTCCGACAAATACCTTGTGACACTTACGGTACGCAGAGACGGTTCCACCCGTTTCGGCGGCGACAACCGCTACGGCACCTTCCCCTCTTTGGCCGCCAAATGGCGCTTAGGAGCGGAAAATTTCATGCCTGAATCGCTGTCCGGACTCAGCCTCCGCTTAGGATGGGGCATCACCGGCAACCAGGAAATCCCGCACAACCTGTACCAGCCGCGCCAGCGTTACAACGACTGGGATATCAACAACGGCGGCGACAACGTGGAAGGCGGCGGCCTGAACGACGTGGCTTTCGCCAACCCGGAGCTCAAATGGGAGACATCGAAGCAATTAAACTTCGGCCTTGACTTCGCTTTCGCACAAGGCCGCGTGGTAGGTAGTCTCGACTTGTACAAAAAGAATACGGACGACCTGCTGATCCAGGTGACCAGCGCGCAACCGGCCGTATCGCCGTTCGTTTGGAGAAACCTGGATGCTGATATCGAAAATAAAGGCGTCGAGTTGGGTTTGAACGTTGTGGCTGTTGATAATGGCAAGTTTTCCTGGGACGTGAACTTCAACATTTCGTATAACAAAAATGAAGTGAAGGATTTTGCCGGCCTTATCAATACCGGCGGTATCAACGGCCAGGGTCTTTCCGGCGCATTCGCCCAGCGTATTGCGCAGGGGCAACCGCTCTTCGCTTTCTTCGTGCGGGACTTTGCCGGCTACGACGATGCAGGTATTTCCGTTTACAACGACGGCGACTTCCAGCAGTTCATCGGAAGCCCGCTGCCAACAGTGTACACCGGTATGGGTAGCCGGATCAACTTCAGCAACATTGATTTCGGCTTCAATCTGTACGGCCAGTTTGGCAACAAGATTTACAACAACACCGCCAACGCCTTCTTTACGGCAGGCTCGCTCGCCAATGGACGCAACGTGACCAGCGATGTGCCCGGCAACGGCGAATCCAACCTGAACGCTCCCGACGTATCTACCCGCTTCCTCGAAGACGGCGGCTTCGTGCGCATTCAAAACATTACACTCGGTTATACGCTCCAGCCACGCACCAGTGCCATTTCTTCCGTACGCTTCTTCGTGCAAGGTCAGAACTTAGCCGTGTTTACGAACTATACCGGACAAGACCCGGAGGTGAACATCAATAAAGCGATTGACGGCGTTCCTTCTCTGGGGATTGACTACACCGCTTATCCGCGCGCAAGGACTTTCCTCGTTGGCGCAAGCGTTTCCTTCTAACAACTACAAAACTTTATAAACATGAAGTACACAAAAATTTCCGCATTTTTCCTGTTGAGTGCACTGGGCCTGTTCCTGGTTCCGGCATGCACCGACCTGGAGCCGGATGAAAAAGATTCCATCGTCCTTGGTGAAACTGGCGGTGGTTTTGTCAAAGGCGACCCGACTGCATTGCTCGCCTCGGCATATACCGATTTGGGGGCGTTCACCGACCAGAACAACATCTACGCTTTGTACGACCATACCACCGACGAAATGATCCCCCCAACCCGCGGGGTGGACTGGGGTGACAACGGCGTATGGCGGACGCTCCACCAACATACCTGGGACCCGACACACTCCGCCGTGCTCGGCGCATGGAACCAGCTGAACCAGCGCGCATTTAAGTGCAACCAGATCCTCGCTTCCGATCCTTCGCCACAACAAGCTGCCGAAGCCAAATTCCTGCGCGCTTTTTATCGCTATCACGTCATGGACCTTTTCGGCCAGATGCCCAACCGCGAAGTGGATGAAGGCGTAGATGTGAATCCGACGGTGTACAACCGCTCCGATGCTTTCGACCTGATCGTAAAAGACCTGGAAGAGGCCCTGCCGAATTTGCCCGCAACCGGCCCGGTGGCTACCAATTCGAGCGCCACGCAAGCCGCAGCCAATACCCTGCTCGCACGCTTGTACCTGAACAAAGCCGTGTACAAAGCAGCCCGTCCGGAAGGTCCTTATCAGTTCGATGCAGCTGACATGAACAAAGTGATCCAGTACTGCGACGCCGTCACGGCAGCAGGATACGGCCTGGAAACGGAGTTCTTTACCAACTTCAGCACAGCCGCTACGAAGGAGATCATTTTCACCAGCCCTGAGGGCACGCCGCAGAACCGCTGGTTCATGACGCTGCACTACAACCAAAACCCGAGCGGCTGGAACGGATTCACCACCCTGGCCGACTTCTATGCCAAATTTGAGGACGGCGACCAGCGCAAAGGCAATTATCCGACACCCGACGGTTCGCAGTTCTCCGGCATCGGTCGCGGCTTCCTGTTTGGCCAGCAATACAAAGACGATGGCACCGAAGTGATTGACACCCGTACGCAAAAACCGCTGTCCTTTACGCTGGATGTTCCCTTGAGCGGCGCCGCTACGGACAAAGGCGTTCGCGTCATCAAGTACCACCCCGCCAACGCAGGTCAGTACATCTTCTTCCGTTATGCCGACGTATTGCTGATGAAAGCGGAGGCCATTCACCGCGGCGGAACGGACCCGGGCGGCAAAACGGCGCTCGAACTCGTGAATGAATTGCGTACGACCCGCGGCGCCGCAGCGCTGGGTTCGCTCACCGACGCCGACCTGCTCGACGAACGCGGCCGCGAACTCTACTGGGAAGGTATTCGCCGGATAGACCAGGTGCGCTTTGGCACGTTCGACGACCAGTGGTCATTCAAAACAGTAACCGAGCCGTTCCGCGTGCTGTTCCCGATCCCGCAGCAGGCGTTGGATTCCAACCCGAACCTGCAGCAGAATGAGGGGTATTGAGATTTCAGGGGAATGAATTGTTTGAACCGTATTTTGATTTTGCTTTTCCGGGAAAAGCAAAATCAAAATACGGTTCAAACAATTCATTTACAGGTTTTTAGAAGTGAAACAATGCAATGGGTCATCCACGTGGATGGCCTATTGTTTTTATAGGGGAGATAGGAGATGATCCTTCTCTTTTTGACACGGAAGGCAACCGTTAACCGGCAGTCTCTCTGAACAAAACCGTACATTTGGCGCGATGCACTATTTCATAAACTACCTTGACTTGATACGGATTTTCTTTTTTTTCGGGCTTGTATCATTCCTGACTGGCTGTACCTCCCAACCGGCATCCGACGCCCTCTTCGAACAAATACCTTCCGAAAAATCCGGTATCCGGTTTAATAATAAGGTCGAAAACACCGAGGACTTCAACATTTTCAGTTACCGGAATTTCTACAACGGCGGCGGCGTGGCCATCGGCGACGTGAACAACGACGGACTCGCCGACGTGTACCTCACTTCCAATATGGGCGACAACAAACTGTACCTGAACAAGGGGGATTTCCGGTTTGAAGAGGTGACGGACAAAGCAGGCGTGGTAGGTACCAGATTCTGGAGCACCGGCGTCGTCCTGGTGGACCTCAACGCCGACGGCTTGCTCGACATCTATGTTTGCAACGCTGGTTACAAAAAAGACCAAAGGCCTGAAAACGAATTGTTTATCAACCAGGGCGTAAAAGACGGTATCCCCACTTTCGTTGAAAAAGCCGCCGAATACGGCCTGAATGAAGACGGCTATACCACCCATGCCGCCTTTTTCGACTACGACCTCGACGGCGACCTCGACTGTTACATCCTGAACAACAGTTTTATGCCGGTCAACACGCTCAATTACAGCAACAACCGCGAACTCTACGCCGAAGACTGGCCGGTAAAAGACTTTCTCAAAGGCGGCGGCGACAAGCTGCTCCGCAACGACAACGGCAAATTTGTGAATGTCACCCGACAGTCCGGTATCTTCGGCAGCCTCATCGGCTTCGGCCTCGGCGTCACCGTCGGCGACGTCAACGGCGACCACTGGCCCGACCTCTATGTCTCCAACGACTTCTACGAACGCGACTACCTGTATATCAATCAAAAAGACGGCACTTTCAAAGAAGAGATCGAGCATTGGATGCAACACCTGAGCCATGCCTCTATGGGCGCCGACATGGCCGACATCAACAACGACGGTTTCCCGGAAATTTTTACCACCGAAATGCTGCCGGGTGATGAGAACCGCCTGAAAACCACCACTTTGTTTGAGAACTACAACATTTACCTGCTCAAACAGGAACGCGGTTTTTACCACCAATACATGCAGAATTGCCTGCAACTCAACAACAAAGACAAAACTTTCAGCGAGATCGCCTACTTCGCGGGTGTGGCGGCGACCGACTGGAGCTGGGGCGCCCTCATGTTCGACATGGACAATGACGGCTGGCGGGATATTTATGTTTGCAACGGCATTTACAAGGATGTGATTGACCAGGATTTTATTGATTTTTTCGCCGATGAAGTCGTTCAAAAAATGGCACTGACCGGCAAAAAAGAACAGATCAACGAAGTGCTGAACCGCATGCCGTCGGTCCCGCTCCTGAACAAAGCCTTTAGAAACCGAGGCAATCCCGACGGGTCGGGACAGGCTCTGACGTTTGAAGACAGCGGCGAAAAATGGGGGTTCACCACCCCTTCCTTCTCCAACGGCGCAGCCTACGGCGACCTCGACAACGACGGCGATCTTGATATGGTCATCAACAACGTGAACCAGGAAGCATTTCTCTATAAAAACCGATCCCGGGAGAGCCTCCGGCCCCATTACCTGACCCTGCAACTGAAAGGCAAAGGGCAAAACACCTTCGCCATCGGCGCACTGGCTTCGGTATACCGGGGCGGCGAACAATTGAACTTCCAACTCATTCCCTCCCGCGGTTTCCAATCGTCGGTGGATTACCGGATGGTGTTCGGCCTGGGTCAAGATCCCAAAATTGATTCAGTCGTTGTGGTTTGGCCGGACAGGACAAAAACCGTTGTTACCGACGCGCCTGTTGACACGACATTCATGATCGCATGGGAAAATTCCACCGGCGAGCTTGCGGGCAATCCGTATGATTTTTCCCCGGAAAAAACACTGTTTCGGGAAGTCCGCAACACTTTTGAACCGCATCGTGAAGATGGATACGTAGATTTTTACCAGGAAGGTCTGAGTTACCGGATGCTCTCGCGCGAAGGTCCGAAAGCCGCTGTCGCCGATGTGAACGACGACGGGCGCGACGACGTGTTCATCGGCGGCGCGACCGGCCAGCCGGGGCAATTGTACGTGCAAACGGCTGCCGGGACATTTATTCGGAGCGATCGAAACACGTTTGATCCCGACTCGCTTTATGAAGATACCACAGCCGCCTTTTTCGATGCCGATGGCGACGGCGACCCCGATCTGTTCGTTGGCTCCGGCGGCAATGCGCAGCCCCTCAACTCCCGGTGGATGCAAAGCCGGATGTACTTCAACGACGGAAAAGGTCATTTCACCGCCAACCAGCGCGCCCTTCCGCTCAACGGTTTCAATACTGCTGTCGCCGTGCCGCTCGATTTTGACGCCGACGGCGATCTGGATCTGTTCGTCGGCAGCCGCAGCGCCCCCGCACAATACGGCGTACCGCCGCGCCATTTTTTGTATGAAAACGACGGCAAAGGAAACTTCCGCGACGCGGCAAAAACGGCGGCGCCCGATCTGCCGCGACTGGGCATGATCACCGATGCCAAATTGGTCAACCTCAGCGGCGACGCCACGCCCGAACTTGTCGTAGTCGGCGAATGGCGGAACCCTAAGATATTTGAGATCAAAAACAAACAACTCGTTCCTGTCCAATCCAACCTCGACGACTACTCCGGTTGGTGGTACGCCATCGGAACCGACGACGTGGACGGCGACGGCGACCAGGATCTGATACTCGGCAACCGCGGCGAGAATTTTTACTTCACCGGCAGCCGCGAACATCCGGCTAAAATCTGGATCGGCGACTTCGACCAAAACGGCGTGATCGACAAGATCATGACCCGGCAGATCGGCGGCAAAGACATGCCCATTGCGATGAAAAAAGAACTCACCGGCCAAATCCCGAGCCTGAAAAAAACGAGCCTCAAACACGTGGATTATGCCAAAAAATCCATCCAGGACTTGTTTCCCGCCGAAGTGCTGAACAAAGGGATCGCCATGGAAGGCAATTATTTCCAGTCGGCGGTGGCGCTGAACGAGGGCAACGGCCGGTTCACCATGATACCTTTGCCAAAAGAGGTGCAGTTCTCCTGCGTTTGCGCCATCTGGTGCGGCGACCTGGATGGCGACGGCAAAAACGATCTCGTCATGGCTGGAAACGATGCCGGATTTATGCCGCAGTTTTCAAAACTGGATGCCGGTTTCGGGCATGTGTTGATTAATAAAGGAAGCGGACAGTACGAATGGATGGAAAACCGCAGCTCCGGGTTTTCTGTGCGCGGCGATGTAAAAACGCTTATCCCATTGAATGTCAAAGGGAAAAAATATCTTTTGGCGACGGTGAACGGACAAGCGCCGCGTTTGTTCGCGCTCGACCGCCATGGAGATACCCACCGGTAAAGCGGTGGGCTGAATGATAAAATCCGAAGGATATTGGTCACTCAACCCATCGATTTATCGGTGATGAACTACGAGAATCATGTCAAAATACCCACCCTCCATACTCTTAATCGTCATCGTCTTTTCATTGGCCTGCAATCGCACCCAAAATGCCCCTCCCCTTTTCCAGCTCCTCCGAAAAGACGCTACCGGCCTCGAATTTGAAAACGTGTTGCGCCAAAGCGGCGCCTTTAACGTGTTCAACTACATGTATTTTTTCAACGGCGGCGGCGTGGGCGCAGGCGATTTCAACAACGACGGACAGGTGGATCTGTATTTCACCAACAACATGGGCCCCAACAAGATGTTCCTCAATGAAGGGAACCTGAAATTCAAAGACGCAACGGAACAGGCCGGCGTGGCGGGGCAGAACGGCTGGACTACCGGCATCAGTGTAGTGGACATCAACAACGACGGCATGCTCGACCTCTATGTAGGCCAACTCGGTGATTATCAGGGCATCAAAGGCCGCAACCAGTTGTTTGTCTGTAAAGAGATCAGGGATGGAATTCCGGTGTATGAAGATGAAGCCATTTATTACGGGCTCGATCTCGCGGGTTTTTCCACCCAGGCCGCTTTTTTCGATTACGACCTCGACGGCGACCTCGACGTGTTTCAACTGAATCACACCCTGCACCAGAACGGCACCTTCGGCCCGCGCAGGAATTTTGAAGGCAAAAGGCATCCGATGGCGGGAGATAAACTGCTGCGGAACGATTCGAAGGATGGCAAAACAGTTTTTACCGATGTCACCGAACAAGCCGGCATCCATTCCACCGTCATCGGCTACGGTCTCGGCATTGCCACCGGCGATGTCAACAACGACGGCTGGCCGGATATCTATATCGGCAACGACTTCCACGAGAACGACTACCTCTACCTCAACCGGGGCGACGGCGCCTTCCGCGACGCCATGTCCGACGCCATGATGCACACCAGCCAGTTTTCAATGGGCGTGGACATGGGGGATGTGAACAACGACGGCTGGACGGACATCATTTCGCTCGATATGTTGCCCGAAGACCCTTTTATGCTTAAAAGTTCGCTGGGCGAGGATTCATACAATATTTTTCAATACAAGATCAACCAGGGATATTACTACCAGTACACGCGTAACAACCTCCAGCTCAACCTCGGTTTTGCGGACGAAGCGTCCATCGTCCATCGTCTACCCTCTACCCTCTACCCTCTACCTTCTACCCCTCTTTTCAGCGAAATCGGCCTCTTCGCGGGCATAGCCGCTACCGACTGGTCGTGGGCGCCGTTGTTCATGGACTACGACTGCGACGGCTACAAAGACCTGTTTGTCAGCAACGGCATTCCCCGCCGGATGAACGACATTGACTATGTGAAATTCCAGGAAAGCAGGGAACTGGTGTTGAAACAGGGCACCACCCGCGACGTGGAAGAAAGCGAACTGGCCATTGTAGACAAAATGCCGAAGGTCAAATTGCCCAATAAACTATTTCACAACACGGGCCGCCTGACCTTCGATGACCGAACGGAGCAAATCGCCGGCGGCATACCCACCTTTTCCAACGGCGCCATTTATGCCGACCTCGACAACGACGGTGACCTCGATGTGGCGGTCAACAACATCGAAGACGAGCCTTTTATTTACAAAAATCTGCTGCGGGAAAACGCCGGCGCCAACATTGCTCATTCTTTTTTGTCGTTCCGTTTCAGAGGACAGCCCGGCAACCTACACGGAATTGGCACTAAAGTCCTGATTTTCAGAAAGAACGGCGAGCGGCAAGTGGAAGAATTTTATCCCGTGCGCGGGTACCAGTCCAGCGCGCATATTCCGCTGCACATCGGAACCGGCGACCCAGGCGCGGTTGATTCGGTTGTCGTGATCTGGCCCGACAGAACGTACCAACGCATCCCGGATTTAAAATTCAACACGACACAAACCCCCGAATGGCGCAGCGGCTTGCCGCTTTTCGATTTCAAAATATGGCTAAAGCCGGCGCCGCCTTATGCTTTTTACGACGCAACAAATGCTTCGGGTTTGGATTTTACGCACATCGAAAACCCCTTTGTCGAGTTCAACCGCGAAACCCTGATCCCCAATATGGTTTCTTCCGAAGGCCCGGCCCTGGCAGTCGGCGACGTGAACGGCGACGGACTCGACGACGTTTTTTTCGGCTCTTCCAAACGCGAACGCAGCGCTTTATACCTGCAAATTGCCGGTGGAAAATTTGTGCAAAAAACACCGCAGGTCATCGCGCAGGACAGTGTTTTTGAAGATGTAGACGCGGTTTTTGCCGACCTCGACAATGACGGCGATCCCGATCTCGTCGTCACCGCGGGCGGCAACGAATACCGGGGGCAAGAGGAACCCATGAAACAGCGCGCCTACCTCAACGACGGCAAGGGCAATTTCACCCGCGCCGACCCCTTCCCCACCCTCTTTATGACCGCCTCCTGCGTGCTACCGGCCGATTTTAACGGCGACGGGTTGACAGATTTTTTCTTCGGCGGACGCGCCATTCCCTGGAAATATGGCCTTACACCCAATTCCTACCTGATGCAGAACATGGGCAATGGCCGCTTCGAAGACGTCACGCAAAATATCGCGCCCGGTTTGAAGGAAGCCGGCCTGGTGAAAAACGGAGCGTGGGCGGACATGGACGGCGACGGCGACCCCGATCTGCTGCTGGCAATGGAATGGGAACCGCTGACGGTTTTTCTGAACAACAGCGGTAAACTGGAGAAAAAACCACTCGAAACCGGTGCAGGATGGTGGAATTTCGTTTTGCCGCATGACTTCGACGGCGACGGCGACGTGGACATATTAGCCGGGAATACCGGCAAAAACAGCCGCCTGAAACCCACTCCCCAGGAACCCGTGCGCCTCTACGTCAGCGATTTTGACAACAACGGCCAGACGGAAACGATCCTGACCTACTACCTCAAAGGCCGGGAAATTCCCTTTGCCAACCACGAAGAAATGATGAAAGCCCTGCCAATGTTAAAAAAGAAATACCTGCTTTCAATGGACTATGCCCAGGCATCCATAGCCGACCTGTTCGGAAAGGAGTCACTCGCCAAAGCCGTGCTTCGCGAAGCAAATACATTCGGGAGCACGTATTTTGAAAACACCGGCAACCTGACTTTCAGGGCACACCCCCTGCCCGATGTGCTTCAATTCAGCACCCTTAATGCCGCCGCTTTGTCCGACCTGAACGGCGACGGACGGCAGGAGATCATCCTGGGGGGCAATTTCTACGACTGCAACATCGAAATGGGGCGTTACGACGCCAGTTACGGTCATGTGCTTTCCATTTCAAAAGACGGTGACATGGAAGTATTCCCGCTGGGCGGCGTCCTGGTGAAGGGCCAGGTGCGGCGCATCGAGCCACTGAAGGCAGGCGGCAAAACGGCTTTTATTTTGGCGCGGAATAATATGCCTGCGCTTGTAGCAGAGCCTGAAGTTCAAAGTAAACCGCATTAAAATCTGCCAGGTAACTTGCTGTTTGCTGTCACATGACCGTCATTCGCCCAATTTTTTAGCGTTATTACCCCTCGCAGGTGAATTTTCAGCCATTCATTCACCAAACCTTTCTTCTATGAAACAATTGCAACTTACCGCGCTCTTGTTGTTGTGCGGCTTTGCCCTCCATGCTCAGGTCATGAATTCGCTGCCTGCCAGCGGCGGCAATCTCAAAAGCTCGATATCGCAACGCATCGGCATCACCGACATGAAAATCAGTTGGGATGCGCCGGCAGTGAAAGGCCGCGAAGGCAAAATCTGGGGGACGGCAGTCGCGCATTACGGATTTCAAAACCTCGGATTCGGCACAGCCAAAGAGTCGCCCTGGCGCGCCGGATCGAATGAGAACACGGCCATTTACTTCAGCACGGACGTAACCGTGGAAGGCAAACCCCTGGCTGCCGGAAAATACGGTTTTTTCATCGCCTTGTACCCCGATTCCTGCACCCTTATTTTTTCCAAAACCAGCACCGCGTGGGGGAGTTACTTCTACAATCCCGCCGAAGATGCCTTGCGCGTAACAGTGCGCCAGCAAAAAGACCTGCCGCAAAGCCGCGAGCGGCTGGCTTATGAATTTTCCGATCAGACGGAGAACAGCACCGTGATCGCCCTGGTATGGGAGCGCTGGCGCATTCCGTTCCGCGTAGCGGTGGATCTGAACAAAACGGTGGTCGAAGCGCTGCGCAAAGAATTGCAGAACAGCCCCGGCTTTTATGAACAAAACCTGAACGGGGCGGCCAATTTTTGTCTGCAACACAACACCAATCTCGAAGAAGCGCTGACCTGGGCCGACAACGCCATCAACATGGCCCCGACTTTCAACAACTATCAGTTGAAATCCCGCATCCTCAACAAACTGGATCGCAGCGCCGAAGCGGAAAAAGTATTGACCGCCGCACTCGACAAGGCCAGTGTGCAGGAACTGCACCAATACGGGCGTCAACTGATCACCGATAAAAAACCAGCCAAAGCGATGGAAGTATTTCAGTTGAACTACAAGAAAAACGGCGATACCTGGCCTACCCACGTCGGCCTCATGCGCGGCTACTCCGCCAACGGCGATCTGAAAAAGGCGCTCGAGCACGCGCAAATTGCCGCAAAACAAGCCCCCGATGATCTGAACCGGAAAAACCTGGAAGGTTACGTAAAGGCCCTTTCGGAAGGTAAAGCGATCGTACAATAGAGGTTTAAGCGAAAAATTCGGGTTGCTCGTCGGGAAAAAAGGCAGGTGGAAACGCGCGATTCCTCATTTTTGCGCGATCAAACAACTTTCAACCATCACACTATGCGCAGCAACCACGAAATAGATTACAAAATTTACGGAGAAGAAATGCAGTGTGTCGAGATCGAACTCGACCCGCAGGAAACGGTGATCGCCGAATCGGGCAGTTTTATGTTTATGGACGACAGCATCGAAATGGCCACCGTATTCGGCGACGGTAGCGGCCGGGCCGAAGGATTTTTCGGGAAACTGATGACAGCAGGTAAACGCCTCCTGACGGGGGAGAGCCTTTTTATGACCACTTACACCAACGTCGCCGCTGGTCAGAAACAACGCGCCACCTTCGCCGCTCCTTACGCCGGCAAGATCGTTCCGCTCGATCTGCAGCAATTAGGCGGCAAGATCATTTGCCAGAAAGACGCGTTTTTGTGCGCCGCCAAGGGTGTCCAGGTCGGCATCGAATTTCAGCGCAAGCTCGGCACCGGCTTGTTCGGCGGCGAGGGTTTTATCATGCAAAAACTCGAAGGTGACGGCATGGCCTTTGTGCACGCGGGCGGATACATCCTCGAACGCGAACTTCAGGTGGGCGAAACGCTGCGGGTGGATACGGGCTGTATCGTGGCTTTTACCCAGCGGGTGGATTACGACATTCAGTTCGTCAAAGGTATCCGCAATATGGTGTTCGGCGGTGAAGGTTTGTTCTTCGCCGTGTTGCGCGGTCCCGGCAAGGTATGGCTGCAGTCGCTGCCGGTGAGTCGTCTGGCTGCGCGCATCCTGCAATACGGGACGGCGCCCGGCAAAGACGAAGGCAGCATACTCGGCGGCCTGGGTCGGATGCTCGACGGAGATTAAATGCGTGAAATGCTGAAAAAAATACAGCCGCCGTTCGGAGGAAATCCGGACGGCGGCTTTTTTATGACCTGATGAAAGGGGAGTAGCTACTTCTCCTTCAACAAAACCAGAAAATCATCAAAATGGACGAGGTAAGGCTTCAGTTCGCCGGGTTTCATCGGATCGAAGGTAAAGTTCTCAAACTTCGCGAAGATTGTCTGAAGAGAGGCGATTTTGGGGCTGTCAGGCACGTTCGTTTCATAATATTCGATGGCGGAGCGTATATCGCCCAGCAAATTGGCATAACAGGCCGTCATAGAAGAAACATCGTTTTTGTCCAGCGCTTCGCGCAGACGCGTCAGGCGACCCTCGAAGCGGCGAGCGGCGGTCATTTCGATATTTTCCGGCGTCTGGGCGGCAGCGTGGCGGTTCTCATCCTGGGCAAAAACGGTTTTCAGGCTAAGACAAAACAAAAGCAGCAAAAAATACTTCATCGGTGTTGAGTTGAGTGAATGAGTAGGCAAAGATGGCAAATATTCGGGAGTTGATGTGGTCAAGGTGGTCAAGGGGGGCAACAAAGTTGGCAATTACCTGGGCAGGACAACCCAAAAATGTGCGCTTTCGTCCAAAATTGTCCCGGAACTCAGGAATTCGCTGGTAAGGCTGAGTTCGGGATCGGTGGGTATTTTGTCGGCCCAGGATTTTTCAACGAACAACAACGGCCTTTTCTCTTTTATGTTTTTTTCAACCGGCGCATTGTCGCCATTCGTTTCGCGGTTCACCACCCAATCGAGGGGGAGCGGTGGCCGGGTTCGGGTCAGAAAATTAGCCTGCGTAAACGCCGGCATCGTCTTAAAAGCGGGATACCGGCCGGCGAGGTCTTTCAGGTCGAGGTACAGCCGGAATTTTTCAGCGGTGGAATAAATGCCCCGGAGTTGCGGAAATACATCGCCCAAATGCGCATCCATTTCGCTGCGCCGCCCGTCGCGGTAAACAAATTCATAACCCATGCGAAAAACGAGCAGCAAACCCGCCAACGCTGCGATATTCATCCATGGAAGATGCAGCCGGTAATCCGCCCGCTGCCACAACCGGCGGGAAATTTCTATGATCGCAAACACCCAGGGCGTTGAAAACAAAACAGGCAAATTGTACCCCCAACTGACGGAGGCGCACCAGGAAACGGCACAGAGAGCAAGAAATGAGGGATTGGGGATTGAGGATTGTGGATTGCGGATTGTGGATTGCGGATTGGGGATTGCGGATTGGGTTGACAAGAGGGCGAAGGCAATTCCTGCCCAGAACAGAAGTCGCGCCTGCGCGAAAGGAACGGTGAAGGTCTGGCGGCTCCAGACTTCGTAAGCGAAACTTGCGGTAAGCGCGGACAACCAGCAAGCCCAGAGCCATGCGGCGACCTTCGGGTGTTTCTCTTTCCGGACAAACCATGCGACCGGCGCCAGCAACGCGACGCTGCCCAGCGCCAGCGCGGGTTTGATCCGGAAATAATCCAGCACGCCGTGTTGCATGGCCTGGCTGCCGGAAGCGGCGCCGCCGGTCAAAAGAAAATAATTTTCGAGGTGGTCGTTTGAATATAAGTAACTGAAAAAGAAGACGATGCAAAAAATAAACGCCCCTATTCCCCACCCCGCCCGCCAGGTGAAAATGACTTTCCGCAAGGTGGGAGAGAAAAGTGCCAGCCCCACAAAAACGGGCGCCATCGGGTAAAATGATTGTTTGCAGAGCATAGCGGCAAAAATGAAAATGCCTGCCAGTAACGCTCCGGCCGACCTGAACAAAGACGCCTTTTGATAAAACGCCGGGCCTCTACGATCCGTCCGGTTGGTCCAGCACCAAATGCCCGCTACTGAAAATAAAATTCCGTCTACCGTGTGCCACGCCATGGGCGGGTAGCAATGCGCCGAGACTACAAAGCCGAAAGCCGCCAGCATCCAACGGCGGGCGCCGGAAGTAAGAACCGCCGCACCGAGCCAGGAATAAAGGGCAACCTTGCAGTAGAAAATCCAGCGCTCTCCGAGGATAGCCCACTGATCGGGCAGGAAGTTCAGTTCCGCAGCCCGCAGCCACACGGGAAGCGGCGGTCGCACATAGATGATATCGCCGTAAAGCATCTTTCCGCTCAACACCTGCCAGGCCAGTCCGGTGAGAAAGCCGCCATCGGTTTCGTTGATGCCGTAGGGGGCGTAGAAGAGGCAGTAGGAGAGGATAAGAGCGAGGAAGATTGTCATCCAAACGCCAGTACCCCGAAGAGACTGAGATCCCTCCGGGGCACTGCTGCCGTTCATTTTTCTCTTCTCTTGATGGTTCAATTCAACCCGATCTGGTGAAAAACGATTTTGCCGGCAAAGTAGCACAGTTTTTATTCCTGCCGGCGCATATGTTGTCATCACCCGGCTATTGTTACTGCAAAACCCCGGGCGCCGCCAGTGCTTCATAAGCACGCGCTATCGCTTCTCTTTTCTCTTTTTCCTGCTGCAATCCTTCGTCGAAATTTGCCCGCTGCCGAATACCCGCTTTGAAGGCATTTTTATGTTGTTCTATCAATACGGGCAGCTCCATTTCCACCGATTCAGCAAAGTTCTTGATTGTCCGGTAGGCATAAGCGTTGATTTTGGGGGCTATACCTGACACGAATTGGATCAATTCGCTTTCATAAACGGACAAGGTGTTCGATATTTCGTCCGGTTCGGACTTTTTACCGGCGCTATCTGCTTGCTTCCCCGTCTCATGCGCGCCCTTTAAAATTAGTGCTCCGATGTTGTCGACAAAGGTTCCGTAATCGAACAATAAAGCATCCGCCAAACCCTCCACCCTGCTGTAGATGGATCGCTGGTTCAATACCCTGTTCAATTCATCGTTCAATTCCGCAGGCATTTCTATACTGCCACCCAGCGTTTCCAACAACCCTTGTGCGAAGTCCAGCAATATAAAGTCGCCGATCTGCGATCTTAATTTCTCCCGCAGTAATGAGGCGATCCTGAGTTGTCCTTCCACGACGTGAGGGATGCGGGTTATCAGAGTATCATGGTCCAAGCCCTTTTTCAAGCGGTTCTCAAGTTCTTTGCGATCCAGGTTTTGAATCCGGCGCCGGATCTCTTTTTCTACATCCTCCTGTACACTTTTTGTCCAGCAGTTTTTCTTGTCGCCGTCGCCAGTGCGGATTTCTTTGACCGCATCTTTGATTTGCTGTTTCAGCATTTTTTCAATCTTATCCAACTCTTCCACTACCAGGTCCAGGATCATGTCCTGTTCCGTTTCTCCTTCTTTGTGATACCGTTGGTACAGCCGCTCGACTGCGGGAAGCACCGTTTGCAGGAGTTGTTTCCATTCCCGCAAAGACCTGTTGAAAAACTCCTGCCGGGCTGTTTCTTCCAGGTATGCCTGGAGCGCCCGTTTGAATGCGCCGAAATTCGCTATCTCCGGTGTCTCAATGAGTAATCGTTTGGCTGTTTCCGCATTGACCTGGCCTTTCGGGGCGCCCGATTTCACTAAGTTGTCTGCGTGCTTTCCCAGGTTACTGTTCGGGTCGAGGGTATTGTTGGCAATACAGTTTGCGAGCAGGTAATTGAGCGCCGATACTTTGAATTGCCGGTCTTTCATGACGGAAAATTCGTGCAGGTTCATTTTTTCTGCAAAAGTTTCCTCGCCCTGCCTGCGTTGTTGTTCGTCCGCCAATTCCCATTTGTTGAACACCCAGAAAGCGCCTTCCAATATGCCGGGGATTTTCTGATACACTTCCTGTAAAAGGTTGATTTCTTCACCTTCCAGCAAGTGGTCGGGTTTCATACAGATGACAAATGAATTGGCTTGTCCTTCCACGAAATCCCTCGTGATCTTTTTATGCAGAGGGTTGGCCACATTCAGCCCCGGCAGATCAACCAGTACCATATCGTCCGGCAGGTCAATATCCGGTACAAAAACTTCGACGCGACTGATCAGAATGATGTCGGGGTTTTTAACCGTGACATAATTGGTCAATTCTTCCTGACCGATGGTATGTGCCTGGTATTTTTCTCCCCATTTTCCGACCAGTTTGCCCATTTGCTGCAATTCGTTCTTCAATGTATTTTCGGGGTCATGGATGTCCTGAACCATGCGTTTCAATTCGGCAAATTTGATTTTCGGGTCCTCTTGCGCATCCAGGTACGGAGCGTTTTTCAACAAGAGTTTGTGCTCAATTTCCCTGACCCACAGGTTATATAGTTCCACCCTTTCTTCGGGCGACAAATAATGCACCACCGGCTTCGATTCTCCTTTCCGGATGTAGGTGGGAATTGCCGTTAATGCCTTGTTGTGTTCCGGCAGGATGTCCTTTCCGATCAACGCGTTGATGACCGTGGATTTGCCGGCGTTGAACGATCCGAGGAAAGCGATGGCAAACTCCGGTTTTTCCAATCGTTCTATCAAAGATCTCCGACGCTGGATGAAACGCAGCTGACCTTCCGGCAGGTCCAGCCAGTCCTGGATCCGGTCGAATACTTCATAAAAGGTTCTGAATTGTTCGGCAAGCGAGTGGGCCATTTGTTGGCGACCCTTTGGTGGCAGATTTGTCATGATCGGGTTTTTTTATGTGTAAAAGTTAATGGTCGAAGCCGTTTTCATCCGCCGAAACCAGCGTGGGGGCTCCTTTCAGATGCGGTTTCAGGGGAGGCTCGGTTGGTGTCAGTTTGTCCTTTTTTATACCTCGCGCCGCCAGGTTTTGTGCATCAGCGTTGGCAACGTTTACTAAATTTTGAAAGTTAAGTAAACGTATTCTCCCGCTTCTCGGCATGCTGAAAACTTGGCGGCGCGAGGTATATGTGCTGTATCCCGGCGGTATCATTCTGTCAATGCCTGTTCATTTTTCTGCAATTCCGCGCATATTTTTTCCAAACGGGCGATCTCTTTTTCGAGCGATTTCTTCTGTACATTCATGGTTTCTACCGCTGTTTTCATTTCTTTCAGCAAATCTTTATGATAGGCGATGTTGTCGCGAAGCGCCGTTTCCTGTGCAGCCAGATCGCCTATCGTTGTGCACAATTCCTCTTTTCTTATATCCAGATTTTGCACGGTGCGTTCCAGTTCAGCTATGTCTTTGGTCCGTTCGGTCATTGTTTGCCGCTGTCTTTGTTCTGCCTGCTGCAGTTTGATCGTTTCATTTTGCAGGCGCTTCGTTTCTTCCAACAACCTTTTTTGCAATTCCAGGAGGCGTTTGGCCTCCGCATCCAGCGAAAAGTTTTCCTGTTTCAGTATTTCCTGTTTTTTCAGCAGCGCTTTCTCCCGTTCTATCATTAATTCTTCGTATTCCAGCAGTTGAAAATCATTCGGTTCAATTTCATCTAAAGTTTTCGCATCCTGGGTGAAGTAGACGATAGGTGACTCATCCCCCAATTGTCCCCGGAAAGCCATTTCAATGAATTTCAACCGCGTGGGGCGAAAATCAATGATCCCCGGGCGGTTTTTGGAAGCCGGTTGAAAATCCATCGGATAAGGCATGAGTTGCATTTCCGGAATACGCAGCGGTTCGGGTGGCTCATTCAGCACATGACTTCGCGCGAAAGCGCTCAGTTGTTCCAGCGTATCTGTCAGTTCCTGTATGTTCTTTATATAATGATTGCGCAAGGCGATGGCGCCGCCGAAATAACCATCCCGGTGGAAGGCATCGCGTCCGGGGTAAAAAAGACCGAAGAAGAAATAGCGGTTCGATCTGAATTTTAGCCGGGACACTGCCATCAAACCGGTCTTTTCGGGCGGTTTGATCTTCATGAGGTCCAATTGCATGAACATTTCAAAGCGATAGACAATTTCTTCCTGTTCGGTCGCAAAGCCGGATTTATAGAAGGATTGAAACCCCTGCTTTTTCCCGAAGGCCGCGCAACTGAAATATCGAGGATCCATAGACGAGCGCTTGAATTATTTCAGAATATTAAACCATGTTTTGCCGGGCTCCTTTGCCCCTGTTCCCGTTTCCATTTTGCCTCCCGATTCCTGCCATTTTGTATGTGTCAGCTCCGATTCGATATCCTTCAACCCTTCTTTTACCGCCTCCAATTCCTTTTTCTTGTCGCGCAATGTATTTTCTATTGTTTTCAATTTTTCCCTCACAGGTGTATCCACCAGCGCTACTTTCATCCAGTGGAGTATGGGGTAACAATCCTTTAGGTTCAGATCGCTATCTATCTTTTCCGGCAGGCCATTTTCAGCGGGTGTGACTTTCCCTACACTGAACCGGAAATAGCGCCTTTCCGTATTGATTTCGCGCCGCCCCATCAGGGCATGTGTGGCAGGCATTTGTTTACGGATGAATTCCTTTACGGATACTCGTCCCGGGCTGCGTTTTTTGGCCAGGTCCCATTTGGAGATGATGACCCCCAATTGTTTTGTCAATTCTTTGTCTATAAAAAGCAAATGGCTGATACAATCCCGGAAATAGATATCCATTTCGTGCGCTTTATCGGCCGGAGCGACCAAAAAGATGATGATCCGCGGTTTCAACTGTAAAAACCTGACCAGTTCGTAAAAAAATGGATCCCGGTCTACGGATGCCGTGTCGAACTTTTTAAAGTCTTCGCCTGCCATTTCGACAAAAGTCACCGGTGTATCCTGTCCGGAGAAGTATATCCCCGTATCGTAATATTCCAGGTCACCCATCCTGTTGCCCGCCGGGAAATTGCCGCTCCTCAATATATTGATGGCCTTGTTCAGGTAACCCGCGCCTTGTTGATTGCGGACCGGATCAATTGAAACGGAGGCGTGTTTGACCATTGCTGCGTAGTTGACGCTGGCCGTGATCACGGTTTTGGCTACGCCTGTTTGACCTATCAGCAAAACGATCTGTTTGCCCTCCTTTGCGTATCGTTGCAGTGTTTTCCACTTTTCTCTTTTATTGGATTCCAGCGCGTTCGTTTTCGACGCCGGTATCTTCAATTCGATTTCAAAATTATCCTGGTTGGAAGCCGGGGAGGCAGGTTTCGCATGCAGCGCGCTGGCCCCCGGTTCTGCTTCGAGTTCTAATATGGTTCTCCTTGCCATAGAGATTTTAAAGTTTTGTGATCGTTACAATTGGGTTACGCCGGTCAATTGTGTTCTCAATTCCCGGATTTGTCTTTTCAAAGACTCGAGCTCGGCCTGAAGCGCTTTGACTTTGTTCCGCTCGCGGGTTAATTTTTCCTCCAGATCAGCCAGGCGGTTGCGCTCCGCTGCATTTTCTTTTCGCCGCACCGCGCCGAGGAAAATGAGCGGCACGATAAAGTCAATGAACAGGCTCTCCGCGAGCGCAATACCCACCGCTTCATTGTATTTGCCGCTCGATGCCTTATCGAGGGTATAGTGCATTTTGCCCAGTTCGCCTGTTTCCGCCGTCCGCTCTTTGAAGCGGGTGTCGCCGGTATGGCCGCGCAGAAATCCCAGGGTCGTATTGTAATGACCGGTGGCGTCGTGCAAAGCTTTTTCAATATCCTGCGTATTGTGCCCCGTTTTAAGGGTATTGTCTATTTGCTCCAGCAGGGTTTTACCTGTGGCATTCAATTGGCGGAGTTCTGCCAGAACGGGGCTGTTCCTGATCCTGTCCGTCGCCAACTTCAATTGTTCCTCTATATTCGACTTCACCTGAGCGAACAGGGCATTGGCTTCTTCCGGGGTCGTGATATGGGTGGAAGCGGGTGTTTGAATTTTTTCCACCCCTAACAATCCGGCTAAGCGTTGGAGAATGATCTTCGCCTCATCTCCAATCCCGAATTTTTTGGGGTCAGTGATCTCGACGCGCAAATTGGAAAGTTCGAGCTGCACCCGGGTGGCGAGAAAGGAGGCGTCGTTCCGCTTGGTGATGGTATCAGAAGTGAAACTGAGCAATTCCTGCAGCTCTTTTTTGATCCCGTTCGCCTGCTCGGCGACCAGTTTCCCGCGCAGGGAATTGGTAAAAAAGGCGTTAAAATTGCCCAGCATGTTCACCATCGCGAGCACTAAGTAAATGCCCAGTATCCGGCTGATCTGGCTGCGACGGCGCTTTTGTTCGAGTTCGTTTTTCAACTGGACGTCCATCACCAGCATACACAACCCTACGGCTATCATAAAGGCCCAGGCAATAAATGCCTTGTCCATCATGTGGGCATAACCGATGGCGCCCTGGTATATGCCGATTCCTGCGAAAATGACGGCAATGGAATACAGCAAAATGTCCTGGGCTTGTTGCTGGAGATTTTTTTCCGGTTCGTTCATCGTGTTATTCATTTTTCCGATTGATTTTCCGGCTGACGCCGGTGTTTGAAACAGGCAGGTCCGATTGCATTCGACCTTTTATTTTATTGGTACCGGCCTTTTTCAAAAAGACCCCAGCTCTCTTCCATTTTTTTCAAAAAAATTTCGGGGCACCCGATCCACATGGAATCGAATGCCCCGAACACCCAAAAACCGGTAGCGCCAGACCCCGAAGACCCGCGCTTTAAAAAGTCCGAAACCACACATATTCAATAATTACCGTTCGCCGGGTATTGGCGCGCACCGCTTTTGACCTACTTTTGTGGCCATATTATCGTTTGCTGAAACAACAATATTATAATCCCCTGAGCGCGCCACCCGGCGGCCATTCCTCCCTCCCCCTGTCGCACTTTCCATTGCGGCCTTTCCAGGTTGCTGATCGTGTTTTGCTCCTCTTTCAGAATTCAGACCCGGCGCCTCTGCGCGTCGCCGTCATAAAGATGTAATCGGTTTTTGGGATGTCCTCTCCGGCAGCAATGTCGGGGGGGATTTTTTTATTTCACATAAGTCTCCAGCCAGTCAAAAAATGTTCGCTGCCAGAGAATACTGTTCTGCGCCTTTTGAACCCAGTGGCCTTCGTCGGGAAAATAAAGGAAGCGGGACGGTATGCCGCGCAGTTGGGCGGCGGTGAACGCTTGCATTCCCTGTGTGACCGGGATGCGGAAATCCAGTTCGTTGTGGATCACGAGGATGGGCGCATCCCAATTTTGCACGTACAGGTGCGGGCTGAACTGCGTGTATGTTTTCGGTTTCGGACTTTTCCAGTAGGCGCCTTCGAAGTCATTGTTGACAAACCATATCTCTTCCGTTTCGCCGTAGAAGCTTTCGAGGTTGAAAATGCCGCAGTGCGAGATGAAGGCTTTGAAGCGCTTCCGGTGGTTGCCGGCCAGCCAATAGGTAGAGTAGCCGCCGAAACTCGCGCCTACGGCACCCATGCGGGCTGCATCCACGTAAGGCTCTTTGGCGGCATAGTCGGTAGCCGCAAGCAGGTCTTGCATGGCGCCGCCGCCCCAGTCGCCGGAAATCGCGTCGTTCCATGCCGAGCCGGAGCCGGGCATCCCGCGCCGGCAGGGCGCCACCACGATGTAGCCGTTGGCAGCCATCAGTTGCATGTTCCAGCGGTAGGAAAAGAACTGGCTCAGCGCCGACTGCGGCCCACCCTGGCAGTAAAGCAATGCCGGATATTTTTTGTTCGCGTCGAAGCCGGGCGGTAAAATGAACCAGACGTTCATGTTCTTGCCGTCGGCGGTCCTGACGCTGCGGCGCTCCACCTTTCCTTTGGCGATGTCGCTCCAGGGATCGTTGGTAGCGAAGGAGATTTGCCGGGCGAGGCCGGTGGCGGGGTCCACCGCAAAAACTTCGGCGGGATCGGCCATGGAGACCCGCGTCCCGACCAATTCATTCCCGGCGATTTTCAGCGACTGGTAGTCGTGCTGACCATCGGTGATGCGGCGGACCTTCTTGTCCGCCAGGCCGATCTGGTAATACTGGTAAGTGAAATTTTCGGAACTGATGAAATACAGCGATTTGCCATCGGCGGACCACTGCGGGTGATTGGCTTCGAAATCCCAGCCCTCGGTGAGCTCCTGCCGTTGTTGGGTGTAGGTGTCGAGTACCATCAGGCGGGTGCGGTCGGCTTCGTTGCCGGGGCGCGCCATGCTCGTCCAGGCGAGGTAGCGTCCGTCGGGCGAAAAAACGGGGTCGAGGTCGTAGCCGGGCAGGTCGGCGGTGAAGTTGAGGGTTTTGCCGGAGGCCAGTTCGTAGGCGTACAGGTCGGAGTTGGTGCTTTGCGCTTCGGCGGTGCCGTTCAGTTTGCGGCAGGTGTACACGATAAAGCGGCCGTCGCGGCTCCAGGTGATCTGCTCCATGCCGCCCATCGGCGTGAGCGGGCTGTCGAAGCGTTCGTTCATGATGTTGACGGGCTTCGTGGTCAGTTTGCCGTTGTCGTAGCCCGCGTAAAAAATGTTGCTGTATTGGTAGTCGTGCCAGCTTTTCCAGTGGCGGTAAAACAGTCCGTCAATGACGCGCCCGGAGGTATTGGGCAGGTCGGGATTGTTCTCAGCGGCGGAGTTGTCCCATTTAACGTCCTGGGCAAACAGCACGTTTTTGCCGTCCGGCGAAAAGTGGAAGCCGTTGATCTCCAGATCGCTGACCTGCAGGATCGCCGAACCCTCGGGGTCTACCTCGCATAATTTCCCGTCGCGCAGGAAACCGATCTTTTTCCCGTCGGGGCGAAATTCGGCATCGGTGGCCGTCTCATCGGGGCTGGTCAGCGCCCGCGTGGCGCCGGTTTGTACCTCGACAATGTACAGCACGCGGCTGCTTTTGTTTTTGGGCACGTCGTAGCGCTGTACCCCATAGACGGCATAGCGCCCTCCGGGTGAGACGCAATCGAGGCCGACGCGGCCGATTTTCCACAGCAATTCGGGTGTAAGGCGTTGATTCTGAGCGATAGATGTTGAAGCGGTAAGCATTGTCAGCAGCAGACAAAATAAAAAATGGCGATTCATGATCCTGAACAGTTGAAGATGGTTGAATTGGTTGACTACTTTTACGGCGGCAAAAATGCGTTTTTCAACGACTCAAAACGAAAGACTTATGAAAAAGTACCTCGCCGAAGGCATCGGCACCTTTTTCCTGGTACTGACGGTTGTGATGACCGCCAACAACGGATTAGATCATTTATCGCCGCTTGCCGTAGGCCTGGTGCTGACGGGGCTGACTTTTGCCGGCTGGCATATTTCCAATTCACATTTCAACCCGGCGGTGACACTGGCCGTGTTGATGCGCGGAAAAATTGACCGCACGGATGCGTTGTACTACGTTATCGCGCAGGTCGCCGGTGCGGTACTGGCAGCTGCGTTCGCTGTGTTCCTCCTGAATTGCAACGGCAGTGCCACCGTCGCTACGCACCTGAACAAGAATGGACTGTGCGCGCTGGTAGCAGAATTCCTCGGCGCGTTTGCCCTGGCTTATGTCGTATTGAACGTCGCGTTCACGCGCAGCAATGCGGGCAATTCCCACTACGGCCTCGCCATCGGTTTCACCATGACGGCAGCGATGTGGACGCTCGGCGGTATCTCCGGCGGGATGTTCAATCCGGCCCTCGCGCTGGGCGCCTCCATCGCCGGAATGTTCGAATGGGGCGATTTCTGGATCTACCTGATCGGGGCCCTGATGGGCGCGGCGGCGGCGGCTTCTGCGTTTCAGGTGATCTATGGGAGGCAGGAGTGAAGGGAACGGAGAAGAAAAATTTGAATTTCTACGGAAATAATTTAGAGAAAGATGCATAGATTTGTTCCGTACTTAAACCTATTCGTTCACCAATACAAGCAAATATGAAACAATTTAATTTAAAATTAGCCCCCCCCCCGTAAACTTATAACTCTTGGTTTTATCTTAGTTGCCTGCCTTACTTCGCCATACCTTCATGCTCAAAGAAAATATCCCTTGGGAAAAGAGATTCAGGCATCCGAAACGTATCGCATAGATGCGATTTCCTATCGCAGGAGTGATAATGCCATATCTGGTATTTATGAGATGCGGGAACAGGCAGAAGGAAGAACTTTCGAAGAAGCAGCCCTAAATTATCTCGATAAAAACAAATCAAAATTCGGCTTGAAGGGAGCAATTGACAATCATCTCAAACACCGCTTTACTTACAACGGCGGGGATATTATTGTGGTTCGTTTCCAGCAGATGTACAAAGGGTTACCGGTAGATGAAAACCAAATGATCATTACTTTGAATCGGGCCAAAGAAATTATTTTTCTTTTGAATTACACTCGTCCAGTCAATGAAGACATCAAAATTCAATCATATGTAAACAAAAAAATGGCCTTGTTCAGAGCGATAAGCACTTTCGGCCCGGTGCAAATTCCTCCAAAAGTGCGCAATGAAAAAATAATTCACTTCATTGATAACAAACCTGTGCTATGCTACCGGGTAAGGTTTTCCCTGGACATCCCAAACGGAGACTGGATAACGTTTGTGGATGCGCACAACAACACGGTTGTCCGGCAATTCAATAACCTGCATTTTTTTCAGGCAAGCTCCGGCACGGGTACCGGGAACATCTTCAATCCCGATCCGATCAGCACTTCCGGAGCAATTTATGGCTCAGGTGGGTTTGTTCACGGAAACGATACCAGCAATTCTGATTTAACCGGCCAGTTAATAACGGTTACATTTCCCTTGGGAACCCAGTTTTCATCCGGACCGGCATACTTACAAGGCCCCAAAGCATACAATAACTTAGACCCGGACCCTTGCTACAGTCCTACCGCTACCTGGTTGCTGGATCGTTCAGACGATTGCTTCGAATCTGTCATGTGCTATTTTCATATTGACAAAAGCATGGAACAGTATTACAGCTTGGGTGGTCTTCAGCCCTATCAGAATGCTCCTGACGATAAAGCTGTGCGTTATGTCGCATATTCAGAGGTATTAAATTTTCCAGGCGCTTATAATTCCGATCTTGGCTACTTGCGATTTGCAAAATTTGAAAACGCGCAAGGCCAAACCATAGACGTTGCAGAAGATGCTGCAGCCATCATCCATGAACTCGGACACGGAATTAATGACTGGATGGCGCCGGGAGGGATATCTGAGGTAGAAGGTCTTGGCGAAGGTTTTGCCGATTATTGGGCCCAATCGTATTCTCGAAATTTGGGGTCATGGAATGAGAATGAACCGCAATACCATAGGGTGTGCAATTGGTTTATGTTCAATGACGTGCTTCCCGCCGACCAAAATCGGACAACAGATTTCGAGATAGATGAATACCCTTCCGACTTAACTGATTTGGAAAAGCATATTCAAGGTCAACTTTTTTCTACTGCCATGATGCGTATCTACGACGATATTGGCAAGGACAAAACCGATTACATCGCAATAAAAGGGATTGCACAAACAGGAAGTGTAACAGAACAATGGGAAGCAGCAGAAGCTATTTTCGGTGCAGCCGTAACGGCTAAAAGTGACAGTGTCAATATAAAAAATGCCGGCATCTTTATTAATTCTAATGACTTATGCATTATTTACGAGCATTTTAAAGACATATATGGCGATGCCTTCAACCCTACCCCACCCGAAGGCCAGGGCGACTATTATATCCGGGATATACCGACCGATTTCGGGGTCGAACCGGATCCCAACCCGGGACCGATGTGGCGCAGCGAAGATATTTGGATTCGGAGCGGGGATGATGACGGAGAAACCATACAGGTGCATGAAAACCCTGAATACGGCCAGAATAATTACATTTATGTCCGTTTGCGCTCGAGGGGATGTGTGCCGCTCACACAAGGTACCCTTCGTTTGTATTTCAGCAAAGCATCCACGTTGCTCACCTGGCCGTTTTTCTGGGAAGATTATTATGTCCTGACTCCAGGCGGCACAGTGCTGGCCGGAGACGAAGTGGACAGTTCGCCAATGCTTATACCCAATGACCTGAGAGCGGGAGAAGAGCGGATAGTTAAATTTGCATGGAATAATATGCCCGACCCAGGCGACTTCCCTTTCGACAGGCATCATTTTTGCCTCTTGGCCAGAATCGAATCCACCCAAGACCCGATGGCATCAGTTGAAGTAGCCGATGTAGGTACCAATGCCCGGAACAACAATAATATCGCCTGGAAAAATGTATCCATACTTGGCGGCATACCTGATCCCACCTGGGGTACTTTGTTTGAAGGCACCGTATTTGTCCACCAACCAGACTCCACGTCGCTCGCTGCCAATAATATTCGAATCACTTCTCCTGCACTACCGGGTTACGTACCTTGCCAGGGACAGGGTGACTTGTACGTACGCCTGCAGGATGGCTTGCATACGATTTGGCAAAATAACGGCAGCGAAGGTGAAGGCTTCGCCCTCCAAACCGACGGTAGATTAAAAATAACGGATGCTTCCGCTACCATAGAAGACCTTACCATGGCGACCGGCACGCCATATTACCTGACTGTTGAATATAGCCCTGATACGGGCGCATTGCCTTGTATTTGTGACCTGGAGCAAAAAAATGCGCAGGATCAAAGAGTGGGAGGAGAGCGCTTTATCTTCGATCCCGAAGCGGGGCAGTCACTCCGGGATGAGGGAGGAGATGATCGCATTCAAGCGAGCATAAAGAGTACGTCGGACCTGTTCGTTTACCCTGTGCCCGCGTCCGACGTGCTGCAAGTGGGTTTCCAAATAGATAGCGATGACACAGAGGTATGGCTCTCAGTATATGACAGCCAGGGAAAATTTTACATACAAAAAGAGGCGGCCATTCTCCCACGTCAACGCATCGAATTTGCACTTGAAGTATCTCAACTTCCTGCCGGTTTGTACTATCTCCGCATCACTGCTGCAGATAACGGCCCTATCTCGTATACCCGTTTTATAAAACTTTAAATTTTCATCAGAGGTATTCTTAAAAGTACCGTCGTCTAAAGCAATCGGTACTTTTGAGACTACCTCTTAAAATCTTATGCCATGCGCATTATACTTATAGGCGGGCTCATCATGCTGTTTCTCAGCACCCAGGCTCAGCATATTTCTGAATGGCACTATTTCAACGGTGATGGCGGAGGGGCACACCTGGATAAAATGAAACGATATGGAGATAATACTGCACTATGGTTCAACGCGGCATGTGATACTATTTCTATGGATTCAGCACCCTTTCTGTTTCATTCTTCCATTCCGCCTTCTTTTTATACCTTCACAAACTCAAAACAAGCATATTTTGTATTATTAGACTCTATGCTCGCCCCCCTTATCAAGTTACAATTTTCAGCAGGAAAAGGGATTCTTTCACATTCAATGGAAATAACAGAAAGTGGCGACTATTTACTGACTTACTGGATATCTGATGATACTGTTTACCTGAATAACAGCATTTTCATTGAGGATACCACTTTAAAAAAAAGCGCTTTGTGTATTACTAAAGTCCGGCCTGATGGTAGTATAGCCTTCAACCGATATTTCAAAGGGTCAGCTTCGGCGGCGCATATAGACTTTTTATCGGGTGGTAAGATCGTACTGGCAGGCCAAGTAAATTATCAGGATATTATTTTTGATAGTGATACATTACATTGCCTCGGTTGCCATGTGGAAGATACCGACATTTTCGTAGCTGTGCTGGACAGTACAGGATATACGTTGAATGCAAAGCGCTTTGGAGGGCCAGGATACGATTACTGCCGGGACGTTATGACCTCTTTACAAGGCGATATTTATTTATCGGGTTCGTTTGAGACTAATTTTGATTGTGATAGCCTCCACTTGGACAATTACTCAAGTTGGATTATAATAGATGCTTTTCTGCTGAAAATGAACGCAGACCTTGAAGCATCGTGGATAAAGCATGCAGGCAGTTTGAGCACAGAGTATGGCCGCTCTATAACACAGGATAGCAACGGGAATATCTATTGGGCTTGCGAGTTTGATGGGGAAAAAGTCATCTTTGACGGAGACACTTTGACTGGAGGAAATGTCAACTCATTTCTCTGTAAGATGAACGAATCAGGCGAAGTGCTTTGGACAAAGGTCTTCACCAGTAGCGACGGTTTTATTTTGCGTATGCCGGAAATTGCCACAAGTACAAATAAAGTTTTATGGGTTGCATTAGGCTTTAATGAATCTCTTATATCTGAAGATTTTTTGCTTACAGGATTGGGAAATGATGACTTCGTCCTAATTCAATTAGATGAAGAAGGGAATGTTTTACAAAGCCATTTAGTGGGGTCAACAGGTGCCGAATTTTGCAATAGCTTTCAAGTGTTGAACGATCATCAGTTGTTTGTATCGGGTTCTGCCTATTTAGAAGATGTAGACAGCTTCCAATTCCTCAATATGTTCTTGCAGGATTGGGAAAATCATACCGGCCCCGATTTTTACTTCATCCTCGACTTGCCACTGGTGTCAACCGAAGCACCGGTTTACGAACAGATCGAAGTCGTCTTGATGCCCAATCCGGTGCAAAAAGGCGCACTTATCCGAGTGCGCACCGACAGGGAAATACAGGATGGACGGATGTTGCTTTACGACAACCTGGGGCATTTGATCCGGAGCGACCATATTTCGGGCGGGAGCAAACAGTTCATCTTTCAGGCCCCGTATCAAACGGGGGTATATTATCTGTGTATTCAAACTGACGGTCAATATTATACGAGGAAAGTCGTGGTTGGGGAGTGAATTGGTTGCAATATGCCGGGTCTACTGACCAATCTTTTCCCTGTTGCAGGAAAACTTTCAAAATTTTGATGACCGCATCTTATGTAAAGCGGTTCAGTCCGATATTTGCGCCTTTCCCCAGTGTGGGGTTGTGTCAAAAGCGTGAGATAAGATTTTCGCGCCAAATGTCATTCGGATTCACCGCAGAGACGCAGAGGCGCAGAGAATATTACTCCGCGTCTCCGCGTCTCTGCGGTAAAAAATATGTCGCGGTTTTCTTATTTTTTCCTTTTGACACAACCCCCATTTGTCCAAAAATACGGGAGATCAAAATCCTCCGTCCAACTACCTTCCAACCGCAATTTATGCGCATCATCGGCAACATCGAGCACCCCTTCCTGAAGATCACCATGTTCAAAATGGACAACCGCATCAGCGTAAAATTTGAAAATGCGCTGTACGAACAAACCTTCAAACTCGGTCAGGACGACCGGCTCGATTCCCCCGAGGCTATACAAAAGCTGGTAGATCCGGCGTTCCTGGAACAGGTGCTGGCCGGTTTTCAACAAATGCACCAAGCCCGCATCGCGGCTTTCAGCCGGGCCTTCCCTCCTGAAAATCAGGAAGTTTTTGAGGAGATCATTTGATGGTTCAACACTGCCCCCAAGAATAAATGCAATCTTCAAACCCTCAACCCTTCAAACCCTCAAACCCTCAAACCTTACAAACTTTCAAACCTTCAAACTCCGAAACCTATTAACCCAAAACCATATTTGCGTATCATTGCCCCCGCAATCAAAGACATCTTTTTCAAAACCCGTCAGCAGTTTACTTAAACATGAAAAAATTACTGTTTGCCCTGATAACGATCTTGCCTTTGGCAGCCCAGGCGCAAGGCACAAAAGCTGTCAGGCCGCTTTTCGACAAAAAATCCATCGGCGAGATCCGTTTGACCCTACCCGTTAAAAACTGGGTGGATGCCCTCGATTCCATGCGTATCTACGGCATGGGAATGTTGAACGGTTCGGCCACCGTGGACGGCGTGAAATACGACGGCGCAGGCGTGCGCTTCCGCGGTGAAAAGTCGTACCGCATGGGTCTGAAACGCAACCCCTTCACCATCAAACTCAACCACACCAATCCCGACCAGCAGCACCAGGGTTATGCTGCCCTGAAACTCTCCTCGGCCCTGAGCGACCCCAGCATGGTGCGCGAAATTTTATTTTATGAGATCGCGGCGAAATACATGCCCACTTTACAAGCATGCTACACCAAGTTGTACGTCAACGACGAGTACGTGGGCGTTTTCATCAACATCGAAAACCCGGACAAGCAGTTTTTGCAGACCCACTACGGCTCCAGCAGCAATGCCTTTTTCAAAGCGGGCGTTGACTACAAACCCGAAGTGCCTGCTACCTGCAAGCAAAATATTTACGGCTCGCTCGAATACGAAGACAACATCGAATGCTACAAAGGCAACTTCGAAATGAACTCCGCGAGCGGCTGGTCGGAATTGCAGGAACTGACCCGCGTGCTGAACAGCGACCCCTCCAACATCCACCGCATCCTCGATGTGGACCGCACCCTGTGGATGCTCGCGTTGAACAACGTGATGGTAAACCTCAGCAGCTATTCGGGCAATCACAGCGTCAACTACTACCTCTACCGCGACAACAACGGCCGCTTCCAGCCGCTGCACTGGGACCTCAACCTCGCTTTCGGCAGTTTTAAAAACACCGGCAGCGGCAGCGACCTGAATCTCAAGGAGTTGCAGACCCTCGATCCGCTGCTCCACGCCGACAACCCCTACAAACCGCTCATCAGCCAGTTGCTGAAAGACCCGTTGTACAAAAAAATGTACCTCGCCCATATCCGCCAGATCGTGGATGAGAACTTCTCCAGCGGCGCTTACGAAAAACGCGCCCAGGAATTGCAGGGGATGATCGTCGTGCCTTTTTACGACGACAAAAACAAATTGTACAGCCAGGAAGACTTCCAGCGCAGCCTGCGCGAAACGGTGGGCCGCAAGAGCAAGATCCCGGGCATCGTGGAACTGATGTCCCGCCGCGCGCGCTTTCTCAAAGCGCACCCGGAACTCACCCCTCTGCCCTCCGCTATCAGCGAGGTCAACGTGATCGGACGCGGCAAATTTGAAAATCAAAAGGTCAATTCGTTCCACATCACCGCCCGCGCCGACCGGTTCCCGCGGCGGGTGCTGCTGTATTACCGGTTCTCCGACAACGAACCTTACAACGTGATGCCGATGGACGAAGAACAAGCCGGCAACATGCCTTCCGGCATGAAAGCTTACGCGGCCAATGTAGACGCAAAAAGCCCCGACAGCGTGCTGACTTACTACATCGTTGCGGAAAATGCGGGCACGGTCGCCTTTTCGCCGCTGAATTATGTCAACAAACCTTATACTGTGAAGCTCAGCGATCTGAACAAGTAATTTTTGAGGCCGTCCTGATAACAAACCTGTTCTTTCGCAATAAAAACCACCGGACGGATGTTTTGCCGCCCGGTGGTTTGTTGTTTTTTTGCAACTCCTGTTGCCGATCAAACCGGTTGCAAGGACAAATAGGGTTTGGCGCCCAAAAAACAAGCGCTTTTCACCGTCCAGTATTTCATTGAAAATGATTTATTTATGAAAAACCTCCCTCTTTTTCTGATCGCTTTCGCCGCCGCATTTGCGGTCAATGCCCAACAGAAAGCCAAATCGCCCGATTTCTATGGAGCCGGCGTCCAGGAAGTGCGCATCGAATTGCCATACCCCAATTGGGATTTTAAACTCGACTCCATCAAAAAGAAAAACCCCGATGCGCGTTTGGCAGGAACCGCTTCTGTCAACGGTATCCGGTTCGACAGTGCCGGTATCCGCTTCAAAGGCAATAGTTCGTATTTCCGCACCCGCAACGAAACCTATAAAAAACTGCCTTTCAACATCAAACTCGATTACAAACTCAAAAACCAGAAGCTCCCCGGCGGCCATACGAGCGTCAAATTGTCCAACGCTTTTCTCGACCCCAGTTTTATCCGCGATCCGCTGGCGTATGAAATCATCCGGAATTATATGCCGGCGCCTTTGTGCAACTTCGCCAAAGTCAATGTGAACGGGAAATTCTTCGGGCTTTATATCAATACCGAATCCATCGACAACAATTTTTTGGAAAAACATTTCGGTACGAGCACGGGGTATATTGTCAAATGCGATCCTGACAACTGGAAAAGAGTGCGCAGCCAAACTGGTTGCCCAAAAGGCGAAAACGCTTCACTCACTTACCTGAACGACAACCAGGGATGTTACGACGCCTTTTATGAAGTGGACGACCCCGGCGCCTGGAAACCTCTCCTCCTCCTCATTAAAATATTGAATAAAACGCCGGAAAAAATCGAATCCGTCCTCGACGTGGACCAAACCCTCTGGATGCTCGCCATCAACAATGCTACCGTCAACCTCGACAGTTACAACGGCTCGCTCTCCCACAACTATTATCTGTGGTTCGATACCACCGGCGTGGCGCACCCCTTGATCTGGGACCTGAACATGGCTTTCGGCGGTTGGCGGCGCAATTTCTCCTTCGAGGAAATGAAGGATGCCGAACTCATTCAATATCACCCGCTTACGGAAATCAACAATACGAAGCGCCCGCTTATCTCCAAGTTGTTGCGCAACCCCTTGTACCAAAAGATATACCTCGCCCACTTCCGCACAGTGACCAACGAGTGGCTGAAAAGCGGCCAATGGCTCACCCGCGCCCAGGCCATGATGAAAGAAATAGACCCCTGGGTAAAAGCCGATTCACTCAAACTCTATTCCTATGCCGAATTCCAGAATTCACTGGATAAAACCATGAAATCGGGCCCCGACAACGTCATCGGCCTCCGGCAATTGCTCGATAAACGCGCCCAATGGCTGGCACAACTGCCGCTGCTGAACAAACCGCAGCCCGTCATCAGCGACGCCAGGCACACCGCGACGGGCAATACCATCAAGCTCACCGCCCAACTCAAAGGCGCCACCAAAGGCTGGTTGATGTATCGCAGCCATAAAATGTTCGCCTTCACCCGCACCGCTATGTACGACGACGGTACCAATGGCGACGCCACGGCAGGCGACGGCATTTTCACGGCATCCGTCAAAGCCGATCTGGTGAAACACTACTATATCGCTGCGGAAAACGAAGAAGCGGCCGCAACCCTGCCGGAACGGGCATCGTTCGAGTTTTTTGAGGTGAAGTGAGGGTGGAGGGTAGAGGATGGTCTCGTCCTAAAATAACTTTGCACTTCGCTCTCTACCCTCCAATCAACTCCTTCAGTGCTCCTGTCCTGTCGAGAACGATCCGCCCTGTCTCATCCTCACGCACCGTACCGCAGGCTGCACCGGGATCGTGTTCGAAAAAAAGTATGTATTGCCCGCGCACCGCCTCTTCGAGCATCCGTGCCTTTTCTTCCAGCGTCACCAGCGGGCGAATATCATAGGCCATGATATAGGGCATTCCGATGTGCCAGCGGGATGGCATCGCGTCGGCACAATACAATACGCTGCCTTGTGGGGTGCGGAGCAGTGGAGCCATCAGCGCTTCGGTATGTCCATTGAAAAAACGGACGTGGAAATTTTTTACAAACTCGATATTGTCCTTCACTTCCAAAAACCGCAAGCGGTTCCGCTCGAAGAGCGGGACAAAATTTTCTTTCAAAAAAGACGCTTTTTCGCGGGCATTGGGATTCATAGCCCAATCGAAATGCGGCTCGTTCGACCAATAAACGGCATTGGGAAACGATAATTCGACCTCGCCAGCTTCATTTTTCCACAAAGCGCCGCCGCAGTGGTCGAAGTGCAGGTGTGTGAGAAAGACGTCCGTGATGTCGTCGCGGCTTACGCCTGCCGTCGCCAGGGAAGCGAACATCGCACCCTCTTCCCGCGGTTCGAAATGGGAACGGAATTTTTCGTCCTGCTTGTTGCCAATACCCGTATCAATCAGTATCTTGCGATCGCCGGTTTCCACCAGCAGGGCCCGCAGCGCCCAGGTACAAAGGTTGTTCTCGTCGGGCGGGTTCATTTTTCCCCACATTCGCTTGGGAACGATGCCGAACATAGCGCCGCCGTCGAGTTTGAAATAGCCGCAATGGATGGATGTGAGTTTCACAGTCGTATATTTTTTCCCGCCGATAAATCGGTGGGCGAGAGACCGGGGGAGGATGGATGGAGAATCGGTGGCAAAAAGGGAACAGATTTTCAAAAGATCATTTTTCAAAATCCGATTTTTCTTTTTCCCTCCTTATCTCCGCGTTTCAAGGCCGCCATACGGATGGCCGTGACCGCTGCTTCCACTCCTTTGTTACCGTGTACACCACCCGCCCGGTCGAGCGCTTGTTGTTCGTCGTCGGTCGTAAGTACCCCGAAAATATAAGGCCGTCCGGTAGCGATGCTCAGGTTGACGAGGCCATTGGCCACAGCGTGGTTGATGTATTCGTTGTGGTTGGTCTCGCCTTTGATGACGCAGCCGAGACATATCACAGCGTCGGGATTGTGTTTGCCCGTGAGTAAACGCGCTCCGGCAGGCAATTCGAACGAACCCGGCACCTGCATGGTGTAGATGTTTTCAGCCTTCGCGCCGTGTTTGACCAGCGTGTCATAGCACCCTTCGTAGAGCGCATGTGTGATACGGGCGTTCCACTCCGATACCACGATACCGAAGGTCATTTCACCGGCAGCCGGAAGGGTGTTGTCGTCGTATTGAGAAAGATTTTTTAGTGCAGAAGCCATGGGACGGTGGACGGTAGACGGTAGACGGTGGACGGTGCGTTATTGCGGCTTTTTGCGCACCAGTTTATATGCCACCCCATTGATCTTGTAAGCTCCTTTTTCATCGGGGTTGGTACTGGCCAGGTTGAAAATACTCAGGGTATCATTTTGTGCGCTGAAACGATAACCCATGAATCTGTTTGAATTTTCTACTTTTGAATTATAGAATGTTACCACGTCCACATCCTGACCTGCCACAAAGCAATCGCCGGCAGTGCATAGTTCGTACCGGTTGTAGTCTTTCAATCCCTGGATGAAACCTCCCGGTGAGAATTGCACATCCCCGCTTGCACCTTTGCCGACAGGAGTGAACAACCCACCCAATACGTTGTGGTTGAGGGCGGTCAGAAAAGCGGAATAACCGTCTTTGGCTTCTTCCGATCTCGATTTGATGAACTTATCCATTTGCACTCTTCCGGTGGTGGCGTCGAACATCGTGAGGTCTTTTTCCTGTTGGGAGTCGTACACCAGGTAGACGGATTTACCTTGCCGGGCGCCGACGAGTTCGAGGGTATCCGCGTTGTATTTGACAGGAAGGTTCCAGGTTTCAAAGCCGTTATAGCAGGTGACGCTGTCCGGTTGGCCGGGGTTGAAGGTCATAGCATATGCGTAGGGCAGGTGGGCATTGTTCATGGCTTGCAGCACGGAGCCATACTGGTTGGCACGCGAACAAAAATCCATCGCGATCCAGTGGCCGCCAAGCAATTCCGGACTGGCGGTCAACGTGGCGGCAGTGGAGCCGGCAGTTTTGGAATCTCTCTTGCAAGCGGTACAGATCAAGGCAATCAGCAGGATTGAAAAAAGCAGTTTTTGCATTGTGATTCAACGATTTGAAGCCTGCAAAATCCCTTTCGGATCTTACAGGAATAGGTTTTCCCAAAAAATGGAGGCGCAAAAGTAGTTATTTTAAAAATTTCACCTTCACGAAGAACTTGGGATCGCGCGCGCCGATGTTCCTGGCGGCTTCGGGCGAGAGGACGACTTCGATGTTGCGCTCATAACCTTCCGGGATGCGTCCGATCACTTTGGCATATACCGAGCGTCCGCCCATCGGATTGATGACACAAATAGGTGTGCCGATAGCAGCTTCGCGGTGCAACGCATACAGGTCGCCTTTTTCCTTGCTGTCTTTTTGCCAGAAACACACGCCTTGCGAATCTACTTCCCTGCGCTTAAGTTTCGCTTCGTCGTATTTCGCTTTCAACGCATCGGAGGCCGTGTATTGCCGCACCGGCCGCCATTCGGGAAGCACTCCTTCGGTGCCCATCCAGGCGACAAGTAACAACTGGCCAGGGCGTATGCTGCTGTTTTTCAAATTGTTGCGTTTTGCAATGGAATCCACCGGCATATCGAAGGTGCGCTTGCATATCTGGTAAAGATTGTCGCCCTCCTGTACTTTGTAGTAGATCGGTACATTCTTCGAGGCGACAAATTTTTTGGTTTTGTACCGCTTGATGGCCATGTTGGGGAGGGGGATTTTCAATCGCATGCCAACCTGGACAGAAGGGTCCGTGCGCAAGGTGGGATTGTATTCGTACAGCTCTTCGAGACTCAGACTGTAATAACGGGCGACAGAATACAAGGTCTGTTTGGCTTTAACCGGATGCTGGACAAATTTTTTGCCGTTTGCTACAGACAAGAACAAGGTGTCTCTGGAAGTGAGCAATGGTGTTGGGGGTGGGAGCGTTCCTTTAGGAGTGGTTTGGGCAATCGCAGACCCAATGAACGAACAGAGCGCAAAAAGGGGGAGGAGTAGTCTCATAGTTGCAGGTTTTTTTGTTCCTTCCTGGTGCAAAGATATGCTTTTTACCGGCCAGCGCCTGATTATGAAGGCCGTTTTTCAAAAACCGGTATGCAAACTTTTCCCAAATAAAAAACATCGCTACGTTTGGACCCGCAATAAACCATCCAACACGAAAGACAAATATGATCCTCGCCGTCATTCCTGCCCGCTACGCTTCCACCCGTTTTCCGGGAAAACCACTGGCAGACATCGGCGGCAAAACGATGATCCAACGCGTTTATGAACAGGTGTTGCGGTCCAAACGGATACAGAAGGCTGTGGTGGCTACCGACGATGAGAGGATATTTGACCATGTGCGCGCCTTCGGCGGCGAAGTGCGCATGACCGGCGCCCATCATCCAAGCGGTACCGACCGCTGTGCGGAAGTGGCGCAGCAGTTTCCGGAGGCGCAGTATGTGCTGAACGTTCAGGGGGACGAACCCTTTGTTCAGCCCGAACAAATTGATCTGCTGGCCGATACCCTCACGGGTAATTCCGGTTTTTCCATAGCGACCTTAGCCAAAAAGATCGAGCAGACGGAGACCTTGTTCCATCCCAATGTGGTAAAAGTGGTGTTTTCCGAAAAAAACGGCGCGATCTACTTCAGCCGTCAGCCCATTCCGTTTGTACGCGGAGCTCCGACCGACCAATGGTTGTTGCAACACGTATTTTACAAACACATTGGCCTCTACGGTTTTCACACCGCCGTATTGCAGGACATTGCCCGCCTCTCCCCTACCCCGCTCGAACGTGCCGAATCGCTCGAACAATTGCGCTGGCTTGAAAATGGTTTGCGCATTGCCGTCGGTGTAACGGAACTGGAGACGGTGGGTATAGATGCGCCGGAGGATATGGAAAAGATCAGAGGATTTATTTGAATGTGCCTTTCACAATGTCTTCCCGAAGCGAGCTGCTATCCCATTCCACGTCGAAGTCGAGCGAGGTGTCGGCATCGTCGGCCCGGAGCAATTGTTCGAGTTCGGCAATGCGTTCGCGGGCTGCGCTGATGTAGAGGTTCCTATCCGCCCAGGTGTCGGCCAGGTCGCGCAGGGCTTTTTCATCGTGGTGATAAAAAAGTTGCGCCGCAAACCGTGCCTGGTAGGCCCGGAAGCCAAGCAAATGGAGGGCGTCAGCGCCCATGCGAAGCGATGTATCTGTGGTTTCGCGGTAGATGTGTTGTACGCCGCGCCGGAGCAATTCGTAGGCATCGTCGCGGTCGAGGGCGCGCACGAGCAGGGTGAGATGGGGAAAATGTTTTTGCGCCGTATCGACGAGGCGCAGCGTTTGTTCGGGTTGGTCGAGCGCTATGATGAGCAATCTGGCTTCTGCGGCCCCTGCACCCTCGAGCAATTCGGGGCGGGAAGCGTCGCCGTAATATACTTTCATTCCCAATTTCCGGAGTAATTCCACACGGTCGGCGTCGTTGTCGAGCACAGTGGTTCCCACTTCCTTGGCTTTCAGCAAACGACCCGCCACACTGCCGAAACGCCCGAAACCCGCAATGATGACAGGGTTTTTCTCATGAATAACATCCGGTTCGATGCTTTCCGCCAGGTTGAGGCCGATGCGCGGTTGCACCATTTTTTCGTTTAGAATAAAAAACAAAGGTGTGAGCGCCATGCTCAATGCGGTGACGACGAGTAAAAAATCGTTGAGCGCACTGCTGAAAATACCGTTTTGGGAAGCGAACGACAGGAGCACAAATCCGAACTCGCCAATCTGGCACAGTGCCAGGGAGAAAGTGCTGTTCTGGTCAATACCAAGGCGGAACATTTTCCCTATGCCAAACAGTATCAGCGACTTGACCAGCATCAAACCCAATACGGCCCCCAAAATCAGCAGCGGTTGCTGCGCGATGAACCCGAGATCTATGGATGCTCCAATCGAAATAAAAAACGACCCCAGCAACAAGCCTTTAAAGGGCTCGATGTCGCTTTGCAATTCGTGCCGGTATTCGCTGTTGGCCAGCACCACACCCCCCAAAAATGCACCCAATGCCGGACTCAGTCCCACGGCGCTCGTGATCAGTTGGATCGCTATCACCAGCAACAACACCGCCGCAGTGAACAACTCGCGCAGACGGGTGCCCGCAACGGCATGAAATACGGGACGCACCAGGTAACGCCCCCCCGCAATGATCAACCCTACAGCACCCAGAACGATCAGGGTTTTTGCCCACCCGGAATATGCATCTATCCAGGCGCTTCCATGTGCATCCTCCGCGCTGATCCCCCCTTCGACCAACATCGGGAAAACAGCAAGCATCGGAATGACAGCGATGTCCTGGAACAGCAGCACGGAAAAGGAACTTTGCCCCGCCGGAGTTTTGATGATGCCTTTTTCCTGCAGGGTTTGCAACACGATTGCGGTGGACGAGAGGGATACCAGCATCCCAACCGCCAGCGACGCTTTCCACGGCAAGCCCAACATCAGCGAAATGCCAAAAAACACCAAAACCGTCACCAATACCTGCAAACCGCCCATGCCCGCAATGCTTCTGCGCAGGCGCCACAACAAAGCGGGTTCGAGTTCCAACCCGATCACAAAAAGCATCATCACCACGCCAAACTCAGCGAAGTGCATCACATCCTGCCGTTCGTCGCCCACCAACCCCAACAGCCCGGGACCGATGATGACGCCTGCCAACAGGTAACCGAGCACAGAGCCAAGCCCGAGCCGTTTGGCGACGGGAACCATAACGACGGCAGCAGCGAGATAGATAAAAGCGAGATAGAAGAATGAGCCTGTTTCCATAGATTTTTAACGAAGATGATTGAACAACTCCTGTTTTGCCGCGGCATCGAGGTCGAGTCTTTCGTCGCGCAGGTCCTTTAACAGACCCACATAACGACTCGTTTCTTTCTCAATATCGCTGCTGTCCATTCTGTGCGTCCCCTGCATGGCGTATGGCGGGAGATAGGTCATGCGGCAAAGGCGCGCCGTTTGTTCAAAAGGGATCAGGTATTGTCGCAGGGAATAGCGGTTCAGTCCTGTCTGACTGTATGCCGCTTCGCCGCCGCCGGTAGTGACGGCATTGAACAGGTACTTGCCTGCCAGGGCATATCCTTTGGAACCATACGCCCAATTGTGCGCCAGCACCAGGTCAATCCATTGCTTGAGCAAGGGCGGGCAGCTGTACCAGTACATCGGGTGCTGCCATACGATGATGTCGTGTTCGGTGAGAAGCCGTTGTTCGGCTGCTACATCTATAAAAAAATCGGGGTATTGTTCGTACAAATCGCTGAACGTGATGCCGTCGAGTTCCCGAACGGCGCGTGCGATCTGAACATTGACCCGCGATTTTTCCAAGGCAGGGTGAGCAAAGAGTACAAGAATTCGAGCCATGCGCAGCAAGATAGGAAGAAATAAAAAACGTTTCTTCGCGACGCTTTTCAGGAAGGACTAAAAAAGCGGCAGGGTAGCCAAACAAAAGGCGTTTTGAAAAGTTTTAATGGCTTGATTCCCCCCCTGATGATCATCTCTTTATTCGAGCAGCAGTTATGAAACGTCGCGCGATTGTTTGGTTCCGGCAGGATTTGCGCCTCCACGACAACGAAGCCATCACTACCGCCTTGCGCATGGCGGATGAAGTCATACCGGTTTATGTGTTCGATGAACGGGTTTTTACGGGAAATACCCGTTTCGGCTTCCCGAAAACCGGAAAATTCCGCGCTCAATTCGTCCTCGAATGCATTGCCGACCTGCGTCAAAATCTGCGTCATCTCGGATCCGATCTCCTGGTGCGCACCGGTAAACCCGAGTGCATCGTGGCCGACCTGGCGCGCGATCTGAAAGTGTCGTGGGTATTGTGCAACCGCGAACGCACTCAGGAAGAAGTATTTGTACAGGATGCACTCGAACAAAAACTGTGGGCTGCCGGTATAGAACTGCTGTATGTGCGCGGCAAAATGTTGTACCATACGCAGGACCTGCCTGTTCCGGTGCATCATACACCGGATATTTTCACCCAGTTCCGCAAAGACAACGAACACATCACGCCGGTGCGCGCCCCTCTGCCGACACCCACCGCACTGCCGCCATTGCCCGCCGGACTGGAAACAGCCGATATACCAACCCTCCGGGATTTCGGCCACGAACCTTTTGAAGCCGATCCGCGCGCCGTTCTCCCCTTCAAAGGAGGCGAAACGGAAGGCCTGAAACGGCTGCGGTACTACTTTTGGGAGAAAGACCTGGTCTCCAACTACAAGGAAACCCGCAACGGCTTGGTAGGAAGCGATTATTCCTCCAAATTTTCCCCGTGGCTGGCGCAGGGATGCCTTTCGCCAAAAATGGTGTACCACGAACTCAAACGCTACGAACGCGAACGGGTCGGCAACGAAAGTACCTACTGGCTCTTCTTTGAATTGTTGTGGCGAGACTTCTTCCGCCTGATGGGTAAAAAACACGGCAATCGCATCTTTCTTAAAGGTGGCGTCCAGAACAAAGTTCAAAAATGCTGGAAAAACAACCGGGAGGTATTCCAATTGTGGGCGGATGGCAACACAGGTGTTCCGTTCATTGACGCCAATATGCGCGAATTGAACGCTACCGGTTGGATGAGCAACCGGGGCCGTCAGAATGTGGCTTCTTTCCTCGTGAAAGACCTGAAAGTAAACTGGCAAATGGGCGCCGAATATTTTGAAAGCCTGCTGCTTGACTACGACCCCTGTAGCAACTGGGGCAATTGGAACTATGTGGCAGGCGTGGGCAGCGACCCGCGGGAAGACCGCTATTTCAATATTCTTACACAAGCGAAAAATTACGACCCGAAAGGCGAATTCGTTCGCTTGTGGTGCCCCGAATTGAGCGGGGTGCCTTTGGAAAAAGTGCACCGCCCCGATCTGCTAACCGCTTCCGAAAGGGATGAATTCAACGTAAACGGCTACCCGAAAGCGTTGGTGCGCATAGAGAAGTGGGTGAGTTGATTGCGGATTGCGGATTGCGGATTGGGGATTGCTTCATTTTTTCTTCTTCTTCCGATAGGGGCAATGGCGGCAGCCGCTCCCGCAGCATTGACCGCGCTTGAGCAGAAAATGCTCGGTAAAAACCCAATACCCTTTTTCGATATAATAATCAACACCTTCCACCAATGGTTCGGGGGGAGAAGGCGCATCATTTTTATTGCCGGGCATCATGGAATAAAAAACGCCATATCGGCGGTAAGGTTTTTCAGCCCATAAAAAATGCGGGCGGAATCTTGCATCCGTCCGCATATTGTGTCGTCCAGCAAAGCCTGTGGGAAGGCTTCAGCTTTTGGGAACACTGCATTGTGGTTTCTCGATTAAAAAAACTGCGGGATTACCAACTCAGGTGGCTGGTGGATTAAAATTTCCCAGGTTTGTATGCAGTTTAACTCTGTACGTTGACTTCGCAAAGGTAGTCAAGCATTCGGGCAGGAAAAACATTTTAACATTTCTCTGACACACCGTTTATAATTTTTTTTCCATCCTGAAATGCGGAATTGTCACTTCTTCGAACCGGTCGCCCAGGGTTCGATAACCCAGGCGTTGGTAGAACGGCACAGCCGTTTCGCGCGCGTGCATCGTCATCGTTTTGAAATTCAATTGTTTGGCCAATTCTTCCGACGCCGCTACCAGTTTTTTCCCGATGCCCTTACCCTGCCATTCGGGGGCAACGGCCACTTGGCGCATTTTGATCGCCCCCTCGCTCAGGGGCGTTAAACACAAGTAGCCGATCAGCCGCCCGGATGTGTCGAAAGCACCCAGATGAATGTCCGCATATTCTCCCGCCAATTGTTCGGGGGTAAATTCCAGTCCCAATGGGCGGCGCAATACTTCTTCGCGCAGGCGAACGGCTTCATCGTATTCGGGTGTGGCAAATTCAATCTGATATATCTGCATGGTGAAAAAGGTTGGCGGGTTGACGGGTGGCGGGTTGACGGGGATTTTATAAAGATATTGCAGCTGATATTTTCGTGTTATATTTTGAGGTTGTGTGTCGAGGGGCAAAGATTTTTCAAAAAGGCCGATTACCTTCGCTCGCCAACATCAATTTTTTCACAAAAAACGCAACAAAATGGAAGATCCGAACCAACCATTAGACGCCGGCGTCGGCCCAAGCCCTGCCGGACAACGATTACAATTTACCGAAGCGGTGCGCAGCGACCTGCTGGAAACCTCTAAATGGGTCATGTTTTTTGCCGTGCTGCTTTTCATCGTATTGGGCCTCGTCGTCATCGGCTCCCTCGCGATGATCTTTACCGGAGGCGCATTCGGCTTCGGCATGGCGATCGTCATGATCGGCATTTACGGGACGCTGATCTTTTTCCCGGCGTGGTACTATTACAAATTCTCTACCCTGGCCCGGCAGGCGCTCAACTACAATGATAACGACGCCTTCGACGAAGGATTCGCTTACCTCAAACGTTTTTACAAATTCGTCGGCATCCTGATCATCGTCATCATCGGTCTTTACCTGTTGTTCGTCGTCATCGGACTATCCATGTTCATGACCAATGATCTGTTACAAAATACGGATTAAGCAGGGGATTCTCCTATCAAATCGTTTGATATCGTTTGATATCGTATATCCCAAACAACCTCAAACAACCTTTTCTTAAATTTTCAAAACCTTTATCAACATGGAAATATTAGACAACCAATATACGCAGGAAGCCGGCGACGAAGGTTTGCAGGTAACGCGCAACATGAAAGTCCACTGGCTTTCCACCTCGAAATGGGCCATGTTCCTGGCCATCCTCGGTTTTATCTACACCGGACTGGCGCTTCTGATGACAGCGTTCATGATGCCGATGCTCAAGATGGCGATGACCATGGGCGGGCAGGCCGAACTGGCGGAACTGATGGAATCAGCCGGCATCGTATTTGTCATTGTGATGGTGCTGGCAGTGGGAGTCATGTTTTTTATCCACTTATACCACCTTCGCTTCGCCACCAACATCCAGCGGGCGATGCAATACGAAAGCCAGGATGCTTTCGAAGCAGCCTGGCGCAATTTCCGCAATTATTTCAGATTGAACGGCATCGTCACGATCGCGTTCATCGCGCTTTACCTCATCGCCCTGATCGTGATCGGAGGTATGGCAGCAACGCGATCGGAGTTTTAATTGAGATATTGGGATATTGGGATATTGGGATATTGGGATATTGGGATATTGGGATATTGGGATATTGGGATATTATCGGTGAATAATCTCGCAATATCCCAATATCAATATACCTTACCAACAGATGAGCCGTAGCCCTTCCGGACTATGGCTCATCAGTTTTTAAAGAAACCGGGTATTCATTTATGCATCAGATTTTCAGCACTTTCCGGGTAATCATTTCACCCGATGGCATTTCCATTTGCAGGAAATACATACCGGGAGGTAATGATGCGGTTTGTAAAGAATATCCGAAGTCACTCATTTGATCCGGTTCGATAACTGTTTCGATTTGGGGGTTGCCCTGAAGGTCGAACAAGCGTGTTTTAACGGGACCGGCGGGGTATTCATTGAAGTAGATGGTCAGGTCAGATAAGAAGGGATTGACGACAGTAGCAAAATCTCCCAAGCCCCATGCATGGTCGCTTCCGTCAAATTGAGGCGTTTTTCTTGGCAGCGAGGTGCAGATTTGATATACTTCAAAATTTGCAAACGTATTCCCATTCTGGTCAGGTTGAAAAGAGAATTCAAATTCGCTGAAATCCAGAAATCGGATGTAAAAAACTTTGTTGTCGAAAGTCAGTCTTCCGTTTCCGGTAAATGCAGGCGGTGGCACGTAGGCGGCAGTTGACAAGGATATGCCTTCCAGTATACACCCCGCCGGATTGCCTACTTCCAACAGTTCATATACGATGCCCGTTTGTTTTTGCACCAGTTTGAACTTCAGCAACAGCGTTTGTCCCCCTCCCGGATTGGTCATTTTGATGAAATAATCTTCATTCAAACCCCACCCGCCTTCTTTTTTGAAGGTCGTGGCCGGCGTAGGACTATCATTGTTTACAAGACCGGAAACCGTGCCGCAGCCTGAATTCTCCAGTATTAGTTCTATTACTATGCCTGGCATGAGAAATTCATCTTCCGCGTATTGCTGGCTGAAGTCGCCCGGATCATCCGAACACATCGAATAAAATTTGACATTGTAAGTGTGCCCTGGTGTGGCATTTAATGTAATTGTAGTGTTAGGCGTCGTGTGAATGGTAAAATTGGCGCTGTTCATATCCGTCACGACAATTCGGTAGCCCCAGGCTCCCGGCACACTGTTCCAGGTATACGTCACCTGCACGGGATTTGGAAAGCTACGCTGCAGGTTGCCGGGCGCCGGCAGCGTGCAGGATACGAATGCTTCACTGTGCAACGTCGGTTCCGGGTTTTCGGCATTTGCAGGCAGGCTGCCCGGCAAGATGAAGTAAAAAAGCAGCAGAAAAAAAGCATTTTTTCGCATAGACGATAAGTTTAAGAGAGCATGTCGGGGATTCGCAATGCAAAGAACCGCTCTGCACTTCTGTTAACCTGTAACACTTTTTTCCGATTTTTCCGGCTCAATCCAAATATGCACCGATGGTCAAAAGCCAGTTAATTGAATTATTGCAAAATTTTACGTCCGACGAACTGCGGGAACTGCAATTATTTGTAGCATCCCCATTTTTCAACCGCGGCAGTTTTGCCAAAGAGACCCAGGATCTGCTCGACTTTATCGTGGCTGCTGCGCCGGATTTTTCGGAAATGAAATTAAACAGGAAACTGGCCTGTAATGCCGTTTTCCCTTCAACTCCTGTAGTGGAAGGTAAAATGGATAAAGTAATGTCAAAATTGCACAAGTTGAGCCAGGAGTTCATTTCCATAAATACGCACCAACAAAAAGAAAATGAATTTCATCAATTACTGGATAGAGCTATTTTTTACAGAACAAGAGAAATGGAGCACCGCTATCAAAATATTATCCAGAAATTAGATCACATACAAAAAAAAACAGCGCGCCGCGACGTAGCCTTTTTTCAACGGCAATTTTTACTGGATTTCGAACTCCACAATTATGAAGACAAACACAACCGCAAACGCGACGACGTACATATCCGGGAAACGCTGAAAAGCCTCGATCTGTATTATTTTATATTGAAAATCGAGTTCCTCAATCAATACATGATCCAGCAAAAAGTGGCTTTGCTCGAGATTCCGGATGAAATGCTCCAGGCGATCAGAGAAAGCGAACTACCCAACAGATATATCGGTTCCTATCCGCTGCTCTATATTTCTTATCACATCTTTAAAATGCTGACAAAAGGCCAGCCTGATATCTCGGAATTTGAACATTTGCACCAATTTTTGCGGCAACATGAAAATGATATTCACCCCGAACTCGTAAAATCATATTTCAGGTATATCCGGAATTTTTGCGTTTTGTTGGTACAAGGCGGCAGAAATGAACTGATTCCGGTGCTTTTCCAGTTTCAAAAAGAACATTACAAACGGGGATATTTGCACTATGACGATCAAATATTGCCGACAACTTTTTTAAGTGTCAGCAATACGGCGCTCAAACTCAAAGAGTATGACTGGGCAAAAAGGTTTATTCTCGCACATGCAAATCGCGTGATCGGCGACAACGAATTGCAGGACTACTACCGCCTCATTCTCGCCAATTATCTGTTTTATACCGGCGAGTTTGATAAGGCCCTCGATACGCTCCCGCAAACTTTCCAGGATCTGGATTTTCACCTGTTCTCCCGCCGCCTCGAATTGAAGATATTTTATGAACTAAATTCCGACCTACTGCCTTACAAAATTGACGCTTTCAAAATGTACCTGAGCCGGGCATCCAAAAAAGTGCTATCCGGCTTTGCCAGGGAACGAAACGCCGATTTCGTCAACCTCCTGTTCCAACTCTCCAACACCGCCAAAGGCGATACGGCCCGCGCTCAACGGCTTGTCCAAAGGATAGAAACCAAACCTTCCATCGCCGACCGCGATTGGCTGCTCGAAAAAGCGGCGCAATTGGCCTGAAACCACAACTCCCGCTTCCGGGGGCCGGAGCGGGAGCAGCGGATTTCGAATCGCCAGGTCAAGGCAAAAACCTATACTTCCCGATTCGATCCTTGAAATCAATCTTATCGGATCATACTCAGTCCGCACTTATCGTTCACGCAAAACTCCTTGGCGCCGGCGCCTACGCCAACCCCTGTTGTGATGCTTCCGGCGCTGGTCGTAACGGTAACATTGGACAGCTCGGCGCCGTTATCATCGGTAATGATGATAGAGCCGGGAGTGTAAACAGTGTAAGTTGCACTGGCAGGGGCGGCCAGGAATTGAGAACCATAAAGGGAGTTGTTGTAACAGCTCCCCGTGCCGCATTGCGAGAGGTCCGTATTGGTACCGCAGATGATCACGCCACCGTAGTTTACGGTAACGGTGACCAAACATTCCCTGCCTTCACGGTCGCCGGCGGCTTCGCTGCCGATTGTTTGTTCCGTCTGGGATATTTCCGATGAAACAACGGAGGATTCCTTGGTGCAAAAAGTGAAAATAATAGCAGCAGCTACAAGCGGGAGCAGGAAATAGAATGCTTTGAGTCTCATAAAAAGGATGTTTGAAAATGATGAAGAAGGTTGATTCCGGTTTTATTGGATATTGCAATTATCGTCGAGGAAAAACTCCCGGCACTCGCCCGGCTGAAACAATATGAAGCCGGTCGAACTGCCCGAAGTGGGGCTGACCAGGTTTATGTAGGTGGCTGTAGCAGCGATGTTGGTCACTGCGAGTTTCAGAGGTGAGGTGACATTAAAGGAGCCGAAGCCGCCGCTCACGATCTCCACCCCGTTGTATGATACCGAAGGGTCGCAGGAAGTGCAGCTTTGGATGTTCGTTTCCGTACCGCATATCTGTACGCTGTTTTCCGAATCGGTCCAGACCTCGAGTTTACAGTCGCCACGGCTGGCCGCTGCCGCATTCGGATTTGTTGCCGCTATACTGTCCTGTACGCTTGCTTTGTCGCAATAAGTGAACAGTAGGCTGAGCGTTAAAAAGGGAAGCGAAAGGATGATCTTTTTCATTGTTGTGCATTTTTAATCGGTGAAGAAGGCTGGTCAATTGAATGCCTGGAAATAGTTTTTACGGGGAGACATTCCGGTTTGTGTAATGGCCATCACGACGACAAAAGTCCGGGCCGGGTCAAGGTTCACCAATAACACATTCGGGCCGTTTTTCATGGCATTCAAAAAACAACAATGCCCTGCCGGCAAGGCAGGGAGACGAAATGGCGCTGAAAACCAAACACTTACATAAAATGAATCTGTAACGGCACGGAAACCTCTTTCCCGAATACATTCGATCGGGGGCATAAAAAAGCCCGCAACGCCGGAGCGCTGCGGGCCTTGGGAGAAGATGGTAAATGTCTTTACCCCAAAATATGCTTCACCCTCGGGCGGTGCGGCGTGATGTCGCCCAAGCGGGCTTTTTTCGCTTCTTCATAATCGGTAAAGTTACCTTCGAAGAACACCACTTCCGCGTCGTCTTCGAACGAAAGAATATGTGTCGCCAGACGGTCGATGAACCAGCGGTCGTGGCTGATGACCAGCACGCAACCCGCAAAATCATCGAGGGCATCCTCCAGGGCGCGGAGCGTATTCACGTCTATGTCGTTGGTCGGCTCGTCGAGCAGGAGCACATTGCCACCTTCCTTGAGCGTCATGGCGAGGTGGACGCGGTTGCGTTCTCCGCCGGAGCAAACCCCGAGTTTTTTCTGCTGGTCGGCGCCGGTGAAGTTGAAACGCGCGAGGTAAGCGCGGGCGTTCACCGAGGTGTTGCCGACGGTAATGAGATCGTTGCCTTCCGACACGATCTCGTAAATGGACTTCTCCGGCAACAAGGCTTCGTGGCTCTGATCCACGTAGCTCATCTTCACCGTATCGCCGATGGTGATCGCACCGGAGTCGGGTTTTTCCTTGCCCACGAGCATTTTGAACAGGGTGGATTTGCCCACGCCGTTCGGCCCGATGATGCCGACAATGGCGTTTTTAGGTACCGTAAACGACAGATTTTCAAAGAGTACGCGATCTCCGAAGGCTTTGTTCACACCTTTCACCTCGATCACATTGTCGCCCAGACGCGGGCCGTTGGGGATCCAGAGTTCGAGTTTGGCCTCTTTTTCTTTGGCTTCCTCGCCCGCCATTTTTTCGTAGGCGTTCAGACGGGCTTTGCCTTTGGCCTGACGGCCCTTGGCGCCCATACGCACCCAGTCGAGTTCGCGTTCGAGTTGTTTGCGGCGTTTGTCCTCCTGCTTTTCTTCCTGTGCCAGTCGCTTGGCTTTCTGGTCGAGCCAGGAAGAGTAATTGCCCTGCCAGGGGATACCCTCGCCGCGGTCGAGTTCGAGTATCCAGCCCGCCACGTTGTCGAGGAAGTAGCGGTCGTGGGTGACGGCGATGACGGTGCCGGGGAAGTTCTGGAGGTATTGTTCGAGCCATTGCACCGACTCGGCGTCGAGGTGGTTGGTGGGCTCGTCGAGCAACAGGATATCGGGCTGGCTGAGCAGCAGGCGCGCCAGCGCGACGCGGCGGCGCTCGCCGCCGGAGCAGATTTTGATGGGTGTTTCGTCGGGCGGGCAGCGCAGGGCATCGAGGAAAACGCCGAGGCGGTAGTCCAATTCCCAGCCGCCGAGGTGTTCGATCTGCTCCAGCACTTCGCCCTGCCGCTCGATGAGTTTCATCATTTCATCGTCGTCGGTGACGGTGCCGAGTTTTTCGCCGATGTCCTCGTTCTCTTGCAGCAGGTTCACGATGTGCTGCACGGCTTCTTCGACGATCTGTCGCACGGTTTTCGTGTCGTCGAGTTCGGGCTCCTGAGCAAGGTAGCCGATTTTGTACTGTTTCTCGAACTCGATTTTGCCCTCGTAGTTCTGGTCAAGACCGGCGATGATCTTCAGCAGCGTGGATTTACCCGAGCCGTTGAGGCCGAGCACGCCGATTTTCGCGCCGTAGAAAAACGACAGCCAGATGTTTTTCAGGACTTGTTTGTTCGGCGGAAAAGTTTTGTTCACGCCGGACATGGAGAATATGATTTTTTCGGACATCTATTTTTGTTGATTTGTGGATTTGTTGAATTGTACGCCGGAAGTCCGTTCCGGCGGTATTCTGACCGGAACGGACTTCCGGCGTATAAAGCGGGCGCAAAGGTAGGAGGAAGTGGGGAGGGATTGGAGGGATTTTTTGAAATTACCGCAAGTTTTTCGGCATTTCCCAAGCCAAGCGCGGGTTTGGTTTCCAATAAGATAAGGTTGTTTATTTTTGAAGGGTAAAAATCGTTTGGTATGATAAATAAAGATGCCATTTCCCGTGCAGTAAAGAAGGAATTACAGCGCCTTTATGGAAACAGACTTGCCAAAGTGATTCTGTTCGGTTCTTATGCCCGCGGCGATTTCCGCGAAGAATCCGACATTGATTTTTTAGTTGTGTTGAACGACGAGGAAATTGATGTCGGCAAGGAACTGAAATTTATGAGCCACCCCATCTATAAAATTTCTTTTGATAACGATATCATTATTTCGAAACATCCTACCACGCTGAAACGGTTGCAAACCTCGCAGTTCCCATTTTTCCAAAAATATCAGAAAAGAAGGCATCGAAATATGACTTATGAAATTGCCAGGATGTTGCACAGTGCTGAAGAGTGAGGAGGTGTCATCTGCTGAAGCATGAAGCAGGTGACACCTCCGAATCAAAACGAGATGTCGCCCCTTCGTTCCTCCGGGACAACACCTCCTTTCATCTGCCCCCATTCATTCGTTCCAAACCTCCCTTCACTCCACGCTCCCGGTAAATTGTCCAAAAACCGGCTTTTTCGCGCATGCAAAGTTGACTTTAGAGGGGCAAAAAAAACGCCGGGACGCAGAGCGCAGCGTAGTTCCTTACCGGAGGACAAAAAAACGCTGTGTCTCCACGCCTCTGCGGTGAATTAAACAACCTGACTTCGCTATGAAACAAAAAATTGCCATCGTCGGCGCCGGCCTGAGCGGGCTGGTAACGGCCAAGACGCTGCTGGACTACGGCCACGACGTGGCCGTGTTCGAAAAAGAAGCCGAAATCGGCGGCGTGTGGGCGCCCAGCCGCCGCTACCCTGGTCTCACGACCCAAAACACCCGCGATTCCTATGCTTTTTCGGATTTTCGGATGCCTAAACAGTACCCGGAATTTCCCACCGGCCTGCAAATGCTGGCTTACCTGAAATCATATGCGCAGCATTTCGACCTGATGCCCTGCATCCGGCTCCAACACAGCATCACGACGGCAACGCCGGAAGAGGGCGGCGGCTGGCTGCTGAACGGCGAACACAACGCCCTGCCGTTTTCGGAATACTTTGATTATCTGGTCGTTTGCAATGGTACTTTCTCCGAGCCGTTCATCCCGCAGGCGGAAGGCATGGAGGATTTTGTGACTGCGGGTGGTCAGATACTGCACACCTCGAAGGTGCAGTCTGCCGATTTCCGGGACAAAAAAGTGACGGTCGTAGGCTATGGCAAGTCAGCCTGCGATGTGGCGGCCAGCATCGCCGGACAAGCGCGGGAGATGCATCTCGTGTTCCGCGAAGCGAAGTGGAAAGTGCCTAAACGTATCATGGGCATCAATTATAAATACCTGTTGCTCACGCGATTCGGCGAGGCGCTGACCAAACTCCGCTACCGCAACTGGATGGAAAATTTCATCCATTTCCTGCGTTTGCCCCAATTGATCCTCGGTCGGATGCAGGGCGTTTTTACCCGCCAGCAAGGGCTGAAAGCCGCCAATCTCGTGCCTGCTACGAGCATCATGGATTTGCTGTACGGCGAACTGAGCGTGGAAACGGACGGATTTTACCAGATGGTGCGCGACGGAAAGATCAAAGCCGTGCCGGGCGAAATCCGCTCCTACCATCCGGGCGGGTTTTTGCTGCGCAATGGCGAGCGTTTGGAGGCCGACATCGTCGTGTATGGCACGGGCTTCTCGCAAACGCTGCCTTTTCTTTCCAAAGAAATCAGGAAAAAAATCACTGACGCCGACGGCAATTACCTGCTCTATCGCAACATCCTGCCAACGCAGGTGCCGGGGCTGGCTTTCGTCGGCTACAACACCTCGTTTTACTGTAATCTGACTTCTGAAATGGCAGCTTTATGGCTGGCCGAACACTTGCGCGGCAACATCGCACTGCCCTCGCCCGCCGCCATGGAAGCGCAAATTCTGGACAACCTCAACTGGCGCAAACAATTCAGGCCCAACGCGATGTTCCGCAACGCAGGCGTCTATCCTTTCCACCTCACCTATCTCGACTGGCTGATGCGAGACATGAATTCCGGCCTCTCGCTACCTGCCTTGCTCGCAGAGTGGCTGGTAGTGATGGACCCTTCGCACTACGAGCCGGTGAAGCAAAAGATCATGAAAAGGAGCGGGGTGGCGCGGCGGAATAGAAAGAATGTGGAGGCAACGACGGCCGTTTGATTTTTTTGCAGAGGGCGCCATTAATGGCGCCTACCCGGGCGGCCTCAACACCGTGCTACCAACCACGCTTCACCGCCATCCGCCTTACCGACTGCTGCACCCCTTCCGCCGCCGCCAGTTCCCGCAACGGCACCCACTGCAAGTCCCGGATCTCCGACAAATCGCCGTTCAACATTTCCGACGCTGCCGCGAAGGCGAAGCGCACATCGTAGTGCAGGTGTTCGGGAATGTCGCGTTTTGCCGGGATGACGTGGATGTCGAGGTCGAAAATGGCTTCGGACAGCAGCGTCAGTTCCCCCAAGCCGCATTCTTCCAGCGCTTCGCGGCGTGCGGTGGCGGCGAGCGATGCGTCCGTCGCGTCGGCGTGGCCGCCGGGCTGGAACCACTTGTCCAGGGCGCGGTGGTGGATGAGCAGCGCTTTGTCGCGCCGAGGATTGAGCACCCAGGCCGAACCCGTCAGGTGCCCTGCCAGGTTGCTGCGCTGCCAGAAGTCATCGCAGGTGCGCAGGAATTCGAGGGTGTAGCGCCGGTAAAGCGTCTCTTCGTCGAAGTCGGTTTGGAACCGTTCGAGCATCTGGCGGATATTATCTTTTTGCATCGCAGATATTTGTAGTGCCGTACCTGGTTTTTACTTGTGCGATTTTTTGACCGTTAACAGGCGGATGTCATTGTGGAATTCTTGTGCTTTGCCAATTCGCCAACCTCCATCCTCCGCCTTTTTTCCGGTACACCGCCGTATAAGCCAGCCGCATTTCGAAGGTTTTTTCATTCAAAATGCCGCGCACCTGCACGACGCCGTTGGTAAGCGCCGTCTTGCCATAGCGCCGCACCAACGCCTGTTCGCGGGTCATCTTTTCATAGATCAAACGCCCGGCAGCGATGTTCGCGATGTGCTCATTTTTGTTTTCCGTCAAGGCGTTGGAGTGAATGTACACGAGGTCGTCGGCCAGCAGGTCGCGCAGGGCGTGCGTGTCTTTTCGCGTCATCGCCTCGAAGCGACGCAGTTCGGTGTCGAGGATCTTTTGGTCGCATTTGGATTGAGCGAGGCTGAAAAGGGGAAGAAAAAGCAGAGAAAAAAGTATGCTTCGCATTGTTAAAGAGATTTAACGCAGAGACACGGAGGCGCAGAGTTGTTTTTTTTTGTTGTTCTATAAGAATCATGCGAATCAGGGGTTGAAATAACACGTCCCGGAGGGACGAAATCTTGGTAGAAAATGCCGACGAACATTACACCCGCCCCATCGGGGCGGTATCTTTTGAGCAAAATACCGCTCCGATGGAGCGGAAAAATCGGTTTGGGCGCTTCATCTACAAATATGCCGTCCCTCCGGGACGATTTTCCTCCTAACCCCTGATTCGCATGAATCTTCTCTGCGCCTCGGCATCCTTGCGATGAAAAACGAATCGGCAAAAGTATCAGCCTTTTCAAAAACTGCGACATTCCTACCTTTGCCCCTGTTTGTACGCCGGAAGTCCGTTCCGGCGCCAGGAGCAACCGGAACGGATTTCCGGCGTACAGCACGTCAACAAATCACCATATCAACAAATCCACATCGAAAGTGAAAGTTTTCAAATTCGGCGGCGCCAGCGTCAAAGACGCAGCAGGAGTGCGCAACGTAGCCTCTATTTTACAGCGTTTCAAAAATGAGTCTTTGGTCATCATCGTATCCGCCATGGGCAAAACGACCAACGCCCTGGAAGAAGTTGTGGCCGCCCACGCCAAACAAACCGGCAAGGCGCAGGAACTCTACGACGCACTCAAGGAACGCCATTACGCCATCATGCGCGAGCTGTTCGACGAGGGCGACGAAGTGTTCGCTGCCGTGAACGATACCTTCGTGGAGGGCGAGTGGGTGTTGGAAGACAAACCGGCGGACAACTACGACTACATGTACGACCAGATCGTATGCGTCGGTGAACTGGTTTCGACTAAAATTGTGGCGGCTTACCTCACCAAAGCAGGCTTGAAAACCCACTGGCTCGATGCACGCGACGTAGTGGCGACCGACAACACCTGGCGCGAAGGCTGGGTCATCTGGGACAAAACCAAAGCCAACGCGCTGAAAATCGTGCCGCCAATGCTGGCACAGGGCGGTTTCGTACTCACGCAGGGTTTCATCGGCTCCACATCGGAAAACTTTACCACCACCCTGGGCCGCGAAGGCTCCGACTACTCGGCAGCCATTTTCTCGTTCTGCCTCGACGCCGAAAGCATGAGCATCTGGAAAGACGTGCCGGGGGTACTGAACGCCGACCCGCGCATTTTCGACAACACCATCAAACTCGACCGCCTGTCGTACAAGGAAGCCATAGAAATGACCTACTATGGCGCTCAGGTCATCCACCCCAAAACGATCAAGCCGCTGCAAAACAAGAACATCCCCATGTTCGTTAAATCCTTCCTCGATCCCGAAGCGCCCGGCACCGAGATCAGCAGCGATACGGAAGACACCTACCCGCCCATCGTCGTGGTGGAAAAAAACCAGGCGCTCCTGCACATCAGCACGCTCGATTATTCCTTCGTGGCCGAGCACCACATGGCCCATTTGTTCGAAAAAGCGGCCAAACTGCGCATTTTCGTGAACATGATGCAGAACACTGCCATCAGTTTTACCATCTGCGTCACCAACGTGCCCGACCGCGTCGAGCGGTTTATCAATGAAATTTCCAACGAGTTCAAGGTAAAAAAAGAGGACGGTCTCGAACTCATCACCGTCCGCCACTACACCCAGGAGACAATTGACAACCTGAAAAAGGGCAAGATCGTGTTGTTCGAAGAACGCATCCGCAATACCATGCAAATGGTGGTGAAAAACGTGCCCGCCATCGAACGGAAGGAAGTGGAGGTCGCTGGATCAAAGGCGTGAAGAGAATAAACCTACATCAAAATCCGTTGAATTCTCCGTATGCAATTCTGTTCACAAACAAAACCGACAACATGAAACCCATTTCTCGAAATCCGGTATTTATATCGCTCAGCTCCGCAGCGCTGCTATTGATCTTATTTTTCGGATGCAAAAAAAACGACGACAACAACTGTCCGCAATTCAACGACAACCAGTTGGTCGTCACCAGCCAGGACGAATCCACTACCCTGCCGGGACGCGTTTCCGTCTTTTTTAAAGTGGACGACAATACGGGCAGGCCCATCGCACAACTCGATTCCAGCAACTTCACCATTTATGAAAAGGGACGCAACGACGAGTGCCCGAGAATGATCTCGCGCACGGAATCGCGATCCCGGATATCGCCCAGTTCGCAGGTATTCAACTTCAACACCATGCTGGTGCTCGACTTCAGCGGCAGCGTGATCACCAACAGCCTCGACGAGTTGAAAACCGCCGCCAAAAGTTTTGTGGAAAATGTGATGCCCGCCGTGCAGGACGACGCATACAAAATGGGCATCTGGTGGTTCGACGGCGAAAACAAACTGCATCAATTGGTCGGCTTTACCGCCGATAAAAACAGCCTGAACACCGCCATAGACGGCATATCTTCCGCTATCAGCACCGACCCGTCCACCGACCTGTACGGGGCCGTCATCAAGGCTTCCGATCTGGCGAAACTTACTTTGGACAGTGTGATCGCCCAGGGGATCATCGGCGCCGGCTCGATCGTGGTATTCACCGACGGCACCGACCAGGCCGCGCGATTCACCAAAACCGAAGCGTATGGCAAGGTGAATGCCCTCGACGAACGCATTGCTGTGTTCTCCATCGGCCTGGGCGATGAAATTGACCAGACAGTGCTCACGTCGATCGGAAAAAGCGGGACAATCTTCGCCGGCAACAAAACCGAACTGGAAGCCAAATTCGTCGAGATCGCCAACCTTGTATGGGCCGAAGCCAACAGCTATTACCTGTTCGAATATTGCAGCCCCAAACGCGACGGCAGCGGTATCAACGACCTCATCATTGAAGTCGTCAGCGCTAATAAAAAAGGGTATCTGAAGACAACTTTCGATGCCACGGGTTTCACCAGCGGATGCCAGTAGCGCCGGCCTTATTTTCAAATAATCTATACCTCGCGCCGCCAAGTTTTCAGCATGCCGAGAAGCGGGAAATACGTTTACTAAACTTTCGAAAGTTTAGTAAACGTCACAAGAGTTGATGCTGAAAACTTGGCGGCGCGAGGTATAATGGCACCGTTTTAAGCCTGCCTGTTCCGGCGGCAGCGCTCGCTGCAATATTTTACTTCCTCCCAGACTTTTTCCCATTTTTTTCGCCACGAGAACGGCCTGCCGCAGAGGATACACACCTTCTGCGGCAGGCCGTTCTTTTTGATCTGCTTTTTCATTTTTAAAAATTTTTGATTTAAAAATTTGCTTAAAAAAACAAAATGTTTTATTTTTGCCTGGCAAATTCTACTTTAGCAAGGGTCAAAAAATAAGTTCTCATGTTCTTGCCCACCGTGTCATTCCGAGGCACGAGGAATCTGGTTAGAAACAACTGATGTTCAATAGTTTAATCAGATTCCTCGTGCCTCGGAATGACGCGGTGAACAGGAAAAGTCAGGCACTTGTTTTTTAGTCTTTACTAATGCGAAAGAACAAACAAAAGGCATCATCGTCACACACTGAATTGCAACTGTCTGAAAAATCATAACTGAACCGGTATTCTCTCGCTATGAACCTTTGTCCCAACTGTGCGGCTGAAATCATTCCCGGAGCGAAATTCTGCCATCGCTGCGGAGAGGGGATCGTGGAAAAAACGAAAACCTGTCCGACCTGCCGGGAAGACAGTCCGCTGGCTTCGGTTTTTTGCCACCACTGCGGGCATCATTTCGGCAAAAAGACGCGTCAACCAAGCGCCTACGAACCGGCATATCCGCTTGATTTCGACGCGGACGATCTAACGGATCAGGTAAAGACATTGTTCTTCGGCCAGCTGCGCCGTCGCGTGGCGGAGGAGCACGATGCGGCGAAATACAGCGACTATGTCGAGCGGTTTTACGATTCCCGGTTCAGAGAAATTTACAACCTGCGGGCCGGGCAGATCGCTGAAGATGCACTTTTACAGTGGGAGCGCTTCGGCACGGAAGCATTGCAGGACATTGACCGGCGTTTGGAGACAGCTTTTGAAGGATTGCTCGATTATTTTATCATTCAGTTTTGTCCCGACCTCAACGGCGTATTGTTGCCCCCTGCCATTTTGAAATACGAAAAAGTGCAGCCGGGCAAAACCGACCTGGGTCAGTTGATTCGGGATTTCCTCGATTTTGACCGCGAGGACGAGTTGTTTTACTTCGATTTTATCGCCATGCCGCCCGAACTGATGGCCAACATCTGCAAAAACTTTCTGTTTGCCGAACGCAAAGAACGCGTGTGGTTCATCTGTGACCTGTCGCTCAAAGGCAACGGAAAGGAAGGTTTTGCCATGACCGACCGGGCCATTTACTGGCGGGCGCCGTTCGACAAACCGCGCCGCGTGCTGTACAACGAATTGAAAGACATTAAAAAAGAGAAAAAATGGATGACCGTTAACGGCCATTTTTTCAATGCCAATCCGTCGTTGAATTTGAAGTTGTGCAAGTTGCTGAAGAAATTGCGGGGGTGGAGGCCGGTGGCGGCAGCGGTTTCTTGAAAACCTACCGAATTACCTGAAATGGCTTGGTTGACATTCGCGCCTCGGCATCAAAGGTCTGAAGCCAATAGAGACCGGCCGGCAGTTGCGATACGTCAATTCTGATAGGACTTCCCTGTGCATGAGTAGCGACGACTCGCAGTACTTGCCCAAACACGTCTGTTATGTTCCACATTGCTGCCTCGAAATCATCAGGAAGCAGCACAAAAACCTCCTCTGTCGCCGGATTGGGGTAGATATCCATCATTACTTCCTCCTCCGGCTCCACTGCCGACACCATGCAGTTTTCTATGAGGCAGCCATCGCTGTCTAATTTCAAAATCCATATATCCTGCAAAGTATTCCAATCATAAGAAAATCCTACGCCTGCGATACCCTCATCAGAAGTGCTGATTTGATGGTATATATATGCATCAATATTATTGCTATCAGGGTTGTGATGATGAATTTGCTCCCAAATCATGTCGCCTTCGGCATTTATTTTCCAAAAACGGGCGTAACGAGGCGAACTAAGTGTGTCAAAATCCACGCTACCACTCAATATCGCTGAACCATCCTCCAATACTACAGGCTGTGCGAATGCGGAAGACGAAAAACCAGTGTGGTAGGTTTTTTCCCATACAATCTCACCAGATGGCGACAACTTTACAGCGTAAGCAAGATGCACTCGCCAATCAGTAGTGCCAACCGCCCCGGTGAAAATAGATGAACCATCAGGCAGGGCCACTATTTTAGGGAAACCGGAGTCGTCATATTGAGAACCCAATTTGTGCTCCCAGACAGATTGACCCGAATCATTTATTTTGTAAACTTTATATTGGGATAAATCCGCCGTTTCATAGCGAGAAGCCAGCCAAAAACTTCCGGTGTTAAGCATGGCAAGGTGCTGGCCGTGCTGCCAGCCTGTTTGAGAAATTTCTTCGTCCCAAATCACCTCGCCGTCCAAATCAGTTTTGAAAAGCCAGATGTTCCCGGAAGCGTCTGTCCGGCGCGTTTGCCCGCAAACCTGTATATAGGTGCTGTCTGGCGTAAGGGCGAAATTGCCGAAAAAGTCGTTTTTGTCGCTCGTGCCGTATGTTTTTTCCCAAAGTACATTGCCAGAAGTGTCTATTTTGATGAGAAAGACATCATACAACTCGGTGATTATCTCCTTATAATCGCCAGCAAGCAGGTAATTTCCGTCAGGCAATCGTAGCATCGCGCCAAAATCCAGATAATAGATGTATCCCTCTTTATTAATCTCTTTTTGCCAGATTTCGTTACCGAGCGCGTCGAGCCGGTGCAACAGAAGTTTGTTATCGGAATATTCCGGCCCTATATTTTTTGAGCCTATTAAATATCCTCCATTTTGCAATTCTAATATGGTAAAAGCTACTTGGTATTGATTGTTGTAATCATATAGACTGCTAAATCGGGTCTGTGACCAAGCAAGTAAAGAAGACGTCATTGCCAAAAGTAGCAAATAATTTTTCATATGCCCGAATTTTTTAAAAGGAAAGCAAAACCTGCCTGTGCCTTGCAAGGCACAGGCAGGGGATGAAAAGTAGGTTTACTTCACAATTGTCAGTTTGGAAACGGCTTGTCGCTGGCCATTTATGGCTATTGTGCCGATATAAGTACCCGCAGGCAAATCGTGTAGATCAAGGGTAAGTTCACCAGCCAAGTTGTCGGAGAAAAACTGTTGAGACACCACTTGACGACCAAAAATGTTTGTAAGTGTAAATACCATTCTTGGGCCGATACTGTTTAGAGAATAGCGAACAGCTGTGACTTCTGACCCGGGGTTAGGCACAAAAGTTATGGTAGGCATATCAGTTGCCGGTGTTTGCGTCTTAACAGTTTCAGAGGCAGGTTTACCTCCGCCGCCCACGGGCTCAGGCTCTATTGTGATCTTTTCTCCAAAAGCAGCGTAAAGAATGGACTTGGCCTGGGAAGCTGATTGATCGCTGCCCTGCGCGATAGCGCGTACCGTTTGTTCTTCCGCAGGAGTGATCTGTTTGAATGAACGCACTTCGGACTTAAGCGTGGAGAACAGGGCGAAAAGTGTTTTTTCGTTACCTGAAGGCAATGCAGCAATCAGGCTGTTTGCGGCAGACAAGTTGTTACTGCTCAAGTAAAGTCCGATTCGGTCGCTTGTCGGGAAAGGAAATACAGCGCCTACATCGTCTATGTAATCGAGGGCAGTAGCCAAAGTAGAATCCGCTTCGATTACTCTCAACAGGCCGCGTTGCGCAATGATCTTTTGCTCCCACGTCAGTTGCCAGATGATGGCGGCAATTTCTTCAGGCGGCAAGGCGCTGCTGGCCCAGGTTTGTTTTTCCGCTTCCAAACCTGCAATTCTGGGTTGTTCCGGGTAAGGGGGGCAGGTGGGGCAGGGTGGCGAGACTTCGCAGGAATTATTGGGATCTTCTTCATAAGAATAAGAACATGGTAAAGTTACAATTCCAAGACTGTAACATATCGGCAACCTGTCGTTGTGAGTTTCATACTTATATCCAGGCGCAATGGTGGTTTTGAACAGTTGGCTTTCAGTACCGACGCAGTCATCCCACTGATTGCCAGCGGGTTTCTCCATGTCACAATTTCCCTGATCAGGCAGGCTGCCATTAAAAAGAACCACAGAATAAGTGACTGGACTGTTGAAGTTATTACACCTGAACTGCACGTTGGAGTTGCCAAACTGGAACTGGAGTTGCCGGTCGCTGCCGCTGAAGATGTTGCGCTCGATGATATTCGCGTGATTGCCTGCCGAAGCATCGGAGAGTACGCTTACCGCTGCCGGGCCGCCGTTGATAACATTGTCAAAAATATCGTAAGCCGATGAAGCCCTGGCTTCGATGCTGGACACTGTGTTGTTGAACGTGTTGGCTGAAATGGTCACGTAATCAGCGCCATTAAGCAATATTCCTTCCCGCGAATTGAATATGCAGGTGCTGATGTAAGGATCGCCGACCGGCCCGCTTACAGTATTTAACACTGCGATGCCCAAATCCAAAGATGAGGCGAAAGTCGCTTCATCAACGCAGGAAAAACGGGCGTTAACCGCCTCGATGCCGGTAGTTGTTTCTCCGGGTTTGCTAAGCGACTTGCCGAACGTGCCGCCGAAGACATGGACGCCTCTGACATTTTCCAGCAGGATATGTCTTTCAGGCGTTTCGGGGACAAAATGCCGGAAGTGAAGTTTGGGCAATGCTGCTTGAGCCATATCCGGTGTCCATGTGACATCGCGAAGTTCCGTCGTGACATCGAAGTCACACCCTTGTATAAAATAATGATACAACATAGGGTGGTTAAAATCGCGCACCCGAATGGAGATGCGGTTGTTCAGAAAGTCAGCGTTCGTGGCAATGATGCGTCCTCCACCTACACTTTCAATTCCGATGGAAGCGTGTTCGATAACGGCATCGTTTCTGACATATACCCTTCCGTGACTGTTGCTGAAAGTGCCGGCTCCTTCCACCCGAATACCCTTCCAGCCGCTGTTGTATTGTATGCCACCGGCCCCGCCAACATTGCTTCCTAATCTATCAATGCCCGTCAATTTCGCGCCGGCATCCACATAAAGCACACCGCCGGGTTTCACCAAAATAGAAGTTTCGTAAGATTCGTAGTCGGAACTTCTGAAATGTATAACGGCGCCCGGAGCGATATCGAGCCTTCCGCCACTTTCAATGATGACTTTCCCTTTCACATAACGCTCGCCGCTCCACGTTACTTGAGAATTGATAATGATTTCCGTTGAGCCTGTAGCAGGGAAATAGTCGTACCCAACGGTACAGTGTTTTTCCCAGTTATACCAGAATTCATCTACCCAGGCATGCCAGGGCCAAAAACCGATGACAGTGGCAGAAGTGCTTTGTTCTAAGAATTCGCCACCTACAGCACTGTGCACCAAGTCGTGATAATCGCCTTGAACGATACTACTGAACTCATCTACACTAAGACAATTGGCCGCAGGCAGGTCAATTGTTGACAGGATTGGTACCAAAGGATTAGGGTTGGGCATTCCATGTATCTGAGGTGTGCCGTTGGTGAACTGCATCGCCTCAGGCATTTCGTTATCCGGTTCGCCTGCACTGGCGCGCGGCCTCCAGCGGGGCAAGATGTAAGGGGTAGGATTTGGCGGGACTGGAAATAAGGCATCCTCCAACTCGCGAATATGCGCCCGGTGCCAGGGGAAAAAATTAGGCAATGAGTGAATTGGGCCGAAATGGGTGAAATGCAGGGACAATATGTCAGTGTGATTGTCGAGCCATGTGTCTATTAAACCGGCAAGATCATCAGATTCTTGAGGTGAAAGGTCGCCAACATCAATTCGGGGGTCTCGTTGCGCTTGAACTGAATACATGAAATTAAGCGCGAGAAAGAGGATTAGAAATATTCGCGTCCCCCCGAAAGGCAGGGTAGCGGCAAGCGTCATTGATGTTTGGAAACAGGGGGGGGGGAATTGCATTCTTCATGTTTTTGATTGTTTACTCGGTTAAAAATAGCGCGATACCCGCTGACCACATCAGGTCGGCAACGCGCACATAAAGGGATGGATAAAAAAGGAGATTAAAGCGTGCCCGCCACGAGAAGAAAAACACAGCGGTAAAAGAGGGTAGGCCTACGATTAAAATTCTGGCTTGCTCACATTCGGGCAAGGGCAAAACCGGTAACAAATATCGGTAAGCCAAATGGAACTTTCAAGCGTTGCAGGAAATTTAACACGAATGGGTCAATCAGCCATTTACCGTTTTCTTTGCCTTGATCACCACTCCTTTTGCCACGACGTTATTGAACCATTTTTTCCGACGTTTTAATTTTTCAATTGCCGGTAAGACGAGCGACAATTCCAATTTGCAGCCAGAAGAAATATTTTAAAAATCCTGTCGCACTCACTTGCAAAAAATCCAAAAATCAGAAGTATCTTTGCAGCCCGAAACGGAGGTTGTAGCTCAGTTGGTCAGAGCGTCGGATTGTGGTTCCGAAGGTCGGGGGTTCGAGACCCCTCATCCTCCCAGCAAAAAGGGGTGGCGTCTACGACGCCGCCCCTTTTGATTTTCAGCGGTTTGCGTTTATTCCTTTACCGGATGCACAAATCCTTTGAGCATGACGCTTGTCTCGCTCGGGTAGGTATTGGCCGTGATGTGGATGATCTTTTTTTGCTCGTTGTGCTTGCCTTCCGTGTTGAACTTGGCGGTGATCTCTCCCGTACCGCCGGGCGGAATCGGTTCTTCCGGGTATTCGGGGATGGTGCAGCCGCAGGAAGAGCGCGCTTTCAGGATCGTGAGGGGCACTTTGCCGGTATTCGTGAATTTGAATTTGTGCTCCACTACGTCTCCTTCGTTCACTTCGCCGAAGTCGAACTCGGTCTCCGTGTACGTGATGCGCGCCAGCTGGCTGGTGTCGGCGGGTTGATTGGCGCTGACCGGATTGCGCACCAGGTCGGCATTGGGGCCGGAAGCGACTTGTTGCACACCGGATGTATCATTTTTACAGGCAACCCATGCGAGGGAGGCTGAAAGAAAGAAAAAGAGGCTTTTTTTCATGTTCTATCGGACGTTGGATGGATGGATTGTTGGACGTTGGATTGTTGGACGTTGGACTGTTGGACGTTGGACTGTTGGACACTTGACTTCAGCCCGTGGAATCATTGGTCTAACGTCCGGCAATCCAACAGTCCAACGTCCAACAGTCCAACGTCCAACAGTCCAACGTCCAGCGATCAAATTTCCGGCAAAAATACAACGGCGGGTCGTTCCCGCTTCGCACTTTTGTCAAAACGAAAAGCAAATGACCCGGCACGTATTTCTGATCGGCTTTATGGGCAGCGGCAAAACGCATTGGGGCCACATTCTGGCTGAACGGCTCGGCGTCCCTTTTCTCGACCTCGACGCTTTTATCGAAACGGGTGAAGGGAAAAGCATCGCCGCAATTTTTGAAGTCCTGGGAGAAAACGGTTTCCGGGCATTGGAGCGGGAATACCTGCATCGTGTTGCAGCGATGCCGCCGACTGTAATTGCTACCGGCGGCGGCACACCGTGTTTTTTCAACAACATGCCCTGGATGAAACAACACGGCACGACGATTTATCTGAAAACATCGCCGGAAATTTTGTTCGGGCGGCTCAAAAACGAACGCATGCAGCGGCCTTTACTGAAAAATCTGAGCGAGGCGGAACTCAGGGACTTTATCCGGGAGCGGCTGGAAGAACGCGGGCCTTTTTATCGCCGGGCGGATTTTATTTGGGAAAATCCGGGCGACGAGCGGCTTGCTCTGGAAAAAATCGTCCGTCTTTTGGACAAATAGCAGGAGAATGTTTAATTGAACGGTGATGCCAGGATAAGATGACGGCATTGATTCCGGGGTGTTTCAGCGCGATTCAAATTCATTTGAGCGAAATTTTGCCATCCTCATCCTGCACTATTTTTTCTTCCTCCAGCAAATAGCCGATCACCTGCGCCACTGTCTCGTGTCGTTTCTGCGCGAAGGCTTTCAGGATTTCTTCGAAAGGCAGCGGCTCGTGCGCCAGCACCTGCCTGATCTTGCGTTCGTAGGACTCGAAGACCCCCACGCTGAGATCGCTTTTGTTCCGGCCGGTGCACACGTCGCAAATGCCGCAGGGCGGACTGTCCGGTTCTCCGAAATAGGCAAGCAGTTGCTGGCTGCGGCAGCGGCGGGTTTCGGCGTAGCGGATGGCCAGTTCCACGCGTTCTTCAGCGCGTTGCTTGCGGAAATTGAATTTCGCGAGGTCTATGGTCAGATTCTCGGCAGCCACGCGTTCGCGGGTAAAAATGAGTTGTGGTTTGTCCTTGCGCGGCTCGTACAGCAGCAGGTTTTCGCGCTGCGCCGTTTCCAGCATGTGCCGGATGACGTCGGGCGGCAGTTTGGCGTACTGCGACATGTAGGTCTCGCTGATGTCGGCAAAATGCGCGTTGATACCGGGATAGGCGCGCAGCAGCACTTTCAGCACCGTGTCAGCCTGTTTGTTGCGGATCTGGTAGTCGTACAGCGCTTCGCGGGACGCGGTGACGAAGGCGCGGGCGGGAGTACCCGTCGCGTCGCTGAGAGCGATCCAGCCTTCCTGTTCGAGCAGGCGCAGCGCTGCGTGGGTGGCCGCGTGTTCGAGTTTAAAAGCCGCGCAGAAGTGCTGCAGATCAAAATCAAAGGATTCGCCCAGACCGGCGCCGACGGCCAGCTGCGTGTAGCTGCCCAGTGCCTGGTACACCTTGCGCACCTGCTCAACCGGCGGGAAAGCCAATTGAAGGTGAAAACGCAGCGCTTCGGCGTCGGCAGGTGTGTAGAGCAGGGTGGCGTAGGATTTCTGGCCGTCGCGGCCGCCGCGCCCGGCCTCCTGGAAATACGCCTCGAGGCTGTCGGGCAGGGTCAGGTGCACCACTACGCGCACGTCGGGTTTATCAATGCCCATGCCGAACGCGTTGGTGCAAACGATGATGCGGGTTTTTCCGGCGATCCAGGCTTCCTGGCGGGCGTTGCGCTCTTCCGGCGCCAGGCCGGCGTGGTAGAAATCGGCGCTGAGGCGGTTGTCGGTCAGCAATTTGGCGATCTCTTTCGTCTCGCCCCGGCTGCGCGCATACACGATGCCCGTGCCGGGCACGTTGCGGAGTATGTCGAGCAGTTTTTCGCGTTTTTTACTTTCGTAGAGTACCGAATACGACAAATTAGCACGCACAAAACTCTGCCGGAACACGTTTTTTTCGCGAAATGCCAGTTTTTCCCGGATGTCTTTCAGCACTTCGGAAGTGGCTGTTGCCGTAAGGGCTAGGATGGGAACCTTGGGAAGCAGAGCCCGCAGGTCGGCGATCTGTAAATAGGGCGGGCGGAAATCGTAACCCCACTGACTCACGCAATGCGCTTCGTCCACCGCCAGCAGGTTGACGTTCATGCGCTGGATGCGGGCGAGGGCGAGATCCGTTTTCAGGCGTTCGGGACTGAGATAAAGGAGTTTGTAAGCGCCGTTGCAGGCATTTTCAAAAACGATGTCTATCTCGCGGCGGCTCATGCCCGAAAAAATAGCCGCCGCCGGGATGCCGCGCTGTTGCAGGTTGTGCACCTGGTCCTTCATCAGGGCGATGAGCGGCGACACCACCAAACATATTCCTTCTTTGCACAAGGCAGGTACCTGGTAACAAATGGATTTGCCGCCGCCGGTGGGCAACAACGCCAGCGTATCGCGCCCGGCCAACACCGAGCGGATGATGTCTTCCTGCAATGGCCGGAAGGACGCATAACCCCAATATTGTTGGAGGATGTGAAGCGGTTCGTGTTGCAGCGGCACGGCTTGCGGGTCGTTTCGGACAAAATTACGACAACGGCGACTGTAAAGCCTTAATTCTGGAGGTAAATGCCTTTTTCTGCAAGATACGCGGCGATATTGAAGGTAATCCCTTGAAGGACTTCCACGTCTTTATCCCAATCGAATGTTTCCCACTTCCTACCCGCTTCCGCAAGGACAATTTTTTGGCTTTTAGTGAAAATCCATATTACTTTTTTGGTGCCAAACTGGTGCAATTTATTGATTTTAGGGATGATAAAATCTTCCCACACATTGAATCTGTCAGTATCAGTTTCTACGTTGACATCTATCTCCACTACAACCTGCGGTGGACAATCGAGGTATTTTGAAGATATCTTCTCAGCAGGAAATGCACTTATTTCCACCAAAGCGAAATCGAGTGATAAATTTTCACCATGCCGGATATGCAAGCCGATTTCGCCGGAAAAGACCCAATATTTCTTCAAATCCAATTTTTGACCGAATAAAAGTATCAGGTATACCTTGATAAAGTTTTGTAAAGTGCTTTCCGCCACAATGTCATCAAATGATTTTCTTTTTGCCAACACTGAGCGATAGCCTGCATAATAAAATGGCATCCCTCCAATGGTTTCTTTAACCAGGTAGGCCGGAATTTTCCGTTTTTTTGATTTGGATTGACCCGGTGCAGGAGCGGGTATCGTCATATCGGATGCCATGCGAATGGTTTTGGTGAAAACGAGCCGCAAGATACATTTTATTATCAAAAAACCGCAATGAAACAGCAACTTTATTGCTTTTCCGGCAGTCAGAAAGGTGATGAAGGTCAACTGTACAGATGGGATGAAATCATCATATAATCTCCGGCATCACGGTTCCTTTGCAGTTTTTGGAGTTTTGGGTCAAAATTCCCGCCTTCTTCCCTTTAGGGATGACTGTGTCAAAAAACGGTCAAAATTTATTTGGACAAAATCTCAATAAGAAAAAAGGTTCTCTACATTTGCCGCGCCTTTTTTCACTTTTAAATACATAACTACACATGAAAATTACGCTCCCTTTGTTTGCCGTGTTATTCGTCGTGTCTGTTTTCACCGCTTGCGACGATAAGGACAAAACCCCACTCGACATCCCCTCCGCCTACGACGGCACCGCATTTGAAACCAATGCCGCCACCCAGATCGGTGTGCTTTCCCGATTTACGAGCCTCGTAAATGAAGCCAAAAAAGGCCGCGCGACGGGTCAAACCGTTTCGCTCGACTCGCTGAATTACTGGTACACCGCAGGCAACCCCACCCTGCAAAGCCTTACTTCGGTGTATTATTCGGGAAAAACCCCCGAGTGGACGGCGCAACTGGCATTGGCAAGCGGCAATACCTACACGCCCGGTGTGCCGACCGGCAACGGCGGCGCCTACAGCGGCTACCTGTTCGATGCAAATGGTTTGGAACTGGAACAGTTGTTGGACAAAGGCCACTACGGCGCTTTGCTTTTTCATCATTTCAACGAGCTGACATCGGGGACCATCACCGAAGCAACGGTAGATCAGATGCTGGCGATCTTCGGCGCCAATCCCACTTTTCCCAACAGTTACCAGGCCAACCTGCACGCACAACCCGACAAGCTCATTGCCAACTACGCCGCCCGACGCGATAAAAACGACGGCAAAGGCTTTTACACCAACATCCGCGACCAGTTCATCAAATTGCAGGCGGCAGTGAAAGCCGGCCCCGATTACAACGAAGAACGCGACGAGGCCATCGCAGAAATCCGCCTGCTCTGGGAAAAAGCCAATGCTGCCACCATTATCAACTACCTTTACGCCGTCATCAGCAAACTCAGCGCCACCAACCCCACCGATGCCGATATCGCTTCAGCGCTTCATTCATACGGTGAAACGGTCGGTTTCACCCACGGCTTCCGTACACTGGAGAACAAAAAGATCACCGATACGGAGATTGATGAACTGCTCACGTTGCTCAACACCCCGGCCAACGGCACGCCCACTTCCTATAAATTCGCCACCGACCCGGTGAACGAATTGCCCAAACTGACCCAGGTCATCAGCCGCCTGAAATCCATTTACGGGTTCTCCGACCAGGAAATGGAAGACTTTAAGAAGAACTGGGTGTCAGAACAGAACCGGTAGTTTACTTCACATAGTCTATTGGTTTCCAATGCTATGTAATCTATGTGCCTATGTGTTTAAAGGGCATTCTGAAATCAAAAGACATACTCTAAAATCTAAGGATCATGCTCAACCGAAGCTCCCTTTCCATCCTGCTTCTCAGCCTTTCGGCGCTATTCATCGGCTTTGCCTGCGATTCCAACTCCGGCGGCGACCCTTCCGACGACTTCGACCGGCAGGCGATGCTGCGCAATTACGCGGACAACCTCATCGAACCGGCCTACGACGACCTGAAAAGCAAAACCGGTTCGCTTTATACGGCAACCCAGGCCTTTCAGGTTGCCCCTTCCGCCGATATGCTCAATACTTTGCGGAACTTGTGGCTAAGCGCGTATACTTCCTGGCAGTACGCCAACGCCTACAATTTCGGCCCCGCCGGAGAAGAAGGTTTGCGCAAGGGACTGATCGAAGAGATCGGCACCTTTCCAGCCAGCGAACCGAAAATTGAAAACGCGATTGCTGCCGGAACCTGGAATCTGGAAGATTTCAACCGCGACGCGCGCGGCTATTTGGCCATCGAATATCTCATCTTTGGAAAAGGCCAGAGCGACGACGAGATATTGGCCGCTTTCGCAAGCAATCCCAATCGCTATGATTACCTCATTGCACTTGCTGAAGATATTGATGACCGCGTGAATGAAGTCCTGAGCGCCTGGAACGGCGCCTACCGCGACGAATTCGTGCAAAACGACGGCACCGACGCTGGCAGCAGCACTTCGCTGCTGTACAACGAGTTCGTGCGCAGTTACGAAGCCATCAAAAACTTCAAACTCGGCCTGCCGCTCGGCAAACGCCCCGGACAGACGCAACCCGAACCGCAATTGGTGGAGGCTTATTACAGCGGCGCATCGCTGGAAATGCTCGAACACCACCTGACCGCTATCGGGTACATCTGGTACGGCCGCGCCAAAAACGGCCAGGACGGCATCGGTTTCCGCGAATACTTAGAAAAAGTGGAAGGCGGGACGGCTTTGATTGCCGAAACGGAAACCCAGCTGACGGCAGTTGTCGTCGCGCTCGATGCTGTGCCCGGCGCGCCGCCGCTGGCGGAGCAGATCGCCGGCGATAAAACGCAATTGGAGGCGCTCTACACAGAATTTCAAAAAATGACCCGCTACTTCAAAAGCGACATGTCGTCGTTGCTGGGTATCGCCATCACGTTCAGCAGCGGAGACGGGGATTAATGTGGGGAATGTGGGGAATGTATTTAACCACCAAATTTTTTTAATAAACGATAAACATGAAAAAACAACTCACCATTCTGACTTTGTTTGTTCTGGCTGTGTGCGCTTTCGCTTTTCCTTCCTGTAAAAAGGACGAAAGCGATGAAATTGAAACCCTCAAAAAAGAAGCCCTCGAACAATATGCCGACATTGTGCTGGCTTCCTACGAAGATAGTTACAACACAGCAGTTGCGCTGAAAAAAAAGATAGACGAATTCGTGGCCACCCCCACCAATACTAATTTTCAAGCCTGCAAAGACGCCTGGCTCGCTGCCCGTATTCCTTACGGCCAGACGGAAGCCTACCGCTTCTACGGCGGGCCGATAGACGACGCCGACGGCCCGGAAGGTCTCATCAACGCCTGGCCGATGGATGAAAACTTCATTGACTATGTGAACAGCGAACCCGGTGCAGGCCTTATCAACGACCCCGTCCAATTTCCCGATATCACGAAGCAGGTGCTCGCAGACCTGAACGAAAGCATTTCGGAAGAATCCATTTTCACCGGCTATCACGCCATCGAGTTTTTGCTTTGGGGACAAGACCTTTACACAGGTGGTCCCGGTCAGCGCCCCTATACCGACTTCGTGACCGGCGCTGGCGGCACGGCTGACAATCAGGCGCGGCGCGGCGAATACCTTAAAGTTGTGGCTGATCTATTGTTGGAAAATCTCGTTTCCGTGCGCGATGAGTGGGAAACAAATGGCGCTTACCGGCAGCAATTTTTAAACAACACGGAAACGAAAATCGCACTTGGTCATATTTTCACTGCTCTCGGCGAATTGAGTAAAGGTGAACTTTCCGGTGAACGTATGTTTGTGGCCGTAGACACGAAAGACCAGGAAAACGAGCATTCCTGCTTCTCCGACAACACGCTCACCGACATCAAAATGAATTTTCTCGGGCTGAAAAATGTGTATTTCGGCAAATACGAAAAGGTGGACGGCACGACGCTCTCCGGGCGCAGTTTCTCCGAAATCACCGAACGAATTGACCGCGCGAAAGCCGATGCTGTATCCGCCGCCTTCACAGATGCGCAGGCAAAAATCAATCTGATACCTGTACCGTTCGACCAAACCATCGTCAATAATCCCGGCCCGGTACTCGAAGCTATTGATGCGCTGCGCGATTTGAGCGACCGGCTGGCAGACGCCGGAACGGCGATCGGGGCGGAGTTTTAATTTTCCGACAGGATTGACAGGATGAACAGGATGTCTTTTGCATAGCGGAAAAAAATCTTGTTTTTCCTGTCAATCTTGTCAAAAAGTTTGAAGCGATTAGTTGAAAATCATGCGAATAACCTTTTACCTCTTCGTCCTGCCGCTTGTTTTTTTGTCTTGTCAACAAGACGAAAATCCGCCCATTGCCAATGCGGAGACTGGTGAACAATACGCCGGCGGTCCGAATGCCACGACCTTCGATTTCGGCGAAAACGCCTTCGGCGTACAGGCCAAAGGACTGACGGCGGAAGAGGAAGGTTTCTTTGTTACCGGTAATTCGTTTTTCCGCGCCAATTGGGTCACAGCACCCGCTTCCGTACTGTCGCTCGATGGTTTGGGACCCATTTTTAACGCCATATCCTGCGGCAGCTGCCACTTCAAAGATGGCCGCGCCATGCCGCCCGGCAGTCCCGACGAATCGCTGAACTGCTTGCTTTTTCGCCTCAGCATCCCCGGTATGGGAGCGCACGGCGAGCCTCTGGGCGACCCGGTTTATGGCGCACAATTGCAGGACAAGGCCATCTTAAATGTAAAAAACGAAGGCAGGGTACACGTGACCTATCAGGAGACCGGTGGCCAATACGCCGATGGCATGTCCTATTCGCTGCGAAAGCCGGTGTATGAATTTTATGATCTGAATTACGGCGACTTTGCCCCGGGGCTCATGTTCTCACCGCGCATCGCCCCGCAAGTGCCGGGTTTGGGCTTACTGGAAATCGTACCGGAAAGCGATATTTTGTCATTTGCCGATGAAAATGACGCGGACAAAGACGGCATTTCCGGCAGACCGAACTACGTCTGGGATTTTGAAAACCAGCAAATTGCACTGGGGCGTTTTGGTTGGAAAGCCAACCAGCCCAGCGTGACGCAACAAACAGCCGGCGCCTTCAACGGCGACATCGGCATCACGACCAACCTTTTCCCCGACGATCATTTGACGCCGGCGCAGCAGCAACTTTATCTCGGTATTCCCAACGGCGGTTCTCCCGAACTGCCCGACGCGACCCTGAGAAAAGTGGTCAGTTATATGAAGTCGCTTTCCGTGCCCGCGCGCCGCAACCACGACGACGCGACGGTTTTAAGGGGAAAATATCTGTTCGGCGAACTCAATTGCTCCGGCTGCCACCGGCCCGCCATGAATACCGGCACGGGTGGCGAAATTTCTGCCCTGCGCAACCAAAAAATCTGGCCATATACCGATCTGCTGCTACACGATATGGGAACGGAACTGGCTGACAACCGCCCCGATTACCTCGCTTCCGGTTCCCAATGGCGCACTCCCCCGCTTTGGGGTATCGGCCTTATCCCGACCGTGAACGGCCACACATTCCTCTTGCACGACGGTCGTGCCCGCACGGTGGAAGAGGCTATTTTGTGGCACGGCGGCGAGGCGGAAAAAGCGCGGGAAGGCTTCAAAAAACTGAGCAAGGAAGACCGGGAAGCGATTTTGGAGTTTTTGAATAGTCTGTAGCCATTTATGCGAATACCGGACTATAAATATCACTCGAGTTTCATCCGGTTGCGAGGCAGACTTTCCAAGTTTTCAAAACTTGGAAAGTCTAACTGCCTCATACTCAGTGCTCACTTTTTTTAGCCCGGTATTCGCATCATTTACTAGTAATTAGGAGACAACCTCCATTTGTTGGAAATCCGAAATGCCAGGCCAAAAGTTATATATCGAAAACTGGCTCATACAGCCCGTCAGTATCGCCCCGCTTGTCACCCTCCGCGTGGTCATCGGGGTCATGTTGTTATTCAGCACCCTCCGGTTCGTGGCATTGGGCTGGGTGGACGACCATTACATCACTCCGGTATTTCATTTCAAATATTTCGGCTTCGAATGGGTGGAACCGCTGCCGGCGACGGGATTGTATATCGTGCACGGGCTTTTGATAATCAGTTCGCTGTGCGTCATGCTGGGGCTGTTTTACCGGCTCGCGGCAATTGTGCAGTTTTTGCTGTTCACCTACACCGAACTGATTGACCTGACTTATTACCTCAACCACTATTACTTCGTCAGCATCGTGTGCGGTTTGCTGGTGCTGGTTCCGGCCAATCGCGCCTTTTCCCTGGATGTGCTGCGCAAACCCGCCATTTCCCGAAGCAAAATCTCACGCTGGACCATTTTCATTTTCCAACTCCAGCTCGGCATCGTTTATTTCCACGCCGGGATATGGAAGGTCAATTACGACTGGCTGGTAAACGCGTTGCCCCTGAAAATATGGATTCCGGCCAACGACCAATTGCCGCTCATCGGCTGGATCTTTCAGCAAAAAATCACCCCTTATTTGTTCAGTTGGGCGGGTATGCTCTACGATGTGAGCATTGTGCTCTGGCTCTCCTGGTCGCGCACGCGCCCCTGGGCTTACCTCACGGTCATTGTCTTCCACACGCTGACCGGGTTGATGTTCCAGATCGGCGTGTTCCCGCTGGTGATGATCGGCGCGACGCTGATCTTTTTCTCAGAGCAATGGCACGAACGGCTATGGAATTGGGCGTCGGACACGATTACGAAACCTTTGAGGTTTCGTAATCGTGTCGCAGATTTTCCAGGTTTTCAACACTTGGAAAATCTAAAAACCCAATTCGCCACCCATCGCTCATCGCTCATCACTTCCTTTCTTGTTCTTTTTTTCCTCTTCCAAATCCTTTTCCCCTGGCGCTACCTGCTCTACCCCGGCAACATCTTCTGGACCGAGGAAGGATATCGCTTTTGCTGGCGCGTGATGCTCATGGAAAAAGCCGGCACGGCCACTTTTTTTGTGAAAGACGCCAAAACAGGGCGCGAAGGCGAAGTAGTGAACAGCGAATTTCTGAACGCCCACCAGGAAAAACAAATGGCGATGCAGCCCGATATGATCCTGCAATTCGCCCATTTTTTGAAAAAACACTACGAACAGCGCGGCGTCAGCAACCCCGCCGTGCGCGCCGAAGTCTATGTTACCCTGAACGCCCGCCCCAGTAAACTACTGATTGATCCGAACGTTGACCTGACAAAAATCCGCGACGGCTGGGCGCATAAAACGTGGATTTTGAACGATAAATGATGAACGATGACTGATGGACAACAATGTGAAATATTGAAATTCGGCAGACTTTCCAGGTTTTTGAGACCTGGAAAGTTTGAATGGGCATATCCCCGGTCACGTTTACGAAACTTCAAAAGTTTCGTAAACGTCACGCTGCTGGTAGCAATTGGCAGCCAAATAAACATTTCGGCCCAAACCCCGGATTCCCTTCCGCGCCGCCTGCCCATAGACAGCGTGGTGCAAAATCTGAAAGAAGTGGTCGTGAGCGGGCACTCCGACCATGCTTTCGCGTCGGCACACCTGCGCGGCGTGGAAAACTTCGGCATTTACAGCGGCAAAAAAACGGAGGTGGTAACGCTGGCCGAAGTAACAGCCAATGCAGCCACCAACAATCCCCGTCAGATCTACGGACGGGTCACCGGACTGAACATCTGGGAAAGCGACGGCGCGGGACTGCAACTCGGCATCGGCGGACGCGGTCTCAGCCCCAACCGCACGGCCAATTTCAACACCCGGCAGAACGGATACGACATCAGCGCCGACGCGCTGGGTTATCCTGAAAGTTATTACACGCCGCCCACCGAGGCGCTTGACCGCATCGAGATCGTGCGCGGCGCGGCATCGCTCCAATATGGCACCCAATTCGGCGGCCTCCTCAATTTTCGCTTCAAACGCGGCCCCGAAGACCGCAAGATCGCCGTCACCACCCGCCAAACCGCGGGTTCATGGGGCTTCTTCGGCACTTTCAACAGCATCGGCGGCACGGTACTGAACGGCAAACTCAATTACTACGGCTATTTCCAATACAAACGCGGCGACGGCTACCGCCCCAACAGCGCGTTCGACTACCGCTGTGCCTATGCTTCCGCCGATTTCCGCGCTTCGCAAAAACTCTCGCTGCGCCTCGACCTCACGCACATGGACTACCTGGCGCACCAGCCCGGAGGCCTCACGGATAAAATGTTCGGGGACGATCCGCGTCAGTCGGTGCGCGCACGCAACTGGTTTCAGGTGGATTGGAACATGGCCGCCGTGACGCTGAATTACAATTTTTCCGACAAAACCCGCCTCGACGTGCGCAATTTCGGACTGCTCGCCCGGCGGCAGTCGCTGGGCAATCTGGAGCGCATCAACGTCGCCGATTTCGGACAAAACCGCACGCTGATAGACGGGCAATTCAAAAACTTCGGACAGGAAACGCGCCTCCTGCACCGGTACGAATTGCGCGGCCTGCCGCAAACGCTGCTCGCCGGTTACCGGCTTTATTCCGGCCATTCGACAGCCAAACAAGGCGACGGCACCGCGGGCAGCGATGCCGATTTCCGATTCATTAACCCCGAAAACCTCGAAAACTCGGACTATGAGTTCCCCAACCAAAACCAGGCAGTATTCCTCGAAAACGTGTTCAACCTTTCCCCGAAATGGAGCCTCACACCCGGTCTGCGCTACGAACGCATCGTTACCCGATCGGAAGGCTACTACACCCGGCGCGTGCTCGACGCGGCGGGCAACGTGATCGTGCAAAATAAAATAAACGACAAACAGGAGCGCAAACGCGACTTCATCATCGGCGGCCTGGGCGCCGCGTTCAAAGCGCGGGAATCCCTGGAAATGTACGCCAACGTTTCGCAGAACTACCGCGCCATCAACTTCACCGACCTGCGCATCGTGAACCCCAACTTCACAGTGGACAGCAACCTGCAGGACGAGCGCGGCTTCACGGCAGACCTGGGCATTCGCGGCAGCAAAGCCGGCTTTTTCACCTACGAAGTCACGGCGTTTTACATCGCCTACAACGGCAAAATAGGACAGATCCTGCGCGCCGACCAGCCGCCGTTGTACAACGACTACCGTTTCCGCAGCAACATCTCTGACGCGCGCAACATCGGCCTCGAAGCCTTCGGAGAGGTGGACGTGCTCCGCTTTTTTTCACCCGGAAATCCGCGCGCGCGCCTGACCCTGTTTCTCAATGCCGCCGTCGTGGACGCCCGCTACGTGAACACCGACGACGCCTCCGTGCGCGACAAAAAAGTGGAAATGGCGCCGCCGCTGATGCTGCGCAGCGGCCTCTCGTTCCAACGCGGGCCGTGGCGCGCCGCATTCCAGTACGCCTGCACCGGCAAACATTTTTCCGACGCCACCAACGCCGAACGCACAGCCACTGCGGTCGAGGGCGCGATCCCGGCGTACGGCGTGGCCGATGTCACAGCCTCCTGGACCTGGCGCTGGCTGACGCTGGAAGCGAGTTGCAACAACCTGTTCGATGCGGCTTATTTCACCCGCCGGGCGGAGAGTTATCCGGGGCCGGGGATCATTCCGTCGGATGGGAGGGGAATTTATGTAACTTTGGGGGGGAAGTTTTAGGAGGTGTGCCTGAAGTCACCTCTTGAAAACAACCCGCCCCCTTTCTTACAACCCGGAGGGATTGAACTTGTCCTTAGCCATAAAACAATTACACTTATGTCAAAACGTCTATCTCTTTTTCCGGCCCTGCCGCTCCTCTTCGCGGCGACCCTGAACGCCCAGACCACCACCCACCAGATATCCGCCGGGCCCGGTTATGCCCAATCGGGGTATTTCAAACTCTCCGACGGCACGGGACAGCAGGTGCCGCACGATGCCTGGGACATCGCTTTTTCCAACCTCGGCTCACAACAAGCGGGCATCTTTTTCAACGAAAGCACGGCCAGTTCGATGGGCCAACCCACTGCCCCCATCGAAGCGTACGATCCTTTCGTCTTCGATTTTGGGGAGAGCATTGACCCGGCCAACCTGACCGAAGACCTGCGTATTTACAACCCCGAAACGACCTGGGCCGAAGGCGCTTTCAACACGATGAAGGACACCAGCAATGCCTTCGATTACGGCTGGGGCGTCTACAATCCCGCGCAGTCCAAAATAACGGGCAGCCGCGTTTTCGCGCTGAAACTGCGCAACGGCCAGTATCGCAAGATCATGTTCGACGAATACGACGGAAGCACCTACACCTTCCGCATCGCCAATCTCGACGGCTCGAACTTGGAAACGCACACCATCGACACCGACTTCAACAACGGCAGCCCGGTCACCTATTTCTCCTTCGCCACCGGCGCGAACGTGACCACGCCGACTGCCTGGGACATGGTGTTCTGCCGCTACGTGGCGTTCCTGTTCGACGGCACCAATTACCTTCCGTATTTCGTGACCGGCATTCTGATGAACGACGGCATTCAAACGGCCAGGGCCGCCGGCGTGGATCCCGCCACCGTTGACTACCAGGACTACCTCGATTCTTTAAAAAATCGCATAGACGTCATCGGCCACGACTGGAAAGCATTTTCCGGCATATCCTGGTCGGTAGCCGGCGATGTGGCGTATTTCGTAAAAACGAAGGACAACAAACTGTACAAAATCGTTTTCACGGCCTTCGGAGGCAGCGCCAATGGAACGGGAACATTTGAAAAGACTTATCTCGGCGAACTGACTTCAGCGCCGGATCTGCCAGCCGGCATCCGGGAAGTGCTGGTGTACCCCAACCCGGTTGCCGATCGCTTAGGCATCTCGTTTACCTCCGAATCGGCCGCAAATGCTTCGCTGCGTTTGTCCGACACCGGAGGGCGCATCGTCTGGTCGGGCAATGCTCGTGTGCAACCCGGTCTGAACGTGCTGGATATCAACGACCTGCCTTCGCTTCCGGCCGGCAACTATATCCTGAACGTACAATTGCCGGCGGGACAGTTTTCGCGAAACATCGCAAAAGGCCGGTAGTTTCTTTAAGGTCTCACGGTGTGGGTCGAAGATAAGCACCCTTATTTCCGCACGACTTTCCACACGCCAGCCCCCTTTTGCGAGCGGATATGCAGTGCATAAATCCCTCCCGGAAAACGGTTTTGTTCAAAAAGGACATTTTCGCCTGCGTTCAAAATGCGCGCAGTTGACCACATTGTTTTACCCGAAATATCGCTGAGCTGGATATTCGCTTCGCCTTCCGGCGGGTTGGTGAAAAACACCGACAATCGCTGACCGAAAGGGTTGGGCGATACCTGCGCTTGCAATGCGCTGTTGGGCTCTTTCGCGGCGACCGTACAACTTGTCGCCGACACGACCGGACTGAAAAAATCGGCGATCTTCTGCGCCCGCGCCAGACGGTCAATGATATAGTGATAAGCGCCGTTGTTGGCAAAACGGTTGCATTCGAACACCGCCAGTTCCGGAATAAATGCCTGACAATTAAAAAATTCGGTTGCGAACAAAGGCGGGTTGGCGCTCGATTGAAATGCCGCCGCGATAGCGCCGCTGCCGTAAATGTGCATGTAATTATAATGCCAGGGGGTACAACCCAAATTGCAGTATTGGGAGATCAGCTCGTATGGCCGACCGAAGTTGAACGGCACCACGCCTTCGCAGGTTTGATGGTACAGATAGACGGCGGGTGTATCGGGGCCTTGCAACCAGTCCTTCGCAGCCGCTTCGTAAGGAACGCCGCCGAAGAAACTGATCACGCCCAATACGTTGGCATCAAAGCCGTCGGGGTTCAGGGACCCGTCCACGGGGCCGAGGTCGGGGCGTTGGAGTGCCGCGCCGGAGGGGTTGATCGTTTGCAGGACACAGTTTTCTTCGTAACAATTCAGGAGGTTCGACCCCGGCGCCGGAGCGTCGGCGATGGCGTAACACGAAGCGGGTTTTTCTTCAGGCCGGTCGAGAAAGCCCACCGCCAGTGAAATGAGCGCGCCGGCGCTTTCCCCGCCAACCAGAACTCTACGGGCGCAGACGGAATCCTGCGCGGCGCGGGCTTTGAGCCAACGGATAGCGCCTTTCACATCCTGCTGGGCGCGATAGACGGCGCGGATGAGTTCGGACGAGTCGGCGGCGTAAAGACACCGGACATCCGCGCCCAAAACGGAGAGCAGGCAGTTGGGAGCAGGCACATAATTGTCTTTGTGCCAGCCCTTTCGATAGTTCACGCAGGCTACGGCGTAGCCGCGCTGCGCCATTTCCTGGGCGAACCACGCGACACCCTCCTTGCAACCCGCGAGCATAAAACCGCCGTGTACGAATACGATGAGCGGGCGCCCGGTGTTGTTGTCGCCCACGGGTTTGTACAGGTCGAGCGTAAGCGCGACGGGCAGACCCGCGTAGTTGGTGTCGGCGCCGTATTGCAGGTCTTTTTCGACGTACCAGCCGTAAAGTTTTTCAGTGAAAGGTACCTGGGCGTCGAGGAGGCACGAACGGAGCAGCAAAATGGAAAGCGTGGCGAATAGATATTTCACAGGCAGTTTTGTTTTAGACCGGTAAAATTATACACTGAAAGTAAAGCAAAAATACCTCGAAACCTCGCATAGGAAGTATGACTGATATCAGGGATTTGAAAAAAACCACGGCTCTACCGGATTTCAGGGAGAGCGTTTGTCTCTTACAGGCGATAAAGTGCAAATCGAATAGAACCTGTTCGGGCCATTACAATCTGGCGCCAACGAGCCGATTGCATGGAACGAGGAGCAGGGCAACAATGGTTAAAACGGTCAAAATCAACCTACCGTAAGCGCATAATCCTATTTTTGCCGTCCTGTAAACAACTTTTCATGTCCACCATCGCCGACAAAATCAAACAAATCGAGACGCTGCGTCGCCAAATTGAAGCCCATGGAAAACTCCCCGCCGGGGTGCTGCGCCGCATCGAATACCGCTTCCGCCTGGAATGCAATTACTATTCTAACCGGCAGGAAGGTGGTACGCTCACCCGGCAGGAGACGCGTACGGTAATGACGGGCATCATTACCATCGAGGGCAAACCATTGAGCGATGTCCGGGAAATGCAAGGGCACGACAAAACCATGCTCGAGATCATGCGCATTGGGCAAGGCGAGGTCAGTATTTCTGAAAAACGGATCAAAGACATCCACCGCGCCATCATTGTGGAAGAAGACCCGGAAAAACAGAAACAGGTGGGCGAATGGAAAAGCGAACACAATGAGATCATCAACTGGAAAGGTGAAAAATTCGGTTTTGCTCCACCCGGCGAAGTGCAGGAGGCCACGCACGGATTGCTCAATTGGCTCAACGGCGAATTGGAAAAGGTAAAACGCGGTAACAAAACAGCCATACATCCGGTGGTGTTGGCTTTTGAATTTCATCATCGTTTCCTGACTATTCACCCTTTTCACGACGGCAATGGGCGCACCGCCCGGCTTTTGAGCAATCTTATTTTAGTTGCCAATGGTTATCCGCCGTTTTATATCACCGACGAAGAAAAAGAAAAATATAATCGTTATCTCGCTGACATACAAGGTTATGGCGGCGATCCTGATTTGTTTATCGAGTTCATGTTGGGATTACTGCTGCGCTCGCTGCAACTAACGTTAGATGTGATAGAAGGGAGAGATGTGGAGGAAGACGATTGGGAAAAAAGGCTTAGCTTGTTGACAACCCAGCTGCCAACTGAACCATCGCTGCAAAAAATTCGATCCAGAGAAACCGTGTTCGAAGTGATGAACTTCGTGGTGGTTCCGGTTTTGGAACGTTTACAAACTGTTCTTGCTAAATTCGATCACTTATTCTTGCGTCGTACCATGCGATTTGGTACAAACGACGGTATGGGGTTATTTTCTCACATAGATAATGTTTACGAAATCTTGAAAAATCAATACAAGGAGCATACGCAAGACATGACTTTTGAAGTCCATTTCGAGGGCTTCACTAAAGCACCGAGCTATGCTTTCGACGTTCGTTTTAGTGTTAAATGGTTGCTTCAGCCATATGACTATTCTTTATACCTCCCAAAGGAAAGCGAGACTCCTCAATTCGCCCGCCCTTATCACCAATACTACACTGCCGAAGAAATCAAAGACATTGCCAATCAGGTTGGCGCCCACTTGACCGATATGATCGAGAAAATGGTTCGCAAGCAACAAGGAGATCAATAAGCCTTTTATGCTATTGATTGTCAATACTTTATATTTTTTCTGAAAAGTCCGGAAGCAACAAGAAGATCCTTAAGTCCCGCATCCTGTTGATCTTGTCAAGCATGCACGCCCAAACCCGCTCCGTCTGTTTTGTTTCTAAAATTTTCCAAAAACAAAACAATTCGTTTGTACTTTTCGGCTTGAGATTTTCATTTTCCTAACACAACTAAAAATTTGAACCATGGATCCGGCAGAAAAAACAATGATGGACAACCTACTCAAAAACACCGGCAAAAGCCTCGACGAGTGGAAAAAGATCGCCCTGGCGAGCAGTTTTGAAAAACACGGCGAATTGGTGAATTTTCTCAAAACCGCGTACGGACTGGGATACGGCTATGCCAATTTCATCGTCCACAAAGCCAAAAGTTCGGACGCCGGCTCGGCAGATGACAAAAGCGAACTCATTGACAACCAATACAAGGGAAAGGAAAATCTGCGCCCCTTCTATGAAACGCTCATGGCGGGTATCCTCCAGATTGGCAGCGATATCGAAGTAGCGCCGAAAAACGCCAGCGTCAGCCTGCGGCGCAAAAAACAGTTTTGCCTGCTCGAACCCAAAACCAAAACCCGCCTCGAAGTCGGTCTCAACATGAAAGGGGTGGAGCCGCAGGGCATCCTCGAAAGTTACGGCTCCAACACCATGTGTTCGCACAAGATACGGATCGAATCCGCCGGCGACATCACGCCCGAAGTGTTCGGCTGGATCAAAAAGGCGTATGAGCAGGCTGGATGAGTTGTGCGGAAAGGGTTGTTTGCCGGATCTTTCACAACTGATTTTTTGTCAGCAGCACCTCCAGCGCTTTGCCGGCGATCTCGTCGTCCACCCTGAATTTGCCCTTGAGGTACTGGAACACCTTATGCTCCTGGGGCGTCACCACCCCGTCGGCGAGGATGACGTCGAGGCAGTGATAGAACAGCGGCAGCCGGGTTTGTTCCCGTATGGCGCCGATGGCTGCGTCTATGAGCGCTGCCGGGCTGCCGGCCTGTTCGTAATACCGTCCGGCGCTTTCGATGAGCGCCCTCGCATCGTGTCCTTTAAAAATATTGCGGCTTTTGATCGTCGTGTAAAAGGAAGCGTTCTCTTCCTCTCCGTCGAGTTCGTTGGCGCGCAGGCAGGCCATGAGTACCGCCGCGCAGGCTTCGGCTTCGTCGGTGATGTGCAGGTTCAGGTGGGTGGCAGCGGTAGGGGTGCGAAAGAAATCGAGGGTATTACTCACGGGAGAGTATTTTATCGCTTGAACGGACAGGGGTGAAAAATACAGCGCACAAAGGTGGGTATTTTTGCGATTTTATCCATTTGTCTCAATTTGAACCGTGCTCTTCGTTTTCCGCTGCCTCCGAAAAATAGCTTGCCACCTTTCCCGCCGCCACCTTCCCCACAATCTTCTCAACTTCAGCTCTTTCCGCCGCGCGTACCCGCGCCAGCGATCCGAAATGCTGCAACAGTTTTTCCGCCGTTTTGGCGCCGATGCCAGCAATCTCGGTCAGTTCGGTTTTAATAAAATTCTTGCTGCGCTGGTTGCGGTGGAAGGTAATGCCGAAGCGGTGGGCTTCGTTGCGCGCCTGCTGGATGAGTTTGAGCGACTCCGACTTTTTGTTGATGAGCGCGGGCACGGGGTCGTCGGGGAAAAATATCTCTTCGAGGCGTTTGGCGATGCCCACAACGGTCATTTTGCCTTCGAGGCCCAACGCGCGCAGGCTTTTCATTGCGGCGCTGAGCTGGCCTTTGCCGCCGTCGATGATGACGAGTTGGGGCAACCCCTGGCCTTCGGCAAGCAGGCGTTTGTAGCGGCGGTATACGACCTCTTCCATCGAGGCGAAGTCGTTGGGACCTTCCACCGATTTCACGTTGTAATGGCGGTAGTCGCGTTTGGAGGGTTTAGCGTTTTTGAAAACGACGCAACTCGATACGGGGTTCGTTCCCTGCAGGTTGGAGTTGTCGAAACACTCGATCCAGAGCGGCACTTCCTCCATGTGCAGGTCGGCCTGAAGGGTGCGCAGGATGCGCTCGGCGTGGGTTTGTCTTCCGGTCGCGGTAGCGGCCTGCTTTTTCTTTTGCAGGAGGTGGTATTGCCCGTTCTTTTCCGACAATTCGAGCAATTTTTTCTTGTCGCCGATCTTCGGCACGGTCACGACCACGTCTTTTTCAGGCAGGACGACCGGGAATGGCACGATGACCTCGGGTGAATGACTCTGGAACCGCTCGCGCAGGTTTTGAATGGCAAAGACCAGCAAGGTTTCCTTGTCCTCATCCAGATTCTTTGTCAGCGTAAGGGTGTAGGTGTGGATCACCGCGCCGTTCACCACCTTGAGAAAGTTGACGAAGGCTTCCTTCTCGTCGTCGGCAATGGCAAACACGTCTACATCGTGGATGTTGGGACTGACCACCGTGCTGCGTCCCTGGTAGTCTTCGAACAACGATAATTTTTCCTTCAGCAACTGCGCCTGTTCGAATTGCAGGTTTTCCGCCGCGCGCTGCATTTCTTCTTTCAGGTGGTTTTTCACCGCCGCGAAATTGCCTTTCAGGATGTTTTTGATCTGTTCGATCTTGCGGTTGTAGTCTTCTTCCGTTTCCAAACCCACGCAGGGTGCCGCGCAGTTCTTGATATGGTACTCTAAGCAGGGTTTGAATTTTTGTTTTTCAATGTTTTCCTGTGATAGATGGAGCGTGCAGGTGCGGAGCTGGAACAGTTTCCGGATGAGTTCGGCCACCTGTTCCACCCGGAATTTTTGCAGGTAAGGACCGAAATAGGTAGACCCGTCCTTGATGACCTTCCTGGTCAGGAACACACGCGGAAAGCGCTCGCGTTTGATGCAGATGTAGACGAGTGGCGATTTTTCGTCTTTGAGCATCACATTGTAGCGCGGCTGGTGTTTTTTGATGAGCGAGTTTTCGAGCAGCAGCGCGTCGTGCTCGGTTTCCACGATCGTGAACTCGATGTGGTGGGCGTGGCGCACCAGCACCTTCGTTTTGGCGAGCTGGTATTTTTTGTCGCCGAAATAGGAGGAGAGGCGGTTGCGCAGGTTTTTCGCCTTGCCCACGTAGAGGATAATGCCTTCGGCGTCGAGGTATTTGTAAATGCCGGGCGCGGTCGGAATGCTGGGGGCAAATTCTTTGAACTGCTCGTTGGTCACGGCACAAAATTAGAAAGAGACGGAAGGTAAATAACATTCAGTCAAATAGAATTTTGTGCCGGCGAAGTGAATTTTTTTGGCAAGATTGACAAGAATCACAGGATTTCGGGATGAAATAAAATCCTGTAAATCTTGTAAATCCTGTCAAAATATAAAAAATCGCGTCAATTTCCTACTTCACCCCCATTCCGTTCGGCCATCCACCGGTCGGGCTGACAAAACCCAACTTCCCCTCTGCGTCTTCCGCAAATAAGATCATGCCCTGCGATTCCGTGCCCATCATCACGCGCGGCGCGAGATTCGCCAGCACGATCACTTGTTTGCCCACCACTTCTTCCGGCGTAAAGTGTTCGGCAATACCGGACAGGATCGTACGAGTCTCGAAGCCCATATCCACGCTGAGTTGGAGCAGTTTTTTGGATTTTTCCACTTTTTCCGCGGTCAGGATCGTGCCGGTGCGGATGTCCATTTTGGCGAAATCGTCGAATTGGATCGTCTCTTTCAAAGGTGCGTATTTTGAAGGTGAAGGTTGAATATTTTGCGCTTGATTCGCCTGTTCGGCAGCGGTCAATTTGTCTATTTGTTTCTGGATCACTTCATCCGGGATACGTCCGAACAAATGTTGTGCCTGACCCAGGGCGTGGTTGGGTTGAATGACAGGATTGCCTTCCACCAGTTCATTTAAAATATCGAGCAGGTCGCCGCGGTCTTGCAAAGGATTCAGATTTAGCATTGCCCGCAGTTTTTCCGCTGCAAACGGCAGGAAAGGCCGGGCCGCTACCGAAATTACGGCAACGTATTGTAATGCGAGGTTCATCACCACTTTCACCATTTCCGGGTTTTCCTTTTCGGTTTTCCAGGGTTCGTTGAATTGCAGCAGCGCGTTGCCTGCGCTGGATATTTCCATCAAGGTGCCAAGCGCCTCACGGAAATCAAAGCGTACAATTTCCGCGCCTAATTCTTCCAGTTTCCGGTGAAGCAGGTGTAACTCCTCATCATATTGGCCTGTTTTGTCGGGTTCCCAGCCGCTTTTAAAGGTCAAATCCGGGTTGATGGCCGGCACAATGCCATTGTAATATTTGTGCGACAACACCAGCACGCGGTTGACGAAGTTGGCGAGGTTGTTCACCAGTTCGTTGTTGTTCGTTTCCTGAAAACCTTTCCAGGTGAATTCGCTGTCGCTTTGTTCCGGCATTTTTTTGATCATATTGTAGCGCAGCACGTCCTCTTGTCCTTTGAATTCCTCGCAGTATTCGTGCACCCAGACCGCCCAGTTTTTCGAGGTCGAAAGCTTGCGGCCTTCGAGGTTGAGGAACTGGTTGGCAGGCACGTTGACGGGTAAAATGAATTCGCCGTGCGCTTTGAGGATGGCTGGAAAGATCAGGCAGTGGAACACGATATTATCCTTGCCGATGAAGTGGATGAGCGCCGTGTCGTCGCTTTTCCAGTAAGGTTCCCAGTCCCTGCCGTTGTCGAGCGCCCATTGTTTTGTAGCCGAGATATAGCCGATGGGAGCATCGAGCCAGACGTAGAGTTTTTTGCCTTCGGCGCCGGGGATTTCGGGCGGCACCGCTACGCCCCATTCGAGATCGCGGGTCATGGCGCGGGGTTGCAGTCCCTGATCGAGCCAGGAATTGCACTGGCCGAGCACGTGGTTTTTCCAGGCAGCCGGGTCGTGAAGTTGTTTGCCATCAGCCTGGCCGGTGTTGATCCATTCCCGGAGCCATTGTTCGTGTTGGTCCAATCGCAAAAACCAGTGTTTCGTGGGGCGCTTCACCGGCACCGAGCCGCTGAGCATGGATCTGGGGCTGATCAGGTCTGTCGGGCTGAGCGTGGAGCCGCATTTTTCGCATTGATCGCCATAGGCGTCGGGGTTGGCACATATAGGGCAAGTGCCCACGATGTAGCGGTCGGCGAGGAACTGGCCCACCGATTCGTCGTAGTATTGTTCAGTCGTCTCTTCGATAAACTCCTGCTTCTCATAGAGTTTTCTGAAAAAATCCTGCGAGGTTTGGTGGTGGATCGGCTCCGAAGTGCGGTGATAAATGTCGAATGCGATGCCGATCTTTTCAAACGTATCCTTCAGCATCGTGTGGTATTTATCAACGATGGCGCGGGGGGTTGTGCCTTCTTTTCGGGCTTTCACGGTAATGGCCGCGCCGTGCTCGTCGGAGCCGCACACGAAGACGACATCTTTGCCCATCAATCTCAGATAACGCACATAAATATCGGCAGGCAAATACGCTCCGGCCAGGTGACCGATGTGGAGCGGGCCGTTGGCGTAAGGCAGGGCGGCGGTAACGAGGTATCTTTTTTTCATTTCAGGACGGTGGACGGTGGACGGTAGACGGTGGACGGTGGACGGTGGACGGTGGACGGTGGACGGTGGACGGTGGACGGTAGACGGTGGACGGTAGACGGTGGACGGCTACTTGCATTTTATGCAGTTTGCCCTCTACCCTCCATCTTCTACCTTCCACCCTCTACCCTTTTTGGAAAGGCGCAAAAGTACGGCGGGGAGAACAGAAAAAAGCGGGGGAAAAGTTCTTTTCGCAATGAGGTCTTAAACCAACTCCTCCCTTACCGCCACCCACTCGATCCCTTTCACCATCCGCTCGAACCACTTGAGCGGCGCCTGCGTCTTGTCGCCCGTTTGGGTATCGCACTTGAAAAACAGGTAGTAGAGTTGCAGGCAATACTCCATACGTTGAAGCAGGGCGTCGAGGGTCTTGCCTCCGGGTCCCTGGCCGTGTCGTTCGGTCAGCCAGGCATAGTAGGCGTCGTCGTGGGTTTCGATGACATCCAACACCTCGCGGTCGGCCGTATGTGCTTCCAGATAACGCCGGGCGAGAATGCCGTGGTGTTTTTGCCAGTCGCGCGGACGGCTGCGGTCTTCGGCATATTTGAAAGTGTCGTGGGTAAAAGCGATCAGTCGCAGTTGTTCACGTCTTGTATCCGGAAGATGCCGGATCAGATCAATATTGCTCAGCACTTCGCGCACGTGCAGCGCCACTTTGCCTTCAGGATGACCGAAACGCGGCTCGCCCCACAACAGGCCGTGCCGAAATTCCGCTGTCGTCAGCAGGCGCCGCTCGAGCGGGGTTTCAGGTCGCAGCAGGTCGGCAAGAGCATGCGGGTCTTCCAAAAGGCGCTTCGTCAATGGCATTGGTCGGTCAAAAAAAGCAGTTGGTCGGGCAAAGTCAGCAAGGCTGACATAATGTCAAAAATTAGCCGTTTAGCACAGGATTTGTTGTAAAAAACGGGCGTTGCTGCGAAGATAAGCGGTCTGGTTAATGCGAAGTTAAAATACTCCAAACCAGCAGCAATTCAGCCATATCTTCGTTTTCATAACATTGCTTTTCAACAAAAGTCAGGCAAACATAAAACCTTTAAATCTCTGCATCCATGAATAAATTCTGGTCAACCATTCTTGCGGGCGCTGCAGGCGGCCTCCTGACGTTTGGCGCAGCGAAATTTTTTGAAACTCCGCAGGTCGTTTCCACCAATCCGGCGCCGGTCGTGCGTCAGGTCAATTACGGCGGAGCTCCGGTTCCGTTCGACTTCACGAAAGCTGCTGAAAAATCCATGTCGGCTGTGGTGCACATCAAAGCATCCGAAAGCCAGCAACTGGCGCGGCAGCGCCAACAGGAACGGCGTTATACGGATCCGTTCGAGTACTTTTTCGGGCGCAACTTCGATTACCAACCCCAGCCGCGGTCAGGTACGGGTTCCGGCGTGATTTATACGTCCGACGGTTATATCCTGACCAACAACCATGTCGTCGAATTCGCCGACGAATTTGAAGTGACCCTGCACGACAACCGCGAATTCAAAGGCCGTCTGGTGGGTCGCGACGACAACACCGACATGGCTGTGATAAAAATTGATGCCAAAGACCTGCCTTCCATCGAACTTGGCAACTCCGACGACGTGAAAGTCGGCGAATGGGCTTTGGCAGTCGGCAATCCTTTCGATCTGACTTCTACCGTCACGGCAGGCATCATCAGCGCCAAAGGCCGCGACATCAACATCATCAAAGGAGGTGCGGCCATAGAATCGTTCATCCAAACCGACGCGGCAGTCAATCCCGGCAACTCCGGCGGCGCATTGGTGGACGTCAATGGGCGCCTCATCGGCATCAACTCGGCCATCGCTACGCCGACTGGCGTATTTGCGGGCTATTCCTTCGCTATCCCGGTCAACCTCGTGAAACGCATCGCCGACGATTTGATCAAATACGGCGAATTCCGCCGTGCCTATCTCGGTGTGGATATTGCACCGATGGACAGTTACCTCGCCAATAAACTCGGCGTGGATTACGTTCAGGGGGTGGCTGTGATGAAAGTGCACGACGATGGCTCGGCAGCCAGCAGCGGCATCCAGTTTAAAGACGTCGTGACCAAAATAAATGGCAAAAACGTGACATCCACTTCGGAACTTCGTGAGTTGGTCGGGCGTTCTAAACTGGGTGAAACAGTGATGGTAACGGTAGTGCGAGACGGAAAAGAAAAAGACATTCCGGTCCGCCTTAAAACACGCAACGACAATTAGGATATTGGAATTTTTAACGATGGGCGTGAATTTGCAACTTTATTGTTTTGCCCAGCGTCTAAGGTCATAACATCCAATATTTCCAAATAAAGTAAAAGTTGGTTTTTCGTTTTGTTTTGATGTGTCTGCTCCGCGCAATGCGGGGCAGACTTTTTTTATGGTGGACGATGGACGATGGACGATGGACGGTGGACGGTAGACGGTGGACGGTGGACGGTGGACGGTAGACGGTGGACGGTGGACGGTGGACGGTGGACGGTAGACGGTGGACGGATTCGCCCAGGATCATTTTTGTCAATTCTACGCCGTCCACCGTCTACCGTCCACCGTCTACCGTCTACCATCTTTTTTTTACTTTTGCCCCGTTAATCCTGATTCCTGCCGGACCGATGCGCCTTACTGTGTGAAAATTCTGCGCATTGTGTATTCAAAATCAAAATTTTATGAAAAAAACCTTGCTATTGGCAGCGCTGTTTCTCGTGTTGGGAGGCGGCGCTTGGTATGCCCTGAACAAAAAATCACAAAGCGGTAGTCGCACTTCCTGGGACATGAATTTTGCCGTTCCCAATACCGGCGACATCTACAAAATCTTTCTGGCCGACCGGAAAGGCCGCACGGCCACGCTCGAACGCAAAGAAGACTATTGGCTTTACAACGGCAAAGCCCGCGCCCGCCCGACTGCCATCAGTACGCTGCTGGAAACCATTGCCAAACTGAACGTTTGGTATATTCCACCCAAATCTGCTGAAAATGCCATGATCCGGAGCCTGGCGGCGGAGGGCATTAAAGTGGAGATATACGACAAGGACAACAAGTTGATGAAAAGCTATTACGTCGGCGGCGTCACCAATGACGAGCACGGTACCTATATGATGATGGAAGGCGCCGAACAACCCTATGTGGTTCACATCCCTTCTTTTGTCGGGCAGTTGCGCGTCCGGTATCTGTTGGGCGACGACGAATGGACGGACCGCACGATTTTCAGAGAAAAGCCCGAAGAGATCCAATCGGTGACGGTTGAATATCCCCAACGCAAAAGCGAATCGTTCCGCTTGGAAAAAACGGACAAGGCGGAATATTCCGTAACACCATTTTATAGCACCACGCCGGTGATCCGTCAACCCCTGCGCAAAGGTGTGCCCGAAGCGTATCTTTTATCCTTCGAACAGTTGGGCGCAGAAGGTTTTGAAACCGACAACCCACTGCGCGACTCTGTCACGGCCCTGGTGCCTTTTGTGATCGTCACGGTGAAAAAAACCGACGGAGAAGAAAAACAGGTGCGTTTTTGGCCGGTGGAGGTGCAGCAAACCCGCGAAGGCATGCCCTATGTCCACCGCTATTTTGCTGAAGTCAACAAAAGCGCTTTCCTGCTCATCCAGGAAGGTGTGTTCGGGCCAATTTTCAGGGGATACAGTTTTTTTTATGAAACAGCGCCGGGATCAAAATTGCGAAACTAATCCACCAATCACCAATCCACCAATTTTATTCCTCTTTCAAAAATGCCGGTACGCGGACTGCCCGCTGGGCGGGAGGAAGTGCGGCCAACAAGCCGATGCCTGTGACTGTCAGCACCACAGGGATAAAATCCCCTGCCCGCATGGCAATGGGATAACTTTCTACGAGAAAGCCCTGCGGAATGGTCACGATGCCGTAATGTATCTGAATAAAATACAGGGCAACTGCCAGCACGAGGCCGATGCCCATGCCGAGCATAGTGAGCAGCAGTCCTTCAAACAAAAAGATCCGGTGTACCACGCGGTCGGTAGCACCCATGCTTTTGAGAATTGAAATATCTTTTTGTTTGTCCAGCACGATCATCCAGAGCGCACCGATGGTGTTGAAGGCCATGAGCACCAGCATCAGGCTGGTGATGGCGAAGCCCATCCATTTTTCGAGTTGCATGACTTTGAAAAAAGCTTCGTTTTGCTCGTATTCATCTTTTATCGTGAAATCTGCTCCCAAAATGCCGCGAATCTGATCTTTCACGTCGGATACACGCACGCCCGGCTTGCACTTGATTTCCAGAGACGATACGGTCGCGGGCGACACGTCGAGCAACTCCCGCATGAAGGCGATATTGGTCAGCACATACTGGTTGTCGAAATCCTGTTGAATGGCGAACGTGCCAACCGGATACACCGAACGCGTTTTGAACGGTTTGTCCAGCACGCCCGCAGGTTCTCCGGTCGGCATATACACCGTCATCGCCGCCAATACATTCTCGACGTTGATGGAAAGTTTGTTGCGCACACCCGCGCCAAGTACGGCACAGTTACGCTCATCTTCTTCCAGCTGGTATCTCCCTTCCCGAATGGTAGAGTCAATATTGTTCACACGCGCAAACACATCGTCCACCCCTTTCAGCACCCCAAAATCCTGTGAGCCTTCGTATTCGAAGAAAGCGATCTCCTCCAGTGTCTCGCTCAGATAAAGTACCCCCGGCAATGCACGCACCTGGGTCAATTGCAGGCTGTCGGGCTCGAAAGTTTTACCTTTTGCCGGTGTAACCTTGATCTGCGGATTGAAATGGCCGAACAAGCCGGAGAGCAAATCCTCGAAGCCGTTGAATACCGACAAAACAAGTATCAGCGCCGCCGTACCAATGGCGATGCCGAACACCGAAATGCCGGTGATGATATTGATGGCGTTGGTGCTGCGCTTGGCAAACAGGTAACGCCGGGCGATGAGGAGGGGAAAATTCAATTTTACAGGTTGATAAAGGTTGATAAAGGTTGATGAGGGTTGATGAGGGTTGATGAGGGTTGATGAGGGTTGATGAATCGCGGTGTACTCTACGTTATCAACTTTATCAACTCTTATCAACCCTCCTCAACCATTTAAAGAATCGTCTCTTTCGTTGCGTCCAGTATTTTTCGCGTTTCGGCGAGTGAAGCCGCCTGGGCGTACACGCGCAATACCGGTTCAGTGCCGGATGCGCGGATCATTACCCATTTTTCATCGCCGAGCAGGAATTTCCAGCCGTCGAGGTCTTCCACGCCTTGCACTTTGTAAGGGCCGAAAGCCTTGTAGGAACGGCTGTTGCAAGCGGCGATGACCGCCTGTTTTTGCGCTTCGGTGATGTGCAGATCGTCGCGGTCGAAAGCGAAAGCGCCGACTTCCCTGTACACTTCCTGCACCAATCCTTTCACGGTCTTGCCGGTTTTGGCCATGAACTCCAGTACCAGCAAACCCATCCAGATGCCGTCGCGTTCAGGGATGTGGCCTTTCACTGCCAGGCCGCCCGATTCCTCACCGCCCACCAGCACGTCTTCTTTGGTCATAATCTCGGCGATGTATTTGAATCCCACCTTCGTGATCTCATAAGGCAGGCCGAATTTCTCGGCCATTTTTTTCAACTTGTCCGTCACGGAAAAAGTGAACACGACCTTGCCGCGCATATTCTTGTACTTATAGAGGTAGAGCAACAGGATGAGCAGGAGATGATGGCTGTCCACAAAATTGCCATCCTCGTCGTACATCCCGATGCGGTCGGCATCGCCGTCGTTGGCCAGACCCGCGGTGATCTTCGGGTTCTTTCTGATCGTTTCGCTCAGGTCGAGCAGGTTGCGGTGAATGGGTTCGGGCGCTTTGCCGTGCATGCCCGGATTTTCGTCGCAGCGCAGGAAAATCGAGCGCGGCAACAATTTGCGCACTGCTCTTTGTCCGGCGCCATACATCGCGTCGTAAGCGAGTCTGCCCGCATTTTGTTTGATGCTTTTCAGGTCAAAGTTTTTCTTTACATGGCGGAGATACATGGTTTCCAGGTCCACGTCCACCAATAGCTTTTTCTGGGCCAGGTCGTTGAGCGGCGGCAGCACGGGCAAGGTACAGGCGTCGGGAATCAGGGCTTCTACCGCTTCGATATCCGCAGGGATGGAAGGGCCGCCGTAGGACGCTTTGAGTTTGTAGCCATTATAGGAAGGAGGATTGTGGCTGGCTGTGATGACCACGCCGATGTCGGCTTTCAGTTTTACCACGCCGAGGCTGACCATCGGAGTACTGACGAAACCCGTCGCGACATGGCATTTGATGCCGTAAGCACCCAGGACGCGGGCGGTCGTAGCGACGAACAAAGGGCCGCCGAAACGGCAATCGTGGCCGATAACCGCTTTTTTCATTTTTCGCTGCTTCATGAAACGGGCCGTCGCTTCGGCCACACGCTTGACATTGTCTACGGTGTAATCGTCGGCGATGATGGCGCGCCAGCCGTCGGTTCCGAATTTGATAGGAGTTGCCATTCTGAATTGTTGATTTGTTGATTTGCGGATTTGTTGAGCAGGTTGACCGGTATGAAGACCGGGAAAATGGAAGGGTTTATATCAATGCGGGCAAAAGTATTTGTTCGGACGCGTACTTTTGGCGGTCTTTTTCAAAAAACAAAAAAACGGCGATACAGAACGCCACCACCGTCCACTGCCTTCGCTTCGGCTTCGGCGGCTAAACCGTCCACCGTCAACCGTCTACCGTCTACCGTCAACCGTCAACCGTCTACCGTGACCGACACCTACCGCCACAAGGGATTGCGCAAGCGAATGGTGGATGCCCTCCGCCGCCGGGGTATCGCCGACGAGGCCGTTTTGGCTGCCATGAACGCCGTACCGCGCCATTTTTTCTTAGACAAAGCCTTCGAAGAGCACGCCTACGAAGACAAACCCTTTCCTATCGGGCACGAGCAAACGATCTCCCAGCCTTTTACCGTGGCCTACCAAACGGCCCTGCTAAACATCAAACCCGGCGACCGGGCCCTGGAAATCGGCACGGGCTCCGGTTATCAGGCAGCGATTCTGGCTGCGCTCGGCGCAAAAGCGTACACCGTGGAGCGCCAGGAGGCGCTGTATTTTAGCGCCAAAAAATTATTGGGAGAAATGGGCTTCCGGGCGGTGAAATGTTTTTTCCGCGATGGCACGAAGGGCTTGCCTGACTTCGCACCGTACGACAAGATCATCGTTACGGCAGGCGCGCCCGTGGTGCCGGAGGCGTTGCGGCAACAACTGGCGATCGGCGGCATTTTGGTCATTCCGGTCGGCGAGGAAGTTCAATACATGTACAAGATCACACGCCTGTCGGAGTTCGAGTTCAAAGAAGAAATGCTGGACGCTTTCCGGTTCGTGCCGTTTCTGGAAGGAGTGGCCAAAAAGAAATAAAAGCGCCCCCGCGCTTGCAATGGAAGACTCTGAAACAGCATTCCGAAGGTCTCAAACAGCCCTGTTATTTTTTGCCTTTCCGGTTTTTCGGCGAACAGTAAGCCGGTTTATTTTGACTGCTCCAAATTTTTTTTTTCGTTTTAAGCGTGTGCAACAGGCTTGTGGCACAATTTATTGTCCGTCATTTCAACGCTAAAAAAAACGCCTTCCACGCCGTAAATCGTACACTTTTCCGCATCTCCGATGCCGCCTGCCATGTACTGAAAAAGCCATTCTCTTTTTCATATTAAATTCTTTATCAACGCATTAGCGAAAAGATGTCGCTTCATGACAACCTGTCGCCAATGCGGAGAATGGTACTTTTCAAAGAATACCCCTCCCTTCCTGCCTTTTTGTTCTGCCCGGTTCGATGACTCAGTTATGACAAAACTCAACCCGGATGGTGATTTTCCTGATTATTATTCACGCCTTTCCGCTTGCAATTTTGATGCGAAAAAGTTTTTAACTAAACCATCCTTCTTATGAAAAACATTAAAGTTCTGATTGCTTTTGTGGCAGGTTTAATCGTTTACGCATTCCTGATCCACAATTCTTCCTGCACGCGGGAGAACTCCATTCCGACCATCGAGCCCCCTGATTTTACATACGGTGACGAAACTGTAAAAAATTCCGAAGGCTGGACTTTCGACAAAACGCACTCCAGCGTGCTTTGGGAAACGGACTACCTCGGTGTTTCGGCTTTGCTGACGGGGCGGTTTAACACGTTCACCGCTAAAGTGGAGTTTGACGAGGACAATCCCGAAACATCTTCTTTCTCCGGTTTTGTAGTGCTTTCCACGGTCAATACAGGCGAGCCGGGACGCGATCAGGGTTGCCTGCTCAATACATTCGGCGTGGCTGACATTTCCGACACCGCGCGTTTGACCAGCAAACAAATCGCGTTTGACGGTAAAGGCGGCTATGTCGCAACGGCGGAACTCGATTTCCACGGCGTGAAGAAAGATGTGACCATGCAGCTCAACTACACGGAACAAACCCATATTGATGCTACCAACCCCTACACGGTAGCGGGGCTCAGCGGGCAGTTCGAATTCAATGCGAAGAGCGACTTTGCCATCGTATCCACCAGTATCGCCGACCGCGTGGTGATCAAACTGAATCTGCAATTCAAAAAACCCGACTAAGCGGTAAACGATTCGGTTGTACGACACCAATTTCAATCATTTTCAAAAAAATGAAGCCATGCGAAAAGCGATATTTATAACAGCGTTCCTGGTCGGAGCAGTAATGGTGATACAATCGTGTTACTATGAATATCCGCCGGAACAAACCCCCTACACTCCCGAAGAAGTTTCTTTCAAGACGCACATCCTGCCGATTTTTGTGGAGAAATGCGGCACAGCCAATTGTCATGATGGCACCATTAAGCCCGATCTGCGGGCGGAAAACGCCCTTCGGGCACTCAGAAGCGAAGGTTATATCAACACCACTTTCCCCGAACAAAGCAAGGTGTATTTGCGCGTGGCAGACGGTTCTATGCCTCCTTCAGGGGCTTTGTCCAATCTGGATAAAGATCTGATCCTTGTATGGATTGCCAAAGGCGCTCCCAATGACTAACGGCGGCTATTATCTCCCACGGAACACAAGTTCAAGTTCAATTTTTCAAGCCTTTAAATAAGGACGTTATGAAATCAATATCAACCATGCAATCGCGAGTAAAAAACATACGATTGCGATATCTTCAGCAATTACTGCCGGCGTTGTGCCTTTGTTTGATGGCACTCCCGGCCATAGGGCAGGAAGAAGAGGCAGCGCAAATGCCGGTGGAGCGCCCCGTCGCAAATACATTTGAAAGTGTATTGATGATTGACAACCAAACGGTGATGGTTCCGATCAAAAACACGCTTGAATTCGATATTCAGCACCGGTTCGGGACGATGCAAAACGGCTTTGAAGACCTTTTCGGTTTATACGCTCCTTCTAACATCCGACTGGGATTTCTATTTGTTCCCATCAACAACCTGGCAGTTGGTTTCGGGTTTTCCAAAAAGAATACCCTTCTGGACTTCAGTGCCAAATACGCCCTGCTCAAACAATATAAAGATTGGCGCAGGCCCGTGTCGGTTACATACTATGGCAATGCAGCGCTCGATCCGCGAAGTGCCGACGACCGGGAAGTTTATCACGAATCCGACCGGCTGGCTTTCTTCCATCAGCTCATTATCGCCCGCAAAATCAACAACTGGCTTTCGGTACAGGTCGCGCCCAGCTTGTCGCACTACAACCTGCAACCGAACAGAAGCATGGAAAACGACCACTTTGCCATTGCATTCGGCGCACAGGTGAAAGTGACGGAGGGTATGGCCATAATAGCCAACGTTGACCAACCGATTACCCAGCATGACAACAACAATCCCAATCCCAACGTCAGCCTGGGTATACAAATGACAACCAGTGCCCACGCCTTCCAGATCTTCGTTGGGAACTACGACGGTCTTGTGCCGCAGGAGAACAATATGTTCTACCGTTGGATTGACAACGGAAATACGGAGTGGAATGGGTTCGACCGTTTCGTTGACAGGTTCCGCATCGGCTTCAACATCACCCGTTTATGGAACTTCTGACAATATATTCTCAACCATTTTGATGGGGGTTAATGCAGGTTGTTTCCCGCATTCAAAGCGCCGGATCAATTTTCACAACCTCCATCAATCCTTTTTTTGCAGATTAAAAACTGAAAAAATGGAAGACAGCAACAACAAGAAAAAACTCCCCAGGCGGGTATTCCTGGAAACCGGTATTACAGGCGGTGTGGGCGTTGCATTGGGTTTGGTCGCAGGCGACCTCCTGAACAACGACGACAATGCGAAGCCGGAGATGATCAAAATGCTGACGGCAGACGGAAAATTAGTGGAAGTGGAAAAACGGCTGATCCCGCCGATGTGCGGCAAACCGGTAGCCGTCTCCAACCAGGCATTAAAGGACTGGATGGAGAAAGAAAAGCGGAAGTAGCCCCGGCATCTTCAATCGTTCATCTGAAACCATGTCTCAATCATGAAATCAACAGAACAAAATGACCGTAGGTCCTTCCTGAGAAAAGGGTTGGGCATTGCGGCGGTAGCCAGCACGGTGACGGCGCTCAAGGCTTTCCAAACTGACAGCGTGGAGGAGACCGGCGAAAAAGTGAAACTGCTTTCTCCCGAAGGAGAGATTGTGGAAATAGACAAAGCCTATCTCAAGCCGGTACCCGAAGTGCACATTCCGCCTGCTCAGGCGCGGGAGGGCATTCCCAACAAGCGCTTTGTCATGGTCATTGATCTGGCGCGGTGCAAAAACCTGCGCAAATGCCACGACGCCTGCGAAGCGATGCACCATTGCGGCCCGGAAAAAGAATTCCTGAAAATCCTGAAAATGCAGGACAACAAGCTGGCTTCGCCCTATTGGCAACCCACGATGTGTTTCCACTGCGACGAACCCCCCTGCGTCAAGGTTTGCCCCGTAGATGCCACCTACAAACGCTCCGACGGCATTGTTCTGATTGATACGGACCGTTGCATCGGCTGCCGGTTTTGCATGGTAGCATGCCCGTATACCGCCCGCACGTTCGACTGGAGCGAACCAGCGATCCCATTAGAAATCGCGCACCAGCATTATTCTCCCGAGACGAGTGTCCCGGCAAAAAAAGGCACTGTTTCCAAATGCGACTTCTGCCCGGACATGGTGCGCAAAGGCGAAATGCCCCACTGCGTAACGGCCTGCCCGAACGGCGTTTTTTATTTCGGCGACGAATATGAAGATGCCGTATCGAACGGCGATGAGACGGTGCGTCTGAGTGAATTGCTGCGCGACCGCGCCGGCTATCGCCTACACGAAGACCTGGGTACCAAGCCCCGGGTTTATTATTTGCCGCCGGTGAACCGCTCGTTCCCGTTCGAGGATGATGAATTCAGCAAACAAACAGATCACGATCATGAAAACTAAAGCACATACATCATCGAAAAACACCGGCGATCAGTCCGAAGAAATCATCCGGGAATTAATGCCCCGTCCTTTCGGCCGTATCGGCCAGTTATGGGTGGCCTTGTTGATCGTTATTTGTGCGGTCGGGTTGTTCTTCTACATCCAGCAAGTCAGGGACGGTCTTGGCATCACGGCCATGCGCGATTACTCGACGTGGGGGATTTATATCGCCAATTTTGTGTTTTTTGTCGCCATCAGCTTGGTCGGTTCGCTCATCAGCGCCATCCTCAAATTATCGGGCGCCCAATGGCGAACGCCCCTGACCCGCATTTCGGAAATGATCGCAGTGCCTGCCATTCTTTTTGCGGCGATCGTTATTGTCGTCGACATGGGGCGCCCCGACAGGTTCCTGAATGTCATCTTCCATGCCCGGATTCAGTCGCCCATCACCTGGGACGTCATCGTTATCAGCACATACATGGTCATCAGTTTACTGTTGCTTTATTTGCCGCTGATCCCCGACATGGCCTTGCTGCGGGACCGCGCCAAAGACCTTCCGAAATGGCAACAAAAACTGTATAAAATACTCGCCCTGGGATGGAATAACCACCCCGAGCAGGTAAAAATTCTGCATAAGTCCGAGCTGTATTTATCCATCCTGATCATTCCGGTGGCTTTCGGAATTCACACCGTCACATCCTGGCTGTTTGCAACCACCCTTCGGCCCGGGTGGGACAGTACCAATTTTGGTCCTTATTTCGTGTCGGGCGCCTTTATGGTCGGTGCAGCAGGGGTTATTGCCATGATGTATATTTTCAGAACTTTCTACAAGTTTGAAAAGTACATCACCGACAAACACTTCAGTAATATGGGCAAATTGCTCGTGTTGTTGTCGTTGTTATACCTGTATTTTAACATCAATGAATACTTCGTGCCGGCCTATAAAATGAAGGCCTTTGAAAGCGATCACCTGAAATCTTTATTTTATGGCCGTTATGCCCCTCTGTTTTGGGCAGTGCAGGTGTTTGGCATGATCATACCAATCATAGTTTTGTTGAGCCCTAAAGGCCGCAAGCCATTGCCGATGTTCATCATGTCCATATTTGTGATTGTCGGAGCCTGGTTCAAACGATTCCTCATTGTTATCCCCACCCTGAGCCATCCCTATATTCCCATGACGAGGGTGCCGGAATCGTGGCAGCATTATTTTCCCACGTTTAAAGAGTGGTGGATCACTGCTTCCACGCTGGCCGGCGCCTTGTTGATTATGGCTATCCTGAGCAGACTTTTCCCCATCATTCCGGTGGTGGAAGAAATTGAGGAAGCCGGGTTGGCAAAAGGTGAAAACCAAACTACATGATTCATCAAAGAATGATACACCTATGAAAAAGATAAGCATATCCAGGCATTTGGGCCGATGCGGCCTTTTCTGGGCAACGGCACTGCTGCTCGCTGCGACAAACGCCGGTGCGCAAACGGAAAGTGACAGCACAGCCACAAGCGATGAAAATGGAAAGGCGGAAGTCAGTATTGAATTGCGCTACACGGAAGCCAATAATAAAACCAAAATGCTGGAAACAACGGTAAAAACCAAGGTGGAAGACGCCTGGCAGGCCGCGAAGGGCGTACCGGTAAATTTTTACCGGAATGAAGCCGCTCCGGGGCAACTTTTGGGATCTTCTACGTCTAATGACAAAGGTTTGGCGATGTTGATCTTGCCTGAGGGAGAAGAAAAATTTGCCACGCCTTCGTTCGAATATACCTATATTGCTGCCATTGAAAACAATGAACGGTTTGAAGATACCGAAGAACAGATCACAGTGGCGGAATCGGCTTTTGAGATGACATTGGAAGAAGAGGACTCCGTGAGACAGGTTCGTATTTCGCTGAAAGCAATGGATGAGAACGGCGAAGAAGTGCCCGTCGGAGAAGTGGAAGTGAATCTTTACGTACAGAGGTTGTTCGGATTGCTACCCATCACAGAAGACCCGGAGACCACCGATGAGGAGGGAGAGATCGCGGCAGAATTTCCGGCTGATATTCCGGGCGATACTGCGGGAAACCTGATCATTGTCGCGAGGGTAGACGATCACGAACGGTTTGGCAATCTGGAATTCCGGAGAAAGATAAACTGGGGTGTTCCGGTGGTCGTTGACCCGGCCAAAAATGCGCGGGAATTGTGGTCATCCAGAGCAAACGCCCCCATTTATCTGATCGTGATTGTCAATGCAATGATCATCGGCATCTGGGGAGTCATTCTGTACATAGTGTATCAAACCTTCAAAATAAAAAAATTTGGTCGAAGCAAAGTCAATTTGCAAGACACGAAATAATAACTTTCATTCACTTAAACTTTGCACATCATGAACGCAACAAAAGTCCTGCAGATTGGCATCCTCACGGTATTTGCCATTCTGATTGCAACTGCCTTTACGCAACCGCCTCAGGGAAATCCCTGGGTTGTTCCTGAAAAGTATAAAAAAATGAAAAATCCCGTTAAAGCGGATGCCGAATCCATCAGCGCGGGTAAAGCCCTGTATGCCAAGCACTGCAAATCATGCCACGGTTCGAAGGGATTGGGCGATGGCACCAAAGCGGCGCAACTGAAAACGAAATGCGGAGATTTTTCCACCGCCGATTTCCAGTCGCAAAGCGACGGCGCGTTGTTCTATAAAACGAACGAAGGCCGCGACGACATGCCCTCCTTCAAAAAGAAAATACCCGATGAAGTGGATGTCTGGAATGTGGTCAACTATATGCGGACACTGAAGAAATAAAGAAGGTTATATTATTAACACCAACGCAGGTTCCCGGCGATTTTGCCGGGAACCTGTTTTTTTTCATCAGAGATTTAATAAATAAAGAACCCATCTTCAATCCTTAACCAAATGTTTTAGAAGTGCATGATCAGTATTAGTGCACCGCCTGAGATTGGTCATGGAATTGTCATAATTTTCGATGTTACATTTGAATGTTGTTAAGGTCATTTTTTATGATCTTTCAACAATTGGTTCATTCACATTGATCAAAGTGTTCAAACATCGAATTATGAAAAACATTAGCAAAATCACTTTCGTGTTCGCTTTCCTGGCAAGTACTATTTTCATTTTATCATACTGCCGGCAAGACGATCAAATTTTAGGAGGCGATGACACAACGGTAGGTGGCAATGTTCTGCTATCCCAAAAAGTAACCGCTCCACCAGCCATTGATGGTACAGTTGATGCCATATGGGAAAACAGCACCAAGCTGGAATTTGAAGCAGTGGTGCCCGATCCCAGTGGGGATTTGTTCAGAAGCTACGTCGGGAACGTCATTTCTTCCATCACGTTGCGGTCTGCTTACGACGCCGAAAACATTTATTTTCTGGCTGAATGGACAGACCCTACCGAATCATTGGTACGCGAACCCTGGTACTTTGACCCTGTCGCGAAAAAATGGGCTCACGAGAGCGGGGCGCCTGCTTTCAGCGCTACGGGGTCCATAACACGCCCTGCATTTTATGAAGATAAAATAGCAATGCTCTGGAACATTGACAACTCCGTTTCAGGCTGGAACAATGGCACTTGCTTTAAGTCGTGCCATACGGGGATGGGTCAAGCCGATGGGTACGCTCGTCACCGCACCAACAGTCCCTTTGAGAGAATAGATATGTGGCACTGGAAAGCAGTACGCGGTGGTCAGAATTTCGGCCAGTTTGACGACCAATACCAGGACAATACCTATCCGAACGGTAGGAAAAGCGATGCCGGAACCGGCGGCTATTCAAACAACACGCAAAAACTCGTCGTCAGCGGGTCAATGCCGGAAGTTACGGTTGATGTCCCGAAATATGTGATTCCGAACAGGACTCGCTACAATTGGATTTTAGGGTCCGAAATCAGTGATGGCACTGCCAAGAAGGTCACGGCTGTTGATGAAAACGGTATTCTCACCTTGGATGATGGAACTACAATAGACCCCAATACGGATGTCGCTTATCAAAGAGATGGTACGGGTGTAGGAGCTAAGGCTATTCCTTATATCTACATGTCGGCATTTGAAGGCAGCCGGGGCGACATCACATGCAAGGCAGTTCACAATGGAACAGGTTGGATACTTGAATACAAAAGAGCTTTAAAAACGGCAGATAGCGAAAAGAAAGACATTGATTTCTCTTCTCTTGAAGATCAAAACTTTGGCTTTGCTATATTTGAAAACGCACAAATAGCACATGCTATTAAAGCCAATTTGCTATTGAAGTTTCAAAAATAGGCGGTATTGTTCTTTTGTTCATCTAAAATTCATGATCATGACAAAGAAAAGAATAGTACCGGTTATAGGCATCGTCCTGCTTGCCCTGATTTTAAGCGGGGGGTGCTACAAGGGTACGACACTCGACCTGACCCAGGACCTCGAAATTACCGAGGATGTCAGCTTTGCAGGAGATGTCATTCCCATCTTCGAGAAAAGTTGCAGTATCAGCGGTTGCCACAACTCGAACGGCGTCAGCCCGGATCTGAGTTCCGACAAAGCATTTAATACGCTCACGAATGGCGGCTACATAGACGTCAGCAGCCCGGAAAACAGTTTGGTCTATGAATTCGTCAGCGGAAAACGCACGCCGGTTATGCCTGTCAGCGGCGTTGATCCAACGATCGCGGCAACGATTCTTGCATGGATTAAACAAGGCGCTCAAAACAATTAAAAAAATTGCATCATGAAAAATTTCATCAATAGTATATCACCATTTTTACAGAAAGCCGGCATGATCGTCCTGCCGCTCCTGTGCTTGATGGTTGGTAACCTTTCTGCCCAAGATGAGGAGGCGTCCCCGACAGGCGAAACCAGAAAGGCGGTCAAGAACACATTCGAAAGTGTGTGGTTTATTGACAATCAAACAGTAATGGTTCCCCTCAAGGGAACATTTGAAATGGATATCCAGCACCGTTTTGGGACAGTAAAAAATGGATATGACGACGTGTGGGGGATTTTTGCTCCCGGCAATATTCGTCTCGGTTTCAATTACGCGCCCATTTCAAAATTGTTTGTCGGCTTTGGTCTGACCAAAGAAAGGCTTCAGTGGGATTTTAATATTAAATATGCACTGTTGCAACAAATGAAAGGGGGGGGTATGCCTTTTAGTGTGACTTACTTTGGCAATATGGTCGTGGACAGCAGGGATAAGAAATTCTTTGCCAGAGGAACAGATCGCCTGTCGTATTTCCACCAATTGATGATCGCCAGGAAAGTGACGGAGAAGTTTTCTGTCCAGGTAGCGCCCAGCCTGTCTTATTACAACAACGTAGAGGGTTATCTCGACGACAACGGCGATATTCAGAAGAAAATGGAAAACGCGCATTTTGCCATTGCTTTCATGGGCAGGTATAAAATTACCGAAGGGATGGCAATAATGGTCGGAGCAGACCAACCCATCACCGCGCATACCACGAACAATCCGTATCCGAACATTTCCTTTGGGTTGGAAATCACGACAAGCGCGCACGCTTTCCAGGTATTTGCAGGTAACTACGGCAGTATTGTACCACAAAGGAATAATGTGTTCAACCAAAATGATTACGAAGACGGAGCGTTCCTGATCGGTTTCAATATCAGCAGATTGTGGAACTTTTAAAGGCGATCTTTCGAGATAAATTGACAGGACACATTGGAAGTGAGGTTTAAAGTAAATTTTTTCACGTCTTTGAATTCCCGGCGAATGTCGCCGGGAATTCGTTTTTTAGTCCCCGAGATCATTATAAAAGCATATACACAACATACAAAAAGCCTCTCCGGCAATTCCGCCGGGAGGCTCCGAAAACAATAAACAGCAGGATAGATTTTTGAACGGTAGACGGTAGACGGTAGACGACACACCCTTTATCTTGTTAACTCTACACCGTTCACCGTCTACCGTCAACCGTCTACCGTCTATACGTTGCTGATCTTTCTCACCACCTTATACAGGCGCGTCGTCTCGTTCACTTCTTCCTCGAAGGGATCGTTGTCGAAGTAATTGGCAGAGATCAGTTTGAGGCGCGTGATGCGCCCGCGGTTGTTAAAGATTTTCTGGACATATTTCACCCACACACTGCCGTTGCTGCGCACGGCGTAGATCTCGTTGTCGCGGATGTCATTGAGGTTCTCTACCGATTTGCAGACGACAATGTCATTGTGTTTGATCACCGGATCCATCGAGTTACCTTCGATCTGGAAGGCCACGAGGCCCGGACCGCTTACCCCCGGAATGGAAAAATAGGTGTTATCTTCCTGGTTTTCAGCGCCGAGGGTGCTGCCTGCGAAGGCGCGAATGGTGGTAAAAAGAATATTACCACCGGCAGAGACGCCGCCACGGTCGTTGGCAAAAGCGTCGCCGGGCGCTTCGAAGCCGAAGGGATTGCCGATGCCATAAATGAGCCAGGCTTCGTTAATGTCGTAAGCGCGGCAAAAGGATTTGGCTTGACCATAGTCAATCACGCGCTTGCTGTCGGGATTGAGGAAGGCGCGGACGATGTGCCCGTAAGCTTTGTTGCCGAGTACTTTTTCGGCTACATCGCCGACGCCCCGGCCGCTGCGGTCATTTTTGACAATGGCGCCTCTGTCTTCCAATAATTTGAAGGCTTGAATAAAGCGCTTGTTAAGTTCGATGCGGTCTTCCTTGATCATGGCGCGTGATTTTTTAATGTGAGATAAATGGCGAAAGTACCTTGTATTGAAATTTGACGATGCAAACTTAAAACAAAGAGTTTTTAAAAACAAAAAATGTCAAAGATTTTTTTTGCGCAAAAGCAATTTTTTTTGAGAATGCGCTTTTTTATCGCTGAGAATCAATTTTTTGCATACTTTTCCAGTGGAAATTTTTTCTAAAACAAACGGACGGAAATCCGTCGGGCATCCTTTTTGACATGGATGTTGTTTGATAAAGTTTTGTACTTTTGTTGGCGAAACCCGCAACCAGCTAACCTGTAACCCGTTAACCGCAACAAAATGGGCATAGTCGTATCTCTTCTCAACCACAAAGGCGGCGTCGGCAAAACGACCAGCGCCATTAATATTGGCGCCGGCCTCGTGGAACTCGGCAAACGGGTTTTGCTGATTGACCTCGACCCGCAAGCCAACCTGACGATCTCGCTGGGCATCCCGCGCCAGAAATCTACGATATACGAGGCTTTGCGCGGCGAAAGCGAACTCACACCTTATACCTATAAACAAAACCTCGACGTGATCACCTCCTCGCTCGACCTGTCGGGCGCGGAAATGGAACTCATCAACGAAGCGGGTCGCGAATTCATCCTGCGCGAACTGTTGAGCCAGGTGGCCGACGATTACGATTTTATCCTGATTGACTGCCCGCCTTCACTCGGCTTGCTGACATTGAACGCGCTGACGAGCAGCCGCTATGTGCTGATCCCGTTGCAAACGGAGTTCCTTGCCGTGCAGGGACTCGCCAAGATCAAGCAGGTGATTGACAAGGTAAAATTCCGCCTCAACAAGCAGGTGGAAATGGCGGGTGTAATCGCTACGATGTACGACAGCCGCCGCGTGCTCAACCGCGATGTGGTGGACACTATACACAAGTATTTCGGCGATAAAGTGTTCGGTACCTACATCCGCGACAACGTCGCCCTGGCCGAAGCGCCCGCACAGCGCAAGGACATCTTCGAATACAGCCCGAAAAGCCCCGGTGCAGCGGATTACCTGGCCTTGAGCCGGGAATTCCTGGATAGGGTGGAAAACGGCATCCATGCAAAATCTGTCGCACAACGGGAACAGGAAGCCTGAAAATCAGACCCTTATGAGTAAAAAAAGATTCTCCGAAGGTCTCGACGACCTGTTCAACGATACGCATAGCGCGGAAGAGAACCTGCTGGGCGCCGGCATGGCTGTGGCCCACTCGGCCGAGCGCAAATCCGCGCACAAAAACTTCATGGCCGACCTCGACTCCCTGCTCCAGGAAGCGCTGGAAGAAAGCCTCGAACGTTATGACGCCAACCAACCAGACACCACCACACCAAGCGGAAAAACCAAGGCAACCGGCGCCAGTATTACTTACCGCCCACCGTTGACCGGCCTGGATGCGCTCATCCGGCAGACGATAGACGTGCAGGAAATCAACACGGATGAAGCCACCGGTAAAAAACGCCTGACCGTTACCGTTGACCGCACCAAATTAGAAAAACTCAAAACCATCGCCCGCCTGGAAAATTCCTACATGAAGGACCTGCTCGTACAACTCATTGACGATTACATCGAGGAATATACGCAGCAAAAAGGACTTGAACTTTGAATGCGGATTGCGGATTGATTGATTGCGGATTGTGCTGAAATCCGCAATCATCAATCCGCAATCCGCATTCAAAAATCCGAAATCAAAAATCCGTGCAGAACGCCTACAACGACTTCCGCCTTTTTTACAACCAGAACATACATCCGGAACTGTTGCACCTCGAACAGCGGCGGCGGCGGCTGGTGCGCTTGCTGGCGTTGTCGGGTGTGCTCATAGCCGGCGTGGTGGCCATGCAGGTTTTTGTCGGCGTGTTTGTGTTTACCTTGTTGCTGCTGATACCCGTGGTCATCTGGATCTCTTACTTGTTGTTCCGCGTACAGGTATTTTACCAGGAATTCAAACCGCGTATCGTCGGCCTGATCCTCGATTTTATTGACAACGACGTCAATTTTTCTTTCGCGGGGTACGATCCGAAAGGATTTATTTCCAAAAAGCAGTTTCTCGAAAGCCGCATTTTCACAACGGCCGACGACTACGCGGGAGAGGATCGCATACACGGTCAGGTGCGCGAAACGCCTTTCGAGTTGAGCGAACTCCGGGTGCAGGAGTTTTCGCCCGCGCGCAACAAATTAGATTATGTGTTTCGCGGCATTTTCCTCATCGGTGATTACAAACGCTGGGACTTGCACGGCGGGGTACTGGTGTTGCCCGATGCTTACCGCAAATACCTGAGCCGCAGCGAACGCGCCTTTCACCTCGTGGGCGGCCGCCGGGTAAAGGACAACCTGTTGCCGGAGTTCGAGGTTTTTTTCGATACCTACGCCACGCCGGATATCCGCATACAGGATGTGATCTCCACCGACATGCAGCAGATCATTCTTCAATTCAGGGAAATGTTCCAGCAGAAGAACCGCCAGAAAGAGATTTATTTCTCCATCATCGCCGATAAAATCTACCTTGCCCTCACGCAGGACAAAGACTTGCTGGAGCCATCGCTGTTTGCCAACAACGCCAGTTTTGAAGCGGTGAGTGAATTTTACAGCGACATCCGCCTGCTGCTGGAGGTGGTGCTCGATGTGGATGTGATGAATTGAACCATTCCGCTCAATTTTCCCCTTTTTTCATCTTTTTCATCTTCCCGAAATCGAACGACAGCGTCAGGTTCATATTGAAACGGGAAAAATTCAGACCGGGCGCGTCGGGAAAAACGGAAGTAATATTGACCGACAGGACGCAGGGGGTGATCTCGATGCCGCCCGACAAACCCAGTTCCGGCATAAAGAAAGGCGCATCCTCCTCGATCTTGCGGATGGCCGCCAGTTCGTTCTCGTTGATGTCGAACGATGATTCACCCTTCGGGTAAGAAATGCGTGTGAGGCGCAACGCCAGACCGCAGCGAAAATATTTGTCTTCGTACATCAGTCCGGGCTGCACGAAGTAGCGGCGCACCCTGAAGCTCGAAAAATTGTCGTTACCGTAATAGTTATACAGATTGCCCTGCCCCACCCCGGCAAAGACACTTGCCGATCCCCGCTCCAACGCCTGGTAAGCGCCCACACCCAGTTCTACAAACCGGAAACTCGCACCAATCTCCGTATCGTCCCGCACACCGGGATTGCCGGCAAGGAAGCCATTCACCATGACCGCGCCGTGCTGCACAGGGCTGTAAACAACCTGTCCTTCCGGCGCAAAATAATCATTCCCCCAGCCCATGCCGATACCCGCAGCCGCATCGCCTTTTTCTTTCAAAACGGGGATGTGTATGCTGTTGGGTGTGTAGTAATAATGCTGCGCAGGGGCAGCCACACTGATAACCAGAATATGGGCGAGGGCAAGGAAAACAGATCGCATTGGAATCCGGAAAGTTTGAACGCAAGTCTGCCAGGTCATAAGGTGCAGGCTTTTCTTCACCACCGCACCGTGTCGGGCGCAGCGAAGCTTTTGCCTGGATATATATGATAATCAACATCTTGGCATATGCTTCGCTGCACCCGATACGACACGGCAAAAAGACAAGTGCTACTACTTGAACGGATTGGAGAATTTCGGATCCGTCCGCGCATGATCGTCCGTGAGCGTATTCAGGAAGGCGATCAGGGCTTGTTTGTCGTCGTTGGAAAGATTGAGCCGCTGAGGGGTGCCGTTCACCCGGAGGAATTCATGCAAATTGGGGTGATCCTGAATGCCGGAATTGTAAAACTCTATTACTTCTTCCAGCGTCTTGAAGCGCCCGTCGTGCATGTAAGGAGCCGTAAGCGCGATGTTGCGCAGGGTCGGCACTTTGAAGGTGCCTTCGTCCTGCGAATTGCCCGTGATGGCGCCCACGCCGAGGTCGTTCGGGTCAGTGACGGCGTTCAGGCCATTGCTGGCGTTGAACAACATGGGGCGTCCCATGATCGGGCTATGGCAGGAAGCGCAATTGGACTGATACAGCTGCAGGCCGCGATTCTGCTGGCTGTTGAACCCGCTGAAATTGGTATAGGTGGAAGGGAAATTGTAACCGCTTATTTTGCCCGCTTCGTCGTCGAATTTGCTCTGGTAGGAACCCATCGCATTCACGAAATTGGAAATGGACTCTTTCACCCGGTCGGCGGTCACATAATCGTCGCCGAAAGCTTTTTTGAACAGGGGAGAATAGTAGGGCTGCGACTGTACGGCTGCCACCACTTCGTCCATGTGCATGTCCATTTCTCTTTCATTGGTGAGTGAGCCCTGGCTTTGTTCGGCAGCCGTCTCGGCGCGGTTGTCCCAGAAAAAACGGATGGCCTGCGAGCCGTTCAGGTCGGTACCGTAATAAGCGGAAAAATTGGACACCGACGAAAGCGCGATGGAGTTGCGCGCAGTGGAGCGATCGTACACTCCTTTACTGAAAGCCACATCGTCGCCAAAACCCAGTTCCTGCTTGTGGCAACTGGCGCAGGCGATGGTGCCATCCTTGGAGAGTTTCGTGTCATAAAAAAGCACACGGCCCAACACCGCTTTGTCGCGCTCCACGGGACGGGGAAACAAACCGGCGCTGCGCAGGTGCGCCGGGAAATTCACTATATATTCGTCGGGCAGGTCGGGCAGATTGAGATACTGCGAAAGCGTGGCGAATTCTTCCGGTGAATAGTAGTGATAATCGAAATCGGCCTTTTTACTGCAGGCGACCAGCATCATCAATGCACCGAACAAAGTGAGGGTAGTTCCGATTTTTTTCATGGTTCCATGTTCTTTTGTAAAGGGTGAAAGTAAAATTGATGTGTGTTTATCGAAGAATATTTTTCCGCAAGACAAATATTACGGCTTTCCCGCTGCTTGTTTTTTATTCCTCGCAACAAGAATCTTGTTTTCCCACAGCAGGTACGCGCAAAAAGATTTCCTAAAGTTATACCGTCCTCCGAATGTCATGCTTCCGTCATAATCAACTTTACGAAAGTTTTAACAATCGTTAAGACGTCGGCAAGGGGCTCAGGGTTGGTTCTTAACTAAAATAATGGGTGATCTCACTCCACTACTTTAAACGTCGTCCGCCGGTTGGCCTGGTGTTCGGCCTCGGTGCAGCGCGAGCACGCGCAACCAACTGCGGGTTGGGTTTCTCCGTAGCCCACCGCTCCGAGTCTGTTGGGGTCTATGCCCCTCGATATGAGGTAATTGACGGCGCTCTGGGCGCGTTTCTGCGACAAGTCTTCGTTGTAGCCGTCGTTGCCCCGGCAGTCGGTATGGCTGCCCAACTGGATGCGGATCGCCGGGTTTTGTTTGAGCACCTCGGCGAGGCGGTTGAGCGTCGGCTCGGCGTCGGGGCGGATGTCCCACTTGTCGTAATCGTAGTAAATATTTTCCAGCACGATTTCCTTGTTGCGGTAGATCTTGTCCAGCACGATCTCGATCTCGAAAGTCTGCTCGGGATTGGCAGGGTCTTTCGCGATGCCTTTGGTGCTGAATTTTGCCCCGTTGGACAGGTAACCTTCCAACGCGGCGGTAAAGTTGTAATCCATGTTCTCGGCCAGTTCCATTTTGAAATAGCCGTCATCCTTAACGGTGAAAGGTTGTTTTTTGCTGCCGAATTCGGCCTGCACCGTTGCGCCGTTCAGGGGTTTGCGGCCCAGCACCTTGCTGTTGGGGTCATTGGGGTCGGCGAATATTTTTTCCAGGACGTATCCTTCCAGGATCATCTTGTAAGCCAGCGGTTTCGCAGCAGTCGTATCGGTCTTGGGCGGTTTGGGCGGCGGGACGCGCTGCTCGAAGCGGTAAATATCGTCGCCCCGGCTGCCGGGCCGGTTGCTGGTAAAAAATCCGGCTTTGATCAGGTCGCCGGGTTTCGAGGGTTTCGGGGCGTTGGCAGCGGCTTGTTTGCGTTCCACTATAAATCCGAAATCATCTGCCCCGCTGTTGACGGGCGACTTGAGGTTGATGGGCGGCGCCCAGGCATTGCGCTCGGACCGGTAGCTGCGGAAGATGTCGTAGCCGCCCATGCCCGGCAGCCCGTCGGAAGCGAAATAGAGCGTATCGCCGTCGAGGGCAGGAAAAGCTTCGTTGCCGGGAGTATTGAGGTTGCGGCTGAGCAGTCGGGGATCGTCCCAGCCGGATTCGGTTTTTGAGTTGCGCTGCACCGAATAGAGATCGTAGCCGCCCCAGCCTTCCGGGTCGTTGCAGGCGAAGAAAAGCGTATTGCCGTCCGCCGACAGCGCCGGGTGCACGTAGTTGATCTTTTCTTTCTGGAACGGCAGCGGCTGGGGTTCGCTCCAGCCGGCGTCGGCTGCGCTTTTTTCCGAAAAATAAATTTTGCAAAAAGCGTCGTCGCCCTTGTAGGCGCCTTTCACGCGCACGAAAAACATCGCGGTGCCGGCGCCGTTGAAACACGGCGTGCCCTCGTTGTCGTTGGTATTCAGGATGTTGTCGAACACCTGTGCGCTGGCGCCGTCGGGCTCTACGATAAAGATGTCCATGAACTTGTGGCCCGTCCAGTTGTACGCGCCTTCGCTTTTACTCATGGCGCGGTCGCTGGTGAACACTAAGCGTCCGTCGCGGAAAAACACCGGGGCGAAGTCGTTTTGCGGGCTGTTGAAAGCGGCCACTTCCACTTTCCAGCCGTTCGCCGGCGTTTCTTTGAGCCAACCTTCGGCCACGTTGCAGGCAGTGATCTCTTTGCGGTATTCGTAAGGCGAGCCGATCTCGATGCCGAGGTTTTTAAAAGCGTCGCGGGCGGCAGGGTAGCGTTCGAGTTTTTTGAGCGCGTAGGCGTACCCTTTCAGTGCATCGGCGCCGTAATTGTTGTCGTAAGCCTTTTTATACCAGTCGAGCGACTTTTCGTCCTGGCCGGTCTGGCGGTACGATTCGGCGAGTTCGTAGGCCAGCTGGCCCTTTTCCGTGCGGGTTTTGGCTTTGTTGAACTCTTTCTCCAGCATCGGAGCGGCCACGGCGTATTGTTTGCGGTCATAGGCGGTGGGGCCATCCTTGATCTTGATGGTATAGTTGCAGGAGGAAAGCAGCAGCAGGCAGCAGGCAATGGCAGCAGGCAGGTTTACCCGCCATAGTTTTAACGAAGGCGGGAGCAGGTTTATCCGCCGAAGCCTTCCCGCCGTCGTCGGGATTTTGGCGGGTAAAAGCGAAGGTGGGAGCAATAGCAGTTTTTTGTTCATGCTTTGTGATATTTGTCTTGGTAAATATAGTGGCGACGCATCAAACGTTGAGGTTGTCTTGCCGGATTTTTTTTGATACCCCGCGACATTTGCCGCGTCGGAAGAGATGTGCGACATGATTAACACAGGTTAACGAATCGTAAAGTTGTTTTTTGTACGATTTTCGCAACAGCAACGTTTGAAGACGAAACCTTCTGTTTTTCAATCCGCTGTTTCATTTTCCCATTTATGAAAAAATCAAAATTGCTGGTTATGCTGGTTGCCGGATTGTTCCTGGCGGTCAACGCATTTGCACAACAAAACAAACCCGCTCAAAAACCCAAAAAAGACGTGTTGCAGGAAAAAACCGGCCAGGCCCCTGCCGCACAAAAACCGGTCGCATACGATGCCGGTGCGAACGCCAAAGCAGCGCCCTCCGCCGAAGAGGACGTCGAAGTGCTCGATGCGGAAGCTTACCAACCCAAACCGATAGATACTTTACAGGGGCTCGCCGTGATCGGTTTCGGCTCCTGCAACAAGGCGAACATGCCGCAACTCTGGACCGAAGTGAACGCCAATAACCCCAATCTCTGGGTATGGCTCGGCGACATCATTTACGCCGACACTTCCAACATGAAGGCCCTCGCCGCACATTACAAACGCCTGAAAACCAATCCGGAATACAAGAAATTGCGCTCCAAAGCGCAGGTCATCGGCGTGTACGACGACCACGACTACGGCATCAACGACGGCTGCAAAGACTATCCCATGAAAAAAGGCGCAAAAAAATGCCTCATGGATTTTCTCGACGTGCCGATGAAAAGCCCCCTGCGCAAACGCGAAGGCGCTTACCAATCCTACACTTTCGGCCAAGCCAACCAGCGCATCAAAGTCATCGTGATGGACACGCGCTACTTCCGCGACCCGCTCGAACCCGATCCCACCAAAAAACGCCGCTACATCCCCAACATGGACGGTCAAATGCTCGGCGAAGCACAGTGGAAATGGCTCGAAAACGAGCTGCGCAACAGCAAGGCCAACCTGAATATCCTGTGTTCCAGCGTCCAGGTGATCTCGGACGAACATCCGCACGAAAAATGGGGCAATTTCCCCAACCAGCGCAAACGCCTGCTTAGCCTCATCGCCCAAACCAAACCCAAAAATCTGCTCATCCTCTCCGGCGACCGCCACATGACGGAGGTGTCGAAAATGGATCTCCAGGGTCTCCCCTACCCGCTCTACGACTTCACTTCGAGCGGTTTGACGCACGTTCGCAGCGGCAACAGCGAGCCCAACAAATACCGCGTGGGCGACATGATCGTGAAAAGGAATTTCGGTATCCTCAAGATCTATTGGGTCAACGACCGCCCGGTCGTGACCATGCAGGCGCGCGGCCCGAAAAATGAATTGTACCAGGAAATCGTGGTGAAGTATTAGGGGAATGCGAAATCGGGGGCGGGGGTATGTCTGAAATTTTTCCGTGAAAAATTTCAGACATACCCCCGCCCCCGATTTCGCATTTACAGGAAAAAAATTGCGAACAACAATGCACACAACACATACGGATATAATGACCCCAGCCGACGTCAAAACGCTGATTGACGCTTTCTACGACAAAGTAAAGGCCGACGATGTGATCGGCTATATCTTCAACGACATCGCGCAGGTGGACTGGCCGCGTCACTTGCCCGTGATGTACGCTTTCTGGGAGTTTATTTTATTGGGCAGTTCCGACGGTTACCGCGGCAATCCTGTGCAGAAACACTTCGATCTGCATCAAAAACACCCGCTCAAAGCCACGCATTTTGACCGCTGGGTGGAATTGTTCCGAACGACGGTGGACGACCATTTTGCCGGGCCGGCAGCCGACAACGCGAAGTTCCGCGCCTGGGCGATTGCGGAAACGTGGAAGCCAAAGTTTGAGGGGACGTTCGCGGTAAAATAATCAGGTACAAAGATTCACGCTACATGAGTCGCTCCGAATTTTGTAGCAATACAAATACAACACGTTTTTCACGATATTGCCTTGAAAAAAGTACTCTGTGCCGTCGTTGTGCGTCCTCGCCAACGACAATTCAAATCTGCTGTTGGCAAGGATGCACAACAGCGGCACAAAGTGCTCATACATTGTTTTTACATTGTTACAAAATTCGGGATGATTCATGACTATGTTAAATTTTTGTATGAGCGGCAGGTTAATGAAAAAGATTGCTTACTTTTGTAATACCATTTGATTTATTAACTTCCATTTTCTTTGCCCAATGATGCAATCTCTCCTTAGTTCAACCCGTAAATTCTTCTCTCTCTCTCTCTCTCTCTCTCTTTACTGTAGCACGGTTGCGCTTCACGCCCAGTCAGGGCAGTTCCTGACCGAGATTTCACTTTCACAGGCTAATTTCACTCAGGTGGAAGACAACCGATGGCAATCATTCGATTCACACCCTTCTACTAAAACTATTCGACTGGTAGAGGTGGGTGATATGCCCGATTTTTCAACGACCGGGCAACTGAATTTCTCTATGCCGGGCGACACTCAGACTATCCTTGCGCAAGGGTGGTGCGTAAGCGAAAGGTCTAACGGTAACTTCACCTGGTGGGGTAATTTGCTTAATAAAACCGGCTATATAGGCATTGCGGAAGACAGCACCGGTAAAGCAGGTTATATCCAGGTAGGCGATCAGATTTACTTTCTGCACCCCTTAAGTGATCGGTATAACGCCCTGGTTGAAATAGACCGAGATACCTCGCTTGAAACGGATTGTCTTCCATCGCCACAGTTGCCTGTGGATATTACTACGAATCCGACTAACTGCGACAGTATCGGAGATTGCAAGGCGGTGGTATCCGTATTGGTGTTACTCACTCCGGAGGCCGAAGAATTTCTTGGTTTCGACTGGTCGCCACTGTATCTCCAATTAGGGCTTCATTCGATCAATTTCGCTTTGCTGAACAGCGGGGTCACCGGGCGAACGGTCCGGTTTGTCATCGAACCTTATGAATTTGAGTTTACTGGCAGTCCGATAATTGAGGATGACTTGGATACACTTTTAAACGATCAAGATGCTTTTAATATCAGAACAGCCAAACATGCTGACTTAATGATATTATTGACTGACGATCGCTATCCAAATGTAGCGGGCGCACTCAAATATTTTTCAACCATCAACCCATTTTTCGGAATTGTCACCATTAACAACCTGATGGGGCCGCGTTTTACATTCGCGCATGAGCTGGGACACGCTTTCTGGCTTAATCATAACCGGACAAGCAATGGAGGCGATGAGAATTATGAGGATGACGACGTGTGCAATTTCGGTTGGCGTTTTCCCGACCAGGACAATGCAGAGCAGCGCACTTTGATGGCTGTGCTGTATAAAGAAGACGAACAGCAGGGCGAATCCCGCATTCTCAACTTTTCCAACCCGGAGGTGGAGTTCAACGGAGCGCCCACCGGCACTTCATTGAACAGAAACGCTCACCACGTCAGCCGTTCCATGTGCGAAGTAGATGACTACTATGTAGATGATGAATTGGAAATTGATCTGATCGGCCCTTCTGTCATCTGCGACGAGCCCGTCACTTACACTGCCGATATCGCAAAAGAACCTGCTACCGGGCAGCCGGGAAGCGGCCCTTTTACCTTTCACTGGTGGAAAGACGATGACCCGGAGTTCAACGTCTTCTCCGGTGGCGATTATGGCGAATACATGGGCAATGCCCAATCCATACAATTCTATTCGCCTTCCAACCAAATATTCTGGCTATTGGTATTTGTGTGTTCAACCGACGGTGTTTGTGTAAATGACGTGATAAAAGTTGAATCCTGCGAGTTCTTCGAAGGCGGCGAAGAAGAAAGTCGGAAAATATACGAAACGCCTAAAGAAAAGCAATCTTTTACTATTTTCCCCAATCCTGTTACCGATCACTTGTTTCTTCGGTTTTCATCGCCGGTGAGCGGCCCGTCCGACTACACCCTATCAAATTCAATAGGACAGGTCGTAATAAAAGGTGCGTTTTCAAGCGATAATGCAGAAGTATTCGACATTGATCTGTCGAAAATTTCGCTTTCTTCCGGATTGTATTATTTGACATTTTGCAACGGGACCTTTTCAGGGGTTAGAACCTTTTCTGTCAATCGCTAAATATTCTCTTGAATTATGAAATACTTTCTTGTTGCGCTCGCCGCTGTATGCCTGATCTTTGGCTGTCAAAAAGAAAAAATACCAGACCCGCCGCCTCCCCCACCACCGCCTGACACGCCTGTCGTCTATGTTCCTATCTATCAACCCGGAGATACTTCGATGGGTGCAGGCTATGCAAAGAAGTTAACAGCCAAATGGAATGCTGAAGCCATTTGTGTAATTCAAAGTTTCTTTGACACAAATTATCTTTCAATAATTTTCATAACCTATTCAGTAGATGGAGCACAAAGAGAAAGTTTTGGTTTTAGTTTTATTCCAAGATTTGAAGATGGCAAAACATACGGACTAAAAAAAATGACAGGGGGTTCGTTGATACCAAACTTTGTCAGTCCAACTTACACTACCTGGACTTCCGACGGCGACGTTACTGAAGACAGATATGATCTGGATACGACTGCCACGGATAATTTTTTCAGAATACAAACCATAGACCTCGCCAACAACCGTGTGGAAGGTACTTTTACCGCAACTTTTAAGATACGGGAGCCGCGCATCAATCCTGCAAACCCGAAGACGGTAAAGTTTTCGGAAGGTAAGTTTTGGGCAGTAATACAAGAGTAATTATCTCAGGTTGCGACCTACACAACGCGGCATCAATGGGAACGCGGATGACGCGGATTGGGCAGATTTTCACAGATTTTAATCTGTTCGCAATCCGTTTTCATCCGCATCATCCGCGTTCCCATTGTTATCACGCCGGGCCGGTCATAAAAACTTCGCTTCAATTCTTCCCCCCCGGATTTCGCCGCTCCTGTCGCCTCTCTCTTAGTTCCTGCAACCGTTTGAGCAGCGATTCGCGGAATTCGCGCTCGGCTTTGGGCAACTTGGCGATTTTGCGGATGGGCAACACTTTGCGCAGTTTTTGCACGAGGTCTTTTTCCAGGTCGAACTCCTTCTGGCGGACCTCGAAGTATTTTTTGACGTATTCCTCCACTTCCTGGTCGCTCATGCCGTCGAGGTCGCCTTCGGGTTTGAGTTGTTTTTGCAGGTTTTCCCGGTTGTCGGCGTATTCGTTGAATATGGGCCAGAATTTCTCGGCCTCTTCGGAGGAAAGATTCAGCACACGGGTATAGACTTCGGCGCGCAGGGCCCTGACCCTTTCGCCCAGGTTTTCCTGGCCTTTAGAGAGACCCGGCAACAGTCCGGTCATCAAAACGATAAATATCAGACGCTTCATAGTACAAACAATTGTCGAGGATTTGAATGTTTCACGGGGTTTCAGATATTGGGATATTGATTCTGAAAATCAAAAATATGATTATAATATCCCACTATCTCGATATCTCAATATCGCACCACGTTTACGTTTTCAGCAGGTTTTCCAGTTCTTCATCACTCATTTCTTTGAGCAGCAATTCGAGTTCCTCGTCCGAAAGGTCGTCGAGCGGATCGGAAGTTTTGGTTTTGGTTTCGGCGGGCGATGCGGGTTTCGTTTCCGGTTGCGCACGGCTATTGACCGGAACGTCGGCGAGCAGTTCGGCGTCAAAATCGCGGATGTTTTCCAGCACATAGGCTTCTATTTCTTCTTCCGTCAATTCCTGCGCCGTCGCGGCCTGCAGCGCATCAGTTTGCGGCGGCGTGCGGAACAGCCACGTCGCGGCCAGCACTAAGGTCAGCGCTGCTGCAACTGCCCACGCTACCTGCGACCGGGAAAAGCGGGCAAAAAGCCCGCCGCGCCTGGCTCCCATCACTTGTTTACGGCGCATGGCCGAAGCATCCACCCGGCCCAGCACCGAATCTTCCAGGGCCCCGAAATAACCTTCGGGCACGCGGAAGCCGTCGTCCTGCCCGCGCAGCTCGCGCAGCAAAGGCGAAAGGCCTTTCAATTCGTCGTCGAGCGATTCTTTTTTCATAATATCAAGGTTAGAGGGTTTAGAGGGTTTTTGCCAAACCTTTTAAATCTTCTGAACTTTCTCAATCTTCATTAAACGCCGCCTCGATCTTCTTCACCGCGTGGTGGAACGACGCTTTCAGAGCCCCCACCGAAGTATCGAGCATGGCCGACATTTCCTCGTAGGGCATTTCGTCGTAATAACGCAGGTTGAACACAAGGCGTTGTTTTTCAGGCAATCGGGCAACTTCTTTTTGCAGCCGCACCTGCACGTCATCGCCGTCGAACCATTCGTCGGCCTGCAGGCGGTTGGTCAGCAGCACCGTCGCGTCGTCGAGCGAAGCGGCGGCGTGGCGCGCCTTGCTCTGCAGGTGCGTGATGGCCTCGTTCGTCGCTATCCGATAAAGCCAGGTGTACAATTTCGACTTGCCTTCGAACTGCAAAATACCCCGGTAGATTTTGATGAACGTGTTTTGCAGCACATCGTCGGCGTCTTCGTGCACCAGCACCAAGCGGCGCACATGCCAGTAGAGCCGTTCTTTGTACTGCTCCATCAGCAAGCGAAACCCGCGTTCGAACGTCCGGTCCGAGCGCAGCAGTTCCATGATCTGTTCATCCGACACGGGTTTGTTCGTCGCTGAGGCTTGCAAGTTGTCCTGTTTGTTTTGCTATGACGAAGATAAGGCGCGATGGTTTAACCGGAAGGCAAAAAACTGCTTTATTCGGGCGCCCGGTAAGCGGGATTGTTCAGAAATCCCGGGTCGGTCAGGGCGTTCAAAAACGCGATCAGATCTGCTTTTTCAGCCGCCGTCAGCCCCAGCGGGCGCACCAGCGGGCTTTTGTTGGGGTGAGCCTTGCCACCGGAATCGTAGTGTTCCAGCACCGCCTGGAGGGTCGGCAGCGAGCCGTCGTGCATGTAGGGCGCCGTGACGGCCACATTACGCAACGTAGGCGTTTTGAACAGGGCGCGGTCGCTTTCAAGTCCCGTCAGGCGCATGCGCCCCGAATCGGGATACACTTCGTAAAGACCGTTGTTGGCCGGCTCCTGGTTGGTGAACAAAAATCCTTCGTGGCATTTCGAGCAACTCAGGCGTTCGCTGTGAAACAGATCGTAGCCGCGACGGGCGGCGGCAGACAGCATTTTTCCCTGAAAAAACCAGCGATCGAACGGCGAATTGCCACTCAGCATCGTCCGCTCGAAAGCGGCAATGGAACGGGTGATGACGAACGCATCCGGATCTCGGCCATAGGCCTCCTGAGCGGCGGCGACGTAATCCGGCATGCGGTTCAGGCGTTCGGCTATTTCCAGAATATTGAAATCGAATTCGTTGTGTTCCTGTATCGGCACAAGTATCTGCATTTCTAATGTCGGTACACTGGCTTCGCGCAGCAGTTTTTTTTGATAGGCCACATTGGCCAGGGTGGGCGCATTGCGCGTGCCGGGGCGACCTTCTATGCCGAAACTGACGGCAGTACTGTCGGAAAAAGCCAGGTGCGCGAAATGACAGGAGCCGCAGGAGCGCGTGCTGTCGCGGCTCAGCGCGGGTTCGTAGAACAGCCGCCTGCCCAACTCTACCCGGCTGCGGGTCAGCTGATTGTCGGAAGGGATGGGTGGAGGCGGGAATCCTGCCGGTATGGCCAGCACGTATTCGCCGGTATCCGGCGGCAGCACAGGCGCCTGCTCTTCTTTCCGGCAGGACAAAAAGAAAAGCGGGAGCGACAAAACGGATACGGACAAACGGAGATTCATGGGTCTACTACCATCAATGGCTTTTGCGCCAGCAATTTTCCATTTTCATAAAAAGCAAACCGGTACAAGCCTTCCGGCAAACCGTCGGTGGCCAAACGGGTGGCGCCCGAAGCCGGCAATCCGCCGAGGACGCGCACGTGTTGGCCGAAGCAGTTGGTCAGCACCAGTTGGAGCGGCCCGGCAGCAGGAAGGTCGTAGCGAAGCAGTGTTTCGCCGGCGGCGGGATTGGGCGCGGCAGATACCCGTAGCGAGTTGTTCAGGACTTCGGGAGCGCCCGAAACGTACGACATCGAGAAAAAAGATTCTCCGGCGGCGTTGTTCATCATCAGTTGGTTGAGGCCGTTGCTTCCGTGGTTGATGTATTCGAGCGCCATCGGAATGTCCTTGAACAGCCTGGCATAGTCGAGGTCGAAGTGCAGGTGGAGCGTGCCGCCGGCAGCAGTTGCCGTTCCGCTCAGTTCGATGGTTTTGTAGAGCGTATCGCCGAGGTTGTGGAACTGATACACAATTTCCGGCGTGCCGTCGTTGTTGTTGTCCACTTCACCCTCTACAACCAGGAAGGTGTATCCGGCAGCCCAGCCCCAATGCATCGAAGGATTTTGCGGCGCCAAAGGGTGGTCGGCGGGATAAGCGGCCGGGTCGAGGTGGTTGTGGCCGGCGTCCACGCCGAGGCCCAGTTTGACGCCCTGCGCGGCGTTCACCGGCCATTCGCCAAGGTCGTATTCGGCATCGGAGTTTTCGGCGTTTACCAACAGATATTTGTCGGTAAGCGATACGACGCCACCCCCGGGTTGCAGGATCTCTATTTTGGACAAATAGAACTGGGCGCGTGTAATGTTCAGCAGTTTGCCGTTCCAGATGTTGAAATGGGTGTTGCCCAGTTCCAGCGTATCGCCGCCCGCTTTATGAGTGAAAGAAAAAACGACGCGGTTGCTGGTTTGGGCGGGTGCCGCTGCGGCAACAATGCAGAGCGACAAACCAATAAATAAGTGTTTCATTTTCGGCAGTAAATATTGAATAATGGGTGCCCGGTTAAAGTCCGGCAAACATGGTCACAAAAAAAAGAAATAGGTTTGACTTTAAACGGCCTAAGCAAGCGGACATTGGATTTTTGACATTGGACATTTGACTAAATGATTGGTTTCCAAGGTCTTATAGTCCAACGTCCAATGTCAAACTATTTTGTCCACATACTTAAAATATGGAAACAAGAAAGCCGGGAGAAAAGGCTCAGGTTACCACCATCGGTTTTGTGTGCCGTCCGCCCTCCAATTGTCCTTTTAAATTTTTTCTAAAATCCGAAGGACTGTGCCCGGTCATTTTTTTGAAAAAACGGCTGAAATGGGCAGGCTCTTCAAAACCCAGGTCGAATGCGATTTCGCCATTTGGACGGTCGGTATATATCAACTGGCGTTTTCCTTCCAGCAAGATCCGTTCGGAGATGATCAGCAGCGGGCTTTTTTGACCGTACCGGGCAAACAGGTTGCTCAACGTTTTCGGCGACTTGAACATCAATTTGGCGTAGTCCTGCACCTGGTGCAGTTTTTTGTAATTGTTCTCTACCAACACGTTGAACTGCCGCACTGTATCCAGTTCCGGCTCACTGATGGCGTTGTCCAGGTATTGCTTTTTCGCCAGGCGGGTGAGTTTTATGACAAGGCGTTTGAGTAAGACCCGCAGCATTTCACCCTGGATATTATCCTGTGTTTTAAATTCTTCCCGAAACACTTGTGCCAACAAATCAAATTGCCGGATGTCCGCCGCAATCGGGAAAATTGGCTCGATGCCGCGCCAGCCGTAAAATAACAAGCCGGCGCACGACACCTCGTGGTCATGGTCAATGATGCAGTAAAACTCGCGGTTGAATTGCCAGACCAACGCATCCGCCGGACGTTCGAGTCGGAATGAATGGCTCACGTTCAGGCTCAGAAAGGCATTTTCAGGAAAAGTATACGCTACTTCATCAACCGTGATGACCTGTGCAGGTCCCCGGTTCCACACAATAGCGAGCAGTTTTTGCTTCCGCTCCCCAAAAAAATATCGGGCGAATGAGGGATGATCCATTGTCATCAGAAACTGTCCGCCGACGGATGGTTCGTTGTATTCGAAGTGCATATATTTGGAAAAACTAAAAGGGCAAGCGAAGGTTCATTCGCCCGCCCAATGTTTAAATGTTCGATCATTCAGGCCGTTACGTTTATCAATTCCGGAGCAAGCGGAAAGTCAACGGGAATTTGCGTGGCGCCGTAGAGAAAGTTGGTAATCATCTTGTCGCCGATGACGACAATGATGTCCACCAGATTGGCTTTGGTGTAGCCGGCGGCAAGCAAGCGCTCGACAGTTTCGGCAGAGGGTTTGCTGCGATTGACGGTGGCATGGTGGACGAATTTCGCCAGCGCGTCGAGTTTTGGGTCGAAAGAAGCCTCGCCGCTGCGGATTTCGAGAATTTGCTCGTCGCTGAAGCCGTTCATTTTGCCCAGCGCCGTATGTGCCGAAAGGCAATAAAGGCATTCGTTCACCTGGCTCACCACCAGGTTAATGACCTCGCGTTCTTTGGCGCGGAGGGTGGTTTTGCGATTTTGCAAGGCGAGGTAATCGGCCAGCGCAGTGTCGTTGTGCGCCAATGTGGCAAAAAGATTCGGCACAAAACCGAGACCTTTTTGAAGCATGTCGAAAGCGGCTTGGTTGACAGAGGAAACTTGTTCGCGGACGGGAACTTGAAAATGTGTCATCGTTTTTCTTTTTAATCGGTGAAAATGTTTGTTCGATTGGATGGCACAAAGGTGAGAGCACCCATGCCCGGCGGCGATACCAATTCTGCCCGGCGACTTATCAATTTTTCCCGATGATAAAAAACGGCTTCTTCCAACACGGACATAACCTTAGCAGAAATCTATATTTATCGAAAAAATGATCCAACTCCGCCCTGCCACCATTGCCGATCTCGCCCTGCTCCGGCATTGGGACGAGCAACCGCACGTGATCGAATCCGACCCCAATGACGACTGGGAATGGGAAACCGAACTGCTCCGCCACCCCGACTGGCGCGAACAACTCATCGCAGAACTCGACGGGCGCCCCATCGGCTTTGTCCAGATCATTGACCCCGCGCGGGAGGAAACGCATTACTGGGGCGATGTGCCCGAAAACCTGCGCGCCCTCGATATCTGGATTGGTGCGGTGGATGACACCGGCAAAGGTTACGGCTCCGAAATGATGCGGCTGGCACTCCAGCGCTGCTTTGCCGATCCGGCGGTGGAGGCGGTGCTGATTGACCCTTTGGCATCCAATACGGCAGCGCACCGGTTTTATGAACGCCTGGGGTTCCGTTTCGTGGAAAGGCGGCAGTTCGGCGAAGACGACACTTTTGTTTACCGATTGGAAAGAGCCGATTTCAGGGATTGATCAGGCTGTTGTGCTGCCGGTATGGTTGGTCTACCGCCCCACATCGGAAATCTTTTCCGTATCCGGCCCAGGGATTCGGGTTCTACGCCGAGTTTTTAAACCGAACGCAAAACTCAGGGCATGCAAACCTCGCTTTCCTTGCAAAGAGCCATTTCCCCGTAAAATTTTCAATATATTTTAACACATTTTGTTTTAAATATACATACCTTTGCCCATCACTCATTTTTTCAACACAAAAACATTTGAATCATGGCAAGCGTAGGCACCTACCTCAATTTCCCCCGCAACACGGAGGAAGCGTTCAATTTCTACAAATCTGTTTTTGGCGGTGAGTTCACCGGCGACGGCATCATGCGCTTCGGCAGCATGCCGCCTCAGGAAGGCGCACCACCGTTGGCTGAGGCCGACAAAAATCTTGTAATGCACGTCGGACTGTCCATCCTCGGCGGGCACATGCTGATGGGCACGGATGCGCCGGAGTCCATGGGCTTCAAGGTTGCGATGGGCAACAACTCCTACATCTGCCTCTCGCCCGATACGCGGGCCGAAACGAAGCGGCTGTTCGACGCGCTCTCGACAGGCGGTAAGGTGGAGATGGAACTACAGGACATGTTCTGGGGCAGTTACTACGGCTCTTGCACCGACAAATTCGGGGTGCAGTGGATGTTCGATTGTGTGGAAAAAGCGTAAATCAAGTGGCGGCACGACTCCAGGTCGTGCCGCCACAGCTTCGAGGTGTTTCCGTCCACCGCAAGGCTCCGGCTGGTGCAAGAATGGCTGGCACCAGCCGGCCGTGCTTCAGTTCGCCCGCATCGTCACGCGGATTTTCTCCTCATCAAAAGTCAGTTCGTACACCAGTTTGCCTTCCGTCAGTTCGATGATGTCGCCCGTGTCCGTTGTGCCGGAGTCTGTGAGGGAAAGTTTCTTGCCATCGTCGCTGATGCTCCACGCGCCTTCGGACTCCTGCGGATCATCGGGGTCGCATTTGGCTGCACCTTCTTTAACCGTGAAGGATTGATCGGCGCTGAAAGTGAAGCAGTTGTCAGCCTCGCAATCCTCAATAGGGACAGAAATCCAGAGTTTATTGACCGAGTCGTAGCCTTCCAGCAAAGTCATTTTCCAGCAAGTCCCGGCGGTCAGGATTTCGGCGGGCGAGCGCTCGTCTTTTTTGCAGCCAATGACGGCGAAGGCGCAAACGAACAAGAGCGAAGTGGCAGTTTTAAGTGTGTTTTTCATTGTTAAATAGTGTTTGAATGTTTAGGTAAGTGGTGCATACTGTTGGACATTTTTTCTTCGGGTGCCAGACATTCCATGTTTTCAAAACATGGAATGTCTCCCGATAATCGCGATACAACAGGCACAAAACTGAGAGGAAGGATGCAGCAGAATTCAGAGCTGCGTACGAACGACGGAAACCGCCATACCAACAACCGGATGCGAAGAATGCACCGGATGTTCAGGAAAATGAAGTTTTCATAAAACGACGGAGCGTGTGCAACCTTTTGCAGGAGTCCCCCCGTCATTGGTTACTCATGCAATTTTATTCAACTGATTTCAGCCATGAAAGCATCTGCCCTGTTTTACCTGTCTTTCCTGTTCGCCATTCCTCAAATACTGCACGCCCAGGCCAAAGACGTCCCCAACAGCCAGGACCACCCGATCGTGTCGCGTTTCGCGGGTTCGGTCATCAAATTCTACGACACCAAGACTTTCGACGCTTATTCGCTGCGCCTCGGGTCGATTGACCGAGGCAAAGAAAGCGCCGCCCAAAAACAGGACCTGGAAGGCGCCGTCACCCGCATCATTTACCAAAGCCCCAAGACCAACAGCGTGCTGGAAGTGTTCCGCAACTACGAACAGGCGCTCGTACAGGGCGGATTCGAACAAATGTTCAGGTGCGAACTCGGCGCCTGCGGCACCGGTTTCAGTGGCTCATACCCCAGCGGCAGCATGGGCCACGTGCGCGGTTTCGTGGAGCAGCAGCGCTACCTCGCCATGCAGCGCAGCGACGACAACGGCACACAGTACGTCGCCGTTTTTATCGTGATGACCCACGACGGCCCGGTCACCCGGCTCGACGTAGTAGAGATGAAACCCATGAAAACCGGACAGGTGACCGTGTCGGCGGCGCAATTGAAAAGCGATTTTGAAAAAACGGGCAAGGCCGTCATCCAGCAGATCTATTTTGAAAGCGGCAAAGCGGTATTGAAGCCCGAATCGAAACCCGCATTGGAGGAAGTCGCCAAATTCCTGAAAGAAAGATCCGATCTGAACATCTATGTCGTCGGCCATACGGACAGCGACGGCGGCTTCGATTTCAACCAGCAACTCTCCCAGCAACGCGCCCAGGCGGTGGTGGACCAGCTTGTGAAAACGCACAGCATCGCTTCCAACCGTCTGATCGCCAAAGGCGTATCCTATCTCTGTCCCGTCGCCGACAACAGCACGGATGCAGGCAAGGCGAAAAACAGGCGGGTGGAACTGGTGCGGCAATAAGCCGGTCACATCAGCATGCCATCCACCGGTTGCGTCGGCGCAGGTATGTCTTTTTCACCCAGCATTTCCTTCAGGTCAATTTCGATGGTGCGGCTGATGTTCGAGATCGGCACGTCGTTGTAAGTGCCCTCGAACGGATTTTCGCTGTAATCGCCGATCATCTCCATCAGAATGAACACCCAGGTGACGATGCCGTTGAACGGAACGGCCATCCACACGTAAAACGGCCCCGCTTTTTCAAATTCCGCCACCAGCGCGAAGGGCAGCAGGACAGACATGAATTTGATCAGCAACAAGGGTATGGTTGCATACTGGCGCGGGAAGGGGAAATTTTTGATACGCTCGGATTTGCCCTGTTCGTCGTACATCATGGAGACGAATTTTTGCAATTCCATGTGGCGGAAGTCGTCTATCAGGCCGCGCTCGCGCAGGTACTGCAGGTCCATCGCCTGAAAACCAAGCACTTGGGTGGCCTTGTTGGTTTTGCCTTCCAGGGCCGACATTTCTTCGGGAGAAAGAAATTCGCGCAGCACTTCCTCTATGCTGACGTGTTTTTCGGGTGTTTTCAAATTAGGGAAATAGATGTTGAAGCGCTCGCTTTCTTCGGTATGTTCCCATTTACGCGGCGTCCGCAACTGGTAGCGCAGACAAGTCAGCCAGGCCAGATGCCTGAATATCAGGCGGCGTTTGATGGCGTGCAACTCCTTTTCGCCCACCCTGTTGGCGGGAGCGTGCAGGTTGCTCACAAACCCCGTTACCGCAGCCGCGAACGACCGCGAGTTGTTGATGATAGCGCCCCATATCTTGCGGGCTTCCCAGAGACGGTCGTAAGAAGCGTTGTTTTTAAAACCGAGGTAAAATGCCAGTGCGGTGCCGACGAGCAGCACGGGTTGCCAGGGAACGAAAAAACACTTCGAACCGATGATCAGATAGCACACCAGCGCAATGGCGCCGGTAGCCAGTCCGAAAAAAAATCCTTTGCGCGACCAGTTGATGGTGGTCCAGTAACCGTAGCGACGTTCTGTGTACATATTTCGATTGATTCGATTAGGTGATTAAAGATCAGAGGAAGACATGGCACAAAGATTTTTATTTTTATAAAAAGTCCCCGTATATCCAATCCATCAACAGCAACATTATTTCAACGATGGGTAGAGTACAACTTACCTTGGGTGTATATTTGTCAAAATAAAATCGAATCAATCGAATCAATGGAGATCACCGAAGTCTTCTACCCCCGCAACCGCGCCGAATGGCACGCCTGGCTTGAAACGCACCACCAAACGAAACCCGAAGTGTGGCTGCGCACCTTTCGCAAAGCCAGCGGCCAGCCCTCCCTGCCCTACGACGACATGGTGGAGGAGGCGCTCTGCTTCGGCTGGATTGACGGCGCCGTGAAAAAATACGACGAAGACAGCAGGGTGCAGCGCGTCACTCCGCGCCGGAAAAAACCCTTCCTCTCCGAACTCAACCGCCAGCGCGTATGGAAACTCCAGCGCCTCGGACTGATGACCCAGGCGGGCATCGAACCCATCGCCGACCAGATCGGCTCGCCCGATGACCCGCTCGTGATTCCCGCCTGGATACTGGAAGCCTTGCAGGCCGACCCGAAGATTTGGGAGACTTTCGAGCAATTCCCCCACCACTACAAGCGCCTCAAGATCGGCTGGATCGCCGAGATCCGGGGCGACAGCCGCCGCGAGGAAGCCAACAAGCGCCTGAATTACCTGATCAAAATGACGGGAATGGGGAAGATGTACGGGACGGTGCCGTGAAGCACATTTGGTAGCGCGGCGTTTACGTCGCCCTGTTGAAGACCATTTATGGCCGTATTCGGATAAAGTTCGGGCATAAATGCCCTTGAACCGGGCGGCGTAAACGCCGCGCTACCGATGAACGCGACTTACGAGGCAACCTCTGGTAAAAATCGGCCAGCGAGTGTTCGGGTAGTAAAATCATGCTTATATTTGCACAATCAAGTTTTTCAAAATGGATTTTAGTCATCCTGTTTCAAAAGTACCACTTAAGATAGACGCTGCAGGAGTAGTCCGCGTTGGTGAAACCCGCGTCACGCTGGATACCGTAATTGGCGCATTTAAAAATGGCGCTACCAGCGAGGAAATTGTGTTTCAGTTTCCCGTACTCGAATTAAGCGATGTCTATGCCATCATCGGTTTTTATCTGAAAAATCAAGCCGGAGTGGAGCGATATCTTACCCAACAAAAAGCCGGCGCTGAAAGCATACGTCAGAAAATTGAAGCGAAATTCCCGCCGGCTGGTATTCGTCAACGGCTTTTGCAACGCCGCTCTGCTCATCAATCTCCCGCCTCCTGATGCGCTTTTTGGCCGATGAAAATTTCAACAATCACATTTTCAGGGGATTGCTTTTGCACAAGCCTGATTTGGACATCGTTCGTGTACAGGATGTCGGGCTTTCCGGCAAAGGCGACCCGGAAGTGTTGGCTTGGGCGTTGGCTGAAAACCGGATACTGCTCACCCATGACGCCAAGACAATTCCCGCTTTCGCTTTTGCACGGTTGGCTGACGGACATGCTATACCCGGCATTTTCATCGCTCCCTGGGACGCCTATATCGGTCAGGTAATTATGGATTTGCTGCTCATCATCGAATGCAGTAAGCAGGAAGAATGGGAGGGGCAGATTCATTATTTACCATTGTAGGGAAAATGACGGGAATGGGGAAGATGTATGGGACGATGCCGTGATGCTCCTCATTGGGGATTGTGTTAAAAGTCATTGTACATTTTGCCGCAACGGCAAAAAAAAGTTGTGAAAACTCACATGGTGGCCGATCTCGTGCGCCAGCACGTCGCAGGCGGCCCATTTGGAGCGGGCGTCGGACTGGAAGTCCCTGAGAAAAATGGTATTGTACAGGATGAAGCGCTGGCCGCCTTCCTCGCAGGCGAGGGAGTTTTTGACGTCGGCGGATTTCAACCGGAACCGCTGGGGGATGCCGATGGCGCGGCATATCTCGCCGACGATCTGCCGCGCCTGTTCGTCCGGGTCGAAAACGAAAGGGTTTTCGTTTTTCACGTCGGTATCGAACGCGCAGCCCCTGGGGATGCTCATGCGCTGCTGGGCATTGGCCGCAACGGTGGCAAAGAGGACGGGGATGAAGAGCAGGAGCGGTTTGTGTGCTGGACCGGAATGCGGGCAAATATAAAAAAATGAATCGGGATGGGAAAGATTGCGATTGGATGATAAGCATTGCCCGTTACTGCATTTTCACCATGCGGCACACAACGCCCACCGCATTAATACCTTTTTCTATCCTTAAAAATCAAAAATATCCCGATTCAATCCCCCCCATGCAGCAATAACCAAACCGCCTGCACCATTTGTAAAACACAAATTCAAAATGGATGCAACGCTGAAAAAACACATTGACCAATGCTTGCGAGGCGACACGGGGGCCCAGCGCCAACTCTTCGAGCGGTACAAAACCTGGCTGTTCCCCATCTGCCTGCGCTATGCCCGCGACCGCCCCGAAGCGCAGGATATGTTGCAGGACGCTTTTCTGGTCATTTTCAGGGACTTGGGTCAGTACAAGGGCGAGGGCGCCCTCGGTGCCTGGCTCCAGCGCGTCACGGTACGCGTCGCGCTGCAACACCTGCGCCGCAAAAACCCGTTGCGTTTCGCCGAAGACTACGACGAACTTCCGCCCGAAACTTACGACTTTAACCCGGACACAGGGCTCGACGGCGAAGCCATCCTGCTCATGGTACAGCAACTTCCGCCGGGCTACCGGGCGGTGTTCAACCTGCGCTGCATGGAAGGCTTCGAATACCCCGAAATCGCCGCCGAACTGGGCATCGCCGAAAGCAGCGTGCGCTCGCAGTACACCCGCGCGTGCCGCCAATTGCGGGGAATGGTGGAGCGAATGCTGGTGATGATATAGAATGGGTTGATAAGAGTTGATAAAGGTTTATCAAGTTGATTATCAACCTTCATCAACCCTATCAACCTTCATCAACTTTTAAAAATCTTGTCATGGAAAATAAACTACCACACGATCCCAACTTTGAACAATTCGTCCGGCAGGCACTGCAAAAAACGGACGGCACGCCCGATGAAAACACCTGGGCGGGCATCGCCGCGCAGCAAGGTCGCCGCAACGTGTGGCTGCGAATCCGGCACTATGGACTTCGCTTCGCGCCGGTTGTCATCGCGCTGGTGTTGGCGGTAGCCGGATGGAAGTATTTTGCTGCCGGCACCAAAACGCCGTCGGAAATGCAGCCTGAAATACCGCAACAAACGGCGCCTGCGCAACAGCCGCAGGTGAACGCAGCCGAACCGGTGTCCCCCGATGCCGCTGTTTCCGAAACAGCGCAGGCGAAAAGCGTTCGGGAACAACCCGCTGCCGGTCGCCGCTGGAACAGCGCTCCCGCCGCAACGGTGCGTTTTGCCGCCGAAGAGGGCTTGCGCTACGAAAATCCCGCCACCGGCACGTCGGTTTATATTCCGGCCAACTCACTCGTGAACGCGCATGGCAAACCTGTAAGCGGCGAAGTGGAATTCGAACTGCGCGAATTCCGCAGCATCCCCGATTTTTTGACTTCGGGCATCCCGATGCACTATGCCGACGAGCGCGGCGAATACTTTTTTAACTCCGGCGGCATGTTCGACCTGCGGGTGAATCAAAATGGCAAACAGTTGCAAATGGCCGCCGGGCAGGCCTGCGACGTGCGCTTTACTTCGACGCACCAACTGACGCAGCCCAGCCTGTATTATTTCGACGAAACCGAAAACGCCTGGAAATACCAGCCCGATCCTGCTTTCACTACTTCCGAACTGCCGCCCGTCGTGACGGAAACGACCGTTGTGCGCGACAACCTCGGGCTTAAAACGGCGTGTTTGCCGCACGAATCCATTGCTCCTCAAGGCGTTTGGGCGCAGCCACAGGGAGAGGAAGCGGTTGCTTTTTTGCAAGACGCCGTTCAGACGGGATACGATTATGCCTTTGGAAAAGTAACGATGCCGGGTTGGTTTCGCAAACATTCCGATTGGAACAACGAACAGTTGCTCAGCGGTTTGGAACACAGCGTTATTCGAATGAAGCGTCACAAGGACACCGACGATATGTTTTTCCCGGAAGACGTGAACAACGTTTTCACCGAGTTGAAAGCCTTCAAGGATTGCTATTTTATCGTCAACGACGGCCTCGGCGGCAAAAAGTCTTTCACCAAAGAAGACTTCGATTCCTATTGGGACCGCGTGTCGGTGGTACAGGAAAACGGGGCGCTGTGCTACGTCTCGTTTTTGGGCAAACAAGGTCTGCTACAATTCTATGCGACGCTGACGGGCAGCACGGAAAATTCGAATTTCGACGCGGATAAAGTCTTGGCGGAATACACGCACCTGCGCAACCAGCGGCAGCAAAATTTTGAAAAACAGGCCAATTCCTGGCGGCGTTTCTATTTTACAGCGCAAATGTTTCAAGAACCGGAAGAATGGTGCATGGACGCCACCACGTGGTTCGACTATTTTGACAAAAACCTCCCGCTCATGCGCAAACGCTACGCCGCTTTGAAAGAACAAGGCGTCGCCGACAACATGCAAACAACCGCGCAAACCTGGAACAACTGGCAAAAACGCCTGCGCGACATCAGATTGGACAACTACGGGAACAAACGCTCTTTCGACCGGGGCATGGCAAGGGCAGATGGCCTGACCTACGCCTTGCGCGTCACTAATTTCGGCATCTACAACTGCGACCAGATTTTCATTCTGAGAGACGACGAAGTGTACTTGTTCGCCGCTTACAAGACTTCTGACGGTCAGAGAATTGTGCCGAAAAACGTGTGCGTCATGGAGCGGAAAAGGCGAATTTGTTTCGGAATGTGGAAACCCGAAAAAATGCTGTACGCGCCGAATTACAAACTCGACATCGTCGTGATGGACACTTCCGGGCGTTTCTATTACATGCCCGCCGCCGACTATGAAAAAGCGGATTTGAAAGACCGAAAATCCTACACTTTCACCGTCGAAGATGTGACGAAAAAAATCCAAACTCCGCGTGATTGGGCTGAGTTGCTGGAGATATAGCATGTGGTGCGTTGTCTGTTGTAAGCACCCGTCCGATCTACGTTGTCATGTTGTAAACAACCGTCCGATCTACGGGAAGGCACACCGTAGACCGGACGGTTGTTTACAACATGACAAAAAAATAAGAGGCCGTCTCAGAAGTTTAAATTTTGACAGGATCGACAAAATTTAAACTTCTGAGACGGCCTCTATTTTTAAAATTACCGCTGATCCAGATAAACCGCTGCCGAAGCCACAGCCGAGCCCACCGGCCCGCCCAATTCCATTCCGATGATGTCGGCCCATACCCAGTCGGGGATCAAGGATGCTTCCGGCGTGCCGCCGCCCGGCTGGGGCGAAGAGATGGACTTCCAGTACCAGAAGTAGCGGCTGTATTTCAGCACAGAGAGCATCGAGAGCACTACTTTGGGATTGTCGAGCGACGCGCTTGCAGCCAACTGGTTTTCGTGTTCGGTGATGATGCGGACGAACTTGCCCAGTTCTTCCGGCGAAGTGACGGGTATGGCTGCCGCTTCGTCGAAGATGGCCAGCAACGTCTTTTTATCGTTGGCGCTCAGGCGGGTTTCGTCGAGGCGGGCGGCGTAGTTGCCGTAGTCGCGGTCGAGGTGAAGGGCGAACAGGCTCTTTTGCTCTGCGGCACTTACCGGCAATTCAGCTTCGGCCATGAACGCGATCATTTTTTCGGTGAGCAACTTTTGGATGGCTTTTTTATCTCCGTTCAATGCTGCGATGGCGTCTTTGTTGTCGTGCAGGATGACCTGCACGGCGAGGTTGTGCAGTTGGCCGATGTTGTCCTGCGGGTTTTCAGGATTGACCAAGCGGGCGACGGGGCGCGAAAATTCGGGGCCGAATTGCACGATCCTTTTGCCGGTCGCCTGGCCGCTGGCAGCGTCGCGCAGGGCGTAAAAACCGGCGGGGATGACCTGCTCTTCGATGCCCAGCTCATGGGCAGTGGCGGCGTCTATCGTGAAGTCGTCGGTCAATGGAAAATATTGGCCGAAGTACTGGCCTGCGTCGTCGCCATTGTCGAACTGAAGCCCCGGGCGGTTTTGGGAATTCAGGAGTTCGGTACCCCAACCGATCCAGATGCAGTTGCTGAAACTGTACATGCAGCCCCTTTGCGTGGAAGTGCCGAAATGGATGATGATGCGGTTGCCGTCGGGGATGGTGGGGGTGGTGGTTTCGACGGGAGTAATGACGTCGGCTGCTTCTTCGGTTTTGGTGCAGGAGAAAGTGATGAGAGAAAGTACGATGAGGGTCAGTGCGGAGAAGAAATTACGGATTTTCATGACAAAAAAATTGTGGAAGTGAGAAGTCTGATCGCCTACTCTTTTCTTCGGATTTTCGGCTTGCTCCGGTTCGTTTTTCAGCCGCCGTTTTTCGGGCGACTTTGAACTACTATCGGAGACTTCCGGAAACCTTACCCTCTCCACGAAATTTTTTTCAAAAAAATCCGCTTGATGCCGGCCAGGAAATAAGTGTTCCTCCTTCCCTACCCCACCGTGTCATGCTGGGCCCAGCGAAGCATCCGGTTAAACGCAACTGATGCTGATGCTTCGCTGCGCTCAGCATGACACGGCGGGAAATGCATTCACCGCATTTCCACTTCGTCAATCACGTTCAGCGCATCGGGATTCAGCACCCGCATTTTCACTTTTTTCCCGTCCACGTCGAACAGGCACAGCGCGTGTTGCACGGTGAACATCTGCGTGTGCGCGCTCCAGGGCGCCTGTTCCTGGGCGTAGTAGGGCGCGCCTGCCGCGCCGTTGGTGATCTGCCAGATGGGGCGGCTGACGTTCAGTTTGGGCTTGTCCCAGCCGTCGGGGTAGATGTTCACTTCGGCGGTGAGCAGGAGGCGGTTGTAGTTGTGTTCGTCGCCGCAGAGCACGGCGAGGGTTTTGGCGCTTTTGTTGATGAGCAGGTCGAGGAAGCGGTCGCGGCGCTCGATGATGCCTTCGGCGGCGGGTTTGCCGCCGATGAAAGGCCGTTTCGAGTTGTCGCCGCGGTACCACATGTCGTCGCCGACGTGGCCGCCGTTGGGAAAACACGGCGTGTGCAGGGTGACGAACACGTGGTCAATCGCGGTGTCCGCTTCGAGCGCGGCGAGGGTGTTTTCGAGCCACTGCAACTGCCGGTCCATCAGGTAGCCGTGCAGGTTGCCGCCGGTGGAAGGGTCGGCCTGGAGTAAGGGAGCGTACCAGTAGTCGCTGTTGAGCACCACCATCGCCACGTTGTCCCAGGTATAGTAAAAAACGTTTTCCTTGTAGGTGGGGAACTCCGCCTGCGTGAGTTCGGGGGCAATGGCGCCGCCGTCTTCGCCCTCCGGGCCGTTGAGCGGATTGACGAACGCTTCGGCCATGACCGCTTCCGCCGACGCCGTTTCGTAGGGAAAACCGTCCACAAAAGCCGTCCATTTTCCTTCTTTGTCCGTGAAAATATACCCCAGCGCCTCGTGGTTGCCCTGACCGGCGATCACGGGCATGTAGTGCCAGAACGGCTCCACGGCGCGTTTCCAGTTGGCGAATTGCAGCAATTGCTCCCCACGACCCGACAGGTATCCGTTGATCATGTCGCCGGTGAACTGGAAAAACGCCGCGCCCTGCTGCACCGCCAGCGCGGCGGATTTTTTCATGATGTAATTGTTCGCGCCGTACACCATGCGCTCGCCGCCGCCGAGGGCGTGGCGGCTGTCGCTGCTGTATGCAAAAGTGAAGGGGCGCCGGGCGCCCGGCGCCGGGGCGGTTTGCAGGGTGTAGGACTGGGAAAAATCGCCGTATGTCACCGTGTAGGGATAGTGCGTATCCGGGGTGAGACCGTCGAGGACGATCTCGTGGTGCGTGGCCGCGTCTTTTTCGGAAAAAATCTTGTCGCCCACCTGCACCTTCGCCGTTACGGGGAGGTTGGTCTCGAACCAGACGGTCGCACTCCGGTGCTGCACATCGGCCAGAAAAGGCCCCTCGATGACGGTCGGTGCCACCTCGAACGGGCCTGTGCCTTTCAAACTAACCACCCCGTCGTAGAGGATCATTCCCGCTTCGTCCTGCACACGGTAGCCGATGCTCAGCCGCCCGCTTTTTTGCCAGCCGATCATGTCGTAGGGATTGCGAAAATCCTTTTTGACGTTGATGCTGATCTTGCCTTCTTCGAGCGGGCGGCTTTTCAGGTAAGCGGGTAAAGGATGCGGCGTAATGCCGTAAGGGATCAGGCCGTACGTCACCGTGCCTTTGAATTCGGGCATCCCGAAATCCAGCGTCAGACCGTCGGCGGTACCGGCGGGCTTGCCGAGCATCCGTTCGAGGGTGTACAGCGGCGCAGTGTTGTCGGCGAAGTAGCGCTCCTTGCCTTTCTGGAAATACAGCCGCCCACCCTTGTCGTAGGCAAGGTTCGTATAGGAGGCGGGGATACGGGGCGTTTGGGCGGGGAGGGAGAGGTGGAGGGCCAAAAAGGCAGGGAGCAGCAGTCGCTTCATAAATAATTGTTTGAAAGTAGTTTGAGTGGTTTGAGTAGTTTGAATGGTTTGAAATTGTTGGCAGCCTGTTTTTTTAAAAGTGACGAGGGTGTTCAAGACCACTTTGCGCTGGCTAAAGTTGGTTGTCGAAGGGGCAAATCTTAAAAAAATATGGTCAAAAAATCAGGTAACTAATAATGTAAAGGACTGGGATAATATGGCTTTCGGGTGATTTCATGCAGCGATCCGCCATTTGCGGCCACTCCCGGCGCGGGCATCGCTCGTCCCTTGTTTAGTCGCCGCCGTTGCTCACAGGAGGCCGGCAGGAACAAACCGACTAAACCGGAAGGGAAAGCAAGACGGGGCGGAAGCCGGGATTATCGCCCGGCGCGCCGTTGCAGGTATGTGACCTTTTATGGTGTTTCCCGCAGATTTTCGCAGAAAAATGACGCGGATTTTATTGTATCTGCACCGGAAATGTTACCTCGAAATCCACCTCCCCGCCCGGATCAGCGGCATTTTTATCAATAGGTTCGTGGATGAGTTGGATGCGTACCGTACCGGCAGAAGCGGCAGCGCTTGTCCATCTGGAGTCAATGCCGAAAGGTGCGCCGTTGTCGTCGGTGCTGAGATCGCCGACAGTCAGGTTGGCGCCCGTCACTTTGTACGTGAACAGGTGTTCGTTGCTTTCCGCTTCGATCTCGTCGTCAATCTCTTCGTTGCTGTCGTAGACGTGGATGTGCACGTCGAACACGGTATTGGCGGGAATATCGAGGCTTGGGATCGTATTCCACACGCCATCGCCGTCGGGGTCTTCGGCTTCAAACTCTTCGTTGAAGAGGGAACTGCCCGTGCCGGTAAGGTGCACGACGACTTTGGTGATGAGTTCCTGTTCGGTCGCTTCGTCTTTTTTGCAGGCGGAGAAAAGCAGGGTAATGGAAGCTGCCAATAAAAGCAGCAGGTTCGGGAAATGCAATTTCGTGTTGAACATGGTTAATGAATGTGAATGTTAAGTGATAACGCCCCACCGATAAATCGGGGGAACATGATAGTTTACGGCATCCACCGATAGACCGATGGGTTGAGTATCCAAACGCCCTAATGACCAAAACTCACCTTCGCCCGTAGCCCCACATTCACCCCCGGCGAATCGGTGTAAAAGCGGAAAAAGTCGAGGTATTCGCGGTAGCGGACATTGGTCAGGTTCTGGACGTTCAGGCCGATCTCGATCGGGAGATCGCCTGACGGAGATGACAAATAGAAGGTATGTGCCGCTTCGAGGCCAAGGGTGGTAAAAGCGGGCGGCGGGGCCTTGGTAAGCCCTTCTTCGGGGATGTGGCTCTGCCGGACGACCGTCGTAGCCAGAAGCCGGACGAAAGTTTCGCCTTCCGCCTCCCGTTCACCGTCTGCCGACCGCCGTCCACCGTCCACCTTCCGCCGTCTACCGTCTACCGTCCACCGTATACCGTACTGAAACCGGTCGGCGGGCATGAGCGGAAGCCAGTCGTGGTAGGTGGAATTTTCACCGTTGCGTCGCGCCAGGCGATAGCCGCGCAGGATCGAAGCGCGGGTTTCCAACGCCAGTTGGGGAATGAAGCTGACCGAAACGCTCGCGTCGAGCCCTTGCAGCACTGCATCGTCCTGCTGGTAAAAATAGGCCGGGAAGGGACCGCGAACCGTCAGTACGATGCTGTCGCGGGGCTGGTTGAGGTAGATAAAATCCTGCACTGAGTTGCGGTAAACCGTCACCATGGCGCTGGCAAAACTTGTCTTCCAGTCGAGTGTGAGGTTGCTGTTCCAGGCTTTTTCGGATTCCAGGTCAGGGTTTCCCTGCTCGTAGGTGCCTGCGCCGTGGTGCACGCCGCGTGCGAACAGTTCGTTCACATGCGGAGGCCGCCAGGCGAGGCCGGTGTTCAGTTTAGCCGAAAAATCATTGGAAAAATGGTAGATCGCTCCCAGTGTGCCGGACACATTGCCGAATGTCAGCTGTTCGTCGAGGTCGTTGTTGCCGTTGCCCGTGGTGGTGACGTGGTTCCGGCGAAAATCGTAGCGCGCGCCGATCTCGAATTCCCAGGGAACAGGAAATCTGCGCCAGCGCTCCGTCGCCCACACCGAGCCGCCCCAGCCGAGGTAATCGGGAATGTATCCACCTTTGCTGACGTAGTTCAGTTGCTGCACGGCCTGTACGCCTACCCCACCCTGCCAGTGGCGGATGGGCAGGTGTTCGAGCGCCAGGTCGAGCGTGTTGCTCCACAGTTGGAAAGCCACCTGTGCTTTGTCGCCCTGTGTCGTGTTATTTCGCCCGCGGTCGTATTCCCGGCGCTGATTGTATTGGAAGTTGTACTGCCCCGAAAGTTTCCAAATGTCGTTGAAACGAAATTCCGCTTTGTATTTCAGCACGTTATGCTGAACGCGCTGGTACGGGCGATCAATCTTGTAACTAAAATAGTTGAGGTTGTTGCGCGGCGTGTCGCTGGATATGGCCGCTTCGAGGTCGCTCAGGCTTCCGGTATGCGCCGCCCGCAAAATACCGAATCGCTGGCCGAATTGCGTGACGCTCACAGTATGGCGCCAGCGGCCCTTCTTCCACCCGGCCATAGCCGAAAAATTGAGTTCAGAAGCGCCGGTATTGCCCAGCCAGTAGTCGGGTGCGCGCAGGTTGCCGCTGCGTTTGGCGGTTCCCTGGAGCCTGAACGTCAGCGACCTGCCCGGAAGATGCCAGTCCGCTGCGCCCGAAGCGACGCCGCCCCAGCCGTTGGAGAAACCACCCAGGCTCAACCACCCCCCTATGCCGTCCTTTTCGCGTAAAGGCGCCGGCTCCAGCACCACCGCTCCTGCCATCGCGCCTGCGCCGTAGCGCACCCCCGCCGCGCCCTTTACGACCGATATCTTATCAGCCGTGAAAGGATCAATCTCCGGCGCATGGTCGTTGCCCCATTGCTGGCTTTGCAGCGTCACGCCGTCGGCCACGATGGCGATGCGGTTGCTGTGCAGTCCCTGGATGACGGGTTTGGCAATAGTGGCGCCGGAAGAAAGCAGCGTCACACCGGGCAGTTTTTTCAGGGTTTCGCCTAAGTTCAGTCCTTTCGCCGCTTCCAGGTCATTTTGTTCTACTGCGATTTCGGCCTGGGTAGGCGGCGGAGCGACGGCTTTTTCCCGGATGACCACTTCATTGAGGATGGCCGTATGTACGAGGTGGAATTCCATTTCCGCATTTTCCGTCAGCTGCACAACCTGTGTAAAATGCGCGCATTCCACGTGGTGAATTTCAACGGTGTAAGGCGTTCTTTCGCACAAATCGGGAATGGCAAACCAGCCGTTCTCGTCGGTGACGGCGCCTTTTCCGGTCTCCCGGACAAATACCGTGGCATACGGCAGGGCTTCCTTCGTATCGGCATCAGTGACGTGTCCCCGCAGGGCGAGGTGGCAATCCTGGGCCAGTAAAGGTCCTGTTGCGCACAGCAGGCATAAGCCAATCAGGATGGCTTTGCTGTTAAACATATCGCAAATAATTGAGAATGTGGGAGGATGAGTGGGTGTCGGACTTACCTCACCGGCGGCCCCCGCCGCAATGTGTTATCGAAAGCCGCAGCAAGTTGTGCGGGCGCATTGTAAAAATTAGGCGCTTCCGATTCAGGAAGGGTAGAAACACGCGCCGGAAATGAGGGCGCAGCCATCAGTTCGGGCGCGGAGAGCAACAGTGCACACAATGTGCATCCATGCGCTTCATAACGTTCGTCGTGGATATGCGTCCCCTTGCCGTCGTAAGCCGCTTCGCATACGGGATGTTCGTGGTGCAGTAACAAATCGTGCAAGCTGTTCAGCGACCAGGCGGTCGTGAACACAAGGGTTAAAAGGATGGCCCACAGATTGCGCAAAGACGATTTTGTTTGCAAAGGAATGCTGTTCAGACTGCGAAAGTAAAAAACAGTCATAAAATTACCATCCCAACAAATGGTTAATGACGCATTTTCTACAAAAAACGAAGCCCGGACGTGGGAGACCGGGCTTCCAGCCTTGTATTGCGGCTGTATAGGAGCGGAATCTCGTTCCGCAGAATGATCTATTCTTTTATAATGCGCCCGGGGCCGTTTATTTTTTCTTTGTGGCGCACAAGCTGTCGTTTGAGCGTATCTACGGAAGCGGTGATGGCGGATTCAAATGTTTTGCTCGTTTTTTTGTCCATCACCCATCCGCCCGGTACGTGGAGTTTGATCTCCGTGATTTTGTCCTGGACCCGGCTTCCGTTGTCCTGTAGTTTGAGCTGAACTTCTGCTTCTACGTTACTGCGATCGAAATAGCGGTTCAGGCGGTTGATTTTTTTCTCGATGTACGTTACCAATTTCTGGTCTGCGTGAAAATGCACGGATTTGACGCTGATGTTCATCATACACACTCAAAATTTTGAAGGTGAATAATCTGGATAAAGGCTTGGAAATCCCAGTTTGCCGGGGTTGAGAAAAGTTGACAGTTATGAGTCATCACAGAATTTTTTGGCGGCCCATGTTTTTTGATTTACGAATGCCGAATACATGATTGACTATTTTCGATGTCACGCAGGCCATCGAAAATTGTCAATCATGTATTCGGCATTCGGCATTCAAAAAGTGTAGAAAACCTCAAAAAATTTGGGATGATCCATACTCATCAACCCTGCGTATTAAAACGCGGCAACGGGTCGTGTGACGTTGAATGACGTTCTGGAAAATAACCGGCTCGTCCGGTTTTCGCATATCATGTTTCCGACTGCCGTTGCCGCGGGAATGCCTATTTCAATAACAGTAATGAGAAAGAACGGTTGTTTATTTTTTCAACACCCAATGTTAGCTGTTTTTCATTTATCCACACCAATATTTTTCGATAAAAATTTTTTCATTTCGTCTAAAAAATTGTTTTTGTGCCGTCAATACGGTGTTTGACAAAATTTGTTTGAACGAAAACGCCCGGTTGCGAAAGATGTCATTTGGCAGGTTTTAGGGAGCAACGGCAGGTTTCGATCAAAAAGCGGCTGGTTTTTGGGATGTTATGCATGAGGCAATTAACAAATAAATACACCTTGTTGGGTATTAGAGGACATTGCCGGAGAAAGTCATATTTTTCCGACATTTACCGCAAATTTTGTCCCGCGATGTCAGAGGCCCTTGTCCAACCTACACTCTCCCCGGCGCTGCTGTCAGAGATGCAGCGCGTTTTCCACATCCAGCAGCAAAACCAATACGCCGTAGCGCGTACGACCGCCCGCCAGCGCATTGCCAAACTCCGCCGCCTCCACGATGCCATGCTGCGCTACCGCCGCGAGATCGCGCAAGCGGTGCACGAAGACCTGCGCAAGAGCGAGACCGAAACCAATATTTCAGAACTGGGCGTGGTGAACGGTGAGATCCGGCATACGATCCGCCATCTCCGCTCCTGGATGGCCCCCAAACGGGTCGCCACGCCGCTGGTGTTGTTCGGCACCTCGTCGGAGATCATTTACGAACCCAAAGGTGTTTGTCTGATCCTTGCACCCTGGAATTTTCCGTTCAACCTGACCTTGTCGCCGCTCGTGTCGGCCATCGCCGCCGGCAATTGCGCCATCCTCAAACCTTCGGAATATGCGCCCGCCAGCGCGACGGTGACGAAAAAAATTATTGCTGAATGTTTCCCCCCGGAAGAAGTGGCGTTGTTCGAGGGCGATGCGGCAGTGGCGCAGGCGTTGCTGAAAATGCCCTTCAACCACGTCTTTTTCACCGGCAGCCCGGCGGTGGGCAAAATCGCAATGCGCGAAGCCGCCAATCACCTGGCCTCCGTTACCCTCGAACTCGGCGGCAAAAACCCCACCATCGTGGACGAAAGCGCCGACCTCGACACGGCTGCCGCCAAAATTGCCTGGCTCAAGGTGATGAACGCCGGGCAGTCGTGCATCGCGACGGACTACATCCTGGCGCACGAAAGCATACACGACCGCCTGGCGGAGAAAATTGTGCAGAAGATCGGGCAGTTCTATGGCGAAACGCCCGAAGCGCGGCGCGCCTCGCCCGATGTGTGCCGCATCATCCACGAGCGGCATTTTCACCGGCTGAAGTCTTTACTGGATGACGCCGTGCAACGCGGAGCCGTGGTTGCCACGGGTGGAGATACCGACGCCGCCACGCGCTACATCGAGCCCGCGGTGCTCACCCGCGTACCCGAAGACGCCGACATCTGGGCGGAAGAAACTTTCGGCCCCATCCTCTTGCTCCGCCCCTACCGGACGCTCGAAGAAGCCGTCGCTTACATCAATGCGCGCCCCCGCCCCCTGGCGATGTACCTGTGGAGCGGCAACCGGCGCCATATTCAATACGTACTGGCCGAAACGCGCAACGGCGACGTGACGGTGAACGACTGCGGGACGCACTTTTACAACCCGAACCTGCCATTCGGCGGCATCAACAACAGCGGCATCGGCAAAACGCATGGAGCGTTTGGCTTTCTGGAATTTACCAACGCGCGCGGCGTCGTGCGGCAAAACCGAATATTGCCCGTCACTAATTTCTTTGTGCCACCCTACCGGAAACACCCGGCCTGGGTGCGTTGGGTGCTGGAAGGGGTGGTGCGGTGGTTTTGAAGACGCGCACTTTTGCCAAATCGAACGCTACAGCTTAAGCAACTTCTGCGTGAATATGTTTTTCGCCGTATCGCACACCTGAAGCATATAAAACCCCGGCGCCAGGTCTGCAATATCTATGTCTTCGAATCTATCGTAAAACGTTCTGATTTTCTTTCCGGCAGCGTCAAACAGATAGATATTTTCAATGGGAATTGTCGAAAAATTCCGGATCTGCACAAAAGTAGTTGCCGGGTTGGGAAAGATACCATAGCGGTTAAGTTGGTAATCTTCTTCGACGGCAGTTGTTTCGATCTTATCGAATGCAAAAAACGCCCGCGCGGGCCCGTATATCGAATCCAGGCCATCGAATGCCTCACCTGCAAAGTAAAAACCGTCCGTCTTGCCTGTAATGGACCATACCCGGTCCGTTCCGGGAGAAAGCGGATACCATTTTCCATTTACCGAATCGCCGTTGGGCCCCAGAACCCGCAGCAGAATATCGCGGGAAGTCCCGTTCAATACCGATTCACCGTAAAGCAATTGCCCGTTTTCCAACTCGCCAAGCGCCGAATAAGACACTGCATTGTCAAATTCTTTCGACCATAGCAGGTTCGCATCAGGGTCGTACCTGTTCAGGATATTTTTTTCAAGCTGATTGTCAATGTAGGTTCCCTGAACGGCAATATCGCCATTCTTTAAAATTTGTATGTCTTTAACGTAAACGTATCCGGGGCCGACCGGACTGCCCTCAAAAGCCTTTGTCCAAATCTCGTTTCCCTGTTCATCTATTTTTACCAATTCATATTGATCGTTATCCAGGTTGAAATGAATAAATAGGGTATTTGTACTGTCAGCCTCCGTCCATTTCGTGCCGAAGTAATATTTGCCGGGATAACTAAATTCTTGATCTATTTCATCCTGGTCATCCAGAAGGTAATACCTCGCTTCGGCATAGGTCACCGGCCCCTGGCTGCTTCTTTCAAAATATTGGAGCCCCAGCAAGGTGCGGTTGCCCGGCAACTTTCTGGCCAGGCGATACTCCAGGAAACAATTATCTGCTGTAAATTTTGCCGAATCCAGAAATGCACCGGATGCGCTGAGGTTGTGCACAGTGGGCCAGCTAAAACCAGAATAGGACGTTGAAAAAATAAACTCCTCGTTACATTCTCCGGACACCGGACTGAGTCCGCCAAAAACTTTCGTTGTTCCAGCGGTTTGGTCCCAATAAATGGAAGCGAGATCGGGATAGCCCAATTTCAAATGACGGGTCCAGATGGTGTCCTGAGCGGCATCCAGCCTGTAGAGATAGTACCCCCGGGGACAACCGTCAATAACAATGGCTCCCGGCGTATAACAGTAAGAATCGAAGAGCAATGCGAATTCACCGTTTTCCAAATCAAGCGCTCGTGTTCTGAACGCGTTCTTGTCCGGAATGGGGTAATAGTTGATCGTTGTTTGCGCATGGCCGAAGGTAGCCGAAAATAAGAATAGGGTGAAAAGCCTGTTCATGATGATACATTTGTAATAAAATGGTGTTGAAATACATTGTTCGGGAAATCTGTAAGGGACCATTTTCCGTGAATGCATTTGTGCAAATGTAAAACTTTCAGGACTATCTTCCTCAAAACGGAACAGCCTGCCGCGTCACGTACGCGGCAGGCTGTTCATATATCATATATTCCGAAAATTCAGTATCAATAAAACCGGCTGCGGAAATCTTCCACTTCCGCTGCTCTCTTCAGCGCATCCATAAAGCCGATGCGGACGGAGGAAATGGCCGAGGAAGCCGCCTGGCGGCGGAACAGGGTCAGATCGGACGGCAATTGAGGTTGCGGTTTGTCCATCAATGGCGACACGATGTATACGCCGCTGTTGCCAGCGACGGGCGCGCTTACGGCGTCTTTGGCCAGCGAGAAAGCGGCGCCTACGATGCGCGGTTCGGAGCCCGCCTGAGCCATGGTGGTGCCGCGTGCAGTATCAACCGCGACGCCCCAGGTAGCGGCGATGGCCGCAAGGTCGCCCGCATTTTGCAGCATTTTCGCGGTGATCACTTCTGCCTTTTTGCGGTTTTTCACTTTTGTATCGGATTCCGGATTGGCTTTGAGCGAAGCGACGGTAGCGGGCCCTTTGGGAGAAATACTTTTCAAAGCGGCCACCACGTATTTGCTGTCGAAATAGCCTCCGGCGGGGTCGCGGAAAGTAAATACTTCCGGGCTGACGCTGTTCACTTTCGTGTTTTTATCAAACGCCCAACGGACGATCTCGCGGGCATCGTCGCCACTGTTCAAAACGCCGACGTTGAAGTCGGCCGCTTTCAGGGGCGAGCTGGTCAGCATGGACAAATTTTGCTGGGCAGCAGCGGCTGTGAATGCTTCGAGGGTTTTGGCCGACTGCACCAGTGCCAACGCTTTGTCTTTCACGGCTTGCTGGGTGCTTTTGCCGGGTTCGATGCGTTGGTTGAGGAACACAACGTGTACGCCTGTCTCGTTTTTATCAAATTTTTTGCCCGTCACCTGCACCAGTTGCAGTACCTGTTGATTTTTCAGGCGGTAGAATTTACCCTGTTCGGCTCTGTAAAAGATCAGGTTGGCCAGGTCGTTGCCTTCCGGCGTGCGGCCGATCCAGCCGAGGTCGCCGCCTTTGGAAGCGGAACGGGTATCCTGGCTGAAACGCGCAGCCAGCGAATCGAAACGCGCCTGGCCGGTGTTGAGCAGGTTGAGCAGGCTGTCGAGGCGCCGCTCGTTGTCGGGCGTGTTGGGCAGGGCAATATGGCTCACCCGCACGGAGTCGGGCACGAGTTTGCGGTCCAGGATTTTACCGATGTTCCAGAAGCTTCCGTCCACATACGGGCCGATGACCGTGCCGACAGGGAGTTTGAACACCGTATCCGCCACGACAGAAGACAATTCGCTTTTGATGCTGTAGCCGGCGTTGTAGACGCCGTTGTTGGACACCACGAATGCAGAGTCGTTGGAGGCCGTGCGAAGGCCGTCCACCAATTTGGCCACAGCATCGCGGGAAACAGCGCTGTCGGCGGATGTGGGGATCACATCGAAGGAGATGTAATTGACGACGCGCGTCTCTTCCACTTGATCGTAAAGACGGGGATTCTCTTTCAGAAAAGCCTGATAATCAGCATCGGTGACGGGCGCCTCCTCCTCTTTGACCTTGTCGTATGGAATCCGCACATAGCGGAAGTCGAGGCGTTCGTTGCTTTCGCGGAATACCATTTCAGCCTGCCATTTGGGAGCGTAGAGTCCTTTGGTGACCATTGCCGTTACTTTGGACGTAAGGCGGTCGCTGATGATCTCCTTTTCCTGCTCCGCCCACGACGCTTTGAAACGGGCGTCCATTTCACTGAGCTGGCCATTGTCAATGGCGCCCTTCACCTGGTTGAGGTAGTTGCGGTCGGGTCGGCCTTCGGGAGTGCTGTAGCGCTGCAGGATGATGGGGCTGAGCTGGTCGCCAAATTCGAGGTCGCGCAGTTCTTCGCGGTCCACGCCGAGACCGAGCGCTTCCGCTTCCTGGTTGATAAGGGCGTTTTCCACGAAATATTCCCACGATTGCTGACGCGCCTGGTAGGGATTTTCCGCGTTGGTATAGATCAGGCTCTGATACATTTCAAAATCGCTGCGCTTGATCTCTTTGCCGTTTACTTTGCCCAGGGTATTGACGTCGCCGGCGGAGTAGTTGCTGGCGTTCTGCACAATATCCATGAGGATAAAGCCTCCAAGTGCCAGCGCCAGTAAGACGATGAGAATCCAACCGTTCTTACGAATCGTTCCGATTAAAGCCATTTTACCTTAATTATTTGAAAATCAACTTTTTAGTTTTTAAAAACAGGCCGCTTCCAAAAAAGCAGGTGCAAAGGTAAAACTTCGGGGTAGAAAACAAGGAAGAAATTTGAAAATCGTTCAGCAGCCCGCAATAAATCCCGGTCCCTTGCGGGTCAGACCCGTTTCTTTTATAATCTTTTCCCTTCCCCATTCGTTTTGCCAATTTCGACATTATTGTTTCAGGTAAAAACCGCACTTTTAAGCCTGAAATTTTTTGCCGAACTCAAAACCGACCCGGCTATGAATAAAACACTTCGACGTTGGACATTGGACATTGGACATTGGACATTGGACATTGGAAATTGGACATTGGACATTGGACATTGGACATTGGACATTGGACATTGGAAACCGGGCATTTCTCTTACGGCCCTGTTCCTTTTTCCATTGATTCTTTTTTCCCAAACCACCTCCCAGACGTCTTTCGGAAAAAACCGCGTGCAGTTCAACCGGCAGATTGACGAATGGATGGTGTATGAAACCGCCAATTTCGTCACCTATTGGTACGGCGATGCGCGCAACATCGCGCAATCGGCGCTGCAAATGGCCGAGTACGACTTTCCCCTGATGCAGCAGATGCTGGAGCACCAGATGACGGACAAAATTGAAATGCTGGTGTTTTGCGACCTGACCGACCTGAAACAGAGCAACATCGGCGAAGACGAAGTATTCCAGCTCCGCGCCGGAGAGACAAAAGTAGTGGGCAACAAAGTATTCGTCTATTTCGACGGCGACCACAACCACCTCAGGGCCCAGATCCGGGAAGGCGTGGCGGGCGTTTTGATCAATTCCATGCTGTTCGGCACCAACCTGCAGGAGATCGTGCAAAACGCGGTGCTGCTCAACCTACCCGGCTGGTATACCAACGGCCTCACGGCATATTGCGGTGAAGAATGGAATACCGGACTCGACAATCAGCTGCGCAACCTGATCCAGTCGGGCAAATACCAGACTTTCGACAAACTCGCCAAAGAACACCCCCGCATCGCCGGTCACGCTTTCTGGAACTACATTGGTTTGCACTACGGACGCGGCACGGTGAGCAACCTGCTATACCTCACCCGTATCAACCGCAGCATAGATGCGGGCTTCCTCTACGTGCTGGGCAACGGCTATCGCCGTACCACGGAAGTGATGATGGAGTATTTTCAGAAACGTTACCGGGAAGAAGCGAAATACACCAGAATACCCGATGAGACCCTGAAAACAACCATCAAGAACAAAAAGAAACTCCCGCTCAGTCAGGTGAAGGTAAGCCCCGATGGCAAACGCATCGCCTGGGTCAGCAATGACATCGGCAAGTGGCGGGTATGGATAAAGGACCTTGAAACAGGCAAACGCCGGAAAGTGCTCCGCGGCGGCGCCCGCAATGCCCTGCAAACGACCGATTACAATTATCCCCAACTTGCGTGGAACCCCGACAACCAGCGGCTGGCCGTCCTGTACGAACGCCGCGACATCGCGCGCATCGCCATCCTGGACCTCTCTGCCGGAAAAGTAAAAAAAGAGATACGCGACCTTTCGCCGGAGTTTCAGCGCGTATTCAGCCTCGACTACATCAATCCGGTGGATATGGCTTTTTCCGGCGCCGTGCGCGGTTATTCCGACTTGTTCATTTACCACACCGTCACCAAACAAACGGAGCGGATCACCCAGGACTTCTGGGACGACCTCGACGCTTCCGTCACCACGCTCGACGGACGCAAAGGCATCCTGTTCAGCAGCAACCGCCTGAGCGATACGCTGGTGACGGAAAAACTGGATACCATATTGCCGCTTGGCCGCTTCGATGTCTTTTTCTACGACCTCGAAAGCAGAAGCCCCGAACTCATCCGCATCACCCAAACGCCAATGTTCGACGAACGCCGGCCAGTCGGCGTGGACAGCGCCCATTTCGCTTTTTTAAGCGACGAAAACGGCATTTTCAACCGCCAGGCAGGTTATCTCGAGCCCTACATCGCTTATCACCAGGCGACAATTTTCCTGAAAGACGGCGCGGAAGTAAAGGCTCTGAACGACAAACAGCCGGGCGAATGGCCCTTCGACCGCGTTTTGGCATTCCTTGCGCCGCTGGACACAGTGCTTAAAAATATAGACTCGACCCAGATAGACAGCATCCGTTTTGCACCGGTATTCAAAAAACGCGCCCGAACCTGGAACCTCACCAACTACGACCGCAACATCGCCGAACACCACCTTTCCCTGCGCAGCGGAAAACTCGTCGAAGTGGTTCCCCGCGACGATAAAATGTTTTTTTACATACAAAAACCCAAACCGGAAACCGCCGTGCCCGCCCGCCTTACCCGGTACCGGGAATTGAGCTACCGGCAGGCCGGCCTTGCCGTGCCGCCGCAACCGGAGTTGGACGATTCTTCCCTGGCGCCCGAAAAACAACCCATCGAACCACAGATCGCAAAAGCGGATTCCGTTGCGCCGATACCGCCCGGATGGTTGTTCCAGGTGCCGGAGCACCTGTCCGTTGCGCCTCCTGCCGCACCGAAAGACGAACCTACCCGGCTAACCAAACCGGTGAAAGAAGAAGAGGACGAGGAAAATCTGACGGTACGCCCCGATTCAATGCCGGCGCCACGGCGTCCACTGAAATCTGTAAAACCGTTTGCAGAAGCCGGCATCAATCAGCCGGTTATTCGTTTTAATCCTTCTCAGATCATTCCTTACCGGCTGAAATTCCGCACCGACTACATTTCCACGAGCCTCGACAACAACCTGCTGTTCGGCGGCCTCGAAACTTTTGCCAGCGCACCCGATGGCTTTCAGACGCCGCCGCCCGGCATCCTGATCAAAGCCAATTTTAAAGACCTGCTCGAAAACTACGTGGTTGAAGCGGGTTTCCGGCTTCCGACCACTTTCAACGGCGCCGAATATTATCTTTGGTTCGACGATAAAAAACGGCGCATTGACAAACGTTACGCCCTCTACCGCCGGACGCTCGTCAATACCCTGGACCAACTGGCGCCGGGCATCCCGCCCGTGCCGCTGCAAACGCGCACCAATACCCTGCTCGGCTTTTACGAAATGCGCTATCCCCTCGACGCCTTTTTCAGCATCCGCGGTCGCGCTACGCTGCGACAGGATAAAACCATCATGTTGAGCACCAATGAATCAACGCTCGAAACGCCCGATTTTGCCGAACAACGCGCGGCACTCGGATTCGGGGTGGTATACGACAATACGGTAGATGTGGACATGAACCTTAAAACGGGTACGCGGGCAAAGTTGTACGGCGAAGTGGTGAAGCGCTTCGACCTGAACTTCGAACCGAACTGGAGCCTTCGCTTCAATAAAGGCATCATGACCGTCATCGGATTAGACGCCCGGCACTACCAGTTGCTCGACCGCCGCTCCATCTTGGCCGTACGTCTGGCAGCCGCCACGAGTTTCGGTTCGGAAAAAATCCTCTACTACTTAGGTGGCGTGGATAACTGGATCTTCCCAAAATTCAACAACAACATCCCGCTGCCGCAAGGCGACGACTATTCCTATCAAACGCTCGCTACCAATATTCGCGGCTTCAATCAGAATATCCGCAACGGCAATTCTTTTGCTCTGCTGAACACCGAATTGCGCGTGCCCATCTTTAAATATTTCTCCAGCAAACCCGTCATGGGCAATTTCTGGCGCAATTTCCAACTCATCGGATTCTTCGATGTCGGCACGGCATGGCAAGGCGCCACGCCCTATGATGGCGACAATCCGATCAACATCGTGTATTACTATCAAACCGCCGGCACGCCCCCGTCGCCCATCGTCACCGTAAAAGTCAACTACTACCGCGATCCGCTGGTAGCCGGATACGGTGTGGGCGCCCGCGCACTCATTTTCGGGATGTACCTGCGCGCCGACTACGGCTGGGGGATAGAGTCAAGGCAAATTCAAAAGCCGATCTTCCATTTCGCGCTGGGAACGGATTTTTAACGGTAGACGGTGGACGGTAGACGGTGGACGGTAGACGGTAGACGGTGGACGGTAGACGGTGGACGGTGGACGGTAGACGGTAGACGGTGGACGGTAGACGGTGGACGGTAGACGGTAGACGGTGGACGGTAGACGGTAGACGGTAGACGGTAGACGGTAGACGGTAGACGGTAGACGGTGGACGGTGGACGGTAGACGGTGGACGGTAGACGGTAGACGGTAGACGGTGGACGGTAGACGGTAGACGGTAGACGGTGGACGGTAGACGGTAGACGGTAGACGGTAGACGGTGGACGGTAGACGGTAGACGGTGGACGGTGGACGGTAGACGGTGGACGGTGGACGGTGGACGGTGGACGGTGGA
>JABAQQ010000002.1 GCA_019187225.1 Saprospiraceae bacterium
GACGCGCTTGTCCTTGTGCTTGCGTTGCAGCACCCGAAGACGTTTAATCGTGTCAGCATCAAGGTGAATCATCCTACAAAGTTAAATTATGCTGGCTTTTCGCAAACCACTTTCCGCCGGGTATAACGGCAACCTCTGTCGTACTCAGTGGCCTGGAGTGCTATAAAGCGCATGAGGTTAAAGTGAGGGCTAATTTCCCGTCAGGCGCCCAGGGCGTTTTCTCGGATGTTATTCCTTTTTCCACGCCTTGCGGAGCACCTGCCAATCTGACCAACGACAATGTCGCGCCTACGTCGGCAACCGTATCCTGGACGGCATCACCCTGCGCTTATTTGTACAATGTGATCATTACGGGTCCGGGATTGTACAAGAACTTTTGGACTGCCGGAACCACGACCACATTCAGCAATTTGCAGCCATCCACTACATACCTGTGGCGCATTCGCACGATTTGCACATCGAGTGGTTCGGTTGCAAGCGGGTTCGTGACGAAGTCTTTCACTACTCCCGCTGCCCTGCCAGGCGGTCACGAAACCGGTAACGATGACCGCGATGCTGCATCACCTGAAGGTCCACTCGAAGTGAAATACGAAGAAGTAACGCTGCGAATTCCTTATCCCAACCCCTCGTATGATTTCGTCACAATCCCCTATATTTTGCCTGAAAAAGATGTTGTCCGGATTGAACTATTCGATTTAACAGGAGAAATCGTCCGCAGCATCCTTTCGGTTGAAAAAGATGCTGGCGCTTATTCGGAACAAGTGGATGTCAGGGGTCTGACACCCGGAGTATATATGGTTTACCTGCACACCAATCGCACTGCCAGGTGCCAACGGATCATTGTGCTGTAAGCTTCTTTTGGGACCGGCGATTCACGCCGGAACACCACTCTTCTCAATTTCCTTTAACAAAATTCAATCTAAAAATTATGAAAAACGCATCCTTCCGGCGCATCAGCGCCCTGCTCGCCCTTTGCCTTTCGCTTTCCTCTATCTATGCCCAGGTTCGCATAGGAATTGCAGGCGGCGTGAACCTAGCCAAAATGAACTTCAATGGATTTGCGCTTGGTAGCGACGCTATTGTTACAAGCACCAGCGAAACCGGCTTACGACTGGCGCTACCGGTCGAGATCAGTTTCGGTCCGCACTTCGCGATTCAACCGGAAGTATTGTATGGTCAACAGGGTACTTACGTAGTAAGCCGCAGAGAGGAACAATTTGGCGGCTGGACTTACCGCGATCGAGTGTCGGGTACCATTCACTACGAGTCGTTGGAAATTCCATTGCTGGCTAAATTTCGGTTGGGTGCCGGGAAATTTAAAGTTCACTTCATGGCCGGCCCTTCCATCGCGCTTGCTCTGAGCGGCGAATCAACCTTTTCAGAACACTATCAGGTGTTTGACTATTACAACTATCTTGTTCATAATGCATCTTATCAAGGTGTTTCCAACCTGGTGTTCACATCCGACGGATATGATGATGATTTTGGCTCGCAAATGCCCTTTTCACAGATTGCTTACAACGCGCACGTCGGAGGAGGTTTGGAATACAATTTCGGTCATTTCGGTTTGTTTCTCGACGCGCGCTACGTTGTGGGTTTGAACGACTTGCTTCCCGACGCCCTCAATGCCGAAGAAAAATGGTCGGGCAAACAACGCACCATCGGCCTGGGACTGGGCGCATTCGTATCGCTTAACGGTCAATAATACTCTTGAAAATCATTTCATTACACTTTTAAAAAAAACAATCATGAAACGCCATCTTTTTTTCGCAGCCACACTGTTTACAGCTGCTTTTTTCCTCTGCCTCCCGGCTCAATCCCTTTTTGCCCAGGCCCGCATGGAAGTTTTCATCACCGACGACGAACCATTTCACCTGATCGTCAACGGGAAAAAAATCAATGACGAACCCTCGACCAATGCATCAACCGAACTGATCGGCGCTGTCTGGAGTGTAAAAGTCAAGTTTGTCAACGAGAAACTCGACGCTGTCTCAGAACGCATCATCTCCACCACTCCCGGTACCGACATGCAGTTCGAATTGGTGCGGGAAAATGACCAGTACAAATTGTGTAACCTTCAGACAGTCATACAAACCAAAGCTCTGATAGAAGACGCTACCCGCCAGTCGGTAGATATTCTGCTCGGGCAGATCAGGTACAAAAAAGACTAAGAGTTTGGGACTTTGGACCCTGGATTTTTGGACGTTGGACCATTGGAAGTTGGCTGAAGGATGATTTTATCAAAAACCAAATGTCAATGAGTCCGACGTCCAATTGATTTTCGATTTTTGAAGTACAGCCACATTCCTGGTATTTTCTTATGCAGGCATCAAAAATCATCCTTATTACATTTACTTCGATAGTCTGAAATCATGTAATCAACATTCGGAAATCAAAAGATCATCATGCTGAATCTTGATGCATTTGCCCTTCCCGGTCCCTATTCCCCATCCACTTCCTGCTCCTTGTGTCGCAGCGACACTACCACGCCGACTAAAAGGAACAACCCGATAACCCCCAGCGACAACCCGATAGGAATGTGGACTTTCAGTGGCATGAGCATCATTTTTGCTCCGATAAAAAACAGGATGGCAATGAGGCTGTAATGCAGGTATTTGAAGCGGTCGAGCACATTGGCCAGCACGAAATAGAGCGAGCGCAGCCCCAGAATGGCAAAAATATTGGAAGAAAAAACCAGAAATGCGTCGGTCGTAATAGAGAACACCGCAGGTACCGAGTCGAATGCGAACAGGATGTCGGTCGTTTCGATCACCATAAGCGCCACGAACATCGGCGTCACGGCACGACGTCCGTTCTCGATGGTAAAAAAATGTCCCTCGTCGTAACGGCTGCTGACCGGGTAAAACTTCCGGATGAGCCGGACTACTGTACGTTTGTTGACATCCTGCTCTTCGCCATCCTGCTGGTGGCGCAACATCTTGAACGCCGAGTATATCAGCAACAACCCGAAGATATAGAACAGCCACGTGAAATGATGCACCAATGCCACGCCTACGCCGATCAGGATGCCCCGGAATACCAGTACGCCCAAAATGCCCCAAAAAAGGATGCGATGCTGGTATTTTTTCGGTACCCGGAACTGCGCGAACACCAATGCCATCACAAAAAGGTTGTCAATGCTCAGCGATTCTTCCAGCAAATAACCCGTAAAAAATTTGAGCGCAGCCTCGGCGCCGTCCATTGGTTCATGGGGATCGGTACCGAGCCCCCACCAATGCTTTTCGTAAGCGTAATAGATAAAGACATTGAACGCCAAAGCCAGACCTATCCAGCCGAATGTCATGTACAGGGCTTCCCTGGCAGAGGGAGAGTGCGCTTTTTTATTAAAAACGCCGAGGTCAACTGCCATGAGTACCAGTACCAGGGCAATAAAAGAAATCCAAACGATAGGGTCTATCATATCAGCGTGAAGTGAGGGTGCTTTGCAGGATTTTAGCAAACCTTATTGTAAAACGGCGCAAAGTTCGTCGTTTGCGCAAACAATCCTACATTTGGCACAAAGAAGGAAATAAATTGCGGAAAAATGACGGAGCATGAGCCGTCGGGCTTGGAATGACGGATATTGGCTAAGGCCGGATATTTTACCCCGAAAACCCCAGAGCTATGTAATCGTATTTTTAAAACCGCTTTTGCATATATGAAAAAAATCTACGTGCTGTTGCTCCCGGCAGTTTTGGCGATCCCGCTTTACGGCCAACAAACATTTCCCGTTCGCTTTGAATCAGGGACGGAATATTTTCCCGAAAACTATCCTGAAGTCAGGAAAAACCCTGCCGTGAATGCAAACGAGATCATCAACGGTTATTACGTCCGTTATGTTCAATGTACTCAAATTCCGCTCGCCACCGAGCGCGCCGTATTGGAGGCCGAAGGGGTGCAATTCATTGAATATGTGTCATTCGGCACCTATCTGACGGCCATTCCCAAACATTTTGACCTGGGAAAATTTGAAAAGATACGCGTGCGGAGCATCGTACCGGTAAAGACTTGGTGGAAGCTTGCCCGCAGCCTCCGCGAGCAACCTTACGGCGACTGGGCAGTGCACGGCGATTGGCTCGACGTGAATGTGCAGGTGTACCCCCACGTCAGCATTACACAGGGCGCAGAACGGTGCAGGCAAAATGGAATGACCGTTCGCTTCGAGGGCAATCAAAACGGTTTTTTGCAGGTGCGCCTGCTGAAAGACAAATTGGAATCCGCCGCCGCCCTGCCCTGGGTGCGCAGTCTCGAACTCGTGCCGCCACCCTCCCAACCCGACGATACGCGCGGACGGTCGCTCCACCGCGCCAACGGCCTCGACAGCGACCACACGCTGGGGAAAAAATACAACGGCGAGGGGGTGAGCATCCTCGTGCGCGACGACGGCCCCATTGGCCCGCACATTGATTTCAAGGGACGGCTGAGCAACCTGACCGGATCCGGTAGCGATGGCAACCACGGCGACGGTGTGGGGGGTATTTTCGCAGGCGCCGGCAACCTCGATCCTTCGGTTAAAGGCATGGCTGCCGGAGCGACCGTTTACGCGATCCGCTACACGCCCGAATTTCAAGACCAAACACTGCCGCTCCATTTGAACCAAAACGTTACCATCACCAACACTTCCTACTCCAATGGCTGCAATGCCGGATATACGATGGCGGCGCAAACCGTTGACCAGCAATTGTTCCAGCACCCGACGCTGATGCACGTTTTTTCTGCCGGCAACTCCAACAACATTTCCAATTGCCAGAGTTATGGCGCCGGCAATCAATGGGGCAACATCACCGGTGGCCACAAAATGGCGAAAAACGCCATCGCTACCGCCAACCTGAACCCCGACGCGACCCTCGTGTCCAGCTCCAGCCGGGGCCCTGCCTACGACGGGCGACTCAAACCCGATATTTCAGCCAATGGCAACGAACAGGCATCTACCGATCCTAATAATGCCTATATCACGTTCAGCGGGACCTCCGCCGCCGCTCCCGGCATCGCGGGTTGCCTGGCGCAACTGACGCATGCCTACAAGCAACTGACCAACGGCCAGGAACCGGAAACGGCGCTTCTGAAAGCCGCAATACTCAATACGGCCAACGACCTGGGCAATACAGGCCCCGATTTCAAATTCGGTTGGGGACACGTGAACGCATCCCGGGCGCTGCGCCTGCTCGAAGAAAATCGCTTCCTCTGGGGACAGGCGGATCATGGCCAGCAGATTACACACACCCTGCAAATTCCCGCCAATGTGCGCGAGGCGCGCTTGATGGTGTACTGGGCCGACCCACCCGCTGCCATCAACGCCGACAAGGCCCTGCTCAACGACCTCGATCTGAGCGTGACGGCCACCGACGACGCCATTCATCTTCCCTGGAAACTCAATCCAACGCCCAACGCCATCATCCTGGCGCAGCCGGCTGGCCGGGGTCGGGACTCGCTTAACAATACCGAGCAGGTAGTCATTGAAAATCCGGTTCCTGGCGCTTATACGGTGCAGATCAACGGCGCGGAAGTGCCTTTCGGACCGCAGGAGTACGTCCTGGTATGGGAATTTCTGACCGAGGAGGTCAGGATTACCTACCCTGCTGGCGGCGAAGGCTTTGTGCCGGGTGAAACGGAGCGCATCCACTGGGACGCCTACGGAGAACAGGGGACTTTTTCGCTGCGCTATTCGACCGACGGCGGTTTCAGCTGGCAACAAATCGCCGACCTGCCGGGCAACCAGCGCATGTACGATTGGCAGGTGCCCAACGTCGCAAGCGGGAGGGTGCGCCTCTTGCTGCAAAGGGGATTGAACAGCCATACAACGGAATTGCCGCTGACCATTGCGCCGCTTCCGACCGAGATCGAGATAGAGAAAGTTTGTCCCACCTTTATGAGGGTCAGTTGGAAACCAGCCAATGATACCTTGTCGAGCCAGGTTTATTTGCTGGGCAATAAATATATGGAGATCAAAGGCAACACCGCTTCCAATACTTTCGACATTCCCCTGCAAAACGGCGGTAGCGAACAGTGGGTATCCGTGCGCGCCGTCGGAGCGAACGGTCTGACCGGTCGCCGCGCCGTCGCCGTACAATGGCCGGGGGAACTGAAAAACTGCATTCAACCCGACGACCTCGGCGTACGGTCAATAGAATCGCCGGACGAAACGACTAAGATCCGCTGCAGTGCTTTTTCCATACCGGTTACGATTCAACTAAAAAACGAAGGAACAAACGCCGTTTCAGGCGCCATGCTCAATTACCAGGCCAACAATAACCCTGTCGTTTCGCAAAATGTCCCGGTGATACCGCCGGGGCAAACCACAATTTTCACCTTCCAGACACCCATTACAGTGAATGCGAACGGACCGATTGACTTGAAGGTTTGGTCCACTTATGCCGCCGAGGATGCGTTTTTCAACGATACGCTGCGCCGCAATTTTATAGCCATCGTCCAACCGGCCAACGGTTATTTCACAGAGGATTTCGAGGGCTCCGACTTCCCGCCTTTTGGCTGGCGCATCACGAACCCCGACGCCGGTTTTACCTGGTCGAAAACAGGTCTGAATATCACCGGGCTCGATGGACAACCTACCCGCGCAGTGTTTTTGAACACTTTTTACTATACCAGCCCCGGCGAGGAAGATTATCTCGATCTGATGCCGATGGATCTGAACGGCATAAACAAACCGGCCATCGCTTTCGACCTTGCCCATGTGGGCGACGACAATGACGGCGAAACGCTTCGGGTGGAAGTGTTTCCGGCCTGCGACCTCGAAGCGCCGCCTGTGGTGGTGTGGGAAAAAAGCGACCTCGAACTGGCGACGGCTGCATTCACCAGCGCTTCTTTTACCCCGAACGAGGCAGTAGACTGGCGCCGGGAGGTTGCCGATCTGAGCGGATTTGCAGGACAAAAGATCATCATCCGCTTCGTCTCCGTCAACGGACCGGGAAACAACATTTTTTTGGATAACATCGGAATTGTAGAGTACAACATCAGCCAACCGGAGGCGGTGTTCGTGGCATTTGCCGATTCTATATGTCCCGGCGATACGGTGTTATTTGCCGCTGCTCCGACCGGCGGGGACTTCACCAATTACGATTGGCATTTTGGTTATCTCTCAGAACCTGTCTCAGCTTCCGGCCCCGGTCCCCACACTGTCTCGTACCTCACAGCCGGCGATAAGAACGTCCGGCTGATCGTCTACAACGCGCTTGGCGCGGACACCATCCTCCAGATTGCCAAGGTACTGATCGCGCCGTCGCCCAACTATGCCGTTCAACTCGACGGCCTGACCGCGACGTTCACCAATTCCAGCCAGAACGCGTTGTCCTATCTATGGGAATTTGGCGACGGGAACACGAGTACGGCCGTCAATCCGGTGCATACCTATTTGACGCCGGGTAATTACACGGTCAAATTGTTGGCCACCAATCAATGCAAGACGAGCACCAAATCCCTCAACCTGCCCGTTACGGTCGGCGTGGAAGACCTCGCCACGCGCCTCGGCATTCGCATTTCGCCCAACCCAACAGCGGGCGATTTTCGGGTGGAAATGGACAGCCAGACGGATGCGGGCACAATCCGGTTCTCGCTGTTCGATGCGCAGGGACGTTTGATAAAAGAAGTGGAAACGACTGTTAAACAGGGATTTAATCAAGTGACATTTGAAAATCTGCAACTTCCTAAAGGCGTGTACCAACTCAACGTACAGGCAGGGAACGGGTGGCAGGGATTTGCAGTGGTAGTGCAGTAGGCAGTGGGCAGTGGCAGTGGGCAGTGGCAGTAGCAGCTGGCCAATGCTACTGCCACTGCCACTGCCCACTGCCCACTGCCACTGCCCACTGCCTACTGCCACTGCCACTGCCACTGCCACTGCCACTGCCACTGCCACTGCCACTGCCACTGCCCACTGTATCAACTCTTCCACTCGATCCTTTCAAATCCCGGCTCCACCGTCAGCGTATACAGCGAGCGGTCGCGCAGGCGGATTTCCTTGATGGGCAATTCTTTGCCGTCCACTGCGCAGTGTTTGACGAAAGTAGGGAAACCGACGAGGTAAATTTTAACGTTGCTATAGGAAGGTTCAAAATCGCCCTCTTTGCGCTGACGGAGCGTAAAATCACCGTTTTTACCTTCGGTTTCAAAAATTTTAAGGCTGAATTCGTTGTTGCGGTAAGCGTAACCTTCGCCCGCATCTTCGTACAAGTGGCTGGTTTCGAGGCCGTTTTTGTAATAGACGTACAGCATCAGTTCGTCTAGTGGTTGACCTGTCCATTGCCGGATGGGATACACCGGCAACACAGCGCCCTCGCGGATAAAGAAAGGAATTTGATCGGGCATGGTGTTGACAAACATCTCGCCATTGGATTGCTGACCCGTCCAGAAATAGTACCAGTTGCCTTTCGGCAGATAGACGCCCTGACGCTGCGTTTTGGGCTGAATGACCGGGCTGACCAACAGGTGTTCGCCAAACAGAAAGTCGCGTTCCTGTTCGAACAGGCGCGGGTCATTTGCATCGGCAAAAGCGAGGTGGCGGATCACAGGTGTGCCGTCGAGGGTGTGCAGCCACATCGCCGAGTACAGGCATGGCAAGAGCGCGTAACGCAATTCGATGGCTTTTTTGGCCAGTTCCGTCCATTTATCGCCGAACGACCAGGGCTCCTGTTCGGCGACGTGCAGTTTCGGGTTGCTCAGTTCGGCTTCGTCAGCTGGCAGGGTGTCGCCGCTGGTGTGCTGGCCCATGCTGTGCACACGCATCAACGGATGAAAAACAGCGAGTTGCAGCCAGCGCACGAACAATTCTCCGTCGGCTGAACCGGCGAAACCGCCGATGTCGGTTCCGCAAAACGAAAAACCGGAAACCGACAGCCGCTGGCATTGGATGTTGGCAATTTGAAGGTGTTCCCAGGTGGAGAAGTTGTCGCCCGTCCAAACGGCGGCATAACGTTGCCCTCCGCTGAAGGTCGCGCGGGTCAGCAGGTAGGGGCGTTTGTCCGGGATCAGGTTTTTGAAGCCATCCCACGAAGCGCGCGCCATTTGCTGTCCGTAAATGTTGTGCGCCTTGCGATGGCTGCACGTGTGGCCGTCGTGGTGGTGCAATACGTTGTCGGGCAGCGTTTTGTGGTGCACGTGAAAAACGGCAGGTTCGTTCATGTCGTTCCAGAAGCCGCTTGCGCCGAGGTCGCAATACAGTTCCTTGTACAATTGCCCCCACCATTCGCGCGCGGCCGGATGCGTGAAATCGGGGAAGGCGCAAAAGCCCGGCCATACGGGGGCTTTGGCCACTTCGCCGTCTGCCGTTTTGACGAACATTCCTTTTTCCAAACCTTCTTTGTATACACCGTATTCCGGGTCTTCTTTCACGCCGGGGTCAATCATGACCACCGTCGCGAAACCCTGAGCGCGGAGGTCTTCGATCAGGCGTTTGGGCTCGGGGAAATGCGCTTCGTCCCAGGTAAAGACCCGGAAGCCGTCCATGTAATCTATGTCGAGGTAAATGGCGTCGCAGGGAATCTCGCGTTCGCGAAATTCACGGGCAATGTCGCGCACCCGGCTTTCGGGATAATAACTCCAGCGGCATTGATGGTAGCCGAGGGCCCATAAAGGCGGCAGTTCGTGCACGCCCGTCAGGTGCGCATAAGCGCGGCTGACTTCGGCAAGCGAGGGGCCGTTGAGGAAATAATAATTCATCTCGCCGCCTTCAGCGGAAAAATACACCGTTCCCGTTTCTTCGGAGTCGAAGTCGAAGTGCGTTCTGAAAGTATTGTCGAAAAAAATGCCGTAGGCGAGCCCCTGGTGCAGCGAATAATAAAACGGCACTGCCCGGTAAAGCGGATCGGTTTCGCGTCCGAATCCATAAGCGTCGGTGCACCAGTTGCTGAATTGTTGGCCTGCCAGGTTAGTGCCGCAGGTTTTGTCGCCGAGGCCGAAAAACACTTCTTTGCGGTGGCATTTCTTTTCCATTTTTACTTCGCACCAACCGCGCAGAATAGTCCTTTTAGCCGAAAAGCCACCCGCGTCCTCGCACAACACCCGGTCGTCGGGGTCGTACATTTTTACCTGCAAATTGGTTTTGGAAACGACTACCTGCAATTGCTCCGACACGATGAGGTATTCATTGTCGTTTTCGTTGAGCGTCACTGTGACTTTTTCCGGACGGAAAAGTGGGTCAACGGCATAGGAAAAATCGGGCGCGAAAACGCCGTCCGGTGAATAACGCAGCCGGATGATGCCGGCTGTCAGCACCTGGACGCGCAAGCTCACGGCGTTGCGGCACACGAACTCGTAGGCACCGTCGCGCCAGCGCACTGCACTTATTTCGTCGGGCGCCACGATCTGAAACACATCATCGTAACGCTGGCTGACGCTGGCTTCGGCGAAGGAGATTTCGGAAGGGACGGCGAGTGCCTCCGCTTCAGGCTCCGGTTCGGGAAGTTTGTCGGGTTGTTTTTTCATCATATTTGGTTTGCCCGCCAAAAGTCTGCCGATTTTCACAAAAACGAACAAACTTAGTTGCCGTAAAAAACAAAGGGCGGGTTGCCACACCCGCCCTCGTTCCATTACTTCATACGAGAATGAAGAAATATCAGAAAAACCAGATGCCGTTGAGAAGGAAAAAATGGGATGCGCCGGCATTGTCAGCGGGCTGCGAAGGAGAGGGGTCGTATTGTCCGTTTTGGTCGAGCGTGATTGGATCTGCTGCTGTTTGCGGGAAACCGTACCTGTAAAAAGCGTCCAGTTCAAAACGCCTGCTGATGCGGACGCCGGCACCCGTCTGCAGGTGCATCTGCCAGCGCGACAATGTGCTGGAAGTCAGGTCGTCGAGGTTTTTTTGAGCGGCTTTATCGGCGGTCAGATACGTTTGGTTGTTGGCATAACTCGTGTTCGAAGCCTCCGCCGAAAGGGCGTAGGATGTTGTGATGCCTGCGAATATCCGCAGGGGGAGCAACGGCTGCCAGTAAGCCAGCAAGGGCATTTCGAGTTGCCGGAGTTGTTCTACCGGAACAAGCACTTCAGGTGATGACACATTGGGGGATGGAGTGCCGGATCCGCCGGTGTTCAAATTGACTATATTTCCGGTAGCATCGGCATATTCCAGGGCATCCAGTGTCACGACCGGGCGCTCGTCGCCCGGGAACCGGTATTGAGCGTATTGTATTCCGCTGCGCAACCCCCATTTGCGGTGGAATTGCCAGTTGGCAACCGCTCCTCCCGTAAATCCATTGAGGGAGGATAATTGTTCGGAAGACAGTCCGGCGGTGAGACCGAACGACCAGCGTTCCGGTCCGGTGTGCTTTTTGGTCGGAGCAACCGCGTAAGGCCCGACCGTTGGCAGTTCGGGTGCGTTTATTATTTCATTTTCAACAAATTGTGGAATGACGGGCAAATAGTTGAGGCCCCGGCTGTGCGTGGCGTTTTCACCGGGCGCGGCATCGTCAGGCGTTGGGATTTGAGTTGTCGCGTCAGACACGTTTGGCGTTCTCAGCAAGCGTGAAGGGAAGTCCGTTGAAGCGGACGCTGCGTGATTGGACGCTTGTTCGGCCGGTGTGTGTGCAAGGATTGGTTCCGGCAAAGTATGTCCGGACGGAAATCCTGCTCCAGACACTCTTTTTTCATCCGGTGCATTACCTGCCTTTTCAGAAAAATCGGAGGCGGGTGCGTTTTGTGGAAAGCCGGCTTCGTTTGTATTCAAAATACGGTTTGATTTCTTATCTTCTGTGCCGCCTCCCGCCACGGGGTCGGAGACAACAGGCGTCGCTGCCGGCGCTTGCTCCACCTGTTCCGGTGTGCTTTGCCGGCAGAGCCACCAACCGCCTGCTACGGCCAGCGGGAGCAGGAACAGCGCGAGCGGCCACCAAACGAAGCGGCGGCGGCGCTGTTCCGGCATTTCGCGGTCGAGCAGGCGGCGCATGGACTGCCAGCCTTTTTCGGTCACTTTGTTGTCAAACTCGTTTTTCATGTCGCGGTGTTGAATCGTTGGTTTGGAGGGGCCATTTGAGCACTCAATATTTCACGCAGTTTTTGTCGCGCCGTGCTCAGGTGCCATTTGGATGTGCCCTCACTGATGCTCAGGTTCTCCGCAATTTCTGCGTGGGAATATCCTTCTATGGCGAAAAGCCGGAACACTTCCTGCGAAACCGGCGGGAGGGTGCGCACTGCCCGCAGGATGTCTTCCTCGTAAAAAACTTCGTGGCCGCGTTCGGGTACCGCCTCATCGCGTTCTTCGAGCACCAAGAAATGCAGGTAACGCGCATTGTCACGGAAATAGTCGGCCATGCTGTGGTACACTAAGCGTCGTACCCATCCTTCGAGGCTTCCCTTGAAGGCGAACGTGTGTATTTTTTTGAATACGCGCAAAAAGCCGTTGTTGGCGATTTCGATGGCAGTGTCTTCGTCGCGGGTGTAGCGTCGGCACATGCGCAGCATTTCAGGGAAAAAACGGCGGTACAGCGCCTCCTGGGCGCGGCGCTCGTTGCGGGCGCAGCCCTCCACGAGTTCCTGTTCCGTGTAATTTTTTTTCCCGAAAAAAGCCATTCGATTGGTTCCGATTAAATCCGATTGATTCGAATCAAGCAATTATAATATTACGCCGATCCCCACTTCCAGGCGTTTGTGCAGGATACGGTCTTGTCCCCGGTCGTTGCCCCAGACGGATTGCCAATTGCGGATTTTCTTTTGCAGGCTCAGACCTCCATGCAGGGTGAAATGGTTGCCTAAGCGGTAGCCGAATTGTATTTTGGTCATCCAACCACCCTTCCAGTCTTCCGTAAAACCCTGTTGCTCGTCCCCGTTTTTTCCGGTAAACGCCCAGCCTCCGCCAACCGTATAAAAAGGCGCAATGTTTTTGGCCAGCAAATATCCGCGTACTTCGGCAAAAATGGGATAGGTAGCGGCCTCATAACCGCCGGGGTCGAAAATTTCCACCCCGCCGCCGATGCCGGCGCCCATCCAGCGCCTGAACATCCACCCGAGGCTGTGGCAGAGCGAATATCCGCTGGTATTATCGCGATAATAGGTTTCTCCGGCCAGGACGCCCAACCGGGTGGCGTTATACAACCCGCGTTCCCTGAAGTCGTATATTCCCTTTTGTCTTTTATCCTCTTTGCAGCGTTGTACGATGCGTTTGACGTTGTCGGCAGGTACGGTCATGTTCACGCCACTCCAGGTGACAAGGACAAGATTGCCGCCGGGTGCGTATTCGATGATCTTGCCCCGGAATTCCGAGCCGTTGCGCAAATAAACGATATCGGTGCAGTCGCCGGAATTTTGTTGCGCAGGCAGCGGCGCAAAGGCAAGCAACAGATTGAAAACGAGAAGTATACGGAATGCTTTCATATTTGAATCTTATCAACCCTCATAAACATTCATCAACTTTTATTTCACCACCGGTATCCGGCTCAATTGTTCCGGATGTTCCGGATCACTGGCGTCGAATTGGTAGAAACCGTCGGCGCCGATAACGAGCAGTTGGCCGGCGCCGAGCGCGATGATATCGTATGCGTCGAAACCTGTGGTATGGCTCTTTTGCTTCAGGTCGAGCGGGTTGGTTTTATCGAATATTTTCAGACCGTCGTCGCATAGATACAGATAATCGTTGGTGACGGACAATCCCATCGGCCGCTTCATTTGGTACACTTTGAGCAATTCGGTGGAAGGCAGATTTTCGATACCGATGACGTCGAGTTGGTTGAAGGTGCCATTGCAGGTAGTACCGTCGTGGATGGTGACATAAGCGTATTTGTCGTCGCAAACAACCGGATCGCAACCGGTGGCGTGGGAGAATTGCGTTTCCAGCACCGGGCGTTGCGGGTTGGAATTGTTGAAAATGAACACACCGGTTTGGGAGCCGATGAACAGGCGGTCTTTCCAGGGGAAAATGGTTTCGATGTTCCAGCCGACGAGCACGGAATCGAGGCGGGCAGGGCAGGCGGATGCCACCGACCAACTGCGCAGGATCGAGTTGTCAATGGTATACAGGTATTCGTCTACCAGGGTAAAACGCGCGAAAGACCCGCCGATGCCGATGGAGGCGAGCGCATCGGAGCCGGATTTGATGCCGCTGGCATCGAACAATCCGCTGTTCACAAAGACGACATCGCCTTCGAAGAACCATTGATTGCTCCAACGAGAATCTTCGCAAGACAACGTTTCCTTTATTTCGGTTTCCACATACTCGATGAGATAACCCTGTTGCGGATCGTATCCGTAGGGTTGGAACGCACTTTCAGAGCGGCAAACGATCTGCGGATTTTGCATGTCGCTGATATCTATGGTCAGCAGGTCTACGTATTGGTTGGCGTACAGGTACTGGCCCCGAATGGCCATATCGCCGTTGCCGGGGATACTCCAGAAAGCGACGGGTTTTGGGTTGGAGGGGTCGGCATTGTCCACGATGTGGATGCCCTCATTGCGTTCGTTGATAAAAAGATAATGTCCGAAAACGTAAATCTTGCCGGGCTCGCGCAATTCGCGCGCTGCCTGGACGCTCATGCCCACCCGGACTTCAGCGGGCAATTTGTACACCGGGTCAAAACGGACGAAGGTCCGGGTGGTTTCACATTCGTCGCGCAGGCAGCCGCTGAGCGCAGCGGCCACTGCGATACCGAGAAAAGCAAAGCGAAGGAGTGATCTGTGTTTCATTGCAAAACGGTTGAGTGAACGAAAATACTGTTGTTGCACCGGTTTGCCGTGAAAGACAGGGTAGGGCGGGGGAAGGGTTGGGTTAGAGAGGGGAAATCATTTGAGTTATTTTTTTGCCAGATTCCTGAAATTGAAATTTGGACATTGTCCATCGTCCAATGTCCAATGTCTAATTTCCAATTTCCAATTTCCAATGCTGTCAACCCACCTGCACCAAAAACTTGTTCTTTTTTCCGTTTTCCACCATGATAAACTTGCCGTGCAACAGATCGGCAGATGAAACGGCCGCTCCCAGGTCGCTGATCTTCTGTTTGTTGACAGAAATGGCGTTGTTCTGGATGGCTTTTTTCGCTTCGCTGCGGCTGGGAAGTATGCCCGTGTATTCGGAGAGGAAATCGAGGATATTGACTCCGTTTTGCACGGCGGAAAGCGGCGCCGGCGGCGCGGGAATTTCCTCTGCCACCTGCGCCAGCGTGCGGGCGTCGAGGCTGCGCAAAGTGGCGGCGTCGGCTTTCGGGTCGAACAACAATTGCGACACCGCGAGCACGGTATCGAACTCTTTCTGGCCGTGGATGCGCACGGTGATCTCTTCGGCGAATACCCGTTTGATTTCCTGCGGCCCGGCACTTGCCTCTAGCGCTTCGATTTCCGCGCGGCTTTTCAGCGAAAAATAGCGCAGGAACTTGGGCAGGTCGCGGTCGTCGGCGTTCAGCCAGAACTGGTAGAAGCGGTACGGACTGGTCAGGTTCGGGTCGAGCCAGATGTTGCCCGATGTGCTTTTACCGAATTTGGTGCCGTCGGCTTTCGTCAGCAGGGGCGTGGTGAGGGCGTGCAGTTTGGCGTCGTCAATTTTTCGACCCAGTTCCACGCCGGCGGTGATGTTGCCGTACTGATCGGAGCCACCCATTTGCAGGGAGATGCCGTATTTGCGGTGGAGCAGCACGAAGTCGTAGCCTTGCAGCAACTGGTAACTGAACTCGGTGAACGAAATGCCCGTCTCGCTCTCGATGCGTCGTCTCACACTTTCCTTGGAAAGCATGTAATTGACCGTCAGGTACTTACCTACATCGCGCAAGAATTCGAGCACGTTCATATTTTGCCAGAATTCGAGATTGTTCACGAGCAGGGCATGGTTAGGGCCAGCTTCGTTGAAATCGAGTAGTTTTTTGACCTGCTCCATTTGGAACGCTGTATTTCGGTCGAGTTCGTCGTAACTTTTGAGTTCGCGTTCCGCGTCTTTGCCGCTGGGGTCGCCGATGCGTCCGGTAGCGCCGCCCATGAGCACCACAGGCTGGTGGCCGGCGCGCTGCAGAAAGGTGAGCAGCATGATCTGGACGTAATTACCTATGGTGAGCGAAGGCGCGGTGGGATCGAAGCCGATGTAGCCACGCACGATGCCGCTTTTCAGATGCTCTTCTATGCCGGGCGTGGAGTCGTGGATGAGACCACGCCATTTGAGTTCGGAGAAAAAATCCATGTTCGGGTTGGTAGTTATCGGTAATTAGTTATTGGCAATTGGTTGACTGGTATTCGCGACACCTATGAAGAATTTTATTTTGTGAATGAAAGTTTCCGAATAGGGCGGCAAAATTAGTTTTTGAAATAAAAGTTCAAGGCATTGCAGTTCGCCTTTTCTTCTAAGCAGAAAAAATGCCGGATTGAGAGGCTGGCGCATTTTTAACCCTAAAAACCAGAATAATCTTTTGACCGAACCGAATTTAATGGAAACATGGATTGAACAGCCACGTTGGAATACCGGCATTTCCGACATCGCCGATACCCCCACCTGTGGATGACAAAATTGATTTAACAGCACCCCGAAAAAATGTAGCGGGACACTTCCCGGAACCATTGACCGGGAGGCGCCCCTTTGCTCAGGAACAGATACCAGGTCATTTCGATATCCTGGAATCTGCCCAGTATAAAATCCATCACACCGTCGCCGTCCAGGTCGCCTTCCCAGACAATTTGATCGGGCGGAAAATGCTCGACGACAAGCGCTTGCGTTTGACCGGTGTGGCGATTGGTCAACCTTGTGTGTCGCATCAGATGATCGTTCTCCACAAGGAAGGGTTTGATTTCAAATATCCAGGGGCTGGCCGGTATCGTTTCCCGGGCGAATGGTTGTTCGACGGCGGGGTTTCCTGAAAAATATCCCCGGCGGTTGGTGGCTGGTATTTCACCTTCCGGCATCGGCATGCGCGAAGCGATCAGGAACAGTGGCTGCCGGCCTCTCACTTTGATCTTTCCGTAATTGGCGACGCCGAACAAGGCGGTCCAATGCACCGAAAATACCGGCTCGACGGATCGCCGTACCCATGTGCTGTCTTTTTCGGGAAAAATGCCGTAGAAGTGATAACTCTTTGAAACATAGGAGTCATCACTGCACCAGGAGCCGTTGGCGGAGAGCAGGTGATAGTCCGCCGTCATTTTTTTGATCGTACTGCCGAGGTAGGCACTGAAGGCATACCCCACCTGCTTCCCATAGCGGACTTTCAGCCAACTGCCGTAAATACTGTCGGGCGAATATTCCCCGATGTGATCTCCGGGTTCATTGAAACGTGGCAGAGTCAGGAGTTTCACTTTTTGGGCGAAGGGCATCAGGGCAATGGTTTTTCCCCGGAAAGAGGGCTGGTCGCGCATTTTCAGCCCGCTTAAAGCCGTGACAACGACCGTGCTGTCGAAATCCGGTTCACCAGGGTAGGGGCACCTGACAGCGAACTCCGTTTCCGGCTGGGCGAACAACGCGGGCAGGAATCCCGAAAAGCAGATAAAAAGACAAAGATTTTTCATGTTTGAAATATCCAATTTTGCCGGTAAAATTGAAGAAAGTTTTAGTGCCGGCATGTCTTGTTCTATTATCCGTCGGTATTGCCCTATTTTTGCCCCGCAATCCGCAATCCGCAATCCGCAATCCGCAATCACTTGAACCTTCCCTTTTTCATCGCCCGCCGCATCGCTTTTTCCGGAGGAAAGAATTTTTCCCGGATCATCATCCGCATTGCCATTGTGGCGGTCGCGCTCAGCGTGGCCGTGATGATAGCGGCGACGGCGCTGATCGCGGGTTTTAAAAGCGAGATCAGCCGCAAGATATTCGAGTTTTGGGGGCATATCCACATTTCGGATACGGCCTATTCGCTGTCGTTCGAACCGGCGCCCATCGAGCGCGAGCAGGACTTTTATCCTTCGCTCGATACCCTGAGAGGCGTGTACTACAAGGAACCGCAGACCATTCTCGGTTTTGAAACGGGCCGCGAAGTAGAAATCCACACGTACGGCGGCGTCCGGCACATCCAGGTGTTCGCCCACAAACCAGGCATCATCCGCACCAAAACGGCGATGGAGGGCATCATACTGAAAGGAATAGGCAAAGATTTCGACTGGAGCAACCTGACACCTTATCTGCTGGAAGGTCAACCCATCGCGCTCGGCGACACGGTCTCGCGCGATATTATCATCAGCCGCCAGACGGCCGACCGCTTGCAGGTGGGTGTGGGCGATCGGTTCATTGTACACTTTGTAAAAGCGGGCGAACAACTCCGTCGCCGCTTCCAGGTCTGCGGCATTTACAAAACCGGCCTCGAAGAATACGACCGCAAATTCGCGATCTGCGACATCCGCCAGACGCAGGAACTGCTCGGCTGGACGGAGAACGAAGTGGCGGGCTTCGAGATCTGGCTCGACGACCTGCGCGATCTCGATATTTACAACGACTACATTTATTCGGAGGTATTGCCGCCCGAACTGCTGTGCACGAGCATCCGCTCGAAATTTCCCGCTATTTTCGAGTGGTTGTCGCTGCAAGACCTGAATGAAGTCGTCATCCTCGGCCTGATGCTCGCTGTCGCCATCGTGAACATGATCACGGCGCTGCTGGTGCTGGTGTTAGAGCGCACCACGATGATCGGCGTGCTCAAAGCTTTGGGCGAGACCAACCGCCGCATTCGCCGCATTTTTCTCTACTATGCTGCTGTCATTACGCTGACCGGCATGTTCTGGGGCAACCTCCTTGGCCTGGGCTTTTGCTTTTTGCAGGACAAATTCCGCTTTATCCAGCTCAACGAAGCGGATTATTATCTCTCCTATGCACCGGTGAAAATCAACTGGCTGGCCGTTGCGGGGGTGAATACCGGCACCCTCGCGGTCACGCTGTTGTTCCTTATTTTGCCGTCGCTGCTGGTGTCGAAAATCGCGCCGGTGAAGGCCATTCAATTCAAGTAATGGAGGTGAATTTATTGTAACCAATTCCCCGTTTTTCTTAATGACAACTTAGCTGTCTTCTCCGGCCTCCCTACCCGTTTTCCCCCTTCCTTTGTATGGCAAGTTCACTAATTTTTCAAACAATAAAAAACAGTCCTGCCATGCAATTGGAAGATCAACCCGAAGGAACGGAACCCGAAACGCTGACCGAAGAAACCACTGAAATCCTTGTTTCTGAATTCGACGGCGAAGAGCCGGAAAGCGAAGAAACGGACGAAGAGGAAGTAGCGGAAGCAATCGAAGAAGTGGAGGAAACGAAAGAACAAACTGAAGAAAGCGAGGGTTGAACTGTGTTCCCGGTTTGTGATGTTGTCCCGTTCTGAACCCGTCAGGACGGGGCAATTTTTTTTAGCGCCATAAAATGCCCGTTCGGGCAAAAACTTCGCAAAGGGGCCGCAAAGTGTGAAAGGTTTTTGATTTTTGGGAAAAAATTTGAAATGATGAGAATATTCTTCTTCGTGGCGTTTACCCTTGTTGCAGCCTGCCCAATATCCGCCCAACTTTACCCGCCTTTTCAGGCACAGGTGTTCGACTCCACCGCTACGGGCTACTATTTTTTAAGTCCGGTCAAAGTGCCGAACCCCGGTGGCGCTTTCCGTAACCATCACCTGATCCTCGACGGCAAAGGCCATGTCGTTTATTACCGGCGATTTCCGCAAGGCGTCACGTCGGGAGATTTTAAACTGCATCCCAACGGCCGGATGTCCTATGCCTTAATGGGGCGGTTTTTCTTTATGGACAGCACTTTTACCGTCATGGATTCTGCCTGGTGCCAAAACGGCGTTTTTCCCGACGGCCACGACGTGCAGCTCTTGCCGAACGGACATTTTCTGCTGCTCGGCTTCGAAAACATAACCATGGACCTGAGCACCTACCCCTTTTTTAATCAAAACGGCAGTCCTGGCAGTCCGAACGCAACAGTGAAGAGTGGCGTTATTCAGGTACTTGACGCCGCCAAAAATGTCGTGTTCGAATGGCGCGCCATTGACCACTACGATTTCGCGGATGTTGACCCAAAACAGCTGAACAGTCCTGTGAATGTGGACTGGACCCACTTCAATTCGGTGGCGCAGGACGCCGACGGCAATCTCCTCGTGTCGCCGCGGCATTTCAACGAGATCACCAAGATCAGCCGCAGCGACGGCTCCATCCTCTGGCGGCTCGGCGGAAAAGCCAATCAGTTCGATTTTTTAAACGACCCCGCGCAGTTCGTCGCCCAGCACGACGCGCGGCGCATCGCCAACGGCAACCTTACCCTTTTCGACAACGGCTTCAATGGGCAGCCCATTCATCCGGCTGCCGCGAAGGAATACGAACTCGACGAGTCGGCGCTGACTGCCGATCTGGTCTGGAGTCATGTGGAAAACCCTGATTGGTTCAGCCGCGCACTCGGCAATGTACAGCGTCTCGACAACGGGAATACGCTGATCAATTACGGCTGGCTGAACAAGGGAAACATCGTGTTCAACGTGGTGGACACAGGAGGCGACAAGGCGTTCGAGATCAGTTTCGACGATACGCTCACTTCTTACCGCTCTTTTTTCTATCCTGAACTACCCTGGCAATTGGACAGACCTTCGATCTCCTGTTTTCAGAACAACGGCCAGTATTTCCTCGAAGCGGAAAGCGGTCACGACAGTTATTCGTGGTCCGACGGTAGTACCACTCAAACAATACCAATCGGCGCTGCCGGCACGTATTTCGTATTTGTGCCCATTGGTCAGGGATTCGTCAGCTCCGAACCCTTCGTCGTTGAAGACACGGACAATCCGTGCGGGATTTCACCGGCAACGGAAGTGGAACCCGGCCCTTTATTTTCCCTGACACCCAATCCTGTTGGCGACATTGCTGTGCTGCGTTTTTCGGATAAAGATCACGCGGAAGGTATTGTTGAGATCGCCGGTTTATCCGGTAAAAAATGGCTCTCTCAAAGGGTATCAGCGGCTACCGGAGAATGTACGCTCGAGGTGGAGCAGTTGCCACCGGGCGTCTATATCGTTCAATTGGGCGCTTATACCGCTAAACTGATCAAGTTGTAGATTTTTCGGTTTGTACCTCTAATTGCAGGATCAATCCCGAGTGCAGGCATTGGTGTATCTCCACGTTCTGGCCGGGCATCACCTGGCGGAATTTTTTCAGCACGGGCGACAACTCACCTAACTCGAACCGGTACGGGCCGATGTCGTAAACCTGGGTAGCCTTTCGGCCGTCTTCCTGCTGGAAATGCGCCTGTTCCACCCTGCCGAAGATGACCCTTTTTTTCCCGGCGGATAAATCGCGCCATAGCCGGAGGGTGAGATTGGGGCGTTTTTCGAGCAGGCACAGTGCGAGCATGATCACAAAACTGGCGATCGCCGCCCCGCCCAGGAAATGAAACCAGTCGTGGTGATAAGAGAGCAGAAAGGCAAAGAGCAGCAGCAAAGCAGCCAGCAGATACAAGGCGCTCATCGCCAATTGCCATTGCAAGTTTCTCGTTATCAAGCGTTTGTCCTTTTTGGAAAAGGGGATGATGCGTTCGCCGTTCTTCATTTCGGAAGCCAAAATCGGGCGATTACAGGCTTCGTTTCCCCGGCTAAATCAAACTTTACGATAATTTAACCTGGCTCATTCCGCCACAGGTACCGGTGGCAAGACCGGCCGCACTGCCAGCACCGTCCGCCGGTTTTTCTGACGGCCTTCGGTGGTTGCATTGGACGTGACGGGATAAAATTCGCCCCGTCCGACCGGCGTGAGTTGGTTGGCATTCACGTTGAAATCACTGATCAGCAGGCGGGTAAGATTGGTGGCGCGGCGCAGGCTCCAGTCCCAGGTGTCGAGCAAAGTTTTGTCCTTGGGCAACACATTGTCCGTGTGACAGATCACTTCGACATCCAGCTCGGGGCGGGCGGTCAATACCCCCGACAAAGATTGGAGCAGCGTTTTGCCGGAAGCGCTGATCTCCTGCCCCTTTGCATCGAACAATAACTTGTCCGGTAGGGTAAGCAGCACCGTTTCCGCCTCCTCCGTCACTGTCACATCGGCCTGGCCGGCGTAGATTTTCGAGAGTTCTTCCCGCAGATCGCCCAATATTTTTTTCTGTTCCTGCCGCACCGTTCTGATGCGATGCAGGAGCGCGTTGCGCTGGTCGAGTTCAGCTTGGACGGAAGCCAGTTCTTTTTCCAGAGCCGCTTTTTCCGAGGCGAGTTTGCTCGACGATTCGCCAAGTTTCTGGGTGCGGGCGGAAAGCTCCGCGTTCAGATCTTTGATCTCCGCTTCCTGATTGCCGATGGTACGGTTCAGTTCGCCCACCTGTTTGATGAGGTCAGCGCTTTCCCTTTTGCGGTCGAGTAATTCTTTTACCAGCACTTTTTCGCGGGCTTCAGCGGATTGCCGGGTGGCGACTTCGGCGTGGTATATTTTGGGTTTGACGCAAGCATCGAGGATCAAAAACAGGCTCAAAAGAATGAGAAACCGGATATTCCGCATGATAGAAACAATTGAAATTAAAGTAATTGAAGTCATTGAGGGTCATTAGGGGTCATTAGAGTCATTACTCAGGGACTGTTCAAAATATTGTATTTCTGTTCGTTGTTTTTTTATTTAGTAACGGCTAAAAAACAAGTACCTGACTTTCCCTGTCCACCGTGCCTCGGAATGGCACGGTGGTTAAGAAAATGAGAACTTATTTTTTGATCGTTACGTAAAGTGTTGAATAAAAAATATTTGAATATTGTAATTATATAAATTTGGGACAAATTTTAGAGCAGTCCCATTACTCATGAATGCCTTTCAACGACCCCTAATGACTCTAAATGACCCCTAATGACTCTTAATACCCCCGCGGCAAAGATTTTGAAAATTCCTCACCGCCCCAATCCGCCGGACAGTTTTTCTAATTTCGCCGCAGATTTTTGACACTTATGAAAATCGTTCTTGCTTTGTTTCCGCTGTTGCTGGCTACCTGTACACTCGATGTGAACCGCCTGGTGGGCCGGTGGCGCGCCATCGCGTTTTATGAACAAGGCCAGTCGCATGCTGCGCCGCTGGATTCGGTGGTGCTCGCTTTTACCAGTAGCGGTCATTACGAGTTTCGATCTGCAGGTTTTTACCGCGAAAACGGGCCGTTCCGCGTGTCCGGCCAACATTTGTTTCTGACCGATACCACCGAACACCCGGCGAAGGAACATATACTGAAAGTCCTGTTCCTTTCCGGCGATACATTAAAAATTCAGATGCAAAAGGGCGACAACGAGCAGGTGTTGTTCTTTGAAAAACAACTTTAACTTATTGAAAATGAAAAAGATGTCAAGACGCGGCTTTGTGAAAAACAGTGCGCTGGCCGTCGCGGCCGCCACTACGCCTCTGGCGGCGGCCGGCGCTGAAACCCGGAAAAAAGAACTGTTCGTGCACCATGTGTATTTCTGGCTCAAAAACCCCGGCAGCGAAGCGGACAGGAACAAACTCATCGAAGGTTTGCAGGCGCTGGCCAAAGTGAAACCCATTCGCATGGCGCACATCGGCACGCCCGCCGCGACCAACCGCAGCGTGATTGACCGCTCTTACGCGGTTTCCTGGCTGTTGTTTTTCGACAATCTCGAAGACGAAGAAATTTACCAGAAGCATCCGGAACACCTCAAATTCGTGGAGCAGTACTCGCACCTTTGGGAGAAGGTCATTGTGTACGACTCGGTGGGAAGGAAACAGTGAGTTAGGTCCGGTACACGTCCGGCTCATGCAATTCCATCCAACGCTCAGGCTTGGCCAATGGTTTGAATCCGGATTGGGCGTACAATCCGTGTGCATCGGCGGTTGCCAGTATCCAGCGCCGGAAGCCCTGTAATTCCGGGTGTGCCAAAATGCTCTGCATCAGCCACTTGGAAAGTCCTCTGCCCCTGTATGCTTCGAGGATAAACACGTCGCCCACGTAGCTAAAAGTCGCTTTGTCGGTCGTCACACGGGCAAAGCCCACCTGATCATCGCCTTCGTAGACACCGAAGCAGACCGAGTTCTCGATGGATGTCCGTACGACTTCGAGCGGGATATTTTTTGCCCAATACGACGACTCGCTGAGAAAGTGGTGCACGAGCGCCACGTCAATTTTCTCTTTGTCGGTTGAAATGAGGAACGGATCGCGGCGAACTTCGTAAATCATTGATTCAGCGCATTTTGGGCTGCCGGCGTTTGCTGCCGGGGCGGAAGCCTCGGCCCCCCATCATCGCCAACATGGAAGGATTCATGGCTTGGCTGGCCTGTTTCATTTGTTTTTCCACTTCCTTGATCTGCTCTTTGAGCATCGGCTCGGTCACATTCATTTTTTTCACTTCGGCGAAGTGTACCTGCGCCTGTTTGAAGTTGTTTTTGTTGGCCGCGATCATCACCAGTTGCAGCATCGCGGTGGCCTTTTCATTTTCGGAAGGCAAGCCCGCTTCGAGCGATTTTTTGATCCACGCTTCGGCGGTATTGAAATCGCGTTTCTGCATCGCCAGCGCGCCGTGTGTCATGAAATAAACGCCTTTATAACCGACGAGCAGTATCTTGGGAAAAAAAGTCAGTTTCAGTCGCTTTTCGGCCTCGTCGAGGCGCTGCTGCGCGATGAGTTGGTTGGTGGACATGATGGTGCCGAGCATCAGGTAACCCGCCAGCATGAAAATGCCCACGAGCAAAAACGGGAAGCCGTACCAAAAGCCGAAGGCAGCCCACAAGGCGGCGCCGCCGAAGATACCGCCCGCGATCAGGGCAAAACGAAGGTAAATATTGATAGTAAACATGGTGTCGCTTGAAAATTCGGCGCAAAATTATGAAAGCCTGCCGGGGTTCAGTGTCTTTGTGGCGAAAAAGAAATGCTCGTCCGAAAAATGCTGAAAGAGATTTACCGCTTCCTTCATCCGCGTTTCAAAACGCTTTCCCTCGAATACAACGTGGATTTCAAACCGCGTTATGGTCACGGCAAACCGCCGCATCATAAACTGAACGAGATCATCGGAGCGAACCGTGCAGAATATGCCGAAAATCTCCAATTGATGCTGGCTTTCAGGGAAAACCTGCATGCCATCCGGCAGTTTAAAGACGAACAGAATCCGGACAACCCGGCCTGGAACAACGGCTTCCTGCCCGGCCTCGACATCGCGGGTATCTATGCCATGCTGGCGAAATACCGCCCGGCACGTTACGTGGAAGTCGGCTCCGGCAATTCCACCAAAGTGGCATACAAGGCAAAAAAAGAACAAAATCTGGCGACAGAGATCATTTCGATTGACCCTTTTCCGCGCGCTGAAATTGACCACCTGGCCGACCGAATCATCCGACAACCCTTTGAAAACGTGGACTTTACCCCACTGCTTTCCGAATTTAAGGCAGGCGATATGCTGTTCATTGACAACTCGCACCGCATCCTGCCTAATTCGGATGTGATGGTGTTTTTCCTCGAAGTGTTGCCGCGCCTCCCCAAGGGTGTGATCGTCCACATCCACGACATTTACCTGCCTTACGATTATCCCCAATTCATGTGCGACCGTTTTTATTCCGAACAATACGGTCTGGCCATGTTCCTGCTGGCCGATCCCGTACGTTACAAGACCATTTTGCCCAACTATTTCATTTCGGAAGACGCCGAACTGAGCAGCATGTTGGAGCCGCTGTGGCAACACCCGAACTTAGAAGGTGTGGAGCGGCACGGCGGGTCGTATTGGCTGGAGATCAATTGAAGCACAGTGTTATAGACTGTCTTTCCGGCTTAATGTTTTTGCCAGTGCAAGGTGCGTATCGCTTTCCCATCCGTCAGGGTCAGGAAATATGCTCCCGTACCGAGGTGACCAACCGGCAACGACAGGAGATTTTCACCCGCGTTCAGCGTCAGCGAGCGTGTTTCCACAACGCGGCCACCGGCGTCGGTCAGCAACATTTGCAAAGGCTCGTTTGCGTTTTCAATGGAGATACGGAGCGAGAGTTCATCACTAACGGGATTCGCGCCGGCGAAAGCGATGTTCACGCCGGTAAGTTCTTCGGGCCGGTCGAATGTGCCGACAGAAAGATTGTCAATAAAATTGACCGATTTGAAGACGCCCGAATCCTCGATGATGGTATCCAAACCGGGAAAGCGGGTTTCAGAGATGATGCGGGTGTAATACACTGAAACGAGCACACCCGGCTGGTTGGGCACTACCCAGTCGTACACCGTAAAGCTCGTGCGAATGATCGTCGAACCCACGCCAAAGTCGGCAGAGTCCACCTGCGATGATATGCCTTTGAGGCGCATGGCGTTCTGGAATGTTCCGGCAGGCGTTATCAGGGTGCCATAGGCGTCGTAAGTAATGGTGCGCGAGCCGCTTCCGTAAAAAATAAATCCCGTACCCGCGTCGGTCGTGTTGGTGAAATCATCCGAGAAGGAGCCGTTGTACGAGAGGTTTTTCAGTTGGATGTCCGTGTTGGAATATTCCTGGATCACGTCTTCGGAGGCTATACCGAGGATTGAGAACTGGTTTGCTTCCTTTTTGGTGTAGGAATACACCGCAGTGTCGCCTTCACCGACCCGGAGCGCAAAATTAGCGCCCGGGAATTGAGATGCATATTGAGAAGGCGTATTGGAGGGAGCAATATAGTGGTACAGCGTACCTGCGACACCGGCCAAAGGCTCGAGGTCGGAAAAATCCCAGTTTTGATTGGCGCCGGCACTGCCCTGGCTGACGTCGTTGGTGTCGGCTTCGTAGAACGTGACCACGTCGCCGATGTTGGGCAATACGTTCATTTGAAGTTGCGGTTGCGCCAGCAGCGCGGCGCTGAAAAACAATGCGAAAAGAGGCAGGAAAAGAGATTTTTTCATTGGAAGTCAGTTTGTTAAATCAGTTTGTGATAGATGGATGTGTTCCGGAGGCTCCGCGAAGCAGTGCCTTTGGGCGCGCAAGTTTAAGCGCTTTTCCCGCTTTATCTGAAAAATTAACCATAGTTCTATCGCTGCAAAAAATAACTTTGCATCACAAAGTGAATTTCGATGAACGCGCAAAACTCCCTCTCCGATGCCACCGGTTATTTCGGCCCGGATACGATTACCTGGCACCTTTACCGGGAACCCATTTTCGTTTTAGGCGGCGTCCGCGCCTTGCTCCTGCAAATCGCGCATCCAGCAGTGGCCGACGGCGTGGCGCGGTACAGCGGCTTTCAGGCGGATCCCTTCGGTCGTGGTTACCGCACTTTCGCGGCGATGGCGATGATCTATTTCGGCAACAGAAAACAGGCGGAAGCGACGGCGCAGCGCCTTTGGCGCATCCATTCGGCCATTCGGGGAACGTATCCGATTGGGGATTGGGGATTTCGGATTGCGGATTCGACGGCCCCTGAATCCGCAATCCGAAATCCCCAATCCCCAATCCGCAATCCGAAATCCGAAACCCCCTATTCCGCCAACGACCCCGACTTGCTCTTTTGGGTGTTGGCGACACTCACCGAAACGACCTTACAAGTATACGAACGATTGCCTTTTTTGAATTTGCCACCCGACTGGAAAGAGCGGTTTTACGAAGAAAGCAAAATTGCCGCTCACTTACTCGGTATTCCCGATTCGGCTTATCCGCCTGATCTACAATCATTTTATTACCAATTTAAAGAAATCCTGAACGGCAAATTGCCCGGCAGCACCGCGACTTGCCGCGAAATGGCGCAGGCGATCGTCCGGCATCCCCGCGCGCCGAAAAAGTGGGCGACCTTATTTGCAGCCGGCTGGCTGCCAGCCTCACTATGCAACCGGCTTGGCATCGAAGCGGGCGAAAATCCGGAGATCAGACTGGAAAAATGGATCCGTCGTTTTGGTCGGGTGTATTGTCTTATACCGGTATGGTTGCGCTACAATCCCGCATATCACCAGGCGCAATACCGGATCGCGAAAGCGAATGGCAAAGCGCCGACGCCGGCGGGGCGTTTTTTTACATGGCTGGGCAGGAGGATGAAGGTGCCGATGGGGTTGGAGGTAAGCCGGAAGTCTGTTCCGGAGATATCGCCGGAACAGACTTCCGGCTTACTTTAGACCGCCACCGGCGCTTTGATCCCCGGCCAGGGTTTGTAGTTCAGCAACTCGAAATCCTCATATCGAAAAGAAAATATATCGCGCACGGCGGGGTTGATTTTCATTAGGGGCAGCGGCCTCGGCTCGCGGGAAAGTTGTAGTTCCACTTGTTCCAAATGGTTGACATACAAATGCGTATCGCCGCCCGTCCACACAAAATCACCCGGATCGAGGTCGCACACCCTGGCGAGCATCAGGGTCAGAAGGGCGTAGGAAGCAATGTTGAACGGCACGCCGAGGAACACGTCGGCGCTGCGCTGGTAGAGTTGGCAGGATAGTTTGCCGTCGGCCACATAAAACTGGAACAGGCAATGACACGGCGCCAAAGCCATAGCCGGGACATCCGCCGGATTCCAGGCCGATACGATGATGCGGCGGCTGTCGGGGTTCTTTTTCAGCGTGTTCACCACTTCGCTGATCTGGTCAATCGTACGTCCATCGGGCGCAGCCCAGGAGCGCCATTGCTTGCCATACACCGGCCCAAGGTCTCCGTTGGCATCCGCCCATTCGTCCCAGATGCTCACGCCGTTGTCTTTCAGGTATTTAATATTGGTGTCGCCCTTCAGGAACCACAGCAGTTCGTAGATGACGCTTTTTAAATGTATTTTCTTTGTAGTAATGAGCGGGAATCCGTCCTGCAGATCAAAACGCATCTGGTAGCCGAACACTGAAAGGGTGCCTGTGCCGGTGCGGTCGGATTTTTTCGCGCCGTGTTGGAGTATGTGCCGGAGGAGATCGTGGTAGGCTTGCATAGTTGCAATATTGAGATATTTCGATATTGGGATATCTCCGCAAATATCAAATGAATTTGTGGTTCGGAGTTATTTTTAGCGAAGTAGTCGAAACCTTCAAGATTTTATCTGAAAACCTCCATTTTTGCCCTTCCAAAAACATTTCAATGAAAAAAACGTCTAAGTCAGCCCTGCGATTCCGCAATCCGAACTCCGCAATCACGATATGCAATTTGTTTTTCCCGCGTTTCTCGCCGCCCTGGCTGTTTTGGCGATCCCTGTCATCATCCACCTGTTTTATTTCCGGCGCTTCAAAAAAGTGTATTTCACCAACGTGCGTTTTTTGAAGGAGGTAAAAGAAGAGACCAGCAACCGCCAGAAATTGCGTAACCTGCTGGTGCTGCTGATGCGTTGCCTGGCGATCGCTGCGATGGTGCTGGCGTTCGCGCAGCCCTTTATCCCGCTGTCGTCGGGAGTGAAGAAAGGTGAAAGAGCTGTGAGTGTATATGTGGATAATTCGTTCAGCATGAACTCTTTGTCCAAAGACGCACCGCTGCTCGAACTGGCCAGGCAACGCGCCCGCGACATCGTGAACGCTTTCGGCGTGGAAGACCGTTTTCAAATTCTGACCAATGACTTCGAGGGCCGCGACCAGCGTCTGGTGAGCAAGGAAGATGCCCTCGACCGCATCGAGGAAATCCGGTCCGGCCCGGCTTCGCGCGACCTCTCTAAAGTACTCACCCGGCAACAGCAATGCCTCAACAACGGCATACAAGAAAACAAAATCGCTTATGTCGTGAGCGATTTCCAGAACAACATCGCCGATGTGACAAACTTCAGGGACTCTCTCATCGAAGTCAATCTGGTGCCGATGCGCGCCGTACAGGAACGCAACGTATCGGTAGACAGCGTGTGGTTCGAGAGTCCGGTACAGATACTCAACCAGCCCGCCAACCTGCTGGTGAAACTCAGCAACCGCAGCGACGAGGACGCTTCTGAGATACGCCTCAGCCTTCGTCACGACGGGCAGGCGAAGCCCGTCGGCTCCGTCAGCATACCGGCCCGCAGCAGCAAACTCGATACGGTGAGTTTTAATATCCTGCATCCCGGCTGGCACGAAGCCAAACTTTCGATAACGGATTACCCGGTCCAGTTCGACGACGATTACTACCTTTCGTTTCACGTCGCCGAGCGTATCAATGTTTTGTCCATTAATGGTTTACAGCCAAATAAGTATCTGAACAACGCGTTTTTGGGCGCCAAATATTTTCACCTCGACAACGCCAATGCAGGGGCGCTGGATTATTCAAAGTTCCCGGATTATCAATTGATCGTCCTCAACGAGTTGGGGGCTATTTCCTCCGGTCTCGCGACGGAATTGAAATCATTTGCTCAAAATGGCGGCAATGTGCTCGTTTTTCCCGCGCCCACCGCCGATCTGAATTCCTACAACGCGTTTCTGCAAAACTTCGGAGTGGGCAACATAGGTGCATACGAACCGACACCCCGCCAGGCCAGCCAGATCAATACCGACGAATTTGTCTTTAAAGACGTATTCCTGAACAAAAGCGCTAACCTCCGCCTGCCCGCCACCCAGGGCAACTTCAAACTCGCGCCGGCCAGCGGCGAACACATCCTTACTTATCGCGATGGTATGGCCATGCTGGCAAAATATCCGCAGGGCGAAGGCGCGCTGTATTGCTCCGCGGCGCCGCTCAGCGAACAGGTGAACGACCTTGTCCGCAACGGAGAGATATTCGTGCCCATGTTGTTCAAAATGGCCATCGCCGGCACCAAAGGCAGACAGATCGCATATACCATCGGAAAAGACGAAGTGCTGGAGGCCAAACACCAGGTGGCCGCTTCCGGTGAAAGTATTTACAAGTTGCAACAAGTAGCTGAGGACGCCGCACCGTCCACCATCCGCCGTCCACCGTCCACCGTCTCATCGTCAACCGTAGAAGAGTTCATCCCCGAACAACGCATACTCGGCTCGAAAGTGCTGCTCACACCCGGTACGCAGGTGCGCGACGCGGGCTGGTACCGTCTGCATCTGCAGGGCGACAGCACGCTGGCAGAGTATGCTTTTAACTACGACCGTAAGGAAAGCGACCTGAGTTATAAAACCGACGACGCACTCGCGGAGGGCTTGCCGAAAAACATGAAAGTGCTCGCCGAAAACGCCGAAGCCAACTTCGGCCAGGTGGTGGGCGAGCAGGAGCGCGGCATCGTGTTGTGGCGCTGGTGCGTCGTTTTTGCCCTGCTGTTTTTGGCGTTGGAGGTGCTGTTTTTGAGGTTGTGGAAGGTGTGATCAGTTATTCAGCATCACCGGCATCACCAGCATCAGAATTTCCCGATCCGTATTTTCCTCTTCCACCGGCGTCAGGATACCCGCTCGGCTGGGCGAGCTGAATTCCATTTTCACTTCGTCGGAGGCGAGCACGCCGAGCATTTCCACCAAAAACTTGGCGTTGAAGGCGATCTTCATCGGGCTGCCTTCGAAGGTGCAGGCCATTTGTTCGGTTGCTTCGTTGGAGAAATCGAGGTCCTGAGCGCTGACCGTCAGGCTTTTGTCGGTCACGTCGAGCACGACCTGGTTGGTTGTTTTGTTGGCATAGATGGCGATGCGTTTGAGCGAGTTCTGGAAGTCGGTGCGGTTCACCGTCATGACATTAGGATTGTCCACCGGGATAACGGCGTTGTAGTCCGGATAGCGCGCATCTATGAGGCGGCACACGAGGTGGATGTCGCCGAAGGTGAAAAAAGCGTTGGCCTTGTTGAAAGCGAGGGTCACGGCGTCGTTGGCGGGCAGGGCGTTTTTAAGCAGGTTGAGGGCTTTTTTCGGCACGATGAAACTGGTGCTGACGTCGCCTGCCAGGTGGTGCGTGGTGTATTTCACCAATTTGTGGGCATCGGTGGCGACGCAGATCAATTTGTTCTGTTCCACTGAAAAATACACGCCCGTCATGGCGGGGCGCAGTTCGTCGCTGGAGGTGGCGAACGCCGTATTGTTGATGGCCTCGAGCAGGTACTGGCTGTTGATTTTCACCGTTTCCACTGAGTCGGGTTCGGGGATGTTGGGAAAATCCGCTCCGTTTTCGCCTGCCAGTTTGTATTTGCCGTAGGAAGAAGTGATCTCGATGCCCCAGTTCTCTTCATTCACCGTAAATGTGATGGGCTGTTGAGGCAGGGCTTTCAGCGTATCGAGCAGGATTTTGGCGGGTACGGCCACGGAAAAATCGTCGTCGGCCAGCACCTCGATGGTCGTGGCGATACTCGTTTCGAGGTCGGTAGCGGCGATGGTGAGTTTTTTATTCTCTATGTTGAACAAAAAATCTTCCAGGATGGGCAGCACCGGGTTGGAACCGATGGCGCCGGAAGCGATCTGGAGTTGTTTCAGAAGTTCGGAAGAAGAGACGCTGAATTTCATGGAAAAGAAGGTTTACGGGTTTCAGGTTGACGGGTTCGCGTGTTTACGGGTTAGCTGGTTAACGGGAAACGCGGCAAATGTATATCCCTCTGCGCGGCTTTTTTTTCTAAAAAATTAACAACCTGTGGAAAAAAACGGAAAAATCTACCTTCGCACTCCCGATCTGAAACCACGGGGTTGTGTCAAAGGTCTTTAAAGTGTCCTGTTGTTGAAAACGAAAAGAATTATAATTGGTTGTTAGGGTTGTTTCAGAAGTCCAATGTTTAAAAGATTGTTTTTTGATTGCCAAATTATTATCGCCAAACGCAATTGAAAAATTTAACAACTTTTTAAAAGTTGTCAAATTTGGCACGGTGGGCAAACTTTATTCGGCTTAATTTCCCAAAATCTTAAAGATTGGGCTGTGACTCAACCCTTGCGAACGATTCGAAAGAGCATATTTTGCAATTCGGATGATTTACGGCTATTCTGACTTTCGTACAACCCGTTAACCCGCAAACCCGCAAACCCGCAAACCCGCAAACCCGCAAACCCGTTAACCCGCCAACCCGTCAACCCGCAAACCTGTACAAATGCTCAACCGCAAATCCGCTCCACCCATTCACGAAGTCCGGCACCTGGTGTTGCCTGATCCGCAAACGGTCAGGCTCGACAACGGCGTCCCGGTTTACGTATTGGATTTTCCCGGACAAGAGATCGTCAAAATTGAAGCCGTTTTTCGGGCGGGCAGGCCGGAAGAGGACAAACACCTCGTCGCCCGTGCCACGGCGCGGTTGTTACGAGAGGGAACGGCCAACCGGAAGGGGGCAGAGATTGCCGAATACATTGATTTTTACGGCGGCTCGCTGAGCGTACCGACCAACCTGGATACGGCTGGTTTCATGTTGTTCTCATTGAAAAAATATGCCGCCGAACTCATTCCCTTGTTCGCAGAAGTATTGCAGGAACCTGTTTTCCCGGAACTCGAACTCGAAACCTTCAAGCGCACCAGCGTACAGGAATTGCTGGTCGAACTGGAAAAAGTGGAAGTGCTCGCTTACCGGAAAGTCACAGAATTCATTTTCGGCGAAGAACATCCGTACGGATACAATTCTGTTCCGGACGACTATTGGGCACTTCAACGCGCTGATCTCCAGCATTTTTTCGACACCTGGTATCATCCGTCCAACCTGTTGCTTTTCGCTAGCGGCCGGGTGGATGAGGAGGTGCTGACACTGCTGAACCGGCACCTGGGCCAAAACAATAGAACCGGCAAAATGCCTTTTTTCCAAGCGCCGCAGGCGCAAAATCTCCATCCTTCACCCTCCAACTTCAACCTTCCCCGCCCCGGCTCTCTTCAAACAGCTATTAAGATCGGCCGCCGGACGTTCAATCGCCGGCATCCGGATTTTAACGGATTTTTTGTGCTCAATACCATCCTGGGAGGTTATTTCGGTTCGCGGTTGATGATGAACATCCGTGAAAAAAAGGGTTTTACATACAATATTTACTCTACGCTCGATACCTATCTGTACGACGGTTGTTTTTATATTGCTACCGAAGTGAACCCCGGCAAAGCTGACGCAACCATAAGGGAAATCTATTCGGAAATGAAAAAAATGCGCGAAAAACCCGTCAGCGAGGATGAACTCGGCATGGTGCGCAATTATTTGCTGGGCATGCTGCTCAACGGGCTCGACGGCCCGCTCAATACCTCCGATGTGGTGCGCAGTCTCATTGTGGAAGGTCTGTCGCATGAGGCGTTCGACAGTCTGGTCGAAACGATCCGCAGTATCACCCCCGTGCAATTGCAAACACTGGCCGATCGTTATCTGCGACCTGAAGATTACTGGACGGTGCGCGTGGGCTGAATTCGGTTGCGCCCCGGCGGCCCGCCGGTTTTCTAAAAAAACGAATTTTTTTTCTGGTTTTTATTTTGACTGAAATTCCCCAAATAAGTGTGTAATTTTGCACGTTTTTTGACAAAAAGACCAATCGTACCTCACTTACTTAAATAATCAAACTTTGAACTTCTTTAAGTTATTCAGACAGGAATTAGCTGTTGACCTGGGAACCGCGAATACGCTCATCATGGTAGACGATCAAGTGGTTGTGGACGAACCTTCTATCGTAGCCATGAACCGCCGCACCGGCGAGACCATTGCTGTCGGTCACCGTGCAATGCAAATGCACGAAAAAACCCACGAAAACATCAAGACGGTTCGCCCGCTCAAAGACGGAGTGATCGCCGACTTCCAGGCTGCGGAAGCCATGATCCAGCACATGATCAAGATGGTGGGCCGGAAAAGCAGTTTTTTCAGCCACCTCAAAATGGTGATCTGCATCCCCAGCGGCATTACGGAAGTGGAAAAACGCGCCGTGTTCGATTCTGCCGATCACGTGGACAGCAAAGAAACCTACCTGGTGCACGAACCCATGGCCGCAGCCCTTGGTATCGGCCTGAACATCGAGGAGCCGGTGGGCAACATGATCATAGACATCGGCGGTGGCACTACTGAAATCGCCGTTATCGCATTGTCGGGCATTGTTTGCGACGAAAGTATCCGGATCGCGGGTGACGAACTGACGAATGACATCATGGGCTACATGAAGCGCGAACACAATATCCTGATCGGCGAACGCACAGCCGAACAGATCAAGATACATGCAGGTTCGGCGTTGCACGAACTCGACAACCCACCGCCGGACTACGCCGTGAATGGTCGCGACCTGATGACAGGTATCCCCAAACAGATCAAGATCAGTTACCAGGAAGTCGCCTACGCGCTCGACAAAAGTGTGAGCAAAATCGAAGACGCGGTACTCCGGGCTCTCGAATCCACGCCGCCGGAGCTGGCATCCGATATATACAAAACCGGTCTTTATCTCACCGGTGGCGGCGCTCTTTTGCGCGGGCTGGACAAACGCCTGGAGCAAAAAACCAAACTTGCCGTCCACATCGCCGACGATCCCTTGCGCGCAGTGGTGCGCGGCACCGGTATGGCGCTCCGCAATACCCACCAGTTTTCATTCCTGATTGACCGTAAAAGCGTGTAAATCAAGGATGAATGATGAATGAAGAATGATGAATGATGAACTATAAGCGACAGTTTGTATCATCATTCATCATTTATCATTCATCATTTATCATTCATCTTTCTAATCCATGGGTCGTCTCCTCCAACTCATCATCCGAAATGGCGGTTTTTTTACCTTCCTGCTGGTGGAGGCCTTTTGTTTCTATGTCGTTATCCAATATAATACAAAACAAAACGCCATATTTACCCATTCGATGGGTTTAGCGGCAGGACATATGTTGGAAAAGCGGCGGGAATGGGTCAATTACTTTTCCTTGCAGCAGCGTGCCGATAGTTTGCAAAGTGCCAATGCGCAATTGCTCGCTGATCTTGCCCTTGCCCAGGCCGTACAGCTGCCTTATCGCGATACATTTTTCACAATTCGGACCGATACCATTCGTTTGGGCGATTCGATGGCTATTCACAAGATCGCCCGGCCACAGTACCGTTTTATTGCTGCGAGGGTCATCGGCAATACCATTAACAGTGCGAACAACTGGCTTTTCATCAACCGCGGAAGCAACGACGGCCTAAGACCCGGCATGGGAGTGGTGACCGGCAAAGGGATCGTCGGCATTGTGCGGCACGTGGACCCCAATTTTTCAGCGGTCATGTCCGTTCTGCACCGGGAAGCCAAAATTTCGGTGACGTTGAAAAAAGAAAAGGCGCTCGGTTCATTGGTGTGGGAAGGCGGTGATCCTTCTATCATGACACTCAAATTCGTGCCCAGGCATTTCAGTGTGAAGGTAGGCGACGAAATTGTCACAAGCGGCTACTCGGAGTTGTTTCCAAAGGGGATACCGGTGGGCCGCATAGCGGGTGAACCCATTCCGGACAAGGAAAACCAATATTTCTGGATTCTGAAGGTCAACCTGAGCCAGGATATGTCGTCTGTCAGCGATATATATGCAGTAGACAATATTTTTCAAACCGAATTGGACAGCCTGAAACAGAAAGTGAAAGATGAATAAAAGTTTGTTACCAAGTGTATGGCGGTTCATCGGGCTTGTAGCGGTACAAGGGTTGTTGTTGCACCAGGTAGGTTCGGCGGTCAACGAATACTTCAACGTTCTGCTATACCCGCTCTTCATCCTGTTTCTGCCCATTCAGATTTCTACGACGGTGGCGGTTTTGTTGGGGGCCCTGATCGGCATGGCGGTGGATATGTTTTACGCCTCGCCCGGAGTACATGCCAGCGCCGGCGCGTTTTCCGGAATGGCACGTTCGGTGATCCTCGCAGGTTTCAAACCGAAAGGAGGCTATAGCGGTAAAGAACCCATCCCGGCGCCGGAATATTTCGGTTGGCCCTGGTTCCTGCAGGTGTCCGGTGTGTTTTTTGCCGTGCATTTGTTCTGGTACTTTTCAGTAAATGCCTTTTCATTCGTTTATTTTACAACTATTACGGCAAAAACCCTTGCCGCATTGGCGCTAACCATGATATTTGTGGTATTGTATTGCATCTTGTTTAATCCGAAAAATTAAAAAATATGAACATCGGCGCACAACGGCAACGCACCATCCAGATCGTGTTCATCGTATCGGCTATTGCCCTGGTGGCACAGGCTGCCTATTTGCAATTGATCAACGATTCATTCCGCCGTCGCGCCGACGATACGACCATCGAAAAACTTACCGTATACCCGCCACGCGGCCTCGTATACGACCGGCATGGCCGCCTTATCGTGAACAATGAAGCCATGTACGACCTCATGGTCACGTACAATCAGGTGGATACCAATGCCATTGATCTCGATAAGTTTTGTGAATTGGTAGGCATCGACAGGGCCGGCTTCCGGACCCGTTTTGAAAAAGACTGGAAAAGCGGAAAATTTTCCAGATCGGTGCCTTATGTATTTGAGAAAAAACTTTCCATCGAACAATACGCCCGCCTGCAGGAGAGCCTCTACGAATTTCCCGGCTTTTTCGTTCAACCGCGCAACATTCGCGGGTATCCTTACAACGCAGGAGCGCATGTGCTGGGCTACATCAACGAGGTGGATTCCCGCGACATCGAACGGAACAAAGATGTGTACGAATCGGGCGATTATATCGGCGCAGCAGGTCTGGAATCCCAATACGAAAAAGAATTGAGGGGTAAAAAAGGCTATACCTCGCTTTTGAAAGACCACCTTGGCCGGATCGTGGGAAAGTACATGGACGGCGCATTCGACTCGGTCGCCACACCCGGCAAAGACCTGATCTCTTCCATAGACATCGAGTTGCAGCAATACGGCGAATACCTGATGCAGAACAAAACCGGTTCCGTGGTGGCCATCGAGCCGCGCACCGGCCAGGTATTGTGCATGCTCAGCGCGCCTTCCTACAATCCGAACCTGCTGGCCATGACCCAGGAACGCGGCAAAATCTTCAGCGATCTGCTGACCGATTCGCTCAAGCCATTTTTCGACCGCACTGTAATGGCCAAATACCCCCCCGGATCTATTTTTAAAACCGTCGTAACCCTTGTCGGTTTGCAGGAAGGAACGCTCAACCCGGATCGCGGCCAGAGTTGCAACGGCGGCTATTTTTATGCCGGACGATTGTACAAGTGTCACAACCACGGTCATGTAGGCAATGTGGTAGATGCCATCGCCTATTCCTGCAATACTTACTATTTCAATGAGTTCCGCAACGAAATTGACAAATTCGGCTTCTCGAACGCCAGTCAGGGGCTCGATTTGTTCACCGAATATTGCCACCAGTTCGGGTTGAGTACCCAACTCGGCATTGATTACCCGAATGAAAGTGCGGGCAATGTGCCAAATACGGCCTACTACGACAAGATCTATCCGAAGCGGCTTGGCGGCTGGCGCTCGCCCACCATCATGTCGGTCGCTATCGGTCAGGGAGAATTGCAGTTGACGACCCTGCAAATGGCTAATCTTGCCGCTTGTATCGCCAACGGCGGTTTTTGGTATACGCCGCATTTGGCGCAGCAGTTCAAGGACGGTACTCCCATACCGGGCAAATACGTCCAGCGCCACGACGTGAAGATAGACAAGCACTGGTTCGAACTCGTTCAGGAAGGTATGGCCGAATGCGTCAACCGCGGCACGGCGCGCATCGCCCAGGTACCGGGCATCCAGGTTTGCGGCAAGACCGGCACCAGCCAAAACCCGCACGGCGAAGACCACTCCGTCTTTTTCGCTTTCGCGCCGAAGGAAAATCCGCGCATCGCCGTCGCCGTCTACGTCGAAAATGCCGGTTGGGGAGCCTCCTACGCCGCTCCCATCGCGGGACTTATGATCGAGAAGTACATCAACGATACCATCGCCGCAGCCCGCTTGCCAGTGGAGGAACGCATGGTCAAAGCCGATCTGATCCACCGTACGAAAGCTGGCAAACCGGCCATTCAGGCGCAGAAAAAAACGCCGGTCAAACCGGAAGAAGTGCCGAGCGACGTGCAGGATCAGCCCGTGTTGGGCGCGACGACGGGGCAGCAGGGGCAGAGGAAGCGTTAATAGACCACCAGTTTTCCAACGGTTAGCAGGCGCTGATTTTCAGGCTTTATTGTGATAAAATATATTCCCGGAGGCAGATTGACCGGTAATAATGTGCTGGTTCCTGCCAGCACTTCCGTTGTGGTTTGCTGTGCAAGCAAGCCGTTTGCGTGGAAAATCCGGATTTCGACCTGGCCTGAAAAGTCGTCACTCATTTTTATTCGAAGGTCCGAACCCTTCGATATGGGGTTGGGCGTGATGAGAATCTCCGGAGAACTGATCTGCTCATTTTTTGTGCTGCTTAAATCTCCCGATCTAAAAATAAGGCGCCATGTAGCCATCCACACACTCCCATCTTTTTCTTCAAATTCATGGACGTGACTGCCATTCCATGTCACAGGTTGTGCTTCCCAGGTGAGGCCGCCATTAGTAGTTTTATCCAGGGTATGAATATAATCAAAAGAAGTTGGCGGATGCATCCAGCGGCTGCGAAAACCGATATTCTCATCGATATAATATTCATTGTTATAATAAACATTTTGGCGAATATTAACCCAATCCGGACCAACGCCGGGTACACCGGCCAAAAGCCATGTTTTGCCATAATCATTGGTAGTTAATATCTCTCCGGGGACGTATTGATTATTATCAACGAAATTGGTCAATACCACTCCGCGCCCGTCGGAACTAAAACCAACGCCTCTTACGTGGTAGGTAGAAAAGGTGTCTCGCATTTGCCAACTTAAGCCGCCATCATCGGTAGTCTGTGCATACTTGCTCCAAATCATGACTCCTTCTTCTTCATTGAAGAAATAAATTTTGTGTATTAAGGCGATAGAGCCATTGACGGGTGGGGAAAGATCAATCCAGGAGTTGCCGCCATCAGTTGTTTTTATCACCCAGGGGCTATGACCACCACCGGCGTATGAGCCACCGCCATAAAGCCAATGCCCCCATATATATCCAACTTCTTCATTCAGGAACTGAATACCGTCTGGAGAAAGACCGGGATAGCCAAAAGTTGGCACATCCGACTTTTCCCAATTTACTCCTCCATCTGTAGTATGATAAAGCGTAAGCAAGGGGTAAGAGTCGTACCCGATTGTGAAAGCGCTGTGTGATGAAACGACCGAAATACCTAAAAAATGAGCACTGTCGGGCGTCACCTCCATCCACTGTGCATAAGATTGAACAAATAGCGAAGAAAATATAGTGCAAGCGAAGAAGATTCTTTTCATAATTGGTTGAAATTTAAGTAAAAACAAAACGAATATTTCTCCTCAAAAATAAATCCACGTTTACCGGATGCCTTCCGGTATAACGTATATTTGTCGTTATTCTTCCATTCTCAAGCGATATTGCAAATCTTTCGTTCTTCTGTTAGTGGCAAATCACCGAGCGCCGATTGCATTAAAAATGGCAAAACGAAAAACACCCGATTCCGAACCCCATCAGCCCATTGTCCCCATCAGCCCGCCGCTCAGCGCCCTGATCTTGTATGCCATGGGCCAACTCGGTTGGTCTTTAGCCAGTTTTGGCGTGGGCAACCTGCTGATCTATTTCTACATGCCGCCCGAACAGGGGCAGCCTGTATTCCCTTCTTTTTTGTACCAGGGCGTGGTGTTGGGCGTGTTGACGCTCATCGGCATTCTCAGCGCGGCGGGTCGCGTGTTCGACGGACTGATTGATCCGCTGATAGCCAACTGGAGCGACAACAAAGCGGCTCCCGGCGGCAAACGGCGCTGGTTCCTGCTGCGGGGAGCGCTGCCGTTCGCATTGTTTGGCGCGCTCGCATTCTATCCAGTCGCGTCTTCTGAAAGCGGCGAGAATTTCGCCTGGCTGGCGCTGATACTGGCGTTGTATTATTTCTTTTTTGCCTTTTACGTCATTCCTTACAACGCTTTGCTCGCCGAGCTCGGGCATACGCCGGAAGACCGCCTGCGCATCAGCACGCTGCTCTCCATTACCTGGGCGCTCGGTTTTGTGGCGGGCAACAGTGCCTATGCGCTGCAAGGTCTTTTTGAAGAAATGGGAAAGACGCCGGTGCAGGCTTTTCAATACTCCGTTGCGCTGTTGAATGGCATCGCGCTGATCTTTATGTTATTGCCTGCGCTGTTTTTAAATGAAAAACGATATGCCCGCCAGGCACCGGGACAACACAGCATCCGCCAGGCCCTGGGCGCCGTGTTGGGCAACGCGAATTTCAGGTGGTTCCTGGCTTCCTTTCTGCTCTACTGGCTGGCGTTGACTTTCGTCCAGCTGGGCATCGGTTTTTATACCACCTTGTTGCTGGAACTGGACAAAAGCATGGCCTTCACATTTTCACTGGTGAGTTTTGCGGCCAGTTTTGTGCTGTATTTTCCGGTAAATTTTTTGAGCCGCAAATGGGGGAAAAAATGGGTGATGCTCGCTGCTTACCTACTGTTCGGCCTGATCTTCAGCGTTTTGGTATTTGTAAAAATAATACCGGTGCCGAAAGAATGGCTGGTGTATGCATTGGGCGTGGCGGCAGCGTTCCCCCTCGCCACTTTCGGCATTTTGCCCAACGCCGTCATCGGCGATGAAGTGGAGCGCGAGGAGCGGGCGAGCGGCAGGCAGTTGGCCGGAATGTTTTTCGGGGTGAGCGCCTTTACGATGAAAGTTGGTATTTCGGTTGCCAACCTGGTTTTTCCTTCCCTGTTGTTGTTCGGAAAAAGCAGCGAAAATCCACTGGGCGTGCAACTGACGGCAGCGGCGGCATTGCTGTTTTGTATAGCAGGGTGGGGGGCGTTCCGGCGATACGAAGAGCATGCTCCCGGTTATTGAAACGGCTCCACCTTATACACAATATAGTCTGTGTCGCCCTGCCAGGGAAAAGCATCCACTTTTTCGCGGTAGTAGCATTTCACGTTTTTGCCTTCATATTTTTGAAGATCTTCATATACTCTGGCATTTTGGGCAGAGAAATCCCAGGTGCTCTGCGAGGTGATCATCACGCTGCCTACGAGGTGCAACTGACCCTCATACGTTTTAAAAACCACACCTTTCTTTGAAATTTTGAAAAGCGTCCCGGTGCGAGTGCCTTCGCTGATGGTGTAATTGCGATAAATATAATAACCGATGCAGAAAAGGAGCCCTGCAATAAGCAGCGACCACATAGTGAATCGAAAGGCGCGGCGGGCCCTTACTTTGGCGTGGTCGAGCGTGTTGGATACGTTGTCGCGGAAAGAATTGGCAGACATGGCTGTTTTGTTTTTGTAAGGGCAAATGTTAGAAAAAAGCGGCGATTTATTTAATTTTATCTGCAACAAAAATCAAGTTTTGCCCCGCCTTCGTTCAGGCTACGGCGGGCTTGCCCGCCCGCTGAAACGGATGATATGCCTATAAGCAGGTGGACAAAATGAATTGACATTGGACGTTGGACTGTTGGACCTTAGAAACCAATCATTTAGTCTGATATCCCATGTCAAAATCCAATGTCCTTGTGCTCATTACATTTCCTTTTAGATTGTTTTCCCGCAGATTTGCGCAGAAAAAATGACGCAGATGGCCGCAGATTTTGATCCCGGTTTGCGCAACTCCGCGTCATTTTCTCCGAAATCTGCGGGTAATGGCTTCTCCAGCCTGCCCCGGATTCAACCCACTGCCCACTGCCCACTGCCACTGCCCACTGCCACTGCCCACTGCCACTGCCACTGCCCACTGCCACTGCCACTGCCACTGCCACTGCCACTGCCACTGCCACTGCCACTGCCACTGCCTACACCCCCTTCTTCGCTCCCCATATTTGCACATGTAAGCGGTCGGAATAACGGAAACCATATGTTTTGCAAATTTCCACCAGCCATTTCCGCCGCTGGCCCAACACCCTTGCGGAAGTGCCCTCCGGCATGAGCCAGACTTTTGCGGGAGAAATGGCATAGGTGATCAGCAGCGCCAGCACTTCGTCGAGATCGTTTTTTTCGGCGATGACAAATTTGAAATTGGCTTTCGGCGATTGCGCGAAAAAACGGAGCGCCGCCGGCTTTTCGCGGAGGCGGCGTGTGTTTCCGCTGTTTTCCAATTTCGGGGACACATTGTACTGGTCAACCACCGCATCGAATTCGGCAGTTGGAACCATTGTGCCGTTCGTTTCCACCTCGAAACGGTAGTCTGCTGATCTTGAACGCAATGTGTGCATCATTGCCGTCAAAGCGGGTTGCTGGAGCATCGGTTCGCCGCCGGTAAGGATCACGTTTTTACAGGGAAATGCTGCTACAATTTCTGCCACTTCCGTTATCTCACATCGGGCGATCCATTCTTTTTTGTCAAACTTGCGATAACCGGGTTTCGCATCGTTCACATGCGGGAACGGTGTGCCGGTCCAGTTCCAGGTGTAGTCCGTATCACACCAGATGCAGTGGAGGTTGCACAGCGAAGTGCGCACGAACACGGAGGGTATGCCAATGCTTTTTCCTTCGCCCTGGATGGAGAAGAATATTTCGGGACGTCCGTGGAGTTTGGCAAGTTTGAGCGATATGGGAATGGCCACTCAGCAGAATTTTGAGGCAAAGTTAGGGAGCATTCTTTTACCCGAACAATGCACCCTGGCCCGTCAATTCGTCCGCTTTCATCTCTTCATTTTCAGAAACTGCTGTCTCCGGCTCGTTGGGCAGCAGGCGTTTTACGATGCGCAACTGGTGGGTGTAGCGGTTCAACTCCTTGTTGAAGATGCCGAAGTGGTCGAGTTTGTCCACGCGCACCTTGCCGGAGGCGTGGATGATGTGGCAATCGGGCAGTATGATACCTACGTGGGTGATCTGGCCTTTGCTGTTGTCGAAAAATGCGAGGTCGCCGGACTGGCATTGTTCCATGAAATCAATGGGCCTGCCCTGGGTCACCTGTTGCGCTGCATCGCGCAGGAGGCGTATGCCGGCGATCTTGAACACCATTTGCGCCAGGCCGGGGCCGTCAATCCCGAACGGAGACCGGCCGCCCCACAGGTAAGGCGCATGGAGATAACGCCGGGCGATCTTCACGACCCATTCGCTGCCGAGGCGTTGCTGGCCGGGTGTAACGACCGGCCCTGAAAACTGGAACGATTGCTCTCCCAGGGCGCAACGCAGCCCGTCGTATTGTGGCAACACCGCCCCCATGGTAAGGGGGATAAAATGATCGGCAGCCATAAGCCCTTCCACGAGCGAGAGGTTGATCGCCTGATGTTCGGCGTAGTCGTCGAATTCGCTGGTTGTGAGGCGTTTGAGTTGTTTGGAATCCACCCATCCGGTATAACCATCCCACGCACAGACGACGTGTTTCCAGTTGTCTTTCGACTCCTGTACCTCCACTGTTTCTCCGAACAGCAATTGGGATACCATCTCGCTCTTGTCGGAGGGATGGGCGCGCAGCGGGGCGATGGCGACTTGGCAGGCGGCGTATTCCATGGCTTGGATGGTTTGGATGGTCCTTCTTAAATTTGAGTGAAATACCTGAAATCGTGTCCGCTTTCGATCTTTTGCAGGGCCTCGTAGATCAACCGGATCAGGTTGTTCACGTCGTCTTTGTGCGCCATTTCCACCGTCGTGTGCATGTACCGGAGGGGTAGGGAGATGAGTGCGGACGGCACACCGCCGTTGGAGTAAGCGAAAGCATCGGTGTCCGTGCCGGTGACGCGGCTGGCTGCCTCCCGCTGAATGGGGATTTCTTTCGTTTCCGCGGTTTCGATGATCAGATCGAGCAATTTCTGGTGCACGGCCGGCGCGTAAGTGATGCCGGGGCCGTTGCCGCAGCGTACGTCGCCGTGTTTTTTCATGCTGATCATCGGAGTATGGGTGTCGTGTGTCACATCCGTTACAATGGCAACATTCGGGCAAATGGTTTCCGTGACCATTTCGGCGCCCCGCAATCCGACTTCTTCCTGTACGGAATTGACAACATAGAGTGTGTAGGGAAGTTTTATTTTGTTTTCTTTCAGCAAGCGGGCGACCTCTGCTACACAAAAGCCGCCAATGCGGTTGTCCAGGGCGCGGCCTACATAATAACGATCGTTGAGAATAGTGAATTCGTCCTGAAAAGTGACGACGCAGCCGACGTGAATGCCCATTTTTAAAACCTCGTCGCGGTCTTTGGCGCCTACATCCACCGTAATGTTGTCGAGCGCCGGAGCGAGGGAGGCATCTTTGTCGGTTCGGGTATGGATGGCAGGCCAGCCGAATACGCCGCCTACCTTTCCGCCTTTGCGCAGGTGCACCCAAACGCGCATGGAAGGGGCGATCTGGAAGTCGCTGCCGCCATTGCGGATGACGTGAATAAAACCGTCGTCGGTGATATAATTGACGAACCAGGAAATTTCGTCGGCGTGGCCTTCGATAACGACTTTATAGGGTTGGCCGGGATTGATGATGCCGTAAGCCGTGCCGTAATTGTCGAGTTTCCAGTCGTCAATATAGGGCTTCAGGTATTCGAGCCACAGTTTTTGCCCTGTCCATTCATAGCCGGTCGGACTGGCGTTGTTCAGGTATTCCCGAAGGAAATTCTCAGAGTTTGGTGTAATTACTTGCATCCGATTAGTCTTGTAACCCGGAACAGCGTTCCGGTGAATTATCCCGGAACGCTGTTCCGGGTTACACATAAAGCGCACCCCAGCCGTCTGGGTTTTCGCGCCATTTTTTTAAGGTACTCAGGTCTTCTTCAGAAACATAGCCGGTACGGGCTGCTTCTTGTATAAGTGAATCGTAGTTTGTAAGCGTTTGGAAATGAACTTGTTTTTCGGCAAAGGCCGCCTGCGCTTTCGCAAATCCGTATTGAAAGATCGCCAGGACGCCTACTACTTCCACCCCGGTATCACGAAGGGCATCCACTGCCAACAGGCAACTCCCCCCCGTGCTGATCAGGTCTTCAACGACCAGTACACGCTGACCGGGGTGTAGTTCGCCTTCGATCTGGTTGCGCCGTCCGTGGTCTTTGGCGCTGCTTCGGACATAAACGAATGGTTTGTTCAACAAGTCGGCTAACAAGACGCCGTGCGGAATTCCGGCCGTCGCAACACCCGCCACAACCTCGAAATCGCCGAATATCGCCGATTTTTCCAACAAACAATTTTTGAGGTAAGTTCTCACTCCGGGATGGGACAATGCCACGCGGTTGTCGCAGTAGATCGGCGACAATAATCCGGAAGCCCAGGTGAACGGATCGCGGGGGCTGAGTTTGACGGCTTTGATCTCGAGTAAGTTGCGGGCGACTTCAGCTTGCATGTTTTTAATGGTTACCGGGTTTCGGGTTGACGGGTTAGCGAGCTGTTAACTGTGCCGTGAGCGGCTTGATGGATCAATGGAATTTTTTTGACCGTTAACCCGTCAACCCGAAACCCGTTAACCTTTTCAATTACTTTCGCGGCAAAAATGCTGCAAAAGAATGGCGCAAAACTATAAAATCTACCATAACAGCGTGCCCGTTTTTCTAACCACGCCCGAAGAAGCCGCTGAGTTGGGTTTAAAACCGGATAAAACGACATTTGTAGCGCCTTATTCGGGCAAAAAAAAGATGCTGAAACAATACCTCGACCTGCTCGATAAAAACCGGAGCGTTCGGGCCGTGGTACTTTTCCATGCCGATCTGGCATTGCTGTGGGCGGATTTTCAGGCGTGTTTCAAAGTGATCGGGGCAGCGGGCGGTTTCGTTCAAAATGCACAAAATGAACTGCTTGTGTTCTTCCGCCGCGGCTCGTGGGATTTGCCGAAAGGCAAAATTGATCCCGGCGAAACGCCCGAACAGGCCGCCGTCCGCGAAGTGCAGGAGGAAACGGGGCTGGTCAACCTCGTCCTGGGAGAATTTCTGGCCCACACCTACCACACCTACGAAATGAAAGACGAACGTATTCTGAAAAAAACGTGGTGGTACCGCATGAAAACGACAGATAACCGGCTTATTCCCCAAACCGAGGAGGACATCGAAAAAATCTGCTGGGTGGAGCCGAAAGCCTGGCTGGCGAGCGACCCGGTGGTGTATCCGAATATCCGGGCGGTGATTGAAGCGGGAGTGAGTGAGGGGGTGTAATTTACCCAGGATGTCATGCTGAGGCCAACATGCTACCCAAAGGCAGCAATCATAACCGAAATAACACGGCGTGTCATTAGCAGTGCAGCGAAGCATCTGCTAAAACATGACTGATATTCAATCGCTTAGTCCAGATGCTTCGCTGTGCTCAGTATGACACGGTGGGCAGGCCACTTGAGAACATAAGCAATAGCCGGCTTGTTTCCTGCGGCGGGTGCTCACCCTTTTTCCCATCCCTCCAACAACTCCCACCAATCCTTCCCCGCTCCACTTCCCGGCACTTTCACTTTTTCGTACTGGCGTTCAAACTCAGCCCGGTCTATCACAGATAGTGAGCGGAGTTTTTCTTTTTGCAGCCCTTTGTTGAGGGTTGCCAGTTCTTCTCCGAAAAGGGCATCGGCTTTTTGGCGCGCCTGATGCAATTCATCCTGCACCACTTTCATCCGGTCGAGTACGGATTGGGTGGGCATTTCGTCGGATATCTCGGTGAAGACATAAAGCCTGCCCAGGCGCGCCCGGAGTTGTTGTTCGCCGGTGATGCCTTTCGATTCAATGGTTTCGGTCAGCGTTTTGCGGAAGGCTTCCAGACTGGCGCTGTATTGTAAGAGGTTGTTTTTCAAACGCTTATCTTTAGCGGTTGCGGCGCGTTGGTCAGCGCTGTCTTTGATGTTTTGCACTTGTGCCACCAACAATCCCAAGTCCTCGACGGTGCGGAACAACTCATCGGAAACCGCGCGCCGCTCGATGTAATCGAGTTCCGGCTGCAAAGGGTCGGGGATCAGTTGCAGTTCGCCTGTGTCAGTGAAATTTCCGGCTTTCAGGCGCACCTGGTACTTGCCGGGCAGCGCCATCTGGCCGATAAAAGCCGCGAAAACGCCGAATTCGCCTTGTACCAGCACCCCTTTGGCCGCTTTAGGCGGTGCGGTGCGCATGTCCCAGCGCACAACGTTGATGCCTTTGCGCTTGGAACCGGGAAGGGTGGCGATTTTTTTTCCGCCAGGGTCGGATATCTCGATGGTCACGTCGCCGGTGTTCAGGCGGTCTTTCAGATAGTATTGGATCACGGCGTTTTCCGTCGCATTCGGGCCGGCGTAGGAATCGGTATTGGGGAACGCCTGTCCGAAGTGCCCCGTGGTCACGGGTGTCGGGCGGGTAGGCAGCAGGGAAGCATCTTTTTGCAGTAATTCCGGCGTGAGGCGGCGGAATGGCGAGATGTCGTCCACGATAAAAATACCGCGTCCGTGGGTGGCCAGCACGAGGTCGTTGGTTTGGGGCTGCACCACAATGTCGCGCACGGCTATGTATTCGGGAAGTTTGGCTTTGTAAAGCACCCAGTTTTGGCCGCTATCGTTGCTGATGTACAGGCCGAATTCCGTGCCGAGGAACAACAGGTTCGGATTGACCAGGTCTTCGACGAGCACGTGCGCGTAGCCTTGGAGGATATTGCTGTTGCTGATCAGCGCCCAGGTTTTGCCGCCGTCGGTGGATTTGGCGGCATAGGTGCGCATATCGCCGTAAGCGTGGTTGTCGAACGTGGCATACACGGTGTTGCGGTCATGTCGGCTGGGCTCCACGCGGCTTACCCACGCGCCTGCCGGCACACCCGGGATGTTTTTAGAGATCAGTTCCCAGTTTTTGCCGCCGTCGCGGGTGACCTGTATATTGCCGTCGTCGGTGCCGGTGTAGATCAGGTTTTCGTCGAGGGGCGAAGGGCCGATGCTGAAAATGGTACAGTGGTTTTCCGCTGAAGTATTGTCTACGGTGAGGCCGCCACTGGCGTATTGTTTCTGTTTGACGGTATCGTTGGTCGTCAGGTCGGGGGAAATACGCGTCCAACTGTGTCCGCGGTCGGTGGTCTTGAACAGAAATTGGGCGCCGCAGTACAACGTCCGTGGATTGACGGGGCTTTTCACTAAAGGTGTGTTCCAGTTCCAGCGGTATTTCGGGTCGCCTTTTTGTTCCTGCGGCTGAACGATCTTTTGCTGGTTGGTTTTCAGGTTCGCACGGGAGATGGTGCCTCCCTGGCTTTCGCAGAACACGATGGAAGGATCGAGGGCATCGGGTTGCACCCAGAAGCCGTCGCCGCCGCCGATGGCTTCCCAGTCTTTGTTTTCAATACCGCCGGTGCTTTGCGACGGGCCGCGCCAGGAGCCGTTGTCCTGCAATCCGCCGTAGACGTTGTAGGGCGACTGGTTGTCCGTTGCGACGTGGTAGAACTGCGATACCGGCAGCGTATTCAGGTGCGTCCAGGTGACGCCATAGTCGAGGCTCATATAGACGCCGCCATCGGTGCCGAGGTATAAGTGGTTGGTACTGTTGGGATTGATCCACAAAGCATGATGGTCGGCATGCACCCAGCCGCCCGCATCGCTCGCGTCTGAAAAAGAATAACCGCCGTCGGTGCTGATAGAAAGCGAAAAAGCGGGGCGATACACGCGTTTGGGGTCTTTCGGGTCAACGACCAGCGTACTAAAATAAAAAGGCCGGGCGGTCACATTGGAAGTAGCGCTTTGGTATTTCCAGTTTTCGCCGCCGTCGGTTGAGATCAGCAGGCTGGTGTTTTCGCTTTCGACGATGGCGAGCACGTTGTCCGGCGCGCTGGGCGCCAATGCCAGCGCGATGCGTCCGAATTCACCGGCTGGCAAACCGTTGGTGATCCTGCGCCAGGTCTTGCCGCCGTCGGTACTTTTGTGGAGGGCGCTACCGGGACCGCCGGAAACGAAAGAGTAAGGGGTGCGGCGCACCTGCCACATCGAAGCCAGCAACACATCGGGGTTGCGCGGGTCCATGATGACGTCGGCACAGCCCGTTTTTTCGTTCGTGTAGAGGATTTTTTCCCAGGTTTTACCGCCGTCGGTCGTCTTGTACAGACCTCTGTCGGCGCTGTCGCTCCACAGCGGCCCCGGCACGGCGACATAAACAACATTTGGATCGGCGGGGTGAATGATGATCTTGGAAATGTGCTCGCTTTTTTCCAGGCCCATGCCTTTCCAATTGCGTCCGCCGTCGGTGCTGAGAAAAATGCCCAGGCCGATGGCAACGCTGTTGCGCATGTTGCTTTCGCCCGTTCCGACCCATACCGTATCCGGCCGCGCCTGGTCAATGGCCAGGGCCCCGATGGACTGGGGATGTTTGTCAAAAACAGGCTCGAATGTCATGCCGGCGGTGGTGGATTTCCACACGCCGCCACCGGCCGTACCGACGTACAGAATTTTTGGAGACCTTTCCACACCTTCAATGGCGGTGATGCGCCCGCCCATGACGGCCGGACCGATGCCGCGGGCCTCGATGGCGCCGAAAGTGGCAGAGGAGAGTTTTACCTGCGCCTCCGCCCGGAAGGCGAACAATGAAATGATTGAAAGATATAAAGGCAATTGCTTCATTTTCAGTAAAATATTTTAAAAAAAAGCAAGCCGACCCATTTGGATAGAGCCGGCTTGCTCACTTTAACGACGTCAAACGACATCAAACAATTTCAAACGATCATCTACTTCTTCGCCGGCATCTCGAATATCTTCTCGTCTACTGTCGGGTTGAGGGTAACGGCAGTAACGGTGATCGTGGAATTGCCCATCATCGGATTGGCCTGTTGCATGGTAAAGGGGAAAACGATGTTGTCCTGGGTTTTAAAGTTGGAATACACCGTCGCGGTTTGCATTTCCTTGCCGTCCACTTCTTCTACCTGGACATTTTTGATCTCGTAGTAGGTCTCAGGATCGTAAAAGGCGTACTCGATTTTTTTATCGCCTTTGTTGATCTTGATCTTCAGTGCTTCGGTACCGTCCACGTCTTCTTTGCCGACATACTCGACGGTGTAGCCTTTTTCTTTGTAACCGACAATGGCGCCGTCAATATCGGTCATGCTGGTCATGGCTTTCACCTGGTCGGCGGTCATGGGTTCGGGGTCGGTTTTGCCCATGAAGGGATTGTTGGACCAGCCCTTGTCTCCGTTGATGACCGAAGTTTGGACCATACCCATCACCGAAACATCCATACGTGCAGCTTTATCGCGTACGGCTACCATCGTCCAGCCGATGGCCATGCCGGCAGCGGCTTCCGATGTGATGTTGGCTTCCATCTTGATGGCTTTTACGTCCTTCCAGTGTTGCGCGCCGGTGGCTTCGATGTGTTTGGTAATGATGTCTTCAGCGGTTTGGGCTGAGGCGAAAGTGTTGATAATCAGGAGCAATGCTGCTGCTAAGAGCGTTTTTTTCATAACAGAAAATTGATTTGAGCGATTTTTTGCCGAAATGGCTTTTTAAAAGCGGTCACAAAACAACGGGGATGAATCACAGCGCGCGCGAAAAATTCGATGAGCAATGACGGGCAGACGATGCAGGCGGGTTTTATGGGCGTTTGTGTACAGTCGCAGTGTTATTAACCCCGCTTTAATTCTGACCGCTCAAATTTCTGCAATGCAGCGACTTTTAACAACCTCATTTGATAACAGGTTTGTCCGGCGCAATCAAATTTTATTTTTCCTGCAAAAAGGCAAAAACTATGTCCCGGAAGTTGCCTTAGTTTGCCCCTGCATTTATCGTTCCTCATTAATGTTCAAAAAATGCCTACTCGTCGCCGCGCACTCAAAACTTTGCTCGCCGGAGCCGCCGCCCTGACAGCTTCGCCCAAACTCTCTTTTGCCGAGATGTCTGAAAACCAACCGTCTACCGTCTACCGTCAACAGTCCACCGTAAGGAAGGGCAACATCCGCCATTCCGTATGCCGTTGGTGTTTCAACGACACGCCGCTCGACGAACTCTGCCTCTTTGGCAAGCAGATCGGCATTTCTGCAATAGACCTTGTGGGGCCTAAAGATTGGGAAACCCTGAAAAAACACGGCCTCGACTCCTCCATGTGCAACGGCGCGGAGATCAACCTCGTGGACGGCTGGAACGACCCGAAATTCCACGACAAATTAGTTCAGAACTATTCGGAAATGATCCCGCTCGTGGCGAAAGCGGGTTACAAAAACCTCATTTGTTTCAGCGGCAACAAACGCGGCATGGACGACGAAACCGGGTTGAAAAACTGCGTGGAGGGCCTGAAAAAGATCATGTCGCTGGCGGAAAAAAACGGCGTGGTGCTCCAGATCGAAGTGTTCAACTCCAAAGTGAACCACCCCGACTACATGGCCGACAACACGCCCTGGACGGTGGAACTCTGCAAACGCATCGGCTCCGAAAACTTCAAGATACTGTGGGACATCTACCACATGCAGATCAACGAAGGCGACGTGATCCGCACCATCCAGAACAACCACCAGTACTTCGGCCATTACCATACCGCCGGGGTGCCGGGCCGTCACGAGATTGACGAAACGCAGGAACTCTACTATCCGGCTATTATGCGGGCTATTGTGGCGACGGGGTATAAAGGTTACGTGGCGCAGGAGTTTATTCCGACGCATGCTAACAAACTGGCGTCGCTTGGTAGTGCGATAGACATTTGTGACGTGTAAACATGTAAGTTTGACGGCATGGTTTCACTACATAAATAATTGATCATCAAAACTTTATCATAAATAATAATGGCTGAAAAATACGACGCGATCGTCGTCGGCTCCGGCATCGCCGGCGGCTGGGCGGCAAAAGAACTCACCGAAAAAGGTCTCAAGACCATCATGCTCGAGCGCGGCAAGGACGTGAAACACGTCACCGATTATCCCGCCGCAACGAAAAAAATCTGGGAATTCCCGCACCGGGGCAGGCTCACCAACGAAATGAAAGCCACTCACCCGGTGCAAAAACGCGACTATCCGTACAACGAGTTCACGCCCGACTGGTGGGTCAACGACCTCGAATGTCCCTATACCGAAGTCAAGCGCTTCGACTGGTACCGAGGCTTCCACGTCGGCGGCAAATCGCTCATGTGGGGCCGCCAGAGCTACCGCCTCAGCGACTTCGACTTCGAAGCCAACGCCAAAGAAGGCATCGCCATTGACTGGCCCATCCGCTACAAGGACATCGCACCCTGGTACGATTACGTGGAGACTTTCGCCGGCATCAGCGGCTCTTTGGACGGTTTGCCCCAACTCCCCGACGGCAAGTTTTTGCCGCCGATGGAGATGAACATCGTGGAAAAAGAAGTCGCCGCCCGCATCAAGGCGAAGTGGGAACACCGCCGCATGATCATCGGCCGTGTGGCCAACCTGACGCAGGAACACAAGGGTCGCGGCTCGTGCCAATACCGCAACCTCTGCGCGCGTGGCTGTCCGTTCGGAGCGTATTTCAGCACCCAATCGGCCACCTTGCCGGCAGCAGTCGCCACGGGAAATCTCACGCTGCGACCATTTTCCATTGTCAACCAGATACTCTACGACAAGGACAAAAAACGGGCGAAAGGCGTACTGGTCATAGACGCTGAAACCTTGCAAACCATCGAGTACGAAGCGAAGATCATCTTTGTTTGCGGCTCCACGCTCGGCTCCACCCAACTGCTGCTCAACTCCATCGAAATGGGCGGCCTGCCCGACGGCATCGGCAACTCCAGCGGCCAACTCGGCCACAACCTGATGGACCACCACTTCCGATGCGGCGCAGGCGGCATCGTCGAAGGGTTCGAGGACAAGATCCCTTATGGCCGCCGCGCCAATGGCATTTACGTTCCGCGCTTCCGCAACCTTTTTGGCGACAAACGCGACTACCTGCGCGGCTTCGGCTACCAGGGCGGCGCCAACCGCCAGAACTGGAGCCGCGAAGTGGCCGAACTTAGCATCGGCGCCGATTTTAAGAATGCTTTGTGCGAACCCGGCCAGTGGAGCATCGGTCTCGGCGGTTTCGGCGAAATGTTGCCCTACTACGAAAACAAAGTCACGCTCGACAAAACGAAAAAGGACAAGTGGGGCCAATATGTGCTGGCCATAGATTGCGAACTCAAAGAGAACGAGAACAAAATGCGCAAGGACATGATGGCCGACGCTGCCGAAATGCTCAATGCCGCCGGCGTGAAAAAAGTGGAAACCTACGACCGCGGCTCTTTCCCCGGTATGGCCATCCACGAAATGGGCACCATGCGCATGGGCAACGACCCCAAGACCTCCGTGCTCAACCGCTGGAACCAGATGCACGACGTCCCCAATGTGTTCGTCACCGACGGCTCGTGCATGACTTCTATCGCGTGCGTGAATCCATCGCTGACTTTTATGGCGCTCACGGCAAGGGCGGCGGATTATGCGGTGGGGGAAATGAAGAAGGGGAATTTGTAGTTTTTTGTCATCTGGTATGCATCTGTCCGTTCTAAGCCGGGAAAAACCGGGTGCAAAAACGCAGATCGGCTGGGCGTTTACAATTTGACAAAGGAACCTTATTTTTACAAAAAAATATCGCCATGACAGCTTTGCAAAAAGTGAAAGACCTGTTACCCGAAATGTCGCCCGGTGAAAAAGCACAGGTAGCCAAGTGGATAAGCGACGACCTGAGTTATCGTTTCCCGGGCATTGAAAAAACACCGGGCTTATGCGGCGGCAGCGCATGCATTGTCCGTACCCGGATACCTGTTTGGCTGCTCGTTGAAGCCCGTCAGGCAGGTGCTTCGGAAGCCGATTTACTGAAATCATACCCTTCTCTCCGGGCGGAAGATTTGACAAACGCTTGGGCGTATTACCGCGCCAGTAAAGCAGAAGTTGAGCAAGAAATTCTTGAGAACGAAGAAGTGGAAGCAGGATAAGTACAAACTCCAAGACCATTATCCTTAATCTGAATTCATTTCTCAATGAAATGCTCTAATTTTCAGTATAGTAATCATGCTGTTCTTCATATGTTCAAGCGGAGCATCTCTGCCGATGAAGTGGAAGAAGTCATAACGCACGGGGAGACGATTAAAATTATCCTAATGACAAGCCATATCCGAGTTTTCTAAAATTGGGGACAGTAAATGGCAGGCCAATTCATGTGGTAGTTAGCAAAGACAGCCTAAGCGGAATTTGTTATGTAATTACTACTTATCTGCCCGACCCACTCATTTGGAGTTCCGATTTTAAAAACAAAATTTAACGCGATGCACCAATGTTCAATTTGCAAAATCGGCGAACTAAAGCCCGGCCATGTGACCGTGACTCTGGAGCAGAATAATTCGATTGTGCTGCTTAAAAATGTACCCGCTCAAGTATGCAGCAACTGCGCGAGTTATTTTCTCGACAGCGAAACTACTCGTGAGGTATTAAAAAAAGCCGAAAATTCTGTTCAAAATGGAGCGGAACTCGAAGTTATCAGAATGCGTGCAGCTTGACTTTTTAGTGCCGATGTGGCTTTCCGCCAACAACAACTCGTGTGAGAAACCGGACAAAATGTCCCGTTCTTAGTGCATGGCCGCTCACTCCGCCGCTTGTTGTCGGCGGGGAGGCCGACAACGGCAAAAAACAGTCAACAACTCATTTGTTTTCAAAATTACTCAAAAAATGAAAAAAAAACAAACTATCCGGCGCATCATCAGGAACATTAGTTCCGGCAGTTGTTTTCTGGCACTGCTTATCTTGTTTGCAATTTCAACTGCCCGGGCACAAAATGGCGGCGATATTGACCCCGGCTTTGGCGATGCCGGCCGGGTCATTGAAAACCTGGGGCAGAGTTACGAATTGGCCTATGGTGCGGTGGTGCAACCCGATGGCAAGATCATTACTGTGGGCGACTTGTGGACGGGTCTGAATGACTACGTTTTCGTTGCCCGCCACAACGCCGACGGTACATTGGACAGTACTTTTGCTACCAACGGTTTCGCCCAGTTCGGCAGTGATACGACCGACCTGCTGCCGACCGGAGGGGGGGCGCTGCAGGCTGACGGTAAAATTCTGGTTGCAGGATTGGCGCTGGTGCACAACGGATTGAGGGGGTTTATGCTGCGCCTGCTCCCCGACGGTACGCCTGACCCCGGCTTCGGCAACAATGGACTGGTGGTGTACAATACCGGTACAACCAGCCGCTTTTATGCAGTGGCAGCGGCGCCGGGTGGCAGAATTCTGGCGGCAGGAAGCGTCAGTACAGGAGCGGGTAGCAATTCTGCTGTGGTGCGTTTTCTGAACGACGGTTCATTAGACCCCGACTTTGGCGATAACGGCCTTGCCGAGGTGGCGGTCAATACTTTTACGACCGATATTTTTTACAGTCTCGCTTTTTTCCCCAACGGAGATATCTTGGCTACCGGCGCCAGCAATATCGTCGGTACCGGTGTAGCCGTACGGCTGACATCGAACGGGTCCCCGGCAGCAGGTTTTGGAACCAATGGCATTGCTGAAATTGAAGTGCCCGACCATACCATTTTTTTCTACGGCTCCGCAGTGCAACCTGATGGAAAAGTCCTGTTGGGAGGCTACCGCAGCAAGGTGCCGAACCGCGATGTTATGGTTACACGGCTTTTGTCCGACGGCACCCCGGATGCGGGCTTCGGCAGCGCAGGTACTGCCTTTACCGATGTAGGTGTCTCTGACATATTACGCGCTCTGACCCTGCTGCCCGATGGAAAAATACTGGGGGCAGGCTATCAGGCTTCGACTGGTGGTCCCGCGCAGGCGCTGCTCCTGCGCTATACTGCCGCAGGCAACCTCGATGCTTCTTTCGGGGACAACGGTATCGTCACCGACTTCAGCGATACTGAGGTGTCGCGTTTTTATGCCCTTGCACTGCGCTCTAATGGCAACCTGCTTGCCGCTGGCCATCGTCAGAACGCCCGGAACCACTATGACCTGGCCCTGGCCGGGTTTCAGGCCAATGGTTCGGCAGACCCGGCTTTTGGCATTACAGACGATGGCTGGCAGAGCGACAACCTGGCTTCTGCCGACAATGTAGTGAATGCGGTATTGCCTGGGGAAAACGGCCATATTATTGTGGTTGGCAGCACCCCCGTTGCCGTGGAGTTCAATGTTTCGCAGTATTCATCCGAAGGGACCCGGCTGAGTTTCGATTCACTGGATGCTATGTCCAATATTCAAAATGTCATGCCGATAGACGGTGGAGGATTTATGGTGCATGGCATATCCTTCGATACCTGCATCGTTTGGAAATTCAAAACCGATGGCACATTGGACGGGGCATTCGGGGACCTGGGCATTTTGCGAATTGTATTACCGGATATGAGCAGCCTTACATTCGTGGATGCAGCCATGCTGCCCGACGGTAAAGTCCTTTTGTGTGGCGGCGGCATTGATCAGAATAACAACTACCTGAATTTTATCGCCCGGGTATTGCCCGACGGCAGCCCGGATATGGGTTGGAACGGCACGGGCATATTGGAACTGCCATCATCTATTAGCGCAATCGGCCATGTGCTGTGCTTACAGCCCGACGGCAAGCTATTGGTTGGCGGGCGCGCTTCCACGGACAACAAATTCTTTTTGGCTCGTTATGAGATCAACGGTGCGACAGACGCCGGATTTGGCATCAATGGCATTCAACTCCAGGAAGCAGGTGGACCCGACGAAGTTGTTCGGGATATAGTACTCGATCCGGTGGGGCGAATCGTGGTCGCTGTATCAGTTACGTCATCAGTTGATGTGTTGCAGAATGTCGTGTTGCGTTTTTCCCCTTCCGGCTTTTTGGAGTCGGGGTTTGGCGACGGCGGAGCGGTTATCTTCCCTATTGGCAGCGGCATCAATAATTACTACGAATTCAAGTGTAATTATCGTTTGGGTGTACAGGCCGATAGCAAAATCCTGCTCAGTAGTTTTGCGGACAACGATATGGTATTGTACCGGCTGTTGCCCAATGGCATGTCAGACAGCGATTTCGGGGTCAATGGCGCCGTAAAGACCGATATATTTGGGAAGGTTGACATACCGGGACATTTGCTGGTTCAATCCGATCATAAAATCCTGCAATCCGGTATGGCTTATAATGGCGCCGACTACGATGCCGTTTTGCTGCGCTATTTGCCCGGTTTGGTTGTCGGGACTAAAGACCTCACACCGGAGGGCAGTTTGTGGCTGATCTACCCCAACCCGGTGCGCGAAATTGCAACGCTGCGTTTTCAAAACCCGGTCGCTGGCAATGTGACTGTACAATTGGAAACAACAGGAGGACAAGTGTTGCAAACTTTATTCAACGCACCGCGAACTGCAGGCGAACAAACCCTCGAATTGCGGATGAATAGCAATCTGCCAGCAGGCGCCTACGTGTGCAGGGTGGTGACACCGGGAGGCCAGGTAGCTATCCGACTCTTTCGACTATAATTGGCGTTTCCCCCATACCACCGGACATTTTAAAATTTGCCACAAAGACAGTAAGGCCAAAAGGATTTAAGCCCCTGATTTATAATGCTTTGCGTCTTTGTCCCTTTGTGGTAGAAAAAAATGTCCGGTAGCGCAGGTTGCCTCTCGTCAAAATTTATCATCATCTTCAATGCAAAATCAACAAAAAAATATGAACCGACGCGAATTGCTCCAACGTACCTCCCTCCTCATCGGCGGCAGCCTGCTCGGCGCCGACAGCCTGCTCGCAAAAAACATTGACTGGGATGCCCTCGACGACTTGCCCGAAGACTATAAAAAGATCGGCCTGTTCAGCAAAAAACAGATCAAAATGATGAACGAGGTAGCCGACACCATCATCCCCACGACCGATACGCCGGGCGCCAAAGCCGCCAAAGTCGGGCAGTTCATGGCCGTTATGGTCAGCGACTGCTACGAACCGGACGAGCAAAAACGTTTCCTCGACGGCCTCGCTACTTTGGACGCCGAATGCAATAAACGCTACGGCAAAAAGTCGTTCGTGAAACTCTCACCCGCACAACGCACCGAATTTCTGACAGCGATAGACAAGGAGCGCAAGGAATTTCAAAAGGACAAAAAGAAAAGAGAAGCCCCGAATCACTATTTCCAGACGCTGAAAGACCTCGTGCTGTGGGGCTATTTCACTTCCGAGATCGGCGCGACGCAGGCGCTGCGTTTTGTGGAGTATCCGGGTAAATATACCACGATAGACTATAAGAAAGGGGATCGGGCCTGGGGCGGGTACTAAGGTCGCGTGATCACGACTTTTTGTGCGGCTATGGGTTCGTTTTGACTGAAAATGACGAGATTATACAAGCCTGACGGAAGATTACAATCAATTTTCCAGTCTTGATCATTTTCAATTTTTATCGAGAAAACCATACGTCCGGTCATATCAAACACCCGTACATAGTGCGTTTTTCCGACAGCCAAAGCGTTGCACCTCACAATTTGTCCGGGAGCGTATGGGTTAGGTATGGTACACAATGTTTGCGGCATCGTACGGGAAACATCCTTTGCCGGCGTTGTAGCGGTGTGTTGGTACCATTTTTCATCTAAAATAGTGACAATCCATTCTGTTCCCATCAATTCCCGCAGTTCATGCCGGTAGTATACCGTGCTGTCAGGCAAATCTTCGTAAAAAAAGGTCTCATGACCAGTGTATTCGAATTGCTCATTGTGCCCCCACAGATAATGCAATACAGAGTCCGGATCGCTGCCATAGATGCCGGGGCCGGGAAAAAAAGTTTGAAGTTTCTGAGGTTTCCATGTATTGTCTGACCAGTTAAATGTTCGATTTTCAATGAGATTTCCATCGGCATCGTAGATTGATGTCTCCATATTGTTTTTGTTCCAGGTAGCACTGCCCCAAAAAAATGTTAGGGAGGTATCGACCGCGCCCTGGGTATTGTAATGCCAAGTATTGCGTTTCCAGGGGCTTGGCGGATAGCCACTCGGGAGTAAGGTGTTGTCTATTTCTTCAATTTTCTGATTTTGACTGTCATACATGTAACTAATCTTGCGATAAAGCCGCCAATTGGTACTGTCTATATTCCAATCACGGAAATGTCGTAAAATTTCATTGCCCGCAGGATCATATTCGCGCAGCTCGCTCAAATAATTTTGCCAGGAAGAAGACATCCAATCCCATTGCTGGAACAATCTTTCCATCATTTTTCCTGAAGGCGTGTAAGTAAAGATTGCCTGTGCAGTAGCATACCATTCGGGCATATACCACTCTTCGTAGAGATGATGCAAAACATTGCCCGCCGGGTCGAGTGTTTGGGTAATTCTCTCTATGTTGTACGAAGTATCCGGATCGGAGCAAGTTTCGACTAACCATGATCTTAAATTGGGTCCATAGGTATAGGTATATCGCTTGCAATCTGATATAATCGAAGGGCCATCAATTTCTTCAGTTATTTGAAACGTGTTGCGTTGTTGTTGTAACCTGCCGTAATTATCATAATCATAAGCGTCAAGTGTTCGAAAGTAGCCCCAACCGACAATACTCGAAGTATAATCGTACCTTGAAGATGAGTCGATTTCTAATGCTATAAATGATTGGGTATTCCCATGAAGTACTCCGAAGAGGGATAAGGTAAGTATGGCAAACTGTTTCATCGGCTGTGTTTATTTGTATGAAACAATACACAAAATTAACGGCAATTTCGTTGAGTATCAATATCCTTAATCTCATAGAGATAATTTAAATCACCTGAAACCCATGCACATACGGATCCTCTTCATCAAAAATGATGTGATTGAACCCGTGAACTACCGCCCAACCCTCGATACTGGGGACGATGGCCGGTTTGCCCGCTAAAGTCGTTTCTTCTTCGATCCTGCCAATGAACTTCGAGCCGATAATGCTCTCGTGAATGAATTCCTGACCCGGTTTCAGCAGTCCCTTGGCGTGCCATTGTGCCATGCGCGCCGAGGTGCCCGTGCCGCAGGGCGAACGGTCAATGGCTTTATCGCCATAGAACACGGCGTTGCGGGCGGTAGAGGCAGGATCGAGCGTTTTGCCCGTCCATTGGACGTGGCTCATGCCGGCGATGGTCGGGTTTTCCGGGTGAACGAATGTGTGTTGCTCATTTACTTTCCTGCGGATCTCCCGCGCCCAGGCAATGAGTTGGTCCGCCGTGAAATGTTCCATACCGGGAAAATTTTCCTGCGGGTCAATGATGCCGTAAAAATTGCCGCCGTAGGCAACATCGAGTCGTAACCTTCCCAAACCTGAACATTCCACCTCGATGCTTTCGGTATGCAGGAATGATTTGACGTTCCTGATTTTCACCGACTTTACCTTGTTCCCAACCTGTTCGTATTCGGCCAATACCAACCCGGCGGGTACTTCGAGCCGCAGCAGGCCGGGAGTTTGAGGCGTCACCAGCCCTTGCTCGATGGCGACCGTTACCGTGCCGATGGTGCCATGTCCGCACATCGGCAGGCAGCCGCTCGTTTCGATAAACAGGATACCCGTGTCGTTGGCGGGATCGTGCGGCGGATAAAGTATACTGCCCGACATCATGTCGTGGCCGCGCGGCTCGAACATCAATCCGCGCCGGATCCAGTCGTATTCGCGCAGGAAATGCTGGCGCTTTTCGCTCATGCCGGCGCCTTCGAGCGCCGGACCGCCGCCCGCGACTACGCGTACGGGATTGCCGCAGGTGTGGGCGTCTATGCAGAAGAATGATTTGATCGCCAATGGATGGGAGGTATATGAGATGAGTGTTGCCCCACCGATCAATCGATGGGTTGAGTTCCAAACCCTTGGGGTTTTATCGCTCAGCCCACCGATTTATCGGTGGTAAAATCGGCGGGAAAACGCGACAACAACGCGATATAAAAACCGTCAAAACCCTCGCCCTGCGGTAAAATCCGTTTTTCGTTCAATAATTTGAATGCTCTCCCGGCCTCGCTCGCCAAAAACTTTTCCACCTGCTCCTGATTTTCCGAAGGCAGAATACTGCACGTGGCGTACACCATACGTCCGCCGGGTTTTATCATGGGGCTGTACGACTGCAGGATGTCTTGTTGGACGTTGCGCAGGTTGTCAATGGCTTTGGGTGTGAGTTTCCACTTCGCGTCGGGGTTGCGGCGCAGCACGCCGAGGCCGCTGCACGGTACGTCGAGCAGGAGGCGGTCGGCAGAGCCGTAAAGGCGTTTGATGTTTTTTCGGCTTTCGATGGGGCGGGTTTCGATATTGGTGGCGCCGGCGCGGCGGGCGCGCAGGCGGAGTTCATCTAATTTCCAGGCGTGGGTATCCAGCGCGATGAGGCTGCCGCGGTTTTGCATAAGGGCCGCGAGATGGAGCGTTTTGCCGCCACCTCCTGCGCAGGCATCCACAACGCGCATACCGGGCTCGGGGGCGAGCAGTAGCGCGACTTGCTGGCTGCTGTAATCCTGCACTTCGAAGAGTCCGTTTTTAAAGGACCGGGTTTGGAATACGTTCTGGCGGCGGGTCAGCAGCAAAGCATCGCCGTCGCCGATTGGTTGGGTCTCCACGCCTTCCTGCCGGAGGGCATTCTGAAGGGCGGCGCGGTCGGTTTTCAGGCGGTTGGCGCGCAGCACGACCCGCGCTGGCTGGTTGAGGGCGGCAATGGTGGCATCCCATTGGTCGCGGAGTTCGTTGCTGCCGAGTTCGTCGAGCCAGTCGGGAATGCTTTCGCAAAACTTTCGCTCCGTACGCAGCGTCGTGGCTTTTTCCAAAACCGTCTTCGGGTTCAGGTTTTTAAATTCTTTCCAATCAGGCAGGGTACGCATTACGGTTTCGGCAGCAGAAGCCGCCGGTACGAGGAGGTGAATCCCGATGATTTCCCAAAAATCCGTTTCGGATAAGGGTGTTTTGCCCAGTATTTCAGTATACAAGCGGTAGTGCCGCACCACCTCGTAGGTCGTTTCAGCGATGAATGCCCGGTCGCGGCTGCCGGCTTTCGGGTTTTGCTTCAGCGTGTACTCTATGACCTTATCGGCATGGCGGTTTTCCCTGAAAATCGCATACAACGTCTGCGCGACAGCGCGGACGAGAAGGGGATGGAGTTTTGTCGCGTTGGGTTGCACTCAATCTTCTTTTTTCCGGACGGTGGCAAAAGTGCCGATTACTTTCTGATACAGTCGGTCGTGTTGGGATTTGGGGTAAGTCACGTTGATGTTGAGGGTGGTGTTTTTGTCCCAGGGGCGGAGGAACATAATGGCGTAAAAATGTTCCTGGTTGGGTTCGTCGGCAGGCGGCGTGGCTTCGGTGACAACCAGATACCCCGTGATATCGTTGATTTTCAGGGAATCTTTGGAGATCAGTTTCATCCCTTCCGGCATAGTGAGTTCTTTAAAGTCCTCCATGACACGACCGAAAGAGGCGGGTAAAGCCGTGCAGGCTACCTGGGAGCGGGTGGATGTTTCTTCCCAGCCTTGTTCCGTTTTCGTAAAAGTCGTGTCTGGTGCAGCGATGTCAAACTGCATATTGAAAATGGCCATTAATTCTTCCGTGCTGAGCTCGTCATTCTGACCAAAGGCGGAAAGACAAAGGCTTAAGATCAAGGCGTTGATAAGCAGGATTTTAGGAATGATTTTTTGCATGGTGTATCTATTTTGCGTCTGCAAAAGTAGGCTTTCGACGCGGGATTCCATCTATCCTGTTTTCACTATCTTGGCCGCATCAATTGAGCGCTTATGCATTTCCGCCAGGCAATTCTGAAAATTGACAACAAGACGTATCTGCTCGCACCGGGGCGATCGAATTCGTTCGATGAAATTTATGTTGATTTTCAAAATCAACCCGAAAGTGGCGGCGAACGCTGGTCCGTTTTTCTCCACCCCAAACAGGATGTGACGATCCAACGCCTCGAGATTCAGTTCGATCTGCCATTACCTCCCGGCGCCCGTTTCTTTGCCAACGGTTTTCAGTCGTGGAGCGAAAGCAGGCTCTACGGCCTGAACGAGACGATCCCACGGCTGCGCGCTTTTGCCGGAAAGCACATGGGTTTATATGGCGACGAACACATTCCCGGTATTCCGTACGGACGCGGTTACCTGCACTCCTGGACGTACACGTATATCACGGTTGACGGCGGACGGTTGACGGCGGACGGCAGTGAGATGTTGTTCATGGGTTCCCTGAACGAAAGCACGGGTTTTACACTTTTTCTTTATGACCGGCCGAATGCCATCTTCACTGTGCGCAAAGACATGGACGGTCTGCAACTGGCGCATTCGTTCCCGGCCCTCGATTTTTGGATAGGGCAGGGGAGGGAACCGGAGCTCTTCGACCGGTATTTTCAGATACTCGGAACGCCCCGGTTTGCTGATCCCCCTGCTCTGGGGTGGACGAGTTGGTATCGCCATTTTAACCGGATTTCGGAGGAAATCCTGCTGCAAAACCTCGACGGGGTGGCCAACAGCGGTTTGCCATTTCAGTATTTCCAGGTGGACGACGGCTGGCAGGCTGCTGTGGGCGACTGGCTGACCGTTAAGTCAGGCTTTCCGAACGGCATGGGGGCTTTGGCGCAAACGATCAGAGCGCGCGGTCTTTCGCCCGGAATTTGGCTGGCGCCGTTTGTGGCGGCGAAAAATTCGGATTTGGTGCGAAAACACCCGGATTGGTTGTTGAAAAATGCGAAGGGGCAGCCGCTGAAAGCCGGTTGGAACCCAATGTGGGGCGGCTGGTATTACGCATTGGACTTTTATAACAATGAAGTGCGCAACCACCTTGGCGGTGTTTTTCATGCGATCCTCGACAGGTGGGGTTACGAAATGGTCAAACTCGATTTCCTTTTTGCCGTAAGTATTGCCCCGCCGCCCGGCAAAACCCGCGGTCAGGTGATGCACGAAGCAATGGAATTTCTCCGGAAACTGGTGGGAACGAAGAAGATTCTCGCCTGCGGCGTGCCGCTCGGCGCTGCCTTCGGATTGGCGGATTATTGCCGCATCGGAGGAGATATACACCTGGCCTGGGAGCACCGCCTGCTGGCTTTTCTGCGTTTCCGCGAACGCGTCAGTTCCATCGCTTCCCTGCGTTCCACGCTGGGACGCTGGCAATTGAACGGCCGCGCCTTTCACAATGATCCCGATGTGTTCGTTTTGAGGAACGAGCGACAAGCATTAAGTCTGCAACAGCAACATACTGTACTGACGATCAATGCCTTACTGGGAAATTTACTTTTTTCTTCCGACGACTTTAGTCAATACTCCCCCGAACAAATGTCCGAAGTTCAAGCGGCGCTCGAAATTCGGGGAAGCAGGATATTGTCCGTTGCGGAATTACAACAAGATTTTTACCGCATTGAATTTGAAAATGAGGGAGCACGGTATCAGGCACTTTGCAATCTGAACAGCCGCTCCGTCGAACTGCCTTCAACAGCCACGAAATCGGTCATATCATTACAGGCATTCGAGAGCATGGTGTTGAAAATTTGAAAACGTTCTGCTTATTTTATAATTCTGTAAATGTGAAACGAGGGGATAGGAACGAAAATGAATTTTTTCATGAAAAAATTCATTTTCGTTCCTATCCCCTCGTTTCACATTCCCGTCACACCTCTCAATTCCAACTCACCATATCCGGCATATCGGCGATGATCTCGTACAGGTCGCCCTTGTTGTACATCACCTGACTCCAGAGCCGGCCGGGTTGAGATTTAAATACATAGTTGGCGTCCATGGGGGCCGTTACCCAGGAACCGTATTCCATTTCGTCTTCCAACTGACCGCCCGACCAACCGGAGTAACCGACGAAGAACCGGATGTTGCCTGGTTCCACCAAACCACTGGTTATCAGAAACTTGAGTTTGTCGAAGTCGCCGCCCCACCACACGCCTTCAGAGATTTTTACGCTCTCTTCCAACAGATCGCCAATATTGTGGATGTAATGCAAGGTGTCGGTTTGGACCGGTCCGCCGTAAAAAACTTCCGCTTCGAACTGGGGAAAGTCGCTTATCAGCTCGTTCACATTGATGTCAATACTCTTGTTCAGGATGAATCCGATGCTTCCTTCGTCGTGGTGTTCACAAAGCAACACGACTGCTCTTCGAAAATAAGGGTCTTGCATGAACGGTTCGGCCAAAAGGACTTGCCCGCTTTTTATCAGTGATTTTGCTGCCATGTTCGGAGTTCATTGTTGTTCGTCAGGGACGAAAATAGGTGGCAAACCCGTAGTCGCCAAATTTATTTGTTGCGCGAATGTCATTTTTTTGGCACAAAAAAAATATTCCGCTGTGTTCAGTTTGGAACAGGCGTTTACAACGCCCCCGTTGCCACGTCTTTGTTGATTTTCCGGATCAATCCGCGCAATACTGTCCCCGCGCCTACTTCTACGAATTCGGTGATACCGTGAGCGATCATATTTTCGATGGTCTGCGTCCATCGGACGGGAGCGGTGAGTTGCGCCACGAGGTTTTTTCGTATCTCTTCCGGGTCGGTCACGGGTTGCGCATGCACATTTTGATAGACAGGACAGATGGGTTTTGAAAAATGTGTGGCATTAATGGCCTTTTCCAGTTCATCCTGGGCAGGTTGCATCAGCGGCGAATGAAAAGCGCCGCCGACGGGCAAAACGACCACGCGTTTGGCGCCGGCTTCGGTCAGTTTGGCGACGGCCAGTTCGATGCCCTTGCGCGACCCGGATATTACCAACTGGCCGGGTGAGTTGTAGTTGGCTGCCACCACAACCTCATCCTGAATGGCATTGATCACGCGCTCCACATCGGCATCGTCCATACCGAGCACGGCGGCCATGGTGCTGTCCACCAGTTCGCATGCTTTTTGCATGGCAAAGGCGCGCTGGCTGACCAATTTCAGTGCATCCTTGAACGACAAGGCATCGGCGGCGGCCAGCGCAGTAAATTCTCCCAAAGAGTGCCCCGCTACTGCGTCGGGCTGGAAATCCGCACCGGCGATCCTGGCCCGCACAATGCTCTCTAAAAAAACAGCGGGCTGTGTCACCTTTGTCTGGGTCAGGTCATCCTTGGTACCGTTGAACATCACGTCTGTGATGCGCCATCCCAAAATGTTGTTGGCTTGCTCGAAAAGGTCTCTGGCGTGGGCGTTCGTTTCGTAAAGTTCCTTACCCATGCCTTCGAATTGGGCCCCCTGGCCGGGGAAAACGTAGGCTTTCATTATAAGAAAAGTATTTGAGTGTTTGAGTATTTGAGTATTTGAGTGTTTGAGTGTTTGAGTGTTTGAGTGTTGGGGCAATCAGTTCTTCATCTGAGGGGCAAATGTACGGAGCAATTGACGGGAGCGTTCAGTAAAGTTTGTTGTTCCGGCACCGCACGACCGACGGCGAAGCGGCCGAATCACCGCTCTGCCAACCGCTTACAAAAACATCTGCTTCAGGGCTGACCAAAGTTGTCCTTTCCGGTTTTTATCGGGTTCCAATACCGAGAGGGCGTCGGCAAAAAGCCAGGTGACGCCATAAAAATGGACCGGCCGGTAGAGTGGCGTTTCGATGGACAGGCCCAATTGTGCCGGCGGCAAACCGAAAATCAAAACCTGTTCGGGTCTTCTGCGTTTTAAGTCGGTCGAAAAATGCACCGGAAGTGCAGCCGGGATTTCAGCAAACAGCGTATCTTTCTCCAAATTCAGATGAGCGGCAGAGAGTACTTTGGTGAGAAAATCCCGGTTGGCGGGCAAAACCGCAGGCTCCGCGAGCGCCAATACCCATATCCGGCGACCGAAATGGCCTTCGGACAATTCGGAAATGGAGCGCTCGGCAGCGTTAAAGATCAATTCGTCGGGAGAAAACATATTATGGTGCAGCGTTAAAATCAGGACCTGGCATTTGGGTGTCGGGGTTTGTTTTTCTTTTGCAGAACAGCATAAAAACGTTCGTTCCGATCCGGCCCGCTTAAAGTTTAAAAAAGTATTTTTGCCACAATAAGTCGCACTTTTTAAATAAAAATTTTGCAAAAGGGCAAAATTATTTCGGTTTTAAGAAATAAAATTTGTTTTATTGTCGCAAAGATACTTAACTTTGTGTCGTCCAATCAAAGGTTTTCACCCTTGTCAATTTCCCTCACCATGGCTGTAAAGTATCCAATCACTGTGACCCCTGCAAAGCGCACCAAAATTCACACGGTTGACTTTTCCAACATTCCGTTCGGGAAAGTGATTTCCGACCATATGTTCATCGTTGACTACGACGGTGAAAAATGGGTTAATCCGCGTATCGAACCCTATCAAAATCTCGACATTGCACCTTCCAACCTCGCTTTGCATTATGGCCAGAGTATTTTTGAGGGCATGAAAGCAACCAAGATCAACGGTACGCCGGTGCTTTTCCGCGCCGATATGCACGCCCGCCGGCTCAATGTATCCGCCGAGCGGATGTGCATGCCCCAGATGCCGGAAGATCTTTTCATGCAAGGCTTAAAAATGCTGGTCGAACTCGATAAAGATTGGATTCCGGAGGCTGAGGATCACGCGCTCTATATTCGCCCCTTGATGTTTGCCACCGATGAATATTTTGGCGTTCATGCATCCGAAAAATACCGCTTCCTCATTTTTACCGGCCCTGTAGGCCCTTATTATCCAAAGCCCGTGAAACTGTGGGTTGAGGAAGTTTTCACTCGCGCTGCGCAAGGTGGTGTGGGTGAAGCCAAATGCGCCGGTAACTACGGCGCATCCCTCCTCCCGGCCCAGCGCGCCAAAAAAGCTGGTTATGACCAGGTAATGTGGATGGATGCTGTGGAGAAAAAATACGTACAGGAAGTTGGCACGATGAACCTCTTTTTTGTGATGGACGGCAAAGTCATCACACCGGCCACCACAGGCACCATCCTGCGCGGCGTCACCCGTGATACCTTTGTCACCCTGCTGAAAGATTGGGGATATACTGTAGAAGACCGATTGCTCAGCATCGCTGAAATTGCCGATGCTTATTGGCGCGGCACCCTGCAGGAGTGCTTCGGCGCAGGTACCGCTGCAGTGGTCAGCCATGTCAGCGACATCACGTGGCGCGACCGCAAACTCGCGCTTTCTCCGGTAGACGAGCAACACCGCCCGGTCGGCACCCGCCTGAAAAAATACCTGAACCGTCTGCGCATGGGATTGGAACCGGATGAATACGGCTGGCTGCAGATATGCTCCAACACCGGCGTAATGGACCTGGTAGCGGAAAAAGAGATGGCTACAATATAAATTCGCATACGCCTGATTGTAAAAATATTGCTGTACAGCCCGGTCTCTGCGATCCGGGCTGTTTTTTTAAGCCGCATACGCTTTTTACCTTTCAGCCGCAAATCAACTTTCCATGAAAAAGGAATGGTTCGAGCAGTGGTTCGACTCGCCCTACTATCACACTTTGTACAAGGGCCGCGATGAAAAAGAGGCCCGGGATACACTCGATAACCTTTTGCTGGCGCTCGATCTTCCTTCCGGAGCGCGTATGCTCGACCTGGCTTGCGGCAAAGGCCGGCACAGCCGCTATCTTGCCGAAAAGGGCTTTGATGTGACAGGGTTGGATATCTCTACCCCGAACATCACTTTTGCCCGGCAATATGAATTCGAACGGCTGGCATTTTATCAGCACGACATGCGCCTGCCGTTCAGGATCAATTATTTTGATGCGGTGATGAACATGTTTACCAGTTTCGGATATTTTAAAACAGACCGGGACCACATGCTGACGTTGAAAAACGTGCAAAAAGGCCTGAAGCCCGGTGGTCTTTTTTTACTCGATTATTTCAATTCTGATTGGGTGCGCAAAAATCTGATCCGGTCGGAAGTGAAAACGGTTGATGGTATCGAATATCGCCTGAAAAGAAATATCCGGGGCCGCTATGTGTTCAAAACGGTGGAAATTACAACGGATGGCAAACACCATCAATTCCACGAAAGGGTGCGCTTGTTCACGCTGGCCGATTTTCAATCCCTTTTTGCCAGAGCCGGGCTTGTTATACGGCGTACCTACGGCGACTACGATCTGAGTGATTTTGATACTGCAACATCCAAACGATTGATCATCGTTGCACAAAAATCGCTTGCGACATGAGCTGGATGCAAATCATTCAAAGTTGGGATGCTTCCCTGTTCCAACTTGTTAATGGCGATATGGGTAATCCGCTGTTCGATGCTTTATTGCCGCTTTTCCGGGAAAAATGGTTTTGGGCGCCATTGTATATGTTTATAGGGGCGTTTACCTGGTTGAATTTCGGGAAAAAAGGGTGGGTGATCGTGCTGGGCCTGGTCGTCGCTGCCGGTCTGGCTGATTTTACCAGCAGCACCCTGATCAAGAAAAATATACAACGCATACGACCGTGCAACGACCCTGCGATGGTGGAAAAAGTAAACTTGCGAACTTCCTGCGGCTCGGGTTACAGTTTTACTTCGTCGCATGCAGCCAATCACTTTGCGGCGGCGGTATTTTTGATCGGCTTTTTTGGCCGGGTAGCCCGTTGGGTCCGCCCGGCAGCATTGGGATGGGCGGCAACGATCGCTTTTTCGCAGGTGTATGTGGGGGTGCACTATCCGGGCGACGTCGTCTGCGGGGCCTTGCTCGGCGCAGCCATCGGATGGTGGGTATTGCTCACAACCAGAAAATTCGGGAAAAGGTGGTTGGATGGTTGGATGGTTTGACGGTCAGGTTCTCAAAGAGGCCCGGCACATCGGATAAGCCCGGAAGAAAAAAGGGCCGGTTCGCTCAACAGCGGACCGGCCCTCATTATTGCCCATGTCGTGATGAATCAATTTGCGACCGGAAGGAATTTCTGCACCAGTTCGAGCGCACGGCCCAGAACGGTCATATCCGGGATTTGCACTTCCTGATCATCCGCCTCTTCGCATTCCTTCATTTGTGGTTGTTCCATTTGTAATTGGGAACACCCCTGTTGAGGGATCGTCAGATTGGCATGTACATTGACAAAAATACAGGCGGTAAGGCTAAAAACGGCTGTGATGAGGAATAGTGGTTTAGGTAGAGATTTTCGTTTCATGGCCTCGCAAAATTAAGACAGGACGAAAGTAACAGAATTTCTTTCAAATGGCAGATTTATCCGACTAAAAACTCTTGCACATAGACAATCGGCGATGGAAAATGGTTGCACAGACCGGAATATTTTTTCCGTTTTTCAAAAAAAAGCCCGGCCAGTATTGCACCGGCCGGGCATCGTATCGTCAAACCAAAAATCAATCAGTCAAAATTATCCTTTGATGCCGCCGCCGCTGGCCGGAACGCTTTCCTGGGCAGCCGGGGCTTTCACTTCACCTTTGATGGTGAGGGTGTGGGTATCTTTTGCTTCGTTGGTGGTGAGGGTCACCGTTTTGGTGAACGGACCTACGCGCTGGGTGTCGTAGCGCACTTCGATCACGTTGCTTTCGCCGGGCATGATCGGCTCTTTCGGGTAGGTGGGCACGGTGCAGCCGCAGGAGCCTTTCGCCGTTTTGATGATGAGCGGCTCGTTGCCGGTGTTGGTGAATTTGAATTTGCGGATCGGGTCGCCGCCTTTGTCAACCGTTCCGTAGTCAATAGTGGTGACGTCGAAAGTCATGACAGCGCCGGAAGATTGAGCAGTAGCTGCAAATGCACCAACCAGAACGAAAGCGAGAATGGAGAATACTTGTTTCATCGGAAAATACCGTTTTTGATGAAGAATAGAGTTTGTCGTCGGGTTTGTTGGGACAAAAGTAGTTGGGGGTACTTTTCTCAGAAATACCTGCGCTGTTAACGATGTCCAAAATAAAGCAAACCCTTTTTGAAAGGAGTGAAACAGGCCGGTTATCGGCCCAAAAGGAGGATAAAGAAGCCCTGAAATTGTGACAGTTGCGTCACCTGATCGAGAAGATTTGTTCTGTGATCCGATCAATGAATCCTTTTTCTTCTGTCACGATCTCGATCCTGCCCTGCAGTTGCTGTTCAAAAGGAATTTCCTTGCCAACACTGGTGATCAGGTTATTGTTGTCGTTGGTGGGCACAGAGACGGTTATAGAGTATTGGTTGTCTTTCGGCACCAGCGATTTGTCCACTACGAACCCCTTCAGCGTGCCGTATTCCTGGTACGGATAACTGTCCAGTTTCAAAATAACGCGTTGCTCCGGTTTTACCTTACCGCTGCCTTCTACCGGCAACATCGCCCGGCCAACGATGGCTTTGCTTTGAAGCGGTACAATGGTGAGTACCTGCTCGCCTTCCCGAACGAATTTTTTTTCAATGGCCGTGTTGACCGAAACGCGCCCGACGATGGGGGCGGTCAGCAGATAGGTTTGCTTCCATCTGTTGATGCTGCTGCGCAGCGTGTTCAGGCTTCCGAGCAGGCGGGAGGAGGTGCCGGAACTCGTCTCTGCCTGCCCCAATGATTCGTCGGTAATCCCCTTTTTGAGATTGATGATCTCACTTCGTTTGCGGAGGATATTGTCTTCATACAGGTCGCGCTGGCGCTCTATATCGGCAAGCTTCGTGCGTTCCTTTTCAAAGTCCACTCTTGAAGTAATGCCTTGCTCGAAAAGTTCCTTTTGATTTTCGTACAACTCCTCCGCGGATTTCAGCTGGTCGCTGATGCGTTTGAGTCCTCTTTCCTCGTAAGCGATACTTTGTTCCAGTTGTGTGATCTGTTGCCGGATGGAGTTGATATTCGAACTGGCAGCAGTGCTTTTGCTGCCTTTACCCAATTGAAAATTCTCCAGGTGCTGTACAAAATCGGCGTAATCGGCCTGAATGTCGCCAAGTGTCAGGTTGCGCGCCGGCGTTACCACCTTGAGCGAATCCAGGTCGGAGCGCTGCCAGGCGTCCACCGTCATGTCGAGTTCGAGTACGTCCCGGTAATCGGCCGTACTCTGAAGCACGGCAAGGAGTTCGTTTTCCTGCACCAGCTTTTTGTCTGGCACCAGCAACCTGACGCGCCCGTTGGCCCGTGCCACAACGTCCACCGGCGGTACAATGGTGGTGATGACCACCTTGGCCTCTACCACATCGGGATAGCGGATAAACCACGCTGCACAAAGCATCAACCCGAAACCGACCAGCACAATGGCCGTCCCCCAGCGCACCAGCCAGTGGGGCGGGGTGCCGAGTATTTCCTGTACGTCTTCCGACCGGAGTTCGACATAGTGTTGTTCTTCCATCGCTTTATCGCTATTTTTCATGTTGCAAAGATAAACGTTGCTTTCTTTTCAAATCGTCTGCCTATTTTTGCCTTATCGGTGACCAAATTTTAAACAACTTCGCCATGAATTCCATCAGCCTTGGTAGTTACGACAGCGGCGCTATGCCTGCCGACAAAGCCCAATTTCTAGCCCTCTATCACGCCAGCCTTTCGGATCAATTGAAAAAGAAACTTCAATTCCGCGACGAAGGCAATGGCGTATGGCGCGACTTCCGCGAATCACCCGGCTCCACCATACGGGAATTGCAGCAATTCCTCAAAGATGCAGGTTTTATGCCCAAAGCCAACGTGGACGGCGTATTCGGCTATGCGACGCAGGCAGCCGTCCGCCTTTTCCAGGAATACCTGCGCACCGTGGAAGGCGATGCCTCCATCGGCGCCCCGGACGGCATAGTGGGGCCCAATACGTTGAAAAAAATGGAGGAGTGGAAACAAAGAAAAGCAGCTAACGGTGATTTTGTCAGTGAATGGGGCCGCTCAGGCGCACAAAATCCTTCACCGGAATTCGGCCGCTGGCTGGGTATGCTGGCGCGGGCGAAAGAATTTTATACGGGCAACCCCAATCCGATCCTGGCACACATCGAACAATTCAAACAACCGACAGACACGCGGAAAGTCGGCGCCTGGGATACCTCGCCGGACACGATACACCTGATCGGTATCCGGGCAAACGAAACCAACAGCGACGAAAAAAGGCGCAACGACGATCTGTTCGTACTGCTCATCCGGGGCATGGTATTCAAATTCTGGGGTTCCACCGATCCCAACCCCGATCTGGCCGAACGTGCCGATATACCTTTTTTGGTGGAGAGCCAACACCACTACCAGTTCGGATGGCACAAAGTGGGCGACGAAACGACCGTTTATCGCGCGCTCCGGCCCGCGTCGTCGGGTGTGCTGGTGTTCCGCGACAAAAACCGCGACCGCAAACTGACCGAAGAAGATGTGGTGAAAGGCCTCGACCCGTCGCCGAATTCGACGATCAACATCCATTGGTCGGGCATCGGAAGTTACAACTTCTCGGCTGGTTGCCAGGTCATCGCAGGGAAAAGTTATATCAACCACCAGGGTAAATTGATTGATTGTACACCGCATGCGGCCACTTCCTACAAAGAACTGGGCGGCTCCAAAGGCCGGGGCGCCTACAATGTTTTTGCCGACCTGGTGTTGACCTACGCTCCGCCGGGCGTCCATACCATTGCCTATATGCTCGGGCGCGACGAGACGCTGGCTCGTTTCGATCCTGAAAGTCAGGACTTTGTGGCGAATACGGTGTCGCGGATGCAGGGGGGGAGAATGGCGTGACGGGCGGCTTTATGCCCCCAGTTCCAACTGCTCCTTCACCAGATGGAAATACGCCCCCCGCCGTTCCGTCAGCTCCTGGTGCGTTCCCTGTTCCACGATCTCGCCTTTTTCCAGCACGATGATTTGGTCGGCGTTGCGGACGGTGCTGAGGCGGTGGGCGATGATGAACACCGTTTTGTTGCGGAAAGCGTGTTCTAAGTTGTGCATAATGACCCGTTCGTTGAAGGCATCGAGGGCATTGGTGGCTTCGTCGAAGAAGATGTATTGCGGATCTTTGTAGATGGCGCGGGCGATGAGCAGGCGTTGTTTCTGCCCCTGGCTGAGCCCGGCTCCGTCCTGTCCGACTTTGGTGTTGTAGCCGAGCGGCAGGCCCTCGATAAAGGTTTGAATATTGGCCACCTTGGAGGCATAGAGCAGGCGGCGGCGGTCAATGTGCTCCTCGCCGAGCGCGATGTTCTTGGCGATGGTGTCGGAGAAAATAAAACCGTCCTGCATCACCACCCCGCAGTGGTCGCGCCAGAGATGGTGGTTGATGTTGGCGAGGTTGAGGTCGCCGATGCGGATATAACCTTCGTTGGGCGGGTAGAAATTGAGGAGTAGTTTCATCAGGGTCGTCTTGCCGCTGCCGCTGGTGCCGACTATTGCAGTGGTTTTGCCTTCGCGGATATGCAGGTTCAGGTGTTTTAAGACCCAGGGGTCATGCGGTCCTCCGTAGCGGAAAGAGACGTTTTGCAGCGTGAGGTCGCCATTGGTGGGCAGTACAATGATGGTAGAGGCATCAGCGGGTTCCTCGTCGGGGCGCGAATGGATTTCATTCATCCGTTCGAGACTGATCTTGGCTTCCTGAGCGGCGAGAATGAACTGCACAAGCGACTCCAGCGGCGCGTTCATGTGGCCGATGATGTATTGCACAGCGAGCATCATGCCGAGCGTCATGTCGTCGTTGATGACTGCCCGTGCCGCCATGAACGAGATCAGTATGTTTTTCCCTTCGTTGATAAAAGCTGCGCCCGCACGCTGGAACTGGTCGGTGGCGAGGTATTGCACGTTCACCCGGAACAGCCGCGCCTGAATGCGTTCCCAGGCCCAGCGTTTCTGACGTTCGGCATTATGCAGTTTGATCTCCTGCATGCCGTTCACCATCTGGATGAGGGTGTTCTGGTTTTCGGCCATTTGCTCGAAACGCCGGTAATCGAGGGCGCGCCGGCGTTGCAAAAAAATGAATACCCAGCCGAAATACATCATTGCCCCTAAAAAGAAGACGAAGAAGATCGGCGGATAATAAAACGCCAGCACCGTTCCGAACACTGCCAGACTCACCACAGAAAACAAGGTGACCAGCGACGATGACGTGAGAAAACGCTCCACGCGTTCGTTGTCGTAAATGCGCTGCAACAGATCGCCCGTCATTTTTGAGTCGAAAAACGACATGGGCAGCCGCATCAGTTTGATCAAAAAATCGGACACCAGGTTGATGTTGACCCTTGTTCCGATGTGCAGTAAGATCCAGCCCCGTATAAACTCCACCGCTACCTGGCTGACAAACAACATTCCCTGTGCAGCGAGGATGAGATATACGAAGTTGAGGTCTTCCAATTGTACACCTTTGTCCACCAAAGCCTGCATCAGGAAGGGGAACACCAACTGGATGAGGCTGCCCAGCAACAATCCGAAAAAGAGTTGGCGGATCAGTGTTTGGTGTTGCGAAAGATAACTCCACAGGAAACGAAGGCTCGAGCGATTGGTCTTTTCGCCTTCGCGGTTGAAAAATTCGGGCGTGGTTTCCAGCAACAACAAAATTCCCTGCGGCTCGGTATTCACCACATCGCTGATCCAGCCATCGAGAAATTCCTGCTCCCGCAACTGGATTTTCCCCGCGGCCGGGTCGGCAACATAAACCGTTCCATTGACAATGCGATAGACGACGACGAAGTGGTTTTGTTTCCAGTGGGCAATGCACGGCAGCGGTATGTTTTCCTGCAAACGCCCGAATCCCGCTTTAACGCCCAGTGTGCGAAAGCCGACTTTTTCTGCCGCATCCGAAATACCCATGAGCGACACACCTTCGCGATCGAGGTACGAAAGGTCGCGCAGATACTCCAGCGAATAGTGCCGCCCATAATGCCGCGCGATCATACGCAGGCACGCCACCCCGCAATCGGAGGCATCGAGTTGTTTATAGAATGGGAAGTTGTCAGTGAACATGGTTGATTTGCAAACGCAAATGTAGGTTTTTTAGCAGTCAAGACCCCGCCGCGCTAAAATCCAGCACCTGAAGCACCGAAAAGTGCAGAATGTGTTTTGTCGTATTATCACCCGATGCCGGATTGAGCCATTGATTCATATAGCCAATTTCGAGCCGGGTTTGTTTCTGGTGCAATATACCGACTGCAAGGAGCAGCCGGTTTTGGTCGGGTACATTTCTGTTGATGTCCGGTGAAGCGAAATTGAAGAATATTTCGTTCTGCAATGCAAAATAAGGCGCTGCTTTAGGGCGCTCCTTTCGATGCAGCGGAAAAATCGTCCGGTTGAAATAACGCAGACGGTGGCCGGAATGGTATTCGTCGGGCTCGGAGCCGGCTATTTCCACCCAACGCTGTTCAAGTCGCAGGCGGTGTGTCATGTTCACTTTCCCAAATGCCTGATTGTAAAGCAATTGTTGCCATATTCTGTGCTCCGTAAAGTAGGCGGATGCGCCCTCACTGAAGGTATTGATGTAAGCATAACCGAGTGTGGCATTCAGATCCGGTCTGATCAGATATTGCACTCCGGCGCGCAGCAGCGATTGGTTGATCCGCTGGACTTTGTCGTCAGCGCGGAATTGCAAGTCCAGATGCACCGCCCAATTCTGATGCAGCTTGTATTGGGCAAAATAGGTAAACCAGTTGTTGTAATTGCTGGGTTGCGTCGTTTGCGCAGCGATTTTCCCGGCACACAGGATGGTAAAGGCGATCGGTAAACAACAATATTTCATGCGGCAAAAATATAAAAAGCAAAATGAGCTACTCCGCCTCATAAATGATGCAAAAGCTCGATTTTGTGCCTCTTTTCATACAGTTAAAAAATTTCAATGGTAAAAATTCACCTCAAACCCGGCAAAGAAATTCCTGTATTGCGCTTTCATCCCTGGGTGTTTTCCGGCGCCATTGCCCGAATGGAAGGTGATCCGGCGGATGGCGATGTAGTGGAAGTATACAGCAAACGCGGCGAATTGCTGGGAGCCGGGCATTTTCACCACGGCAGCATCGCTGTTCGATTGCTGAGTTTTGGGGAGGCAGATCCCGAAAGCGGGGATTTCTGGATCGGTAAATTCCGGAATGCACTTTCTGTCAGGGCAACAGTAGGTTTGGTCGGCAGCATGAATACCAATTGCTTCCGGCTTGTACACGGGGAAGGAGACGGACTCTCCGGCCTTATCGTAGATGTGTATGGTTCCACCGCTGTATTGCAATGCCACAGCATCGGGATGCATCGTCAGCGCAACCTGATCGCCGCCGCTTTGAAAGAAGTATTGGGGAAACAATTGCAGGCAGTGTACGACAAGAGCGCCGAAACTTTGCCGCCGAAATATGCTGAAAACCAATCGAATGAATTTTTATGGTCGGCAGTGAATGCGCCGGCAGGTGCGGAAATCATCGAAGAAAACGACGTGCGCTTTAAAGTGGACTGGCTGGCCGGCCAAAAAACAGGTTTCTTCCTCGATCAGCGCGACAACCGGCAATTACTGGCCCGGTTCGCAGCGGGAAAAACGCTGCTGAACGCTTTTTGCTATACGGGCGGTTTTTCCTGTTACGCCCTCCGGGCCGGCGCAGCGCTCGTTCATTCGGTGGACATTTCGGCCAAAGCGATGGAGCTCACCGAAGAAAATGTCGCCCTGAATGCGCCCTTTCCGGGCCGGCACGACGGATTTACCGACGATGTGCTGCGATTTTTAAAAACTACCGAAACCCGCTACGAGGTCATGGTCGTTGATCCGCCGGCCTACGCCAAAAGTCTTGAAAAACGCCACAACGCCGTGCAGGGTTACAAACGCCTGAATGCGGAAGCTCTTAAAAAGGTAGCCCCCGGCGGAATTTTATTTACCTTCTCTTGCTCGCAAGTCGTTGACAGAGAGTTGTTTTACAACACCGTTGCAGCGGCGGCGATGGAGGTGGGCCGACCGGTGCGGGTATTGCATCACCTGACGCAGGGCGCCGATCATCCGGTGAGTATGTTTCACCCGGAGGGCGCTTACCTGAAAGGTTTGGTGTTGTATGTGGAGTGAAAAAAGTAAATGTTAAAATTGGCAGTTCAGTTAAACGCCCTGCCGGGATCGAAGTCGAAGGCGTATCTTTTTAACCAAAATAATTCAACTCGTATGAAAAAGACACTTGCCCTTTGCTGCTTTTTGTTCGCCCTGGCACTCGCCACTCCTCTGCTCGCCCAACAACCGCAGGTCGTTGATAAAGCCGAAGACAAAGTAGACCGCGCCGAAAATCGCCGCGACCGCGCCGAGAACAAACGCGACCGGGCGGAGAACCGCCGCGACCGTGCCGAAAACAAAGCAGATCGCGCGGAAGACCGCCGCGACGCCCGCGAAGACGTCCGTGATGCGCGTGAAGACGCCCGCGATGCGGCTCACGACGGTGGTCGCCGCGACAAAGCGGAAGACCGCCGCGACGCTCGTGAAGACGCTCGCGACTCCCGCGAAGATGTGCGCGACAAAAACGAAGACCGCCGCGACCGCGCTGAAAACAGGCGGGATCGCGCCGAAAACAAACGCGACCGCGCGGAGAACAAACGGGATCGCGCGGAGAACCGCCGGGATCGGAAGAATTGATTGTCCAATCGTTCAAGCGTGACCTTTTTTCGCGTTTCCCGCAGATTTGCGCAGAAAACGATACGCAGATCGCCGCAGATTTTGACCTCTATCTGCGAAAATCCGCGTTATTTTTCTGCGAAAATCTGCGGGAAATGGCTATGCGTCATCTAAAACGAGTGAGCCCCTCAATCGCATCAATCATGTTTGTATTGCCCGGCTGCCTGGCCGGCCCCAAATTGGAGTATCACCTCGAATCCTAAGCTGCCTTTGCCGACCAAAACCGCCAGCGAATCGCCGACCTGCGCTTGTTCCCATTCGGGTAATTTTGGCTCAAATCGCTTGTTCTTCCCGTCAATCTCAAGCCAGAGGTAACTTTTGCCTTTATACTTTTTCGACTTGTCTGTCACAAGATATTTTCGCGTCTCGGTGGCGAAAATCGCCGTTTTTTTATTGACAAATGCCGCCATACAAAGCGTCACGATCAGGCACCCAACATATATCTTCAGCAGGATTTCCCATTTCCGTTCATCTGCTTCATTCATACCTGCAAAACGATTTTTCAAAAAATCATGGACAAAATAGCCGACCAGCAACCCCACCCCGGCGAATATGAGCGCGAAATAAAGTTCATGAAGAAAATCGGACATCAGAATGCTCACAATGGGAAAGCCCACTACCAGCAGCACCACAATGGCAACGTCAACAAATTTTTCTAATCTTTTCTCGCCCATGCTCCAGCCGGCCCAAAACTCCGGCACGGCATTTTGCTGTGCGAACTGAATATAAAACAGGTTGAAAAGATAGATAACAAACAGCCCAATCAGCGTAGCGATTAGCATTGGTGCTGCATTGGGCGGCGGGGGGGTGAGTACAATCCCTGTAAATCCGATGACGAACGACAGAAGCCCTATCAGCAAAATATTCCTCCGAAAGACTGGACGACTGCTCCAAAGATAAGAGAAATCCTGTGTCGGCTTTTCAGGTCTGAATTTCTCTCGCACAGCAGCAAACATAAAAATCCCCCATAAAAACATTGGAAAACCCACACCCATAGTAATGGTTTTATATGGCTCTGCCAATTTATCTCCTGAAAATCCCAATATGGCCCCCAATACTGTGAGCACACCGAAAATCCAGGATAACTTCTGCTTTACCCGAGTGTTGGTTTGAGGCTCGAACGGGGACAATGGCAATGCATCCCTGATTTCCCAGGATTGGCTTACGCTGTTCCATTGTTGCTTCACTCCTGGTCTTGAGTACACTTCGTCCTCCAGTTTTTTCGCCTGGCGTTTTTGCTTGTACCATTCGTCAATTGCCTTTTCCAGCCACTTCAAAGAACCGATAACAAACAAAGCGGCGACGACACCTACTATGGCCGAGAATGTGCCTTGCATCCGCCATACCAGCGCGAAGAGCGCAGCGCCGATCCCAAAGAAAACGGAAAAGGTTAGTGCTATTTTTCTCCCGCTCATAACTTTCTCAAATTTCTTTTTCAATCAAATAATGATTCCGCGTCGCCGAATTCCGGTTGATCATCTCCCCCACAAAACCCGTCAGAAACAATTGGGTGCCGATGATCAGGGCCAAAATGCCGAAGTAGAACAACGGCCTGTCGGCGATGCCATATTCCTTAAAAATCGTCTTGGCAATGCTCAGATAGACCAGGATAGCGAATCCGATGAGGAATGACAGGATACCCAGAGTGCCGAAAAAGTGCATTGGGCGTTTGCCGAATTTGCCCACGAACGAAATGCTCATCAAATCGAGCGGCCCGTTGATAAAGCGCTCGAAGCCACCGAATTTTGTCGTGCCGAACTTCCGGGCGCGGTGTTCCACCACTTTTTCGCCGATTTTCGTAAAACCAGCCCATTTGGCGATCACCGGGATATAGCGATGCATTTCGCCATACACCTCGATGGCCTTCACCACATCGCCGCGGTAGGCTTTGAGGCCGCAGTTGAAATCGTGCAGGTAAATGCCGCTCATCCAGCGCGTCGCGGCGTTGAACAATTTGGTCGGGATGGTTTTGCTCAGGGGATCGTGGCGCTTTTTCTTCCAGCCGGACACGAGGTCGTATCCATCCTCCCGTATCATTCTGTAAAGTTCGGGTATCTCGTCGGGACTGTCCTGAAGGTCGGCGTCCATCGTGATCACCACATCTCCTTCGGTGGCCTGGAATCCTGTGTGCAGCGCGGCGGATTTGCCGTAGTTGCGGCGGAATTTGATGCCACGGACAGCGGGGTTGGCTGTTTTCAGTTGTTCGATCACTTTCCAGGAGCCGTCGGTACTGCCGTCGTCCACCAGAATGATCTCGTAGGCAAAGCGGTGCTGTTCGCACACTCGGCGGATCCAGGCTTCGAGTTCGGGCAGACTCTCGGCTTCGTTTTTGAGCGGGATGACGATGGAAAGGTGCATTGACTGTATTTACAGTTGGGTTAAAAAATCCCATTCATTGAGCCATAAGGACTTGTTTACCAGTTTGATTATTTCAATAAAATCAGTCTCGACCGAAAAAGTGAGGTTAAACGGCGCGACGACTTTGTTGAGAATCAGTCCGACATCATCTTTAGTCATCAGCTTGAAATAAGCATTCGTATCGAGACATTCTTTTTGGTAAGACCGTACCAATGTAGCCAATTGGATATCATTCTCTTTGATAATTATATTTTTGGAGCCAAAAATTCTTTCAGTCTTATTGCGAATATTCTGATAGCGATAGCAAACTTCCTCAATAAACTTATCAGCATAACGTACTTCAATTAACGCTTTAATTTTCTCATATTCGCGTTTAATGTTTGTTAATAACAAATTTTCGTCAGCCGATTGACCTGTCTCCTGCTTGATCCAAAGAGAAATTAACGTAGTAAGTTTGTCTAAATCAGTAAAAAGTGTAGATTCAATCGTGTATGCATTCCAAGAAAAAGCAGCAATTCCCAGTTTTTCTTTAAATTTTGTTTCCAATTGTTTTTTGTGATCATCTGTTAGAAAATCTTTGTCAAAGACCAGGTTAGATTTTTCCCAGAGGCTTTGTGTATTTTTAATATAAGAAAAAACAGTCTGGTAATCCTGGATATGCTCAAACACTTCAGCAATACCTCCTAATACCCAGAACATATATTTTTTTCTATTGGCCACCTGCTGTCTTAACAGCAGGTTTAAAGTCCTTGCATCATCTTCGCCCTCAACAAATATAAGTTTGTCTGATTCCAAAGCGTTGATGAAATCCAATCCATTAACACTTCCAATTGAACGAAGGATTGGGTTGATTTGAGAAGGATAAATGCCTTTGAAACGTGGTTGAATTTTAGAGAAAACTTCTTGGTCAACGCTCCTGATTTCATCAACTGGACGTCCTTCAAGATGGAAAAGATGGTGGTGATTTGCACTTCTAATGAATGATTCATTGTGGGTTGAGATGAAAATTTGGTTTTGATTGGAAAATTTAGTCAGTATATTCGTCAGGCGTTGTTGCATATCCCGGTGAATATGGCTATCTGGTTCATCCAACAGTACTAAATTCAAATCTTTCGACATCTCTCCGGGTTGATAGAGATTAAGTAGTATTTCAATAGCTTGCAGGGATCCGCTGCCCAACAAAGCAATGTCTTTCTCCACGTCATCGTTGCCTATCTTAAAATTGACCGATGCCCTGGTGTCACGTTGAATACTGCTTCTGGCGATAAGGTGGATTTCTTGTTGATTGTTATACAACAGATAAGCCAAGTCGCGGAGATACTCTGTCTGCAAAGTAGTGTCCGGACTGCTCAGCAACTTGCACAAACGATTGCGAAGTACCGTAGCGGAAGCACGGCGCAATATGGCATCCTTCAGTTGCGGTTCAGTTACAAAGTCTTCTATTTGTTGTATAGCTGAAACAGGTGAAGCATAATATAACCCTAATGCCTGGGGTAACTTGAGAAAAAAATGATTGAAAGTATCAAAATTATAGGAGGCAAATCCTTCTACTTCAATTACATAATTTAATCCAGATTGACCAATTTGAATTGGAATTTCTAACTGCTCATTTCGATCTTTTTTGAATGTCGCCGATAATTTTATAGTGTTTCGTTTGTCCCGATTACGGAAAATATCTTCAAAATATGGACTGCGAATGCTATTGATTTGCTCAAAAGGAAAGTACTTATTGTACGTTGGTCCCAACACCCATTGACCGCGCTGGTAATTTTTCTCACGGCGTTGTGCTTGGTTTAAAAGTCTGTTGAAACACTCATGCCATAACGCCAAGGCCTCTAATACAGTCGTTTTGCCCGAATTGTTTTTCCCAGTCAGGATGTTCAAGTCAGGATTGAAATCGAGTGTAACTGCCTCGAATGATTTAAAATTTTGAATAGCAAAATGAGCGATGTACATATTTACAAAACATTATAACAGCAAAGGTAAGCAGCATTACAATTCAAATTTTGTCAACCTTACTCTAAGAACCTTTGATTTTGGCCAATCTCTCGGCTTCGTTTTTGAGTGGGATGGCAGGGGAAAGGTTTATTCTCTCAGGCGAAACACCAGCGCTCCAATTTTAGTCGGATCGGCGGGCGGCTTACGCGCCTCCTCGTCCCAAAGGATTTTGCTGACAGTTTTGTCAATTTGCGCAGCCCCGGTCAGTATATAGTTTTGTTGCAAAAACCTTTGTAAATCAAGCACGAACGGCGATTGCTGGTAACCGGGAAACCACGAACTGACGGTCGGAACAAAGACAACGAACTTCGGCTTTTTGTTTTTCAAATATTCGCTCGTCGCCTTTTGGAATACTTCGCTGCCCGGCATTCGCACATCCAGCACGAAAGGATAACCCGTCGGGGGGATATGCTTTGCCGCAACCAGCAATTCCGGCTCGGAGCCTAAGACCAGAATATCGCCGGGTTTTGACTCCTGCGATAAACGTTTTCCAATGGCTTCCATTTCGGGGAATGGATTGAGGCCGTAAGCCGCCCGGTGAATTTTCCTGAAATCAGGCCTGAAAAAATAATCGCTCTGCAACGCAATGGGGTAACCGATGGTCAGCAGTGCAAAAACCGGAGCCAAAAACATTCCCCCGATTTTCGTTTGCTTCCAAACAGCGAACACGCCCGACGCGCAAAGAGCGGCAAGAAACGGCAAAGTCAGCACAAAATAATGCGGGTAAAACGCGGCGCCTAAGTAAGTCGCCGCCAGCGTCGTCACGAACAGCAGCGCAAACGGCAAAATGCGGTTTCTCGATTCTTTCTCATTCAATTGCAAGGCCAGACCCAACAAAGCCAGGCCCAGACCTGGTTCAAAACCGTGAAAATACGGCAAGATATACTCCCCGAAAACGCCTGCGTTCGAGCCGCCCAACGCGAGCAACTGCCTGGGGATTTCTACCGTCCAGCGCAACAAATCGCCGAGGCGGCCTTGAAAGGAAAACCAACCCAGCGTGATCGCGACCGGCAGCGCCAAACCGACGACGAGCAAAATGCCATTTGTCAGCACCCGTTTGGGAATGGCATTTTTACTCAAAAAACTGTCGAGCAAAAACCAACCGGCAGCGCCTGCGATGATGCCCACTGCCTGCTGTTTGATGAGAAACGCTGCACCCAATAGAATTCCGGCGAAGAAGACGGAAGGCAATGTAAGCGGTTTCCGGCTCAACAGCCACAATCCTGCCAGTGCGGGTAAAAGGAGCAGTTGCGTTGCGTGCGCGGCGAATCCGAAGACGTTGGGAAGCAGTGCGAACAATGCAAAAAAAGCGACGCTCAACAAGGCCGTTTTTTTGTCAAAAAATTGTCTGACAAGCAAATAGAGGAAGAAACATGAACCGGCGTGAAACAACAAAAGTCCCCAATGAACACCTGTCGCAGTGAAACCGAACAAACGTGTGAAGCTGCCATAAATGACATAAAGCAACGGCGGTTTGTTGTCAAAAAGCGCAGTGTAAAGTTGCCCGCCATTCCACATCGCATGACCGATGCTGGCAAACGCTCCCTCGTCGCGTTCGAGCGGAACAGGCAAAAGCCGGATACGGGCGACGGCAGCCAATAAAATGGCCGCGACCGAAAAAATCCAGGCGAAGCGGGGGGACAGCGTCTCGTTTTGCATTAGAATATTTACAGATCGAACTTCGTCAACGGTAGTACCCGAATCTCCGACTTCGGCACCTCGTCCTTACGCCGGATATAAACGGGCAAAAGCGGCTCACTGTCTTTGCTGATTACAATCGGTTGCTGGTGGTTTTTATCGCTTTTCAGCATGGAAGTCCAGCGTTCGAACAATTGATCCTGCTGCTGCGGCGTGAGGCGCGGGTTTTCGTCGTAAAAACCCTTTTCTGCGCGCTGTCGTTTCGCTTCGAACAGGGTCACCGCGCAGGCGACCGAGATATTGAGACTTTCGGCAAAGCCCGACTGCGGAATGGTAAAACTGCCATCGGCGAACGCCAGCGCTTCTGCGCTCACACCTTCGTCCTCATTGCCGAAGAGCAACGCCGTCGGTTGGGAAAGGTCGTGCGCATACAATGATGGCACTTCTTTTCCCGGCGGCAAAGTTGCCAAAATCCGGCCATACCGTTCTTTTACCCGCACAAAACACGCTTCCAGATCTTCAAAAAAGTACACGTCAATCCACTTGAATGTGCCGCCGGAAGTGCGTTTGCCCAGCACCAGGCCGCGTTTGTCGAGGTATTTTTTGGTATAAATCACGAAAATCTCGCGTACTCCTACCGCGTCGCAGGAACGCAGCACTGCCGATATGTTCAGCGGATCGAAAATATTTTCCAGTACCACCGTCAGATCGGGTTGCGACTGGCGGATGACGGAGCGGAGTTTTTGTTCGCGGGAAGGTTGCATATACGGTTGTCTCTACTCACCTGAATCGGCGTTATTTAGTCGGCACAAACCCGAATTTCTCAAACTTCAAAATATGGACGAATGTGTTCTCTAAATAGTCCGGCCGGTTGTAGCCGTCATCCACCGCTCCGGATGTGAATATCCTGGAAAAACGGAACTGGCCATGCAAGCCCTGAAATGTTTCCCGGTCGAGATTTTCGGGAAAGGAAAGGCCGTATTGCCGGAGCATTTTTCCGGTGAATCGCATCACGTCGTAACCATTGAAAGCGTCGCCGTCGGGGATGGTACCGGTGGATTCGTAAAATTTTTGCTGAAAATCCTTTACCTCCTGCACCGAATAGTCAATGTATGAAGCCGAACTGATATGGACGTTCAGCGATGTCAGGTATTCCGGGTCAATGCCTTCATAACTTTGCCATTGCGGCATTCCATACACTTCCACTTTCGATGGCCCTTTCGTTTCTTTTAATTTCCGCAAAAAAGCCATCACGAAATCCTGGCTTGACCAGGTGGGGAGGATAAATACGGCAGTTCGACCCGGTTTAAAGTATTTTTTCAGGTCAATTTTGTCAAAATTTGCCGTTGCGTCGGGCACGATCAATTCGGCGAACGCACCGCCGCCGGGCAATGCTGCATTCGCATTTTGAAAATAAGGCAGCCGGTCGGCTTCTTTTTCCTTGCACACCAGTGTGACGTCATCGTCGCGGTGGGTATTGCGCACGAATTGTGTGATGGCTTCGCAATGTGCGCGCAGCGAGGGATTGACCTGGATAAAATCGGGGTTTTGGGTTGTCAGTTCGGAGGTAGGTGTTTCGGGCGAAATAAGGATCTTGCGGTTGCGTTTGGTCCAGTCAGCGAAGGCCTCGACGTGGCTGTTGCGCACCGGCCCGATGAAAACGTCAGCTTTAGCGATCTTGGGGTTGGAGATAAGGGGCAGAAAATCAGCGTCGTTGGCTTGGGTGTCATATACGTCCACCACAAGGTTGATGCCCTCGGTTTGGGAAATTTCTTCGAGTGCGATCTTCGCGCCGGCATAGAACTGGAGGGCGAGATTGCTTTTATCGGGCACGGTATTGCCGGTAGTCTGATTGGTCAGAAAAGGCAGCAGCATGGCGAGGTGATAGGTGTCGCCGAAGCCGCCGGAAGGCCGGGCGGGCTGCGCCGGTTGGGCGCCGATGGGTGGTTTGGGATGGACGGGCGTCGTCCAGCGGATGGTATCCATCGGCTGGTGGGCGCCGGGGCGCTGGGCAGGCGGTTTGGCAGTTTGGTTGGGGCGTATGGTGGGCGCTGCCTTGGGAGTGCAAGCCAACAGAATGCAAGTGAGAAGGGCGCTCAAATGAAAAAAGAAAAGTGATTTAACCACGCTGAATCTCTTTTAAAAGTTGTTGGGATGTCGTAAGTCGTATGTCGTAAGCCGTCTACCCTCCCGCTTTCTTCACATTCTTAAATCCCTGTTCCGTCAGCAGTTTCAGCACCTTATCCCGGTGATCACCCTGAATGATGATGACGCCGTCTTTGGCATTGCCGCCGGCGGCGCACTTGTTTTTCAGCAATCTGGCCAGTTCTTCTAATTTTTCACCGGGACCGGCATAACCTTTCACGACCGTGGCTTCTTTGCCGCCTTTGCCCCGTTCGAGCCAGATGCGCAATACCTGTTTATCGGCAGGGAGTTCTTCGATGTGTGGTTCCTCCGGTTCGGGCCTGAAATTGGGGTCGGTGGAAAAGACGAGGCCGCCGAGCGTGTTAAAAATTTTGTTTTTACTCATTGTTCTTCCATTTTTTGCCGCGGCGCCAGGATTTTCAGCGCTTTGGGTTTGATCTCAAATTCCAGCGCACCTTCGAGCAACTGGCCTTCGCCATCGAGGTGGATGTAGTTTTTCCCTTCGGCCACGATCTTCACATGACGGGCTCTGAAGTGCTCGACAATATCGGACTCATATATTTTTCCGGTCAAAGAAGATGGTACCAGCGCAAAATACTGCCATCTCGGCGCTTCTTTCATGATGACGACCTCGAAAAAGCCGTCGTCGAGCCGGGCGTCGGGGGCGATCTGAAAATTGTATCCCCACATAGGCCCATTGGCGACGGAAATGATAAAACACTTCTCTGTCAGCACTTTGTCGTCTATTTCAATACGGCAAAGGCGGGGGGTATATTGCAGTCCGGCTTTGACGGAGTTGAGAAAATAAGGGATAAAGCCGCGCCAGTTGCTTTCTTTCATCATATTGGACACCAGCCCATCGAAACCGATGCCGGCGATGTTGATAAAAGGCTGGCCGTTCATCATGCCAATGTCTATCAGCCGGACTTCTGCGGTGTTGATCTTTTTGACGGCTTCGTCAATGTCGCGGCCATATCCGAGGTGCATGGCGAGGCCGTTGCCCGAACCGGCGGGTACGATGCCCAGCACTGCCTCGGTACCCAGCAGCGCCGACGCCACTTCGTTGATGGAACCGTCGCCGCCCACTGCGACGACGATCTCGTAGCCTTCTGCCACTGCTTCGAGGGCCAGTGTTTTGGCGTGTCCTGCCCGTTCGGTGAAGCGAAAACCATATTCGAATTTGCGGTGGTTCAGGTGCTTTTCGACGCTTTCTCGGATGTGTTTTTGCAGGTTGGTTCCCGCTTTGGGGTTGACAATGAACACGATGCGCTTCGGGCGGAGCAAACCGGCCAGGAATTCGCTTTTTATAACAGGGTGTGATTCTTGCATTTTGCCGTATCGTAAAACAGTTACAATTGCTCCTTCCGCGCCTGCACATAGTTTCGCCATTTGTCAATCACCAGTTGCATGTCGTCGGGCAATTTCGACTCGAAACGGACGAATTCGCCCGTGCGGGGATGGGTGAAACCGAGGGTTTTGGCGTGCAATGCCTGGCGCGGCAGTATTTCTAAGCAGTTTTCGACGAATTGTTTGTACTTTGAATACAAAGTTCCTTTCAAAATCTGGTTGCCGCCGTAGCGCGGATCGCCGAACAGTGTGTGTCCGATGGACTTCATATGAACCCGGATCTGGTGGGTGCGACCCGTCTCCAACTGACATTCGATGAGCGTGACGTAGTAGAATCTTTCCAATACGCGCCAGTGCGTGACCGCCCATTTTCCGTCTTCCGGGTCGGGAAATACCATGAACAGGCGGCGGTCGTTGGGATTGCGCCCGATGCTGCCCCGGACGGTCCCCTTGTCGGATTCCATATCGCCCCACACCAACGCCCAATAACGCCGTTCGATGGTGTGGTCGTAGAACTGTCTGGCCAGGTGCGTCATGGCATAGTCGTTTTTGGCGATAACCATGAGGCCGGTAGTGTCTTTGTCAATGCGGTGTACGATGCCGGCGCGGTTGGGTTCGTTGCCTTCCTTGACCGGCAGTTTTTTCATTTCTTCCTGCAAGTGCCAGGCGACGGCGTTCACTAATGTGCCGTTGGGGATGCCAACACCGGGGTGTACCGCGAGTTTGTACGGCTTGTTCACCACCAGAACGTCTTCATCTTCATACGCGATGTCGAGCGGTATATTCTGGGGCGTGATCTCATAGACCTCCTCCAGTGATTTCGGCAAAACGATGGTGACCACGTTGCCCGGTTTCACCTTGTAATTGGGCTTCACTTCCCGGTCGTCTACTTTCACCGAACCTGCGCGTATGGCATTTTGAACCTTGTTGCGCGAGCGGTTCGAGAGCCGGTCTATCAGGAATTTGTCGAGGCGAATGAGCGCCTGTTTGGGGTCGGCCACGAATTCCTGGTGTTCGTAGAACTCGTCGGCGGCCGGTGAGTCTTCCGCTTCGCCCTGATTTGAAAGGTCGGGTGGTGTCGGCTCCGCTGCGTCATGGCGCGGTAATTTTTCTGTTGACTGGCGTTTCTGGTTCATGGTCATCGTGTTTGGTTGGGCTGTATCGAAGGCAAAAGTAGGGCTTAAAAGTCATTCGGGGCTTTATTGGTTGCGGAAGGTGATTTTTCTTTGTAAAAACATGCGTGTTTCGCGTAGGTTTGGCCAAAATTTCAAACTTTTCACAAAATCACCTGGTGCGAACTCACCAACACTACTTATTATGGAAAAAAGAACTTTTCTCAAAACCGGCCTTTTCCTCGGTATTGCCGCCGCCACTTCCTCTTTTCTCGAATCCTGCAAAAATGCAGCGAAATCCGCTGCCTCCGGTACGGTTGCGCCGACACTTCCGCCGCCCAAACTCCGCCGTACCACCCCCTTTGAATTGCCCAAACTGACGTACGATACCACTGCCCTGGAGCCGCATATTGACAAAATGACGATGGAGATACACCACGGCCGCCACCATCAGGCCTACGTCAACAATCTGAACGATGCGGTGAAAAATACCGTATACAACGACTACGAACTGGACGACATCATCGCCCGCATCACACCTGCCGACGCGGACAATAAGATCCGCAACAATGCGGGCGGCCACTGGAACCACACCTTTTTCTGGCAGATCATGACGCCGGGTGGGGGAGGGACGCCGACCGGCCAACTGGCGACGGCCATCAATACTCAGTTCGGCTCCTTCGACAAATTTAAGGAAGATTTCAACAATGCCGCCAAAGGCGTATTCGGCTCCGGCTGGGCTTGGGTGTGCGTCGGCAAAGACAAAGGGCTTTTTATTACCTCGACACCCAACCAGGACAATCCCCTCATGCTCAGCATCGTAAAACAAACGGGTACTCCCATTCTCGGCCTCGACGTGTGGGAACACGCCTATTACCTGAAATACCAGAACAAACGCCCCGATTACGTCGCGGCTTTCTGGAACGTCATCAACTGGAAAGAGGTGGCGATGCGGTTCGACAAGGCGATGTTTTGAAAAGAGGGCGGAGTCTTTGATCCAATATGAGTGATGCAGGTCAGGGGGGCTGGAACAATGAACTCGGTATTGGCGACGTAGAGCCATTTCCCGCAGATGTGCGCAGAAAAATAACACTGATAAACGCAGATTTTGAAATCACTCTTGCAAAAATCCGGGGTATTTTTCTGCGCGATTCTGCGGGAGCCAAGGTGTATTACTGAATGCCGGGCAATTTGACACGCTCATATACATCCGCTAACCGGATGGACAGGTCGAAACGGGACAGTGCCACCTCGTCTTCCGGCTCAGTGAAATATTGCGTCCACCAATTGCCGTCGTCGCTGCGCGTATGGAGTTCCACCAGCATTTCATCCTGATCTACCACAATGTAATACCAAAGCGAAGGGATTTGCAGGTACTCCTTGCGTTTTTTTACGCGGTCGCGCTGCCCGGAATCGCCGGATGACACTTCGACCATCAGGACGGGGTGCTTGACGATGTATTCGTGCTCATCGTCTGCGACAGGCGCAACCACTAGATCAGGATAACGGTAGATGCCGTTTGGAATAACCTGAGCCTTTACATCATGAGAGTAAATTTCAAGTCCCTGTTTGATGAGCGGGCCATTCAGTTTGATGAGGATATTATTTGCGATCCTGTTCGCTTTTTTTGCTTCACCTGCCATAGGGATTAGTTTTCCATACACGTATTCGTGCCGGATTTCAGCGTGTTTTTCGAATTCCAGCCATTCCTCGACGGTATAAAGTTTTTCAGAAATTTCGTACGGTGCGACAGACATACCTGTGTTGTTTGTAGAGACAAAAATAAGCCTTTTCAACAACAATTCGCCTTTTGTGATTGCTTGTTTTACCGAAATCCTACTTTTGCGCCTCGTTTCACAATTCACCAATTCACCAATTCACCGATTCACCAACAACGCATGACCGAACAAGAGCTGCTCCGCCGCGAATCACTGCAAAAACTCCGCGAACTCGGCATCGAACCCTATCCCGCCGAAATGTTCGAAGTCACGGCTTTTGCCGCCGACATCGTTGCCAATTATAAAGAAGAAGTGCTGGACGACGGCACCAGGAACCGCCTGAATTACCGGGAGGTAGCGCTGGCGGGGCGCATCATGGCGTCGCGTGAAGCGGGCAAAGCGATGTTCATGAACCTGCAGGACTCGAGCGGGCGTATCCAACTGTACCTGCGCCGCGATGATTTCGCGAACGCTGAAACCGGCGACGCGCCCATGTTCGACACTGTGATCAAAAAACTGCTCGACCTCGGCGATTATGCAGGTGTAAAAGGCTTTGCCTTCAAAACCAAAACGGGCGAGGTGAGCGTGCACGTGCAGGATTTCAAATTCTTAGCAAAAAGCCTGCGCCCCTTGCCGGTGGTGAAGAAAGACGCCGAAGGCCATGTGTACGACGCTTTTACCGACCCGGAGCAACGCTACCGGATGCGCTACGTGGACCTGACGGTAAATCAAGAAGTGCGCGAGACCTTTATCAAACGCAGTAAGATCATCCGTACCATCCGCGCGTATCTCGACGAACTCGGCCTGCTCGAAGTGGAAACGCCCATCCTGCAGCCCATCCACGGCGGCGCGGCGGCCAGGCCGTTCAAAACGCACCACAACGCGCTGGATATGCCGCTGTACCTGCGGATCGCCAATGAATTGTACCTCAAACGCCTCATCGTCGGCGGCTTCGACGGGGTGTACGAACTCGGCAAAATGTTCCGCAACGAAGGCATGGACCGCACCCACAACCCGGAGTTTTCGATGCTCGAATTTTACGTGGCGTATAAAGATTATCATTGGCTGATGGACGTGACGGAGCGGATGCTCGAACGGGTCGCCCGCGCCGTCAGCGCCGACGGAGGCTCGGTCATCAAAGCGGGGGAACACGACATCGAATTTGCGGGGCCGTACCGCCGCCTGACCATGTTCGACGCCATTCAGCAGTACACGGGTTTGAACGTGGAAACCGCCGGCGAACCCGAACTGCGCAACTATTGCCGCCAGAACGGCATCGAGATTGACGCGACAATGGGCAAGGCGAAACTGATAGATGAAATTTTCGGGGAAAAGGTGGAAGGTCATTTGATACAACCCACCTTCCTGATTGATTACCCGGTGGAAATGTCGCCTCTGACGAAAAAACACCGCTCGAAGCCCGGCCTCGTGGAGCGCTTCGAATTGTTTGTCAACGGCAAGGAAGTCGGCAATGCCTATTCGGAGTTGAACGACCCGCTCGACCAGCGCGAACGCTTCGAAGAACAATTGCGTCTCGCCGCCCGCGGCGACGAGGAAGCCATGGCGATGGACGAAGACTTCCTGCGCGCGCTCGAATACGGCATGCCGCCCACCGCAGGCATCGGCTTCGGCATTGACCGCCTGACGATGTTGTTCACGGGGCAGACGAGCATCCAGGAGGTGTTGTTTTTCCCGCAGATGCGACCGGAGGCAGGTGAAAGATAAAGGTAAAGGCTTTTAACCTTTCATAAGTGTCAAAAAGAAGGCAATAAAATCCTTCGCTTGCGTTAAAGCCAGCCAGATGCTTTAAGAATATGAATCCAAAGTCGGATATTTGTAGTGATTCTTTTATTTCGCTTAATGTCATGTTTTATATTCTGTGGCTCGCTTTGATAGAGACTTACCCCGCCGACCTGCGCTTGGCCCGCCACTATTTTTTTACGGGCAATTACGCGGCGTTTGACACACTGTGGAGCCAGATTCCCTTTAAATATGAATTGGACGAAGGCACGGAGGATGAATTTGAGCGCTTAGGCGCGGTTTATGACACGCTGCGCGCCCACCTTTCCACAGGAACCGAATTGGAAAAACTGCCTGACCCGACGCTCGAAGTGCTTAAAACATGGGCATCGAACTGCGACGAACCCGGCTTTTTGTCGGAAGTCATTCTTTGGCGAAATGGCGTGCAACATAATCCAGATTGCTCGGGGGGAGGAAGCCGGCCCGCCTCAACCTTCATTACCTCCGACGGCAAACAAGAAATTTTAAAAATTTACCCCAACCCGGCAAATAATCTGCTTCATGTGGAATATTCTGCAACGGGGCATAGCGACTGGTTGCGAATCTTTGACCTTCAAGGTGGCCTTCAGAAAGAAATAACACTCCCGATATCGAATAATATACTTTCGATACCAATTGGCGACTTCAACAACGGCTTATACCTGTTGCATTGGTTCTGCAATGGTATTTCAGGTTACAAAAAAGTTGTCGTCTTACACTAATATCACTTCTTCCACATGGGATGCCCGGTAAGCCGGACATCCCTTTCCAATTTTTGTAAGCATGGCTGCTTTCAGGACGTTATTATTTTTCCAATTTTTGAGCGTTGCAGCGGGGTATGCTCAACCAGGTTTCAACCTGGCCGTTGATGTTGGTTATCCTCAAAATCAATTTTATGATTTGTTGGTTGAAAACGACACGATCATAGGCTACGGCTTAGGGTTCAATAATAATGTTGAATGGCAACAAGGCTTGGTCTTGAGTAAATTTGATTCTTCGGGCAATCTGTTATTATCGAAAATAATTCTTCATCCGCCGGGCGACTTTTACAATATTGACAAGCATTGGGGAAAGATCATCAAAACCTCAGATGGAGGCTTTGCGATGACCGCTGCGCCGTATTACAGCAACAGTGCTGTGCTGATAAAGGTCAACAACAACTTCGAGGTCGAGTTCATCAAAGAATACCCCGACACGGTGAACCTGAGCAATTACTTTTACAAACTTTTGGAGACACCCGGAGGCTACCTGCTCTACGGCGCCATCCAGCGGCCCGACTATTATGATGACGGGTTTATCCGGTATGTGGATAAACAAGGCAACACCGTTTGGTTCAAATATGTGGATCACAGTGACTACTCCAACGGAGTGGTTTCCCTCGAAAGAATCAATGATAATTTGTATGTATATGGGATGGTCAATGGCGTAACCCCGACAAGTTCCAACTCATCTGTGCATCTCATCAACCTGGAAGGCGACATCATTTCTTCGTGGGTCTTCGACCCGGAGCCTGAGATAGGTTATATCCGAAAAATTTGGCCTGTCGCCGACGGCGGAGTTATCATTTATGGGCTGTATGTGGTTGAAATTGTCAACAATACCAAATTAGTCCAGTCAACTTTATCAAAATTAGACTCAAACTTCCAGACTGAGTGGGTCAGTCATTTTGGGAGTATCAAGAGTTTGGTTTCCCTCATTTTGCTCAACGATTTCGCTCCCACCTCCGACGGCCACTACATCGGCGCGGGCGAGACCTTAGTGAAAGATGGCGACGATCCCACCCGTCGTGTAGGCTGGCTCTACAAGTTCTCGCCCGAAGGCGATAGTATCTGGGAGCGGAAAATAAACGCGCCTTTCCTGCCGCTGTACTACACCAACAGCGGTTTTTTCGGCGGTGTGGGCGTGTTATCCAGCGGCAGCATCGTGGCGGGCGGTACGACTAACGAGGGCAATACCGAGTATTGCTGGTTAGTGAAAGTGACCAACGACGGGTGTCTGGATACCTTGTACTGCGAGACGGTGGCGGCGCCGGAAGTGCCCGGGGAAAAGTCCGGGGCGGTGAAGGTCTATCCGAACTCCGCAAATGATTTTATCTATGTGGAAGCCCCCGGATACTCTGCCGCAACGATCCTGCTATATAATACGCAAGGAAAGACAGTACACCGTGAAAGTTTTGCCGGTCGCATTGTTATTCCGTCGGCTTCTTTACCGGGTGGCGTGTACTTTTTGGAAATGCAGGCAGAGGGCAAAACTATCGCCCGGCATACCCTCCAGATCATTCATTAAAATGGCTTTATACCGGACTCGCCACACCACCGGCCATTTACACGACACAAATTACTATCCACACATACAGCCGCCCTTTTCATGATCTCGTTCATTTCGTATTTACTCAGCCAGCGCGACATGACAATTTTGTCCGATCGTGTGCTGCGCGGCTCCTTGCTGGTCAGGAGCGGAAAATCAATCACTTCCTGCGCTCCCAGTTCGGATTTCACTTTGTGGTACATGTAGTCGGTGTGTCCGCCGAACGGCGTTTGCATCATGGCCGTGATGGGATCGAGCAGTTGCAGGGAGTTGCCCTCATAGTATGCCCTCGTTTTGTTTTCGTGGTTATCGAAATTGTAGATCAGGAGCATTTTGAACTGCAGTTTTTTCAGGTAGTCCACGAACACCGGGCGGCTGGAATCGGGCAGCATTTGACCGAGCCATGCGGCATCGGGGTTGCCGCAGATTTTCTCCAATGCGACCCTGATTTCATACAAGGTGGTGAGACCGAGGTTCTCGTACGCGCCGCCGTCCATAAAACTCCCGGTATTTTCATTGATAAAAACGGTCGAATTCACGTAGGGAAACAACTCGCTCAGGCTGGTCGCTTCGCCGATGCTGAGGGCTTTGGCCGGTTCTTTGTCGCGGGCGATTCCGATGATGTCCACCGCCGCGTCGTTGAAGGGATTTTCAGGGTTCACTTTTGCCTGCGCACCGTTCATCAGCACGGGACTGACGATGCCCCTGCGCCCGTCCTCCACGCGGCAGGTGTTGGGGAAATAAAGCGGCAGATCTGTTTTGGGGCGCGCGACGGAATCTCCCCATTCGTTGGTGTAATACAACGCGAGAAAATTGGTTTTTTTGAAGTAATTGTGCTGGAGACGCCGTTTTTCACCGAATATATCGCCCAGCCCCGCGCAAACGGCGTTGTCTTCTTCGTCCTGGTGGCGGTCGGTGCGGCTGTGCTGCCCCCGGTACAGGAGATGCACGCCCGGTATTTGTTGCAGCAGATCGTAAAAGAAAACACCCGCCAGGGCTGTGGAGATGTAGTTGCGCTTGAATACGCGGCCGAGATAATTCACCCTGCAACCGTTTCGATATACCGCAGCATCGCCGATGCCGCTTTGCTGGGCGTGATCCCACAGCGCGAGCGTGGCTGCCGTGCCGAATGCGCCGCCCGATACCGCGCTCATGGCAAAACACTGCCGCCGAAACCGGCCGTCGCTCACGGAATCCAGTTGGGTCAGTACAGCGCCCGTCCAGGCGCCCGAGCGCGAACCGCCGCCTTCCGCGGCCACGAGATACACTTCGAAACCGCTCGTATCTTTTTGAAACCTGTCTTTCGCCCATTGCAGGAAATATGCCTCCAGACTGGCGCGTTGCAAACTGCCGCTCCGGGGCGCCTCGCCGTTGAATTTCATGCGGTAATGATCGCGCTGAGCGAAAAATACCAACAACACCAGTACGGCGCCAATCAAGGCATAGAAACGCAGTGTCGTCATATTGTACGCCAGCAGATCCAGTACCTGGTAATAGGCGATGAACACGAACATCAGCATGGCAATCGGGAACATCCACAAACTGAACCATTCCTGCGAAGTAATGCTTTTGTTGTTGCACGTCAAAAAAATAGCGATGCCGGCGAAATAGGAAGCCCGCATCAGCCAGTCGTACCAGGTCTCAAATTTTGGCTCATATGTCTTGTCCTCTTTCTCACAGGCGTCTTTTTTTTGCGCTTCGACGATCAGGCACTCGCTGAAACTGTTGAGAAAAAACGCGACGGCCAAGGGCCCCCAGAGCGAAAATACCAGCAGCGCGAAATAACAAAAAGGCGCGGCATAAAAGCGATAAAACCATACCAGTATCCCCAAAACCGTCATCGAAACCAGCAATAACCGGAAATTCTTCCGGTATGCCTTCCACAGCATACCCAGTTGCGCGTCGTATTCCGTTGCGGTTTTGGGGCAATCCTCCAGGTGTCGTTCTTCGTCCCGGCTTTCTTTCAGGCATTGTTCGCAGCGGAATATTTTTTCTAAGCGGCGGAAGTGTTTCGGCGGTTTGGCGGCGGAATGGGTAGCGCCCGGATGATCCTGTTCCCGCTGGTGCCTCCTGGCGGAACGGGAATCGCAAACGTAGCTCCTCGGCCGGATCAGCGAACCGGCGATCAGGTATAAAACAGCCAGTCCGAACAAGACCGGCATGGCATTGCTTTCGAGCCAGAACGAGAGCGGAGAGGATGTTTTGTTGTCGAGGGGATTGTCGCGCAGCAAAGCGAGCGAGAGCGTGGCGCTCACTAAGAGCATGGGCAGGCTGGATACCATGGCTACCCGCCACGCATTGCCGGGCTTGCGGTAATACGCCTCGAAATCTTCCCGGCGTTTGTCGCCGCAGATCCATCGCCGCCAGTGCCCGGCCTGGAACCGCATCGGCTTGTGCCAGAATACATAGCACAGCCAAAAGATAACCACGCCGTTGAGACCAAAAACCACAACAAACTGGAGCGGCAGTTGCACGCCGTTTTTAATGTCGGTAGCGAAAGCAGAAAAAAACTGCTGGACTTTATCCACCCGGGTCAGCAACACAGCCAGAATAACGCACAACACCAACTCCTTGAAATGCCACTGGTAGTAACGCTGGAGTTTATCGCGTTTTTCCTCGTCGTCGTACCAAAGGTCGTACAACCAATTGGTGTTTTCACACAGATTGCGGTGGATGCGGGCAGAAAGCGATTCGGGCGGTTTCATATTGGCGGCGGATATTTATTGGGAATAATAAAGAAAATTGGCTGTAAAAATAGTTTCTTATTTTTGCCTGCAAACCAACTTCTTATGAAAAATTTCCTGCTCTTTACGTTCTTCGTTCTACCCCTCTTCCTTACCGCGCAAAAACCGGTACTCCGCGAAGCCGCTCCCGAAAGTGCCGGCATATCGTCCGCCCGGCTGCGCCACCTCGATTCGCTGCTGATCCGTTACATAGACAACAAGGCCATGCCCTGCGCCGCCGCGCTTATCTGCCGCGACGGTAAGATCGTGTACCACAAAGCTTTCGGCCTGCGCGACCCCGAAACCCGCGACCCTTTGGAGCGCAACGATATTTTCCGCATCGCTTCCATGACCAAAGCCATTACCTCGACGGCGGCGATGATGCTCTTCGAAGAAGGCAGATTCGCCCTCGACGATCCCATTTCCAAATATCTTCCGGAATTTAAAAATCCGAAAATACTGCTGGAATACAACCGCCAAACCGGAGCGATGAGCACCACTCCGGCAAAAAGCGAGATCACGGTGCGCCAACTGATGAACCATACTTCAGGCATAGACTATGGTTCGATCAGTTCGAGCGAGGACATGAAACTGATCTTCGCCAAAGCGGGTGTGTACGACCTGTTTACCACCGAAAATATTGCTTTGGAGGAAAACATCCGGCGGCTCGCGGCGCTACCGTTGCGCCACCATCCCGGTGAAAAATGGACTTATGGCATGAATACCGACGTACTGGGACGCTTAGTGGAGGTGTGGTCGGGCCGGTCGCTCGCCGAATTTTTCCGCACCCGCATCTTCGAACCGCTGGGTATGAATGACACTTATTTTTATCTGCCTGATGCTAAAAAAGACCGCTTGGTACCGGTATATACCGAAGCCGGCGAGCCCAAAACCTTGCAAAAACTCCCCGTTCAACCCGGCTACGATCCCGATTACCCCATAAAAGGCGCGAAAAAACTCTACTCCGGCGGGGCAGGGCTCTCGTCCACGGCGCTGGATTACGCCGTTTTCCTGCAAATGATCCTGAACGGCGGCGAATACAACGGCAAACGCCTCCTGAGCCGCAAAACCATCGAACTGATGACGGCCAACCAGATCGGCGATCTGAAAATGTGGAACCCGACCGACAAGTTCTCCCTGGCTTTTTCCATCACGACGGAAGACAACGCCTGGCGCGAACCGGGTTCGGTGGGTAAATTGGGATGGGGCGGCTATTTCAGTACCCATTATTTCGCCGACCCGAAAGAGCGCCTCATCGTAGTGGTGATGAAACAACTGAGCGGCGACAACCGCGGCTGGGAGATCTGGCCGCTGATGGAAGCGGTGGTGTACGGAGCGATCGCCGATTGAATGTTGCGCGACAAATCCCGTTTTTTAATTTTAGTTTAATCTCGCAGGTTGTATGTTTGGGGGCTACTGTAAATCAATCATTTGTCACAATCTCATTTCCCAAACACATGACAAAACATCTGCTTTTCTTCTGTTTGACACAGTTGATCGTTCAGGCTATGATAGCCCAAACTCCCAATACCTGCCCCGACAACACTCCCGGAGCTGACGAATGTGTGGACGCGTGTATCTATTGTAATCTGGAATCATATACAGGCTCAACCGCCGGCTATACGGACGGAAGCGTGTCGAGTTTTTGCGGAACCCTTGAAAATGAACAATGGCTCGGATTCGTCGCAGGAGGTTCCAGTATTACCATAACCGTCATGCCTTTTGGTTGCGCCCTTGGCGACGGTGTGCAAGTGGCGCTTTATCCTGCCTGCAATCTGGACCCAATCGCTTGTAATGGAGGCATGGCGGATGGCGGCAGCACACCTGTTTCCGTAAGTGCCGGTACCATTCCGGGGCAAGTGTATTATCTCATGGTAGATGGTTATGCCGGTGATTTATGCAATTTTACCCTCGACGTTTCACCGGCAGGAGCGGCCATAGGGATACAGTTTGAGGCTCAGACGATCGGGTTGTGCCCCAATGAAACATTTACGCTAAACGGTGTGCCCTATTCCGCACCCGCGGTAGTGAAAGATACCTTGTATTCCAATTCCGGCGGCTGCGACACAATCGTCACCTACAACCTCGCGCCACTGCCTTACGTCGAGGCTGCAAAAACCATAGAGTTTTGTCCCGGCGACACGATCATCCTCGATGGTATCATATTCACGGAACCGGGCACTTATGTATCGGATGTGCCGTTGCCGGCCACCGGCAGCGGCTGTGATTCCATCATTACATATACATTGGAGCACTTGCCGCAACCCACAACATCCTCAATCGTTGTGCTGCAAACCGGCGAACCCTTTACCATCGGGGGCAACACCTATTTCGCCCCGGATACGGTGCAGGCCCTTCTTCCCGCTCCTGCCGGCTGCGACACCCTCGCTACCTATTGGCTGCTGCTCGACCAAAGCATCCCCGATACCTGCTCCGAAACGCGGCGTTTTTTCAAATTGCTGGGCGAGCAGGCCAACTTCGAGCGCGGCAACGTGCTGATCCCCGCCGCCGACGGTAATTTCTACATTGCCGGTGAAAAAGACGTTCAGTCCCTCCTGATGAAGGTAACGCCCGAAGGCGAAGTGTTGTGGTCGCGCAGCTTCCAACCTGTGCCAACACTCACCACGCATATCACCGACCTGGTGGAAGATTCCGAAGGGATGCTCGCGGGCAGTGCCATCGCCGGGGAAGGCGACATCAATCTGAAAAGTTATGCTTTTCGGTACAATCCCCTGACGGACAATATTATCTGGTCCAGGTTGCTGGAGCAGCAAAGCCCGGAAGCCTTTGCCATTTTAGAAAAAAATCCCGGCGGTAACTTCCTGCTGCTGACCAGCCCGCAATTGGCGTTGAACGTGGACGATGCGGAGATTTGGGAATTGAACCGGAACACCGGCGCCTTGGTGGGCAGCCTGACGGATCGCTACAACCTCGGCATTTCGGATGTCTGGAACAGCATGATCATGCACGACGGCGCACTTTACGTCACCGGGCGGCATATCCACATCAACCAGCCCGCGCCTGCTCCGTTGGATAAAATTCGTATGGGCCTGAGCAAACTCGACCTCGCCACCGGCGCTCCCATATGGTCGCGCCTGAGTCATATAGACACATCCGCCTCCGCCACGCTTTTCGGTCAGGACCTGCTCGTTCACGACGACGCCTTGCTGACGGTGTACAGCGGCAATGATTCGGACGATCCCGATGCCACGCCGGCGCTATTCCTTCAAAAAAACGCACTCGACGGAGACCTGCTCTGGGTCAAACGCTACGACACGCCTTTGCCCGCCGGTATTTTGGCGAGCGACATCCAGCAAATGAGCGATGGCTACATCATCATCGGCCTTGCCTTCCAAAATGCCGCCTGGCAAAAGGTCATCATCAAAACCGATTTTAACGGCGACGTGCTGTGGGCCAGACAAGTCTCGAATACCAGCCCAAGCAATATCGCCGGCGCATTCAGCCTCGGTCAGCACCAGTCAGCCGTTGTCAACGACGTGCTCTTCCTGACGACTGCCACGGCAGATACGCCAACCGACGCTGTATTGATTAAAATGACTTCCGACGGTGAGGCGGGCGACAGTTGTGGTCTGGTTACACCTTTCGACGTGGTGGCGGAAACCGTCTCCGATCCGGTGAATACGGTCGTCCAGATACCATTCAACCAATTCATCGGCCAATCTTCCGGGGTACAGGTTGCCGTTCAAACGGCTTCGATGCCTGTTGCTACCTACTGCATCAGTTGCGTTCAGGTTTGCGACGACACACTCGACCTGGGGCCGGATATTGTGTTGTGTCAGGACAGCACCCTCACTTTTAATGCCGGCAGCGGTTTTGTCAGCTATTTGTGGCAGGACGGATCGTCCGATTCGACCTTCACGACCGACGAGGCCGGAATTTACTGGGTTGAAGTGACGGATGCGTGCGGCGACAAACAGCGCGATTCGGTATTGCTCACATTCAGTCTGGTGAGCGATATTAAATTGAAGGATACCACCCTGTGTTTGGGCGGAAGCCTGACGCTTTCCGTGCCTGGCTTCGATACCTACGATTGGTCGCCTTCGGCGGGCCTGGATTGCGATTCCTGCGCTACGGTGGTAATCCAGCCTGCTGTTACGACAATCTATACGCTGTATGCGGAAAATGCGGCGGGATGCACCAAAGCGGATACTTTCACTGTCGTGGTATTGCCCTTTCAAACCCGCTCCGAGACAGTCGAATTTTGCCCCGGCGAATCCGTGGTGATCGGTGGCGTGGAATACACGCAATCGGGCACGGTGGTAGATACCATCCCCGGCACGGTCGGTTGCGATACCATCGTGACTTATACGCTTACCTTGTTGCCGTACAACCTGGGCGCTCAGGCGATCGAGTTTTGCCCCGGCGAATCGGTCACCATTGGTGGTGTGGAATACACCCAATCTGCGACAGTGGTGGATACGATCCCCGGAACAATAGGTTGCGATACCATTATTACGTATACCCTGACCTTACTTCCGCAACCCACCCGTTCCGAAACGATAGAATTTTGCTCCGGTGAATCGGTCACCATTGGCGGCAATGTGTACACCCAGCCGGGGACGGTGATGGACACGATAACTGCGGCCGTTGGTTGCGATACGATAGTTACTTATACCCTGCAATTTATTGATACTCCGGGCTCTTCCGTTTCCATTGACTGCCCGACAGACCTCGACATTCCCATTGACCCCGGCGCAGGCCCGGTTGCGGTCAACTATAATTTGCCAACTGTATCGAGCGACTGCGAATGCCCTGGCATCGCGCTTACACTGACGCAGGGACTTGCGCCGGGTGGTTTATTCCCGACCGGCCCTACTGCGGTTTGTTACCAGGCGAAAGACAGTTGCGGCAACACCGCTTCCTGCTGCTTCGAAGTATTTGTCCGGGAAGAAGAGCCCTGCGACGTAAAAACCATCGGTTGCATGAAGTACGAACTGCTGGACATCACGCGGAGCGCGTCGTCGCTGAATCTCAACTACCGCATTCGCGTGACGAACACCTGTGCCAACAAGATGATCTATACGGCGATCCAAATTCCCGATGGCATGGCAGCGGTGGAACCGGCCAATAATTCGGTGTTCACGGCTGGCAGCGGACGTCAGTACGACGTGCGCAACCCCAACTACTCGCCGTTCTACTCCATCCGTTTCAAATCAAAGCTGGACAGTATTGCCAACGGACAATCGGATATCTTCGAATATACCCTGCCGCCGCAGATCAACCCGGCCTATATCCACCTGACTTCGCGCCTGTATTCGCAGGTATTCTACGAAGCGCATCTGAATACCTTCAACTGCCCGATCGAGATCGTTCAGGACAAACCGCAAAACAGGAACCTGGCAACGCCCGGCAGCCCGTCGGATATTCGCCTGTTCCCGAACCCAACCTCCGGGGCTTTGTTCGCCGACTTTTCCGACTGGCAGGGAGAGCAGTTAAAAGTTCAGGTGTTCAACAGCCAGGGACAGCGGGTGCAATTATTCGGCATCCGGGCAGGCGACGCGCCGCAGCGGATCGAATTGCCGGAAGGATTGTCCGCCGGATTGTATTTCCTCGATGTGCTGCGGGAAAACGGAGAAAAACAGGTGGCGCGGTTTGTGATGCAACGCTGACCCGGAGCGGGATGTAAAATTTTTGAACCAGATTTAAACTATGAGCGGCTGCCCGGAGCATTCCGGCGGCCGCTTTTTATTTTTTGAAAAAAACCGCTTTGAAAAATCCGGATCGCGGGCTGCGCTCGTAAGTGGGGCATTCATTGTTCACCAAAATTTAAAAAAACAATCATGTCCAAACTAACAAACAGCCTTACGCGCCTGCCTGCGATGTTCGCGCTGCTTTTGTGTGTGACGGGGTCGGGCCTTTTTGCCTCCAGTCACCGGGAAGCGCCGCTCATCGCCAACGACCCCCTGGCCGACAACACGGATCTTTATGCTTTCCGAAGCCCGGACGATCCGAACACTGTCACCATCATCGCTTGTTACATTCCTGCGGAGTTGCCCTTCGGGGGCCCGAACTACAACACATTCGGAGAAAATATTCGATACGAGATCCATGTGGACAACGATGCGACCAAACCGGGTGACGAGATCGTTTATCGCTTCACCTTCACACGGTTGAATGAAGACCCGGCGACTTTTTTTAACATTCGCCTGGGAAAACAGAACCTGAAAACGACCTACAAACTCGAGCGCAGCATTGATGGCGGTATGACCTTTCAGACGGTCGTCAGCGACGGCCCGGTACCGCCGCCTTACATTGGTCCGCGTTCCATCGAGTCGGCTGTGGGCTTGAACACCACCTACGATGCCCTCATCGCTGCGGCCATTACGACTGCATCCAGTGGCGAAAAGGTGTACTGCGGCCCCAGCGACGATCCCTTTTTCGTAGACCTCGGCGGCGTGTTCGATCTGGGCGATATGCCGCGTCAGGATGGTAATTCACGCGATGGCGTTGGCCGGTACAATGTACACACCATTGCCATCCAGGTGCCGATCGCCGCCCTGCGCAAAACCGGCGCTCCAGCTACGCCGGTCAATATCCTCGATCCCGACTACGTGATCGGCGTGTGGGCATCGGCCAGCCGCCGGGCCACACGCACCCTTCAAACCGACGGCTCGGCACCGGACGATTCGGGCAACTGGGTACAGGTGTCGCGCCTCGGTATGCCCCTGACCAATGAGGCCGTGATCCCAATCGGTTACAAAGACTACTGGAACGGTATCACACCTTATGATGAATTGACGGACACCAGCCTCGACGGATTTTTTTACAATCCGGAACTGGCTTTGTATATGGATGATGCCCAATTCGGTGGGGCAGTGCCCGCGTTCGCTCCGCTGCGCGTCCAGCGCAATTCGCTGCAATCGTTCGATTTCGGCTACGGGAAAGACGGACTCTATGGTTTGAAAGGCAATCCGGCGTTGGACGGTACAGCCCTGGACGACGCCGTGTTCGGTATACTTTTACTGCCTGGCCCCGGCAAAGCCCGCTCGGTGGACCTCTGGCCGATCTTTCACACCGGCGTACCCAACGTTCGCCCGTATCAACTGGCTACCGGAAAGGGCGGCAACCCGCTCGCAACGGGCAAACCGTTCATCCACAACTTTTTGCCGAACGGCGGCGATATGCTCCGCCTGAACATGGCCACACCGGTCACCCCGCGCAACGATCCGGATTTCAGTCCCCTTGGCATCGTGCAGGCGGCGGTGCTGGGCCTTACTGCGGCGCCCTACAACACGAACACAAACATCGAATTTATCCCGAATATGGATGGCTTCCCCAATGGCCGCCGCCTGGAGGACGATGTGACGCTGATCGAATTGCAGGCAGTATCGGGTGTGGCCCTGGCCGCCATCGGCCTGTGGTACGACGACTATACGGCAGGCGGCGCCAATCCTGTGACACAGGATTTGCTCGATGTGCTGACTTACCGCACCGGCGTCAACAACAACGACAAACCGTTCAAAAGCGAATTCCCCTATGTGGCTACTCCCTGGAGCGGTACGGAAGTGGAGGATTAAGGACTTGCGACATACGCCTTGCGACGTGCACGCGCAACGGTAACGAAAGGGAAAAAATAACCTTTTTATCACACTTCAGGATTTGCAAAATCAAGCAATCATGTAAATCCTGTCAAAAAATGAAATCCTGTCAAAAATGAAATCCATATTCAAACACAGCCTGCTGATGCTTTTTATACTCGCATCGCTGGCTACCGCAACAGCTTCCAGCCACCGGGAAGCGCCCCTCATTGCCGACGACCCCCTGGCTGACAACTGCGACTTGTACGCATTCCGCAGTCCCGACGCACCCAATACCGTCACGATCATCGCCACTTATGTGCCTTTTCAGCTGCCGCAGGGCGGGCCGAATTATTATTCTTTCGGTGAAAACATCCGTTACGAAATACATGTGGACAACGATGCGACCAAACCCGGCGACGAGATCGTGTATCGTTTCACTTTTACGCAGACCAACGAAGACCCGACCACATTTTTCAACATTCGTTTGGGTAAACAAAACCTGAAAACCACTTACCAACTCGAACGCAGCACAGACGGCGGCGCCACTTTCCAGGTGATCGTGTCTGCGGGCATCGTGCCACCGCCCAACATTGGCCCGCGCTCCATCGAATCTGCCGCGGGACTCAACACGACCTATGCTGCGTTGATGGCGAACGCCGTTACCACGGCTACCAGCGGCGAAAAAGTGTTTTGCGGGACCTCAGACGATCCCTTTTTTGTGGATTTGGGCGGTGTATTCGACCTCGGCGATTTGCCGCGCCAGAACGGCAATGCCCGCGACGGCGTGAAATGTTTCAACGTCAGCACCATTGCCATTCAGGTGCCGATCAGCACCCTGCGCAAGACTGGCGCACCCGCCACACCTGTTACCATACTCGACCCGGATTATGTCATCGGCGTATGGGCGTCGGCGAGCCGCCAGCAGATCCGTACACTCTCGTCGCTCGGTTACCCGTCCTATTCTGGTCCCTGGGTGCAGGTGTCGCGCCTCGGCATGCCGCTGACCAATGAAGCGGTGATCCCCATCGGTTACAAAGACTACTGGAATGCCATCACGCCTTACGACGAACTGACGGACACCAGCCTCGACGGGTTTTTCTACAATCCCGAATTGGCGTTGTATATGGACGACAGTCAGTTTGGCGGTGCCGTACCGGGGTTCGCACCCTTGCGCGTCCAGCGCAACTCTCTGCAATCGTTCGATTTCGGTTACGGAAAAGACGGACTTTACGGGTTGAAAGGCAACCCGGCATTGGCTGGTACCGCTCTCGACGACGCCGTGTTCGGCACGCTTTTACTGCCCGGCCCTGGCAAAGCCCGCTCGGTTGACCTCTGGCCGATCTTCCATACGGGTGTGCCCAACGTCGTACCTTACCAATTGGCCACCGGCAAAGGCGGCAATCCGCTCGCAGCAGGCAAACCCTTCATCCACAACTTTTTGCCGAACGGTGGCGATATGCTGCGCCTCAACATGGCAACCCCTGTGACGCCGCGCACCGACCCCGCTTTCAGTCCGCTGGGTATCGTGAATGCGGCAGTGCTGGGTCTCACTGACCCGGCGTACAACCAAAACACCGGAATCCAGAATATCCCGAACATGGACGGCTTCCCCAATGGCCGCCGCCTGGAGGACGACGTGACGCGCATCGAATTGCAGGCTGTGGCGGGTGTCGCACTGGCAGCCATCGGCTTGTGGTACGACGATTACACAGCAAACGGTTCGAGTCCGGTGACCCAAGACTTGCTCGATGTGCTGACCTACACGACCGGCGTGGAAAGCAACGACGCGCCGTTCGGGAGCACGTTCCCATATGTGGCGATGCCATTCAGCGGTACGGGCGACTGTGGCGGCGCCATCTACACATCCACGAACGACAATCCCGGCGGCAGTGTTATTGGCCTCAGCCAGAAAGCGGTGCTGATGAAAAACTATCCGAATCCGTTCCAGGGACAGACGACTTTCGAGTTCAGGGTGAACCGGGCTACTGAAGTGACTGTCCGCATTTTTAATGTACGCGGCACCTATGTCGCTACGGCATTTTCCGGTTATTTATCTGAAGGCGAATACACCCATAACTGGAATGCGGCCAATTTGCCTGCGGGACTTTACGCCGCTAACGTATATGATGGTTATGGGAATTTGTTGCAATCGGGGAAGATGGTGAAGCAGTAATTGTCTAAAAGTTAGTATTTTGAAACAAAAGAGCAGGCTGCCGGTACATCCCGTGCAGCATGCTCTTTTGTTTCAGTTTTTAAATTAATCCTCCATATTTACCTTCTCGAATTATTGATAGAATCGTTCAAATCGCTCCTTTAAAATCTTGCGGTAGGTTTGTTGTGCCGCGGAGGACAAAAAAGATATGCCGATCAAATGCTCCCATTTTGACTGCGCCTGCCTAAAAGTGGTGAGCACATTCTCGATAGCCACGTCAGTTAGTCCGAGGCGTTCTCTGCCTAAATAATCTACCAAATCCCGGCGACGGAACCCCTTTCGTTTGCCGGCAAGCATCAGGGCCATTTCATCTTCGGCGCCTCCCAAGGCCAGGGTGCTGTTTAGCAGATCGTAGGCCGGAGAAAATTCAACGCGATTATCACGGGTGATCAGCGAAAAGTTCTTCAGATGCATATCCTCATTTCCTGTCAAAAAGCAAAACAGTAAAAGGCGAAAGAACTTGTATTTTTCCGGTACGGGGAAGGTGCAGTGTTCTTCAATGATCCTGATCATTTTCTCAACCGTAAAATCGTACTTAGTTTCCCTGGAAAGGCCCGCCAATTGGGCAAAATCCTCAACTGCAAGTTTGCCGTTCCGTCCCACGCGGTCAAAGCGCCGGATGAAATAACTCAGACTGCCGTCTTTGCACCAAATCATGCCGTGCAAGGGCGTTTCAATACCCACTTGGGTTGCCATGCGCATGGTAAGGTCTTCATTTTCGGGTAGTTGAGAATGTATTTCGTGTTGAGGCTTAATGATAAACCGGCCATAGATATCCACAATCTCGAAGCTTTGTTTGCGGGTATTCAGCACCGCGCTGAGTTTGGGTTGTATGCCTTGAATGGACATACGCCCCATTCGACCAGCAGCCTCAGAGCGCTGTTCCAACGCGGAATATGGAAAGTGGCCAAGCGCAGTCAGGCTCCGGCTGAGCAACCGCAAACCTTCCGGCGCATACAATGACGTGCCACAGGGCAGGTATGAGATGGGGCACCTATTCATCCGGCAAGGCTTCGCATGTGACGGCGCCTACAAGGTCCTGCCCGGTAGCCACCAATTGGGTAAAATAATCATGGCGGTCTATTTTCAAACGGCGTAACATACCCTCCAGCATGACGCCTTCAGGCAACAAACCTTCAAAGAATGGCGGAAACAACGGAAAGGAATAAATCCGTTGTGTTAAAGGCATTGTGAGTGATACCGGTGCTCCCTGATATTCGGTGAAATAAGCAAAGCGGTAGTGCTTTCCCGGTTCCAATTCTTCCAGTACACCGGCTGGATGGCCATGTATGTAAATTTTAGCTTTCCGCATAGCCGAGACGTTTCATGATCGGGCTGTCTAATCGCATGGAAATATTCAACACGTGAAGTACCTTTAGCAGGGTGTCCAGCTGTACGGTCATTTTGCCATGCTCAATGTCGTAGATAACGGTTTTACCCACACCTGCCAGGCGCGCACAAGCCTCGCGTGATATACTGCCGGCCTTTCGGTGTGCCTGGATAATTTTTCCAATTGTTTTGATGTTCATTTTTTACTGCTTTGGCGGCAAAAGTAAAGTGTTTTAAACATATTACAAGGCTAAAAATGAAATTTATTTCAAAATATACTGCTATAGCGGCAAATTATTTAGTGCTCCAACGATAATGAAGCGATAACTCCCGGTGGATTTCATAATATAATCCTGAAAATCAATCAATTGAAAAAAATGGCTCATGCGAAAACCTGCGGGAAACTTTATATTATTTACCCGTGATTCGCATGAGCCATGTTCCTTTCAATTCCTGATCTCCAATTTCAAACCTCTTGATACGCCTCAATCGGCGGGCAAACGCACACCAGATTCCTGTCGCCGAAGGCCTGGTCAATCCGTCCCACCGTCGCCCAGAACTTGAAGCCCTGGCGCAGGTAGGGCAGGGGATAGGCCGCTTTTTCTCGACCGTATTTGTGGTTCCAGTTGTCGGAAGTTACTTCTTCGGCGGTGTGCGGCGCGTTGTGCAGCACGTTGTCGTCCAAGTCGTAGTCGCCGGATGCGATTTCGTCAATTTCCTTGCGGATGGCCAGCAACGCATCGCAGAAGCGGTCGAGTTCGGCTTTGCTCTCGCTCTCGGTGGGCTCGATCATGATCGTGCCGGCCACGGGGAACGACAGCGTCGGCGCGTGGAAACCATAGTCCATCAGGCGTTTGGCCACGTCCTCGGCGCCGACCACACTTTTGAACGGGCGCATATCGAGGATGAACTCGTGGGCGCAGCGCCCGTTATCCCCGGCATAAAGTATTTGAAATGCGCCTTCCAGCCGTGCTTTCATATAGTTAGCGTTCAGGATGGCGTATTTTGTCGCGTCCGTCACGCCTTCGGCGCCGAGCATTTTGATATAGGCATAGGAGATGAGCAGGATGCTCGCGCTGCCCCAGGGTGCGGCACTGACTGCCGTGGTGCCCTGTGCGCCGCCCGTTTCGGCAAAAACGTGTTTGGGCAGATAAGGGGCAAGGCTGGTATTGCAGCAAATCGGGCCCATGCCGGGACCGCCGCCGCCGTGCGGAATGGCGAAAGTCTTGTGAAGGTTGAGGTGACACACATCCGCGCCGATGGTAGCCGGGCTTGTGAGGCCGACCTGGGCATTCATGTTGGCGCCATCCATGTAGACTTTTCCACCGTATTGATGGATGATATCGCAAATCTCGATGATCTCCGCCTCGAACACACCGTGGGTTGAAGGATAGGTCACCATGAGGCAGGCGAGGTTGGCAGCGTGTTGCGCAGCTTTGGCTTTGAGATCGGCGACGTCAATATTGCCGCGTTCGTCGCAAGCCACCACCACCACTTCCATGCCGGCCATCACAGCGGAGGCGGGATTGGTGCCGTGTGCGGAAGAAGGTATGAGCGCCACGTTGCGGCGCGCGCCGCCGTTGGCCTGGTGATAGGCGCGGATGGCCATCAAACCCGCATATTCACCCTGCGCGCCGGAGTTGGGTTGCAGAGAGCAAGCGTCGAAACCGGTTATTTCGCACAAATATTTTTCCAATTCGCTGATAATGTGCGCATAGCCTTTCACCTGATCTGCAGACATGAAAGGGTGCATGTTCGACCAGTTTTCCCAACTCACCGGTATCATCTCCGTCGCTGCGTTGAGTTTCATCGTGCAGGACCCGAGCGAGATCATGGAATGCGTCAGCGAAATGTCGCGGTTTTCGAGCCGCTTGATGTAGCGCATCATGTCGCTTTCCGTGTGGTAGGAATGGAAAACCGGGTGGCTGAGGTAAGAACTTTCGCGCCGAAGGGCGGCTGGATTTCGGATTTCGGATGGCAGATTTCGGATTGCGGATTGAATGCCGAAGATATTCAGAAGGTCGTTCAGGTCTTCTTCCGTCGTTGTTTCGTCGAGGGATATTTGCAGGGCGCCTTTTTCATAAAAGAAATTGATGCCTGCCGCTTCGGCTTTCCTGCGAATATCCGCAAGTTGATTTTCAGCCATTTGGATGCGCAGGGTGTCGAAGAAATGCGCATTTGTTTGTTTGAAACCGGCTTTTTCCAATGCAGCGGCAAGACTTGCCGCCATGGCATGTGCACGTTCAGCGATGCCGCGAATACCCGCCGGACCGTGATAGACGGCGTACATGGCAGCCATGTTGGCCAGCAGCGCCTGGGCGGTGCAGATGTTGGACGTCGCTTTTTCGCGGCGGATGTGCTGTTCGCGGGTCTGGAGCGCCATGCGCAGGGCGCGGCGGCCGTGTTTGTCCACCGAAACGCCGATGATGCGCCCCGGTATTTGTCGCTTGAAATCGTCGGAGCAGGCGAAGTAAGCCGCATGCGGGCCGCCATAGCCTACCGGAACGCCGAAACGTTGCGTGTTGCCGACAGCTACATCGGCACCCCATTCGCCGGGCGGTTTGAGGAGTGCCAGGGCGAGGATATCGGCAGCGACGCAGACATAAACGCCATTGGCTTTTGCTTTTTCCACGAAGGCGCGGTAGTCTTCCACTGCGCCTTCCTTATCGGGGTATTGCAGCAATACGCCAAAGGTTTTTTCCGAAAATTGATAATTTTTCCAATCCCCGATTTCCAGTTGTATCCCGTGCGGTAGCGCGCGGGTTTTCAAAACGTCTATCGTTTGTGGAAATACCTTGTCGGAAACAAAGAACACGTTGGCTTCTTCGCCCGACTTCGCCCGTTTGTTTTTTTCGGCGAAAAACATGTGCATCGCTTCGGCGGCAGCCGTGCCTTCATCGAGCAGGCTGGCATTGGCGATGGGCAATCCGGTAAGGTCGCTCACCATCGTCTGGAAATTGAGCAGGCTCTCTAAGCGGCCCTGAGCAATTTCGGCCTGGTAAGGTGTGTATTGCGTATACCAACCGGGGTTTTGGAATACGTTGCGCGCAATGACTGATGGCGTAATAGTGCCGTAATAGCCCATGCCGATGTAGTTGCGCATCACACGGTTGAGCAAGGCGGTTTTTTTCAATTCCTGCAGGTACTCGAATTCGGTGAGGGCTGGAGGGAGTTGGAGCGGTTTTTTCAGCCGGATGCTGCCGGGAACGGTTTGTCTGATCAGTTCATCTAAGGAGTTGACTTGGAGGGCTTTCAGCATTTCCCGGGTATCTGCTTCGCTGGGTCCGATGTGCCGGCGGACGAACCTGTCCGGGTGGTGGAATTGACTCATGTTCAATGAGTTATGGTTGATAGAGTGAATGTGTGAAGAATGGAAGGATAAAAAAACAGCGCGAAGGTAATGATTGTTTGGAGCAAGATGCACGCAGATTCGATGTTGGAATTGTTCTGAATTGCCGGCAGAATTCGCACATTTGCGCAGCCATGAAAAAATACCCGGCCAAACTACTTCTTTTTGGGGAGCACGTTCTGTTGCTTGGCGCTTCCGCCCTTTCCGTACCGGTTCCTGCCTTTTCGGGACATTGGGATCAGGCAAGCCCCAAAGCGGACGTACGCGGGCTCCAGATGCGCTTGTCCGAATTTGCCGTCGCCGGCCTGTGGGAAGAAATACCCGGCGTGGATGTGGAGCAAATGAAAAAAGATCTGCGGCTCGGCTTGTTCTTTCGTTCCGACATTCCGGTGGGTTACGGACTGGGGAGTTCAGGCGCTCTGTGCGCTGCCGTGTACGATCGTTATTGCCGGGCAAAAACGCCGGACATGGCTCAGTTAAAATCCCTTTTCTCCCGGATGGAAAGTTTTTTTCACGGATCGAGTTCGGGTATTGATCCGCTTACGAGTTATCTGAACAAGCCCTTGCTGATCAGGAACAAAACGGATATTTCCATTGCCCGGACGGTGGAATGGGGCGAGGGACGCCCCTACGTTTTTTTGCTCGATACCCGAATGCCTCGTCAGACCGGCCCGCTGGTGCAGTGGTTTTTAGAGCAGAGCGCCGACGCGGTTTTTCTCGAAACGCTGAAAACTGATCTGTTTCCTGCTCATGAAGCCATGGTTCAGGCATGGCTGGAAGCCAGGGCCGACGCGTTTTGGCCGTATTTGCAGCGCGTTTCACGCTTCCAGTTGGATCATTTCAGGCCGATGATACCGTCTGCGATCCAGGATTTGTGGAAAAAAAGCCTTGACAACGCAGATTTTACGCTCAAGGTCTGCGGAGCAGGCGGCGGCGGTTTCGTTCTTGGATTTGCCCCGAAACGGCAAACGGTAGAGCAGTTGTCAGAAGAATTCCGCCTCCTGATGCCATTCGACAGTTGAGTTCCGATATTTTTATAAATATGCCGGTACCTTCCTTATTTCAAAGATGATGACAAAAAAACTCCGTCCCGCCTTCTGGATAATCGGCGCCCTTATGTTTGTGGCGTTGGCCCGGGATTTTCTGGCCAATGGACGGCCATTGTATTGTCGCATCGGAGGGGAGGTCTTTTGGCCGGGAGTGCGAACGGTATGGAGGGCGCCGCATCTGCCGTTCGCAGATAAATTACTGGATTCTATTCGGGTGTATGATTTGTGGAAAACATACCCTTATGAGGCTGCTGTATTTGCGCCCATACCATTTTCGCCGGGTGAAATCACCAAGCCGCCCCTTCCTCCCGGCACCGGTCCGGTTCGCCCCGGTGTCGCCCACCCCCAGCTCCCTCCGGGATTCAGGCATTGGCTTGGCACGGACGATCGCGGGCGGGATGTGGCGGCGGGAATGGTGGCGGGCGCCCGAAGCGCCGTTATGACCGGCACGATGGCCATGGTCATGGCCATGAGCATCGGACTTTTGTTGGGCGCTTTGGCCGGTTTCTGGGGCGATGACAGGCTGCGGGTCCGCAAGGGAAGCTGCTGGTTAACCGTGGCGGGGTTGTTGCCTGCCTGGTTTTATGGATTCGCGGCGCAACAAAATAGCCTCGACGGCGGAGGCTGGGGCGAATGGCTAAAAAGCATCGGGATATTTTTATCTGTCATGCTGATCTTTATTGGATTGGGAAAACTATTGAACCGGACCCCGTTTTTCGGAAAAAGGATGACCGTGCCAGCCGATCTCCTGATCATGCGGCTGGCCGAAGTGTTCAATTCGATCCCCGCGCTGATTTTTATTTTTGTGATAGCAGCGCTGCTCCCTAAAGAACGGCAATCCACTATGGTGTTGATCGCGCTCATCGGTGCCGTTAGCTGGACGGGAGTCGCGCGGTTTGTGCGCGCTGATTTGTTGCGGGTGCGGGAAATGGACTACGTGACGGCGGCAAGGGGACTCGGTTTTTCCGAGACCCGGATATTGTTGCACCACGCTTTGCCGAACGCACTGCGTTCAACTATGGTCGTCTTTGCGTTCGGCGTGGCCACGGCAGTGAAATTAGAAGCGTCGCTTTCTTTTCTTGGTTTCGGAGACGATATCCATAATGTGTCATGGGGAACCTTGCTCAACAGCGCCCGTGCTTATCCGACTGCCTGGTGGATCGCCATTCCGCCGGGCCTTACCATTTGTGTCATGGTGCTGGCGCTGAATGCGATAGGCGAAGCAATGAGCGAACGCACCGACGCCGCATAACTTTTGACATACAGCGTGATCCCTGTGTTTCGACGTGATTCAATAATTTTACCCATTGGTCGGGTGAAAATCAGATATCACCCGCCAGAATAATTGCAACCAAACATACTAAGCCTCTGTTACTTGTCGGCTATGCGGCGCGACTACCTGTTTATAACCGGATTGGCTTTGCTGTTTTTCTTTCCGTTCCTCGGCAGTATCCACCTGTTCGATGGGGATGAGATCAAATATGCCGAATGCGCCCGCGAAATGTTGCTGTCAGGTGAGTGGATGCGCGCACAGATTGATTTTCAACCCGTTTTTGATACGCCGCCGCTTTTTCTGTGGGCGCAGGCACTTTCGATGCAGGTGTTCGGTGTGAACGAATTTGCTGCCCGTTTTCCGAATGCTGTTTGCGGTCTTGTCACCTTGTTGATGGTATATCGCATTGGGTTGCGCCTTCACGACCGCATGTTCGCATGGTTGTGGGTATTGGCGTGGCTGGGCAGCTTTTTACCGCATGTATATTTTCGCAGCGGTATGATTGATCCGTGGTTCAACCTGCTGGTCTTCTGTGGACTGTATGGATTTATCGAATTTCGTTGGCAATTTTTGACGCGGAAAAGCCATACTGCATTCTGGCAACGCTACCGCTACCTCCTCGCCGGAGGCGGATTGTTGGGGCTTGCGATCCTTGTGCATGGGTCGGTAGCATACGTCGTGGTGATTGTAGTGTTGGGATTGTATTGGGCCCGTTATCGTTTCAAAGGACGGGGTTATCTGGGTCATCTGATTTTGTTCTCGTCAGTGGCCTGGTTGGTGCCATCGGTTTGGCTGGTGGCAGAGACCGCCCTTTACGATGCAGATTTTGCGCAAAATATGATCGCCCTTCAATTGAATCCTGTTTCTATAGCCGGCGACAAAACAGCGGGCTTGATCATCTATCCCGTGTTGATGTTGCTGGCAGGCGGCTTTCCGGTCTCGGTGTTTGCCTTGCCGAACCTCTGGGGCGACCGCCAACCTGAAGATGAACTGCTGGAGTCCGACACCCTGGCCGCTTGTCAGCGTTCCGATCTTACTACCTGGATGCAACTGCTTTTCTGGAGTGCCTTCGTTGTGTGCTGTTTGGCTCAGATGCAGACATCGTCACTGGCTTCTTTGAGTTGGTTTCCCATGACCTACCTGGGGGCGGTGACCATCTGGAGGGCGATCCGCTGGGGTGTCCGGCCTGCGATTACTACGATTATGCTGCCACTTACCGGCATTTTATTGGGTTCAGCGGTTGCGATCATTCCCTGGCTGGGAATGCATCCTGAATTTCTCCGCCGCTTGTTTTCCAACGATCCCTTTGCCCTTGAAGCGCTGGAGGCGGAAACCGGGTGGGAACTCTGGCAGGGTATACCGGGAATATTGCTCTTTGCTGCAAGTATCGCCGCCTGGTATTTCTGGAGGAAAAACCGGCCCTGGCTTGCTGCGCAAACTGTTTTTGTCGCGGGAGCGATATTCTCCAAGCTGACCATGATCTTTATCTTTTGCAACATAGAAGGTCATACCCAACGCGCCGCTGTGGAGTTCTATAAAAGCAAACGAAACGAGCCTTGCGTTATCACACCTCTCAGTTTTAAGACTTACGCGCATTTGTTTTATTCCTGCAAACAGCCCGGCGCAGTGGATGGCAAAACCTACCTTGTGACAAAAACCGGAAGTTCTGAGACAATACCCGATCCGTCATATCATAAGGAGTTAAACCGAAAAAACGGTTTTGTTTTTTGGGAAAAGTTAACACTTCCGGAAGTTGAACGATAATGCTTTTCAGAGAGATCATGGAGATGCTCGGCACATCGGCCTTTGCCATCTCCGGAGCCCTGGCCGCCATGCGGCAACGCCTCGACGTATTCGGCGTGCTGGTCATCACCTTCGCTACGGCGGTGGGCGGCGGCACCATCCGCGATATGCTCATCGGCAATACCCCGGTGGCGTGGTTGAAAGACCAACAGACGATAACCGTCATTTTCGGGTCCTACCTGCTTACCCTCATTTTCAGACGTTACCTGAGACATTTCAATAGGACTCTGGCGGTATTTGATGCGGTGGGACTGGGTTTTGCCACTATTGTCGGTTTACAGCGCGGCATCGAGGCCGGTCTGAGCCCGGCTGTCTGCGTGACGCTCGGCATGGTAACGGGCTGTTTCGGCGGGGTGGTGCGCGATGTGCTGCTCAACGAAATACCCCTCGTATTCCGTAAGGACATTTACGCTTCGGCCTCCATGCTGGGTGGCTTATTGTATTTTCTCTTTGCCGCCTGGGACATGTTCAGGCCCCTGGCCGCCACTTTGTCCATGCTTGCCATCATCGGAATACGACTGGTCGTAATGCGTTATGGCTGGGAATTTCCAGGTGTAAAAACGCCGGAAGATTAGCCTGAAAAAAAACGACCATGAAGAGATATACGATTAAATTCTCTGCTCTACCTTTGGTCTCAATCGAAACCTAATCATTTCACTAAATCACTATTTGACTATGAAGATCAACCAATTAGTACTGACCCTTTGCCTTTTCGTCGTTGCGGTTGCAGCGCAGGCACAACCCACCAAGGGATCCATTCTGATCGGCGGTAATGCCGGTTTTCAAGCTGAGAGCGAGGGTGATGCCAATGTTACAACAATAACCATTTCTCCTTTGGCGGGCTTTTTCGTAACCGACCGCGTGGCAGTAGGAGGTCAAATCACCGGACAGTTTTACGGTGGCGACGCGGAAGGAAGTATTATTGGTATTGGCCCGGCCGTACGCTATTATTTTAATGGCGAAGGTTCCGCCCGCTTTTTCGGTCAGGGCAATTTCAACTGGCTGAACTTTGACCCGGGAGGCGATTTTGATTCCGAATCCGGTATTGGTTTTGGGTTAGGCGCCGGCCTCGATTATTTTTTCAACGAACACGTTGCATTAGAGGCTATCCTGGGCTATAACAATTTTAAGTTTTCAGATGCCGATGATGCGAGAAACACCTTCGGTCTCACGATCGGCGTAGCCGCATTTATCGGAGGCGGGAATTGATAATCTGATTTCCTGACCATCGAAGCCCTTTCGCCGACCGGCGAAAGGGCTTTTTTATTTTCAATTTTTTTTGAAAATTAACCTGCCAAATAAAAAACCAAAATGCCCCCCATCCGTTCTGTATTGACAAAATATCATTTGGTGCCTCTCCCCGTCAATCCGCAACCCGTCAACCATCTAAACTATGCAATTCAACATTCCCGACACCGGACAAAAGCGCATCGTCATCGTGGGCGGTGGCTTCGGCGGCCTCACACTGGCCCGCAAACTCTCCCGATCCGATTTCCAGGTGGTACTCATTGACAAAAATAATTACCACCAGTTCCAGCCGCTTTTTTACCAGGTGGCCATGGCGGGACTGGAACCCTCGAGCATCGTTTTCCCATTCCGGAAGGTTTTTCAAAAAAGCAAAAACGTATTCGTGCGGGTAACGAAAGTGCTGTCAGTCCATCCCAAAGAGAATAAAATTACGACCACCATCGGTACGCTCCGCTACGACTACCTCGTGCTGGCCATCGGCGCCGATACCAACTGGTACGGCAAAGAGCGCGTCCGGGCCCATGCTATCCCGATGAAATCGGTCAGCGAGGCGCTTTACCTGCGCAACCTCATTTTCGAAGATTACGAACGCGCCGTCACCTCCGAAGGGTACGAGCAGCGCCAGCGATACCTCGACATTGTCATCGTCGGCGGCGGCCCCACCGGTGTGGAAGTAGCCGGTTCGCTCGCCGAGATGAAGCGCCACATCATCGCCAAAGATTACAACGACCTCGACAGCGGGGAAATTGATATTCACTTAGTACACGGCGACAAACGCCTGCTCAACACCATGTCAGAACAGGCGTCGGCGAAAGCCGAAACTTATCTGCGCGAACTCGGCGTGCAACTCTGGCTCGACAAGGTAGTGACCGATTTCGACGGTGAAAAAGTGACCATCAACGACGGCACTGTTATCCGCGCCGACAAGGTGATATGGGCGGCGGGCGTCACGGGCAATACGATCGAAGGTTTACCCGCCGAAGCGCTTACAAAAGGCAATCGCTTGAAAGTAAATGAGATAAATCAGGTCGCAGGCGCCCAAAATATTTTTGCCATCGGCGATATCGCCTATCAGACCGAGGAAAAATGGCCCGGCGGTCATCCCCAGGTGGCGCAGGTGGCCATTCAACAGGGGGCGCTGCTGACGAAAAACCTGCTCCGCTTATCCAAAGGCAAAACACCCCTGCCGTTCCGGTACCGCGACCTCGGCTCCATGGCCACCGTCGGGCGCCACAGAGCGGTAGTGGACTTGCCCTTCTGGCGTTTCCAGGGTGCGTTCGCCTGGTTTGTCTGGCTCTTCGTGCACCTGTTCTCCATCCTCGGAATGAAGAACAAACTTTTCATTTTCCTCAACTGGGTATGGAACTATGCCACTTACGACCAGAGTCTGCGCCTGGTGATAAAACCCTGGCGGCGGGATAAAACCAGAGCAGAAGTAGAGGTTGGAGCAGGAGGATGGCGAGAAGTATAAATGATCGCAGATATTGATGGTTTTTTACCCAGTCCGGCTTCTACTGAGCAAATACTTTTCGCATCGCATCCAGAAAAAATTTCATGCCCCAGTTCGGATACCGGAACCGCAGGTAAGGCCCCCAAACCGGCGCGGAGCCAGGCAAAGCTCCGCGCCGGTTTTTGTTTTTCCCGAAATATTGAAATTCAAGAACTTCTGCCAGAAAACTGCGCGCCGCTTCCCGGAATTTTTTCTCTCCGGTGATCTCCCATAAGCGGTGGTAAAAAATGCTGAACTGGCAATTCCCTGTCACGCACAAGAATGAATAGTCGCCCCGCCATTGCTCGTCGTAGCGACCGGCGGTGCGCTCACCTGCGTTAGTTCTTATTGACAAAAATTTTTCCCCAGCCGAAATTTTCTTACCAATAATTTCTTTTTCATTCAACAAAACCGCACTCTCCAGAAAACCCTCGAACGCATACGCCAGCGTATGGGTAAACGCCGGTTTGCCGGGCCAAAACCCTCCATCGCGTACCGCGCCATTGGGCAACAAGCGGTCCGCATAAAAGTGAAGGGCCTCGCGCATCGCATGTTCCGCTTCCGGGTTTTGAAGTATTTGATTCGCTTTCAAAACGCCCCATATCGCTCGGGTGTAGTACGAAGGCGTGAAACCCGGAATATATGCATAGCGACCCCACGAAAAATCGGGCTCGAGGACGGAAAGCAGCCAGGTGGCAGCACGGGTCAGCGCCTCTTTCGCCGCCACCCCAGGCACTTCTCCCGAAAGGGTAGGGGCAGAAATGGCGCTTACCCGCTCCAACCCAAATAAAATCTGACTGGTATTGAACACGCTCGGCGCTTTGTTGCCTGCCAGCAATCCGGCAAATGCTCCGTCGGGCAATTGGATGGAAATCAGCCAGTTGGCGCATTGTAACGCCTGATCGCAGAGCATATCGTCTTTTTTCAATGCGGCATAATCGAGCAGGGTTTCGATCAGATACCCCGTCGTTTCGGGATAAGCTTTCGCCCAACCGAACAGCGGCGACCAACTGTGCGAAGATCCCTGCCATCCCGTGACTTCCATGCTGCGGCGCAACCAGTCGAGCGCGGCATCGGTGCGATGCTGCCATTCGGATGCAGAAAGATTTCCGGATGGATTTGTTCGGGTGTTCCGCAGTGACGGCATGGTGCAAAAAAAGGTTATTTGAGTTTAATCGGCCTATTTTTGCTTTTCAAACTCCCTGCTCGACGTGAATTACCGCTCCGCCATCCTTTCTCTGTTGGTATTGCTTGCCTGTTATGTCGTCCTGTACCTCTTCCTCGGCTACTGGCGGGCCGAGCCGCTCTGGGCCGATGGGCCGGGCTACGTGGAGTGCGGCCGGATGTTTTTTCAGGAGTATTTCAAGGTGCATCCCACCCGCCCATTCGGATGCGCGCTGGTGTTCGGATGGCCCTTTTTGTGGAGCCGGGAAGGCGCCGGTTTGGACGCGTTCGTTTCGGTCGTACAATTCGGTTTCTGGTTGGGTTCGGTTGTGTCGCTGTGGCGCATTTTGTTGATTATCCACCCGACATACGCGCATTGGGTCGCTCTTTTGTACGGACTGAACGCCGGCGCCCTCGTTTTTTCCAGACAGATCAATTCCGAGACGCCGTTCATTTTTTTTACCGCTTTTGCGCTGTTCGCGTGGCTCCGGCATTGTCAATCCCGTTCAAAGCGCTGGTTGGTCGCGTCCTTCGCTTTGCTCTGTTTTGCTACCCTGATCCGTCCTTCCGGGCAGTATTTTGTCGCTGGTTTACTATTGCTCGCATTGGTTCGGGGCTTTTATCATTTCTTCCGTGAAAGAAAATTCAACACCTTGTTTGTGCCCGGATTGCTCGCCCTGATCTTTTGCCTGACCATCGGCATGCGGGTCGCTCAGATGAACCGGACATACGGAGTGTTTTCCATGACGGTCATCCAGGATTTCGACCTGTACGTTTACCTGGCCGGATATTCGGAATTGTGGCATCACCCGGACCGGGAGGCGCGCGGGGCAGCCTGGAAAGAGCAGTCGGAATTGCGCTGGCGGGAATTGGCAGACATCAGGGATTCAAGTGGCTATGCAGCCTCTACCCGTTATGCGAGGTTCGCTTTTTTCCAGCGGCTGCGGGAAGCGCCGTCGCAGGTTTTTATAACGTATTGCCGCAATATTTTTTCCAACTCGGTTGCGCCATCGTTTTACATCGCCCGACTGGACGCGGATGCAGCTTCGCAAGGGATGGCAGTCCGGTTGTTACAATTCATTTCCCGCCTGCAAAATATGTTGTATTCCGCTTTGGTGCTGGTTGTCATACCATTTTGGATGATGAAGAAGGCCGGTGGGTTGCGATCGTGGATAAAGGCTGTAACCAGGTCGTTCGCTCCGCTTGAAACAGACGCTCCCGGCTCCGGCGGAGCATCATTTTGGCTCATGGGCTGGTTTTTCGGTTTGTACATCATCCTGACCGGCGCGATCGCATTCGCCGCCGGCGACCGCCTGCACTTGCCTGTCGTGCCGTTCGCCGTGGTGAGCGCTTACGCTATCCTGTATGGTGGGAAGAATCGGCTGTTTTCCAACAATTGACGTTTTCAGGGCGGCACGAAGCGGCGCAACGGCGTATTTTTGCCGGGCTTTTACCGATTCCTATGAAAAAACTGATCCCGCTTCCGATTATCCTTTTTTGCTTTTTCAGCGCCCGGGCCCAAATGTGGAACGGCGCTGACACCCTCTACGGCAACGAGTGGATTGATTTCTCTAAAACGTATTTCAAAATAAAAGTAGCGGACGACGGCATCTACCGCATTGGTTATCAAACGCTGACTGCGGCAGGTTTCCCAGTCGGAAGCGTTCCGGCGAACCAGTTCCGCCTGTACCGCTACGGTGTGCAGGAACCGGTTTTTACCACAACCGACGCCGTTTTTGGCGACCAGGATTTCCTCGAATTTTACGGAGAAAAAAACCGCGATGCGGTGGATAAATACCTGTTCGACAATCCCATTGCCGAAAATCTGAACCCCTGGTACAGCCTTTTCAACGACACGGCGGTTTATTATCTCACCTGGGAAACAAGCGGGCAACCGCTGCGCCATGCGGCGCTTCCGAACGACCTGAACAACCTGCCGCCCAAATCGGAATTTTGCTGGTTCACCGTGCAGCAGATATTCAACCAAAGCCTGTTTAAACGGAAAAGGAGCGACGAGATCACCTATTCGTGGTTTGAAGGCGAAGGTTTTGCAAGAGGAGCCACGAACCTGAGCACCGTCGCGTTGGCGCCGAAAAAACTATATGCTACCGGCCCTGCGGCCACAGCGACTGTGCGTTATGCCTGTCAGTCGGGCATGCAGCACCAGCAACGGATCACGGTGAACGACACGGTTTTCGCCGACGACAATTTTGCGGGATGGGGTTTGGTGCATCGTACCTTCCAGGTGCCGCTTTCGCTCATCCCGACTACGGCTTCCGTGAAAATCCAGTCGCTGCTCGGCACGACGGATCGCCATGCCCTGGCGGGTGTCCTGCTGCGTTATCCCCGCCAGTTCGACTTCGAGAATGCGAACTATGCCGCCTTCGTATTGGACGCCTCGACAGAGGTGCAATACCTCGAGATCAAGGCATTCAACACTTCTGGAGGCGCCCCCCTCCTGTTCGACCTGACCAATAAGATCCGATTGGAAACGACCGTGGAGGGTGGGGTCGTGAAGGCAAAAATCCCCGCTTCCGCTTCCGAACGGCAGTTGGTGCTGGCAAGCCCGGCCGCCGTGAAAACCGTCGCTTCGATACAATCCGTGCAATTCCGCGATTACCGCCCTGAAAATGCCGGCTATGTTATTGTCTCCAATCCGGCCCTGTACGATGACAACGGCACGAACCACGTATCTGAGTTCGCCGCCTATCGCGAAAGCCCAGCCGGCGGTGGTCACAAAGTTGCCGTCGTGGACGTGAACGAATTGTACGAGCAATTTGCCTACGGCGTGCGTTTCCACCCGATCGCGCTGCGCAATTTTATTCATTACGCCGAAAAACAATGGCCCGATGTGCGTTACGTCTTTCTCATCGGCAAAGGTCTGGATTACGGCCAGTTTCGCACATCGGCCAAACAAACGACGCTGACCGATTCGCTGTTTTTCGTGCCGACTTACGGCTCGCCGGCTGCGGACATGCCTTTCGTCCTGGGGGGCAACCGCCTCGTAGCGCCGGTGGCCGCCATTGGACGCCTTGCCGTGACAACGCCTGCGCAGATCAAAGTTTACCTCGAAAAAGTAAAATCGCACGAACTGACCCTTCAAACCGCCCCGCAAACCGTGGAAGGAAAAGCCTGGATGAAACGGGTCATCCACAACAGCGGCGGCCTGGCAGGCGAAACTGCCGCCATCAAAGTGTATACCAGCGACATGGCGAATGTGCTGGGTAACAACCGTTTCGGCGCGAACGTGCATACCTTTTACAAAACCTCCAACGACCCCATCCAACTATCGAGTTACGAACAAATGCTCGACCTGATCAACGACGGTGTGTCGCTTTGGACCATTTACGGCCATTCTTCCGCTTTTTCCGTTGATTTCGATATTGGTACCCCGGACGCCTACAACAACATTGGCCGCTACCCGCTGCTGATGATCATGGGCTGTTTTTCCGGTTTGTGCTCGGCGCCGCAACAAGGCATCGGCGAACAATTCATCCTTGCGCCCGACCGGGGCGCTATCGCCTACATCGCCTCGGTCAACTACAGTTACATCACCGCGTTGCACGACTACGGGCGCAAATACTACGAACTGCTCGGCGGCCCCGATTACGGAAAAAGCGTGGGCGAGATATTGCAGCATACGATTGACGATCTGGAAAATACGAACGACAACGGCCTGATCGCCGTGCTGCATCAAAACCTGCTCCAGGGCGATCCGGCGGTGGCCATTGCCGCCCAGCCGGGGCCCGACTATCTGGTGGATCAGCAATCGGTCAAATTCGACCCGAATCCCATCGGTTTGCAGCAAAATAACTTCAAACTTCATTTCGACCTGGCCAATATCGGTGAAAATGCGGGCGGGCAAATCGCCCTAAAGATCGAACAACGGCTGCCCGACAACACCGTGCTGAGCCGCGTGACGGACACAGTACCGGCTCCGCCTTTCAGCAGTTCGCTGGAATACTCAATCCCTGTGACGGGCAGCAAAACCGGCTTCAACCGTTTTTTCATCGCCCTCGACCCGGAGAACAAGATCGAAGAAAAACCTTTTGCCGCCGAACTGAACAACGACCTCACCGACGCGACGGGCGAAAAAGGCATTGACGTCTATTTTTACTCCGACGACGTGCAGGCGATCTATCCGCCGGCGTACGGCATCGTCCGGCAACCGGAATTGACCTTGCGGGCTTCCACGCTGAACACCAACGCTGCGCCGCTGCGCTATCTCTTCGAATTGGATACATTGGAGACCTTCGACAGCCCGTTCAAAAAGAATGCGCAGGTGTTCCAGCGCGGTGGTCTGTTGGAATGGCAGCCGGGTATCGCGCTGCAGGACAGCACGGTATATTATTGGCGCGTGGCCCGCGATAGCCTGGTCAACGGCGTGGTGGTATGGCGCACGCGTTCCTTTGTTTATCTGTCCGGCAGCAGCGCCGGCTGGAACCAGTCGGATTTCGGGCAGTACCGCGACGGGCTGTTCACCAACATGCAGGCCGTGGATTCGACCCGGCAATTGGAATTCGCGGACAATTCGACCAATCTGATCGTCAAAGTGGCCTATCGCGACGTGGCGCGTTATCCGGGTATTTACAACACTTTTTACGACGGCGTTCTGGGCGATTATACCTGGAGTGTCCAGGGCGTATACGACGGCGTGGTCGTCGCGCTTTCCGACCCCAACACAGGCCGCTTCGTCCGCAACCCGGCCAACGGACCATACAACCACAATCCGCAACAAGACCGCCCGTTTTTCTGGTTCAGTACCCGCGATTCGCTGCAAAGGGTGCGGCTCATGGATTTTCTCAGCACCCAGATTCCCGACAATTATGTGGTGGGACTTCTGGCCTTCAGCCGCCCTACGGATACCATCGGCTACGCGCCGCAGCGCTGGGCGAAAGACTCGGTTTCCTACGGCAAAAATATTTTTCAGATACTCGAAGCGCAGGGGGCGAAAAAGGTGCGCCAACTGGCGGATTTTGCGATCGCGCCGCATCCCTACGGATTGATCTACCGGCAAAATACACCGTCGTTCCCCGTGCAGGATACCATCGTGTACAACCCCGATTCGACCTACGCCATGCGCGCCGACTTTTTTGCCAAATGGACGAGCGGCATCCTGGAAACGCCGGTCATCGGCCCCGTAAAATCCTGGAAATCATTGCACTGGCGCAGGGAAGGCTTCGACGATCCTTCCGACGTGACCCGGCTGGAATTGCTGGCCGTGCGCGAAGGGCTGCCCGATACGCTCCTAATGCAATTGAACAACGCCTTCGATACGACGCTGACCGGCATTCCCGCGAACAAGTTTCCCACATTGAAACTGCGCTACGGCGCGGGCGACACGCTGCTGCGTACGCTCACGCAACCGGTCTTCCTGCGCGTGCTTTACGAGGCTTTGCCCGAAGGCGCGCTGCACCCGGCGGCGCATTACACCTTCTATCGCGATACCCTCCAGCAAGGTGAGACGCTGAAAACCTCCATCGCTTTCGCCAATGCCTCCGACGCGGCGTTCGATTCGCTGCTCGTTAAATTCCGCACGGAAGGCGCTGCCGGCACAGGGGCGGATGTATTCAAAAAATTCAGGCCGCTACCGGCGGGCGATACCTTGCAAGTTTATTTTGAATCGAATACGGCCGGTCTGAACGGTTCCCAACGCCTTTTCATAGACGTCAATCCCGGCAACGCCCAACCCGAACTGTATCATTTCAACAACGTAGCCATCCAGGACTTTTACGTCGGCCGCGACAACCGCAATCCCTTGCTCGACGTGACCTTCGACGGGACCCACATCCTCGACGGCGACTTAGTGTCGCCCAAACCGGAGATCGTCGTCACGCTCAAAGACGACAACCGTTTCCTGGCCATGACCGATACGGCGACTTTTCAACTTCGCCTCGAATTGCCCGACGGCTCCACGCAGCCCATCCCGTTCAGCGACCCTGCCGTCCTGTTCTTCCCCGCCGACGCCTCCGATCTGCCGAAGAAAAACCTCGCCCGCCTCGAATGGCGGCCCACCTTTACGCTCGACGGCGATTACCGCCTGCTCGTGAACGGCCGCGACGCGTCAGGCAACGAATCGGCGGCGCTGGATTTTTCCGTGACCTTCAAAGTCGTCACAAAATCCTCTTTGTCCAACATCCTGAACTACCCGAATCCCTTCTCCACCCGCACCTGCTTTGTTTACACGATGACGGGCGCCGAAACACCCGTACACTTCAAAATCCAGATCATGACCGTCAGCGGCCGGGTGGTGCGCGAGATCACCGAGGCGGAATTCGGCCCGCTGCGCGCGGGCACGCACCAGAGCGATTTTTGCTGGGACGGCAAGGACGAATACGGCGACCAGTTGGCCAACGGCGTCTATCTCTACCGCATCGTCGCCAAAAAAGCCGACGGCACGGACTTTGAGTTTTTCGAGAACGACAGCGTGGACGGGTTTTTCAAGGGCGGGTTCGGGAAGATGGTGCTGATGCGGTGAGGGGGGTAACGCGTTGAGGTGACATCTGCGAGGCACGAGTAGGTGTCATCTCAAAGAATTAATCATATAAATCACAAAAATCACAGTCCTGACAATCACCCCAAAACCCTATTTTCGCACCACAACAACATCCACTACCAATGACAAACCGCACCCCACCCCAACTTTCCCGCGTCCTCTTCTGGGACACCGACTACGACAAGATCGACTGGGACGGTAAAGCCCGGTACGTCATCGAGCGCGTGGTAGCGTATGGTTTTATGGAAGACTGGCGTGCCATCCAGCGTTATTACGGCATGGAGCGCATTCGGGAAGTCGTGTTGCAAGCGCGGGATTTGGACCCCAAAACGCTCAGTTTCCTGAGTTTAATTTTTGATATCCCGAAAGAACAGTTCAGATGCTACACACAAATACAGTCGAACCCGGGACATTGGGTTTATTGACTCAAATCATGGCACTGCCGCAGTTGGAATCTTTCAACCTTGCCGGTGGCACTGCGCTGGCACTTCAGATCGGGCATCGGAAATCTTATGACCTCGATTTTTTTGGAAATCGCCCGTTTGAATACGGCGAAATAGAGGAATTGGTGGCTCCGCTCGGTTCCATCAAGCCAATCCAACAATCCAAAAATAACCTCATTCTCAAAGTGAACGACGTGAAGGTGGATTTTGTAAATTACCGTTATCAATTGCTTGGTGAAGTCAACCGCACTGACGGATTGCGTTTGCTGAGTTTGATGGACATTGGGGCCATGAAACTGGCAGCCATCACCGGGAGAGGCAGAAAACGGGATTTTACCGACCTCTTTTTTTTAATGAAACATTTTTCACTAAAAGAACTGGTCGGATTTTACAACCAAAAATACCCCGATGGCAATGAACTGCTGGTTGCCCGAAGCCTGGCTTATTTCACCGACGCCGAAGAAGACGAAGACCTCACCCTGCTGCAGGAAGCCGATTGGCCGACCGTCAAAAAAGCCATCGAAACGGCAGTGAAACAGATTTACCGGTAGTATGCGTGCTTTATAAACATATTCTCACATACTTCTCTGAGGCTGTTTGCTTTTTTGGAACACGTTTTGCCATTCCCTTACAAGCGTTAGAAAGCAATTCAAACCGCTTTTGGCGAAATGTGAACCTTCCAAATGAAACGGCATGAAAAGCACTTTTGAGGTTTATTACGCGCTGAAAACATGCCCCGTATTCTCCGCACTGGATACGGAAAGCAAAGCCCGCATGGCTGAATTGGGCGCCATCATCGAGTATGAAGCGGGCGAAGAAGTATTTTCTATCCGGCATCCGGGCGATTCGTTTTTTCTCGTTTTATCGGGGCGACTGGCGCTGCGGCTCCGTTATCAACAGATCAAAGAGTTCGGCGCAGGGCAAATTTTCGGCGAAGTTTCCATTTTCGACAACCGGACGCGCACGGGATCCATCAAAGTGCTGGAAAGCGCGCGGCTGGTGCGTTTTTCAAAGGATGAGGTCTTGTTCGGCGAAACACTTCCCCCGACACTCCGTCTGAACATCGCGATGGCGCTGACCCGCCAGATCATTTCTTACCTGCGCGATGCCGTGCCCGTCAGCAGCTACGAATTGATCATGCAGGGTGAAGGCCAACATGTGGAATTCAAGGAATCGGCATCGGAAAAACATTTCCCGAAAATCATTCAGACCATCGCCGCGATGCAAAACGCCAGCGGCGGCGCCATTTTTTTGGGTGTGGACGACAAAAGCGCCGGCATCGTGGGCTTGAAACTGAACAATACGAAACGCGACAACATCATGCGCAGCATCAACATGGGCGTGCGGCAGCACTTGGGCAGAGTGCCTTCTACCCTGGTTCACCTCGATGCCGAAATCATTGATGGGCGCGAGATCATTCGGATTGACTGCGACCCCTCGCCTGTTCCCGTTTTTATGACCGGTACATCATACGGAAAAGAAGACGACGTACTGTATGTGCGCATTAACAACGAAAACATCATCATCAGGACCCTGCGGGAATGTATCCGGTACATGCAACAACGGTTCGATCCTGTACAATTGAGTAATGCCTGAGCAAAGTTTCCTGCCATGCAACGGAGTGAAATCCCAGACCTGGAGCGACTGCGTTTTTACTTTAATCCATTGAAAGACAAGCGCGTTTGCAAACTTTCGTTTTTCACTTCCAAACACCCGGGATTGCTGGCGAAGGGGCCAATAACTGCAAAACATATAGCCGATAATGGCATGGTTTTTGGCGCCATACCCATATTATGGGTAATTCAATGTATATAGAAAATTTTTTAAATAACAATCCAATTGTGGAAAAAAGCAATTTTTTTCATAAGAACTGGAATAATTTTTCAGAAGAAGAACAAAATATAATAAACCGTTATTTGCATAGCCCCGATAACAAAAGTAATAGAGATAGCGTTATTAAAATAATAATAAAAAAACCTAAGGTATATAAAAATATTATAAATGAATATTCCGATTTAAAAGGTTTTATTAATTCTGGTATCTCCAGCTTTGGCGGAGATGTAATTATTCACGCCAAAAAGTCCGCGGGTCGCGATATAGTAATTAATAACAATTTTAATCTCAGGTGGGTATTTCTCTTTTTGGGATTGGCCACTTTATTTTCTTCCATATATTATTTCCGGATCGAGTTTATTGAACGATTCAATCTATTTGAAAAATTCGAAGAATCAAATTCACAATATTTTAATATCGCGCTAGTCCCATTCAAATCAGACATAAATATAACTTCAGGGACTGCCAATAATTTTATGTCCCAATTGGAAGTCCGATTGAATACCTACAATGAAAAATCCGATAATTTTTTACATATAAAATATTATAAATATAAAGACGGAGTATCTTCTCAGCCCGATGCTAAAAAATTTGGGGAAATCGTTCACGCAGATTTAGTAATTTGGGGTGCTTATACGATGACTCCGGATAGTACAAACATCAGATTGTGCTATACTTTATTGAGGGAGATAGGATTGGAAGAAAATATTAAAAATAAGGAATCGAAAATGCAGGTTTCGACCCTCAATGCCATGAATGAGTTGCGGGAAGGCGACTTGCCAAACGATATTGAATTTATTATCAATTGGGTTTTAGGAATGAATTATTATATCAGGGGCGACTACGAGTTGGCTCTTTCCTATATTAATGATATTTCAAATAATAGCAAAAATAAATTAAAGATGCAGGATGAGATGTTGGTCGGCGCTTTCTATAAGGATTTAGGGATGTACCAACCGGCACTTGATCATTTACACCGTTCGTTGGAGTTATGCCAAAAAGACCTGATTCCGATTGATACTTTTTTTGTGGATTTATATCGTTCGATTGGATATTGTTATTCAATGCTCGAAAACTTTGAAATGTCAAGAAAATATTATTCGAAAGCAGAGGAGATTGTTGAAATATTGAATCTTAAAAGCCAGGAAGTCGCTTTGCTTTATAATGATATTGGCATAACATATAAAGATATGTCATTTGAAAACGGATCATTCTATGTAGACAGTTCAATATGCTATTACTTTAAATCCATAAAAATGTGGCAAAATCTTTCTGATACAAATAATTACTCTTATATGCTTGTATTAAATAATATGGCTGTTTCGCTCGACTTGAAAAACCAAATTCCGGATGCTGAAGAATTTCATTTGAAGTCAATAGCAAAAATTGAGAACCATATGCCTTCGGAACATCCTATATTAGCTACATTATACAACAATATCGCAAAACATTATCTTCAGGCGGGCGATACTATTACATCGGAAAATTATTTGATAAAATCAATTAATATAATGGAAAAAAAATTGGATCCAGAAAGCGTTTTCCTTGCTGGCGCCTATAATAACATTGCTAAAGTGTATTTTTATAGAGGGAAATATTCTAATGCGCTTAATTATGCACACAAGAGTTTAAAAATTATTGAATCTAATAATTTTAATAATATAAATGCTTATAAGGTTTATAAATTGTTGTCGGATATATATATGGTTTTAAATAGAAAAAGCGAGCATGAATATTATGCGAATCAATTTCAAAAATTATCTGGTGATTAATGAGCGGCTCATATTCTCGTTTGCTGAACGGCATCCGTAGTGAGGCAGCGACTGGTAGTCACCGCCTTATCACCAGCCGGAAAATTTCAAGTAACTCGGACAACTTTCAAATACCTATACCGATTTTACATGGTGATGTGGCTTTCGGTTGTGTAAATGGGACGATCGATGCCGGTTTTACTGCCAAAATAAATTCTATAATGTAAACTCTTATGGCGGACTTGAAAAAAATTAAAGAGATAATCTCTACAGGAGATGTTGAGCAAGCGTTAGGTCATTTGACGAATATGCTTTCTGACTCTGTAAATAAAAGGCACGCCGATTTTTTATTGATAAAAGTTCGGGGGTATCAACAGTCATTTAATAGTGGTTTGATTGATTTCAAGGATTATGAAATAATGAATGGAAGGGTCACAAAGGCGGCAATTGATTTAATACAGGCAGTAGAAAATGGTAATGATATTATCTTCGAGTCAGACGACAATCCAAAAAATCTCAATATCAAGATTGAGAGCAAAGGGCTGTCGGCTTTTAACGGCAACATCATTATCAAAGGGAAAAACGTGGCCGGCCGGGATGTGATTTTTGCAAAAAATGAAGAAAATAATTCATATAATATAACAAATATTGTATCTAATTATTTAAAACGATTAAAAAAGATCTTGTCATCTTTTCAGTTCTGAACAACAATTGATAAAGCCCAGGGGGAAGTTTGAATGTATCAACTTGAAACTGCTTCTCAAAGGTGTCTGCAACTTTAAGGAGCACAATATTCCCTATAGTATTTAATAATTCAATTTTTATATATTCTGTATCTGATAAATTGTGTCTGATAAATAAATAGTCTGATGAGGGATTGGGGGCGATTGTTATTTCCAATTCTTTTTCTGATGAACCAGCATTGATGTTTGACTCACCCGCCTCAAGAGGGCCAAGTACAGTGGTGCATCCATTGGCATCAGTGACAGTACAAAAATATGTTCCGTATGGAAGCGTTATGGAGCTTTCTTCAGTTATTGTACCGTTGCTCCATTGAAATAAATATGGAGGGTCGCCACTGCTAAATTCTTCGATATTGATCTTAATGTCTGCAACCTGATTTCCGGTTGGAAAGGATATTTCACTATTTGCAACTGCATTAGCGGATAAAGTTGTCTGAGTGTTTACAAACGCCGCATTCTGTATTTCTTTCAAATCAATATATAGCGCTGCGCTTTTATTAAAATATATCTGATTTGTCAGTCCTACATTAGTGCTAATGCTATCCTGCAGGCATTTTTCATTTAAGAACAGTTTGGCCAATAATACAGTATCAGGATTAAAAGTGTTGGGTGGAGTGGTTTTAAACCATACAAAAGTAACATTTCCTTTCGGCTCTTTCTTTTTATATTTATTTATGGATATGTCAAAGAATGGGAAATCGCCATTTTCAAACATTATGGAATCTAATAATAATGAATCCCAATTTATTCGGATTTGAAAAGATTCAACTTGTTCAAAATTATATGCCCACATTTCGAACTCAAGCAGAGGTTTGGAATCTTGATATGGGGTTTGCTTGAATAATAATTGAGGTGTATCGTTATTGCTCAATAATGTGTCGGTATCATTTGGTGTCAAATCACCCATTCTTATTCCAATAAAATTTTGATTTGTTAAATTTTGATTTAAATTTAATACTTGTATTGATTCAGGGTATGTTAATCCTTCAGGGTTTTGTGGCAAGTTAAATGATTCAGGAATAAACCTCCAGCTATCGTAGGAATTTTCGTCTATGTCACCCAACAAAGCCCTATGAAGCAATAATTGATCTAAACCAGTTACAGTGTTATTGCCATTTAAATCGCTGGCTATATATCTGTAGTAGGTTAATGCGTCGAGGCCAAGAATGTGAGTTGTTTGCCTGTTTAGGTCGTTAGAATTTGAATATATTAGGATTGAATCTTTTTTAAAAGGTTTTACAACATAATCATTGCCGCCTGTAACATTTTCAAATAAATAATGCCCTCCGGCATCAGTCAATACTACCGTCGAATCAAGGCCGTTTATCAGAAAAACTTTTGCTTCGGTGACTTCCTTGCCATCATCTGTTAATATTGTTCCGCTTATTGAGAATTGTCCGTTTATATAAATCGGGTCAATGATGGTAACAATCCAGATGAATAATATATGTAAAGATTTCATGGACACAATTGATTGTAAATGTTTTGGAATTTCAGCAAATCAATAAACTTGCAGAGGCAATATTAGGAAACCTCTCTGCAAGTTACAAATTATCTGCAGAAATCCCAAAAAACAATTACCTTACAACGGCCACCCTACCTTACCACCGTCACATCCCCCGAAAACACCTCCCGCTTCCCGTCGAAATACTCGACTTCCACGACATAGATGAACACGCCCGGATTTACCACGTCGCCGTTGGCGCGGCCGTTCCAGCCGAACTGGGGCTGGTTGGGTTCAAAGTCCTGATTTTCAAACACCATCTCGCCCCAGCGGTCGTAGATCCGCATCGTGCGCACCAGCACGACTTCCGCGCCGGTGAATACCGTGAAAAAGTCGTTCAACTCGATGGACTCGGGTCGGATGATGTTAGGCAAAAAGACGCGCTGCGATTTTTGTACGACCACGAGCACTTCGTCGCGGGTGAGGCATCCTGCTGTGTCTATCACAGTGAAAGAATATATATGGCTGTTCGACGGCCGGATCATGCTGGCTAACGAATCGGGCGTTTGCAGGTATTCCGCAGGCGACCAGCTGAAAGTATCGTACACCGTCGTGTTGAGCAGGGCTTCGAGCAACAGGCTGTCGCCGAAACTGATGGTCACGTCCGGGCCCAGGTTCACGGTGATCTGCGGCGGCGCGGCGACATTGATTGAATCCTCCGTCACGCAGCCGTTGGCGTCGGCCACTTCGAGCAGGTAATCGCCTGCTTCCAACTGTCCGAGTGTGACCGGGAAGGTATCAACGGTCGAGAGCGCGGCGCCGTCGAGCGTCAGGGTGAAAGGTTGGGCGCCACCCATAATGGATTCGACAGTGAGTGTGCCGTCGTTGTCGCCGAAACAGGTGGGCGAAGTCGTCGAAACGGTGATGTCTAATCCCGGCGGCGCGAGCAGCAGGAACGAATCAATCCACACACAACCGATTTGGTCCGTCAGCGTAACGGTATAAGAGCCGGCAGGCAGATTGCCCTGTTGCAGGCCGGTGTTCCCGTTGCTCCAGGAAGCGAGTATCTCCGGAATGCCTCCTATGGGCGTGATGCTGATGGAACCGTCGTCGCCGTTGGGGCAACTCACGCCGAAGCCGTTGTAGTCCGATACGGTGGCCGTCGCCGAGAGGTCGGATACGGTGATGGTGGCGCCTGTGCCGATGACGGGAGGACAGATATTGCCCGTTGCGACGAGATTAGTGATCGTATAAGTCGTTGTGACAGCAGGGCTTACATCTACCGTTGCGCCGTCTTGCACACCCGTGAGAACGATCGGCGTGCCGCCGCCGCTGATGGTCACGTCGTAGGAAGTGCCGCCGGTGAGCGACAGACCCAATGTAGTACTGCTGCCCGCACAAATGGTCGCGTCTCCGATCAGCGAAGCCGCCGGCGGCGGGATGATGTCCACCGTTGCCTGGCCGCTGACCGTACCGGTGCAGAATTTGTCTTCCACCGATACGAGCGTGAATATCTGGTTCTGCTGTACGCTGTTCGTCGTGATGCTGAACGTGTTGCCCGGCGCGGTGATGGCAGGTTGCACGTTGTTGTTGATGGCGTACACGAATTTGAAAGGCGCCGTGCCGGTAAACTGTATCTGGAACGCCGCGTTGCCGCCCGCGCAGAAAGAAGCGCTGCCCGATAGCGTCGCCGTCGGCGGGTTGTGGAACACCACCGGCACACCCGGAGAAATAGACAGACAGAGGTCGCTCGTGTCTACATTCCCGGCTCCGTCGTTGTTGCCCGCTATCGCGGAAACGTAGTAGGTCGCTCCGGCGCTCATACCTGCCTGAAATCCGAATTGCGGCGTATTGCTGACGGCGATGATGCCGAGCGGCAATTGTGCAGGGTCTTGATAGAGAATGTATTGCAATACATCGTCCGGCTCGAGTGACTGTCCGCCGACCTGCACGGACACCTGACCCGAAGGCAGGCAGGCATCGGCTTCGATTGCCGTGAGCGTCCCTGCCTCGGTATTGCAGAGGCAGTCCGATTCGCCCGCGATCGAGGTGGAACAACCGGCGGGATTAGTGATGGTCACATTGTAGGGTTGCGCGCCGGGAATCGGGTTGGAAGTAAAGATGGTGTCGTTCAAAGTGCCCGTCACGCCGGTCACGGTATAAGTCGTGTTCGGCGCCGCGCCGTTGCTGATGTTGAATTGCAATTGATAAGTCTGCGTCGTGAAATCGCAAATAGTCTGCACGTTCAACGCCTGCGGCGTGGGCGCCACTGATACACTGCCGCTGACCGTGCCGGGACAGCTGCCGGCGCCCGTGACGGAGACCAGCGAAATGCTCCCGGCGTTTGCGGCGGGCGTAAGCGTCAGATTGTAAGGGTTTTGCGAAGTGTTGACAGTCTGTTGGGTTCCGTTGGTGTAAACGAAAGAATACTGTCCGGCACCTGTAAAGGTCACATTCAGTGTGGAGGAAACGCCGGCGCAAATGCTTGCCGGGCCGCTGAGCGTCGCCGTCACCGGCGAGCGCCAGGTAACGGTCGGGCCGGTCGCGATTTTCGTACAGGCGTCATTGAAATCAACGCCGGAGGGCGTAGTATTGCCCGCCACTGCGACGATGTAATAAGTCGTATTAGGCGACATGGTACCGGGGATAAACCCGAACGTGGGAACGCTGTTGGTCGCCAGGATCGTCCAGCCGGGCGGGTTCGGCGCGGTCGCCAGCACGTACACCAGGGTATCGTTCCCGTCCAGCAATTCCCCTGTGACCGGGCTGATGGTCGCGGTATCTCCCGCGCAAAGCGTCAGCGGGGTCTGGCTGAGGGCGCCGGCGTCGGTCGTGCAGGCGCAGGAGTAAGAGCCGACAATAAAGGTCACGCCGCAGAGATTGGCATCGCTCAGGTTGATAGAGTAGGGGTTGCCGGAAGGAATGATCGCATTGCCAATGAACAGGTTGCTGTCAATTGTCCCGGTGATGCCGGTCACGTTGAACGGTGCTTCTCCGCCCAGGATGGTGAAATTCACTGCGTAAAACTGCCCCGTACTGTCGCAAACGGTCTGTACATTGGTGATCTGCGGGATGCCGCTGATGGTAATGGTCATCGAGTCCTGCACCGGCACGTTCGCGCAATACTGGTCGCCGATGCTGGTCAGATAGACGGTCGTATTTTGAGAAAAACTGCTGGTGAAGGAGTAGGAGTTGTTGTTCACACCCGTCACGGGAGGCTGGGGAACTCCTCCGACGGAATAAGTGAACGAAAAAGGCGCCGTTCCGGTAAGATTCACGGTGAGTGTCACGGGTTTGCCGGAACAAACGGCCGTATCTGCGGGGCTGAGGCTGGCCGTCGGCGCCGCGTGGAATTGAACGGGTGTTCCCTGCGCGATGGACAGGCACGGGTCGCCTAAGTTGATCTGACCTGGAGCGCCCGCGTTGCCGGCAATGGACGACACGTAATAAGTGGTATTGGTCATCATACCCGGTTGGAAAGTGAATTGCGGGATGTCGCTCCAGGCGAGGATCACTCCCGGTGGATTGCCCGGATTCGTGTGCAAAATGTACTTCAGTTGATCGTCCGCGTCTAAATTTTCACCTGTGGCTGCGGGTACGATCAATAATGCATTTTCACAAACAATGACGGGCGTTTGGCTCATCGTGCCCGCGTTTGTCGGGCAATTGCAATCCACCGAGTCGGAAAGCGTGGTTTGACCGCACATATTAATGTCCGATATCGCGATCGAATACGGGCTGCTCGAAGGGATCGGGTCGGTAGTGAACACGTTGCCATTGAAAGTGCCCGTTACTCCGCTGATGTTGAACGGTGGCGTACCTGCAACCGTGAAAATCAGTTGGTAGGTTTGGGTATTAAAATTGCAGGTATCGCTCAGGTTGGAAACCTGCGGTGGCGCGTTAACGATGATCTGGGCGGTGTCGCTGACCGGCGTATTGCAGCGGCTGTCGCTTACCGACACTAAGGTGATGGTCGTGTTCGATACGGGTTGAATGGCCAGTTGATATGGCGAAGCCGGAATGTTGTTGGCCGTTGGTTGCACGATGCCGTTGACAGCCCAGGTGAGCGAAAATGGCGCGACCCCCGTCAGCGTCACCGGAATAACAGCCTGCGCACCGGCGCAGATCGTGTCGCCCAATCCCATTTGCGCCGTCGGCAAGGGGAAAAATGTGACCGGCGTACCTTGTGAAACAGAGAGGCAGGGGTCGTTGAGGTCTACGTTACCTGCGCCGTCGTTGTTTCCGGCGACGGCTGAAATATAATACGTCACGCCCGCCGTCATGCCTGGTCCGAAAGTGAACGAAGGCGTTGTATTCCAGGCGAGAATGGTCCCGATCGGCTGAGCCGGATTGGTATGAAGAATAAACAGCAGGAGATCGTCGCCGTCGTCAATAGAGTCGTTGTTCCACGTCGCGATGGCCGTTTGTCCCACGCAGACTTCGATGGGCGTCAGGTTCATCGAACCCGCGTCGGTTTTGCAGTTGCAATTGGACGGCCCGCTCACGGTCACGTCGCCGCAGTCGTTGGCGTCGTGAAAGACGATGTTGTAGGGTGTCCCGATGGGAATCGGATTACTGGTAAATTGCATCCCGGTAAAATTCCCGCTGCCCGTCACCAGCGTCAGCGGCGGAGTTGCCCCCAGCACGTCGAAACTGACGGTATAATTGTTTCCCGCGAAATTACAATCGAGGTCGAAGTTGGCGTAAGAAGGCGCATAATTAATCGTGATCGTCGCCATACCGGAGTCCATCCCGATACACCCCGGCGATTCGACGCTGATAAGTTCGTATTGAGTCGTCGTAGTGGTGATCACCGGGATCATATACGGGTCGTCTTCGGTGGTATCCGGCGGTTGAACGACGCCGTCTATGCTGTACACGATGGTGAATGGTCCCGTGCCCGTAAAATCAATCATTACAGTGGTATTAGCCGAATCGCAAAAGGTCTGGTCGCCCGAAAGCACAGCATTGGAAGGTACAAAAACCTTTACGACGGCCGCTCCCGAAACGGTACCGCCACACACGCCGTTGCTCACGCTGTCTAAACGGTAAATCGTTCCGTTGGCCGGATTGACGTGAATAACGTAATGGTTGGTGTCGGTCGTGATGGTAGCGACCGGCACAAAGTCGGCGGTATAGGTAAAAGTATATGGACCAATACCGAAGAAGTCAATAAAAATATCCGTGCCGTTGCCGGTCGTGCAGATTTGACCGCCGCCGGAGATGACTGCCGACACAGTGGGTGAAAGGTTCACCGTCGCCATTCCCGAAGTTGTGCCCGCGCAGCCGTTGGAATTGATGCTGTCTATCGTGTATGCCGTCACGGACATGGGCGATACATTCAAAATATAAGGGTCGTTCGAGGTCGTAATGGCCGGCTGGTTGATGCCATTGGCCGCGTAAACAAAAGTGAAAGGGGCGGTGCCGGTAAAATCTATCACCAATGATGCCGACGTACCGGGGCAAATGGTCGTATCTCCGCTGATCGTCGCCGACGGAGGCGATCCCACCGTGATCCGGTAAATGCCGCTGACAAAACCCGTGCAGCCGCCGCCCGTGACGCTGAACAGGGTGTAGTTGGTGGTAACGGAGGGGTTTACAATGACGTTGTAGGTCGTTTGGGAGGTCGTTATGGGCGGCTGATTGACGCCATTTACGGCATAGATGAAAGTATAGGGCGAGGGTCCGGTGAATGTGAATTTCAAAGTGTCGCTCTCTCCGCTGCAAAGGGCGACGGTATCGCTGGCGAGGGTAGCGGTGGGGCTCGGATTGACCGTGACAGTCACGACGCCTTGCACCGTCCCTGCACAACCGTTGGCTGTGACGTCGGTCAATTCATAAGTCGTTGTGGTGGAGGGCGCTACGCTGAAAATATACGGATCGCTGGAGGTCGTTATTTCAGGCTGCGGATCGCCATTGGCGGTGTAGTTGACGGTGAATGGCCCCATTCCTGTGAAGTCAATCGTCAGGTTCACCGTTTGTCCCGCGCACACGGTCACGCCGCCGCCGGTCAGGGTGGCAGTGGGCGATTGCTGGACGGTCAATGAGTAGGAACCGCCCACTGTGCCGGTGCAGCCGTTGCTCGTCACGCTGGCCAGGGTATAGGTATAAGTGCCGGGCGTAGCCGGCGAAACGGTGATCGTATATGGCGATCCTGTGGTGGTGATGGGCGGCTGACTGATGCCATTGATGCGGTACACAAAGGTATAGGTGCCGTTCCCACCGTCGAAAGAAACTTCCAGGTCTTGCGTCCCGCCGCTGCAGATGGTGCCGCTCCCGCCGGAAAGGGTTGCTGTGGGCGTTGGCGTTACGGTTACGTTGGCGCTGCCCGAGCCGGGGCCTTCGCAGGTGTTGCTGGCGGTCACGCTGACCAGGCTCACCGTGGCATTCGCCGTAAGCGGCACAGTCAAAACATAGGGACTGCTGGTGGCGTTCACCGGCGCCTGGTTGACGCCGTCTATCGCATAAATGAAAGAAAATGGCGCGCCTCCGCTCGAAATAGTGACCGAAAATGTCGCGTTTTGCCCCTGACAGATCGTCGAAGGCCCGGTCAGGGTCAGGTTGCCGCTGGGGGTCGGAAAACCCGATACGGTGAACACCTGCGGCGGCCCCGTGCAGCCGTTCGCGGAAGCGGTCACCGTGACATTTGCGGTAATGGCGAAGGGAATGACGGGAATAACCGGAATATTGATGTTGCCCTGACCGCTGGCGCCGCCGCCCGGAATAGGCAAACTGGCCGTCCAGTTGTAGGTAGCATTCGGGTCGTTTCCGGTAAAAATAATGGATAGGGCGTCGCCGGGACAAACCGTCACATTTGCCGGATCGTCCACCGTCGGGGGAGGATTCACCGTGATGGTGAATGTTTCGGGTGTACCCATGCAGCCTGCGGAATTGGGCGTCACAGCGATGGTGGCTACTTCCTGGCTGGTCAGACCGGCAGGTGTGTTAAAACTGATGTTCCCGTTGCCTGAAGCGCCGAGGCCGATGGCAGTGTTGTCGTTCGTCCAGGAAAAAGTCGGCGCAGGATTGCCCATGCCGCTGAACGACACCGAAACAGGTTGACCGGAGCACACCGTCACATCGTTGACGGGGTTGACGGTGGGAGCGGAAATGCCTGTAACGGTCACGTTATCAAACCAGTATAATTCGGCTTGCGCTTTGTTGGCGGCCCTGATTCTTATCTGGATAGAGGTGCAGATCAAACCGGTTGCAGTTGCAGTGCCCGTCATTCCGCCGCAGACGTAGCCGAACTGAACCCACGAACCGCTGCCGTTGAGGCTGTATTCAAACACCATTTGATCGTGACCGTTGTCAATGGCGGCATTATTGGTACAACCGAAATAGGGGCCGCCGGCCACACATTCCATCGTGCCGCTAAAGCCATAATCAACCGAAATGGAGACCGAGCAATAGCCCGTGGTAGAGATTTCGTTCGTAATCCACTCATTTTCATTGTCTCCTCCCGTAGTGCAACAGTTGCCTTCCATATCTATGATCTCAAAGCGGCCATTTTGCACGCCGGCGAATCCCGGAGCATCGCAGTCATTAAAGTTTGCCGTCCAACCCTGGTTGGCGCCGCTGAAATTTTCCTGCCAGATCTGGGAGTTTGCCGTCCGGGCAGCGAAGACGAACACAATGGATAAAATTGGGAAAAGAAAACGGGATGACATAGAGATAATTAAACTTCAAAAATTGAAGAAAACACGGGATTTTGAATAAAAAATCGGTATTGGGAAATGGGGCGGCTAAGGTATGGCAAAAAGCCGCAACCCGTTCTAACGATAATAGTTAAGGATTTCGACTTTGCAAAAAATTTACAACTGTCGGGTCTGTCAGGCGTATAAGGACTGGTTTCGTTACCTTTGCCAACCAGCCAGTACCATTTATTATGCTCACCGAACTTCTGCGCGAACTCGCCGCCCAAAACGTCACCCTCGTGGCGGTCTCCAAAACGCATCCTCCCGAACGCATCCTGGAAATCTACCGCCAGGGCCAGCGAATTTTCGGCGAAAATCGTGCCCAGGAGATGCTCGAAAAACACGCCGCGCTGCCCGCCGATATCGAATGGCACCTGATTGGCCATTTGCAGACAAATAAAGTAAAATACATCGCACCTTTCGTGCGCATGATCCATTCGGTGGATAGTCTCAAACTTCTGCAGGAGATTGATAAACAGGCGCTTAAAAACAATCGCGTGATTGACTGCCTCCTCCAGTTTCACATAGCGCAGGAAGAAACGAAATTCGGCCTCGACGAAGCCGAAGCGCGTGAATTGCTGTCGGACGACAATTTTAAGCAGTTGAAAAACATCCGCATCTGCGGGGTGATGGGTATGGCGACATTCACCGACGACGTGACACAGGTGCGCAGCGAGTTCCGCCGCCTGAAAACGATCTTTGACAAACTGAAAAAAGAATTTTTTCCCGGCGATCCGAATTTCCGTGAAATCTCGATGGGCATGTCGGGAGATTGGCGCATTGCTGTGGAAGAAGGCAGCACGATGGTGAGGATGGGGAGTTTGATTTTTGGGGAGAGGGGGTGATTCGCACGATTCAGTTATAACCGAATATTTCATTCTCATTGACATCAGACGTTGGACTTTCAGGCCCTGAAAATCAATCATTTAGTCTAATGTCCAATGTCAAAAAATCCGATGTCCCAGTAATTAAAATCATGATTGATGAAAACTCTCTGCTACATCTCATTAACTATCAGCACTTTTATCTGTTCCTGCCAACAACCAGCCGCTAAAAAGGAGCAGCCAACAGCCCCAACTTATCTCTCCGCCGGCAAGATCGAGCGCCTGCACCCTTCGCTCGACAGCATCATCGCGCCGGATGCAAAAATCGAGGTGCTGGCAGAAGGTTTTAAATGGTCGGAAGGGCCGCTCTGGATTGCTGCCGGCGAATATTTGTTGTTCACCGACATCCCACCGAACCGCGTCATGCGCTGGAAAGAAGGGGAAGGGGTCAGCTTGTATCTCACGCCCTCCGGCTATTCCGGCAAATCTTCCCGAGGCGGCGAACCCGGCGCCAACGGCTTGTTGCTCGACGCAGCAGGGCAACTCGTGCTTTGTCAGCATGGCGACCGGCGCGTAGTGCGGATGAATGCTCCGCTCGACCGGCCTGCTCCCGAATTCGTCACCCTTGCCGACCGCTGGAACGGCAAACGCTTCAACAGCCCCAACGACGCAGTGTTCGACCGTCAGGGCAACCTATATTTCACCGACCCGCCTTACGGATTGGAAAAGCAGGCCGAAGATCCGGCCAAAGAAATACCGTTTCAGGGTGTTTATCGCCTCCGCCCCGACGGCACGGTCGTTCTGCTGCTTGACTCACTCACGCGTCCCAACGGCATCGCTTTTTCTCCCGACGAAAAAACGCTGTACGTCGCCAACTCCGACCCGGCAAAAGCCATCTGGATGGCCTACGAGGTTCAGCCGGACGGCAGTTTGAAAAACGGCCGTTTGTTTCACGACGCAACTTCCAAAGTATCGGATGCAATGCCGGGACTGCCTGACGGGCTGAAAGTCAGCCCGGACGGGATCGTATTTGCCACCGGGCCGGGCGGTGTTTGGATATTCGGCGCCGACGGCGCGGCTTTAGGCCGGATAGACACGGGACAACCCACTGCCAATTGCGCTTTCGGCAACAACGGGAAAGCACTGTACCTGACAGCCAACAATTATCTGATGCGGGTTTGGCTGGCCAGACGATAGGCGGACAAAAAAAACGCCGCACTCGTGGGAGGAGTGCGGCGCGCGTATTCTGTTGTTCTCACGGTCAGGTGGTCATACGAGGGGCGTCAGGCTTTTGCCTGGGGCTTCGGGAGGTTTTTTTCGATATTGGCCGGTTCGTATTTTTTCAGTTGCGGGACAGGCTCCTCGCTCGTGTAGAGGTACAACAATGCTGCAAGAGCAAGGTGGAGGGCGATGGCGAGAACGAGGGCGTGAAAACGACCCTGGCGCTCATTGCGTTCTGCGAGGTGGTAGGACATAGGAAGAAAAGTTTAGTGGTTAATGGATCGGAGATATAAAATGTGAACGTTCCTGCCAGGAAAAAAAGTTTCTATGGTTTGGAAATATTTGTTAAATAAAACATAATATGCCCAATTCTGGCAGATGTTCGGCTACATTTTCCGTTCCGGGCGTTGCTGTCGGCCATATATTGCAGTTAGTAAAAAATGTTATCAGGGTGTTTTCGTGGTACGCCGTTCGGCGCGAACGGACTACCTTCGCAGCGAAATTTCAAGGGATGAGCAATCAATTCGAGAAGAGTTATGCGCTGCACGAGCAGCATTTTTACAAATACAGCAAGGGAGGCGACCGTGCGCAGATCGCGCAGAGTTGGTTCAGGGAAGGGACGATCGGGTTTGCCCAGGCACAGCAGCGAAATGCCATTTCCGACCCTTTATTGGCAACCTATCCGGGTGCAGCTTGGCTGACGGTGGGCGACGGGCGATATGGCAGCGACGCGCATTACCTCGCCTCGAAGGGCGCGGAGGCGACGGCTTCGGACATTTCGGATGCGCTGCTGCGCGAAGGTGCGGAAATGGGTTATATCAGCCGTTTCAGCAAGGAAAATGCGGAGGCGTTATCGTTTGGCGACAACGCTTTCGACTTCGTATTGTGCAAGGAGTCGTACCACCATTTTCCACGGCCGATGAAGGCTTTGTATGAAATGCTGCGGGTGGCTCGCAAAGGTGTGGTGTTGCTGGAGCCGGTAGATCACTACATTTTTACCAATTTTTTTCAGGCGTTTTTCCGCAGCATTTTGTCGGCGATCAATGCGTTGGGAATTTTGAAATTGTTGTTCGGAAAAGAGATCAAACGCCACACCTATGAAGATGTGGGCAACTATGTCTATAAAATTTCGGAAAGGGAAATGGAAAAAGTGGCGTTGGGGCTGAACTTCCCTTATGTAGCCTTCAAAGGGTTGAACATTTACCATAAAAACGGCGCGGAAAACGTCCCGGTTGCCGGATTTTCCCTGAAAAAATTACAGGTGGATGTGATGACCGGCGTTTTGGATACCCTCAGTTTTTTAAAGATCACCAGCCCGCAGTTGCTCGCCGTCGTCATTTTAAAAGAAGAACCGACGGAGGATTGCCTTTCCGAATTACGCAAGGCAGGCTACCGGGTGAAGCAATTGCCGCGAAATCCGTACTGGTAACCCGCCTGAAAGGCATAAATGCCTTTGACCGCGGCGGTCTGAACGCCGCGCTGCCGGCCCTACACCTCCAGCAATCCCTCGGGCAAATCCATAAATACCTTCTTTCCTTTTTCGTCAATCGAAGTGATCATTTGCCCGTTGAGGGGGATGAGCACATCGCGGCCTTTGTATTGTAAAAAAGCCATTTCCTGCTGCGGCATGTCGAGCACCTCACCGATCAGACCCACCTCTCCTGCGGTTTTGTCCACGATCATAAAACCTGTAAGGTGCTCATATTCAAGGGCTTCTTCTTCTTCAATCTCCAGTTCCCGCAGGTGCTCGGGGATAAGGTCCTGTTCGCGCAGAAACACTTCGCGGGATTGCAGCGCAAAAGCTGCTTCCCGGTTGTCCACTTCTTCAAGTTTCAGGATCATCTCGCCTTTCCCACGCACATTGGCGACGAAGTAGGGCACTTTCGCTCCTTTTACGTCGAGAAAAATGCGCTCGTTTTTTAAAAAATCCTCCAGGAAACGCTCTTCGACGACGAGCTTCAGTTCGCCGCCTATGCCGTGTGTTTTTTTGGTGTAACCGATGTTGATGTATTGAATATCAGCCATTAGTTGAATTCGAGAATGGTTTGCCGCAAAATATATCCTTTTTCCGCTTTCAATTCCCAGGGGCGCGTTGCGCAGTCGGCGGGCGGCGGTGATTGGTTGCAGTATTGCGAATCGAGTATCCATTGCTCCCGCCATACCAGCCCGACGTGTTTGGCGTAACGCACCCGCGACAGTCGCCGCTCGATAATGTTGTTATCGTCGGCTTCGGTCACGAGCAGGGTAGAGTCGAAAACGAAGGCTCCCGCAAAAGCCTGAACATCAATGGAGTCTACTTCGTATTGCCAGTTGATGAATGGGCGCATTCTTTCTCCGGCGATCTCGATCTCGCGGTTTTTATCAATCCAGATATTGCCGTCCCATTCGCTGCGGGTATCGAGGGGAAAAATAAGTTTCAAAAAGCGATAATTATCCTCCGTCCGGATGGCCTGCGTGGCCGTGCGGGCAGCGGTGGAAATGCTGCGCAAGGTCCAGGCGACGGTATCGCTTTTCCGTTCGTAGCGCTCGATGGTGTAGAGCAGTTGGCCGGTCTGGTCGCGCAGCGTATCGGTCGTAATTTCCTTGACAAAAGTTCTGAACGAGTCGCGCACGGTGCCGCCACCGGCGGCGAAATCGTAGATAATGCTGTCCACCTGGTACACGATATATTTGCCGGTTTGCAGGGGAAAATAGGCGGATTGCGATGCGTCGGGAGGTTCGGGGTCGAGCGTGGTCCGCTCACCGCAGCCATTGATTATCAAGAACAAAGATGAAAATAACAGGATTCGGAAAAACATCGGCCGGATCATTTGGCGCAAAGGTAAGGCGCCGGGGCGAGAAGGACGCTGCGTAATAATTTTTCAAGCATGGAGCAGCGCGTCGGCGGGAAACGGGTATCTCTTTTCTCAAATCAACTTTCCTTCCATGAAACAACAACTCCTCACCATCGCACTTTTATTCGCCTTTTTTGCCCGGCTTTCCGCTCAGGATTGCAGCCTCCCGGCGGCCAATATTTGCGATTCCGCAAAATTCATTTGCGGTTATGCCCTCGACGGTTATATGGGCAGCAATTACGGATACCAGGATGCTCCCGATATTCCGGGTTTCAGCATTTGCGGCAATTTCCACAACCCTCAATTTTTTAAAATCGTCCCTTGTGCGGATCAGATTTCCCTCGTCGTATATCCATCCAATTGTGCAGTAGGTAATGGTTTACAGGTGGCGTTGGCGGATTCCTGTTCCGGTCAGATTGTAGGGTGCAGCGGTGGCGTTGCGGGTGGGGGCAATGTGCCGTTGTTCCTTACATCGGCAGTTACACCGGGAGAGCCATACCTGTTGATCATTGATGGTTATGAGGGTGATCAATGTGACTTTACTATAGACATTCTGGAAGGTATGGATCTGACGCCGCCGAGTGCGAGCGTTGCCCTTCAGCCAGGATTTATTGGTTTTCAGGCTTTTTCGTGTGGCGGCGGCACATTGACGCTGCATTTGCCGGTATGCCAGCAGAATATGTCAGCCGGCTGCACGCAGGGTTGGACGGATTTTTATGTGAACAATTGCCTTGGAGTGAACTGGAACTTACCACCTGGTACCCAAATCGTCAGTGCCGACCCGCATGCTTTCCAAATTACCATTCAGTTCACTCAGCCGGTTGTCAACGGAATCGTTACTGCGAGTTTCATTCATACATGCCCCGGTATAGACCAGGATGAATGCCCGATGTGTATACCTCGTTGCTGCACATCGCCGATTGCTCCCATTACCATTTCCAGTCCTCCTCCCTGTACCAATCCGTACGGCCCGCCCGATTGCGTGCAGTTTAACACGCCGGCTCCATTGGCCGACAGTTGCCACCAGGCGCCGCTGTTGTGCGGCAACTATTTAGAGAATTTTTGCGGCTCGACAACGGGTCTCACGCCCGACCAGCCGGCCGGCGCCACCGATACCATCCCCCAATTTGAAAACAACGGCTGGCTGCGCATCACCCCCTGCGAAGATTCCATCGTGATTGATTTTCAGGTGTTCGACTGTCAGACCGGCAACGAACTCGGCTTTTTCCTGCTTTCGGGCGATTGCGATACCATGGCGTTGTTGTCCTTTATTTCTGCGACGGACGGTAATGTGGCACATCTTACGGCAGGCGGCCTTACGCCGGGCGCGATCTATTACCTGGCGGTGGACGGCTTTTACAACGCCGAATGCAAATTCCAGGTACATATAGTGCATGGCATCGGTACGGCCTCGCCCGGTGAGCCGACTTGCGATTGCACGGACAGCTATATAGACGGCCCGGGCGATCTTTGCCCCGCCGACATCGTCCAATATACGCTGGTGCCGGGGTATTGCGACGTTTCTTACGGCCAGCCCGTCGGAGGCAATGGCATCTATTGCCTGCCTCCGCCTGAAGCCTGTCCGCCGGGACAGGATTCAGCGGTGTTGCATTGGGTGATACCGCCCTTTATGAATTTTTTGAGCGACAGCATCAATGTCCTGACCATTACGGCACAGGTGGATTCGAGCTTGTTGGGATTGGATACGACATTGACCGGTACTGTCACCGTCTATTGGGAGTTCATTAATCCGACGCCTTTGGATACAACATTTCATTGCGATTGCCTGCCAGGTTGTGTTCCCGGATTTTTGCCGAAAGATGTGACGGTGCACCACGATGTGGAAACCATTTACGGCGAAATATCCTGTGTGGAACCCTGTTATTTTTACAACGGACAACCCTTCTGCGCGCCTGGCGTGTATATCGTGGAGCAGACAAATTGCTTGACGAAGAAATTGATCATATTCTCCGATATTATTCCGCCTGTTGCCAATGCCGGACCCGACCAACAGATCTGCGTGGGAGAAAGCGCGACCATCGGAAGTTCCTCATCCTCCACCGGCGCTGCTTATACTTATCTCTGGAGTAATGGCAGCACTGCACTCTTAACGACGGTTACCCCAACTGCCACCACGACTTATTCGCTCACGGTGACCAATACCACAAACGGTTGCACCAGTGAAGACAATGTGACGGTAACAGTGGTGCCGCCTACGGATGAATCGGTGGTTCTCGAATTGACTTGTGCTGTACATGAAGTTAATTTTTTGGGGAACACCTTTACGCAACCCGGTCTGTATACGGTGCCAAAACCGAATGGTTGCGGAGACTATCACGTCCTTATTACGAACAACACAACTCCGCCTCAGATAAATATTGCGCCCGTCCCCAAAATATGCTACGGTGATTTCGTAATACTCACGGCAAATTCCAATGTGCCTATGGCACAATATACCTGGAGTAACGGCATGACAGGTGCGCAAATATCCGTCCAGCCGCCGGTTAACAATTCCTATTCCGTCACGGTCACCAATCCGGTCAACGGTTGTACCAATACAACGACCACTGCGGTGCAAGTCATTCTGCCAATTAATACGCACCTGCCTCCCAAAACCATTTGCGAAGGAGAATGTGTGTATGTTGCCGGCGAAGAGTTTTGTTCAGGCGGCAACCACCAGGTAGTGCTCGAGTCATATCAGGGATGTGATTCCGTGATCAATTTCTCAGTCATCGTAAAGCCCTATATTGTCACCAATCACGGCACCATCGGGACTTTAACCTGTAACCTGGCTGCGATTTCTTTTATGGGAAAAACCTATAACCAGCCGGGCAACTACACGGTGCCGGATCCCGGCGGATGCGGCGAGCATCAATTTGTTATTGACCAGGATAATACGCCGCCTATACTGAATGTCAGCCCGCCTCAGCAAATCTGTTTGGGCGAGACAGCCATGTTGACGGCCGATCCCAATTCTCCTCAGGTGATAGTGACCTGGGATGATGGCAGTTCGGGCACGCAAATACAAGTGTCTCCAGCCGAGACCACTACCTATACGGTCATCGCCACTGACAATGTCAATGGATGTACCGCCACAGAGGATATTACCGTGACGGTCAATCCTCCTGTGGATACCGACCTGGGCGTGGCAGGACTGTTGACTTGCAACCAGTTGGAAATCAACTTTTTGGGAAATACCTACACGCAGCCGGGCCAATACGTTGTCCCCAAACCGGATGGCTGCGGAAACAATACCTTCACAATTCTGGAGGATGTCACGCCGCCATGGTGTCCGATGCTTCCTGTATCGCCCATTTGTGCCGGCGAAAGCGTCACTTTACAAACGGCGCCGACCGATCCTTCCGGTCTGCAATATCTCTGGAGTACCGGCGAAACGACACAAAATATTTCCGTGACTCCATTGGTAACCACCGATTATACCGTGACTGCCACCAATCCGGCCAACGGCTGTGCAAGCGTCGTTACTACAACGGTGGTTGTGAATGCGCCGCAAGTGGTGCAACTCGGCGTGGTGGGCACCCTGACCTGCGCACAGCCCTGCGTGTCCTACAACGGCCAGGAATACTGCCAGCCCGGAACGTATTCGTACACGGAGAATTGCGAGATCAAGGAGTTCCAGATTGGGGAAGACCTGAGTTTGCCGACGGTGCAGTTGGGCGTAGTGGGCACGTTGACCTGCGCGCAGCCCTGCGTGACATTCAACGGCCAGGAATACTGCCAGCCCGGAACGTATTCGTACACGGAGAATTGCGAGATCAAGGAGTTCCAGATCGGTGAAGACCTGAGTTTGCCGACGGTGCAGTTGGGCGTGGTGGGCACGCTGACCTGCGCGCAGCCCTGCGTGACATTCAACGGCCAGGAATACTGCCAGCCCGGAACGTATTCGATCACGGAGAATTGCGAGATCAAAGAGTTCCAGATTGGGGAAGACCTGAGTTTGCCGACGGTGCAGTTGGGCGTGGTGGGCACCCTGACCTGCGCGCAGCCCTGCGTGACATTCAACGGCCAGGAATACTGCCAGCCCGGAACGTATTCGTACACGGAGAACTGCGAGATCAAGGAGTTCCAGATCGGGGAAGACCTGAGTTTGCCGACGGCGCAGTTGGGCGTGGTGGGCATCCTGACCTGCGCACAGCCCTGCGTGACATTCAACGGCCAGGAGTACTGCCAGCCCGGAACGTATTCGTACACGGAGAATTGCGAGATCAAAGAGTTCCAGATCGGGGAAGACCTGAGTTTGCCGACGGTGCAGTTGGGCGTGGTGGGCACCCTGACCTGCGCGCAGCCCTGCGTGACATTCAACGGCCAGGAATACTGCCAGCCCGGAACGTATTCGTACACGGAGAATTGCGAGATCAAAGAGTTCCAGATCGGGGAAGACCTGAGTTTGCCGACGGTGCAGTTGGGCGTGGTGGGCACGTTGACCTGCGCACAGCCCTGCGTGACATTCAACGGCCAGGAATACTGCCAGCCCGGAACGTATTCGATCACGGAGAACTGCGAGATCAAGGAGTTCCAGATCGGGGAAGACCTGAGTTTGCCGACGGTGCAGTTGGGTGTGGTGGGCACGTTGACCTGCGCGCAGCCCTGCGTGACATTCAACGGCCAGGAGTACTGCCAGCCCGGAACGTATTCGATCACGGAGAATTGCGAGATCAAAGCGTTTGAAATCGGCATTACGTCGCCTGTCTGGTTGGACCTGGGCGAAGATCAGACGATTGTCGCAGGCGGATCAGCCGAATTGCAGGCGCAAACCAACGCCCAACCAGTCATTTTAACCTGGCACAACAGCGCCGGCGCGATGCAGGAGACCGATTTGGTCATTACCGTGCAGCCGTCGGCGAACACCCTGTATTCCCTCGAAATCCAGGACGTAAATGGCTGTTTGCTCGAAGATTCCGTCTGGGTCTTGGTGAAAAAAGCGGAAGGCGATTGGTTTGCGCCCAATGTAATAAAACCAGCAGCGACAGGTTTGAACAGTTCGTTCACTTTGTTTGCCAGCCCTGAGTATGTGACGGAAATCCAACTGCTCGAGATATTCGATCGCTGGGGAGACAGGGTTTTTGTCCGGGAGCACTTCCCGCCCAATTCACCCGAAATGGGCTGGGATGGAACCTTGGCCGGGAAAGCGTTCAATCCGGCGGTGTTTGTCTGGCGCGCAGTTTTGTTGTTGCAGGATGGCACAACTGAAATAGTGAAAGGAGATGTGACGGTGCTGCGCTAAACGCGCCTAAAAATTGCCGCCTGATCGGGTTGACGACCGGGAGTGTTTTGCTGTCGTTGGGCTTTCCATCCGGTGACAGCAAAACACATTGTTCTTCAACAACTTCAAACTACTCAAATAATTCACACTATTTTCAAACGACAATTTACTCGGTGTAGCGGCGGCGACATTTTGCCTTTCCTTTTTGCCTTTTGCAAACCAAACTTCCGTCCTCTCCGTTTGTTTTACCGAATTAAATCGAAGTAAAATGAAACAAGTATTTTTCCTGTTGGCGCTGATGGGTACAGGCTGTCATTCAGCCCAAAACGTCTCGCCCAAAAAAGATGCGAACATGACTACCACTCTTGCAGCAAAAGATTCCAGCGTTCTCGCTTCATCGGGTAAAACAGAAACCGCCACGCTTGGTGGCGGGTGTTTTTGGTGTGTGGAAGCCATTTACCAGGATTTAAAAGGGGTATTAAAAGTTGAAAGCGGTTATTCCGGAGGCCATGTGGACAATCCCACTTACCGCGAAGTGTGCTCCGGTCTGACCGGCCACGCCGAGGTCATCAACGTGACCTTCGATCCGGCCATTATCTCCTTGAAAGAAATTCTGGAGGTTTTCTTCACCGTGCACGACCCCACCACGCTCAACCGCCAGGGAGCCGATACCGGAACGCAGTACCGTTCCGCTATTTTTTATCATTCGCCGGAGCAAAAAACAGTGGCAGAATCCGTAAAGCAATCCATGCAGGCCATTTGGGACGACCCCATCGTCACTGAGATCACGGCGTTCGAAAAGTTTTATAAAGCCGAAGATTACCACCAAAACTATTTTAAAGACAACCCGAATCAGCCCTACTGCTCCATCGTCATAGCGCCGAAAGTGAAAAAGTTCAGGCAGCAATACCAGGAGAAACTGAAACAATGAATTTGTTGATTTGGGGATTTGTTGATTCGGTGATTTGTATTTCAGGGCATCACGGCTGGTTTACCAAATCACCGAATCAACAAATCAACAAATCCCCCATTCAACAAAAAACCGGTTTAATGGTTATCTTTGCGTGAAATTTACAAAGATGACTGAAAAGCAGGAAATGCTCGAACGAATTGAAGACGCGCTCAGCACAGTGCGCCCGCATTTGCGCGTAGACGGCGGCGATGTGGAAGTGGTGGAACTTACCGACGACATGCACGTAAAGATCCGCTGGAAAGGAATGTGTGAATCCTGTTCCATGTCGGCCATGACGCTGCGCGCCGGCATCCAGGAAGCCATACGGGGTAAAATCCCGGAAATTGTCGGTGTGGAAGCGGTGAATTAATCCAGCCGGCGGACAGCATATCCCGAATTGCAGGTACTCTTCTTCATGTGCCTGAGATTTTACGACTGTGTAAAAGTTGTAAAATCTGCGAGGGGCCTTTTTACCTTTGCCCCGCTTAAACCAGATTTCTCTTCCAATCTAATTATTCAGCATGAATTTCGATCTGATAGTTATAGGCAGCGGCCCCGGCGGGTACGTGGCTGCTATCCGCGCTTCCCAATTGGGTATGAATGTCGCCATTGTCGAGCGGGAAAGCCTCGGTGGTATCTGCCTCAATTGGGGATGCATCCCCACCAAAGCCCTCCTGAAAAGTGCGCAAGTATTTGAATACCTGAACCATGCGGAAACTTATGGTATCAAGACCGGCAAAGCAACCGCCGATTTCGGGGCGGTGATCAAACGCAGCCGGGACGTGGCCGACAGCAACAGCAAAGGGGTGCAGTTCCTGATGAAAAAGAACAAGATCACGGTCATCATGGGCAATGCCAAACTGGCCAAGGGGCCCAAAGTTGTCGTGACGGATGCCGAAGGAAAAGCAACCGAATACACCGCTCAACACATCGTCGTCGCTACCGGCGGCCGCGCCAAAGAACTGCCTAACCTGAAAATTGACGGAAAAAAGATCATCGAATACCGCAAGGCCATGAGCCTCGAAAGCCAGCCCAAACGCATGGTCGTGGTGGGGGCCGGCGCCATCGGCGTGGAATTCGGCTATTTCTATCACGCCCTGGGCACAGAAGTGAGCATCGTGGAGTTTTTGGAACAGGGACTCGTGCCCCGCGAAGATGCCGACGTGTCGAAAGAACTGGGCAAGGTATTTACCAAAAAAGGCATTAAAGTGTACGGTGGTTGGGCTGTGGAAACGGTGGATACAAGTGGCAAAGAGATCAAAGTCAACATGAAAAACCGCAAGGACGGCAAAACGGAGACCATCGTGTGCGATGTTGTGCTTAGCGCAGCCGGCGTTACACCCAATACGGAGAGCATCGGTCTCGAAGAATTGGGCGTTGTCACAGACCGCGGTTATATCAAGGTAGACGACTATTACCAGACCAATGTACCGGGCATTTACGCCATCGGCGACGTACTGGCGACCCAGGCCCTGGCGCACGTGGCCAGCGCGGAAGGCATTACCTGCGTCGAAAAGATCGCCGGGCATCACCCCGAACCGATTGACTACAACAATATTCCCGGCTGTACCTATTGCTCGCCCGAAGTCGCTTCAGTGGGTTATACGGAGCAGGCAGCCAAAGAAGCCGGTTACGAGGTTCTTATCGGAAAATTTCCCTATTCGGCCAGCGGCAAGGCAAAAGCAGCCGGCCATACAGAAGGATTTGTAAAAGTTATTTTCGACAAAAAATACGGCGAATGGCTGGGCGCCCACATGATCGGCTACAATGTGACCGAACTTATCGCCGAAGTCGTCGTGGCCAGGAAATTAGAGACCACCGGCCACGAGATCGTCAAATCCATCCACCCGCACCCGACCATGAGCGAGGCGATCATGGAAGCCGCCGCAGCAGCATATGGCGAGGTGATACACTTGTGAGAGGCGTGAGCGTGTGAGAGACGTGAGAGAATGCTCCCGTTCGGATTTTTCCGGGCGGGAGCATTTTGTTTTTTGTACTTTTGCTTTCCATCGAAAACAATGTTAAAACCAACACCATCTCTATGGCTACGATGTCTGCCTCTGCCAAATCCCTGACCGTTACCTTGCTCAACATATTGCTTTCGGTCGTGCTCTCCTGGGCCTTGCTCGATAAACTGGCCGACTTGAAAAAGGATAAACAGTTTGCACAGGAAAAAGTGGAAACCGTGATGGAACCGGTCGCTGCGGGCGATTCGACGGCAACCGCCGACAGCATCAAACGCGTCGTTATCACTCCGCTGCCCACCGAAGTGGAAGAAGGCAAAACATTGGTCAACTTCCTGGATATTTTGGTGCTCATGCTGATAGCAGGGGCCCTGGGCGGCGTGTTGTGCAACCTGCGCGGTATTTTTGTGTATTACCGCGACGAAGGCGGGTTGCCGGAAGATTATGCCATCCCTTACCTCGTACGGCCTTTCACGGCGGGTGTATGCGGTTTGTTCATCTATTTCGTTTTGAGTCTGATCATTACTTCCATCACTCTGGTACCGGTAGCGGAGGGCATTGGGTTTCAAGGCACGGTGTCGTACATTTCATTGGCCATAGTCGCCGGCTTCGGCGCGCAGGAATTCATGGAACGACTCAAAGAAGTGGCCATTACCCTCTTCGGTGTGAAAAAGGAAAGGAGTGCCGTGCAAAAACTGAGGGATTGGAAAAGGATGAAAGACCTGGGACTTATTACGGAAGAACAATACAATCAACAGCGCGACAAAGCTATCACCGACGCTGTGACGCCTTCCGATGAGTACGAATCTTTCCGCGAGCCGCAACAACCATCTGATAAACAAGGCGCATGACATGCGCCCACACTGCCCCCGCCTTCACCCTTAACCGCCAAAATAACGATAACGGGGGTAGGGCTTCGGCGGGTAAACCTGCCTCCCGCCTTCGTCAAGACTGTGGCGGGTAAAACTGCCCACTGCCTGTTGCCTGCTGTTACTGTGTCTGGATTATTTCTAATGCTGCCCGCATTTTTCCGTAAATTTCTGTATTGTCGTACAGCCCTGTGAACAATTCTGCTTTCGGGCCAAAGGCAAATACGGGCACCATTGCGGCGGTGTGCAATTTGCAGGAAAAGACGGGTTTGAATTCCTGTTTGGTGCTGCCTTCTGCGAGCGCCAGGCCGCCGCATTCATGGTCGCCGGTGACGAGGACGAGCGTTTCGCCATCGGAAGCGGCGAAGTCGAGCGCCTGCTTGATCGTCCTGTCGAAGTCGACGAGTTCTGCCCGGAGCCAGGTGGCATCGTTCGCATGGCAGGCCCAGTCAATCTGGCTGCCTTCCACCATCAGGAAAAATCCTTTATCGCTTCTTTTTTTCAAGTAATGGCAAGCTGTGCGCGTCGCGTCCGGCAGGTAGCGGCGGTTGGCGGAAGCGGTGGGCGGTTCGCGTTCGGCGGTGAAAAGCATAAAAGGCGCCGATCCGTCCAGCGGCAACCTGCCGAAAGTAGTTCCCCGCCGGATGACGTATCCGCGTTGCTTCAGGGTGTCTTCTAAGTTGAGCCGGTCGGGACGGTCGTTGAAAAAATGTTCGCCGCCGCCGATAAAGCAGTCAATCGGGGTTTTCAGGTAATCTAAAGCGATTTCTTCGGTAAAAGCGCGGATCTCGCGGTGGGCGATGAACGACGCAGGAGTGGCGTGCGGCGCCGAGCAGGTCACTACCATACCCGTCGCATAGCCCCGCTGATCGAGGTCTTCGAGGATCGTCGTGCAGGGTTTATTGTCGGGCAGCACCCCGATGGCGTTGTTGATGGTTTTTTGTCCACAGGAAAAAGCCGTGGCGCCTGCCGCCGAATCGGTCACTAAGTCGTCGCACGAATGACTTTTGTGAAATCCCACCACCGGGAATCGCTCGAAAGCGGTTTTACCCACACCAATCCAGTATATCCCTGCTGACACCTGCGACAAAGCCATGCCATCGCCGATGAGCAGAATGATATTTTTGGGCCGCTCGGCGAATTTTACCGGTTGTAAAGCAGCGGTTTGTTTTCCCGGCGAAGCACAGCCGGCAAAAATCAACAGCAGAGGCAGCAGAATGAGGCGTATCATCGTTGAGGAGGTTTGAAGGTTTAAGGGTTTCTGGTTGGAGGGTTTGAAGGATTTAAACCCTCAAACCAATAATCCATCTTTCATTTCCAGACAACGGTCGGAAAGGTCGGCAAGTTCTTTATTGTGCGTGACAATGACAAATGCCTGGCCGTAATCATCGCGAAGCCGGCGAATGAGCCGGTGCAGATCCTGGGAGGCCATGCTGTCGAGGTTTCCGGTTGGCTCATCGGCGAAAATGATGTCGGGTTGGTTGATGAGGGCGCGGGCGACGGCGACGCGCTGCTGTTCGCCGCCGCTCATTTCCGTCGGTTTATGGGTCATGCGGTCGGTCAGGCCGAGGTAGCGCAGCAAGTCTTCGGCGTGTTTTTTCACTTCGGCAGTGGGTTTTTGTTGAATAAAACCGGGAATGCAGACGTTTTCCAGCGCCGTAAACTCGGGTAACAAATGATGAAACTGGAACACAAATCCGATGTAGCGGTTGCGAAAAGCCGCCAGTTGTCTGGCATTTAACGAGCGGATGCGGGTATCACGGATATCCAGATCGCCTTTATCGGCGGCGTCGAGGGTGCCGAGTATGTGCAACAACGTACTTTTGCCCGCCCCCGACTTGCCGACGATGCTGACGATTTCGCCGCGTTGTACTTCGAGGTTCACTCCTTTCAGTATCTCTAAAGTACCGTATGACTTGTAGATGTTATTTGCTTTGAGAACCATCCTGCAAAGGTAAAAAAAGGTTGCGGGTTTGCGGATTAACGGGTTTGCGGGTTAACGGGAAAAATGGAACCGCAAACCCGCAAACCCGTTAACCCGTTAACCCGTTAACCCGTCAACCCGTTAACCAACTTTTATGAAAATCCTGCAACTCTGCCACAAATTCCCGTGGCCATTGAAGGACGGGGCTGCGATAGCGAGCACCTATATGGCCAAGGCGTTTGCCGAACTGGGCAACGAGGTGACGCTGCTTTCGATGAATACCAGTAAACACTGGTTCGATACCGGCGATCTGCCGCACGATTTTGACCATTATGCTGCCATTCAGACGGTTTATGTGGACAACCACATCCGCCCATTGCCCGCGTTGCTGAATTTGTTTTCTAAAAAATCGTACCACGTCGAGCGTTTTGAAAATGCAGATTTTGCCCGTGCCCTTGAAGCGATGTTACAAAGCCATCGCTTCGACGTGGTTCAATTGGAATCGCTGTACCTCACGCCTTACATTCCGGTTATCCGAAAACATTCCGGGGTGCAGGTTGTCCTGCGTGCCCACAATGTGGAGCACGAAATCTGGGAACGGGTCGCTGAAAATTCCAATCCCCTGAAAAAGTGGTATTTACAAGAAATTACACCCCGGCTCCGGCAGTACGAAGTCGAACATCTGAACGAATACGACTTAGTGGCGGGCATCAGCGCTCGCGACGTGGAGCAGTTTCGTGCACTGGGTTTGCGCAAACCCGCTGTCGTTGCGCCCATCGGCCTCGATTGCCGCGATTACACCGCCGACTATTCGAGTTATTCCCGCCCGCTCAGCCTTTCGTTCATTGGTTCTTTAGACTGGATGCCCAACCAGGAGGGGCTGAAGTGGTTCCTCGATGAAGTGTGGACGCCCGCCCTGGCGCCCGCTTTTCCTGAACTGACCTTTCACATTGCCGGGCGCACCGCTCCGCGCTGGCTGCGTCAACTCGACCTGGAACGGGTTCATTTTCACGGAGAAGTGGCCAGCTCGCCCGACTTTCTGAACCAACATTCCGTGATGGTAGTACCCCTGCGTTCCGGCGGCGGCATGCGCGCCAAAATTCTCGAAGGCATGGCGGTGGGTAAAGTGGTGCTTTCCACCACGGTGGGAATGGAAGGCATCAACGCCCGCCATGGCAAAGAATGTTTGCTGGCCGACACACCGGAGGAGTTCCTTACGGCGATCCGCTGGTGTTACAGCCAGAAAGCGCGCCTGGAGGACCTGGGGCGAAAGGCGCAGGCGTTTTGCCACGATCATTACGACAACCTCGCAGTGGGCAAACGCTTGCTGGCGGTATACGGCAATCTCATACACAAACGGCCCGTTTTAGCAGAAGGGTGTTGAAGGCATCGCCTTCTGCGGAAACATTATTCCCGACCGAATTTTTTAAAAATTTTTCGGGCGACAGACCAACGTGCCTGTACCGGATTGCGTTCATAGGACAATTTACCTTTGCACGAAAACAATCCGAACCATGACGCGATCAAAACTGCCGGCACTCTTTCTTTTTACCTGCTTTTTTTCAGGCACGGCCCTCACCGGCCAGAATTATTTTCAAAAAACGTACGATACCGGTTTGGCGGATGAGGGCATGGGCATTGAAATTTTGCCCAACGGCGATATACTGACGGCAGGCGTATCTGCTATCACCGATCCATTCACCCTCGAATCTGTGTGGATTCAACGCCTGAATGCACAGGGCACGGTGTTGTGGTCGAAAATCATTTCCGGCGGCAACCGGATTGTCGGCGCCGACGTACAACGAGCGCTCACAGGCGATGGTTTTTGGGTGATTTACAACACCTATCCCGGCAATTTCGGTGCTGTCGAAGGCGGTTGGATGAAAATTTCCGAAAACGGCGACGTGCTGCTCAGTCGAAAAGTCTCTCCACCCACTGTTTTTAAAAGAATGCTTCCGCTTTCCGACGGAGGCTTGTTGCTGACCGGGTACGACGACCCCAACGGTTGGCTGAACGCGGTTGCCATGAAAATCAATGCGAACGGCGACGTGGTCTGGAAAACCGGATTCGGCAATTCGACGGATGACGTCCTCGAGAACTGTTGGGAAGATGCCCAGGGATTTATCTATTGCTGCGGTTATACTTCCAGCATCAACGACCTGGACCACGACGGCCTGCTGGCGAAAATTTCACCGAGCGGGCAGTTGTTGTGGACACGGCAATACGGAGGGGCAGGGGAGGACGTGTTCACCGGTATCGCTCCTTTCGTCAGCGACACGAGTTTGATGCTGGCGGGTTATACGACGAGTTTTGGCAGTACCGACAAACGGGTTTGGTTGACCAAAGTCACTTCGTCCGGTACGGTCAAGTGGTCGCGGATATACACTACTTCCAATCTTGAACTGGGCGCGACCGACGTGCTCGCTTTAGCCGGCGACCAGTTCGTCGTATCGGCCTCCGATCCTGATTATCAGGCCGGTAGCCCGGCCATTTTGTTCAAAACCTCTGCCGATGGCGACCTGTTGTGGGAGTACCTGTACCGGGCTGGCGGAGCGCGCGAAATATTGCGGGAGGTGTTGCCCACTACCGGCGGTTTCGTTGCGGTCGGTTCCGCTGCTTTCGACGACGACGAAACTTTATACGTCCTGAAGGTCGCCTCCGACGGCCTGATCCCCGGCTCCGATTGTTGCCCGGCGCCCGCCGGTTTGACAGTGACGGACGTCATGCCGGAAACGGAGACGTTCACGCTTCCTGCATTTCACGACTTTAATACGGCGATCTATCCGCTGAATGCTGATGATCAATTCCCTGTTGAGACCGATATCTGCACTTTCATTGACCTCGCCTTTTCGGTTTCCGACTCCAGTATCTGCCCCGGCGAATGCGTGGACATCACGGTGACGGGCAACACACCCGGCGTAACTTACTCTTTTGAAACGCCCGGCGGCGTGCCGGATCCAGGCAATCCGCTTCGTATCTGTTATCCCAGCGAAGGCGATTTTTTAATTACACGTAAAGGACAGAACAGCGTCTGCACCAGGGACTTGTCCATCAAAATCGAAGTCGGCAACCGCGCCGACGCTTTTCCCAATGCCTTCACTCCCAACGGAGACGGCGTGAACGACACGTTCAAACCGCTTTTTCTCTGCCCGGTCGTTACCACCGATTTCAAAATTTACAACCGCTGGGGGAAAAAAGTATTTGAAACGAAAGACCCCGCCAAGGGCTGGGACGGAAAAATTGATGGCTCCGAGGCGGCTTCCGACGTGTATGTCTGGCAGGTCGAGTATGAAGTGGTGCGCGACGGGCAGCCGCAGAAGTTTATGGAAAAGGGAGATGTGGCGTTGTTGCAGTGATGGAGGCCTGAATAGCGGGGCGGAAATCCGCTCCGTCCGGACGTTTCATTTTCAGAACGTTGCGAGTCAGTTGAAATGACCGCCGGGAGTGTTTCAGTGAACGATACTGATTTTACGCCGGGCGATGGTACTGTCGCTGTCGAGTATTTCCAAAAAATAAAACCCCGCAGGCAGATAAGCCGTATGGATGGACGCTTGCCCACCAAACTGTTGCCGATGAACTTCCTGTCCCTGCAGATCGCAGAGGATGATTTCAGTGGCAGGATGTCCCGGCGCTTCCACCCGGATAAAATCATTTGCCGGATTCGGATAGACCTTCACCACCCCGGACTTTTCCCCCGGCAATTCCGGCACAGCCACCGTCCCACAGTACAAGGTATCCAAACACCCGTCGTTGGTCACTTTCACTATCCAGCAGTAGTCGGTGTTGCCTTCGTTGGCGGTACCGCCCGCCACGATGCTCCCGCTGGACAACACGCCCACACCGCCGAAAAAACCCCTGTTGGTGTACACTATAGGGAAAGGCACGTTCACCTTCCGTTCCCAGATGCTGTCGCCTTCGGGCGAGAACTTGTACAACCAGCCCACGCGGCGCGTAGGGTCGTTCCCCTCTTTCACCAGTGTTTCGCCTGCGCCGATGTAGTGGCCGTCGGCAGTGGGGGCAAAGTCCCATAGCATGATGTAGGAGACTAAAGTCCTGATGGGGCCAAAATGGGTGACCCACTTGATTTGGAAGTTGGAGTCTAATTTTGACAGAGTAGGTTGAAACAATGATGTTCCATTGACTACCTCAGATTTGTGAAGGCCGAACAAGATCGTACCGCTGTCATCTGTCGAGACGATCTTGCGTACATAGCCTGTTTCGGGTTCAATACCGGAAGCCCAGTAATCAATTTCATTGCCCTCAAGATCGAAAAACAGCAGAGAAACTATTCCCTGATTGGGATTAGGATTGGTTTCCGTACCGATTGCAGCCACATAAATTGAATCGTCAAACTGCTCCACATCGAGCACGGCATTTTCATAATTGCTGTAAACGATGTACTTGAACCAAATTGTATTCCCCTGTTTGTCCACATAACGGATAAAGCCGTCATCGTTGTAGTCCGGACGTTGAATACCCCCAAATAAGAGATAACCGTCGGGTGCTTCAAGCAATGTGTAAGCATAGTTGCTCAGGTTCACCGTGTCAGGGTATTCTTTGATGAACTCGACCTCGAAGTCGTTATTGGTCTTTATCAGTACGGCGCTGTTGCTGTAATACGGCGCAGCGGTCATCGCAAAACCTCCATCCGAGGTCTTGATGATCTTTCCCCAATGCTTGTCAATACTGTAAAAATCGCCCGGCGGATGAAGGATTATTTTTGACAACAACAGATTGCCCGAAGAATCAAACTTGCTCAATACTAATCCTTGCTGCCATTCAGTATTGTTGTTGAACCCAAGGCCATAGCCGACAATCGTGTCATTATCCACAAATATATCGTAAAACTGATTTTGAGGAAACCCAACATCGACAGCCAAATTAAACCCTGTTTGCGCATATCCTGTCGTAACACTCGATAGGAAAACAAACAAAAACATCTTGAAATCTGCCATGTCTGTAAAAATGAAAAAGGGATGCAGGCATAGGCCGGCATCCCAGATGGAAGAATTGATTTAGTGTACAACAAGCACTTTTCTATACCCGGACACGCCCTCACAAAGCCAATGTATCAAATACAAACCCTCATTTGAGGTGGCTGCAATTTGAAGCGGCGGTAATGTTGGCATTCGAATGCGGCGGCGTGTCGCAGACATAATCGCCGCAGCAATAACAAGGGGGAGCATCTCCGCAAATTCCCGGTGTTTCAGCGCAGCCTTCTCCTGTAGCGGTAGGCAGAAAAGTATGCACCAAGCCCAGGTCTTGCAATTGCTGCCTTATCTGGCTGATGGTTAAGTTTGTAGTGAAGGAATCAAAAGGAGCGGAATCGCTACATGGATCAAAATAAGGGATGAAAAAAATATTATGCTCATTGTAGGCGTCATTCAAGGTTGCCAACACAGCATTTGCCTCTTCAGCAAGATTCCAGTTTGAAAGCCAAACATCTGAAGGTTTTTCTACAAAATTGACAAAAGTTCTGATGTAATAAGGCCCGGGATAATCCTGGTAAGGGCCTGTAATAGTGTCGACATAGTTATTCTGACAAAGGGACATGTTTGGAAACCCCACAAACGTGAGAATAAACAGGAGAAGAAAAAGGCTAAACCCGGTCGGGATTGAATGTTTCATAAATATAGTTTTTGTAAAAACTTAGGCAGGGGCAGCGCCCCGAAAAATTTGTAGCGAAAGACCGATATTATTTCGCGGAGGGGCAGCGCCCCAGAATATGTTTCGGGGCGCTGCCCCTCTATAGTGGATTTTGTTCATAAATCACTACAAATCTTTCGGGGCGCTGCCCCTGCCTAAGCTTTTACGAATATACGACTTTGGATTCAAACTCTCTGATGATCCGTCAAGTTTTATCGCGTGAAAATGATTTTTCCGCCCATTTATTGACAGTTTCTGACCGTTCGTTGAAAAATCCCATCATGCCAGAAATTTGGTTTCCGGCCTTTCGTTCCGTCTTTCGCAAAATAAATGCAAACTACTTGTCGCTGACACGACTGCGATTTTCCAGACAGCATCGAATCCGGCAATGCGTTTGTCGAATCTTGTTCCAAATGGCTGGTTTTAGCACCACTTTTGCAGAACAAAATTTTTTCAGGCCTGTTAACCCGGCGCCTTACACATCGAATTGTGCAATATCAGGCATACAGGCATAACAAATGAACATGCAACACCTCTTCTCTTTACCCGCCGTAGCCTTGGCGAAGGCGGGTCTATTCCAACCGTCAGAAGCCTTGGCGAAGTCGGGTTGTCGCCCGTTTACCGTAGCATCAACAAAGGTGGCTTTTCACCTATCCTGCGTAGTCCTCACGGCGGCCGTCCTCTTTGCTCCCTCCTCCCTCCTCTCCCAAAAAACCGCCACCGTAAACGGCACCCTTCGCGACGCCCAGAACGGCGAAACGCTCATCGGCGCCACAGTGGAAGCGGTCGGGCTGGGTAAAGGCAATGTCAGCAACGAATACGGCTTTTTCTCTTTCACCCTGCCGGAAGGGCAGGATTCGGTCACCCTGCGTTTCAGTTACATCGGTTACGAGACAGCACTGCGGAAGATCAAACCCGTGGGTACCATCAAATTGAACGTGTCGCTCCGCCCCGAATCCGCCGTGATCGAAGAAGTGGTGATCAAAGCCAACGCGCTGGCTGAAAAAGTGAAAAGCACCGAAATGTCGGTCACGACGCTCAGCACCCGCGAAGCGAAAGCCCTGCCCGCGCTACTCGGCGAGGTGGACCTCATCAAAATCCTGCAACTCAAACCCGGCATTACGGCGGGCTCGGAAGGCACGACCGGGATTTTTGTGCGCGGCGGCGGCGCCGACCAGAACCTCATCGTGCTCGACGAGGCGGTGGTGTACAACCCCAACCACCTGTTCGGCTTTTTCAGCACCTTCAATTCCGACGCCGTGAAGGATTTGAAAGCCTATAAAGGCGGTTTTCCGGCGCAATACGGCGGTCGCCTGTCATCGGTGATTGACGTGCGCATGAAAGAAGGCAACAACCAGAAATTCAGCGGCGCCGGTGGTCTGGGCATCATCTCCAGCCGCCTGACGCTGGAAGGGCCGATAAAAAAAGACAAATCGTCGTTCATCGTGAGCGGGCGGCGCACTTATGCCGACATCATTACGCGGGGTATCAACCGGGCCAATGCCGACGACCCCGAATACGACCCGATCCCCGACTATTACTTTTACGACCTCAACACGAAAGTCAATTTCACGCTTTCGGAAAAAGACCGGCTTTACCTGAGCGGCTATTTCGGGCGCGACGTGTTCACATTCAAAGACAACACCTTCGATTTCCTCTTCGACTGGGGCAACGCCACCGGCACAGCGCGCTGGAACCACGTTTTCGGCCCCAAGTTGTTTGCCAATACCACCTTCACGTATTCGGATTACCGCTACCGCATCCGCAACCTGCTGACGGGTTTTTCGTTCCGGCTCGGCTCCAACATCAAGGACGCCAACACGAAAGTGGACTTTTACTACCAACCCAACAACCAACACACGGTGCGTTTCGGCGCGAATGCCACCTATCACGACTTTATCGTAGCCCGGCTCAAGGCGGGCAGCGACGACGGCGAGGTCAACTTCGAGTCCGGACAGGAATTCTTCGGTATGGAGTACGGCCTCTACGTCAACGACGAATGGGCGCTGACCGACCGGCTGAAACTGAGTTACGGACTGCGGCTTTCCGCCTGGCAAAACAGCCCGGCATTTTACGCCAACCTCGAACCGCGCATGGCAGCCAATTTCGCCGTCAACGACCGATGGTCGGTCAAAGGCTCCTACTCGCGCATGAACCAGTACGTACACTTGCTGGCGAGCAGCGGCCTTTCCCTGCCGACCGACATCTGGTATCCCAGCACGGAGGGCATCCTGCCCGAGATCAGCGATCAGATAGCCGTCGGGACCTCTTACCTCATCGGCGACAACCTGCTGATCACCTGGGAAGCCTGGTACAAATGGCTGCAAAACCAGGTGGACTTTAAAGACGGCGCCGAACTCTTCGGCAACGACAATCTGGAAGACGAACTGACCATCGGTCGCGGTTACGCTTTCAGCCCGCTCGAACTGGAGATCGAAAAGAAGGAGGGTAAACTCACCGGCTGGATCGGCTACACGCTGGCCTGGGCGCGGCGCGGCGACTTTCCCGACATCAACGGCGGCGCCGATTTTCCGCCCCGCTTCGATACCCGCCACAACCTGAGCGTGGTGGCGTTGTGGAGCATCAACAAACGCTGGCAGATCACGGCTACCTGGGTGTACACGTCGGGTTATGTGGCCTGGCTGCCGTCGGGCCGTTTCACTTTCCAGGACATTCCCGGCAGCCAGACCGCGCCGCTTGTGCCGGTATATGGAGACCGCAATACCTACCGTTATCCGGCCTATATGCGCGCCGACCTCGGCGTCATCTGGAAATGGTGGACGCGCCGGGGCCTGGAGAACGACCTGACACTCAGTTTTTATAATGTGACCGACCGCCGCAACCCTTATTTCATCTACATTGATTTCGATTCCGTGGAAACGCCCGTCGGAGATGCGCCCACACGCATCTTCGCCAACCAGGTGTCGCTGTTCCCGATACTGCCTTCTCTGACCTGGAACTTCAAATTTTAAACTATGAACTACTACATAAAATACCTGTTCTCCCTCGCCATACTCGCCTTTTTCGCCTGCAACCTGTCGAAAGAGGTGGACATCGAACTGCCCGATTACGAAAGACAACCTGTGGTGGAGTGCTATCTCGAGCCGGGCAAACCCTTTCGCCTGTTGCTGACGCGGAGTTACGCTTTTTTCGATCCCTTCGGGCTGGATTCCAGTTTTTTCCAGAATACCTTGCTGCAGGGCGCTACAGTGACGATCAGTTACAACGGCCAGACCGATACCCTGTACAACACCTTTTCCTTCGACCCCAGTCCGCTGAAAATCTTCAATTATACGGGCCAGAACATTGTGCCTTCCACGGTCGGTGTCGAATACACATTGAACGTCACTTTACCCGACAATGGCGGCTCCATCACCGGCGTCACGCCGATGCTGCCATTGGTGCCGATTGACAGCAATGTGATAGAGTTTTTCCAGCCCGGCGATACCATTGCCCGCGTGCTGACCTACGTGACCGACGACCCCAATGAAGAAAACTACTACCGCCGCCTGCTCAATTATTACTCGCTCGACAGCATCCCGGAACAAGACTTTCTTGCCTCCGACCGCTTTCTCACCACGCCCAAACTGGCGTTCGGCACCGGCTACGAATTAGGCGAAGGCGACACGATATATACTACCGTGTGTCATATTACGAAAGCGTATTACGACTACGTGGAGAGCGTCCAATTGGCCATCTTCGGCAATCTCAATCCCTTCGCGCAGCCGTCGCCCATCAAAAGCAACGTGACGGGTTCGGCCAATCCGCTGGGTATTTTTACCTGTTTGGTGTATGACAGGGATACGACGGTGATCGTGCGGTGACAGAAAGCATAGCGCTGCATTTTTCTGATTCATCATTGGGTCGAACCGTCATTTTGCCGTCATTTGCCGTATGAATGATACCGGTTGGGCCCTTCTTCTTCTTGTCGCCGCCATTGCTTTCATCGTCTGGGGCACTGCATGGCGCAACCTGAACGCTTTTTTCGTGCTGCTGCTCGCGGCACTTGGAACGGGTTTACTGGCGGGATTACAGCCAGTCCAATTGGTGGAGGCCGTAAAAACGGGCTTTGGCGATACGATGTCCAAAATCGGCATTGTCATCCTGCTGGGTACTGCGCTGGGCGTATTGCTTGAAAAAACGGGCGCCACACTCTCTCTGGCACAATACATCCTGAAAAAGGTGGGCGGCAGCAATGCGCCCGCTGCCAACAGCATCACGGGTTTTGCAGTAGGGCTGCCCATTTTTTGCGACAGCGGTTTTATCATTCTGAGCGGCCTGAACCGGGCACTTGTCCGCGTCACCCGCTTTGGAATGCCGGTAATGGCAGCGGCCCTTGCGACATCGCTGTATTCCGTACATTGTCTTGTGCCGCCGCATCCCGGTATTGCAGCGGCGAGCGGTACACTGGGCGCCGATATGGGCCAGGTGATGTTGTGGGGCATCCTGCTCGCGATCCCTGCGGCCATCGTGGGAAATATCTGGGCCAAAAGATCAGGCCAACGGTTGGGTACCGGGCGGGAATTGGGCATGAAAATGGCTCGGCAGGACGATGCGTCCGACAGCGATAAATTGCCCGAAATTCACCCTGCGCTTGCAGCGTTGCCCATTCTGCTTCCCGTTGGCTTGATCGGACTTAAATCGGTACTGTTTTTTAATATTTCGCCTCAGTCGGGGAATTACCACTGGGGATGGCAACTTCTTGGTTTTGCCGGCGATCCGGCAATCGCTTTGTTGTTGTCCATTGGAGCGGTGTTGCTGCTGTTGAGGCCCGCAAAAACATCTGCCAACACCTGGCTTACCGAGGGCATTGCAAAAGCGGGTCTGATATTGGCCATCACGGCTGCAGGCGGGGCGTTTGGCCATATTTTAAAACTGACCCGCATCGGCGAAGCATTGGGGCAGGCATTGGCTACGCTGAATCTGGGCATCTGGTTGCCTTTTCTGTTGGCCATATTGCTGAAAACGGCGCAGGGCTCCTCCACGGTGGCCGTCATTACCGCCGCTTCGCTGGTCGCTCCCATGTTGCCGCAATTGGGTCTTGACAGTGACACAGGCAGGATTGCCGCGACATTGGCCATGGGAGCGGGCAGCATGGCTGTGTCGTTTAGCAACGACAGTTACTTTTGGGTAGTTACCCGTTTTTCGGATATGGAGCCTGCGACGACGTTCCGGGTGTATTCCGCTGCGACGCTTGCAATGGCGCTGACTGTGCAAGGATTGATCTGGGCGGCATCAATGCTGTAACCATCAAAGAAGCCGGGCATTGGATTTTGGACATTGGACATCAGACTAACTGTTTGGTTTCCAAGGTCAAAAAGTCCAATGTCCCATGTCAATTTATTTTGTCCAAATACTTATCATTTTCATCCAATTGAACGCCGCCAGGCGCAGGGCCGGGCAGGTATCTGCCAGGGCTTCGGACAAGGAGCAAGGTCGGTGTATTATTGAAAATGCTCCGTTTAATCCGAGTGACTGAATATCTTCGGGACTTGCGTTCAGCGTTCCGCAAAAAGCGGTGACGGGAACCCGATGCTTTCGGGCTTTTCGCGCTACGCCCATGATCAATTTTCCCTTCAGCGTCTGACCGTCTATTTTCCCCTCTCCCGTTATTACCCAGTCCGCCCCCGACAATGCCGCGTCGAAACCGGTGAGTTCCATCACGAGTTCGATGCCGGGGCGGAGGCGCGCGTGCAGAAAGGCCAGGCATGCGAAACCCACGCCGCCCGCTGCGCCCGCGCCTTTTTCAGCCGAAAAATCCTTTCCCAAATGTTGGTTTACCACACCGGAAAAGTGCCGGAGTCCATGGTCGAGTTGCAAAACATCGGCTTCACCGGCGCCTTTTTGAGGAGCATATACAAAAGCCGCTCCGTCGGGGCCGGATAATGGATTTTCGACGTCGCAAATGACTGTAAAAGCAATTTTACCGGAATGGATTTCCGGTAACACTCCGGACGCTTCGATCTCCGCCACCCGTTCTAAATTTTTACCCACCGGCTCCAACCGGCGTCCGGCGTCGTCTTTAAAATGCCACCCCAGTGCTTCGAGCATGCCCATGCCGCCATCGTTGGTGGCACTTCCGCCAATTCCGAGTATGATATGGCGCGCGCCTTTCCTGATGGCGTCCACAATCATTTCACCCGTTCCGAACGTGCTGGTAAACAATGGGTTGCGTTCTTCGGCCTTCAAATGCTGAATTCCGGAGGCCCGGGCCAGTTCGATAAACGCAGTTTGGGTTGTGCAGTTGATAGAATAAGCTGCCCCGATTGGCGCGCCGAGCGGTCCGCGCACGGTCAGGCGGCGTAATTCTTCGCCCAAATGTCTGTGTAATACTTCCAGCGTGCCCTCTCCTCCATCGGCAAGTGGGAACAAAACCGTTTTGATCGAGGGGTTGGCCAAATGAATGCCTTCCGCAATGGCCTCTGCCACTTCAGGCGCGGGCAAAGCATCTTTGAACGAATCGGGTGCAATGAGAATTGTCATAACACTGACAACCGGACGATGCCGGCAATGTTTAAAAATGGCCGGTTTGGAACGCCATTTGCTCGTGGCAACGCACCTTTGTGGCTATATTTCCGACTCGAATCGGGAAAGACACTACGGCTTCAAATGCAAGGCATCGCCACAACATGGGTACCCAATCGAATCAATCGGACTTAATCGAATCAATCGGCGAATAGATGTCACTCAACAGAATACTTGTTTTCGCTTTTTTAATCCTGTCCTCACGGCTTTACGCGCAGGTCGTTTCCATTGCTCAGGCCAGGGTATCGCCGCCTGGTACCACTATTACCGTACGCGGCGTAGTTACAAACGGCAATGAACTGGGTAAGATCCGCTACCTGCAGGATGGTACGGCTGGCATCGCCGCATTTCCCGGAACGGGTTCTGCGCCGGGATTCGACATCGCTGTTCAGGCAGGCGACAGCATCGAAGTGACAGGGCCAACTGTCTTGTTCAACGGCTTGCTGGAGGTCAATCCCGTCACCTCCTGGCAAATCATATCATCGGGCCATCTGCTTCCTGCGCCCAAACCCATTTCGCCCGGCGCCGTATCTGACGCACTGGAAAGTCAACTGGTCAGTGTCGAATGCGCAACATTCGATGCAGCCGGCGGCGTTTTTAACAATGGGGGCACTTACGACATTGTGGATGGGGAAGGTAATTCGATCGGGGTTTATTTGCGGAGCGGCCATCCCATGCAAAATTCGGCAATACCCGGCGGCCCGGTCCTGCTGACGGCGATTTTATCGAAATATATTGATTATCAGTTGCTTCCACGCTCTACTGCCGATTTTTCCGCCGCTTCGTGTTTATATTTTTCAGAAAAACCGGAACAATCGGACATTCAGACGGAGGGTTTTACCGTGTCGTGGAAAACGAATTTGCCGGCGTCCGCAACCGTGCAGTATGGAGGGACCGTTACACCCGCGAATGTGATCAACCTCCCGGCACCATCGCTTGCGCACGAATATTCATTGACGGGTTTGACGCCGGGGCAAGTCTATTGGGTGCAGATCGAGGCGGCGCACAACGGCGATACCATCCTTTCTGAAATCGTCCCCTTCGCTACACAATCGCTCTCTTCGGGTCAGATCAAACTGTATTTTAATCATCCCATTGACGAATCTTCGTCCGGCGGTTTAATGCCCGAGGGGCAAAGCTTCGCTGAAGTGCTGGACGAGACCCTCGCGCGCATCGAAGCGGCCCAGCAAACGATTGACGTGGCGATGTACAACAACAACCGCGACGACATCGTCCATGCGCTCGAGCAAGCCCGGGCACGCGGCGTGCGCGTCCGCTACATCGCCGCGCTCGACGCCTTCAACGGGGCACTCGATCCCGCGCCGTCGTTTCAGGTTCTTTACGGCAACGAACTGGCGCTGATGCACAACAAGTTCATGGTCACCGACGCCGGTCTGACCGATCATTGCTGGGTCATGTCCGGTTCGCTCAACTGGACGACGGGCAACATGACGCAGGATTTCAACAATACGCTTTTTATTCAGGATCAATCGCTTGCACGGGCTTACGAACTGGAATTTGAAGAAATGTGGGGCGGAAACGGGGCATTTCCCGATCCGGCAAACAGCCGCTTCGGCGCAGCGAAAAAAGACAATACGCCGCACCGCTTCGTCATCGGCGCTATTCCTGTAGAGTCTTATTTTTCACCGTCCGATCGAACGACAAAGCAGATTGTCGAAGCGATCGGGACGGCCGATTCGGAGGCACTTTTTGCCCTGTTTTCCTATACCAAAGACGACCAAACGGCTGCCTTGCTGGAAGTGATGGACAATGGTGCGCAGGTGCGGGGCCTGATAGAGAACATTGGCGATCCGGGGGCTGAGTTCGATTATTTGCTGTCGCAGGGTGTGAACGTTGAAGCGCACACGGCCGATGGCGATCTGCACCACAAATACGCTGTGGTGGATGCCGGGACGCCCGGTTCGGCGCCACTCATAGTCACCGGTTCGCACAACTGGACGCTGGCTGCCGAAACGGCCAACGATGAAAATACCCTAATCATCCGCGATGCCGGTATAGCCCGGCTGTTCAAGGCCGAGTTCGAGCGGCGCTGGTTGGAAAATACTGTTTCTACGACTTCGCCATTTTCACAACAGATAAAGGCATTTCCAAATCCTGTTTCCGATGCACTGAACTTGCAGGTTACAAATGCTTCGGGTGGGTTAGTTTCTATCAGAAACCTGCTGGGTATTGATGTTTTTCAAACTTCAGTAGACAATTCCGGTACCACACGCATGAATGTCGGAAGTTTGCCGCCCGGTTTTTATATTGCCGTTATTGAGACGCCTCATGGCATTGCCAGCATTTCATTTCAAAAAATTTAGCGTCGAACAGGGAGGCGCTGCCCATCCCGTCGGTACCGACGGCGTTCTACTTGGCGCGTGGGCGGACGTAGAGGGTTGCCAGCGTATCCTCGATATCGGCACAGGGACGGGGCTGGTGGCTCTGATGCTGGCGCAACGGACTGCTGCATCAGCTATTACCGCAGTTGAAATACATCCTGATTCGGCAGCCCTTGCCCGCCGCAACTTCGCCGCATCGCCTTGGGCCGACCGGCTCGAAGCGGTGGAGTCGTCCGTTCAGGAGTTCGCTCAGCGAAGCGGCCAGCAGTTCGATCTGATCGTCAGCAATCCGCCGTATTTTTCCGAAACCGTTGTTTCACCCGATGTAACGCGTCGGTTGGGACGGCATACTTCTTCATTGTCGCCGGGGGAGTTGCTGGAAAATGCTAAACAATTGATGTCCGATAAGGGCAGGCTTTGTGTGGTTTTGCCCGTGATGGAAGGACGGCGTTTGTGCGAAATGGCCGTGTCGAATGGTCTTTATTGCACCGAAGAAGTGGAGGTGCGCAGCCGCCCGGAAAAACCTGCAGAGCGTCTGTTGTTGCGTTTTGAAAGGGATCCTTACCGGTTTGCCCGTAAAAAATTGAACCTGTATACCGATGATAAAGGAGGGGTGTATTCAAGTGATTTCAAGCGGCTCACTAAGGATTTTTATCTTTAAAATTCTGTTATTTATTTTTTTAAAAAACTGTAAATGAAAACGTTGCGGGGAGGGGCAGATGGATTTTTTCAAAAATCTATCTGCCCCTCCCCGCAACGTTTTCATTCCCGCAAAAAAAAAGGGAAACCGCGTTGTTCAGGCCGGTCTCCCTTTTTATGTAAATAGCCGTTTGATACGGCGGGTGGAAAAGTATTTGTTTTGTGTAATTACTGCAAAGCGACACGCTGCTCTTCGATGATCTGGAGCGCGCGGTCGAGAATAGAGGTGTCTTCCAAATGAACAATGCCGCCGCCCGGGCCCGGCTCCAGATGCCATTCAACTACCTGTCCGTCATTGTACTTGTGTGCGCCAAAGTAGTTGCGCACGGTCTGGTCGTCCAGGTTGAGTTCTTCGGCAATGCGGTGGATGCTGCCGGTGGGCAGGGAATGCTTGATGCGGCGCAGTTCCTCGAAAGTGATGTTCATAAGCCTCAGTTTTGGTGAACAATATAATTTGGAAAGACTATTGGGTATGCCCAAAAAAGTTTCCCTAAGGTATGTGTGTTGCAAAAGAATAAACAAGCGAACGGAAAAAAATTTTTTCAGCATACGGGAAAGATCAGGTCGAAATGAGGATTTGGTCTTGAACCGACATATAGCAGCTTTTTGAACAAATGATTACATCGCGGCGGCAATAAAATCCGGCTGGTATTGGCGGGATTGAAAATCAGCGGGTTCTGTGTTTTAAAAAGCGGTCATCGCAGCGTTGGAAAGGCAAATAGCGCTATTTTTGTCCTGTCCGGCCTCCGGTTTTTTCATCCATTCCGTTCACATCTAATGTATCCTCCACTCTTATGCAACGTCGCCATTTTATGAAAAACGCCGTCCTTGCCGCATCGGGCAGTCTTTTGATGCCTGCGTATCTCGCCTGCAACAATGTCAGGGGCGCCATTGATCCTGCTACCGGCAAGCGCCTTTTTTTCGACATCTCATTGGCCGAATGGTCGCTTCATCGCGCGATTTTCAGCGGTAAAATGACCAACCTCGATTTCCCGCTGACAGCTAAAAAAGACTATGGTATCACAGCGGTGGAATATGTCAACCAGTTTTTCAAGGACAAGGCGAAAGACAAAAAATACCTCGCCGACCTGAAAATGCGCTGCGACGACAATGGCGTAAGATCTGTGCTCATCATGTGCGACGGCGAAGGTTACCTGGGCGACGCCGACGCGGCCAAACGCCAACAAGCCGTGGAAAATCACTACAAATGGGTGGAAGCCGCTCAATACCTCGGTTGTTTCAGCATCCGGGTGAACGCCGGCGGCCAGGGTACGGCCGAACAGGTGTCGGACCATGCGGCAGATGGCCTGCGCCGCCTGACGACTTTCGCCAGAGACTATGGCCAAAACGTTATCGTCGAAAATCACGGCGGCTATTCTTCCAATGGAAAATGGTTGGCCGGGGTGATGCAAAAAGTCAACATGAAAGAATGTGGTATTCTGCCCGATTTCGGCAACTTCTGTGTGCGGCGGGAAAAAGAAGACGATTGGGGTTCGCCTTGTGCGGAACAATATGATCGCTACCTCGGCACACAGGAGTTCATGCCCTATGCCAAAGACGTAAGTGCCAAAGCACACGACTTCAACGAAAAAGGCGAATGCATCGAGACCGACTACCGTCGGATGCTGAAAATCATGCGCGATGCCGGCTACAAGGGCTATATCGGCATCGAATACGAAGGCGATAAGCTATCCGAACCCGACGGTATCCGCGCCACGCTGGCGCTGCTGCAAAAGGTAGGAGCGGAGTTGTCGTAAACGAGTTGGTAATTATGGTAATTACCGTAATTACCATAATTACTCAAAATTACCCTTCGTCACCTTGTTTTCTTACCTTTGCGCGTTAAATTCTCACCCCTCACTCCTCACGTATTGTTCATGTATTTACACGTCGTTTCATTTGACATACCTTATCCTGCGAACTACGGTGGCGTTATACTTATTTTTAACCAAATCAAGGCGTTGCACGCGCAAGGCGTAAAAGTCATCCTGCATTGCTTTCAGTACGGCGGGCGTACACCGCAAGCGGAATTGGAAAAATATTGCCACGAAGTACATTATTATAAACGGAGCCGTTCGCTGTTATACCAATTGAGTTTCTTGCCGTTTATCATGCGCACCCGAAAGCCAGGCGCACTGATAAAACGCTTGCGCAGAGACAATTATCCCATATTGTTCGAGGGAATGCACACCAGCGTCTGGGTATGGCACAAACGTTTGCGCGGGCGCCAGAAATTGGTGCGGATGCACAACGTGGAATGGCAATATTACGAAGGCTTGTCCCGCTCGACGGCGCCGACGGAGGTGTTTGAAAAAATCTATTATTTCATCGAAAGCATCAAACTCCAGCGGATCGAGCCGAAAGTGGTGCTGCACGCCGATGAGATTCTAACGGTCTCGACCAACGACCAGGCGTATTACCGCGACATGAAAGCCAACACGCATTACATCCCGGCATTTCATCCCAATACACAGGTAGAGAGTCAGTTAGGGCGGGGCGAATATGTACTCTTTCATGGCAAACTGAGTGTGCCGGACAACGAACAATCTGCCATTTGGCTCATCGAAAATGTTTTTTCAAAAATAGATATTCCTTTCGTCGTGGCAGGGATGGAGCCTTCCGTGCGGATTAAGGATCTGGTGCAGCAATTCGAGCACATTACCTTGGTGGAAAACCCTGATGACCGGCGCATGAACGAACTTATCGCGAAAGCGCACATCAATCTGCTGGTCTCCTTCCAGAGTTCGGGCATCAAACTAAAGCTCATCAACGCTTTGTTCAGAGGGCGTTTCTGCATCGTCAACGAACAGATGGTGAGCGGAACGGGCCTTGCGAAATTGTGCTACGTGCGCAACTCCGCTTCCTCCATTCGCCAGACCGTTGAAGCGCTTGTGAACGCACCTTTCGAGCAGATCAAAGTCGAGGAACGCCGGGCATTGCTCGAATCGGAGTTTTCCAACACGGAAAATGCGAAAAAACTGATGAGCCTGATCAAATTCTGATTCAGACAATGTTTTCAAAAAAAATTGAAAACATTGAACAATGCTTCGCTCGCGGGGTTTTGGCTTTCAATGCGTACCGCTTTCGCAGTCTGCGTTAGTTTTCCCTTTCCCTTATCCCCGTGCGACCATTCAACCAACTGCTCTCCCATGCGTGGAACTGAACAACTCGATGTCCTTTTAAACGACGATACCCTTGGGGCCGATCATCGCCGCATTGCCCAGAAAGTGGCTGAAAACCAGCGGATTGAATTTGATGAAGGGGTTTTTCTTTTTGAACACGGTAGTTTGTCCTACGTCGGCGTCCTGGCCAATTATATCCGGGAAAAGAAAAACGGCGACAACACCTATTTCAACCGCAACTTTCACATCGAGCCGACGAATTTGTGCGTCTACGACTGTAAATTCTGTTCCTACTCGCGGCTGATCAAACAGCGGGGCGATGCAGATGCCTGGGCATTCAGCATGGACGAAATGCTGGACATCGTCTGGAAGTACGACGAGCAACCCGTAACGGAAGTACACATTGTTGGCGGCGTTTTGCCGCAATACGATTTGCCTTTTTATCTCGAGCTTTTTCAAAAAATAAAAAAGCACCGACCCGAACTCCATATCAAAGCCCTGACGCCGGTGGAATATCAGTATATTTTCAAAAAGGCGAAAGTGAGTTATGAGGAGGGCATGAAAATGATCAAGGAAGCGGGCGTGGACAGCCTTCCGGGCGGTGGGGCGGAAATATTTCACCCTGAAATCCGCGAACAGATCGCCGCCGATAAATGCAACGCCGAGCAGTGGCTGCGCCTCCACGAGATCTGGCACGAACTGGGTATGCGCTCCAACGCGACCATGCTCTACGGCCATATCGAACAATTTCACCATCGCGTTGACCACCTCGAACGCTTGCGCGAATTGCAGGACAAAACCGGCGGTTTTCAGACTTTTATTCCGCTCAAATTCCGAAATCAGGACAACCAGATGAGCCACGTGCCTGAAAGTACGACGGTGGAAGACTTGCGCAATTACGCCATCAGCCGCATTTATCTCGATAATTTCGACCATATCAAGACCTATTGGCCGATGATCGGCCGCACTACCGCACAGCTCGCGCTCGCTTTCGGTGTGGACGACCTCGACGGTACAATTGACGATACCACCAAAATTTACTCGATGGCCGGCTCCGAAGAACAACACCCGGCGCTGACGACGCAACAATTGGTGGACATGATCCGCCGTGTAGGGCGCCGGCCCATCGAACGCGATACGCTATACAATGTTTTACAGGATTTTACAGATGTTGAATTTGAGGAAGACAAAGCGTATCGGGGGTACATCGAGCTGCCGGTAGTTCAAAATTAGCTGATAAGGATTGATGAGGGTTGATAAGGTTGATAACGTAGAGTATACCGCGATTCACTGACTTTCATCAACCTTTATCAACCCTCATCAACCCTCATCAACCTTTATCAACCCTCATCAACCCTCATCAACATTCAATGACCCTCTACATCTTAAGACACGGCGAAACCGAATACAACCGCCTCGGCATCGTGCAGGGCAGCGGGGTGGATACCGAATTGAACGATACCGGCCACGAACAGGCGCGGGCTTTTTTTGAAAATTATCAGGAGGTTGATTTTCAATTGATTGTCACATCCCTCTTGCAGCGCACCCACCAGACAGTTCGTCGTTTTATCGAAAAAGAAATTCCATGGATCCAAACCTCCGAGATCAACGAGATCAGTTGGGGCGATCACGAAGGACAACCCGCCACGCCCGAACGCACCATAGTTTATCAACACATGATCAACGAATGGCGTAAAGGCAACCTTGACGCATCCCTGCCCAATGGCGAGACCGCCCGCCAATTGGCGGAGAGGGTAGGGCGCTTTGTCGAATGGCTTAAAACCCGCCCGGCAGAAAAAATGCTCGTGGCCACGCATGGCCGCACCATGCGCTGTTTGATCGCGATGCTCAAAGGATTGAAGATAGAAGAAATGGAAGGTGTACCCCATGCCAATACCGGGCTTTATGTGATTCATTTTCAAAATGATGAATTCGTATTTGAACGGGAAAATGATACGAGCCATTTAATGGAACACATGATGCCCCACCGGTAAACCGGTGGGCTGAGTACCAAGTCCGCAGGACTTTTTTATCTCATCCCACCGGTTTAGCGGTGGGGGAATGGAACACATGATGCCCCACCGGTAAACCGGTGGGCTGAGTACCAAGTCCGCAGGACTTTTTTATCTCATCCCACCGGTTTAGCGGTGGGGGAAACAACGAACACATGCGCTTATCAGCCGTCTCTTACCTCAATACCAAACCGTTTATCTATGGTCTTTTTCGCAGCGATCTGGCGGGCGAGATAGAGTTGAGCCTCGACATCCCTTCGATGTGCGCGCAAAAACTGCTGACCGGTGAAGTGGATGCGGCGCTGACGCCGGTTGCGATTATTCCCGAATTGCCCGAAGCATACCTCGTATCGGATTATTGTATCGGCTCGGTCGGGACGGTAAAAACGGTGTGTATTTATTCCGAAAAGCCGCTTTCAGAGGTTAAAAGTATTTATCTGGATTTTCATTCGCGCACATCGGTGGCGCTCACGCGAATCTTGTGCGAACGATATTGGAAAATTCAGCCGGAATTTATTCCCGCAACGCCGGGCTATGAGGAAAAGATCGGCGGCGATGCGGCGGGCCTCATCATCGGCGACCGCACCATCGGGCAGGAAAAACGCTTTGCCTTCGTATATGACCTGGGCGAGGCCTGGACCGACTGGACGGGACTGCCGTTCGTGTACGCGGCTTGGGTCAGTGTGAAACCCCTGCACCCGGAATTGATTGCCCGTTTCAATGCGGCCCTTCGAATCGGCCTCGATCACATTCCGGAACTGACGAAAATATTGCCTACGATGCCGGGTTTCGACGTGGAAAAATATTTCCGGGAAAATATCAGTTACGACCTCGATGAGGCCAAATGGCTGGCGCTTAACCGGTTTTTGGGGCTCATCGCCGGAGAGAACGGGTACCGGCTATATCGCAACTTCGGGGTGCAAATTCTTGTTTGAAAACCCTTATTCCTTCTCATTATTTGGTCAAACGTCTATTTTTGCAGTGCTTTAACCAAAGTCATTCAAACAAACACCCGCCTCCCACAGGGCAGGCCTAACAACGATCAATTATCAACGAAATCAATCATGGCAAAAAAAAGAATCGCCATCAATGGCTTTGGCCGCATCGGTCGCCTCACATTCCGCAACCTGGTGAAAGACCCCTCTGTCGAGGTCGTCGCCATCAATGACCTCACCGATAACGAAACGCTCGCCCACCTGCTGAAGTACGACACCATGCACGGCCGTTTCGAGGGCACCGTGTCGGCGGATGAAACCAGCATCACCGTCAACGGCAAAAAGATCGCCTGTCTTGCCGTGAAAAATCCCGCCGAACTTCCCTGGAAAGACCTTGGCGTGGACGTCGTTCTCGAATGCACGGGCATCTTTCTCGACAAGGAAAAGGCAGGACTGCACCTCCAGGCGGGCGCCAAACGCGTCATCCTTTCCGCTCCGCCGAAGGCCGACGACGTGCCGACCTTTGTGATCGGCGCCAACGCTGACCAGATCAAAGATACCGACCTCATCCTATCCAATGCCTCCTGCACCACCAACTGCCTCGTGCCGATGATCATGACGCTCGACAAAGCCTTTGGCGTCGAGCAGTTTTTCATGAACACCATCCACGCTTACACGGCCGACCAAAACCTGCAGGACGGCCCGCACCGCGACCTGCGCCGCGCCCGCGCCGCCGCGCAAAATATCGTGCCCACCAGCACCGGCGCTGCCAAAGCCGTGACGCTGGTGGCGCCACATCTTAAGGGCAAAATCGCTGCACAATCGCTTCGCGTACCCGTCGCCACCGGCTCGATCACCGACTGCGTCTGTACCATTAAAAAATCTGCGACGGTGGAAGAGATCAACGCAGTCTTCAAAGCCGCTGCCGAAGGCCACCTCAAAGGTATCCTGGAATACAGCACCGACCCCATCGTATCGTCGGACATCGTGCGCAACACGCACTCGGTCATTTTCGACGCACCCCTCACGCAGGTGAACGGCAATACCTGCCGCATCGTGGGTTGGTACGACAACGAAGCCGGGTATTCGGCGCGCCTGGCTCAACTGGCGGCGATGGTGTGACTTTAAGGACACTGAGTTTTTTGACATTGGACGTTGGGCGCTTGGGGTTCACGTCCAATGTTGTTATTTTTGCGGAAAAAATTTATTTAAAAATGACCGCCATATTCAGCCTCTCGTCTTCTGAACTCGATGCCTCCATCATTGAGAAAATCCGCTCCTTCGCGCAGGGTCGCAAGGTGAAAATCACCATTCAGGTGGAAGAGGAAAAAATATACACCCAACCCGCCAAGACCGACAGCCAAGTGGCGGAGGAGGCGGTGGAATATGCACGGAAGATGCTTCGGGAAGCAGGGGAGAAAAACAAGGAGAAGATAGAAGAGTTGCGGCGTTTTTATGCCCAATATCAAGTGGACATGAGCAATTACAAATTCAATCGGGACGAAGCAAATGAGCGGTAAAAAGACCTTCGTTGACTCAAATGTTTTCCTCTATCTGCTCGAATCTCCATCTGACAAAAAAGAGGAAGCAACCCGGGTTCTCCAGTCTCGCCCATGTATCTCGCCGCAAGTCATTTTTGAAAACGTGAATGTTGCGATTAAAAAATTCGGCTTGAGTAAAGAAAAAGCGTTGGCACATGGAGAAAAATTGTTGAGCGATTGTGTGCTTGTTCTCGATACTGAACACACAGTTCGCAAGGCACTCGAACTCATCGGAAAAGATTCCCTTCAAGTATATGACAGCCGCATAGTAGCATCGGCATTAGAAGCTGATTGCGAGATTCTTCATTCCGAAGATTTGCAACACCTTCGCGTTTTCGAGGGAAAACTCACTGTCGTGAATCCGTTTATTATCTGACACAACATAATGAAAATCAATTTCAAAAACAAAAAAGCACTCGTCCGCGTGGACTTCAACGTCCCGTTAGACAAAGAATTCCGCATCACCGACGACACCCGCATCCGCGAGGCGTTGCCGACCATCAAACACATTCTGGAACAAGGCGGCTCGGCCATTCTGATGTCGCACCTGGGCCGTCCGTTGGAAAAACTCGACGCCAACGGCAACATCAATAAGCAGAAATTCACCCTCCAGCATTTGGTGAAACACCTGCGCAAAAAATTGAAAGCCAAAGTCCATTTCGCCGACGACTGCATCGGCAAACAGGCGGTTAAGAAGGCCGCAGCCCTGAAACCCGGCGAAGTGTTGCTCCTGGAAAACACCCGTTTTTACCACGAAGAAGAAGGCGGCGACGAGGGTTTTGCCAAAAAACTCGCCGCACTCGGCGATGTGTACGTGAACGACGCTTTCGGCACAGCGCACCGCGCCCACGCCAGCACCGCCGTCATCGCACGGTTCTTCGATAAAAACAATAAAACCTTCGGCTACCTCATGGAACGCGAGATCGAAAACGCGACCCGCGCCATGAAAAACCCGGAAAAACCCGTCACCTGCGTCACCGGCGGCTCGAAAGTGAGCGATAAAATCCTTTTGCTCGAAAAATTCCTCGATTACGCCGACAATATCCTCATCGGCGGCGCGATGGCCTACACGTTCTTCCTGGCGAAAAAAGGCGCCGTCGGCAACTCGCTCGTGGAGGCCGACAAATTGAAAATCGCCAAAGATTTCCTGAAAAAAGCCAAAGATGCGGGCGTGAAAGTGCTGCTGCCGAAAGACTCGGTGTGCGGCGACAAGTTCGCCGCCGACGCGAAAGTGCAGGTGTGTCTCAGCAACCAGATTCCCGACGGCTGGATGGGCCTCGACATCGGACCGGCAGCGGCCAGGGCGTTCGCTTCGGTGATCCGCAAAAGCAAAACCGTCATCTGGAACGGCCCGATGGGGGTATTTGAATTCCCCGCCTTCGCCGAAGGCACCAGGGTCGTGGCCAAAGCCTGCGCCTCTGCCACGAAAAAAGGCGCGTTCACCATGGTGGGCGGCGGCGACTCGGTGGCGGCAGTGAACCAGCTCAAACTCGCCAAAAAAGTCAGTTTCGTCAGCACCGGCGGCGGGGCGATGCTGGAGTTTCTGGAAGGGAAGGAGTTGCCGGGGATAAAGGCGATAATGGGGTGATTGAGGTCACCAGGGGTCATTTGTGGCTGGCAAACTATACTACAAAGTCCAGAAAATCATCTGGGTTTAACTGGTGAAAAGAAGCATTGGGGTAGGTTTCCTGCCACGTGGCTGGTGCTTTTCCTTTGCCCGGTTTCCATTTGATTTCATAGCCGTGGAGTCGCCCGTCCCGTTCCTCCACGTAGTCCAATTCGGCGCCGGAATAGGTTCGCCAGAAATAACAACTTCCATACAAGCGATCGTATTCGATTTTTTTTCTGCGTTCGGCTATCAGAAAATTCTCCCAAAGTGATCCCAGATCGTGCCTGTAAGCCGGCTGATTGAAGTTTTCCAGCAGGGCATTGCGTATTCCGGTATCGTAGAAGTAAATTTTATTCATTTTTGTTACTTCTTTCCGGAGGTTACGGCTGAAGCCTGAAAGACGGAAAACGATAAAGCCCTTTTCCAATAAATCGATGTATGAACTGACTGTTTCGTGACTCATTTCCAACGATTTGCCTAATTCGTGCAGGGAAACCAAAGAGCCGGCCCGGAAAGCGAGTAATTTGAGTAATTTGTAAATCTTGTCGGAATGTTTGATATTCGAAAGTTGCAGCACGTCCTTGTACAGATAAGAAGAAGTCAACTCCTGCAGATGCGCCCTTTTTGCCTGATCGCCGCTGAGTTGAAGGATTTCGGGGTACATGCCGTACGTTAAATAGTTTTCTAATTGATCTTTTATTTCAAAGGGTGTGTACATACGGCTAAGTTCCTGGACAGCGATAGGATACAAACGATAGGTTTTTGTTCTGCCTGTAAGAGGTTCCTGAATTTGGTTGGCCAGATCGAACGAAGAAGAGCCGGTGACAATGATTTTCAGGTCGGGCAGGCTGTCATACAGAATTTTCAGGTTGATACCGATGTTGGAAATGTTCTGTGCTTCATCGATAAATATCAGTTCGTTATCGCCAATCAAATTTTGCATTTTCGTCAAATCTCTGCTGGATAGAACGTCGTGGTATTTGATCTGATCGGCATTTATTTCTATTTTTTTTACGGGAATTCCCGCTAAAATTTCCTGAACGAGGGTGGTTTTACCTACCTGTCGTGGGCCGTATACGATGACGATCTTTCTATTGTGGAGTAAATCCTCCCGGAGGAGTTGGGTGATTGCACGGTTGATCATAAACTCGAAGTTTTCCGGATTGCCTTAAATTTTTCATGTTCGTTCGCAAAATTAAGGCTAATTTTTCGAGTTCATAAACTTTTTCATTCACAAAATGAAAAAAGGCGCGTTTTCCCTTATAGGTAGCAGCGACCCGGTGGCGGCGGTGAACCAGCTCAAACTCGCCAAAAAAGTCAGTTTCGTCAACACCGGCGGCGGGGCGATGCTGGAGTTTCTGGAAGGGAAGGAGTTGCCGGGGATAAAGGCGATTGCGGGGTAATAGAGGTCATTAAGAGTCATTTTTTGGAAAAAAATCAAATTCCCGGCTATCTTTGTTTTCAAAATAAAAAAAGATGAGTGACGCACCCACCGCTCCGCTGACCAACCTGCAAATTGAATTGCTGAAAACCTATGCCCTGCACCTTTCAGAGGAAGACCTGCTGGAAATCAGGCGGATGCTGAAAAAATATTTCTACCAAAAAATGATCGAGTCCGCCGACCAGGACTGGGTCGAGCGCGGCTACACGCAAGAACTTATGGATGAAATCAAGCAAGGCAGCGCTGCATGAAAGTCGTCGTCGACACCAATATTTTCATTTCTGCGCTTTCGCGGTTTTCCGACGACCATTGGGTTGTGGAGGCCTTGCTGGATGAAAAGTTTGACTTGGCGATTTCCACTGAAATTTTTCTGGAATACGAAGAAAAATTGCTGGAACGCTACAATCCCACAACCGTCCATTTTTTTATGAAATTATTGGAGAAGTCGCCTAACGTCCACTTTGTCAACGTGTTCTTTCAATGACGACTGTTGAGCGATTCCGATGACAACAAGTTTGTGGATGCCGCCTTCTCCTCCGGCGCCGAATACATTGTTTCGGAAGATCGTGGCTTCCGGCAACTGCAAAAAGTGGAATTTCCTTCCATTTCAGTGCTCTCGCTCAAAGCATTTCACGCTTTGCTTTTCCCGGACTTGGCCTGAGAGCCGCGGAAGTACTCGCCAAAAAAGTGAGTTTCGTCAGCACGGGCGGTGGCGCGATGCTGGAGTTTCTGGAAGGGAAGGAGTTGCCGGGATAAGGGCGATATTGCAGTAACACCGACTGGCAATCGGCGCAATGATTAACCGGCGAGGTCATTTGCGGACTTCGCCGGTTTTTTTATGCTGAAAAATTTGCCAAATCGTCAATTACATTCCGCCTCAACAGGTGTTCCTTCCCTCCATTGCTAACCCAGCCCCAACGCCGCAGCAGTGTTTCCGACCTGCTGCTCTCGTATGGCACGATAATCCGTTAAAACTTTAGGGAAGGTCTATTATAGTTCCAATCCTGGGCTCGACCTATTCCTTAAACCAGTCCGCCGTATTCGGCATGGCAAACTTCTGCTCAAAAAACGCATGGGCGATTTGCAGGAACAAGTCCTTCTTTTCCCACGACGCACCATGCGTTGCGCCTGGAATGACGCAAAGTTGGGCTTTGGGCAAATGCTTGTAAATCTGAAGCGTATGGGCCAACGGCACAAAATCCCGGTCGCCCGACATGACGAGCACTTCTGCCTGGATGTTTTGGAGTTCGGAAAAAGGAATGTTCGGGTGTTTCCACATCAGCCTCGCCAGTTTCCGCTCTTTTTCCGTTTTACCATCTTTGACCTGTCGTTCCACCCAACGGTAAATCGGCGGCTCGATACCGGTAGTGTCGGGGACGACGTTGGCGGCGAAGGCGACTAATTTTTTCACCTTTTTCGGATAGTTTTTAGCGATGATCAGCCCCAGAATGGCTCCATCGCTTTGCCCCCAGATATAGGTGGAATCAATTCCCAGTTGGTCGAGCAGTGCTGCCACGTCGGAAGCCATCAGTTCGTAGGTCAGTTCGGCGTCCGTATCTCCCGACCTACCCTGCGCCCTGGAATCCACAGCGATGACCTTGTATTTTTTTGCCAAAAAGTGTGGATAGTGCGGCGCGGCGTTTTCGATGGAGCCGCCGTTGCCGTGCAGTACGACCAATGGTTGACCCTCGCCATACACTTCGTAGTAGAGTCGGATGCCGTTCAGCTCTGCATACCTGCCGGCCTTTTTGTTCATACCGTAATTCGGGACGTTTTTGCCTTCGATGACCAGGCAGCGCCGCCCCTGAGGAGCATTGCCCCCGATGGTTTCCGCCCTGAATGCCTCCTCGATGCCATATTTATTCTCCTCCCATCGCCGAACGCCTTGCTCCAGGGAGTTGCCGTTTTCAAAATCCTCTTTGAACACGGTCGCCCAGCCGCCTCTTCCGTCCTCTACTTTGAGTTCCAAATCGTCGTAATAAAACCTGCCGTTGTACGTGCACAGGGCGCCGAAGGCTACCTTGTAAGCACCCGAATCTATTTTGCCCTCAATCGTGAATGTGCCCCAGTTCCGGTTGCGGATGGGGCGGTACATCATGTTGTCAAAATAAAACGAGCGGTATCCCGCCTCGTCGTCCACCCTTGCCCAAAGACGGGCGGCAGCGCTGTCGTCTTCCACCTCCGCCCTCACGAAGGCACTCAGGCGGAACTTACGGCCTTCGTAGCCGGAAGTTTTAAAGGATTGGGAGTAGGAGACCCAGTTTCCCTGGGCGAACACCGTGAAACTGAGGGCGAAAAACAAGGATAAAGTGGCGATGCTTCTCATGGCAATTATTTTAAAAAAATGTTGACAGGTAGTGGTCAAATCTTCAGAAGCCTCACGGCTCCCGTGCTTTTTTCATTGAATACTTTCAGGAAATACGCCCCGCGGCTGAAGCCCGACAGTTCGAGTCTGGCGGGTGCGCCGCCCTGCATTTCAGATGTCAAAAGCAACCTGCCGTTTACGTCGAAAAGTTGGGCCGTAAATAGTTGGCCCTTGACTTGGGGAATGTTGATAGTGAAGATATCCGAAGCCGGGTTGGGCGATACTTCCAATAGCAAGTTAGCATGAACTGCTTCTTCTGTTTCAAGAACAGGGTCGCAAGGTTGGCACAACAGGCTGTCGCCGATCCATTTATACATGACAAGCCTGGAAGTTCCAGGTGTGGGGTGTGCGGCCCCGGCGCCCCAGCCCACGGTTGGGGAAAGGAATTCGGCAAACCAGAAAATCTCGGGGATTGTCTGGAAACTCCAGGTCTCTCCGTTGTCTGTTGACAAAGCAGTGTGGGTAGGCGAAGTAGCCCAATAAACCCCTCCAGAGCCGGGCACGTATTCGAGGTTGATGCGGATATTTAGCCAATATCCCACATTTGTCGTCGTCCAGGTATTTCCACCGTCCTGAGTGTGCTTTAATTGCTCGGGGACAACATTTAAATCCAGGTCCCTATCAGAAAAAGCCAGCCCCCGAAGGGTATCCCGATACGCCACCATCAAAACCGGCCGGTCAGGCCAAAGCGGGGAAGAAGCGTCCCAGGTCTTGCCTCGGTCGCCGGAATGAAACACCCTTTTAGAAGTGGGAAACCAAATATGGTCGCCGACCACCTCGAAGGTGCCGCTGGATGCAAGAAATATAATACCTTCATCTGCTGTCGAGGGTATGGCGGCTTTGCTCCAGGTATCTCCGCCGTCGTTGGTTGTGAAGCAAATAATTCCCCAGCCGTTTGGATATGGGCCGGATGCACTATAGTGCTCTTCCCCCCAAACCACGCCTTCGTTTTGATTAAAAAAATGAATGCCAAGCAACTCGGATGGAAATTCAAGTGGCGGGTCTTTCCGAACCCAGGTGTCGCCGCCGTCGGTGGTTCTGAAGACCTCGGTTTTATCAGCGCCGTATCCTTCAAAGCGCACCACCCAGGCCGTGTTGGAATCCACCCCGCACAAGTGGGCATTAAACCAATACTCGCCGGCATCGTTTTCAACAGTCACGCCGTCAATTTCACCCCACGACCAGGTATTGCCTCCGTCCAGGGTTTTATAATAATACTTGTTCGTCAAATAAGTGGGGGGATAAACGGTATTGGCGATATTTATCTTTGGATTGCCCCATACGATGTTTTCATCCACGACGCTGATGCCCCATCCGATGAAATTCAGGGAATCGGGAAGCGGCGGGTAGATAACTTGCCATTGGGCTTGAGCGAAGTTCATTTTACCTAAAGCAAAAAGAACGAGAAGGGTAAAGAACCGTGTTTTCATCATGCTGTCAGATATATTGTGAATGTGGCGGGACAAAATGCTTCCGGTTGCTTTTTTATGATTTGATCACAACTGCCGTATACCTGCTCCCTTTTCCTGTCTCCAGCCGGACAGAATAAACGCCCTGCGAAGCCAGTTCGCCGTTGTCCAATTGCCCGTCCCAGGTCACTGTATGTATCCCGGCATCCTGACGGCTATGATTCAAAACGCGTACTTGTTGGCCCAGCTGGTTGTAAACTGAAAGGCGTATCACGCCGGGCTCTTCCAGTTGATAATGGATGGTAGTGAAAGAAGAAAACGGATTAGGCCAGATGGAAAGGGCAGATAAACCGGTTTTGGCATTCAAGTCGTTCACACCGACGCTGATCTGCGGATTGGTGGCCCAAAAAGCAGATCCAAAGCCTGTAGAAAAGTCAAAAGTCAGCGACACAATATCGGTATCGCCGTCGCCGTCTATGTCGGCCAAACCGGTGGGAATACGCTGCAGCAGGTCGTGCGGAGTAATATCGTGCAGCACCCAGTTGGCGCCGTCGTTTTGGTTTTCCGACCAGCCCAGGCCCTGTGGCAGAAACCCGGCTCCGCCATAGGTGACATCCGGATCGCCGTCGCCGTCAATGTCGCCGATGACGCCGAGGTAAAGATTTTGCCCGGTGGTATTGACCGGCACCTCTGTCCAGGCGGGATTGGCGAAATATACGAGCCCGCCGCTCGTTTCGGATGGAGCGGAAACGATGTCGGCTTTCCCGTCGTCGTTCAAGTCGCTGCAGGCCCCTAAAAAGTTGCCGTTTGGTGTTCCTGCCACCGCCACATGTTTGGTCCAGGTAGTCGCAGGCAATTGGTTTTCCAACCAAAAAACGCCTTCCCAGGCTGCCGTTATATCCAGGTCGCCGTCGCCATCCATATCCGCGATGCTGCTATACCAGTGGCTGCCTGCCAGAAGATCGTGCCGGATCCATTGGCTGGTATTGGCCTGGTTTTCCAGCCAGTACAAGCTAGACACGCCGACAGTAGCATAGTCATACTCCGGGACAACTATATCCAGATCGCCGTCGTCGTCCAGGTCGCCGTATGAGCCCTGCATCCATCCGACGGCTCCTTCCGTTTTGAGCAAGGTGTGTTTTTCCCAGAGGGCGCCGTTCGACTGGTTTTCATTCCAGGTCAGGGAGTCGGTACCGGTAATCGAAATGGGCGCTTTTATAATATCCATGTCGCCGTCGCCGTCAATGTCCAGCACGTCAACCCATCCGAGTGTTGAATTATAAAAAGTGGGATCTACCACGTGAGGCGTCCAGCCGGGGCGCAGATTTTCATACCAGTATATGGTGTCGCCTGCCTGCACCAGTATATCGGGGTCGCCATCCAGGTCGAAATCGGCTGTTCGCGACCAGGCGCCGTTAATATTAGAACGGAGGGTTTCGATGTTCCATGTTTGGGCTTGGGAAAAAGAGGCGGCAAAGAGAGCCAGGCAGGTTAGGATCGTTGATTTCATAAGAAGATTCAATTTTTAGCTTTTAAAAAATCTTGGGGAAGACAGGGTGAGAAAGGCAGTTAGAGGAGAACGTTTGCGCAAACGTATCCTGCCATGCCCGCATGCGTACAGCACAAATCTCCCATATGCAAGTACAAATCTTGCATATGGCAAAAAAATCAATAAAAAATGGCGAAAAGGTTTAGATTATCTGCCTTTTGTGTGGCGATACTCGGAGGGGGATATCCCGAATTCCTGCCGGAAAGCCCGCGCGAAATAGACGGGATCGTTGAAGCCGCAATCGAAAGCGACGGCCACAATGGTCAGTTCCGGGTCGCTGAGCAGGGTGCGGGCTTTCGTCAGCCGGATATACCGGATAAATCGGTTAGCGGAATAACCGGTCAGGGCGGTCAGTTTGCGGTGCAGGTTGGAACTGCTCATTCCGACTTCGCGGCAAAGATTTTCCACGTCGAGATGAGGATCGGTCAGGCGGGCTTCCACGATACCGCGCACTTTCAGTACAAAGGTGTTCTCTTCAGGAGGAACATCCGGTTCGCCAGGTGCTGCTGAAGATGCGGCGAGGGCGAGGTAATGCGCCTGCAAAGACCGGCGCAATTCGAGCAGGTTTTGAACCCGGACCAACAACTCTTGCTTGTTAAAGGGTTTAATGAGATAAGTGTCGGCGCCGTGTTGCAAACCTTCCAGTTTGGAAGATATATCGCCCTTGGCGGTGAGCAGAATGATAGGGATGTGGCTGCTGCGATCGTCCCGTTTGAGCGTGGCGCACAATTCGAAGCCATCCATCCGGGGCATCATCACATCGCTGATGATCAGGTCGGGGATGTGTTCCAGTGCCTGTTCCATTCCCTGTATGCCATCGGATGCAACGCTCAATCGGTATTGCTCCCCTAAGCAGGCAGTTAGATAACGAACCACATCGGCATGGTCTTCTACAAGGAGTATATGCGTACCGGACTTCAGGCTTTGGCCGGAGACCTTTCCCGCTTTAGAAGGAGAGGGTCGTTCAAACCTTGCTTTATTCTCATCTTGTACTGGAGTGAGTTGCGAAACCGGCGCTGCCGCAATACCTTGCTGACGCAGTGGCAGCCAAATCGCAAATACCGCACCTTCCCCCGGTGTGCTACCCGCCTTGATCCGCCCGTCAAGCAGTTTGATCAATTCTTTGGTCAATGCCAATCCAATACCTGTTCCTCCCTCACGCTGGGTTTCATTCGAGTATTCGACCTGGTAAAAACGGTCGAAAATAAAGGGCAGTTGGTCTTGTGGAATGCCGATGCCCGTATCGGAGACGCGAATCTCGAGGTAGTCGCCGGACAGGTCTTTGTCTCCGGTCGGGGATTGTAACCGGGCGTTCAACTTTACCGTACCCCCTTCCGGTGTGAAACGAATCGCATTGGATAGCAGATTGGAAATGATTTGCTCCAATTTCTCCGGATCATAGTCCATGTTGCATGTTTTCAGGTCGGTTTCAAATTGGAGCTGTATGTTTTTGGATTCGGCAAATGAATGAAACGATTCGCACAAATACTTCAAATACAGCAGTACATCGTCGCGGATGAGGTGCACCGGCAGGCTGCCGGATTCCAGTTTGCTCAGATCGAGCATTTGATTGACCAACCGGAGCAGGCTCCGGCTGTTGCGTTGGATCATGTCCAATCCTTCTTCGAGCCATTTTCCGGGATTGGCCCTAATCTGTTCGACCATGCCGCCGATGACCGTCAAAGGGGTGCGAAACTCGTGGGTGATGTTGGTATAAAACCGGCTTTTAAAAGTGTCGAGTTCTTTCAGGCGGCGGGTTTCGGCGGCGGCGAGCTTGCGCTTGAGTTGGAAGCGGTAAAGCGCGTAAATGCTACCGGAAATTAGCAGCAGGTAAAACAAATATGCCCACCAAGTCATCCACCAGGGGGGAGAAATAATAATTTTAAGAGAGGTTCCTTCTTCATTCCAGACACCATCGCCATTGGATGCTTTCACTTTTAAAACATACGAACCTGGATCGAGGTTGGTAAAAGTGACTTCGCGTTTTGTTCCAAGAGGAATCCATTCTTCGTTATATCCCCCTAATTTATAAGCGTATTGATTTTTCTCGGGCTTTCGAAAACTGAGCGCGGCAAATTCAAAAGTGAGAATGTCGTCAAAGTAAGAAAGTGATAATGTAGATTTTTCGGAAATTCCTTTTTCTTCCACCTGTTGACGGGTCTTGCTGTCATAGCGCGAGAATTTGGTAAAAACCACTGCGGGCGCTATTGGATTGTCGCGCAGACTATCGGGATGGAAAATAGTCAAGCCGTCTGCCGTAGCGATGCACATGGCGCCGGAAACGGGGTCTTTCGCAAAGTCCCAGGATTCGTTGCTGGACAGGCCATCCGATTTGTCGTAATTCCGAAAGGTTCTGGAAACCGGATCAAATCTTGTTATTCCTTTACCTGTGGCAATCCAGAGACGCCCTCTGCCGTCCTCCGCCATCTGACCCATCATAAGGTCGGGCAAACCATCGGCCAAACCGAAATGCCAAAATGAATCGTTGTTCCGGTCGTACAGATCAAGTCCTTTATCTGTTCCAACCCAGAGTTGCCCATTTCCATCGCAATAAATGGACTGGATATTATTGCTGGCCACACTGTTAGGATTCCCGGGGGCGTGGGTGTACGGCTTAAATTGCATAGTCTTCGGATCGAATCTGTTCAGATGAAGTCCATTGCTGCTTACCCAAAATGCACCCCAAGGGTCTTGCAATATACCCGTAACAACGGGCAAATTCCCTTTGCGACCGGCGGCTGGTGCACAGGAAGCAAAGGCAAATGTGTCGGCGGCTCTGTCGTACCTGGAAACGCCCCCCTGGTGCCCCAACCAAAGGACGCCGTCTTTGCCTTCATAAATATAGGACACCAAATCCCGTCTGTCGTTCCACCTGACGTGTGAGAATCGGCCTTTTTTTATTTCGAGCCGGTCTAGGCCGGTACTCATTAATCCTGCCCATACGATGCCGTATCGGTCTTCCAGGACGCTAAAAATGATGCCGCCGCAGGTGGCGTCCGGCTTTTCTCCATTCTTATATGGGAAACGCTGCACTTTACCGGTATGGGGATCAAGCTTGTTTAAGCCTGCCCCGTTGGTGCCAATCCAGACAGAACCGTTCGGGCCTGCAAACACACTTTTCAGACGGTTTTGGCTGAGACTGTTGGGGTCGTCAGGATGGTTTTTATGGTGTCTGAACTGAAAGGCTTCTGGTGTCAGCAGATTGATCCCGTTATCGGTCCCAATCCAAAGCGTACCTTCCCGGTCCTGAAAGAGGCAATTGATGAAAGAGGAACTAAGCCCGTCCGGTACGCCTGTATGAGCGTAATAGGCTTCCATCCTGCTTGTGTCGGGTCCGAATTGGCGAAACAACCCTTCCGGCGTTCCCAACCACAACGCTCCGTCGTTCGTATCCCGCCAAATGGCAAAGGTTTGCCTGAAAACCCGTCTGAATGACGCTGGATTTTGTTGCGGATCATAAATGTCGAGACCTCCCTTAGAGCCGATGTAGAGCAAGCCGTTTTGATCCGGCACGAGTTCCACGATGACGCTATGGCTGACGGTCGTCGGAGACCAGGAGGTTTCCGGGTTTTTCTGGAATCGTTGGAATTTTCCGGTGGCAGGGTCAAATTGGTTGAGTCCATTTCGGGTACCTACCCACAATTGTCCGTTATCGGCCTGACATATTGCAGAAACGAAATTATCGCTCAAACTATTAGGATTCGACGGATCGTGCCGGAATTGGACATACTTACCGGAGTTTTTATCAATGAGAAACAAGCCGCCGGTAGTGCCAGCCCAAAGTTGGCCACTCTGGTCTTCAAACAGACAAAGTACCGGTGTGCCTGTGGCATCAGGAGAATTACCGGTGTTGTAAAGATAGTGGGTAAACGTTTCATTGACGGGATCATACCGGTCCAATCCGGCGGATAATCCGACCCATAGCACACCATCACCGTCCTCCAGGACTGCATACACGCCGCCGGCTCCCAGGCTGTGCGCATCTTTCGGGTCGTGTTTGTATTTTTTAAAATGGTAACCGTCATAGCAATCCAGGCCTTTCCAGCCGCCAATCCACATCAATCCTTTCTGGTCCTGCATCATACAGGTGACATAATTGGAAGTAAGTCCATCTTCCACCGAAAGATGCCTGAACCGCACTGTAGAGGCCTGCGAAAAGCAGGAAAAACTGATGAACACATCCATCAGAATGTGGAATGCGCTGAGCAAAACAGAATGGAGGGCAGACATTGTTCAGCAGGTTAGGGTCTTGGAGACACTGTCGCGATTGGCAGGCACTCAAATTCCCTGCAAACATCACAAAATTATTTCACTTTTCTTTTGAGATTTACTTCTCCCCCGCGTCCAATAAGCATCAGTACGAACCAACCACCTGACCCACCATGAAAAAGCAGATCCATCTTTCCCTCCTCAGCCTCCTGGTAACCCTCATTACGACCCACCTTGTCGCGCAAAACGAAAACATCTGGCGGGGTGGCAAGCCCGGCCACCCATCCGACTGGAACATCGCCGCCAACTGGTCGAAACACCGCGTACCCAATGAACTGGACCATGTGGTGATCCCGAACACGAATACCACCACGCAGACCTATCCGTTCATCACCGGCGAGGTAACGGTAGAGACGCTTTTTATCGAATCCGGCGCGGAAATCGTGCTGCGCGACCATGCCATGTTGGTCGTCCGGAGATGGCGCGGATGCGACGAAGGCGGAACCTTGAGATCGGAACCGGACCCCCATGCGCTCCGGATCGATGTGAATAATAACGGCGAGGCTGTAGCCTACCAGGGTATCCGGCGCCAGCAAAAGGCCAGCCGGTAAGGTCGAATCGGCCCTCGCACAACAATACCTTCTCCAAATCTTATTTTATTGCAAGTGCGAAACCGGAAAAAATATATTTTTACGCCGTGTTTTTCACAAACCGAACGAACATGAAAGTCATTTTTGTTTTTCATTTGCTTTTGGGGACTCTCTTCAGCGTTAACCGCCCCGGAGGGGGGACTCCGGTTTCCCATCTTCCTCTGTTGGCCGAAAACTGCTGTACTGCGCAAACTGACACTGAAGTGGTATTGAGCGAGGGAACTGTTCTCTTTTTCGACAAACGAAAAGGCGCCGGATTCATCCAACCGGCATCTTCCAGCAAAAAGATATTCGTCCACGCATCCGATACCCAAGAGCGGATAAGCGCGAAACAGACGGTTACTTATGTCGTAGTAAAAGACAAAAAGGGAGAACGGGCAGTCCAGGTGCAAGTCAAACAACCTTAAAATCTTCATAGATCGAAAACCATGAAATACAACCAATCCCTTTTCTTTTTATGCCTGTGCCTGCTGGTAGGTTTCAGGGGATTTTCGCAAGACCTCGCAGAAGCACTCCACGGCGGCGATAGCCAAACATGGGAATTGCGCCAAATCACCTGGGTGGATGGAGAAGAAGAAGAATCGGAAGAATTCGGTGAGGACGAAGAATACATCGAGGAACACGACGCGGCGACGCTTATTCCGGAGACCATCACATTTCATGCCGACGGCACCTGCGAATTGCTGTACATCGCGTTTTTCAGCGAGACAGATTCGGACGAAGATGAAGACCTGGTCGTGGAAGCGCGCATCGTCGAAGGCTACTGGGAAGTGGTCGGGCAAGACGTCAAGATCATGGAACCCGCGGAAGAAGGGGAAGATGACGAAGGTTTGGACCCCGGCGAAGGCTACGCCTGGTGGTTGAAAAATATTCAGATCGGCGACGACGAATTCGAATGCGGTTTTGAATATTACGGTTTTACGGATGGCATCCAAAGCATCGAATTTGACCTGGAGCAATAGTGTACGGAGACGCGGGGCAACGGAGCCGACCTTATCACAACTTTCAAGAACGTCAATGAAGCCAACCGGATCGAACAATTTATGAATCAGATTCCCGACCGCGACTGGGCTAAACTCCGCCTCGCTTTTGAAAACAATGCCCTCGTACTCGTTGTCGGCCCCTGGCTGAGCACTGTGACTGACTCTGCCGGTACTGTTCGCACCATACCCGAAGCCCTTGCGCTGCACCTTGCCGGCGAACTCGACGATGACCGAAAACCCGCTGCTGACGCTGACCTGACCACTGTGGCGGGTCTTGTGGTGCGCGACAAAGGCCGCGCCACACTGGAAGTCGCTATGGACAATTTTTTCCGCAAACCGCTTCCGCCCAATGCCATGCAGGAGACGCTGGCGCAACTCCCTTTTCACATCATCATCAACGTCGCCCGCGACAAACAGATCAGCACGGCGCTCGACAAGTTCAATGTCAAATACCGCGAAGAACTCTACAATTTTCGTCAACCCCGCGATTTTACTTACAACCCTGCCGACAACCGCACCTTCGTATATCACCTGCTCGGCGCAGTAAGTTGCAAAGACGATAGCAGCGGGCAGGTCAACAAAACCCTCGGCTCCCTCGTGATGACCGGCGCCGACCAGGTGGAATTCCTCAAACAGGTAGTGCAGACCGAGCGAAAAATACCCAACACCCTGCTCGCCGAACTCAACGAGACCAAAACCTACCTTTTCGTCGGCTTCAATTTCAACGACTGGTATCTGCGCCTGCTGCTTTACACATTGGGCCTGAGCGACAGTGCCGATGCCATGCCCAGTTGGGCGCTCCATACGGGCCCTGGCGAGTTGAATTACAGCACCTCGGTTTTTTTCAATACCCGTTACAAGATCAATTTCCTCAAACTGACGGAAACCGAGTTTGTTCAGGACCTTTCTACCCGCTACCATGCCGAATTGGGCCAGTCCGACCAACCGGCTGCCGCCGCGGCGACGGGCCGTCCCATCCAAGCGCTGGTCGTTAGCGACCCGGCCGATGAGAGCCTGCGGCAGGAATTCCTCCGCGCCCTCGCCCCCCTGCGCAACCGCTACAACCTGAACATTCACGAAACTTTGCCCGGCGAAGACGTTCAGGCGGCATTCGAACGCCAACTTGCCGACAGCCAGTTCGTTTTTCCGCTTATTTCGGCCAATTACCTCGGCAACGACGCGCTCATCGAACAGTTTTACGATAAAATACTGACTGCCGACGCGCCGGGCAAAACCATCGTGTCGCCCGTGCTCGGCGGCGTCTGTCAATGGAAGCCGCTGTTGCGCGGCCCTGTGTTGAACGCCGTGTTGCCCAATAACCTCGAACCGGTGAGCAAATGGGCCGACCCCGCCGCAGCCTGGACCGACGTGGTGACGGAAATAGAACGGCGCATCAAGACGCATTTTTCCTGATAAACCAACTTGAACAGCATGACGCCATGACGAAAATGACGCACTCCTACCGCTATCCCGGCCTCCAACCTTTTGAAAAAAAGGATGCCGCTTTGTTTTACGGTCGCGAGCGCGAAAGCCGCGATTTGTACGCACAGGTCATGGTCGAAAAATTGGTCGTCCTCTTCGCCAAGTCGGGTATGGGTAAAAGTTCGCTGCTCAACGCCGGGCTGGCGCCCTTGCTGGACAAAACCAACCTGCTGCCCCTGCGCATTCGCCTGAGCCATGTGGCCGTACCGCTCGAAGAGCAGTTTTTGCAGGAATTGGAACGCGATGAACTGAACGGCGCTGTTGCGCTCGATGCTACTCTTCGGCAAAACGGCGCCCCGCTCTGGGAACAAATAAAAGCCGCGCAATTTACCAAAAACGGTGCGGCAGCGGTGCCGTTGTTTATACTCGACCAGTTCGAGGAAGTGTTTACGTTGTACGCTCCGGCACAACGGCAGCGGTTTGTAGAAGAATTAGCCGATCTCGCCAACGGCAACCCCCCGGATGGATACCTCGAACGCCTGCGCGCCCGCATCGCTGCGGGCGAGCGGATCGCTGTGCCTGCGCTGGAAGCTTCGCCGCGCTGCAAGTTCATCTTTGCCATCCGTTCCGACCTGCTGCACCTGCTCAACGCCCTGACGCCGCTCATTCCCGATATCATGCGCAGCCGTTTCGAACTGCTGCCGTTCGGGCGCGAACAGGCAGAGGAAGCCATTACCCTGCCCGCCATGCTGCGCGACCCGGCGCGCACGTTTGCCAGTCCGCCCTTCCGCTACGACGATGCTGCGCTCGATACGCTTATCCGTTTCCTTTCTAAAGACGGTACGGAAGACGTGGAGTCGTTCCAACTCCAGATCCTTTGCCAATACATCGAGCGGCTGATGATGGGGGAAAAGGGAGCGCCGTCCAATCACCCAATCACCCAATCACCCAATCAACAACGGCTCGTCACTCCCGCTCTTTTTGGTGGACAGGAAGGATTGAACAATATCCTGCGCAATTTCTACACCGACCAGATCGCCGCCTTGCCGGCTGAAAAACAATTGATCGCGCGGGAGATCATCGAAGAGCAACTCATCACTGAATCCGGGCGTCGCCGCAGCGTGGCGGAAGACGACCTGCTGCACTGGCGCGCCGACCACGCCTTGCTCGACGACCTGGAAGAAATGCGCCTGCTGCGAAAAGAACCGCGGCTCAAAACCTTTTATTACGAGATATGTCACGATACCCTCGTGCCTCCAATCCTTGAAAAGTATAAAGAGCGGCAAGCGGAAGAAGACCGCCTGGCCGAACTCGAACGCCGAAGACAGGAACAAGCCGAACGCGATGCTCAACTTGCCGCCGAACGCCGCAAACGCGCCCGTTTCTTCCGGTTCATGTTGTATTCGCTGACCCTCGCTGCCCTCGCTGTGGCGGCGATGGTGTACGCATTTATTCAGCGCAACGCAGCCGAGCGCGACAAACGCCGCGCTTTCGCCAATGATATCGCTTACAAAAGCAAAATAGCCCTGCGCAACGGCGACCGCACTTCCGCTTTCCGACTCGCCGGGTTCGCGCACCGCTATGTGGACAAAGACAACCCCAATGTCCTGTACGCGCTCATGGAAGCGGCATACTACAATGATCACTCCGACACCACCCATCGCCTGCCCTGGAATTACAACCTCGAAGGACACAGCAGGGCCGTCATCTGCGTTGCCGCATCGCCCGACGGCAAAAGGCTCACCACAGGGTCGGAGGACTATACCGCAAAGGTTTGGGATTTGACGACCGGTGCGGAACTGCTGACGCTTGCCGGCCATACCAAAGCCGTCACCTGCGCCGCTTTTTCGCCCGACGGCAAACTGCTGGCAACAGGTTCCGACGACAATACGGCAATAATTTGGGACACCGGCAACGGCAGGGAGATACGCCAACTCAAAGGCCACAAGGAATCGGTCAGAGGTATCGCTTTTTCGCCCGACGGCAAACTGCTCGCGACCGGCTCCGACGACAATACGGTAAAAATATGGGACGCCGCTACGGGTGAGGAAGCCGCCCCGCCGCTGACCGGTCACAGCGAGAGCGTCTGCAGTGTTGTCTTTTCTCCCGATGGCCGGTGGCTGGCGACCGGGGCGGAAGACAATACGGCTAAAATATGGCGCCCCGGCAGCAACGTTGAGATCAGGACTTTCACAGGCCATAAAGATTACGTCCGAAGCGTTGCTTTTTCACCCGACGGCAAATGGCTGGCTACGGGTTCGGACGATAAAACGGCCAGAATTTGGGACGTTGAAAGCGGGAAAACCCAGATGATATTCAGAGAACACACCAATTTTATCCGAAGCGTTGCTTTCTCTCCCGATGGCCGGCGATTGGCGACCGGCTCCGAAGACAACAGCGCCAAAATCTGGGATATGGAAACCGGAACGGAAGTGATGAGCCTCGTGGGGCATGCGGATAAAGTTTTCGGTGTCGCTTTTATTCCGGCTGCACCAGGCGACTCTACCGGAAGTAAAACCCTCGCGACGGTTTCAGGTGATCAAACGGCAAAAATCTGGGATTTGGAGAGCCGCAACGAAGCGATACAACTCGACGGGCACGAGGACTTTCTCAGCGCGGTGGCCTTTTCTCCCGACGGTAAAAAACTCGCAACGGGAAGCATGGATTACACGGCCAAAATCTGGGATCTGGAAAATGGCACGGCAATTCAACTCGAAGGGCACACCGACTCCATTTGGGGCGTTGCGTTTTCGCCCGATGGGAAGCGGCTTGCCACAGCATCGGACGACAAAACGGCCAAAATCTGGGATGCCGCGACCGGTAAAGTGTTGATGACGCTTGCCGGCCACAGCTCGTGGGTCAACAGTGTGGCGTTCTCTCCCGATGGGAAAAAACTCGCAACAACTTCCTCCGATAACACCGCTATCATCTGGAATCTGAGCGATGGCAAAGCGATCAAGACGCTCACGGGACATGGCGCACAAGTCAACAGTGTCGCTTTTTCGCCTGACGGCAAAAAACTCGCCACAGCTTCTTCCGACAACAGCGCCAAAATCTGGGATGTTGCCTCCGGTAAAGAATTGTTGACACTGGCAGGCCACGAAAAGTGGGTCAACGGCGTCGCTTTTTCTCCCGACGGCAAGCAGCTGGCAACGGTCTCGCATGACAACACGGCTAAAATCTGGGATGTGGAACGCGGGAAAGCCTTACTGACACTAAAAGGGCATACGCATTGGGTACTGAGTGTTGCCTTTTCACCCGACGGAAAACGGTTGGCAACAGGAGCGGAGGACAACACGATCAAAATCTGGAATGCAGAAAACGGCAACCTGTCCATGACACTCGAAGGACATGACAACTCCGTTAGCGGCGTGGCGTTTTCGCCCGATGGAAAACGATTGGCAACGGCTTCATACGACTTCACCGCCAAAATATGGGAACTCGACGCGGATGCCATTATTCAGAAAATACGCCGGGAGCGGCGGCTTTCGACCATCACACAAGTGCAACTTGACGACTGGAACCTGGAGTCTTTACTCGATATTCAGTCAGGCAATGAGGAACGCCTTTGCCAATCCGGGGAACTCTGGCAGATACTGGCGTTCGCCGATCTCAGTATGCAAAATACCAGTGCTGCACCCGATTATGCCCGCGCTGCCCGTTTGTATCAATTTGCTGCCGAAAGTGGAGATACTGCGGTCAGGAAACAAATTGTCTCCCGCCTCCGCTATCTGGAAGAGCAGGGTGTCAACTACCCCGATCTTGTGCACCTTCGAACATTGCTTCAGGGAAGCGGACAATAGAAGGAGGCGGACATTGGATTTTTGACAATGGACATTTGACTAAATGATTGGTTTCCAAGCCCAAATGTCCAACGTCCAACGTCAATTTGTTCCTTATCTCTTCCCTTTTTTGCCAGCTCCCTTTACCGGTGCTGCCGGCGCTGTCCTTTGCGGTTTTTCCTTTTTCTCCGGCTCCACATCGGCCAGTTGGTTCGGGTCGCCCAGCGGATGACGGCGATACCACAGGAACAAGCCGCCGAAGAACAGCAGTAGTGCCAGTACCGAAGCGATCATCGAAATGGTTTCGCCGAGATAGAACGAACGCGGCTCGAAGCGCATCTCTAATTTTTGGTTCTGGCCGGCGGGCAGGCGCATGGCGCGCAGGAGGTAGTCTGCTTTGATGAGATCGGGTGCAGGCTGACCGTTGAGGTAACATTTCCAGCCCTTGGCCGGTGGGTACCACATTTCGGAGAATACAGCCAGTTGCTCCGTCGCAGCCGAGTATTCGTATTCCATCTTGTCGGGATGGTAACCCGTCAGACGGATGGCGGCGTTGCTGTCAGGTTGGATGTCCAGCCCGTTCAGAGCGGAAGCGAATGATTCCTGTACCACCGCGCTGTCGCGGAAATTGAGGCGTGCGAGGGCTGTCAGTTCTTCGTCGCCGTTGGGAGCCGTTTTCCAACCTTTCACGAACCAGGCGTTGCCGAGCGCGGCGGGATTGGGTACCACCTCTCCCGTGGGTTTTATCAGGTATTTGACGTTGAAAATGCCCGCGAGTTGGAGGATACCGGGCAGAAATCTTTCATCCTGCGGGTACACGTCGCCGAAGTATTTGTCCACCACATCCTGGTAACGCTGGAGTTTGGCGGCGTGGTAGCCGCTCATACTTTTATGAAAATAAGAGGCGGTAGAGTTGACGGTCATTTTGCCGCGCGCGTAGTCGAGCACGCGGTAATGAAGGTCTTTGTCCTGTTTTATCTGCAGGTCGAATATTTCTTCTTTCGGCGGCGCTGTTGCTTCTTTTTTATTGACATAGTTGCTGGAATCGAGCGTGCGGTTGCAAACGAACCAATGATCGGTCAAAGCGAGTAGTGCGATGGCGCCAACTGTCAGGCTCGCTTTTACAGTGCCTTTCAGGTAAAACCAGATCAATGCGGCTGCGGCAAGAATGAAGCCGAGGGAGCGGAAAGCGTCGGCGCGTGCCATAGCCAGGCGGTCGGCTTCGAGCAATTCGGGTAAATTGGGTAGTTTGATCTGTTCGGCCAACTTCTGGTCGCGGTCCAGTACTTCCACCGGAGGGTTGTATATCAGATTGCCGAAAAGCGCTATGACGAGGCAAATGAAGGCTGTCACACCCAGGCCAATATAAAGTGCGCGAACCTTGCGTTCTTTCGGAATATCCGGGTCGCACAATTTCTGCAACCCCATCGCCGCCAGCGCAGCAAAACACAACTGACCCATACCCATAGCCATCGAAACCGCCCGGAATTTGTTGAACATCGGGAAATAATCGTAGAGGAGATGGTTGAGGAAAAAGTTTTTACCCCAGGCCAGCGATACCATGAACACTCCGCCCATCAGCAACCACCATTTGGTGCTTCCCGGAACGAGAAAAGCGCCCAGCAGGAATAGAAAACATACGATAGCGCCGAAATAGATCGCCGTGCCGACGAATGGCTGGTCGCCCCAGTAAAACATGGAAGAGATTTGCCGCCCCACTTCTTTCTTTTCCGCCGCCGATCTTCCGCGTGCGATCAATTCGAAGAATTTTCCGCTTTGAACTGTTTCGTTGGCGCCGCCACCCTGGGCATGCGGCACGAGCAAAGTCAGGCTTTCACCCACGCCATAACTCCAACCGAACAAATAATCCTTATTCAAACCATCGCCCCGTGCTGCGTCTTTTTTCAGTTCCGATTTGCCGCGAATCGTTTCCTGGCTGTATTCCCAGGTTGGCCAGATGCGCGAAAGGTTGCAGGCAAAACCGATAGCAAGGGCAAATACCGATATGCCGAGTGCCTTGCCCCAGGAAGCGAAGGTCTTGTGGCGGAAAGCATCGGCGAACTGAACGAGGAAGTAGATGCCAACCAGCAACAAAGTGTAATAGGTGATCTGTACGTGGTTGGCATACAATTGCATGGAAGTGAACAATGCCAGTAGCCCGCCGCCGAGCAAAAGCCGTCCGTTGAAGGCCAATACCGCTCCCGTGAGCACACCCGGCGCCAGCGCCAGTGCCGCCATTTTCGTCGAGTGTCCTGCTTCGAGAATGTCGATGTTGTAAGAAGTGATGCCGAAGGCCAAAGCGCCGAAAACCGCAACCCGCCAATCCGCTTTTAATACGCTGAGCAACAGATACAGACAAAACATCGCCACGAATACCTGTGCCCATGCCGCCGTATAGTCCGTCCACAGGAACAGCGATTTGTGGACGAATTTGGTGAGGTTGCCCTTCACCGACGAATAGATCTGATAAGCCGGCATGCCGCCGAACGGACTGTTGGTCCAAAGGGGCGCTTTCCCATCTTGTTCAAGATAATGGCGCGTTTCGGTTTGCATGGCGCGCGCGCGGTCGTTGTCGGGTTGTGGCAATACCTTGCCGCTGAAGGCATTGGGCGCAAAATAGACTGCCGACACGAGCATCAAAATACCGACGGCGATGAGATGGGGGATCAGTTTTTTAAAATCCATTTGTCTGAAAGTTGGACGGCTAAAATCTGTGTCGCCTCCGGTTGGTCTCCGGCGACCGGGGGCGAAGGTAGAGAAATGTTCATTTTCACAAAATCACTTCATATTCAGCATCAGCATCCTCAGCGCTTCGGAAGGGATCTCATGTCCGCCCTCGAAAGGCTTTTCTTCAAAGTCTACACCGTTCCTGTCTTCGATTTCCTGCAGGGCGGACAGGCGGTCGGGGGTCAGGAATGGGTCGCTCGTGCCGTAAATAAGATACAGGTTCTTGTCGGCCAGATAGTTGCGGTGGGCGGCATAATCCAGGTCCTCCGGCGGCAGACCGGCCCAAAGCACGAGATCGTGAAAATGCGGGTGATGGCGCAGCGCCCAGCGGCATATGGTGGCTGTCCCCTGCGAAAAACCGAGCAAGACGATGCGCGTGTCGTACGGAACCAGTTCGATGTGTTGGTTATACAGCGTTTGCAGGTACAGGGCGTAGTCGGCGATGGCGTCCTCGCGGTGGTGCCGTGTCATCCAGTTGGCTCCTACCGGCCCATCGAATCCCTTTTTATAAAAATGATTCAGACCCTCGGGGGCCAGCACGAGGGTATGGCCATTGTCGAGCAATTTAAAATTTTCCATGAATTCGGAAGCCAGTTGTGCATAACCGTGGCAAACGATCCACATCTGACGGATGTGCATGCCCGGTTCACCCTGGCGGCAGTAGTGGGCTGTTCTGGAGACAGTGAGCTTGTGGTATTCCATTGTGTAAGGGGAATGGATTTGTTGCCGGGAAGCGCCATAAATTTTTTCGCGAAAAAATTTATGGCGCTTCCCGGCAACAAATCCATTTACAGATTTTAAATATATCGGGCAAAATTGTGGTTCCCTATTGCTGCGCAAGGTAAGAAAAACGGCGATTTCAGGTAAAATACGTTTTTTGGTGTAGAGCATTGCATTTGATTGTTGGTACTTTTGCTTGCCCTCCGATTCAGTGTCATGAAAAAACCGAACACATTTTTATTCCATGCTTCGTTTTTGCGCCGCCTTCGTTTTATCCCTCCTTTTGTCGTCTCCAACAATTTTTGCCTGCGGATTCAATTTCGTAGGCGACTGTTCCACCAGTATTTCGCTGAAGATCAACGGTACCCAGGATAGTTTCGCCGTGGCGTCTTGTCCGGGTGTCTTGAAATTCGACGGCTTTGCCCTTGGCGATCTGCAATCGCTCTCCATTGCCCGCGTTAAAGCGACAACCTGGGAAAGTTGCCAGAACAACGTGTCCGGTGTGGCGCTTTTTTACCGCGTCTTCGAAAAGGGTTTTCCGGGCGGCTCCTGGCAAAGTATTGATCTTCAGGAGTATTACAACACGCTGGTAGGACCGTACACGACGCGTTACCGCAGTGCGGACGCCGATCAGGATCTCACTGCCGGCCTGATTACAGGAAAAACCTATGTTCTTGAGATTTATTACCGCGCAGAGGTAGACACCATCGGCGATGATTTCATCCCGGAAACCTTCCTTTTGCAAAACAACAACGGCGATAATTATCATTTTACTTTCCGCTATGGTGGCGCGGCGGCGCCTCCTTTTGTAGTGGCAACCACTAAAATTGTCCATGTACCATGTCATGGCGACAGCACCGGCGTGGCGGGGATAAGCGTTTACGGTGACCAGAGCGGGCTGTTTTACCAGTGGTCTACCGGCGGCAACAATTACTGGATACTGAGCGAAATTCCCGCCGGGACGTATTCCGTAACCGTTACCGGTGCAGGGGGGTATTCGGTGAGCGATACGATGGAAATCATGCAGCCTGCGCCGTTGACGAAGGTGGTAGATGCTGAAATATGCTTCGGAGACAGCTATTCGCTGGGCGGGAAGGAATTCACGGAATCGGGAAATTTTTCAGTCGTTCTGGACGGTTCTCCGAACTGCGATACAGTGGTTGATCTGCATTTATCCGTATTGAACCCCGCGCTCGCCCTGGAAGATCTGCCCGCGACGGCCGCAGTCACCTGCGCCCAGCCTGTGTTCGATCTTTGTGCCGGGACTTTGTCCAACACGACCTTCCAATGGTTTCAAAACGACATTCCGACCGTGACGACTTCCTGTATTTCCGTCGCTGCCGGAGGAAATTATGAGATCACGGCGGCAACGGCCGGCACGTCTCTGACTTGTCCGGCTTCCACGTCCGTTCTTATTGAAGAACATCTGTTCCTATCCCCTCCACAGGTGTTCGGAGCAGCAGTGGGAACCCTCGGTTGCTCGCCCAACGACACTATTCATTTGGTGCTTCATGCCGTTACTTCAGCGGAAGAACCTGTATTTCAATGGATTTTGAATGGAAATGTGATTTCCACTGCTGATTCCTGCATGATCGCAATTACCGGCCTTCCCGGCCCTTTTGAGATACCATCCGTCACCGTAACCGACAAATACGGCTGCTCTTCCACCCAGATCGAAGCGAACATCATTATAACTCAGCCTCCCCTTATGTTGCTTTCCCCTGAAGTGACAGACGCCTCCGGTCCCGACGCCAACGACGGAGCGATTCAACTGGACATATTCGGAGGCAGTCCGCCCTTTGAAGTGAACTGGGACAACGGCGCTGCCGGAACTATGATCGAAAACCTCTCTCCCGGCACCTATTGCGCTGTCGTTTCGGATGCGAACGGCTGCACTGTCTCTGTCTGCGCCACCGTTTTTTACACCGTTCGGGCCAGTGAACTTTCCGGTTCACCTTTGAAAGTTTTTCCCAACCCCGCCATGGCCGGTGAGGCGCTGAATTTGGTATTGCCTGAAAATTTTATTGGGCAGGAAATTTCACTGGAAATACTTGACCTGCCGGGCCGCTCGTTATTGCGCCAGACGGTGCCGTTTCGCCCGGGGATCGTACAGGTTTACCTTCCGTTAAACGCGACTGCGGGCCTTGCGGTAATCCGGCTGACCGGAAAGAATGGTAAAAACGCAATGGGCAGATTTACAATTCGTTAGCAACGGAAAGCATGAACAATCGCTCCAAAGTTTTGCTATTCCCGGTTTCTTTCTACTTTTGCACGATTTTCTAAACAAAACTTTCTTCTATCACTCTCAAAAATTTTCGAGACATGAGCAAAAAACTATTTCTCCTCCCGGCATTACTGGTTATGGCGGCCATTCTTTTCACTCCTTCCTGTAAAGATGACAGCTGTGACATTGCTCAAAGCGACTTTACGGGCCAATACTCGGTAGTGGAAGACTGCTCTTCGAGCGCACCGGCTGCCTACACCGTAACGATTACTGCCGGCGCTTCCGAGTTCGACCTGAAATTGGCGAATGTGTGGGATAGCTTCACCAACGCCGTTGATGCGACGATTGATTGCGAGACCATCACTATTCCCCGCCAGGAGCCGGACAACGACGATTTCTTCGTGGAAGGTTCGGGTACCCTGGAAAAAAGAGACAACGACGTGATCGTGATCACGATCTCCTACACCGTGACGGATGAGACCGACCCGGCAAACATTGCTACTGATAACTGCACTTCGACGGTTTATACCAAACTGTAAGAAAAACAAACGGTTACAACCCATTTTGAATTGTTTGCGGGCCATTTCCTTCGGGGGGATGGCCCGTTTGTTTTCCGTATAGGAGCAACATCGTGAAAAACGGGGTGCAATTGTATTGTTACAAAATTCGGTGCGGCTCAGGTTAAAAAAAATCCCGGATTTTTCGAACCGAAAAACCCGGGATAGACGTGTTTAATCCTGATGAGAGGCGATCAATTAATTGCCGCCGCCGCTTTTCATTTTTTCTTTCTTCTTCTCCGTAGAAGTAGGCGCGCCCTGCATCTTCTCTTTCTTTTCCTGCGTGTTTGCGCCACCTTCCATTTTATCTTTTTTCGGGTCGGTAGGCGGTGCAGAAGGTTGCGGCAACGGTTCTACGCTCGGGCCTTTGGAGCCGCCGGTTTTTTTGCCGCCGCTGGGCTTTTTGCCCGGTTTGGCAGCCGCTTCAGCTGCGCGTTGGGCCAGGATCTCGTCGAAACGGCGTTGCGCTTCCGTATTGATCTTGTCGGTGCATTCCTGTTCTTTCTGGGCGCGCAACTCGTCGAGTTTCATGGTGACCATTTGTTCGATTTCGGCCATTTGTTGTTCGCGCGTCTTTTTATCGAACGCGGAGAAGGTAAAGAACCCGGCAACGAGTGCAGATACGCCGAGCAGGAGCAATTTTTTATTCATTGTTGCTAATTTTTTCAGTGAAGGTTTGAAATGAATGTCTTTGGAATCATTTGCGGCGCAGGTTACTGAACCTGCCCTTGCGCGGCGGCATTTTCCTGGTCGAGTTGATTGACACGCTCCTGGACGCGGGTCTCGAAGTCGGCGTCGCATTTAGCGTTCATTTCACTTTCGACTGCGGGGCGACCGGCTTCCACTTTTTTGGTGACTTCCGCGTCAAACTCTTCCTGCGTCAGCAGTTTTTCACCGCAGGAAGCCATGGAAAGTGTCAGCGCAGCACCGGCGATAATTCCGAAAAATGTTTTTTTCATGTTTAAGAATCGTTTTGTTGGTTAAAAAAAATGATGTGCAAAAGTAGAACGGCAGATGAAAAGGCCGAATGAATAAGATGCAATTTTTGCGCGCTCAAATAACGGTTAATTTGCCCTATCATTGTTCTGCCAAATCCTCCGCTTGCGAAAACCGCTGAATGATGCTTTCAAGCGCCCTGTTTACACAACCCTATATCTGTATTTCTGCCGTCCTCCTTGCGGGAAGGGTCGGATTCGGGAAATATTATTTGAATGGGCTGAAAAAATGGATCGAAGGGAAATCCCTGTTTCCCATTATGCCAGGAATGTGTGTGCAGCATGCGGGTGCAGCCTTGCCGCTTTTCTTTCTCTGTGTGTTCCCTTTTTGTTTGTCCGCCCAAACCGAAGATCCTTCTACCGGCGAACTGCTCGAGAATTTTTTCCGTGACAACGAACAAGCCACCGAATCAGATGCTCAACTGTTCCTGGAGCATCTTGAAAATTACCGTTTGCGGCCACTCGACCTGAACCGCGCTTCCCGCGCCGACTTGCTCGATTTGCGCCTCGTCAACGAACTGCAGGTAGAAAACTTTCTTGCTTACCGCGAGCAATTGGGACCCCTTCTGAACGAATACGAACTCCAGGCCATTCCCGGATGGGATTTGGCCGACATCAGGCGCGTATTGATGTTCGCCAGGGTTAATACCGGCCTGGATACGCGCAATGCGCCCATCTCTAAGGGATTTTACGAGGGGAACGATGAAATCCTGCTGCGCTGGATCCGGCTCGTGCCGCCCAACTATCCTGCCAATGCGGAAGGTGATCCCAACGGTTGGGCAATGTACTACCGCCACCACTTCGACAACCGCCTGCGCTTCGGCTTCACGGCGGACAAGGACCCCGGCGAATCTTTTTTCGAAAAAAGCAACAAACAGGGGTTCGATTTTTACAGCGCCCATTTGTTCGCTCAGAACATGGGCGGAGTCGTGCGGTCGTTCGCTGTGGGCGACTACTCCGCGCGCTTCGGACAGGGTTTGCTGCTGCAAACCGGTTTTTCTCCCGGTAAATCGGCGGAAACCACTGCCATCATGCGCGGGGGACGCAAGATCAATGCTTTCGCCGCATTTGGCGAGACCTATTTTTTCCGGGGAGCAGCCGCAACCTTCGGGATTGAAAAAAATGTGGAGATCACGGTCTTATACTCCAACCGCCGGCGCGACGGCAACGTATTGTTGCCGGATACGACTGATCTGGATGCTCCCGAAATCCTTTTTTCCTCGCTGCAAACTTCCGGTTATCACCGCACACCCTCTGAAATCGCCGATGAAAAAGCCATCCGCGAACAAGCGGGCGGTATTTCGGCATCTTATCGCTGGAAAAGCGGCCACATTACCGCGAACAGTCTGTCGCTCCACTACGACAAACCCTTCCGTCCTTCCGCCACTCCCTACAACCAATTCGTTTTCAGGGGACAAGACCTGACAGGGATCAGCTTCGACTACAACTGGCGCCGGCGCAACTGGCTTTTTTTCGGTGAAACAGCCCGAAGTGACAATGGCGCCGTCGCTTCCGTCAATGGTCTGCTGCTATCGCCCGACCGGCACGTCACGCTGACGGCTTTGCACCGCCATCTACCGAAAAGTTATCAGTCCGTCTGGGCGGCGCCTTTTGCAGAAACATCCAACGCTGCCAACGAACAAGGGCTGTATCTCGGCGCCGATATCCGCTTTATCCGGCGTTGGCAGGTCAATGTGTACGCCGACGTATGGCGACATCCCTGGTTGCGCGCCGATGTCGGCGCACCTTCGCAGGGGCGAGAGTTTCTGGCACGGGTACTATGGACAAAAAGCCGGAGTTTTTCGGCTTATGCCCTATGGCAGGGAGAGGTCAAAGAGCGCGACAGCGATGTGGAAGGCCGGACCGGTCTCGTTGAGAATCGCCGCGACCGTTTCCGGCTGCATGCCATCGCTAAAGTCAGTCCGGCAGTAGAACTGCGCAGCCGGCTGGAGTGGACGGCGTATCAAACAGAAGGCGCCCGCCGCGCCTGGGGTTTTCTCGCTTACGAAGAAGCCGTGGTACGCCCCCTTTCATCCCCTTTGAGCGGCGCGGTCCGGTATGCGCTTTTCGATACGGACGATTTCGATTCACGGGTGTATGCCTTTGAAAATGACCTGGTCTCAGCCATTTCGATCCCTGCCTTTTCCGGGCGCGGGTCGCGGTTCTATCTCAACCTGCAGTGGCGGATCAGCGGCTGGCTCCGGCTCGAAGGCCGTTACGAGCAAACCAACCAGGTACAGGCGGTGACCACTTCCGGAAAAACCGGGCGGTTCAGGGAATGGAAATTGCAGGCGCGGATGCGTTGGTGATTTTTGCGATTTAAGCATGCGGACATTGGATTTTTGACAATGGATATTTGGCCAAATGATTGGTTGTCAAGGTAAAACGTCCAATGTGCAAAGTCAATATATTTTGTCCACATACTTATTATTCCCTTTATTTCTCAAAAAATCCTCTACTTCGCCGTCGCCAACCATGTACAATTTACCTTCCGGCAAAATAAAGATCGCTCTTGTGGCACTCCTTGCGGTTGTTGCCGTGTTCGCCGTATTGTTTTTGCTTCGAAAAGAAACCGGTCCTTATCACGCCTTGCCCCAACAGGCAGCCGTCGTCCTGGAATTCAACGGCCTGTCCAAAATAAACCTGTTGAAAAAAAGCCTGCATAACCCCGTTTGGAAAGCTGTATTGGAAACGACTGCATTCCGGCACGCCTGGCAGGACGCCGCAACAGCGGAGCAATTGTTCGGCCACGATGCCGCACTCCGCGACGCATTCAACCGGCAAAAATTGCTGCTCGCACTGAATCTCAGCAGGGCAGACAGTTTGCATGGGCTCTTTATTCTGGATGCGGACAGCGATTTGAACATGCGCAAGCTGCTGGAGTCGAATCCCCTCACCCAAAAAATATTTCCTTCCGTTTTTCACGGACGCACCTTGTACACGGTTCACCTGAGCAAAAAAGAACAACTTGTGGTGACCGCCAAAGGTCATTTATTGCTGTTCTCCCGTTTTTCATACTTAGTGGAGGACGCCCTGACCCAACTGGAATCGTCGGATACATGGTGGGCCGGGCGGAAGTGGCTGGACGAATGGGGGGCCGGCGCTCCATTGCGGGTGTTTTTCCGGCCCGCCGCAATGGCAACCCAATATGAGAACAGCATGGCCGACGGTTGGGAACGCGTGCCTGCTGTATTTTCGGGCAATATCGAATGGCTTGGGCTCGCCTGGAATGGGCGGGAGTTGACCGCTGCCGCCGAAACCGACGGTTTTTTGCGCAACATTGGTTGGTGGGGTAAAGCGGCGCAGGGAAACATGTATACCATATTGCCTGACAATGCTGCCCTGCTCGCCAAAGCGTATTTCGACCGCCCGCGCCTGTTCTTCGACCAGATCAAAAAGACCGGAAACGGCGATTTTGACCGCTATGTGATGCCCTGGGCGGGCGACGAAGCGGCCTGGGTCGTTACGGAACCCTTTTCGCCCGGCATGCGCGACGACCAATTTATTGTTCTTGCCGCCCGCGACAGTGCCCTCGCGTTGGAAAACCTGCGCGCCTACGCCCGTCAGCGCGGCGCTTTGCGGGTAGAAGATTATCAGACTTATGAAGTGTTTGAATTTTTGAGCCAGTCTATGCTGATACCGCTGCTGGGAGAAAGCCGGAATTTCCGGAATCCCTGTTGCGCCATGATTGGCCGTTATGTTGTGTTTGCGAACACCCGTTCGTCGCTCGAGCTCTGGATTGACAAATATATTGTCAGCCAGACGCTGAGCAACGATGCCGGTTTTTTGCAGCTGCAACAGAAAAATCCGGAATCAACTGCTGGGGCGCAGGTGTTGTTCAATGCCGCTTACCTGCCGCTGTTGCTAAAAAACCTCTTTGATGCCGGACGGGAGCAATTTTCCGTTTCTGATGTCCGGACTTTTTCCAATACCGGTCTGGTGAGCGCCAATCTTGTGCCGGCAGGTGGTAACAAGGTTGACATCCGGGTTGCCAGCCAGCCGCTCGAAGGCGGAACGGCGGAAGCGAGCATACTCTGGAAAACGCCGTTGGTTGCGCTGGCAGCTACGCAACCTTTTGCAATCAAAAACGGCGGGGAGACCGCGATTGTGATCCAGGATGCGCGCCATGAACTGTACCGCCTGAACGCGGGCGGCACGGTGGTCTGGCGGCGGCAAATGGCGGAACCGGTATTGGGTGCGATCCAGGGGATTGATTTTTGGGGAAACGGGACGCTTTTTTTTATTTTCAATACGGCCAGCCGCATCTGGTTGCTCGATGACGAAGGACGCGATGTGCAGGGCTTTCCGCTCGTACTTCAGTCGCCGGCTACCAATGGCGTCATTGCTGTGGATTTTGATAAAAACCTGAAATACAATTATTTTATCGCCTGCTCCAATGGCAATCTGTATGGCTACGACCAGTTTGGCAGACCCCTGCCGGGCTGGAACCCGCAGAGTGGGGTAGGGCGGGTGGTACATCCCGTTCTGCATTTCCAGCACGGCAACAAAGACTACCTCGCTGCGCTGAACCAAAACGGAAAACTTTTCGTGTACGGCCGCAACGGGGCGGAGCGATTCCCGCCGGTACAGTTTTCGGGTAAGGATTTTGGCCCGCCGCAAGCCGACGCGGTGTCAAAATCTCCCCGGATCACCTGCGCCAACGGCGCCGGTACGGTGTTCGTATGCAAACTGGACGGCAGCACTTTCAGCATGCAAATGGGCAAGGGAGGCGGCGCGCCTGCGCGTTTGGTTTTCGCTCCGCTGAGCGGCGACGCGCGGTATGAATATGCAGTACTGAAAGGAAAGCAACTCGTGGCCGGCGGATATGAAGGCGCTGCCATCCGAACGGTGTTTCAAACGCAATTCCCGGCGTCGCAGGACACGTTGTTTGCCGTAGGAGGGCATCGGGTCGGCGTTCTGAACCGCAGCAAACGCCAGATTTATATGCTGAACGAAAAAGGCCCGCTTCCGGATTTTCCGCTGGCGGGCACCACGCCGTTCGTGGTGGAAGACCTGTTCCAAAAGCAGGGACAGGTGTTGGTGGTGGGTGATGGGAGCAGTGTGTATGCGTATAAGATCAGGTGATAAATTGCGCAAAAACTATTATAAGTTGCCCGTCTAAAACAACTAAGTACATGGACAATAGATTTTTGACATTGGACATTTGACCAAATGATTGGTTGTCAGGGTCAAACGTCCAATGTCCAATGTCGATTTATTTTGTCCGCTTACTTAACAAGCATTTTCAGTATTGCCTCGTTCAATCATTGAAAGGTATCACTGACACTCCATTCAATGCAGCCTGCTCAATGACGCATTTCAGTTGAACAAGCGAAGTGTATTTTGTATCCTGTAAAATCCTTCGCCATGGCACTCCAACTGATAACACGGTCAAGATCAGCCATTTTGCCGGTTTTTCCCTTCCTTTTGCTTGTTTTGAATGCCAACAGCCAGTTAGAATGGTATCCTGTAAATCTTCCGGGGCGGGTGCCCGTGTGGCAAATCGTTCGTTCCGGCGATGTTTATGTCCTGAAAGCCGAAACCGGCATTTATCGCTCCCCCGATGAAGGTCAGACCTGGAATCTTTGCGCCGAAACAGCACCCGCTGACGGATATTTAACTGCTACGAACACTGGCTCCCTCCTACATGCTTTCCCCGGCAATGGACTATTAATAAGCAATGATGAAGGAACAACATGGCAGGAACTCTCCGCCAATGTGCCCGCTGCCGCAAACGGATTGGCAGCTAATTCAACTTACATTTTTTACGCTACGGCAAATGGCATTTATCGCTATCTGAATACTGGAGGTGGGCCTGCCAATGTTTTACATTTTTCAACCTATCAACAATTCGCAAATGTAAAGGAGTCTGCAGGGATCGTATGGGCATGTTCGAATGATGTACTTTTCAAATCAACCGACAATGGCAACAATTGGATAGAGGTCGCGAGTATTCCTGAAATCCGTTCTTTCCAACCCAATGGCGATACCATAATGCTTGCAACGTCAGATGCTTTATGGCGGTCGGACAATGGCGGATCGGATTGGTTGACGCTCGATAATTTTTCAGGCACGGCGCAACAACTCGACTGGCAGGAGGGCTACTGGCTGGCCCTGACGACAGAAACTCCCGTCCTATGGTCAACCGATGGCGGTCAAAACTGGTTTCCGCCTGCTACCGGGCCTTTTCCGGATTACAGCGTGACGGATGTAGTAAAAAATGGGCCCTTGTGGCTCGTCTCTTCACAACTCGGCGGAGTGTTTCGGAGCCCCAACAACGGAGAATATTGGATCGTCAGTACTACAGGTCTGGAGAGCTCTGCCGTTTATTCGCCGGAATGGATTGACTGCGCAGGTGAATTTTTGATGTTTAATACCGGCTTCACCTATCTTTCCTGCGATGGTGGCGACATTTGGTTTATGCCACTTCCTACCAGCGCATACGATCCGTTTCAACGCGTGGTTTGGCATAAAAACAGCCATTTTGCCCTGTCTTTGTGGGGTAGTATTTTCCAGCAGGAACTGGGAAATCCATACGGCTGGGTCAAACGCAGCGGTGGTTACCTGTACAACAGCACCTTTGGCTACGGATTGACCACGCGTTTGTATGATCTCGGTGACCGAATGGCGGTGACAGGGAAATATGCTGCTCCCCATTTGGTGTATCAATCCACTAATGGGGGGTTGAGTTGGCCTGAAGTGGGGGAGTTGCCACAGGATGCGCTTTCGGTAGCAGCTTTTAACGAACGGCTGTATTGCCTGACTTCCGGGTACGATTGCCAGTCTTCGGCAGATGCGGGTGCATCCTGGACGCCGGCAGGCGAAGGATTGTCCGAAACATGGACGGATGCTTCCAGACTTTGTATCCGCTCCGGCATGTTGTTTTTTCTTGATGAAGATAAATTTTATTTACGCTCTGAAACGGAACAGTTATTCTTACAAATCCCCTTGCCGGCTGGAATGACGGGCCGGCTATGGGATGCCGATTGCGTTGACGGAATGATTTGGATCGCAACGGATGGCGGAATCTTCAGTTCAGCCGATTGGGGTAATAACTGGATATTCGCAAGCGAAAACCTGACGGGCATGGATTTTTCGAAAGCGCAACTCAGATATCACAAGGGTTCCGTTTTCGTACTGTTGCCCGCTTCACAGCCACCTCTGTGGAAGGCAGCATTTCCGTCTTCCAGGGCAAAGGAACCGGTGGAAAAGAGCGCATTCTCTCTTTTCCCGAATCCTTTGCCTGACGGTGTGCCACTGACGGTTAAACCGAAAGCAAACTTTATTAAAGGCAATGAAAATTTTGAATTGCAGGTATATGATTTACAGGGAAAAATTGTTCTCTCCAGTCATGCGTATACCACTGGAGGCCAGGAAATGATAATAGAAATGGATGATTTAACCCCCGGCATTTATCATGTTCAGGTGCATTTTGAAAACTGGGTTGCCAATCGTAAACTCTTGAAGATGTAAAAAGGCCTTTACAACCCCACCCCGATCACCACCCCCCATTTATAATGTTCCTCCCCGAAAAATCCCGTCACCACGTCCACGCGGAAGGGGCGGAAGAAATTGTAGCCGATGTTCTCGAAACCGAAATTGAGTTCCCAATACGGCGTTCGCTGCAGCAACAGCCCTTCGTTGGCAGTGTTTTCCGCGTAGTAGACCGATACGCCGAACACCTCTTTCCAGTTCAGTTTGCGGACGAGCGGTATTTTGTCGAGCAGCCAGCCCTGGAGGTGGTGTTGTGCATGCGCCTGCACGAAGGGTTTGTTCGTGGAGAAGTCGTAATAGGGCAGCAGGAAAAACGCCCGCGTATAGTTGTCGGGTTTGCCGATGAACGTCTGGTTGCCCATCGGGTGATGCAGGTCAATGAACTCTATGCGTTCGTCCGTCAGGAACATGCCCGCCGCCACATTCACGTCGGTGTAGCCCACCAGACCCCAGCCGATGCCGTTTTTGCGGACCTGCGCCTGCACGTAATCGTAGTTCACATCGCTGCCGCCCACGCCGGCGATGGCCTTGCGGTAGAGCAGCAGCAGTTCCGGCCAGCCGGAGGGTTCGTACACCCGGAATTTCGGGTAACTGCTGAAGGTCTCGCCGATGCGGATCCGCGCTGTCAGGTTGAGTATAAATGCCTGGTGCTCCGCAAAAAATGGCTCGGTGGTACCCGTAAGCGGCGCATTGGGCGTATAAACGCGGTCTTTGTGGAAAGTGGAGTAGTCCGAATTATTCACCAATGCGCGGCGGTTCATCCATTCCGCCTCGGCGCGCAACCACAGGCCGGGCACGATATAACGGCTGTATTCGGCTTTGGCAAACCCTTTTTCATACAGCTTCAGGTAGTTGCGCTTGAAAAAAATGGAATAGAAACTGTTCAGTCCCACCCCGATCGGGTCCTTGTCGCTGAATTGTACTGCCGCCAGGCCGCCGCTGACTTCGAGTGTTGAATAAAATTTGCTTTCAAAACGCCGTTCGAGGCTCAGTCCGCCGCGCCAGGTTTTTTCCGAAAAACCGTAGTTGACATTTGTACCAATGCGCCAGAAACGGCGGCGTTGTTCGCTGTCGTATTTGCTGAATTGAGGCCGGAAATTCAAAGCCCAACCCTGCACCGTATTGAATTGCAGTCCGTCGGTCAGCGACGGGTAACTGATCGTGAGGTGTTTTTTCGAACTGCGCCAGGTATATCCGAAGAGCAGGTTGTTGAATTTGAATTTGTTGTTTTTCGCATCCGTGCTATCCCGGTAAGCGTCGGATTTCCAGATGCGTTGGAGACTGTCCTTGCGCACGTAGTCAACAGATTCTTCCGTCGTGAGGGGTATGGGGCGGATGGAGGTCCAGTAAGCCGTGTCGCGTTCGTTGGCGTCGTCTTCGATTTTGAAGGTTTCCTTGTTGAAAAGCCCCTCCGGAAATTTCGGCCTCAGGTCGTAATTAGAAAAAACGCCGCTGAAAAAGCCGTCGAATTTAAAGCCCATCAGGCCGAATTTAAAGCCTGTCGTTTGGGTGAGCAGGCACCAGGTATCGGGTTTTTCCACCGGGACGAATTGCTGGCGGATGCGCATGGTATCGAGCACCGGCTGTTTGATGGCCGCGCCGGTGAGCGCGAGGTCGGCGCCGGCGAGGTTCCACCACTCGTCCACCACATAGAGGTGGCCGCTGAAAGTAGGGTCGGCGGGGCGTTTCGGCATCACGCCGATCTTATAAATGTCGTAGCCGTTCTCGTCGCGGTATTTTCCCAACAATTTATAGGTGTAATAGCTGAATGCGTTGTCGGCCAATGGCGACAATATCTCGCGCTCGATCTCGAGTCGTTCGTCGTAAAGATTGAAATCGGTGTAGGTCGCCCGGTTGAAACTGAACCCATTGTCCGAACCGCTCAGTTTGCTCGAGATCATTACTTCCTTCTTGCGTTCGGGTTTGGCCTGGGCATACACTTTCGAGACCGATTCGGACAAATATATCACGCCCTGCCGGTTGGTGTCGAGGATACCGCCCAGATCGCCGATATCCTGTCCCAGGATTTTTTTCGGCGCGTCGAACAGTTTGTAAAAGCCCTTGATGTACACGTCGACGCTGTACTCTTTCGCCTTGTTTTTGTAGTAGTCGCGTTTGGCAATAACCTCGCGCATGATGCGGTAGGCCGGGTCTTCGGTAGTGATGACCACTTCGCTGATCTCCAGGTTGGCGGGTTCCATGCGCGCGTTCAGGCGCGTGGATTTGCCGGCAACGATGGTGACCGGCTCGATCTTCTGTTTGTAGCCGATGTATTGAAAAACAATTTCGTAGGCGCCCGGAGCAAGCGTCAGCCGGTATTCGCCTTCGGCATTGGCTGCCGTGCCGTTGGTGCTGTTGCGCACATAAACGGAGGCGAACGGCAGGGGTTCGCCGTTCTCGTCGAGGACTTTACCGGAGAGCTGGGAGAGGAGTTGGAGGGGCAGTAGCAGTGGCAGTAGCAGTAGCAGTGGCAGTAGCAGTGGCAGGCGTACCCGCCATAGCCTAAGCATAGGCGGGAGCAGTGGGGAAGAGATTTTTTTCATCGGAAAAAAACTTGATGCGGAAATGCGGCGCAAAAATTGGCTGTAAAAAACAGACAATGATGGATTTAACAAAGTTTAACCAACAAGCGGCAGGTTTTAAGAAAATGAAACATGAGTCATCCCGAATTTTTCAGCAATAACTCATACCACTGAAAATGAGCGGATTGAGATGCCTCACTCCAGTCTTTCCGAGTACCCACATCCTGAAAATGTTTTTCTCCAAATACCAAAACTTATCAGACCCCGAAGGGGGCGAATTTGAATAGCCTGGCGTCAAACGCCGGGTATTCGTGAGGTCGGAGCATATCACAACCGCGAAGCGGTTGAATTTGAGGAAGTTATAAGCCAGACATTCAACCGCTTCGCGGTTGCGACACGTGGTTGGGGGCCTCGACCCGGCATTTCAAGCCGGGTTATTCAAGTTCGACCCCTTCGGGGTCTTGGGCGGGGACACATCGGGAAAATGGGATTCAATTTACAGATAATAAGGAGAAATGAGGTTGGTAAGAAGTTAAAATGCTGATTTATAATACGTTTACGTTAAAAAGTTAAAACTTTATCCCTTCTAAAATTCGGGATGACTCATGTTGATATTTTTAAAACGATTTTATTTCAAATCCCTCAAATCCAACTCAAAACCCGGTAGCAGGGGTTCCCCGGAAAGAGCCGCGTCAAAGTTTGGTACTACTTCCACCGGAAGGCCGGAGCGGTAAACCGCTTTCTGGCTGCGCGGGTCAATCAGCCAGGCCAGTTGCACTCCGTTCGCCATCCATACATGGGTCAGTTTCTTTTTCAATTTTGCCAACGAATCGCTTTTGGAGCGCACTTCCATCACAAACTCTGGTACGAGGCATGAAACACCGTCCGCCTGTCCTTTCCCTCCAAATGTTTCACTGCGCCAAAATATGCGCCATCCGCAGCAAATCTTTGTTCAGCGGCTTGCTCTTATGGATCGCTTCTTCGAAAGGTGTGAAATGCACGTTGTTGTTCCGGATGCCGGCCATAACGCCGCTTTTTCCTTCCAGGAGCGCCTCCACCGAAGCGAAGCCGAGGATACTGGCCAGCACCCGGTCGAAGGCCGAGGGTGAGCCGCCGCGCTGCAAGTGGCCGATGACCGTCACTTTGATATCGTCGTAAAAATCCACCCGTTCTTCCACATGTTTGGCGATGTCATACACCGTGCCCATCTGGTTTCCTTCGGCGACGATGACGATGCTGAACAATTTGGCGCGTTTGGCGCCCCTTTTCAGCAATTTGATGACGTCTTCGATGGAGGACTCTTCTTCGGGGATCAGCACACCGCCCGCACCGCCGGCAATGGCGGTGTGCAGCGCGATGAAACCCGAATGACGCCCCATCACTTCCACAAAAAACAGCCGGTTGTGCGAATCCGCCGTGTCGCGGATCTTGTCCACTGCTTGTACTGCCGTATTTACCGCCGTATCGAAACCGATGGTAAAATCCGTGCCGTAGAGGTCGTTGTCAATGGTGCCGGGCAAGCCGATAATGGCGATATCGGGATACTCCGTGATGAATTGCAGGGCGCCGGTCAAAGTGCCGTTGCCGCCGATGGCGATGAGCGCGTCAATGTCGTTGTCCACTAAGTTTTCGTAAGCTTGCCGGCGGCCTTCGGGCGTCGTAAAACGCTGGCTGCGCGCTGTTTTCAGCACGGTGCCGCCCCGGTGGATGACGTTGCTCACATCGGTGGTTTCCAGCCGTTTGATGTTGCCGTCAATCATACCTTCATAACCCCGCATGATGCCGTAGATATGCAGGTCGTTGTTGAAAGCGTTGCGAACAATAGCGCGAACGGCGGCATTCATGCCCGGCGCATCGCCGCCGGATGTAAATACTGCGATTCGCTTGATATCTTTTGCCATAATGACTTTTATTCAATCGGATGTAAGTGATAATCCGCCAGGGGGTATATCGGTTTGCGGATAATAACGCCGGGTTTGAGGTTGCGTTGTTCCATGCATTGCAACAAAATTTCCTGGAAATGGTGGGCAATGGAACCTACAAAATGCATGGGAACGAGTTGGTAGCCGCTGTATTTGCAGGGCTGCCGGTCGAGAAATTCGCCCAGGCAATCGGACACGAGGTGTTGCACGAAGGGGTGTTTGATGTGGTCGCCGAGGAAACGCGTGAAAGTGGCGAGATAAGCGTTCGCGCCTTTTTCATAGACGCGGTCTTTGATGGCATCCATGCCTTCGGGGTGCGCTTCGTCGAATGCTTTATCGAGGTCGGCAGGCAATTCGCGGTAGAATTTTGCACGCACCAGCGCCTTTCCCAAATGGGTGCCGCTGCCCTCGTCGCCAAGCAACCAACCCAGCGAAGGCACGTTGTCGAGTATTTTTTCCCCGTCGAAATAACAGCTGTTCGAACCGGTGCCGAGGATGCAGGCAATGCCGGCATGGTGGCCGCAGGTAGCGCGCGCCGCCGCCAGCAGATCGTGTTCCACTTCCACTTTGGCGTTGGGAAAAACGGTACTGATCGCCTTCGCTACGATCTCAGCCCGGTGTTCGTCGTGGACGCCCGTGCCATAGAAATACACCTCTTTGACGGCTTCGGGCTGAAGTTTGGGCGCCAGTTGGGTCTTCAAAATAGCGATGATCTCCTCTGTCGTATGGAAAAATGGGCTAAACCCCACGGTGTTTTCGAGTTGCTGGTCGCGCCCTCCGTGAATGAGCAGCCAGTCTGATTTTGTGGAACCGCAATCGGCGATGATAACCATGATGATGATTCGGCTTGAACCGGAATCCCGGAATTGATTCAGTGTTGTTTCGTTGTGCGCCTCTTACTATATTGTAAAAATTACACGAATGGGGGCAAAAATAGATTTTTCTAAAAAATTGCATGTGTATCTGCCAAAAAGTCGGAGAAAAAAATAACCAACTAATTGTTTTAAAAACGAAACAACTTGTTTTACTTTGCGGCATCATTCAACACAGTCCCTCTCACAAAAAAAGATTTTCACCATGGCAAGTTTGAATCATGCCCGCACCACTTACAATAACAGCAGGGTAACGGCAGCCGAACAAGCCGAAAACCAACGGGAACAAGTACTTTGGAAACTTTTACTGGTCACTGCGCTCACCTACCTGGTCTGGAGCGACAACATTTCGATCATCCTGGGGCCGGTCTCCTTCAGCGAAACCACTGCCCAAACGGCGGGTGAACCGGTAAAAGCGGCAATTTTCGATTTCCCGGCCACTCCTAAAAAGGGCGGTAAAAAACTGACAGAAGTCGAAGTCGTATTGCCCCCCAACGCGCTGAACAACGTCACCTTTGCCATTGATCCGGCCTTCGCCCGGCGTTATGGCATGACGGCCGCAGAAATGGAAAACCGCCTGGTCAAGTGCCGCGAATATGTGGAGCGCTTCGCCCCCCTCGCCGTTGCCGGGATGGAACAATACGGCATTCCGGCCAGTATTACGCTGGCGCAGGGTTTGCTCGAAAGCAACGCAGGAGAAAGCAAACTGGCGCGCAAAACGAACAACCACTTCGGCATCAAGTGTTTTTCAAAACGCTGCAAATCAGGCCACTGCGCCAATTTTACCGATGATTCGCACAAGGACTTTTTCGTCCGATACGCCAGCGCGAAAGGCAGCTACCAGGCGCACAGCCAGTTTCTGAAAAAAAGCAACCGCTACCGGGAGTTGTTCGAACTGGAGCCCGGCGACTATCGCGGCTGGGCGCGCGGACTGGAACAGGCGGGTTATGCGACGGACAAACAATACGCCGACAAACTGATCGCCATTATTCAGACGCTGGGGCTGGAAAGGTGGGACAGGGGGAATTGAGGTAATTAAAAATGGTCATTCAGGGTCATCAGGAGTCATTTTGGGAAAAGCGAAAGCCTTTGGGTAAGCCACCCCAAAGGCTTTCGCTGTTAAAAATGACTCCTGATGACGCTGAATGATGTCAGATCACTGGGATTGCAACGGAATATCAGCCGGAGTGGCAGGGCCGCCGGTGCCGACCGTGAGCACGGCCACCACGCACAACACAACCAATGCGCCTGCGAGTACCCAGGTTGCTTTTTCAATAAAATCAGTGGAACGGGCCGCGCCGAACAATTGCTGCGCCTGGCCGCCGAAATTCGGGTCAATACCGCCGCCTTTCGGGTTCTGGATCAAAACGGCTGCCATCAGGAACACACTCACAATGGCAATCAATACCGCAAGAGTAGGTAACATCTTCGTCTATTTTTTAAGTTTTTCAATTTCAGCCGCAAAGTACGCGCTTTTTTCGGGAAACGCCAAACGCAAACGCTCATACATATTTATCGCTTTGTCGCGGTAGCCTTGTTTTGCCAGCAAGCGGGCGAGCGTCTCGGAAATGACGTCCTTGTTTTCGGCCACGCTGCGCTCCGCCAGTTCCTGCGCGGAGAGGGTAGGGGCGGCTTCTGCTTCTTCTGCCGCCGGAGCTGGTATCTCCGGAAGCGGCTGTGGCTTCGGCTCCAGTACCGGCGGTTGGAAGTTGCTGATCCACAGGGTGAAAGGCTGGTAAGCGATGGATTCTGCAGACTGAGGTGCGACAAATTCCACAGCCTCTTGTTTTGAATTGGAGGCCGGCGCAGGCTCCGTACCGCCGGACAAAGGCGCGTTCACTTCCGTCGAAACAACCTTTTCCACATTCCCGGCGCGTGGTTGCGGCGCCAGGGCTTCCAGTTCGCGTTGTACTACCTCGATGGGTTTCAGTTCCAGAATGGCTTCTTCCGCTGCGATGGCCATCGGTTGGAACTCAGGGATTTTGACAGCTGCAAGGTGAAACAATTTCGTCCGGTCGAGACTGTAAACGGCGGCAGTGGTCAGCATGCGGTCGGCGTCGGGGTGATCCTCCTGGCGGGCTTTGAGCGCGAGCAGGTAACGCAGGTTGTGCGCATAAGGATAGGCCAATGCCAGGGTCTTCATCTCCTCGAAAGGGATGGTGGACAGTAATTCCGGGCTGTCCAGCAAGCGATGAAAACGTTCCTGCGTCAAGGGGAGAGTGTTTGAGTGTTTGAGTGTTTGAGTGTTTGGGTGTTTGAGTGTTTGGGTGTTTGGGTGTTTGGGTGTTTGAGTGTTTGAGTGTGTGAGTGTTTGAGTGTTTACCAGTTGTTGAAATAGTAGTTAAAAATATCTTCGAGCAATTGGTCGCTGATCTGCCTGATGAGTTGATCCTGGACGGACAGCAGGTCGGTCGAGTTGGAAAATTCGGCAAAAAAAGTGAAACTCTTTTCTTTGGGCCAGTCAATTTTTTCCTCCATCATGTTTTCTGCCGCGACCTGGATGACAATGACCAACTGGTTGAGCGACACCGTCTCGCCGGGTTTGGGCGCCACCGGCACCACGCGGTAATCCATGATCTTGCCGCTGAAATTGACATCGGCCTCATCGGTTTTGAGTTGCAGGCGCGTTTCTGACCGGATCTTGTCCTTTAACCGCTCCGTGAAATCAATGTTCAAGGTAGGCGGGGCGTTGATGGCCACCGTTTCAAAGGTAGTGACAAAAAAAGTATTCACCCGCGCATCAATCGAGATGCCTTTGAGCGAGTAGCAGCCGTTTGACAGTGGCAGTGGCAGTAGCAGTAGCAGTAGCAGTAGCAGTAGCAGTGGCAGTAGCAGTGGCAGTGGCAGTGGCAGTTGACGCAGGATCATATTTTCTTGTGAAAAACGGTTTTTTGCTCGTTTTCGATGCCTCGCAAATATAAGTCGTTGAATTGGTTGAAGGGATAAAATAGTTTGAACGCCCAGTGTGCCGGGTCAACCTGTTATCAGGGCGTTGAAAAAACTTTCCAACTTGAACGGGTCGAGTTTTCCCTCCGTCCTTACGCCGCTGCACAAGTCGAGGCCGAAAGGCTGAACGGATTCGATCGCTTCCCGGACATTTTCCGGTTTCAAACCGCCTGCCAGAAAAACCGGCACCGGTACGGATTCCACGATGCGGCGGCTGACCGACCAGTTGTGCGTGCGGCCCGTACCGCCGAGTTCCTTGACGGCGAGGTTGGGGTTGCCGCTGTCGAGCAGCAATGCGTCCACTTCGGGGGCGATGCGTTGGGCCTCGTCGAGGCTTTCTTCTCCGGTCACGTGGATGACCTGCACGATTTTCACGCCGCCCAATGCCCGGCGAATATCGGCATAAGTGCCCGATTGCAAAGCATCCACGATCTGGACGGTGTTGGTGCTCACTTTTTGTTGATGCCCGATGATCGCCTGCGCGTCGGTTTCGCTGGTCAGCAAAAAAGTGCCGATGGGCGGCGGTGCGTTGCGGGCAATTTCGGCGATCAGATCATCGGCGATCACACCCGGCCCGCTGGGCATGTGGCCGACCAGGCCGAGGGCGGAGGCGCCGAATTCAACGGCCAGCCGGGCTTCATCGAGGCTGCTGATGCAGCAGATTTTTACACGCGGCAACATTAAATTCTCATTTTCGACAAATCAAATGCCAAACCCGGGCACACATTTTCGCCTGAAAGCACATAGTCGAAGCCGTTAAAAATTTCCGACGAGCCATCCTGTCGATAAACATAGGCTTTTTCTTGAAGCGGGTCAATCAGCCACGCAAGCCGAACGCCGTTGGCAATCCAGGTATCGGTCATTTTCTTTTTCAATTTGCCGATGCGGTCAGTTTTAGAGCGAACTTCAATGACAAAATCGGGCGCCAAGCGGGCAAATCGCGTCCAGTCTTCCGGCGACATTTGATTCAGGCGTTCATCTGAAATCCATGATCCATCGGAAGCGCGGGTGGATTTATCAGGGAGTTTAAATCCGGCAGAAGGACTGAGAACGCGGCCTTTTTGAAAAGTAAGCCACCAGTTAAAGAGGTAACCATAGGCAATGCCCTCACGGACACCGCCTTGAAAATCAACGGGGGGCATGATGATAAGTTTTCCATTTTTGTCCTGTTCGATACGCAGGTGGTCGTTTTCGGCGCAGAATTCTATGAACTCTTCCTCCGTCATCGGGCGGTCAATTTTGAACTCTATGTTTACTCCGCGAAATGTTTTTGGCAACACCAAAGGTTGTTCAATTTCCCTGGCAGCAGTCATGGCAAAAAAATTTGTCCAAAGATAAAGGAAAACGTACGACTTACGACATACGACATAAAAATGGTCGGTAATTGGGGATGCACATTTTAAGTTAACGCAAGTCGCAAGTCGTCATTCCCATTCGATCGTTGCCGGCGGCTTCGTCGAAATATCGAACACCACGCGGTTGATGCCTTTCACATTGTTGATGATCTCGCTGCTGACTTCGGCGAGGAAATCGTAAGGCAGGCGGCTCCATTCGGCGGTCATGCCGTCGGTCGAGTTGACGGCGCGCAGGGCGATGGTTTGTTCGTAGGTGCGTTCATCGCCCATCACGCCCACCGATTGAATGGGCAGGAGGATGGTACCGGCCTGCCACACCTCGTCGTAGAGGCCGTGTTCGCGCAGTTTGCCGATGTAGATGGCGTCGGCTTCCTGGAGCATTTTCACTTTTTCCGGCGTGATGTCGCCCAGGATGCGAATGCCGAGGCCGGGACCGGGGAAGGGGTGGCGGTTGAGGATATTGGCCGGGACGCCGAGTTCTTTGCCCACCCGCCGCACTTCGTCTTTGAAAAGCATGCGCAGGGGTTCCACGATCTTGAGTTTGAGTTTTTCCGGCAGGCCGCCCACATTGTGGTGGCTTTTGATGGTGACCGAAGGGCCGTGCACGCTCACCGACTCGATCACATCGGGGTAGATCGTGCCCTGACCGAGCCATTGAAAATCCGGGTGCGCTTCCGATTCTTCCTCGAATATCTCGATGAACAGCCGCCCGATGATCTTGCGTTTTTCTTCGGGGTTCGATACGCCTTTGAGCGCCGCATAAAAACGCTCTTTCGCGTCGAGTCCCTCGATGTTCAGCCCCATATCCTTGTAGGAATGCAGCACGTCGTCGAATTCGTTTTTGCGCAGCAGGCCGTTGTCCACAAAAAAGCAGAAAAGCCGGTCGCCGATGGCGCGGTGGAGCAGGGTAGCGGCCACCGTCGAGTCCACGCCTCCGGAGAGCGCCATGATCACTTTTTCGTTGCCGATCTGCCGGCGCAGCGCCTCGATGGTCTCTTCCACGAAATGCGCCGCCGTCCAGTCGCCTGTGCAGCCGCAGATACCGAGCACGAAATTTTTCAAAATCTCGAACCCTTCGAGGCTGTGGTACACTTCCGGGTGAAACTGGATGCCGTACACCGGCGCGGCGAACTGCCCGTTTTTCGAGCGGAAGGCCGCGTAGGGGATCGTGTCCGAATTGCCCAGCACCTCGAATCCTTCGGGCAATCGCAGGATGGTGTCCGAGTGGCTCATCCACACCTGAGAGCGTTTGGAAATGCCCGCGAAAAACGGGTCGTTGGGCGCATGGTGCTGGAGCATCACCTTGCCGTATTCGCGTTTGTCGGACTGCACCACCTCGCCGCCGTAAAAATCGGCCGTGAGTTGGGCGCCGTAGCAAATGCCGAGCATGGGTTTTTGCCCGGCGATCTGGTTCAGGTCGAGTCGCAGGGCATTGGGCCAGCGCACGGAAAAGGGGCTGCCGGACAAGATAACTCCTTTAATGTCAGGCGTCAGCACCGGCATTTTGTTGTAGGGGACGATCTCGCAATAGACGTTCATCTCGCGCACCCGCCGGGCGATGAGTTGGGTGTACTGCGAGCCAAAATCGAGGATAAGGATTTTTTGCATACGAGGAGCCCGGAAGTCTGTTCCGGGAAAGAAGGCGCAAAGGTAGGGAAAGGGAGGCAGATTTGAGTTGTGCCATTCATTCATTTGAACGTCAATAAGGACGATCCGCTCCCTGCATCAGCGTGTACAGTTGTGCTCCTTGCAGGATTTTTTGAGCGACAGGTATGAGACTGGCGTGCTGCCGTAGAATCGAAATAAACAAAAGCATTCGAGTGATTGATGCCCATTTTGATTTCTTCAAAAGAAGAAGGGACGTCGGAACCTGGCATTTGTCTCAGCCACCAGATATCATAAATCGGAAGAATTCCGCAGGCTGTCAGATGCCGGGCAACACGGTCTGCAACATCCCGGTCTGAACTTGCATAACTTAAGAACGGCCTGAGATTTGTCATGATTCAGCCGGTAGATATATTACTTAATGATCACCCACTGTGCAGTTACTTCATCTTCTTCACCTTGTAATACCACGCGGTAGCTGCCGGCGTGAAGGCTTCCGGCTTCAAGTGTCACACTATGCTCGCCTGGAGGAAGAACGCCGATGTTGTGCGATTCCACCCTATCGCCTTGGTTGCTATACACAAAAAGGAGAATGTTTTCGGCCTTATCGAGTCCGAAACGGACTTGCGCTACGTCGAAAGTCGGGTTGGGGTGGAGGCTAAACGTACTCAAGTGCAATTCTTTCACACCCACCAAAGAACTCACATTGATGTTATCCAGGTACAGGTTGTTGCCCCTGTCACTTTCGCCAATGAAACGAACCAACAATTCCGGACTGCCATTGAATTCGGAGATGTCAATCGAATTGTTGGCCCAGTCGTCCGCAGTGGGTATCCAAAAACTATTCTCCGGAGTAGCGGTAGCCAGGCCGTCTTTACCGTCATGGAAAATAGTCTTCCAGGAATTGCCACAGTCATTGGAAACCTGAATGCGAAGGCTGTCGAAGAGGGTGGAGCTGAAAACATAATAAGTGTAAGCATGATCGAAGCGCAGCGTCGTCACGCCGGTGGCCTGACTAAGGTCGATTTTGGGCGTGGTCAGCATTGCAATTCCTGCTGCATTAAAATCATAGAAGTTGCACAAGACCGAGCGCGTACTGCCCGCACCGGCGGTGGTAGCCAGTTTCCAACCGTTGACTTCATTACCCCAAGCAAAGTTATTGACGGTCCACCCCGGAGGTGGAACCGCATCAGTTTGGAATCCATGGAGGAAGGGCAATGCCGCAGGGGCATTCGTAAGTACTCTGATCTGGAAGGTAGAGATGGCGTCAATCAGGTTGGTCTGAGTGCCGTTGTTGGAGTTCAATAATTCTACAGACACTTTGTACGTACCCGTTGCCGGGAATGCCGTATCCAATGTGATCTGACTGGAAGCGCCAGGTGCAAGGTTGCCCGTCCATGTGTAATCTTTCCAGGCACTGATGCCGACACGCCACTGTAGATTAACTTCCGTCAGCGCGTTGGCTCCGGTATTTTTAATGGTGAAAACAGGCTGGTAGCCAGGGCTGCAAGCGAAGGTATTGTGCGAAACGACGCTTACGCCGGCGGCGGGAATATCGCCTGCGGGAAGTGAGCGCCCGGATTGCAGGACTTCTTTCGTATCGTCGTCTTGCAGCCATGCAACAGCGCCGATCTGGTTCAAATCATAGGCATAACCGATTTTCCACGCAAAAGAGTAAGTCTTGGTTTCACCCGCTGCGAAATCCCCTGTGGCGGTACCACCCGCGTTGGGCAACATTTTGCGCATCACCTGGAAGAATTCCGGATTCAAAGAATAATAAGGGTGATCGAGGTAAATTTCTTCTTCCAAAACTGCTACGCGCAAGCGGAGCATACCCGTCAATATATCATCCGAAGTGAGCGAAATCTGTACATATATTGAGTCGTAATTGCTTGATAAAGAATGGCTGACGCTCATGGTAACCGGAGTCAGTTGGGTATAAGCAGCCATAATGTCCGCGTCGCTAAGACACGCCGGTGAGCCTTCATAATAGTTGCAATCGTCGGCTATGCTTGTTCCATTGATCAAACCATGCGGCACATCAGACAACCCATAGTAATCGTCGCGCGCTTCCACTTCCGAAGGGTTTTGTGCATTCATGGGGTCAAAACCCAAATTCGACCAGCCTACGTGATACTTAATTGCCGTAACTAGATCAGCGTTGGCTTCCAACTTTGCATTAAAGCCCGCATCTTGAAAAGCGCAGGTAGAACACACAGCTCCCGTGAACTCTTCAATGAGCACCCGGCGATAATATTGTGCAAATACTAAGGATACCCATCCAAAGAAGAAGGCGAAGAGAAGTGATCTTTTCATTGGTCACGCAATTTTAATTGAAAAAACGGCGAAAAATGGAGTGCGCTCAAGAACCTATATCACGTGCAGGATCACGTTTATGATCTGAGCTTCCGGTGTTCTAAATTTACTGGTAAAGGACAGGAAAGAAAAATGATGCAAGTCAATGGTTCCGATGATTTACCACCTTGCCTGGTGTTGTCTCCGGAGGAGTATTTCCTGTCCTTCGTCCATTTTCTTAGTTGTCTATACTTGTCGTGTATGGTCGGTTAACATGGCCTTGTCCTGTGACCTTTTTCCTAAAAGTTTTGAGTGGTGGATAATTTTGACTAACCGGAATGGGCCACCCGGGAGGTTTGCCGGATTTGAATGATGGAAAAAACATGCATGAAAACAGCTACCGGCATAAAGAAACCGGCCACCAACAGGTAGGGCATTTCGCCCAACATGGGTTTTACAGTGGTGGTTTCGTAGCCCCAAAGGGATGGAAAGGCGGCAAGGGTCATGAAAGTAAACACCACGCTGGCAAGGATGCACAGCCCCGCGACGTTCCAGGCGAATACCCATTTTTCCCCAAATACCCGCTTTTTGTAAACGAGGAATGCCAGTGACAACCCCGAAAGCGGAACAAGGATATCATAGTTGTATCCAGCCATGGTAGGTTCAGCCGAAGCAAGGCCTCTCAAATAAGCGCCCAGCAACAGAAACTCTACCCAAATCCGGAAACTTTGAAAAACCATCGGAAGCCAGGGCGGTACGGATTCGAGCAACAACCGGTGGCGACCCGTCAGAAACACCCAACTGATGATGCCAAAGGCCGGGATCACCACCAGCAGCAGGATACGCGGCGGCGGCGAGAAATCGTGCAAAACACCGGAATGCCCGAGCATGGAAATATAGGCCATCCATGCCACCATGCCAAGCAGAAATCCCTGTACCCTGACGCCCGCCCTGATCAGGAACAGGCCGAGGGATGCGACAAGGATCAATGCCAAAGCGTAAAATTGAAATTCGAACATGACTGATAATTTTTAGTGCCGGGGACAAGAGATCAACCTGTCTTCGCACTGCGTTCACTTGATCCCGGCGGTTGAAAAATCAGCGAAGACATGCCGCAAAAGTGCCGGGGTGACAATTCGTCTTGCAAACGACAGTCAGCGAGCGGGAGAATTGTCGCTTTGAGGCAGACTTGCCTGCATCAAAGCGGTTCGGCAGGCGGATTCCGTTTAACGGCCCGATTTTTCCGCCTCGTTGTATTTTTCAGGCGCCGGAAGCCAGAATCGTTTTGTTTTGCAGGGTTTTTTATGCGCAATACCATCAACATAAGGGCTTATTACTGGCATTTAGCCATTGCGCTTTTCTGCCTCTTGCTGGGATACGTCCGTTCCTTAGTAATTCCGGAATGGCCCGCGTTTTTCAATTTGGCGTTCTATATCGGTCAGGTTACCATGATGTCCGTAACCTGGGAAATCATGTTGTTTTTGAACCGCTGTCTGGAGCCGAAGATGCCATTTGCCGCGAACCCATTCAAGCGTGTTGCCATACAATTGTTCGTGCCGCCGGCCCTGACCGTACCTTTCTTTCTGGCAATGATTCATCTCCTGTACCCGCACCTGCGACCGGAGCAACAGTTTCGGGTATTCAATATGTCACACCTGGCGGTACTGGTGGTTTTATCGCTGCTGAACCTCGCTTTCTTTGTCCGGAAATTTTTTCTTGACTGGCAGGCTTCCATAGAAGAACAATCAAAACTTCAAGTAACGGCGGCTGAACTGGAAAAGGAAAAATCCATGTTGCGCTATCACCAATTGCGCAACTCCGTCAACCCGCATTTTCTTTTCAATACCTTTACTTCCCTCGACGGATTGATCCTGAGCAACCCGCCCCTGGCGTCGGCATTTGTGCGACATCTTTCGAAAGTTTACCGCTATGTATTGGAGCAAAAGGAAAAGGTCTCGGTGCGCATTGAACGCGAACTGGAGTTCGTAGAAAACTATATGGCGCTGCTGAACATTCGCTACGGCAAAGGACTTTCGGTCAAGGTTGAAGTTACGGAAGAAGCCAGCCAAAGAAACATCGTCGCCGTCACCTTGCAAACCTTGATTGACAATGCCATAAAACACAACATCGTCCAGGACAGCCAGCCGCTCTATTTGAGGATTTACAACGATGACACCTATTTGATCGTGGAAAACAACGTCCAGCCGCGCAAGCAAATCGAAGGCTCCAACCGACAGGGGCTGCAACAGATCAAAGACCTGTACAACTTTCTTTGTCAGGAACCGCTTGTAGTGGAAAACGACAACTTTGTGTTTCGGATAAAACTGCCGTTGCTATGAATATTTTGGTTATTGAAGATGAGGCATTGGTGGCACTGAGCCTCATGGAACTGGTCCGAACGCTCGAGCCAGGCGCTGCGCTCGAAGGCCCGCTTGTCAGTGTGCAGCAATCCATCCAATGGCTGAAAACGCATGCTGCCCCCGATTTGATCTTATGCGACATACAATTAGCCGATGGCATCAGCCTTGATATTTTTAACGATCTGCCGATTGATTGTCCCATTATTTTCACCACGGCTTTTAATGAGTACGCCATCAGGGCTTTTAAACTCAACAGCATTGATTATCTGTTAAAACCCGTTGAAAAACAAGAATTGGCAGCGGCATTTCAAAAGTTTCACCTGCTCCAATACAAATATGCAAACAAGCAGTATCTATCGGAGTTAAAAGCCGTATTCGACAATTTTGAACAGCCCAAAAAATACAAAGAGCGTTTTGCCGTCTATTCCGGCCGTTCTGTTATCCTGGTGCCTGCCGCCGAGGCGGCCTGTTTTATCAAGGAAGAGATCATATATCTGCTGCACCGAAACGGAATCCGTTACGTCACCGATTTTCGCTCCTTAGATGAAGTGGAAGAATTGATTGACCCCGCGCAATTTTTCAGGGTCAACCGGCAGTATCTGGTGCATCTCGATGCCATGGAAAGTTATCAGGGCGACGAATGGGGAAAGCTGCATATCCGGCTGAAGGCTCCCCTGAAAGAATCGCTGACGGTGAGTAAGGACAAAGCAGCCGAGTTCAGACGTTGGTTTGGGTAATCGCGTGCGCGGCGATGTGTTTTGTGCGCGATTTTATCTTTTGACAAGTTCCAATTCAACCGTTTTTTCCATTTGTAAAAGGTGGCTGGGCTGATCTGGTGGCTACGGCAGATATCTTCCACGCTTTGACCACCGTAGTGCGTGGCAAGGATCGCCATCCGTTGTGATTCTGAAAAGGTACTTTTTCGCATGTCCAATTTTTTTTAAAGTTAGAGAACTTGGTGAATATTCTCTACTTTTGATTGGTTGCGCGCTCGGGGAAGAGGACATAGCCTAAGAATTACCACCCACCTTCATGAAAAAGGCTATCTATCTCGGAGATAGTTAATATACGACCAAATATTCTAATATCGTCAATAGTTCCGATAAAACTTTCATATTCAATCCCAGGCAATGGGAGAGGTTCATCGGGTCTACATTGCGAAGCGTCACCAATGCAAGTATGAAAATTATTACTAGAGACGTTAACATTTGAAGCGATCGTTTCCGCAGATAATTCATTATTAATATAAATTCTTTCTTTTGAGCCATCAGCACATACAACGATATGAGTCCATTCGTTCAATTGAATGTCTCCCGCAGAAAATTGGGTATCATCTAAAGTAAACATAACTCCAAGTGTCGGATGGATGGCAAAGTACCATCCCTTTGGATTAAAGCCAACTAATCCATATTTTGTAATTATTGAGGAATATGGAGAAGATACAGAGAGCCATTGAGTCGGTTTAATCCATGCTGAAATCGAAAAGGGAATTGCTACAATTTGAGCATTGCTTCCAATGTCTATATATGTATTCCCATTAAAATAATAAGCTTTGTTAGATTCTCCAAATCTGTCTACGGTCAGGACAGCGCCTTTAACATCTCCATTATAGCCATTTCCACTTTCATCATTGGCATTACCGTTAAATGGATAATATGCAAGGAGTGGAGGCAATAAGTTTTGAAAAGAATATGAAACTTCATTGGAATAAGAAGAAAAAAGGCTGTTAGCAGTTGCTCTCACCCTGTAGGCATACACACCAGATTCAGTTATTGTATCCACAAATATTTGACTATTGACAGGTAATTGTTTAATAACTTGAAAATTACCTTGGTCTTTTTTTCTTTCAACTAAATATTGTTCTTCTATACCACTATTGTCTATCCACTCAATGGTAAAATGATTGTAATTCGTGTCAACGATACGAAGGTTGGTTGGTTTCGCAAATCCCGTATAGGAAATTGAAACAACTGCCCACTCAGAAGATTTAGTAATATTTCTTGCCTGTATCCAATATGTGAGATTAATTGGGCTATTCGGAATGCCTAGAAGTTGATAAATTTCACCATCTAAATAATTGATAGAGTTGACAGGAAGAAGGATATCCTGCCCAAAGAGTTGATTTACATCTTTATAGCGTCTTAACACATAATTGCCTTCAGTAGTACTATTGTCCATCCATTCTAATAAAATGCCTTGGCTCTCCAATTCTCTCGCTCGAAACTTCAAAGGGGTATTCAACACTTCGCTCGTATAAGCGTACGATTTTTCATTCGAATAGTCTGATTCATGGTTATTTTTTATTACTTTAAACTGATAATAATAAGTAGTATTTTCCTCTTTATTCAAGGTTGAATCCAGTAACATAGTGCCTGATTTTACAAATGCTATAGCTGAAAAGCCCCCAATTGATTTGCGTTCGAGCACAACAGTGGCCGAAGCGCTGTATTCATTTTTTATAAACACCTGTAGATTACCTTTGTTATCTTTTTGAATGTCCAAGATTTCTGGGTTTGTCAGTTCTGGGTCATTTTCCAGGGGATTGTTATCAGGGAAGCATCCGGTTACTCCAATAAATACTGAAAGGAAAAGTAGTGAAAGAGGGCGCATGCATTTCATAATGTTCTGTTTTAAAAGTTAATTGATTAGATATTTATTGCGTTGGATTCGTTTTGCCTTGTATTTAAAGTGCAAAGTCAAAGAAATACCACTTGCTAATGCAGTAGTATAAAATGCTTTCGTATAAATATTTCGTCTGGTTTTGTATTTGTTGAGGTCTGGAATGTTAGTAGCATCCAAGTAGCTTTGTTGATTTTCATATGCTTGCCAACCTGTGATTCCGCAGGCAAGTAATGGAATAATCGAAAGACGTAATGCCCACTTTGATTTTTTGGAATAAATTGCTTCTCTATCAACCTCTAACCTTATTTGTTTGCCTAATTTGCTAACAAGTTTTGCTCTATGCTTGAGGTCAATAAAATCAGATTCATCTTCAATAAGGTATTTTTCAATAATCTTAACTCCTTTTTCTAGCGATACGATTGCTGCATCAACTCGAATTTTTTTTCCTTGTTCACTTGTAATTTTTCCCAACACAACTGAATTTGCACCTATTTGTCTTTGTAGTTTAACGATTGTTGAAGTGTCGAAGATAATTATTCTATCATATATGTATTCATATTCACTTAGCAATCTATCCCGTTCACCTGCATCAACAAGGTTGTTGATGTGAATAGATTTAGACAATTCTGGCCCCAAATCTGATGGCAAACTTTTCTTTAAGAAATCTATTTTAGGATAACCATTTACCATTTCAAAATCCAACGCAACTAGTTTGAAGCCTTGTTGAATGGATTGACAAAGCATGGTTGAATTTAAGAGCCCCAAAAAAATCAATGCAACGGATATTTTTTTCATGCTTTAAAAGTTGATAGACTTGCGGCATGTTGATTTTCACAACCTGTTTTTGAATTGAAAAAGAGCAAAAAATGGGCAATCGGTATGCGTGAGCAACAATAACTCGGTGTCTAAGCGTTTGACAAACTCCTCCAGATTAACCCCTTAAAAAAAACTCGTAGGTCTGGCCAAATAACTCGGCCAAATGCTGAAATTGGGCCTCCGGTAATCCTGTACTGGATTTCCATTGCATTCGCTTTTAATCAACAGATAATCGAGCATAGTTTTTTTCAGCAAATCTTACCTATTTCATGGAAAATTTACACTAAAAACACAACTCATTCATTTTCAATATGCCACAAGCCTAATTTAATTAAACGGTTTTAGGTCAGAAGTTTTCACACGCTTAAAATAAATGTTATTTAATTTTACTTTGGTTTCCCATTTCGAAGAATCAATCTGAATTTTAAGATTGAATAATTTTCCTTTAGGTAAAAATGTATCAATTTGAGTAGTTCCTATCAAGATATTGTCCATCCATATTTCCGAATCAGGTGGTGCAACAATCAATACCTTAATTTTTTGGTTGGATTGCTTTTCGACCTTATGTGGGAGTTTCGTTACTACATTCGGAGAGTCTGCAGTTGGACTAATATCAATTAACATTGAGTCCGTTCTTGAAGTATTACCAACAGTATTATTTAATACTTGACCTTCAATAACTGGTAGCATTAATTCATTAGCAGTTTCGTCAACTGTTTTTTGCTTGATTGTTTTTTTTGTATTTATTTCATCTCCATTTTTAGTTTTTTTCTCCTGATTAGAAATAAGTGTAGAATTCGAATCTTTGGGTTCATTTTTTGATTTGTTTTCCATCGGTTGTAGAGAAACAACCACATTACCTTGTTGACTATTATAATGATATTTAAATAAAAAAAAAGAAATTACTAGAAAAAAAATAAATATAGTAAAATAATTCGTAATTTTCACATTGTTTTTAAATTTTTTATTTTTATTGCCTTTTTCTAACTCATCTAATAATTGTAAGATTGATAATCTGATTTTCGCTTTAGAGCTATTTGCTTGTTCAAAACTAATGATATCATTTCTAATCATTCTTTTTATTTCAGTATATTTTGCGGATTGAAGTATTAAGTCATTAAGCAATTCATTGTCTCCAATGCTTGTTTTCAATTTTTCAATTGCTTCGCTGAGTCTATCATTTTCGACTAAGACTTTAATTTCGTTATATTTATTTTTTTTATTCATTTTTTTCTTTTTGCGCTGAAACAACTGCCTCCCCCAACCAACGGCCCTCCCAAAACCCAATTGCGTGATCACCCCCCTTTTTAGTCACTTAACCCGCATTGCGTCTTTTTACTTGGTCGTTCGTTGCGGGTAAGCGCCCTATACCAACAACGTGCCCCCTGACGATACACAACCGGTGTGCAATCATCAGGGGGCGCAATATTCAGTCGGGCGATGTGATCATTGTGGCGTGGGTTGTTTGCGGCAAATATAGGCAGGCAACTTCATTTTTCAAAGCCTGAAACCGATTTTCAACCTGAAGATCTGTCAGGTACAATTTGGTCGGTTCGCCAGGCAGCAATCCTGCGGAATAAAGCATCCATCGGTATACATTTGCCTTTATCCTGATATTGGTTAAGAAACCACCCATATCCATGAAAAGTCCACTGCTCCGTCTTGCCTTCTGTGCCTGCTTCATCGCAACGCTGTCACCGCTCTTTTCGCAGCAGCAGGAATTGCCGGGGCTACCCGACGAACGCAGTTTCTGCGCCCAGAAAATCATGTGGGAAGCTGCTCTTCAGCAAAACCCCTACTTGCGCCGGCAGCATGAAAAAGTGGAGCAAGCGCTGTATGAGCACCTGAGAAAAAAGCAACCGTCGGCTAAGGCACTGCCGCCGGTGTATGTGCTGCCCGTTGTCGTCCATATCATCCACGACAACGGCCCCGAAAACATTTCGGACGACAGGGTGATACAAGGCATCCAGGATTTGAACGATGCCTTTGCCAATGTCGGCTACTACGACCCCGCTACGGGCGTGGATACTAAGATACAGTTCTGCCTCGCCCGGCGCGACACACTCGGTAACCTCACCACGGGCATCACCCGCAACCAGTCTCCTCTGACCGACATGCTGATGGACGTGGACGACATCACGGTGAAAAACCTCAACCGCTGGGACCCTGCGCAGTACATCAACATCTGGCTGGTGCGGGAGATCTGCCAAAGTGGCGGCGGCTGCGGTGTGGCGGGCTATGCCTACTTCCCCGGTTCACATGGCAACCCGGAGGACGGCATCATGATGGAAGCCAATTTCTTCGGCAGTTCGCCGGGCGCCAGCGGCGTACAGATTCATGAAATGGGCCACTATCTTGGCCTTTACCACACCTTTGAGGGCGGCTGCACCAACAACGACTGCCTCGCCGACGGCGACCGGGTCTGCGATACGCCGCCCGACCAGAGCACGGCTGCGGCGCCTTGCGGAACGCCGGTCAACTCTTGCTTCACCGACACGGACAGCGGCTTTGCGACGGACCAAAACGACCTCATCGAGGACTACATGGACTACGGCGACTTCGGTTGCTGGTCGGTGTTCACGCAGGGGCAAACAGACCGCATGCACTGGCATATCGAAAATGTGCGGTACAGCCTGCTCGAATCGAAAGCCTGCCTCGACCCCTGCACATCGCCTTTAACCGCCATATTTTCAGCGAGTGCTACAGCCGTGGACGCCGGCACGACCGTCAACTTTGTCAATTCCTCCACCAACGCGACCAGCTTTAACTGGACGCTGGACGGTGCGCCCTTTTCGACGCTTGCCAATCCCAGTTATACCTTCAATACGGCAGGCAGCTTCGCGGTGTGCTTAGAGGCGGGCAATGCCGACCCGAACTGCTACAGCCGTCAATGCGTCAATATCGAGGTGGTGTGCCCGGTAATGCCGGGTTTCACGATGAGTGCCAACCTCCTGCTGCCGGGCCAATCCGTTGTTTTCACGAACACCAGTTCCAATGCCTCGACTTACACCTGGCTGCTGAACGGCTCAACCGCCGGCAGCACAACCGACCTCACTGACACGTTCCCCGATTCGGGTCTTCAGACCGTTTGCCTGACGGCTTCTAACGGCATTTGCGAGGCGACAAGCTGCCAAAACCTGTTTGTGATGTACGTGTCGGGGACGGGCGGCTGCGATACGTCCTACCTCAAGACCTATGGCTCCCCGTTCGCCGACGAGCGTGGCAATGCCCTCCTGGAGATTCCCCAAAGCCTCGGCGGCGGCTTTCTCATCGGCGGCGGCAAGGGCGACAGCGCCATGATCACCCGCCTCGACCCCAACGCCAATATCGTCTGGACACGTGCATTCGACCCCACACCTTTCGCTGCCGACTTCATCTGGGCGCTCGGTTTCGACAGCGACGGCAACGTCATCGGCTCGGGCCAGACCCGCGACGAACCGGATGGCAACGTCGAGTGCTTCATCTTCAAGTACAATATCCCGACCAACAACATCCTTTGGGTGAACGAACTGGACATCTTTGACCCTGCTGCAGAGATTTACCGCAGCATCTTCGAAAAATCGCCCGGAGGCAACTACATCGTGGCGGGCGACACAGACCTGGACCCCGGTTTAGCCGCCTCCAATAGCAATGGCTTCCTGCTGGAGGTGAACCGCAACACCGGGGCAAACGTCTGGCAACGCAGCTTCACCCTCGGCAATGCCGAATCCTTCCAGAAGGCGCTGCTCCACAACGGGGCCATCTATACGACGGGCCGCTATAATTTTGACGCCACCGGCACTGCCCGCTGGCGACCCGGCCTCACCAAGCTCAACCTGACCGGCGTGCAGCAGTGGTCCAAGCTCTACCTCCGCCCTGTTACGAACACCACCGCAGCCCGCCTCTCTTCCTCCGATATGGTGGCAGACAATGGTCTCGTAGTGCTTGGTCACGGCGACCTCGACGGCACCAGCACCACCGACGTCTCCCTCTTCCTGTTCAAGACCGACAACGACGGCAACCTGCTCTGGGCGATGAACTACGACATACCCGGCGCCACATCCGAAGTAAGCACGCAACTCATCAGCATACCCGACGGCTACATTTGCCTCGGCTACTACACAGCCGGGAGCCAGGATGTGTTTATCTTCAAAACGGACAAACAGGGTCAACTCCTTTGGTCGAAATCCTATGGCAACACTTCTACCGAAGATGCCTTCGACCTCGTGAATGCCAACGGACAGGTTTACTTTACCGGCAAGACGAAAGCACCGGCGCCAGGCGCCACGTTTGACCTTTTCTTCGCAAACATTGCCGAAGACGGCGCCGTGTCCGCCTTCGACAGTTGCAACCTGTTCACCGACCTCAATATGACCGCCCAGGCTGTCAGCAATCCTTACAGCGGTCAGCACAACCTCACCCTGCTGAATCAAACCTGGGGACAATTCCTGACGGACAAGCAGGTGGGCACTACGTTTATCCAGTCCACCACCGTCTGCTTCCAGCCCTGCCTCGATTCCTGCGCAGTGATGCCCAATGCGCAGTTTGTCACAGCCAGTGCTGTCTGTCACGGCGACAGCCTCGGGGTGGGCCTCACGGCTTGCAACCTGGGCATCTTTGACCTGCCGGCGGGCACGCCCGTCAGTTTTTACCTCGGCGACCCCACGAGCACCGGCACCGCCGTACTCCTCGCCACATTGCCTTTGCCGCATGCGTTGCCGCGGGATAGTTGCAGCACGTTTTCTTTCATCGTCGCAGCACCGCTCAACGCCCTCATCTTCGTCATGCTCAACGACGACGGCGCCACGCCGCTTCCGTTTTCCCTCACCGATTTCGATGCCGAAACCGGCGAGTGCGACTATACGAACAATATCGGCAACTTCATACATCCGTTCACGCCGCCCGTGCTCGACCTCGGCCCGGACGTATTCCTCTGCCAAAACGGCGTGACCGTGCTCGACGCCGGTCCCGGCTTCGCCGGCTATCGCTGGCAGGATGGCAGCACCGAACAAACCCTGACGGCTTTCGGTCCCGGTATCTACAGCGTCACTGCCACCGATGCCTGTGGCGGCGAACAGATTGACCAGGTACAGGTGACCGTAGACAGCACCACCGTACTCGACCTCGGTCCCGATATCCCCGTTTGCGAGGGCAGCAGCGTTCTGTTGGACGTACCCGGTTACGCCACGTACCAGTGGTCGCCACCTGACTTCCTGAGTTGTGTGGATTGTCCCAATCCCACCGTTACACCTTTAACCGACGTAGCCTATACCCTCGTAGCCACTACTGCCGACGGTTGTATCGGTGTGGCAGCAGTCCGGATCATCCTCGCCGCATCCAGCGAGTCGTTCGCTGAAGTGCAGCTCTGCGCAGGCGACACAGTCCTCCTCTTCGGAATGCCCGTGACCGCAGCAGGGACGTTCCAGCAAACGTTCACAGCGCAAAATGGCTGTGACTCCGTCGTGACCGTAACGGTGGCGGCGCTACCCACCTCTGCCAGCGGCCTGACCCTGTACGGCTGCCCCGGCAGCACGGTACAGTATGCTTCGCAAACGTTGGCCGTCGGTCAGACGCAGGACTTCAGCTTCCAGAACTACCTCGGCTGCGATTCCGTCGTGACGGTCACGGTGGAGGCCTGGCCCACTTCGACCGGCAGCGTGACCCTGTACGGCTGTCCCGGCAGCGCAGTGCAGTATGCTTCGCAAACGTTGGCCGTCGGACAAACGCAGGACTTCATTTTCCAGAACTATCTCGGCTGTGATTCCGTCGTGACGGTCACCGTGGAGGCCTGGCCCACTTCGACTGGCAGCGTGACCCTGTACGGCTGCCCCGGCAGCACGGTGCAGTATGCTGCGCAAACGTTGACCGTCGGTCAGACGCAGGAGTTCCTTTTCCAGAACTATCTCGGCTGTGATTCCGTCGTGACGGTCACCGTGGAGGCCTGGCCCACTTCGACCGGCAGCGTGACGTTGTATGGTTGCCCCGGCAGCACAGTGCAGTATGCTTCGCAAAACCTGACGGTGGGGCAAACGCAGGACTTCACATTGCAAAACTATCTTGGCTGCGATTCCGTCGTAACGGTCACGGTGGAGGCCTGGCCCACTTCGACCGGCAGCGTGACCTTGTACGGCTGCCCCGGCAGCGCAGTGCAGTATGCTTCGCAAACGTTGGCCGTCGGGCAGACGCAGGAGTTCCTTTTCCAGAACTATCTCGGCTGTGATTCCGTCGTGACGGTCACGGTGGAGGCCTGGCCCACTTCGACCGGCAGCGTGACCTTGTACGGCTGCCCCGGCAGCGCAGTGCAGTATGCTTCGCAAACGTTGGCTGTGGGGCAAACGCAGGACTTCATTTTCCAGAATTACGTTGGCTGCGATTCGGTGGTGACGGTCACGGTGGAGGCGTTGCCGACCTCGGCGGGCAACCTTGCACTGTTTGCCTGCCCCGGCGAACCGGTCCTCTTTGGCGGTCAGACCCTCCTGCCCGGCGACACGGTCACCTTTACCTACCAGAATGCCGTCGGCTGCGATTCGGTCGTAGTGGTGGCCGTTGCGCTGCTGGAGCCTCCCCCTCCTACGTTTGTGGAAGTGACGCTCTGCCCCGGCGACTCGCTTGTTTACCCCGTCGAGGTGCTCTACCCCGGAAATATGCGAACCTACACCTTTCCCGCACAGAACGGCTGCGACTCGGTCGTCCACATTTCGGTCGCGGCGCACCCGGCCATCGCCTTCGGGTTGTTCTCCGAAACGATTTGCCCCGGCATGGCCGACGGTTCTATCGAACTGGACATTACCGCGGGTGACCAACCACTGACCGCTTCGCTGGATGGAGGAGCTTTTTCCGGCGCCAGCGTTTACGAGGGTCTGTTCGCCGGGACGCATACCGTGCAGGTACGGGATGTACACGGCTGCCTCGCTTCGCAAAGTATTGATATTCCCGAATTTCCGCCGCTGGTGGTTGCTACGGAGGATTATGTACTGCCCTGTGCCGAGCCTACCGTGAGGCTGCAACCTGCAGTGCTGTCCCATTCCGGACCTGTGCGTTGGGAGTGGCCCGGCGGCTGGAATAAACCCTGGTTCGATGTCGGGGAAGCGGGGGTGTTCACCGTCCGGATTTCCGATGACTGCGCCACGGAGGAGCGAAACATACAGGTGATCTGGGGCGACGATATCGCCGCCGGGCTCATATACGTGCCAAACGTCTTTTCGCCGAATGGCGATGGCATAAACGACGAATTTCGGGTGTACCTGGCAGAGGCGGCTGAGGTCTTGAAGTTTGAACTGAGGGTCTTCGACCGCTGGGGGAACCTGCTGTTCATGACCCCCGACCCGGAAGCGGGATGGAACGGCATTTTCCGGGAAGAACCGATGGGTCCGGGCGTGATGGCCTGGTACGCGATCGTCAAAATTGCCATCTGCGGCAGGACATTGGAGGTGTTGCTGAAAGGCGATGTGACGGTGGTGCGGTGATTTTAGGGGCGCCACCGCACGCTGGCAACAGTGGAGTGGCAAAAAGACCGAATTGTCGGCGGTTTTGTCCGGAGCGGTGGGGTATGGCGTTTTCGTTGGGGGTGCCGGGTGGCGGCGATGGGGCCAGGAAAGAGGCAAATTTATTTATTTCAACTTCTCTATCGCTTCAATTGACAATCCTGTGATTTCGGATATTAAGTTTGAATCCATGCCCTTGAGCTTCATCTGGAGAGCAATTTCTGCTTTGCCCTCTGCTTTGCCCTCATCAAAGGAAGTATCCACCACGTTTTTCAAATCGCGATAATATTTCAGGCTCTCCTCATATTTGCTTTTTTCATCGGGCGTAAATTTGGCGATCTCGGCAGCTTCAAACAATTTCTGAAATACCCTGTCCTGCAACGCCCGTGGCCGGTTTTGCAAATAGGGCAGTTGTTGCAAAACATACATCCACTTGTCAAAATTGGTTTGTAGTCCCTCTTCTGCCTTGCAGGTCTTTGTTCGGTTCTGAACCGAACAGCTTTTTGAAACCGAAATCCGTAAACGGGTTAATATATTTATCCTGGAGCGCCATAAAACGATCTTTTGGGAACAAAAATACGAAAGATAGGGATGCTTCGTAAGTGTTCCCACCTAATTTTAAACATATTTTGTTTTACTACGGGGCGCCAATCCAGATGGTTTCATTTCGAGTGAAAATCTGGCAACAGTGAAAGCAGCGTGAGCCAATCGATGCGTTTCCTGTTTGCAGATAACTGGTGCGCCCACGACGGGCGGGGCGCATGGCGCGGCTGTACGGTGGCGCGGCGTTATGCGGAATTTTTTTAACTGACTAAATTCAAGAAAATGAAGATTACATTTTGTGCGCATTGCCAAAGACCACTTTATGTTACAAAAAATATAAGTTTGTTTGGGTTTGACCCAAAAAAGTTTTGCAGAAATAACCGACATTTTGACGTAGAGGTTAAAGATGTTAAAATAGCAGCGATTATTAAATCAAATCCCGCATAACGGTTGGCTTGCTGCCGTGCCGCCGTGCGTTGGGCTTGTGGCTGGCTGTTCGGCGGCATGGGCAGCAAGCCGGGGTTATCTCATTTCTTTTTTTTCGCAAATTCGGTCATCGCATTAACATAAAGTGGTGTTTTATCGCTAACTACAACATCTTTGAACCATTTTACTCTCAACGCACTTTCCTCTCTTTTCGCAATCCGAAAGCATTCTTCTACCCTTGCTAATGCCAAATCTGGTTCATCATTTGCGTAAAGCGGTGCGATTCCTGCATGAAATTCAATATCAAATTTTCTTGATATTATCTCTGTTGTTTTTTCGGAAAAGTTTTTCAATTGTCGATGAAGCCTTGTCAAAAAACCAACAGCCTCATCTTGTACTCCCTTTATTATAATGATAAACTCGTCTCCACCATTATATTTCCTATACACATTCTCGGTCAACGGTTCATCATTAGAAATGAACTTATTTTTATAAATAGTTTCATTTCTTCTCATGCTGTAATACAACTCTCTCGCTATGGCACGTATCAATTCATCTCCTTTAAAGTAGCCAAATTCTTTGTTTATTGAGCCAAAATTATCAATATCTATTAGTATTATTTGGTAAATCTCACCTTGTTGAATTGATTCTGTAATCCTTGCAACATCAGCCTTGAACATTGTTTGATTAGGTATCCCCGTAATAACATCGGTATGTCTTTCAATGTTAATATCATAAATTAACCTTTTTGAATTATCAAGTAACAACTTATTCTTTCGATTATCCTCCTTTTCATTTTTAATCTCTTCTAACAACTTTTTCATTTTTTTATCATAATAGTTTCTAGCGAATAAATAAACGAAAAATGCAGTAATAGAGATTAAAATTACAGATAATGAGTTAAATGCATTTTCTTGACGAAATAAGTTCTCAATTGATCCTGCGGCAAAAGTTGTCACGATGGTTATTACCCCTGTAGCAATACCGATTATCAAATTTGCTTTGTCAGCTAATTTCTCAGAAAAAGTTTTTGATTCTACCATTATCCGTGATTCTGTTTTCTTTTACTAACCATTAGGTTTAGCATTGTTTATTCCTGATTATACTTTATAATGTTTTTTTAATTCCTCAAAGCGGTGTTCTACAATAGATTCAATCCCGCTTTCTAAGGCCTGCCATTGAGTTCTATCGCAAGGGTAAACCGAGTTACATTGAGGACAAAAATATTGACCATATCCGTATGCCATTTTGATTGGAATAGCATGCATTTCAGTATTTGTGCAGTAAATATTCAGATCCTGAATATAAACCTTCAACTTATCTGTTACAACTGTTTCAAACCTATAAATGAACTTACCGCTTTTTTCTGGAACCTCTTTTATCTTCTGCGCCTCTTCAATTAATAGGTCTTTACTAGTTCTATGATTAGATAGCTTAGTAAATACCCATCTCAGCATAAAGGGGACAATTGCGGCAATAAAAACCCAGTAAAAACTTACTTGATGATTAATGATATCCCTAAATGGTATCTTATTTACCCATGCAATGGTGGAAGGGACTATAAGTACCCAAAGCCATTTTGTAAATTCCCATATAACCTGAGAAATATTCTTACTAAAAACGGCATCTTTCCACCAAGACGATTCACGTAGTTTTTTAAGCATATCTGATATTTAATATTTCTCTGGCAACGAAAATTAGGCACTAATACTAAAATGCGTTGCTTTGGTTTGAGATCGTGAGCACTCACGCCGTGCCGACGTTTAGGAGGCATGGCCGTGAGTGCATTGATAGCGGCTTATTCTATTTGTATCCGTCGCTGGTTTTTCCCATTCAAGTCCATGATGTAAAGGCCATAGTCACT
>JABAQQ010000005.1 GCA_019187225.1 Saprospiraceae bacterium
GTCGAACGATTTTCGATCGCCTTGAACCTCAACCCAACCGAAATTAAAAACAACCCTAAAATCAAAGAACTCTTATTTTCAACTACTTATGTCCAAATGGCCGCTTGATTTATTCACGAACCATTGAGAAAAAGAACCGGGCATAAAATGTCTCATTTTGATCATAATGACAAAAAACCGGATATACCCACATGGTGCGGATCGAACCATTTTTAACATGTGTTAAAGTCAAAAACAAGCTGTTTTGCCGGACGTTTCAACGAAAGGGTCTGTCTAAATTCCATATCTATAGTCTCTATTTCTTCAACACCTGCGCCACCAGATCTGCCGCTTCCTGGAATTCCACCGCGCCCATCACTTTCAATCCGGATTCGTCAATGATCTTTTTGGCGATATCGGCATTGGTACCTTGCAGGCGCACGATCACCGGCACGGGGATGTTGCCGATCTTTTTATAAGCATCCACCACGCCCTGCGCCACGCGGTCGCAGCGCACGATGCCGCCGAAGATGTTGATGAGGATCGCTTCCACGTTGGGATCTTTGAGGATGAAGCGCATGGCGTTTTCCACGCGCTCGGCATCGGCCGTGCCGCCCACGTCGAGGAAGTTGGCAGGTTCGCCGCCGGAGAGTTTGATCAGATCCATGGTAGCCATAGCGAGACCGGCGCCGTTGACCATGCAGCCGACGTTGCCGTCGAGTTTCACGTAGTTGAGGTCGTATTCCTGGGCCTCCACGTCGGCGGGGTCTTCTTCGTCCTTGTCGCGCAGGGCTTCGAGGTCTTTGTGGCGGAACAGCGCGTTGTCGTCGAGCGTCACCTTGGAATCCACGGCGATGATGCGGTCGTCGGAGGTTTTCAGGCAGGGATTGATCTCGAACAGACTCGCGTCGGAGCCGATAAAAGCGGCGTAGAGTTTTTGCACGAAGTCCACCATTTCCTTGAATGCGCCGCCGCTCAGTCCGAGGTTGAACGCCACTTTTTGTGCCTGGAACGGACGCAAGCCCAGCAGCGGGTCCACCGGCTCGAAAAACACGCGCTCGGGCGTTTCGGCGGCCACCTTTTCGATGTCCATACCGCCGTCGGGCGAATACATGATGACGTTGCAGCCGCGACCCCGGTCGGTCAGGATGCTGATATAAAATTCTTTGGGTTCGGCGGGGCCGGGGTAGAACACGTCCTGGGCCACCAGTACCTTGCGCACCAATTTGCCTTCCGCCGACGTCTGCGGCGTGATAAGCCGCATCCCGATCATATTGCCGGCCAGTTCGCCCGCCTGTTCGGGGCTTTTGGCGAGTTTGACGCCGCCGCCTTTGCCGCGACCGCCCGCATGCACCTGGGCTTTGATGACGCAAAAGTCGCTGTTGTACAGTTCTTTCAATTTTTTAGCGGCTTCCACCGCTTCGGCGGCGTTGTGGGCAACGATGCCCTCCTGGATTTTAACGCCGTAGGATTTGAGCAATTCTTTTCCCTGGTATTCGTGCAGATTCATGTGTGAGAGACGTGAGAGATGTGAGATAGGGGCAAAAGTAAAGCGATTTTGCAACTGGCTGGGATTACGCTCAAATTTTTGAGATGGTGGCGGTCAAAAAATATGTTCCCATTTCCCTTACTCACCGCATCATTCTGAGCGCAGCGAAGAACCTGCACAAATACAACTGATGTTCAATCGCTGAAGCAGATTCTTCGCTGCGCTCAGAATGATACGGTGATAAAGGAAACAAGAAATGCATTTGGATCGTTCTTAAAATTGAAAAGGAAGAAGATCAAAAGTTAAATTTGCAGATTATCCGACTTTTCAAAATAATTATTTCTTAAAATGCAAATATTGGCAAAACTATGGAACAGTATTTGATGTTTGCCGATTTTCAAAAATATGATGGATCATGTACGTGAAATTGAATATTGACCGCCACTTCCTCTTCCTGCACGGCAACAAACTGGCCGTTTTTGCGGAAAGGGTGCTGCGCGATACCCTGCAAAATCCCTACATCGCCAAACCGGAAACCCTGTGGAATACCTTGAAAGCGAACACAATGGAACTGCGCGCCGTCCTGGACGACCCCGAACTGAAACGCAAGGAACGCACCGATGCTATCCGGGAACGGGAGGCCCAGGTGCTCGTGGCGCTCAGCCGCCTGGCCGATCACGTCGAGAAAACGGCCTCTTTTAAATCGGACATATTTACCACCGGTTTTCGCGCCCAAACGGAACACCGCAAACCCTCGGAAACCGTGCGGCGCAGGCGGATGTCTATCAAACTGGCGCAGCTGGAGGAGGTAGCGTAGGATGGTTGGAAGGTTGACGGAACACTCCCTTGCATACCCGTTAACCCGTGAACCCGTTAACCATCAAACCTTCAGACCCTATTTTATCGCAATCCCTTCATCGTCAATCAATTTGCCGTGTTGGATGCGGATGATGCGCGCCGGAAAATTCTGCAGGATGCGGTAGTCGTGGGTAGCGCAGAGGACGGCGGTATGGTTTTGTTTGGCGAGGTTGCGCATCAATACGAGCACGTCGTCGCTGGTTTCGGGGTCCAGGTTACCGGTAGGTTCGTCGGCAATGAGCAGCATGGGTTTGTTGAGCAGGGCGCGGGCGATGACGACGCGCTGTTGCTCGCCGCCGGAAAGTTCATAGGGCATAGAGAAGCGCTTGCCGAGCAGTCCGGTTCCTTCCAGCACCTCTGTCACGCGTTGGTTCATTTCGGCGGCGTCCGTCCAGCCGGTGGCGCGCAGCACGAAATTCAGGTTTTCTTCTACATTTCTGTCGGTCAGCAAGTTAAAATCCTGAAAAACGATGCCCAACTTCCGGCGCAGGAGGTGCATGTTGGTTCGGTCCACACTGCGCAGGTCGAATCCGGCGACTTCGCCGAAGCCTTTTTCCAAGGGCAACGCGCCGTACAGTGTTTTCAGCAGACTGGTTTTGCCGCTGCCGGTTTTGCCGATGAGGTAAATAAATTCTCCTTCTCCGATATTCAGGTTGATGTTGGCCAATACGACGGTGCCGTCCTGCTGGCGGATATCAGCGTTGGATAGTTTTACGATGTGGGACATGAGAATTGGTTATTGGTTATTGGTTGTTGGTTATTGGTTATTGGTTGTTGGTTGTTGGTTATTGGTTGTTGGGTGTGGCGGCGCGAAAATCTGATTTTTTCACAAATCGTTCAGTCCCAGCACGTCTTTCATGGAATAAACGCCTTGTTTTCCTGCCAGCCATTTTGCTGCCAAAATCGCGCCGTTTGCAAATCCTGCCCGGGAGTGCGCGCGGTGTTCGATACATATCTCATCTGTGGGGTTTTCCCATCTGACAATATGCGTGCCGGGGACTTCGCCTTCGCGAATGGCCGTCACGGGGATTTCGCCCGCTTTGGGCGGAACGGGAGCCAGCGCCCAGCCTGAAGTGCGCGCTACCTGCGCGACGATTTCGTGGATAAGCGTCAGAGCTGTTCCGCTCGGCGCATCGAGTTTGTGGATATGGTGAATTTCGGTAACAGCAGGGGCGTATTCGGGTCGCCCGTTCATGAGTTTGGACAACCAGGTGTTGAGCGCAAAAAACAGGTTGACGCCCACGCTGAAATTGGACGCCCAAAGCAGGGCGCCGCGTTTTTTAAGGCAGAATTCCTGCGCTTCCGGCAGTTTATCCAGCCAGCCGGTCGTCCCGCTCACCACCGGCACGCCGGCTTCCAGACAAAGTATCACGTTTTCAAAAGCGGCTTCGGGGCGGGTAAATTCAATGACGACATCCGCCTGCCGGAGCATTTCAGGTGTCACATCCGCCCGGTTTTCCTGCGCAATGCGCCAGGCGATCGCGATGCCCTGTTCGGACGCAAGACTTTCGATGGCGCGACCCATTTTGCCGTAGCCGAAAAGGCCGATTTTGAGCGTGGACATTGGATTGTTGGACGTTGGACTGTTGGACGTTATCGCTTATAATTTCAACAATTTGACAGACTGTATCCATTGGCCGTTTCGTTCCAGACGGGCGATATAGATGCCTTTATCGAGCGATCCGCCCAATTCGGCTGTGCCGTTTTTTTCCGGCAAATTTATTTTTTCAAAAACCTGTCCCAATAGATTGACAATCGTAATCGTATAGCCGCCCGATTCGGGCAGTTCGTATTCCACAGTCGTGCGGTCAGCAAACGGATTTTCCCTGACGTTCAGGAAGTTATCGCCTTTTAGTTTGCCCTTTTCCCGGCGGTAATCTTTGAAGATCAGGAGCGTCATTGCAGAATCAGTCACTAGTTTTTGCTCGTGATGCATCACCGCGCCCACGTCGGTAGCGCTGGCAGTCACATCATACGACCCCGGCAAAACGTCGCTGATGCTGAACTGTCCGTTGGTGTCGGTCACAGCCGGGTAGACCTCATTCCGGCCTAATAAATAAACCGATGCGCCGTCAACGGGCGTCAGGTCTGGAGAGCGCAGCACCTGTCCGCTGATGGTCAGGCTGCCGGGAGGGAACAATTCGACATCCAGTTGGGTGACTTTGCCATTTTCAAGCAATACTTCGACTTCCACATCCTGGAAGCCGGATTTGCTGACGCGGGCGGTGAAAAGACCTGTCTCCGTTTGTCCTGTTTTGAACTGGCCGTCGGAGCCGCTGAATTCCTGCAATACGGTGCTGAGCAACTCAATTTTAGCGCCGTTGAGCGGATCGCCCGTTGCGCCATTGGTGATCTTTCCTTCCAAATAACAAGCGCGGACGTAATTGGGCGTGATGATCAACAATTCGCCGTCGCCGGTGCCTGGAGCGGCGATGTTGGTAGCCACGATCGTCCCCGAGGGAAAAAATGGATACACGCCCCAACAGCCCTGAAAGCCGGGGCCTGCGCCCGCGTAGGTATCGTAATTGCCCACCTGCACCAGATTTTCGGGGCGGGTCACGTCTACTATGGTGAAGCCGTCCCTGTACCAGGATGTGACCGCCCAATTGTCGAGAATATGCGTGTTGTGCACGATCGAATTGCTGCCCGGATTGCTTTGTATCTTATCCAGGAACTGTATATCGGTGGGGTCGGAAACATCGTAAGCGGCAAGAAATGAATTGTCTTTTTCGTCGGTGGTAAAAAGGGAACGGCGGTCTTTGGAAAGCCAGGTGTTGTGGGTGAATAAATTGGGTGTGGGTTGGGTGCTGATCAATTGCGGGTTGCTTTTATTCGTCATATCCACTACGGAGAAAAAACCGCCGTAGATGTGGCCGCTGTACATTGTGTCGTTGTCCACGTACCCGTCGTGGATGTAGTTGTGGTTGCCTGTAAAATTGGAATTGAAATAACCCGCATAAGTCGGGTTGTAAGGATCGGGCTTCAGGTTGAAAAATCTCGCGCGGCCGCTGAACATATCGCCGCCATACGCATACAGGAAACCTTTCGTCGTGTCAATGTGCAGCGCATGGATACGGTTCAATTGGGCGCCCGGGTTGGGTAATTGCCCCAGACCCGTGTAATAATGGTGGTTCAGATTGGCTGACGGAAGCCCGCTCAGGTCAACGATCTGAATACCCAAGCCACCTTCGGAGACGATGTACGCGAAATGTCCGTAGGTCTTGATCTCTTTCCAATCGCTGCTTGGGCCGGGGATCTGGACGATTTGCAGCGGCGTGTCGGGATTGGTCACATCCACGATGATCAAACCCTGGTTGCCGCCGACGAGCGCGTATTCTTTTCCGCCGGCTGCGTAGCCCCACACATTGGCGAGTTTTTGACCGGGAAAAGTCACTTTGGAGCGATAGGTAGCATTCAGGTTTTGGGCCTGGGAATAGAAGGCGGATAATAAGATTAAACCATTCAGGAACAAGCGTTTCATGTTATCTAGATTAAGACATCGGAATGTCTGTTAAAAGAATTTTTGTGTTGCGAAACATGCACTTAGTAACGGTCAAAAAACAAGCTCTCATTTTCTTATCTACCGTATCATTCCGAGGCACGAGGAATCTGGCTAAGATATTGAGCAGCAGTTGATTTTAACCAGATTCCTCGTGCCTCGGAATGACGCGGCGGAGACGGAAAATCCGGCACTTATTTTTCAGCCGTTATAAGCCTCACAAGGTCTGTTTTTTTTCTGTAAATGAATTGGCGACGGGACAGGCTTGGAAAATTTTGACAAAATTTTTCAAGCCTGTCCCGTCGCCAATTCATTCCCTTTTCTCTACATCGGGAAAAAAGCATCCTCCACATGCCTGATCTCCAACACTTTATCTCCCCGCAGCAGTACGGCCACGATATCGAATCGTATTTCCCAATCGTAGCCGATGTGTTCCATGTACCGCCCGGCTGTGCGCGCCAGCAGATCCTGTTTGCGGGCATTCACCGCTTCTTCCGGCCCGCCGAATCCGTCGCCCGCTCGGGTCTTTACCTCCACGAATACCAGTAAACGCTCGTGCGCCCAGGCGATCAGGTCTATCTCTCCGCGCCCGGAACGCCAGTTGCGTTCTGCAATGCGCCAGCCCTTCCGCTCGAGGAATTCGGCGGCCAAAGATTCACCGCGTTTGCCGGTGTCGAGATGGGTGGGCATATTAAATGGTTGATGAGGGTTGATGAGGGTTGATAATAAACTTGCATCAACTACTCAGGATACAACAGATATTTTCTCCGGATTTCCCGGAATGCTTCCAGATCAGGCTGCCATGTCGCCCGGATGGCATCTTCACTTTCTCCGGCTTCCATCTGATGGCGCAAGGAATACGTGCCGGCAAGCAATTCAAAAAATCCGTTGGCTAAAAAGAAGGCGTCCTTTTGGGGATATTGTTGGTAAAAGTCGAGGAGGTATGTGAGATTCAATTGATTTTGTACCTGTAAACTGTCGAGCGGGACACCGCGCAGGTCGAAGCCATTACACATCGAGCCTTCGTGCGGTGGGTAGCGGGATCCCGCGTTAGACCGGGGAACAAACCAGAACGAATCGCGGGGAAACTCCGGCGCGCCGTACACCTGGAACGGCCAATCGGTGCCACGGCCTACGCTGACGGTTGTACCTTCAAAAAAACATAGAGAAGGGTACAACAAAACCGCCCGGTCGTTGGGCAAATTAGGCGAAGGTTTTACAGGCAGGCTGTAGCGCGTCTGATGGGTATAATGGAGACATGGAATGACCCGCACGTCCAGGTCGCCGGCAAACGCGACCCAATATTCGCCGGCAAAAAGGCGGGCCAGTTCGCCCACTGTGCACCCGTGCACCACCGGCAAAGGCGCTATGCCCACAAACGAGGAAAGCCGCATGTCGAGCACCGGACCGTCCACGTAATGGCCGTTGGGATTGGGGCGGTCGAGGATGATAACGGGTATGCATTGTTCGGAGCAAGCTTCCAGCATGTAGAACAAAGTGCTGATATAGGTGTAAAACCGCACCCCCACGTCCTGGATGTCGAACACCACTACATCCACGCCTTCGAGGTCTTCCGGCGCGGGTTTTTTCTTTGCGCCATACAGGGAAACAATGGGCGCTCCTGTGCGCGCATCCTGACCATCCTTGATCAGCTCACCCGCTTCCGCAGCGCCGCGAAAGCCGTGCTCCGGCACAAAAATGCGCGCCACGCATTCCTCCAGGGCGCACAAGGTATCCACTAAGTGCACATCGCCCACCATCGAGGTATGGTTGATGACAAGACCCACGTTTTTCCCCCGGATCATCGGCAACAGCACGTCCAAGCGTTCGGCGCCCACAACGACGCGGGCGGCGCCCTGCACGGAATCGGCATCGGGGAGATCAAAATGCGTTTCCAAAACATTTGTTTGGGAAAAAAGCACTTGACCCATGCCCGTGAGACAAACCAGCAGCAAATTTTTGAAATAAAAACCAGATAAAATTTTTCTTTCCAAACAAATAGTGTTTTACGTTTGCAAAAGTAACAACTCTCCCCCACTCAAACACTCAAACACTTCCACGTGTACGCCATCATAGACGTTGAAACCACCGGCGGTGTGGCCCGCTTCGAGCGCATCACCGAAATCGCCATCGTATTGCACGACGGCCAGGCGGTGGTGGATACCTTTTCAACACTCATCAACCCGGAGCAGAGTATCCCCTGGCAGATCACGATGATCACCGGCATCACGGACGAAATGGTGGCGCAAGCGCCGAAATTTTACGAAGTAGCTAAAAAAGTCGTGGAGATGACGGAAGGAGCGGTGTTCGTGGCGCACAACGTATCTTTCGACTATTCCTTTGTACGCGAAGAATTTGCGCGCTTAGGCTACCCTTTTTCGCGGCAGCAGTTGTGCACCGTGCGCCTGGCGCGCAAGGTTTTCCCCGGTTTGCCGAGTTATAGCCTCAGCAACCTGAAAAAACACTTCGGCATCGAGGCGGAACGCAGTCACCGGGCCCTGGACGACACCCTGGCGACGGTGCGGATTTTTGAAATGATACTGGCCGAACAAGGGGGTAATTCCGTCAAATCCTTTCTGCGTTCGGGCATCCGCGAAGCAAAACTTCCACCTGCCATCACACTCGAACGCCTCGACGCTGTGCCGGAAACCTGTGGCGTATATTATCTGCACGACGAACGCGGCGAGGTGATCTATGTGGGCAAAAGCCTCAATATCCGAAAAAGACTTTTCGAGCACTTCGCCGACCTTACCCCGAAAGGCGAAAAACTGCGCACCGGCGTCGCCGACATCAGTTTCGAAATCACCGGCAGCGAACTCGTGGCCCTTCTGCTCGAAAGCGCCGAGATCAAGCGCCTGCTGCCCCGCGTCAACCGGGCGTTGCGCGCGCGCAGCTACACCGGCTGTATATTCACCTACACCGATCAGAACGGTTACCGCTGCTTAGCCGTCGGCAAACGCACTTCCCGAAACGCCAAAAAACTCGAACTCGTGGCCGATTACCCGAAAGTGGACAGCGCCAAACTTCACCTGCAAAGCGTGGTGCGCCAGTACGAACTCTGTTACCGGCTCAGCAACCTCGACGCTTCCGAACGCGCTTGTTTTCATTACAGCATCAAAAAATGCCGTGGCGCCTGCATCGGCGAAGAAAGCCCCGAAGCCTACAACGAGCGGGTGGAGCAGGCGCTTGAAACGCTCAACCGCCGCTTGTCGGGCAGTTTTTTCATCCTCGAGCCCGGCCGTACGGAAAGCGAAATGGCCGTTGTGGGTGTGCAGGAAGGGCGCTACCTCGGCTTCGGCTATGCGGATGCCTCGATGTCGTACACAGCGGAGGACCTGCTCGAATGCCTCGCCGTGCCATACGAAGACCCCGATGCCGGAAAGATCATCCGGGGGTATGTGGATGGGAAGAAGGGGGTGAGGGTGGTAAAATTTTAGTGATGGAGGCTGTCACGTAAGTCATTGTACATTGAAAATTGGAAATTGAACATTATCAAATTTTACATTTTTTAAATATTGAATTTCATGTTTTTAAATATAAAATTATCAATGTACAATGCCCAATTTTCAATGTACAATGACTTATGAGACACCCTCATAATTTAAAAACCCCGCAGCACCTCCACCGCCCTCTCCACCATCTCCCTTTTCACATCCAGATGCGTCACGAACCGAATCGTCTGCGGCCCAAACGCCGAGGCGATAACGCCGTTTCGTTTCAGGTAATCAAGGAAAGCGGCGGGCGTCGTACCGGCGGCTTTAGCCGCCGAAAGTCGCGCTGGATCGGCGGTTGAAGCCGCCGGTACAGGAGCGACAAGGTCGAATATCACGATATTCGTCTGCACCGGTCGGATATTGGCCACATAAGGCAGTTCGGCTAATGCCGATGCCAGCAGCCGCGCATGGATATGGTCTTCTTTCAGCCGTTCGACGTGGTGATCGAGCGCGTAAATGCCCGCTGCCGCGAGGTAACCTGCCTGCCGCATTCCGCCGCCCATGACCTTGCGCACCCGCCGCGCTTCGGCGATAAATGCCTGATTTCCCATCAACACAGAACCAACCGGCGTGCCGAGCCCTTTGGACAGGCAGATCGAAAGGCTGTCCACTTCGGCGCCCACAGAAGCAGGCGTATCACCGGTTTCCACCAAAGCGTTGAATATCCGGGCGCCGTCGAGGTGCAACGCCAGGTCGTGTTTTTTGCACACGGCCCGGATCGCACGGATGCGTTCCGGCGGGTAAATACTTCCTCCTCCTTTATTACAGGTGTTTTCGATGACGACAAGGCTGCTTTTGGGCAACCAGTCCTGGCGCGGCTTGACTGCTGCGTCCACGAGTTCGGGCGTCAGGATGCCGTTTTCGCCTTTCAGGAGATTGACCGAAATGCCGGAATGAAAGGCATAGCCGCCGACTTCATATTGATAGATGTGGCTCATTTCGTCGCAGATCACCTCGTCGAGCGGGCGGGTATGGACTTTGAGCGCGATCTGGTTGGTCATGGTGCCGGACGGGCAAAACAGCGCAGCTTCGTGCCCGAACAGGGCGGCGCATTTCGCCTCCAGGGCATTCACGGTAGGGTCTTCGCGGAAAACGTCGTCGCCCACTTCGGCGCGAAACATGGCTTCGAGCATACCCTGTGTGGGCTTGGTGACGGTGTCGGAGAGGAGGTTGACGATTGGCATAGATGGACAATATTTAGGGGAAAAGGGTAAATTTGTGGGACCTTTTACCTGCTTGATTATCTGACAGTAAAAACTTAGGCAGGGGCAGCGCCCCGAAAGATTTGTAGTGATTTATGCACAAAATCCACCGTGGAGGGGCAGCGCCCCGAAACATATTCCGGGGCGCTGCCCCTCCACAAAATTTTATTACTTGTTTTGCTACTACAAATCTTTCGGGGCGCTGCCCCTGCCTAAGTTTTTACATCTGACAAAGGTAAGATGCCAGCGTCAGGCTTAAATTGCGCAAATGAAAATCTTGGGCAACTATTCAAGTTGGGGCAGAGCCCCGAAATATTTGTAGTAGTTGTTTATGTCCGAGATTTACCGTGGAGGGGCAGCGCCCCGGAAATTGTTTCGGGGCGCTGCCCCTCCACGAAAATTTATTACTCGTTTTGCTACTACAAATATTACGGGGCTCTGCCCCTGCCTAAATTGGTTACAATCTTCAGCCAATGAAAAAGCACTTACTCTTTTCTCTCTTTTTATACCTGGCGATACAAGGGGGCGTAATTGCCCAATGCGACCCGCCGCCAGGCGATGATTGTTTGTCCGCGCCGGTGCTCTGCACGAATTTGGATGGATATTGCGGTTCGTCCAGCGGTACGCTCAATTATCCGGGCTCGCCGGATGTCCCGGGATGTACATGGCCGCCCAATTTGCTGCACAATGATATGTGGTTTGCTTTTGTTGCCGGAACCAGCACATTGACCCTTCAATGCGACCTCTACAATTGTACTTCTTCTATTCCCGGTGTTTGTTTCGGGATGTTTAAAATGCCGGCCTGCCCGTCATCAACTATGATTTTGAAATAAACGTACTACAAGGATACAATCAATACGACATCCCGGAAATCGGAACGATTCAAGGCCCTGACCAGATTTGCGGCATCGTTTCAACATCAGAATACAACATACCCAATTCGCTTCAGGCAGGGCTCGAATGGTCGCTTTCGCCTCCGGGGCATAGGAGCATTCGTGGGTGATCCGACGGGAGAAAACGTACAGATAGTTTGGAATAACCCCGGCACGGTACAGTTGTGCGCCACTCCCACCAGCCCATGCTACAATTATCCGCCGCCGCCATGTATAGATATCACGGTCAATTATTCACCCACTATGGCCGACCCGCCGAACACAACCGTCTGCGGCGGAGAGCCGGTGGGTGTGCAATTCACGGGAACTTACAATCCTACTTATAATTGGGTCAATTCCAACCCCGCCATCGGCCTGCCGGCGGCGGGTAGCGGCGATATCACTTTTACTGCCGCCAACGTTACCACTACTCAAACTGCCAACATCACCGTCACGCCTGAAATAAACGGCTGTACTGGCCCGCCTCAGGCGTTTACGATCACCGTGCAGCCCACGCCTGCTATGATGCAACCGGCCAACCAGGTCGTTTGTGCATGCGCCATTGTATTCGGTTTGTTTTCAGGCTCCCCCGGCGCCGTATTCAGTTGGGTCAATGACAACCCGGCGATTGGCTTAGGCGCTTCGGGCACAGGCAATTTCTCATTCCCGGCCGCTCCCGTAACGAACAAGGAGACAGCAACAATTACCGTAACGCCCCAGTTGGGCGCGTGTCCGGGCGCACCGCGCACTTTCACCATCGTCGTCAATCCCGTACCCAGCGTGGCTGACCCGCCCGACCTGACGGTATGCAGCGGGGAAGCGGTCTATGTTGCTCTATCGGGCACTGCCGGGGCCGCCTTCAACTGGACAAATTCGCTGCCCCCGATCGGCCTCCCTGTCAGCGGTACCGGCGACCTGGACTTTTATGCCGTTGGAAACATTTTGACTCAAACCGCGACCATAACGATCACACCCGCATTCAGTGGCAACGGATTGACGTGTACGGGACCCGCGCAAACCTTTACCATTACCGTCGTACCGGTGCCGGTCGTTTATCCACCGCCAAACGTCAACAAGTGCGGTGGCGAGCCGGTCGCGATAAATTTTGCCGGAACGCCCGGCGTTGCTTTTGAACTTAAGCAATCACAACCTGGAGCCGGGCGATACGCTGCGATTCATACTTTATTCCGCCCTGAACAACCCGCTTGGCAGCATCGTGCAGTATTCCGATTCCCTGTCTTTTCCTTTCCTGCCGGGGATCATGCAGTTCGACAGCGCCTATTACGCTGCCGTCATCGCGGGGAATCAGTTACCGAACGATTCGATTGACAGCGCCGACCCTTGTTTTTCGCTGGCCACAGGGCCGAAGTTGATATGGCGGTCTAAACCGACCATCACCGTCAGTTCGCCGCCGGAATCGGTGTACCGCGACGGATGCGCGGATGTGTTGTTCACTTTTACGGGAACGCCGCCGTTCGGGTTTGTATGGCTGATCCGGCAAAATGGGCAGGTATTATTGAGTAAAACGGAAATCTCTGATACTTTTCAAAAAGTCGTGACCGTTTGCCCGGGCGATTTCAATTTTTCAGCGGCGGACGGATATTTGGATTTTCAGGTCAACTTTTTGATGAATAAGTGTTGCGGGTGCGGAGATTGACAAAGTACTTGTATAAAGAGCGTCCACTCAAGTGTTTCCCGCAGATTTACGCAGAAAAATGACGCAGATTTTCGCAGATTAAGATCAAAATCTGCGGGAAATGGCTCTACCGCGCGAACGCCGGATGGTTGTTTTTAACCCCTGCTCCGCTTGACTCATGTTACAGCAGAACAAACACCGCGCACACAAAAACAAGCAGTGGGAAGGTTTGGCCATAGAGGGGCAACGTAGGGTTCTACACTAACAAAACGCAACGGGTTTGGGGGCAAGCGACAGAGGAAAGGTACATTATGGCTGCAATGGAGAATTTTTATATTTCAAATCCCCGGTTTACGGAAGTTTTATACTTTTGGCAACCTGAACAGCAGCCATGGAACCAACTCTGTCCTCCTCCCTCCTGCAGGATATCCGCCACGCCTTCGGGCAAATAAGCGGTCTGCCTTTCCCGATTTACGCCAGCGATAAAACGGGCGCCTTTTTGTTTGCCAACGAACAGGCGGTCGAGTTCTTTATGCTCGACGCCGGCGACGACTTCAGCGGGTTCAACATCGGAACCTACTACGAGGACGGCAAAGAGCGTGAATACATCCTGCGGCAATTGCAGCACGTACCGCCCGGCGGATGGCACAACAACCTGACCGTCCGCCTGAAGATCCACGACGAATACCGGAAGATACGCTTTGTCACCAAGCCGTTCCGGGACGAAGCGGGCGAACTTTGCGCGTTGCTGTGTATCGCCCTGAGTATGAGCGACATCGAGTGGTTTGCGGAATTTGAAAAAATGATGTACGCCGGTTTTTTCGAAACGGATAAGGACCTGATGTTGGTGGATTGCAACCAGAATTTTGCCCAGGTTTTGAATTATGCCAGTCCCGCAGAAATAAAAGGCAAATCGCTCGGCGATTTTTTTTGGGAGCCGGATAAAATCGCCCGTTTTTATAATGACCTGAACCGCCACCCGCACATCGAGAATCGCCAGCTCAAACTGCGCCGCAAAGACGGGGCGATGGTGGTCGTTAAAATGAGTTGTATCGGCATTGCAGGCGAAACGGAAAACATAGCTCGGATAAAGGGTACCATTCACGACGTTACGTTCGAGATCATTCAGAACGACCTGCCGGTAGGATTGTTTCTGGTCAATACCAGCCAGCAGGGCGAGGAAATTATCTCCCGCGCCAACCTCACCTTCGCGCACATTCACGGCTACGATTCGCCGGAAGAGATTTTTTCCAAACCCATCCGCCAATTTCACCCCAACGCCGCCGCCTACGAAGCGTTCAAGGCGGAACTGAACAAAGCCGCCGCCAACAACCAGCCCCTGCTTGATTATTACATGGAAATCCAGGACAAGCAGGGCAAAAAACGCAACGTGGTGGCCAACGTCCGCTACGTGGCCGAAGAAAACCAACACCTGCGCGTCGGCGCGGTGTACGACGTGACCGACCACGTGCGCGGCCATACCCGGACGCTGGAAGCCGATTTCAGTTCGGTACTGCACACTTACATCGCCACCATCAACGGTCTGCGCGACACGCTGACCATGCTCATCAAAGCGCACGGCCAGGACCTACAGAGGGACGAAACGCACATAGACCGCGCGAAGGCGGCAGCGGAGACTGTCCGATGTAAAAAACGATTGGAAGAATTATTGGCCGACCTGAGCAAAATAGCCGAAGAGCGCAATCTCGACGACGCCAATCTCGCGCGTTTGCCGAAACTCGTGCAAAAACTCTCGACCGGCGACACCGCCGCCGACAAGGAAAAAGACAACGCCGCGCTCAGTCGCCGCATCCTGCTCGAGATCCGAAAATGCCTCGACAACCTCCGCCCCCTCAATCTGCCCCGCGAACTGCTGCGCAACCTGCGCTCGGAAACGGATGAAATGCTGCGCCTCACCAGCATGATCTCCCTGTCCATTTCATTGGACGAACTCAACGAGCGCATCCCCGATTTCTACTATTTCCGCGATTACCTGCGCCGGGGCGAGATCGTGCAGCAGGAATTCAAATCCCACAACCTCGTTCCCATCGTGCTCGATGCCGTTCGTTTCTTAGAGGAATTTGCCGCCATTCACCGCGTCAACGTCGTGCAGCAATTCAACCAGCGCGACAACATTCCCGTGCTGTGTCACAAAAATTCGCTCAACCGGGCCTTTCACAACCTGCTGCACAACGCCATCAAGTACAGCTGGACCAAAGGGCAGGACCGGCAACCCTGGGTGAACGTGCGCATGGAAAAAAAGGGAGATGTCGTTGAAATACTGATCGAAAACTGGGGTGTGCCCATCCGCCGGGAAGAACTGGAATCCGGTTCCGTGTTCCAGTTCGGCAAGCGGGGCCGCGAATCGGAAGACCGCGGACGCTCCGGCACCGGCATCGGCCTATACGACGCGCAGGACGTCATCAGCAAACACGGCGGCACGCTGCGCATGACCTCCGAACCCACTTTCGGCAATTTGCCCGAAATGTACTCGAACCCTTTTATCACACGAGCCTATATTACCTTACCCGTTGCAAAATGAGACCCATCATTAAACTTCTCTGGATTGACGACAACCTGTTTCACGACCTGACGGAAAAACGCATGGCCTTGTACATGGAGGACGACATCGAGCCGCACTTCGCCATAGATGCGACCGAGGCGTTCTACCGGCTGCGCACCGAGCCTTTCGACGTGGTCATCGTTGACCTGCGCCTGCCGCCCGGTTCGGACGACATGTGGAACACTTACCGCGAAAGCAATTTTCAAAAGTTCGGTTACGCCCTGCTGAATACGGTCATGGGGCCGCAAAAAGATCAGTTCGACCACCTGAAAGAAACCCGTTTCGGCGTGTTTACCATCGAGGCGCAGGAGGAAAACCCCGAATTGTTCGACGAGCCTATCAACCTTTCCGAAAACAATTTCAAAATGAAAACCCACGCCTACCACGAAAATGCCTTCATTGATTTCATCCGGCACGTGCATCAGTCATGGCGATAATATTGTTGTTCGACCACCCCGATCTGCTCAGCGAAGAATGGCTTGCCACCGCGGCAGGCATTGCCATTACCTTTGTCGTGTTTATCATGGGCGTGCCGGCGCTCATTTTCCAGACCTTTATTGCGGGTGGTCTGCGCGATGTGTACAACGAGCGTTTGGGCAGCGAATGGTCGCGTTTGTTCAAAATCCAGTTGGGGTTGATCGTATTGATCTTTTTGCTGGGCAATGTGGGTTTCGATAAATCCATCCTGCCGCAAAACTGGTGGTGGCTCTTTCCTTTTTGCGTGACCGGTCTGCTCTTTGCCGTGCTTTTTTTGGGGCTCCGCTCTTTGATCAAAAATTTCCAATCTTCCCGCAACATCGAGTTACAACTCTCTCAAAAAATAACGGACGATGCCATCCGGCACTTCGAGCGCCACAAATCGGTACCCAAAAAAGACCTGGAAGACCTCGGCATCCTGGCGCGGGAGTTGCGGGGCGGCCGGATCAAGAATATTTTCTTAGAACAATGCGAGCGCTTGGTGGAATACCTGCTCAATGTGCCACAAGACGACCGCGACACCAAACTCATCGGCGACATCCTTGCCGATGCCGTATGCCTCAGCGTCACCTACGACGGCGCCCAGTTCAACAATGAGAACATGCGCAAGGCGCTCGACATCCTCATTTTCACCTACAGCCACATCCAGCACCACAGTACGGGCGACACCAGCAGTTCGTATCTCAACACCACCATCGGCAACTGTATGCGGGAGATCGGGATACAGGCCATGCTCAAGGACGACCAGCCCGCTGTGATGAATGCCGTGGAGAAACTGTCGGCGATGGAAGCCACCTCCAAAGAAATGTTCGTCCTCGGCAACGACGCCCTGTTGCACGGCCACGTGCAACCCGCCGTTGCCGTCATCCGCAAACTCGGCGGCAAAGTGCGCGACGCGATCGCGCCCGGCAAAGAGCCGGAATACGAAGACAAACGCACTTTTTATTTCTGGTTGGGTTTAGTGGCCAAACTTCACCGACGCGGCGGCGCGGCTCAAAATTTCGCCCAGCGGCGGCTGCAAAACGTCGTCGCCCAATTCGACGACGCCCGCGACGAGATCAGGACGCTTTTTAAAGAAACGCAAAAAAACTTTTACCAGGTGGCCGATTTTGATACGGCGGATGCGGTGCGGGAACTAGAGGGAATATTGTTTCCGGAATAAAAAATGACGCCATGATTAATCTCACTTCTTCTTCCCCTGCTGCTTCGCCTTTTCCGCCTGCAACCGCTGTTGTTCTTTCATCGCCTGCTCGAAGCGGTCGCGCCAGCCGCCGGTTTTTTGCGGCTTGTTTTTGTTGGCTTCCAGTTCGGCTTGTATCTTTTCGTTGTCAATCAAAAACTGCTTGGTCACGACCGTCTGGCCGATGTTCAGGATATTGCTGAAGCACAGGTAGAGGGTAAGACCTGAAGCGAAGGAGTTGAAGAAGAACATGAACATCACCGGCATGAAGTACTGCATGTATTTCATGATCTTCATCTGGTCGGTCTGCATTGCCGAAACGTCCATTTGTTTCATGGAATACCAGGTGTACCACAGCGTGGTGACCACCCAGATGAGCGTGAACAGGCTGATGTGCGCCCCCGCGCCGAACGGCAGGTGGAACGGCAGGTTCACGATGCTGTCGTAACTCGACAGGTCGGTCGCCCATAAGAAACTTTCCTGGCGGAACTCGATGGCTGCCGGGAAAAAGCGATACAGCGCGAACCAGATGGGCATTTGAAGCAGAATGGGCAGGCAACCTCCGAGCGGGTTTACGCGGTATTCGCTGTACATTTTCATCGTTTCCACCGACATCGCCTGCTGGTCGTCGCCGTGTTTTTTCTTGAGCGCTTCCATACGCGGCTTGAGCGCGGCCATTTTTGCCTGGCTCAACACCATGCGGTACGTGAGCGGATACAACAGCAGTTTCACCAGCAGGGTCAGCATCAGGATCACGATACCCTGGTTGCTGATGAATTTGGCGAGAAACTCGAACATCGGGTGGATCACCCAACGGTTGATGGAGCCGAAAATGCTGGAGCCGAAAGGAATGATGTCTTCCAGGTTGGCGCCGAAGGCCTGCAAGCGGTCGAATTCGTTCGGGCCGGTGTAGATCGTCATGCTGGCAGTTCCGTTGTCGAGCGGAACGACGGCGCTCGTCTTCAACAACTTCAGATCCGGTTCGGCGTCGGTGTACATGTTGGTTTCGCCCACAAATTCGCGGAAGCTGAAGTTGTTGGCAACAAAGGAGGTGTTGAAAAACTGGTTGGAGTGCGAGAACCACTTGACAGGTCGCTCGCCGAGGCTTTCTGTGTCGTTCGAGCGGCAATCGCAATAATCTGCCGATTCTTCCACCGCTTTGAAATAGACAGTGGACATCGTGCGCTCGTACTGCTGGTTTTTTTCCAACTTGTCGAGGTAGTTGGCCCATTGGAAGCGCAACACGTTCTGTGCCAGCACATTATTCATTCCGTTGCCGCCCACGGTGTACTCGATGCGGTAGTTGTCGGGACTGAGCGTGTAGGTTTGTTCCAGAAAGCGCCCTTCGCCTGCATCGGCACGGAAAGTGAGGGTATTGCCATTTTTCGCAGCAGAAAAATAAAGATCGCCGGTATTGACTTTTTGGCCGCTGCCGAGCGCCAGTTCGTAACCGAAGCGGTTTTTATCGTCTTCGAGCAGGCGCACGGGGTTTTTGAATTCGTTGCCCGCCGTGTCGCTGCTGATCTTTTCAAAATTTTTCAGGAACACTTCTTTGATGCGCCCACCCTTGCTGCTGAAGGTGATGCGCACGAGGTCGTTCTCCAGCACTTCGAACTGCTCCTGACCGCTAGCGGCAGGCGCGAAAGCGCCGAATTGGCCGGCCAATGCCGCGCTGCGCATCGAATCGCCCGGCGCAGCCGCCGGCCCTGTGCTCTGTGCCGGATTGGCAGCAGCAGCCTGTTGGTTTTGCGGTTGTTCGGCAGTTTGCGATGTTTGCGTATTGGCCTGCTCTTCCGTCGGTTTCGGTGGCACGGAGTACTGCATCCAAAGGTACAGGAGCAGGAAAATCAGCCCCATGCCGATAATTGTATTGATTTGACTCTGTTTTTCTTCCATCTCTGACAGTGAGTGATTGAGTTCCTGAGTGTTTGAGTGTTTGAGTACTCCCGCACTCAAACACGGGAACACTCAGGAACCCCATTTCAAAAAGCGCCGCAAAAGTATGTCAAAACCTGACGCTGTAATAAGAATGGTCGAAGATTCTCCCGATTGGCTCGACTGAATGCTGAAATTTCAGGACACGACCACTGGGCCAGGTTGTATAGTATCCTGCTCAAGCAAAGAAATGACGAGGGGCATTAAAGGTTGCAAGGTACCGTAATCATTGCCGGGTGCATTCAGTACAAAAACAGCAACGGGATATTTTGAAAAATTTTGCTGGTGCTGCAAATTGCGGTCGAAGGTGAGCAATACATTGAAACCATTTTGCAACATGAGCGTGAGTAATTCACCGTTCTTTTTGCCGGTCCAACCCATATCACGAACGGTAAATATTTTATAAGCGTGTAAATCTTTTTTCAGCCGCCGGGGTAAATTTTCATCAAGCAGCAGTTTCATAAAGCGTTTGGGCTATGTCCTTGCGTTGAAAAAGTCGGGCGGCCAATTCAATAACAGCGACAGCCTGTTCGCGGCTGACGGAAGGGAAGTCGTCAAGAAATGCATCAATCGTGATGCCTTTCTCTAAATGCCAGAAAAGACTTTCCACCGGTACACGTGTCCCGCTGAAAACAGGTGTGCCTCCCAAAATATCAGGGTCAACTTGAATCACTCTTGTTTGCATGGCAACAAAGATAATGGACATGAACGACATTGCCAAATCCACCTTTGTAATAAGAATGGTCGAAGATTCTCCCGATTGGCTCGACCAGCGGCTGACAGAAGCGTATTTGTCAACGATTTATGCGGTTGAGAATTTCAACGTCATTATAGGACAACGTTATTCCGCCTTTGAAGAATGGTTGTCCGGACACAGCATAAAGTCATATGCCTTCATCACTGCCTGGAATCCTGCATCGCGAATCCTTCCGGAGCCAGAGAACATACAGAGAAACAAATCGTTGGAAGCCGATTTACAAAAAGTATCCGGCATCGTTCTTCCCGCGCGACACATCGCCCTTGCCGGCAACTGGCCACCGGAAGAGAGTTTGTGGGCAGGCAGTATTTCAGACGAAAATGCCATTTTGTTAGGAAGAAAATACGGTCAAAACGCCATTGTCCGGTGGAAAGAGGGCGGAGTGCCGGAATTGTGGTGGTTGGCAAAAAATGATGGAGAATGATAAAAACCGGAAAGACGGCGGGGACCCGGAAGGCAGTGCCGATACTGGGGTAAAGATTCTGTACAAAAGTTCGGTTCTTTGCGCCGGCGTTATACCGCCAGATATTTATTCATGGAAATCAGTAAAATCCCTTCTCCCTGCTTCGTCCTCGACGAAGCGCGTTTCCGCAACAATCTGGAACTCATCGCCCGCGTGCAGCGCGAGGCCGGAGTTCAGATCATACTGGCATTCAAGGGATTCGCCATGTGGAGCACCTTTCCCATAGTGCGCGAATACGTGCATGGGGCCACAGCGTCGTCACTGCACGAAGCGCGGTTGTGTTTCGAGGAAATGAAGACCCTGGCGCATACTTACGCCGTCGCCTACCTGCCCCGCGAGTTCGGTAAGGTCATGGCCTATTCCAGCCACATTACCTTCAATTCGCTGACACAATACCGCCGTTTCCGGAAAAAATTAGAAAAAGCCCCCCACCCTATCAGCCCCGGTATCCGGGTCAATCCCGGCTGGTCACCCGTAGGGACGGCTTTGTACAATCCCGCCTCACCCGGCTCGCGGCTTGGCGAACCCGTCGAAAATTTCAGGGGAAAGTTGCCCGAAGGCATCGAGGGATTGCATTTTCACACGCTTTGTGAAAGCACGAGTTTCGACCTCGAAAAAACGCTCGGATATTTTGAAGACCAGTTCGGCAAATTCCTGCCGGGACTCCAATGGGTCAATTTCGGCGGCGGCCACCTGATGACCCGTGAAGGTTACGACGTGGACCACCTCATCCGCACACTCCGGGCATTCAAGAGCCGCTGGCCGCACCTGCACGTCATCCTCGAACCCGGCAGTGCCTTCGCGTGGGACACCGGCGTACTGGTGTCTACCGTACTCGACATCGTTAAAAACAAAGGTGTAAAAACGGCCATTCTCGACGTATCGTTCACCGCGCACATGCCCGACACGCTGGAAATGCCTTACCGCCCACGGGTGCGCGGCGCTTCTGCGGAACCCACCAAAGCAGACAAATATCAGTATCGCCTCGGCGGCGTGAGCTGTCTCAGCGGCGATTTTATGGAAGAATATGCGTTTGAAAAACCGTTGAAAGTTGGTCAGAAAATCGTATTCGAGGATATGATCCACTACACGATGGTGAAAACGACGACCTTCAACGGTGTGACGCATCCGGGTATCGCCATTTGGCGAAAAAACGGGATGCTCGATGTGGTGCGCCGCTTCGGATACAACGATTACAAACGCAGGCTCTCTTAGCCTGGGATCAGCGTAGTATCTGGAACTTTTTCACCACATTCCCACTGCTGGTACGGGCGGCAGCCACATAAAATCCTTCCGCCAAGTGGCTGACATTCAGTTCGGTATATTCCCATTCCACATCGCCGGAGCGGTAGACCTCCCGTCCCGTCGCATCAAAAATGGAAAGCGATTGTATCATGTCGCTGCCGTTGAGGTGCACACGCAACCTGTCGCTGGCGGGCGATGGATAAACGTAAAGGCCGCTACCGGATATTGTGCTTTTTTGCGACCGCTCTCTACTGACGAGAGGGATTTCTATAGATTGACCACTGCCCGAAAGGAGCGTGCCATCGCCGGATAGAAGTACAGGATTGTCAATAGAAATTTTCAGTGTATTGCTTGCCGGGTCGTTCTTACCGGGTTTTGTTATATCAACAATATCAATAATAATAAATTCAAATTGTCCGATCACGCCATATCCGTTGGAGGAGACGCCATTGGTACGCGTGAATGCCGTCTCGAGTTTGCCCTGTTGCGGGTTTTTAGCCATCCAGAGGGAGGGCGCGTTCAGGTTGAGCCACGAATTGTCATAGTAGGTCATGCGCAGGGCCGAATCCAGAACATTCGGGCTGAGCGACACGTCGAAAGTAAAACCGTACAGGTCCGTGAGGGGCAGGTTTTCATTTCCCAGCGACACCTCTACCTGCACCAGGTCGCCGACCTGGGGGTTGGGCGTCAATACGTTGAGAAAAAACGGCAAATTTTTGGAAACCGGCGGCACATAGGGGATCAGGCCGTTTGTCTGGTTATAAAAAAGGCTCAGCGCCAACGTATCTTCATGATTGATCGCTCCGCTTCCATCCGTATCGGCGTGTTTCACATCCACAGGATTGCCGGTGTAAGGATTGTTCCAGTTGCTGCCGAATTGCCCGTACCATTCGAGCGACGCGTCCGGGCGCTCGAGTCCGTCGAAGCCCACATAATAGCCCAGCGGTAAAAGATCCTGATTGTTGACAATCCCGTCGTCGTTGATATCTCCGGTCCAAACGCAATCACTGATGCAATAGGGCGGATCTGCTCCAAGGACATCCACCACATTCATAACAATTTTGACACTTTGGCACTGACCGTTGACTGTGACGCAATAATTCAGTTCAAACTCGTCTGAACCCGTATAGCCGTTGGAGGGGTGATAGATCATCAGGTTGTGGCCCGAAACAGCCTGGCCATTGATCGTATGACTGGAAAAACCCGGATAATACGAGAGGGTTCCATGGTCGGGAGCATCCAGAATAGAAAATTCAAATCCTGTGAAAGGAATGCGGTAATTGATAACGAAGGGCGTTTCAACAGGCGTTGTCAGTTCGAATGTCGGGAAAACGGGGTTCATATTGCCGACCAATACATTCACCGTTGCCGTTTCCAGGTTGGGTATCTGAGCATTTCCGATGCGGTACTGAAAAGTGGCGACACCCGTAAAATTGGCATTCGGCGTAAAGGTCACGTTGCCGGCGCCGTTCATATTGGATATCGTTCCCGGCAAACCATTCGGCGCAACCCAACTTTTGACCAGCAAATTACCAATATCATTGTCGCGCACATTGAAAGTGACGGGTTGGCCTTTGGGTGTGAACACCCGGTCGTCCATCGCCATCTTATTCTGGGTCGCTGTATTCAACACATGTACGATAACCGTTTTATAGACGGTTGTGCCAAACGAATCGTTGGACAATACGAACTGGTCGAATCCGGTGAAATTGGAGTTGGGCAAATAGCGAAAAGCCTGTCCGTTTTCTATGGTCGTTATTCCGTTGGCGGGCGCCTGAAACAAAGAATAACCGTGACAGGTCAACGGAATAGAAAGTCTGACATTTTTGGCGGTTGCCACGCGCAAGGTATCGTCAACGGGTCCGGCATTGGGGTGAACACCAATGCTGACATGACCCGTTTTACAATGATCCAATGTGTCACAAACGACATAGTTCAGATGTGCCACCCCGGCGAATCCCGGCGCCGGTGTAAAAACCACCTGATTGGACGGATTGATCTGCGCAGTGCCGTTGTTTATCAACGGGATAGCCGACACAGTCAGAGGGCCATTGCCCGTATCATTGGCCAGCACATCCACGACAACCGGGTCGCCCACCGTCGTTGTGCTGTAATCGGGCCGCGCTGTCAAAAGAGAGGGATAAACCGTAACGCGGTATGCCTGATATACCAGAAAAGGATAATTATTGATATAGGTCAATTGCAGGGTAAACGTATCAACACCAATAAAGCCGGGATCTGGTTTGTAATTGATCTTGTAAACGTGGGGATTGCCTGCACCACCGGTCTGTATCAGGGTAATGGTCAGATCGCCGTGTTTGGCCACCGGACTGACTTTGTAAACCAGGAGACTGACCCCTGCAATGGTATCGGCCACTTCCGTATTGACCGAAGTGGTCAAATTTTTGAGGGGAGTTGATTGGGCTGAAACAAGGCGGGGAGCTCCGAAAGCAATGAGCAGGAGGAACAACAACACCCGGAGACGAGGTTGTGGTAGACGTACATTCATGGCTGCGGTATTAAATTAAAAAAACGATCAAAATTAGACGTTTTCTTAAGTTCCAAACCCCGCATGAACAAAAAAAATATCTTTGTGAAAACCTTTCGGCTCAAAACCCTTTTGCTCCTTTGCCTAAGTATGTCGGAGTCAGCCGTTTAGAAATTTGCACGCAAAAAAGAGATGTCAAAAAAAAATAACGCGCCCCTTCGGGAAACGCATACCAACAAGGTTTTTCAGACGCTTCAGTTTCTCGACCATGCCGAGCGAAAGCGTCTGGGAAAATACCTGAATTCGCCGTATTTCAACCAAAGCAGGACGCTCGCCCAACTGGGCGAAATACTGCTCGATCACATTGAAAAAGAAAAAAACGGTTTCGACCGCAAATCAGTGTGGCAAAAACTCTTTCCCGGCGAAGTGTATGACGACGTGAACTTCCGGAAATATTGTTCCGACCTGCTCAAACAGGTGGAAGGTTTTATGGCGCAGGAAACGATGAACCAGGACGAATCACGGCATGCCATTGATGTGCTCGATTTCGTGGTTCGCCGGAAAATTGAGCCATTGTTCAGCAGCGCTTTAAGACAGGCACGTCATGACATCGGTAAAACGCCGTACCGCACACTCGATTACTATAAAAAATCATATACCATTGAGCGGATTTATTATTCCATGATGGACTTCGATGTGAAAGTGAATGTCCGCGCCAACATCGAAGAGATATCGGAAAACCTCGATATTTTCTATTGGATTGAAAAACTGAAACTATTTAGTTCCGTATTGAGCCAGCAGAGGACCGGCAATTACAAATATGAAATAGGCTTTGGCGACGAAATACTGGCCTATCTTCATAATTTTCCCATAGAGAATATCCCGGAACTTGCCATATATTACCATTCGTTCCTTACCCTGAAGGAGGAAGACAACCTGAACCACTATTACAATTTAAGAAGCCTTCTCGACAAGTATGGTTCTTCTATGCCTCAAAAAGAAGCAATTGAGTTGTTCGACTCCGCCCTTCACTATTGCACCGGCAAGCTGAATAAAGGAAACAAGGTTTTTTTACAGGAATATTTTGACTTGTTTGAAGGCGCTATCAACAAAGGCATTTTCATTGTGAACGGCGAATTGGCGCCCTGGAGGTTTAATAACATAATAGGAGTGGCATTGGGATTGGGGAAAATAGAATGGACTGAAAAATTTGTGGAAGAATATCACAAGACTTTGCCATATGAATCCAGGGACAATATTTACACCTTCAACCTGGCCCGCGTGTATCGTTTTCAGGGGAACTATGAAAAGGTGCTCGATTTGCTGAAAAATATTGAATATGAGGACATAGGATACAACCTTTTAAGCAAGGTCATGCTGACCATGTCTTATTACGAACTGGATGCCCACGATGCGCTCGACTCCTTCACCGAATCCTTCCGCGTTTTCCTCAACCGCCACAAAAACATCCCCCAGCAACGGCGGAGGAGCTACCTCAACCTGCTCAAATTCGTCCGGCGTCTCACCCGCATCGTGCCCGGCGATAAGGCCGCCATCGAAAAACTCCGCGAAGAAATCAGCCGGGAAAAAGCATCTACCGTCAACCACGAGTGGCTGCTGGAAAAACTGGCCGCGCTGGAGTAAACCGGCTATGACAATTTTTTGAGGTATCACAGCGTTTTTAGCCCGTCTTTTTCAGCCGCTGAGAATTCATGTCATTGAAAATCAAAACATTCGCATTTATTATCTGTCTGATTGCCGGAACTGCCGCTCAGGCCCAGCATAAAAATAAAAAAACGGCAACACTATCTCCCGAAGCACTCGAACGGCTGCATACGGGTGAAGACACGCTGGCCTTGCTGGCATATGCCGTTGTGAATGACTCCATCGAGCAGGAACGTTTCGCAGCCTGCCGGGTACTCATCCAGACACTGGTGCGCACCCTGAAAGTCGAAAATTCTTTCCAATACCGCTTCGACCGGCTCAAAAGCATCTCCATCCTCGCTCCGCCAGACAGCAGTTTCCGCATTTTTACCTGGCAGTTGTTTGTCAACGACTCCACTTACCGCTACTATGGAGCTATCCAAATGAACAGCCCGGAACTGAAACTTTTCCCGCTCATTGACCGCAGCGACGAACTCGACGATCGCCCCGTGTACGAAGCGCTGCCACCCGAACGCTGGTACGGCGCTCTGTACTATACATTGCGCCAGTTCGACACCAAAGAGGGCCGGAAATATCTCTTGTGCGGCTATGATGCCTATTCTTTTTTTGAAAAAAGAAAAGTGATCGAAGTACTGGGTTTCGACACTGCAGGCAAGCCCGTTTTCGGCGCGCCGGTATTTGACAAACCCGGTGCTAAAACGGAGGAATTGCGGATGATCTTCGAATATTCCGCCGAAGCGTCGGTGCGCGTCAACTGGGACGAACAATATCAATTGATCCTCTTCGACCACCTGATCCCCTGGCCGAGCCCGTTCGGACGCGGCATTTCGCAGGTACCCGACGGAAGTTACGACGGCCTCCGCTTCGAAAAGGGCCGCTGGAAATTTATTGACAAAGTATTCAACGATGTGCAGGAAGAGGCGCCGCGCCCCGAACCGGTGCTGGATGCCCGGCAGGACAAAGACATCATGGGCAAGGATAAGAAGCGCAAAAAGGGCCGGTAAGTAACTACGCACCGCTGCCGATCCGGTATCCGTTGAGAAAATCCCGGACATTCATGCGCCGCTTGCCTTCCATCTGGAGTTCCAAAACGTGTACGAAGCCGTCCTGCGTACTGACCTTCAGATAATTTCTGCCATCGGAAAAAAATTGTCCCGGCGGCAGCGACACAGCTGCTTCCTCTTTCGCGCTGCGCAATATCTTCAGCGTTTTTCCGTCCAGTTCCGTCCAGGCGCCCGGATAAGGGCTGAGACCGCGAATAAAATTGTGAACAACTGCAGTCGGCTGCGCAAAGTCAATCCTGCAGGTTTCGGTAAAAATTTTAGGCGCGTGCGACGCCAGTGCATCGGTTTGCGGAACCTGTTTCGCTTCCCCCCTTTCAAGGGCGCGCACTGATTTCAGCACCAGCGACGCCCCGGCCCGCATCATGCGGTCGTGCAACTCGCCCGCCGTTTCATTTTCACCGATGGAGATTCGTTCCTGAAAAAGCAGATCGCCCGTGTCAATTTCGTGTTTCAGCAGAAAAGTCGTCAGGCCGGTCTCCTTTTCTCCGTTGATGATCGCCCAGTTGATGGGCGCCGCGCCGCGATATTTGGGCAGGAGGGAAGCGTGCAGGTTCATCGTGCCGAGCGGGGGCATGCTCCACACCACTTCGGGCAACATCCGGAACGCCACCACGACCTGCAAATCGGCTTGCAATGCGCGCAAATCTTCCAAAAAACCGGGATTCTTCAATTTTTCCGGCTGCAACACCCGCACCCCCCGCGCTATGGCGCATCGTTTGACTGCCGGCACCTGCACACCGTGCCGGCCGCCGGGTTTGTCCGGGGCAGTGACGACGGCAGGGACATCGTAACCGTTGTCTAATAGTATTTCGAGCGACGGCACCGCAAATTCAGGCGTGCCCATGAAAATGATCTTCACCTTAATATAAGGTTTGATGTTGTTGGATGAGATAGAGGCTCAAAGTTCCATAACTTTTTTCAGAGTGTCCGGACAGACTGATTTTCTATGTGCGAATGGGAATTTTCATGTAGGTTTGTTCAATCAAAATGGTACGAAACCAACTGACAGGCAATGAGAAACTTACATTTTCACCCAATTCATTTGTCACCCCTGTTGTTTTTTCTGGCAACTGTTGTTGCAGCGCAGACCCCTATCGAGGGTTATGTTTTTGAGGAAAACAACCGGGGATACCTGCGGCAGGTAAAAGTGATGATCCTGGAATTACCCGCTAACATCGTCCGGGCCGATACCTTCACCGGCAACGACGGTCGTTTTGCCGCCGTTTTGCCGCCCGGCGAATACCGCGTGGTAGCGCATAAGGATATTTTTTTCGACCACGAACAAACGTTCAAAGTGGCCGGCGAGAAAGTATTTCTCACAGTAGAGATGAAACGAAGACCCGGTTACCTCTTCGACGTGACGGTCGCCGAAGCCCGCGAAAACCCCGAACTGGTGGTAGATGCAGTGCAGGGCGCATGGATTGAAATCTACAACCGAACGCAGGGTCGCCCCGAACTGGTGCTGCAAAATCATCCGAACGCTTTTTTCCAGCACACTTTCGAGCGGGGCAACCACTACACCATTCTCATTCGCAGACCCGGTTTTATCGCCAAACGCATCGAAGTGTACGTGAACGTAAAGGGATGTATCCTTTGTGTGGATGGCGTTGCATCGCTTACGCCGGGTGTCACGGAAAACCTGACTGCAGGTAACGAACTGGGTACCTTGCTGGCCAATATCGAGCTGGATCGCGCCAAGCTCGACAAACGCATTCAAATCCAGAACATTTACTACGACTTCGATAAATGGGATATCCGCCCCGACGCCGCCGAACGCCTCGACAAAGTGGTCACCTTGATGAAGGACAATCCCGGGCTCTCCGTGGAACTCGGCTCGCACACCGATTGCCGCGGCAATGACGACTACAACATGACGCTTTCCGGCAAACGCGCCGCCTCCGCTGTCGCCTACATCATCAGCGAAGGTGTGGACAGCGCCCGCATCACTTCCAAAGGTTACGGTGAAAGCCAGTTGGTGAACCGGTGCCGCAACGGGGTGGAATGCAGCGAAGAAGAACACCAGCAAAATCGCCGCACCGAATTGCGCATCACAGGTATATCGGGCGATTCTTTGGAATACCTGCGCTGGCCCAGCCTGGAACAGATCGTCGAACAGGAAGAACGGGACAAGGCCGCCAAAGCCCGCAAAGCGGATCAAAACGCCCGCAACAGACAACTGCCCGAAGCCAATAATTCGGTGCCGCTGCCGGAATTCAAACCCGGCGCCCAACCGGAAGCGAATATGATTTCTCAGGAACGCGGCGGCAGCGTGCCGTTCGTTCCGCAAGCCATGCTGGCCAATTTCAGCGGTTATGCGATCGAAATTGCGCGTTCCGAACGGGCGCTTACTGCCGACCGCGATTCTATCCTGAGCCAATATCAACCGGTATATATGCGGCGCGAAACCGATAAAATGTACTGTTATTTTATCGGTGAATTCACGAATGCGGATGCAGCCCGAGACTTTTTGAAAAACACAGCCTTGCCTCTGTTTCCCGGCGCGCGACTGGCGGAGTTTGTAAAAGGTAAAAAGACTTATATCAAGTAATCTCTGACAATGAACGAATTATCCTGGAAAAACGGCGAAGATTTGCGTCTTTTTGCCGCCGAATGGCCAGTACAAAACCCCAAAGCCGTCATCGCGCTCGTGCACGGGCAGGGCGAACACATCGGGCGGTATGCCCACCTCGCCGAATGGTACAACCGCCACGGCATTGCCGTCGTGGGGCTCGACCACCAGGGATACGGACGCAGCGAAGGCAAACGTGGTCATGCAAAAAACCTGCAGGTATTGCTCGACGATATAGGCTTGTTGCTGGATGAAACCAGGAAGCGTTATACGGATGTGCCTTTGTTCCTTTACGGTCACTCGATGGGAGGCGGGCTGGTTTTGAATTACGTTACCCGTCGAAAACCCACACTCACCGGGCTGATCGCCACAGGCCCCTGGATCCGGCTGGCGTTTGAAGCGCCCGCCATCAAAGTCCTGGCAGGTAAAATTTTGCGAAAGATATTTCCTGCACTTACCTTGCCGACGGGTTTGGATGTCCGTTTCCTTTCGCGCGATCAGACCGTTGTGCAAGCTTACCAGAACGACCCACTGGTGCACGACCGGCTCAGCACCGCCGCGGGTATCGCTTTGCTGGAGGGCGCCGAATGGCTCGATCGCTTTGAAGGCGCTGTTTCCATGCCGGTGCTACTCCAGCACGGCGGGGCCGACCAGATCACGTCTCCAGCGGCCACGCGGGCATTTTCAGACCGCGTGACGGGTAATGTATTGCACCGCGAATGGCAGGGATTGTTCCACGAAATCCACAATGAAAAAGAACAGGAGGAAGTGTTTGAATACACCCTGAATTGGATGGAACGGGTCCTGGAACTGTCCTGATGCTGACATTGGACATTGGACATTTGACTAAATGATTGGTTGTCAATGTCCAATGTCCAATGTCCAATGTCCAATGTCCAATGTATTTTGTCCACATACTTAAATACTGAAAATGAAACACTTATTTAATTTTCATTCGTTTCCATTTCCCGCATTTTTGTTATCTGCAACGGGCATCTTTGCATTGCTGCCCAGTTGTTACGGCCAGATCACCGATCCGAAAGCCACCGAAGTATGGGAACCTGAGCCGCGTGTAGTCACGCCCGGCCAGGGCACGAAACCGCCTTCCGATGCCATTATCCTGTTCCAGGGAATGAACTTTTCCGAGTGGCAAAGCGTGAAAGATTCCGGCGACGTGAAATGGTATCGGAACAGCGACAGCAGCACCACGGTGTTGCCGGGCGCCGGCGATATCGTGACGAAACGGGCTTTTGGCGACTGCCAGTTGCACATCGAATTCCGTACCCCCCCGGTGGTGAAAGGCGAAGGCCAGGGGCGCGGCAACAGCGGCATTTTTCTCCAGGATCGCTACGAAGTGCAGGTGCTCGACAACTACCAGAACCGCACCTATTCCAACGGCCAGGCCGGCTCCATTTACAAACAAAGCATCCCGCTGGTGAATGCCTGCCGCAAGCCCGGCGAATGGCAGAGCTACGACATCCTGTATACGGCGCCCCGTTTCAACGCCGACGGTGTGCTGATAACGCCGGCACACATCACTGTTATTCAAAACGGCATTGTCGTTCAATTGAATACGGAAATAAAAGGGACGACCGAGTATATCGGTTTGCCCAAAAACAAATCGCACGGCAAAGCGCCCATCCGGTTGCAGGATCACGGCGACCTGGTGAGCTACCGGAATATCTGGATCAGGGAATTGTAGAATATTAAATCAGCCTCACTGCTACTACTTCCTGTTGCTGTCCTGCTTCGCAAACACCTTTTTCAGCAGTTCCGTCGTACGCGCTCCTTTGTTGCGGCGTATGTTTTTCTCCTCTTCGGCTATTTTACCGAACAGTCCGTCGAGGGCCTTTTTGGTGACGTAATCGTCGAGGTCGTTGTTGACCTTGGTGACCAATGGGATTTTGTTATAGGTATCGGCGGCTTTTTTCCAGAGCGTATTGGCCCCGATTTTTTCTAAAGAGGCGACGATTTTGGGGTTGAATTTTTCGTAAAGCTGGGCGTTTGTCGTTTTGTTGAGGTAATTGGTGGCAGAATTGTCCGCCCCCATGAGAATGTTCAGCGCATCCTGGAACGTCAGTTGGCGGATGGCATTCAGAAAGATCGGCCCGGCTTCATTGGCCGCGTCTTCGGCGCCCCGGTTCATCTTTTCGAGCAATTCGTTCTCCAGATTCGAGAATCCCGGGACCGACTTGAGTTTGTCCGTCACTTTGCGCACGTCGTCGGGCAGCAGGATCTTGTACGCGCTTTTGAAATAGCCGTCCCGTTTTGAAAGTGTGTTCACGCCTTTCGTAATGCCGTTGGAAAGCGCTTCTTTGAGCCCTTTGCCGATTTCTTCGGTAGTCGGTTCGGACAGCACGCCCGATGCCACTTCCTGGAGCACGTCGCAGGATGAGGTAGCAAAGACAACCGTCAGAAACAGGAAAGAAATGAGTTTTTTATTCATAGAGAAAAAGGTTAACGGGTGAAAATGTCTGAGCGATGAAGCGGCAAGTTTACGCCGACTTCCTGAACAAAACCACACTTCCCCGGTTTTGCTGTCAATTACAATACCATTCGCAATCCGCAATCCGCAATCCGCAATCCGCAATCAATATGTTCCACTTGAAAGAAGGCGATCCCGCCCCCGATTTTACCGCTCCCAATGAAAAAGGCCAGACCCTGCGCCTTGCCGACTACAAGGGCAAAAAACTGGTGCTATATTTTTACCCGAAAGACGATACGCCGGGATGCACCGCCGAAGCGTGTAGTCTGCGCGACGGCTATGGCTCCTTCCAGGCAAAAGGCTACGAAATCCTCGGCGTCAGCCCCGATTCCGTCAAAAAACACGTCAAATTTCAGGAGAAATACAATCTGCCATTCAACCTGTTGGCCGACGAAGATCATTCAGTGGCAACGGCATATGGCGTATGGGGGCCGAAAAAGTTCATGGGGCGCACCTACGACGGCATCCACCGCACCACGTTCGTGATTGATGAAAAAGGGAAAATCGAACGCATCATCGCAAAGGTAGATACCGAAAATCACGCGGAGCAGGTGTTGGGAGGCAAATGAACATCGAACGGCTGGCAGGGATTCCCGGTACTGAGGTTAAATCTGCGCAATCAGAAATCCAGCATTCCCTTTTGATGTGCGCCATTCAAAACTGCTCGTCCGTCAGCGCCTCCAGGAAACTTTTCAGATCGGATTTCTCCTGCGGCGTCAGGCCCAGGGGGCGAGCCAGCAGCGTGTCGCGTCCGATGGAATTGTGGACGAATGCATTCGGATTGTCGTAGTAGTCAATTACTTCCTCCAGCGTGCCGAACATGCCATTGTGCATATAAGGCGCGGTCACGGCCACATTGCGCAGGCCCGGCACTTTCATTTTTCCCAGGTCGGCACTGTCGCGGGTAATGGCAAAGCGGCCGGTGTCATTCAGATCTTTGCCGTTGAACAGGCCGATGTTGCGGAATTCGTCGCCCGTAAAATCGGGTGAAAAATGGCAATCGAAACACTTTCCCTTGTTCATAAAAATCTCGCGGCCCCGTACGGCGGCTTCACTCATCGGATTGGGTTTGTCCTGCATCCAGCGGTCGAAGGGGGTATCGGAGGTTTCCAAAGTACGGATATAAGCGGCCAGCGCGTTGGCCAGCGATCCCATGTCTGCCTGTTTCCCAAAAAGTTGCTGGAATGCAACGCTGTAATCCCCGCTGCTGCGCAGGCGGCTGGTAACCAGTTCCGGCGTGGCGCGCATCTCCAGCGTGTCCTGTATCGGCATCAACACCTGCTGTTCCAGCGTGAGCGCCCGGCCGTCGAAGAAGAAATGCTGCCGGGCCGACATGTTGGTAACAGCCGGTGCATTGCGCCGTCCTAAGCGACCTCCCACGCCCCGGCTCAGGCGGGCAGTATCGGCAAAAGCGAATTGAGGAATATGACAACTCGCGCAACTCACCGTACTGTCGAGCGACAGAATGGGATCGAAAAACAGGCGTTCGCCTAATTTTTCGACCGTTGGGAATGCGCTGTTCGCAAAAGAAAAAAGCAGGGTTGCGAGTGCTGCAAAAACAAAAAATGAGGGCCGGGAAATCATGCCACAAAAGTAGGTTGTCTGCGTTTTGCCTTCCGGGCTTTTTGGAATTGTTTGCATTTCAGTCGAAAAGATTTAATTTTGGGCAACAAAATCCCGTGTCGCATGAAGCATTATTACCTCCTTCCGGTTTTCCTGTTGCTCCATACCCTCCTTAGCGCCACACCGGCACCTGATTTCACCGTCACCACCAGCGACGGCCAGGTGCGCAAACTCTACCAGGATTATGTGAATCAGCAAAAACTCGTGGTGCTGGAGATATTTTTTACCACCTGCCCACCCTGCGGGACCCATGCGCCGTATTGGCAGACCCTTTATCAGGACATGCAAACCGCTCACCCCGGCAAGGTGGAATTCCTGTTGCTGAGCGACAAAAGTGCCGATACTGACCCGGTGGTCAATGCCTATCTGGCGTCCAAAGGATTGACCATGCCCGCCGCGGGTTCGTCGGGAGGAAGCCTTGCCGCTGTGCAGCCGTACAAAAGTGGAACCTTCGGGCTGTTTTACGGCACACCGACCTTCGTCGTCATCGCACCCGGCACAGGAGAGGTGTTTTTCGATATCCGGGGCAATTCGCCGCAGGAGACAATGGCCCTGATCGGTCAGCAGATCAGTGACTTGTTGCCGGTACAGCAGGATTGTTTTCTGAAAAGTTACTTTGACAATCCGGTGCCCGACGTGCAATTGACGGTGGATGCGCCTTCGTTCGATACCGTGTTTACGGCGTCCGGTTCGTATTCGGTTTCGTCCATTACCCCCTTGCAAAGCGCGTCGTATACCATAACGCCTTTCAAAAGCGACAACCCGCTGCAGGGCATCAGCACCTGGGATCTGGTGCTCATGTCCAAACACATCCTCGGCCTCGACCCTTTGACCGAACCCTGGCAACTGATCGCTGCCGACCTGAACTGCTCCGGCACGATCACGACCTTCGACATCATCGAAGGCAGAAAATTGATCCTGGGCATTTCCAGTGCCTTTTCCGGTTGCGGCGGGGCCAGCTGGGTTTTTGTTGCCGATCCCGGCGATTCGCCCGCCAATGGCTCCTGTATCAATTTCCGGGGCGTGAAGCTCGGCGATCTTACCGGACCTTATTTTTCACCCGGAGACCCTGCGGACGACCGTAACCGCGCCCGACTGAGCATTGAAAACCGGCGTATGGAAAGAGGGCAGACCTACCGGATACACCTGCGAACACGACAGGATTTCCGCCTGATGGGTTTTCAACTCGCGTTCGGCCTGGACCCGGCTGCGCTGCGCATACGCCACATCGAATCACCCGTCTTGCGGGATTTTGACGAACAGCACTACAACCTCGAATTGCAGCGCACCGAAGGCTACGTCCCCGTCAGTTGGTTGGCCGACGGCCGGCCAGTTGAAATCGGCAGCGGCGATATACTCCTGACCCTCGAGGTGGAAGCCCTCCACAGCGGTTTGCTTTCCGACTTCCTGCGTTTGCGGCAGCAACTCCGTGCCGAAGCGTACGAAGAATCAGGCAAGGTGCAGGAATTAGAAATCGAATGGAGCGAACATTTGAACACACCAGGTGCGGAATTCAGCCTTTCACCCAATCCCGCCGGTGAAGCGGTTTTCCTAAGTTTTCCATCGGAAAACGAGCGGGAGATTTTGTTGCAACTCATAGACATGCAGGGAAAAGTTGTTCTTGAAAATACCTACACCGCAACAAAAGGGATGAATGGCGTGGAGTTGCGCCCCGGTGCGCCTTTGTCAGGTCTGTATTTTGTAAAGAAGGACGGCAAGGCTGTGGGGAAGGTCGTTTTCGGGAAATAATATTAGAGATGAAAAACGCCCGTTTTGATTTTTTCCCAAATCAAATTTTAAAACGGAACCGCAATTTTCCGGTCTTGCAAAATTATCTTTGCCGCGCAGTAGGATTTAACTTTCCTGCTGCGCGTTTGTTTTTTAGAAAAGTTTGTGTGGGTCATTTTAAAAACATGAACGTGGAAACAGTAAATGGACAATCCGCCTCCGCCAAGGCTCCGGCGGATAAAACGGTCAACGACATCAAACTCAACACCATAGAAGAAGCCGTCGCCGATATCCGGGCCGGGAAGGTCGTCATCGTTGTGGACGATGAAGACCGTGAAAACGAAGGCGACTTTATTTGCGCCGCAGAAACGGTGACGCCCGACATCATCAACTTCATGGCAACGCACGGGCGCGGTCTCATCTGCACCCCCATGGAAGAAAAACGCGCCGAAGAACTCGGCCTCGACCTTATGGTGAATGCCAATACTGCCCTGCACGAGACGGCTTTTACGGTCTCCATTGACCTCATGGGACACGGCTGCAGCACAGGTATCAGTGCCTACGACCGCGCAACGGGGATCCGCTGGCTTACCAACCCGGCAGCCAAAGCAAGCGACTACGCCCGCCCCGGCCACATATTCCCGCTGCGCGCCAAATCAGGTGGTGTGTTGCGGAGAACCGGACACACCGAAGCCGCGATTGACCTGGCGCGGCTGGCCGGTCTTTACCCCGCAGGTGTCCTCGTGGAAATACTCAATCCCGACGGTTCCATGGCACGCCTGCCGCAATTGGTGGAAGTGGCGAAACAACACGACCTCAAGATCATTTCGATTGACGAACTCGTGGCTTACCGCATGCGTACGGAACGGCTGATCAAGCGGGAAATGGAAACACGTATGAAGACTGTTTACGGCGAATTCGATGCCGTGGTGTTTACCGACCTGTCGAGCGGCGACATCCACCTGGTGCTCAAAAAAGGCGCATGGGAGGAGGACGAACCCGTTCTGGTGCGGGTGCATTCCTGGTCGGAGACGGGCGGCATCCTGGGCAACCTGCTGGCCGACTACGGCGCCCAAATCCAGAGCGCGATGCAAAAAATTGCCGCTGAAGGCAAGGGCGCGTTTGTTTACCTGCGCCAGGCCGACAAGGCGAATCTCCTGACCCGCCTGAAAATTTATAAACAACTGATGGACGACGGCGAAGCGGACAAGTTCGAACTGCACACCAGCATGGGCAAAAAGGATTTTGGTGTGGGTGCGCAGATCCTCCGCGAACTCGGCATCAGCAAATTGCGCCTGCTGACCAACCATCCCCGGCCCCGCACCGGATTTATTGGTTATGGCCTGGAGATCGTGGAAAATATTCAGTTGTAAGGAGGAAGGAGACATTAAAGTCATTGGGGTCATTGAAGGTCATTCTACCACCGCATTAACGTTTTGGAATGTAGCACCCGGTACCGTCATTCGTTTGCCGGCAGTGAAAAAGTAAAGGTCGCGCCTGCCCCCGGCTTGCTTTCCACCCAAATCCGCCCGCCCTGGGCTTCGATAAAATCTTTGGAAATGGCCAGTCCCAAACCGCTACCGCCGGCAGTAACCTTGCCGCCGTTGGAAGGCGCCTGGAAAAATCTCTCAAACAAACGCTGCTGGTATTTTTCTTCTATGCCTTTGCCGTAATCGCGCACGGATACAAGTACTGCGTCCTTCCCGCGGCGCGCTCGCACCTCTATGCGTTCTCCATCAGGAGAATGTTTGATCGCATTCGTGAGCAAATTGACCAGCACCCAAGCCGTTTTTTCGGCATCGAGTTGGAGGGTGGGCAGATCGGGCGCCAGTTGTACGTCGAGGTGCAGCCCCTTCTCTTTCATGGCAGATTCAACGGCTTTGGAAGCATAGCCTACGAGATAATCCACGCGGGTGGGTGCGACTGCCAGGCGAATATTTCCGGTCTCCACCTGTGCCAGATCGAGCAATTCGCCGGTGATATGCAGGAGCCGCTCGCTGTCGTCGCGGATCTGGCCGATGAGTTTTTGCTGTTCTTCGTTGAGCGGGCCAATGCGTTCATCGGCAAGCAGTTTGAGCGACATTTTGATGGCTGAGATGGGAGTTTTCAATTCGTGCGAAATGGTGGCGATAAAGTTGGTTTTAGCCATGTCCAGTTCGCGGAAGACCGTTACGTTTTTCAGCACAATGACCTGGCCGATCACCTCATTGTCGTTGCGCACCTCGTGTTTTTCTTCGTTGAAAAAACTCTCCCTTCCTTCGAAGAATATTTTTAAATCGCCTGCCGCGGTATTTTCCTTCCGCAACAAATGGCGCAGCAAATCATTGCGCAGGGCAATCTCGAGTGCGTTTTTACCCACCATATCCTTAGCCGTAAGTCCAAGCAGTTTTTCCATGACCGGATTGACGAACAAGACCTGCTGGCGCTCGTCGAGACCGATGATGGCATCCTGCATTTGTTCGATGATCGTCTCGATGCGGCGTTTTTCAAAGAGTACCTGCGCCCAGTTGCTGTGTTCCCAAAAATCCAGTTTTTGCGCCATCTCATTGAAAGCCGAAGCGAGCTCGCCCAATTCGTCGCTGCTGCGCACTTCCACACGGGCCGTATAGTTACGTTGGAGAATCTGGCGGATACCATCGCGCAATTCTGCGATGGGTCGGCTGATGTACGACGGCAAATTAAGCATAAAAGTGAAGGCCAGCAATACGAGTAAAGTGGACAATATACCGATCAGTTGAAAGGCATTTTCGCCCGTATGGCGTGCCTCATTGCTTTTGCGCAAAATGGCGGCTTGATTGATGTCCCAGATTTGGTAGAGTTTTTCGCGCACGAGGGCATCGAATCGCAGAATCTGGCCCGGGTTTCCCGCATTTGCCAACAGTGAGTCGAATCCGCTTTGGAGGACATTCACGACTTCCTGTTCACCTATTTCCGTAATGTTATCTTTCTGCTTTTCAAGGTTTTGAGCAAAAACCGTAAAGTCGCGGTTGTCCAGCGAGCGCAGCATTCCCCGGACGTATTCGAGACTTTCGTTGTTGTCCTCTAAAATGACCTGCGTTGCATCATTGAGCCGGTAAATGCCGTTCCCACCCAGAAAAGCCAGCAACAGCAGGGCGACAAAAAACAAACCGAAGGCGAGCGAGAGTTTAGTTTTGAGTTTCATTTTTTTGAAAGGTGGAGGGAGGAAGGGGCTGTATCTTCACCCACATTCTACCCGTTTCACGAAAGAATAATCAAGTCCACATCCGACTCCGACAGTTTTTTCAGTAGTTGATTGAAGATGCTGCCGGCGAGGAAGATGCGCCACAAGCTGAGGTGGGGTTTTCCGATGCAAATGGTCGTGATCTGGTATTTTTCAGCGGTTTCGATGATGGCTTCGGCAGCGTTCCTGCTTTTCACCTGCAACACTTCGGCGCCGAGCTCGGTAGCCGTTTTGAAGTTATTGATCAGATGCCGTTGTGCAGCGAGGGGTATCTTGTCGGTGGCTTCGGCAGGGGTTTGCACGTAAAGTACATACCATTGGCTGTTGTAGTAATTTGCGAGCCGGGCTGTCTTGCGGATGATGTGCCGGGCTGTTTTGTCGTTGCTGCTGATGCAGGCGAGAAAACGCTCGATGCGCAGACCGGCGGTCGTGCGGGGCACTTCGGTCTCCACTTTTCGTTCTACCTGAGAGGCGACCTCTTTCAGGGCCAACTCCCGCAGTTGGAGGATGTTATCAGATGTAAAAAAATTTCGCAACGCCGTTTCCACCTTGTCCGGGGCGTAGATCTTTCCTTCTTTCAGCCGTGCAATAAGTTCGTCGGAAGTCAGATCAATGTTCACCACTTCATCGGCCTGTCTCAGTATACTGTCAGGAATGCGCTCCGCCACTTCCACGCCCGTGATATCGCGCACGTCGCGGTTGAGGCTTTCCAGGTGCTGAATATTGACGGCGGAAATGACGTTAATACCCGCTTCGAGGATTTCGAGTACGTCCTGCCAGCGTTTTTCGTTTTTGCTGCCCGGCACATTGGTGTGCGCCAGTTCGTCCACCACGACTACTTCCGGGTGCAGGTTGATAATGGCCTGAACGTCCATTTCATCCAGTTCCTTGCCTTTGTAAAACATCTTACGGCGCGGCACCACCGGCAAACCTTCCATGAGCGCCTCTGTCTCATTGCGCCCGTGCGTTTCCACGTAGCCGATTTTCACATCAATGCCGTTGCGCAGCAGGGCGTGGGCTTCCTGAAGCATCCTGTACGTCTTGCCCACCCCGGCGCTCATGCCGATATAGACTTTGAACTTCCCCCGCCGCGAACGGCGAATGAGGTCGAGAAAATAGTCGGGAGTGGGTGATTCGTCGTTCATTTTTAGAAATTTTTACCACATAGGGGTTTCACATAGAACTAAGTACATGGACAATAGATTTTTGACATTGGACATTTGACCAAATAATTGGTTTTCAAGGTCAAACGTCCAATATCTAATGTCAATTTATTTTGTCCAATTACTTATTTTCCCTATGTGGTTAAAAAAACCTCAAAACCACACCGCCAGCGAAGTCGTCACGACGGCGTTAGTATTCGTCGCGTCACCGTCTGCATCGAGGAAAACATCGTCCTCGCTGCTGAACAATTTACCTTCAATTCGCCAGAGGGTATTGCGATGCACCTGGACGTCGAGGTTGGCCGAAAATCCCATCGTCTTGAACCCGTTTTCCGTTCCGGTGGTGATGATGACGCCGTTTTCGTCGCTGTAATATTCACTCCGCACAGCCAGCGCCACGCGGTCGTTGAACGCATAGCGGGCAATGACGACCGGGCTGTACCAAAAGTTCTGGCCCTCTCCTTCGCGCGGATTTTCTTCCCAGCCGGTATCGAGTCCTAATGTCAGGCCGAACTTATCACTGACTTGAAAAATGCCGTAGAAATTATGGAATATTCGCCCCAATGACAGCGAGTCGGGTTTGTCGGAACCGAAAAACGAACTGCTGTTGAGCGTAACCTTGCCGGAAGGTTTGAACTGGATTTGCCAGCCGCCTGCCACAGTCGAATTGCCCGTCGGTCGCTGAATACGCTGCCATCCGTTCAAAGCGAGGGCACTCAGGAACCACTTGCCATCGGGTGTCGTGTACGACAATTTCGCTCCCGATTCGTAATAGGGCGAGTTGTCGGCCAAAATGCTGCGCGTCAGCGTCCAGCAATCTTTGCCGACGGCGCTCTCGAAGCCGATGTGCGAACTGAAAATACCGCCGTCAATCCAAAGTTCGCTTTTTTTGAAAAGTTTGACACCTGCATTGGCTTCATACAAATTCTGCAGTGAGCCATGTTCGGCGGCGCGGTTGGCGTTGGCGTAAGTGCCCGCCATCAAAGCGAGATTGCCGCGAAAACGCTGCGCATTTACCGACCCTTTCAGGTAAGTAATGTTGAGACTGAATTCGTTGTGCCGGTTGTGCGAATAGACGAAGCCGGGGCGGTTGCCGCTTTCCGGCTGGCCGAAATCGTAGCCGTAATACGGCTCGGCGTAGCCGCTGAACGTGAAACTCAGCGTCGAGGTATCAATCTGTGCGCCGACAAACAAAGGCGCGAAAAAAATCAGGGGAAATAGTATCTTATTCATTGAAAATTAAGATTTTGCGTATTTATTCCACCGACAAACCGGTAGGTTGAACATAAAAAAGTCCTCCGGACTTGGAATTCAGCCCACCGATTTATCGGTGGGTTTACGCGTTTCAGCTTCAGCCCACCGATTTATCGGTGGGTTTACGCGTTTCAGCTTCAGCCCACCGATTTATCGGTGGGTTTACGCGTTTCAGCTTCAGCCCACCGGTTTATCGGTGGGTTTACGCGTTTCAGCTTCAACCCACCGGTTTATCAGTGGGAAACCAAATTATCCAGTGCCAAATTCAATTTCAGCACATTGACCCTCGATGGCCCGAATAAGCCAAACCAGGGGCCTTCGACGTGTTGTTCAACCAGTTCGCGCACTTGCGTTTCGGGCAAGTTGCGCACTCGTGCGACGCGGGCGACCTGCACCCGCGCGCCTTGTGGCGAAATATGCGGGTCAAGCCCCGAACCCGAGGCCGTCACCAAATCCGATGGAATTTGCGACTTGCCGATGCCGGGGTGGTGCACAAGAAAAGTGTCAATCCGAGCCTGCACCTGGGCAAGGTAGTCGGCGTTGCCCGGCCCCTTGTTCGAGCCTGCTGAACCGGCAGCGTTGTAACCCACCGCCGAGGGCCGCGACCAGAAGTAGCGGTCGTCGTCGAAGGTTTGGCCGACGTTGGCGTACCAGGTCTTGCCATTTTGTTCGACGACAAAACCTTTGCCCTGATTGGGCGCCGCCTGAGCGACGCCCCAAAGGATGACCGAATAAATCACCGTGCACAGCACCAGCATCAGAGCGGTTAATATGATGGAGGGGAGAATATGGGTTCGCATGATTTTTCAATTTTTTACCGCAGAGTCGCCGGGGTGCAGCGTTTTTTGTAATTCTGAAAGAATCTTCGCTGCGCCTCTGCGTCCAGGCGTGAATTTTTGATTTTTTATACAAATGCACTGACAATGAGGTCAATCAATTTGATTCCCACGAACGGCACGAGAATTCCGCCCAGCCCGTAAATCAGCAGGTTGCGCCGCAGCAAAGCCGAAGCCCCGATGGGTTTGTACGCCACGCCTTTCAACGCGAGCGGAATCAGGGCAGGGATGATAAAAGCGTTGAAAATCACTGCCGAAAGAATGGCCGATTCCGGCGAATTCAGGTTCATAATGTTCAACGCCTGCAAAGCCGGTATCGAAGTGATGAACAGTGCAGGCACGATGGCAAAATACTTTGCCACGTCGTTGGCAATGCTGAAAGTCGTCAGTGTGCCGCGTGTCATCAGCAGTTGTTTGCCGATTTCCACCACCTCGATGAGTTTGGTCGGGTCGTTGTCCAGGTCCACCATGTTGCCCGCTTCTTTGGCGGCCTGTGTGCCGGAGTTCATCGCCACGCCCACATCGGCCTGGGCGAGCGCAGGCGCGTCGTTGGTGCCGTCGCCCATCATCGCCACAAGTTTGCCTTGCGCCTGTTCGGCGCGGATGTAGTTCATTTTGTCCTCCGGTTTGGCTTCGGCGATGAAGTCATCCACGCCCGCTTTTTCGGCGATGTATTTGGCGGTCAGCGGATTATCGCCCGTCACCATCACGGTTTTCACGCCCATGCGGCGCAGGCGTTGGAAGCGATCCTGGATGCCGGGCTTGATGATGTCCTGTAATTCGATGACGCCAACGACTTTTTCATTGACCGCCACCGCGAGCGGGGTGCCGCCGTTGGCAGAAATATGCTGGATTTCATGCGCAATGTCGTCGGGGAAAGCATTCCCTGCGCGTTCGACGATTTGGCGAATCGTATCCTGCGCGCCTTTGCGGATGCGCGTGCCGTCGGGCATATTCACGCCGCTGGTGCGCGTCTCGGCGGTGAATTTTATCAAGGTCGCGCCTTCGATACTCAAGCCCTTCGTGATTTCCGGGCTGGCCAACTCCACGATACTTTTTCCTTCCGGCGTTTCGTCGGCCAGCGAGCTCAGTACGCTGTATCGGACTAAATCATCGCGCCGAACGCCGTCGGGCGGGTAAAAATTGGTCGCTTTCCGGTTGCCGATGGTGATGGTGCCCGTTTTGTCGAGTAACAAAGTGTCTATGTCGCCGGCGGTTTCGACGGCCTTACCGGATTTGGTTATCACATTGGCTCTCAATGCCCTGTCCATTCCCGCAATGCCGATGGCGGAGAGCAAACCGCCAATCGTCGTCGGAATTAAACAAACAAAAAGCGAAACGAAAGCGGCAATCGAAATAGGCGTGTCGGCATAATCGGCGAAGGGTTTGAGCGTGACACAGACGATGACAAAGACGATGGTGAAACCCGCCAGCAGAATCGTCAAGGCAATTTCGTTCGGCGTTTTTTGCCGTTTGGCGCCTTCCACGAGGGCAATCATTTTATCCAGAAAACTCTCGCCGGGTTGAGTGGTGACTTCCACCACGATGCGGTCGGACAAAACCTTTGTGCCGCCGGTGACGGAGGATTTGTCGCCGCCCGCCTCGCGGATGACCGGCGCGGATTCACCCGTGATGGCCGATTCATCAATGCTCGCCAGACCTTCCACGATTTCACCGTCGCTCGGAATGATGTCGCCCGCTTCGCAGACGAAACGGTCGCCTTTTTGCAATGAGGATGAAGAGGTTGCAGAAACAGAGCCGTCGGCGTTCAATTTTTTGGCCGGCGTGTCTTTCCGCGTTTTCCGGAGGCTGTCAGCTTGGGCTTTGCCGCGCGCTTCGGCGAAGGCTTCGGCGAAATTGGCGAACAAAACCGTCAGCAAGAGCAGCAGGAAAATCACGAAGTTGTAACCCGGATTTCCCAGCTCCGGCGACTGGCCGCCTTGCATTGCCGACAAAATCGTGACCACCAGCATCACTGCCGTGCCGATTTCCACAGTGAACATCACCGGGTTGCGGAACATCTGACGTGGGTCTAGTTTGATAACCGATTGCCAGAGGGCAGCGCGAACCAGTTCGCGCTGAAATAAGCCCTTTTGTTTTTTATATCGCATTTTTGAAAATGGTTGAGCAAGTTGAAGAGGTTGAGAAGGGTTTTTATCTAAATATTTCTAAACCAATTACTTACATTGAAAAATACTCCGCCAGCGGCCCCAGCGCGAGTGCCGGGAAATAGCACAAAGCGGTAACGATGAAGATAACCGAAAACACCATGATACCAAAAGTAAGGGTGTCTGTTTTTAACGTGCCGGCGCTTTCGGGAATGTATTTTTTACCCGCCAGCAAACCTGCAATCGCCACCGGGCCGATAATCGGGATGAAACGCCCCAGTATCAGCACGATGCCTGTGGAGATGTTCCAGAACGGGTTGTTGTCGCCCAAACCCTCGAAACCGGAGCCGTTGTTGGCGTTGGAAGAAGTGTATTCGTACAACATTTCTGAGAAGCCGTGAAAGCCGGGGTTGTTGAGCCAGGGGAGACTGGGGTAATGCACCATCATCCAGGCTGCCAGCGCCGTACCGCCCATGATGAGCAAGGGGCTGAGCAATGCCGTGAACATGGCGATTTTGACCTCGCGGGCTTCTACTTTTTTGCCCATGAATTCCGGCGTTCGTCCCACCATAAGGCCGCTGATGAAGACGGCGATGATGATGAAAATGTAGAAGTTCAAAAAACCTACACCAACCCCGCCGTAAAACGAGTTGACCATCATCCCAAGCATTTCGTGCATGCCCGAAAGTGGCATGGTGCTGTCGTGCATGGCATTGACCGAGCCGTTGGAAGTCACCGTTGTGCTGATAGCCCAAAGCGCGGAGGCTGCTGCGCCATGTCGGATTTCCTTGCCTTCCATGCTGCCGGTCGGTTCGCTCACGCCCATTTGGCTGATGGCCGGGTTGCCGTTCATTTCAAAATAAACGGTCGGTGCGAGCAGCAGCAAATAACCCAGCGTCATCACACCCATCACCATCCACGCTAATTTGCGGCGTTTCAGATAAAAGCCCAATGCAAATACCATTGCAATCGGGATGAGTAGGATGAGTATGTTTTCAATCATATTCGTCAGGTAATCAGGATTTTCCAACGGATGCGCGGAATTTACCCCGTAATAGCCGCCGCCATTCGTGCCGGCTTGTTTGATTGCTATCATGCCTGCAGCAGGGCCGCTACTGACTTGCACTGTGTCGCCCTGCAGGGTTATCATGGTGTCTTTCCCTTCAAACGTCATGGGCGAGCCGCGAAAAATCAGCACGAGTGCTCCGATGAATGCGACAGGCAGCAAAATGCGGGTAGTGCTCTTTGCGAAATAATCCCAAAAGTTGCCGAGACCGGTCGTTTGCCGCGCGCGCAAGGTGTTGAACACGATGGCTGCCGCCGCCATGCCGGTTCCTGCGCTGACGAATTGCTGGAACATCAGACTCAACTGTCCGAGGTAACTCAACCCCGTCTCGCCGGAATAGTGCTGCAAATTGCAGTTGACGACAAAAGAAATACTCGTATTAAAAGCCAAATCCGGCGTCATGGAAGGGTTGCCGTCGGGGTTGAGCGGCAACCACGCCATGTTCATCAGAATGAACATGGTGAACAGGAACCACACCAGATTGATGCTGAGCAAGGCTTTCAGGTGTTCCTGCCAGGTCATTTCGCGGCTATTGTCAATCCTGCTGAGGCGGAAAAACAGATTTTCGACCGGCCCCAGTATCGGGTCCAACAAGGTGCGTTCGCCCAAATACACCCGGGCGATATAGCGTCCCAGCGGTATGGCGAGCAACACGGCGATCAGAAAAATGGCGAGGACGCCGGATAATTCAGTATTCATGACTTATGTTGATGCAGGTTGATGAGCGTTGATAAGTGTTGAGGAGGTGGATAATCATTAACTTTTATCAACGCTCATCAACCCTAATCAACCTTTATCAACCCGATTTTTAGAATTTTTCAGGTTTCAGAAGCACATACACGAGGTAGGCAAAGACGAAAAGGCAGAGGACAAAAAGTACTAACATGGTATGTCAAATCTTTTCGAAGAAGTCAACGGTTTTGAAAAAGAGCGCGAAACACACGCAGCCGATGAGGAGCAAGAGAAGGGTCATCATGATGAAATCAGATTTATCCGGAAAATTTGTTGTTGAACAGATTGAAATTTTGGCAAGGCGAAAGTGGCATGGCTATCAATCGGAAAGAATGATATTTATCAAATCACGCATTTATTAAAATCAAAATAAATAATCATAGGGGTAAGATAGAGTAAAATTTCGTTCAATATTGTTCGTGATGCTATGTGCCCGAAGCGGTTATTCGCTCGCAATATTAGCGGTGCAGTAGCGGCGGCAAGAGCGCCAGCACCTTGCTGCGCTCCTTACCCAAAGCGTGCGCCATTTGTCGCCTATACGCCATGCCAACTCTGCAAATCCTTGAAATACTGATATTTGGAAATAAGAAACACTTGATAAACGGGTTATGCCAAAGCCGGAAAGTGTTTCAAAATGAGAGAGCGGTATGCAAAAATGAAAGGATTACATTCCCCACTCCTGTAATTTCCGGTACAACGTTGCCGGCGCGATGTTCAACAGCCGGGCGGCTTCCGATTTGTTTCCGCCCGCGTGTTTCAACACTTTCAGAATATGCAGTTTTTCGGCGGCAGCGAGGTCGAAGGCCGATAGATGGGCGGGTTTGCCGCCCACTGGTTGGGTTGTTTGTTGCAATTCCAGCGGCAGACTGTTCACCGATAACCGTTCACCAGTCTCCAGAATGACCGCCCGTTCGATGATATTGCGCAGTTCGCGCACATTACCTGGCCAGTCGTGGGCAAGCAGACAGGTCAGACACTCCGGAGAGATGCCTGTGATGCGTTTGCCCATTTTTTGAGAAAAATGAGCGGTAAAATAGAGCGCCAGCGGTTCGATGTCTTTCGTGCGTTCGCGCAGGCTGGGCAGGCGAATTTCAAAAACGGAGAGCCGGTAATACAGATCGGGGCGGAAATGACCGCTCTCGCTTTCCCTTTTCAGTTCCCGGTTGGTAGCGGCGATGATACGTACATTGACCTGGGTGGGTTTGGTATCGCCGACTTTCAGGAACGCGCCGGTTTCCAAAACGCGAAGGAGTTTGGATTGAAGTTCGGGCGGCATATCGCCGATTTCGTCCAGAAAAAGCGTGCCTTCGTGCGCTTCTTCGAACAATCCTTTTTTGTCCTTTACCGCCCCGGTAAAAGCGCCGGCGCGGTGCCCGAACAATTCACTTTCAAGGATTTCACGACTGAATGCGCTGCAATTTACAGCCACAAACGCTTTCCCTTTTCGGGGCGAAGCCGCATGAATGGCAGAAGCGAACACTTCTTTGCCTGTCCCTGTTTCACCCGTGAGCAGCACCGACGCGTCTGTCGAAGACACTTGTTTGGCCAAATCTATGGCACCCCGGACAGCGGGCGAATCGCCAATGATGTTGTCAAATCCGTATCGGTTGCCGGCAGATTTTTCCAATTGCCGGATGCGTTGCTGCAAATGTGCTTTTTCGAAGGCGCGACTTACGAGCGGTATGATGCGTTCATTGTCGTCTCCTTTGATGAGATAATCGAACGCACCATTTTTGATGGCCTGCACCCCATCGGCGATGTTGCCATATGCAGTGAGCAGGATGACTTCGAGGTAAGGATATTTGCTTTTTATTTCGGCCACCAACGCCACGCCATTCGCATCGGGCAGTTTCACGTCGCAAAGCACGACCTCGTATTCCGATTTTTCCAACATTTTCACGCCTTCCCGTCCTGTACCGGCCTCGGCCACTTCGTAGCCTTCGAGCCGGAGGATGCGGGCGAGCAGTCCGCGCAACCCTGTTTCATCGTCAATGATCAGAATAGACATTGGATGTTGGACGTTTGACGGTTGGACTTACGGACGTCGGATGCTGAGGATTTCGGCGGCACGCCTCAAAATATTGATTTAACCGCCGGTTACAATATCCGAACGTCCGACAGATGGCATCAGGCGCACGCGATCTTATGTACCCGCCGCTCGTGCCGTCCTCCCTCGAACTCTGTGGATAGAAAAATGCGTACCATAGCCTGGGCGAGTATTTCCGGGACAAAACGGGCGGGCAGGGCGATGACGTTGGCGTCGTTGTGCTGTCGGGCAAGCGCGGCGATCTCTTCGGTCCAGCAGAGCGCGCAGCGGATGCCCTGGTGTTTGTTGGCAGCCATGGCCACGCCATTGCCGCTGCCGCAGAGCACCACGCCCTTGTCGGCCTGACCGGATTCGACGGATTTCGCGACCTCATGGGCAAAATCGGGGTAGTCCACTGAGTCGAGCGAATTGGTACCGAAGTCGAGCACCATATGCCCCTGCGATTGCAGCATCTCCACAATGCTGTCTTTGTATGGGAATCCTGCGTGGTCGCAGCCGATAGCAATTTTCATATGTGAGAGGTAAAGAGAAGGCAAAGATAGGTATTTGCTGTTTTTAGCCGGAAAGGTTTGTGACGAGCGCGTACTTTTGGGCGTTTTAATGGCATCTTTTTTTGCAAAGATGTAGAAATGCCGGAGCGCTTGCAAAAGGGCGGTTATTTTCGGCATTTGTGCATGGTCTTAATATTTGATTTAACGGAATGAAAAAAAGTTTTTTTATCGCACTGCTGCTGCACATGGTTGTGGTTGTCTCGTTCAGCCAGATTGCCGCCTGGCGTCAGAAGGTGGCGCCCGAAGTTTTAACAAGCCTCGATCAAGGGGGGAAAGCCGATGTTCTCGTCGTTTTTAATGAAAAAGCCGACGTCAGCGGCGCCAAACAGTTAAAAACCAAACCGGAAAAAGCCCGCTTCGTATACAACCGGCTGGTCGAAACAGCTTCCCGGTCGCAGGCCAATGCCGTTCGCATTTTACGGGAACACAATGCTGCCGCCAATGGTCTTTACCTCGTGAATGCCATCGCCGTAGGGAATATCAGCCCGGGCCTGGCCAAGCGACTGGCCGAATTGCCTGAGGTACAATGGCTTGGCGCCGATCCCTGGGTACAGTTTCCCGTCCCGGTCGAATCATCCGCACAGGAACCAGCCGTCGGACGCGGCACGGTAGAATGGGGGATCGAACGGATAAACGCTCCCGCTGTATGGGACCTTGGCTACACCGGACAAGGTATTACCGTCGGTGGCGCCGACACGGGATATGATTGGGTGCACCCGGCGCTGCAAGCACATTATCGCGGTTGGAACAATCTCTCAGGCACGGCGGATCACCACTATAACTGGCACGACGCCATTCACGATTACAGTCCGCTGAATCTGGATTCGCTCGGCCATCCTTACAACCCGAATCCCTGCGGCTTCGACGCGCCCGCTCCCTGCGACGATAGCAAACACGGCACTCACACGATGGGCACCATGACCGGCGACGACGGCCTGGACAACCAGATCGGCGTGGCGCCAGGCGCCCAATGGGTCGGCTGCCGCAACATGGAACGCGGCTGGGGACAACCGTCCTCTTATCTCGAATGTTTTCAGTGGTTTCTGGCGCCCACCGACCTGAACGGTGAAAACGCCGATCCGGATAAGGCGCCCCACGTGATCAACAATTCCTGGTATTGCGCCGACATCGAGGGTTGTACCGACCTGATCATCAGCGACATTTTGCGCGTGGCAATCGTCAATTTGAAAGCCTCCGGCGTGGTGGTGATCGTCAGCAACGGCAATGAAGGCTGGTTGGGTTGCAGTTCCACGCTCGGGCCTCCTGCCTATTTCGAAGAGAGCTTCAGCATCGGCGCCACCCGTTTCGACGATACGATCGCTGCCTTCAGCAGTCGCGGGCCGGTTATTATTGACGGCAGCGGCCGCCAAAAACCTAATGTATCCGCTCCGGGTCAGAATGTACGGTCGTCCGTACCCAATGGCCAATATGAAAATTTTAGCGGAACGAGTATGGCAGGGCCACACGTGGCGGGCCTGGTGGCTTTGATGCTGTCGGCGCGCCCCGATCTGGCCGGCCAGGTGGAACTCATCGAGCAGATGATAGAAGAAACGGCAGTTCCGAAATTCGGTTGGCAGGACTGCGCCGACAACAGTGGTTTGGGTTACCCGAACAATACATACGGATATGGACGGGTAGATGCCCTGGCAGCAGTGAATGCAGCGCTGAATTACGAATCCACTTCGGCGCCGGAACCACCGGCGCCGGTCGCGCAGGTTTTTCCCAATCCCACCGCCGGCGAAACGGTTTTTGACCTTCAAAACCTTTCCGGAAAAACGGTCTTGGAAATATTTGCCGCCGACGGAAGACTCGTTTTTAATAAAAACTGGACGGCGCAGAAACGCGAGTTAGTGCCGGTATCATTTAAAAATCAGCCGGATGGGGTGTATTTCTGGCAGATAAAAACGGAAAGTGGGACGACTTCGGGACGGATAGTAAAAGAATGACCAACTTAAGTAAGCGGACAAAATAAATCGACATTGGACATTGGACGTTTGACCCTGACAACCAATCATTTGGTCAAATGTCCAATGTCAAAAATCCATTGTCCATGTACTTATTGTCAGTATAGGTAAAAAACGCCAGGACCTAAGAGGTGGGTTATTTATTACTGTCGCCTACCGTCCACCGTCTACCGTCTACCGTCCACCGTCCACCGTCACTCCGACATATCCATCGTATGGAACACGTTCAGGACGTCGTCGTCCTCTTCTAAGCGGTCGATGAGTTTGATGACCTGTTCCACCTCGGCATCCCCGATTTTTTTCGTCTGGTTGGGGATATATTCCAGGGCGGCGCTGGAAGTTTCTATACCTTTGTCTTCCAATGCTTTCTGCATGGCGCCGAAATCGGTAAAACTGGTATACAGCACCACTTCGTCCTCTTCGCGTTTCATTTCTTCCAGTCCGGCGTCTATGAGTTCGAGCTCCAGTTCGTCCCAATCCCGGCCTTCGGCTTTGATTTTGAACACCCCTTTCCGGTCGAAAAGGAATCCTACGCTACCGGAGGTGCCCAACGCGCCGCCGCCCCGGTCGAAATACATCCGGACATTGGCCACTGTGCGGGTGGGATTGTCTGTTGCCGTTTCCACCAGAATAGCGATGCCGTGCGGCCCCTTTCCCTCGTAAAGCACCTCCTGGAAATTTTCGGCTTCTTTACCGGAGGCCTTCTTGATGGCACTTTCCACATTGGCCTTCGGCATATTGGCCGATTTGGCATTTTGGATGGCCATCCGGAGACGGGAATTGTACTCGGGATTGGCGCCGCCTGCCTTCACCGCCAGCGCGATCTCGCGCCCGATACGGGTGAAAGTTTTGGCCATGCCGGCCCATCTTTTAAATTTTCTCTCTTTGCGAAATTCGAACGCGCGTCCCATAGTAATGCGTAGATAAGTAGCGGATAATGAGTGATCGTTATTAAAGCGGCGCAAAAGTAGACATTTTGCTTTCAGGAAAAAAAGCGGCAGCAAAAATTGAAACCGGAAAAAATATGCGGCGAAATGCCCACCTTTGCAGCGTTTTTTTAACCACACTCAACTTTATTTCCCATGAAAAGAGAATCAATCCGCTGGGCTGTATGCTTGCTGCTCTTCCCCTCCGCAAACGCCTTTGCACAGGAAACCCGGCCCGCTCCCGCCAATCCCGTTCGACCCATTTCACTGCTTGCTGCTCCTGCTGCCGAAGGGTCTACTGCCATTAAGCCCGATTCAATGTCCGAAAATGGATCCGGTATAGCGATAAAGGCGGAGACACCTTCTCCGGTTTTCCCGGATTCGCTGATGCGCAACTACGAAGTGGAAATCTTCCAAAATGTGCTGAAATTGGCAAGCCTGGCCAACTTTAAATACCCTGAGATGCTTGCATCCGCAAAAGCAGGCGATGTGAACTCGATATTCAAACTTCTTGATTTCCAACGGGTAGCGGACGGCGTGGACGCGCTCAACCATTCCGTCACCTGTCTTGAACTCATTCCGGTAGTGGGCGACGCGCCCTTCGGAGCGGCTGTAGCCCGGTGTTCGCCCAAATTGAAAAAACTGATACTCGAACGCCTGATGCTCGCACAGGCGCGCACCAAAAAGACATTCCTGCGGCAAAGCCTGACCAACTGGGCGCCGATCACGTGGGCACACCTCAACGGACTACCTGTGCCAGATGAAACGCCGCAACCCGCCCCCGGCACTGAACTTCAGCCTGCCGGACAATCTCAGGGAACCAACCCCGGCATAAATATCACCCCGGCACCGACAAAAAGGCAGTGAATTGATCCTATAGATGGCTTTCAGAATATACACCAGGACAGGCGACAAAGGAGAAACTGCTTTGTTCGGAGGACGGCGGGTGCCTAAAAGCCATCTGCGTGTGGATGCCTATGGCACAGTGGACGAATTGAACGCATTTACCGGTTGGTTGCGCGATTCCGTCGGGGACGAACACATACGCGAAGTATTGGCGCACATTCAACACCGTCTTTTCACCGTCGGCGCCCACCTCGCCTCCGACCCGGCAAAACATCCGCCGGTGCCCGATCTGCTCCCTGGCGACGTGGAAATGCTGGAAAAAGAAATGGACGCGATAGATGCCGCTTTGCCACCTTTAAAAAATTTCATCTTGCCCGGCGGTCACCCGGCAGTGTCCGTATGCCATGTCTGCCGCACGGTTTGTCGCCGCGCCGAGCGGCTCGCCGTAGCTTTGCACGAGTCGGAACCTGTCGAGGATATTGTCTTGCAATACCTCAACCGCCTGTCCGATTATTTTTTCATGCTGGCCCGCCAACTCGCGCATGATCTGGGTGCGGAAGAAGTGATATGGAATCCGCGAAGGTAGCGAGTGTTTCGGCCTTTTACTCCGTCATGAGCACCTTTGCTTTTTTCACATCCGCCGAATTTCCACCGGTCATGATCTCAAATTCGCCCGGTTCGGCGCCAAAGGTCATGTCGCGCCGGTAGAAACTCAGATCGCGCTCGGTCAGCGTGAATTTCACCGCTTTCGTTTCGCCGGGGTTCAACGCGATCTTTTGGAATCCTTTTAACTCCCTGACCGGCCGGGTGACGGAAGCCACCAGGTCGCGGACGTATAGCTGCACCACCTCTTCGCCGGGACGGCTGCCGGTATTGGTCACACTCACCGTGATTTGCAGGTTTTCGCCTTTTTTAAATACAATTTTATCGGGCTTGGGATCACTGTAACTGAAAGTGGTATAACTAAGCCCGTACCCGAAAGGATAAAGCGGCGCATTGGGCATGTCTATGTATTTGCTCGTCCATTTGGAGTTGGGATCGAAGGGACGCCCGGTGTTTTTTTCATTGTAAAAAACAGGAACCTGTCCCACTGAACGGGGGAAGGACATGGGCAGCTTGCCCGAAGGATTGTACCCGCCGAACAGCACGTCGGCAATGGCATTTCCTGCTTCGGTACCGAGCCACCAGGTTTCGAGTATGGCGCCGGCATTTTCCGCGATATTCGGGATGGCAAGCGGGCGGCCGTTCATCAGGACGACCACAACGGGTTTGCCCGTTTTCACCAGTTCTATGAGTATTTCCTCCTGCACAGCAGGCAAAGTAATGTCGGCCCGCGCGGCGGCTTCGCCGCTCATCATGGCTTGTTCGCCTACCACTGCCACTACCACGTCAGACTGTTTTGCCACAGCCAGGGCGGCTTCAAGCCACTCTTTTTTGGCCTCGAAAAACGAACAGCCGCGTTCAAATAACACCTCGCCTTTCGCCTGAGCACGCACCCCTTCCAGCACACTCACACAATCGTTGGCATTGCCCGCGCCGTTCCAGTTGCCGATGAGTTCGCCTTTGTTGTCGGCTAAGGGGCCGATGAGCGCGATTTTCCGGTTGCGGTCGAGGGGCAACAGATTTTTATCATTTTTTAACAAAACAATGCTTTTTCGGGAAATATCGCGGGCAGCAGCGCGGTTTTCAGGGCTTAACAATACGCTTTTTTCGCGGTTTTCATCGCAAAATTTGTAAGGGTCTTCAAACAGACCCAAATCAAACTTGAGTCGCAATATCCGGCGGACGGCTTCGTCTATATCGGCCATTTTTACTTTCCCTTCTTCCACTGATTTTTTCAAAAAACGCTGATAGATAGCGCCTTGCATATCCATGTCGACGCCGGCATTGAGCGAGAGTTCGCCCGCTTCCTTGTCGTCAGCGACGACGCCGTGGTTGACCATTTCGTTCATAGAAGTGTAATCCGTGACGATAAAGCCCCGGAAGCCCCATTCTTTGCGCAGAAGGTCGGTGAGCAGGTATTTGTTGCCGGTGGCGGGTACGCCGTCGTAGTCGTTGAAGGAAGTCATCACCGTCGCTGCTCCGGCTTTGACGGCCGCTTCGTAGGGCGGCATGTAGAAATCGCGGAAATAGCGCTCGCTCATATCCACGGTATTATAATCGCGCCCACCGATGGGCGCTCCATATCCGGCGAAATGTTTCACGCAGGCGAGCACCGCGTCGGTATCGCCGATTTTTTTGCCCTGAAAACCGCGCACCCGCGCTTCGGCGATGCGGCTGCCCAACCAGGGGTCTTCGCCTGCCCCCTCCATAACACGCCCCCAGCGCGGATCGCGCGAAATGTCCACCATCGGCGCGAAGGTCCAGTTCAGGCCGGCGGCAGCGGCTTCGGCGGCGGAAATACGGGCGGACCTTCCGATGGCCTCCATATCCCAACTCGCAGCCTCTCCCAGCGGAATTGGGAAAATGGTTTTGTATCCGTGTATGACATCGAATCCGAACAGCAGCGGGATTTTCAGGCGGGTCTCCTCCACGGCCACTTTTTGCAATTCGCGCACGAAACCGACGGTATGACTGTTGAAAAGATTGCCGCAAGCGCCTGACCGGATGTCATTTTTATATCCTTCGCGGATGGTAGGCCCGGTGCTGCCCCAATCGGTGGTGTAGAGTGTGAGCTGGCCGATCTTCTCATCCAGGGTCATGGTAGCGAGCAGTTCGTTCGCGCGTTGCTCCGCAGTGGCGGAGGGGCGGTAGATTTGTGCCTGTATATTCCTGAAAAACAGGATGTTTAAAATGAATAAAAGGTATGTGGATTTTCCCATGTTTGAAAATTTGAAACCTGAATTGTATTTTTGGCCAATTAAAAACTTACAATATGAAGGATGATGTTTTGACCGCGAGCCGTCCGATGACCGTCGAAGAATATATCCAGTTTGAAGAACGCTCTGAAATCCGCCATGAATTCATCAATGGAAATTTGATTCCTGTGCCCGGTGCAACAGACGACCACAATGAAATTTGTTTCAATATTACTTCAACCTTGAAACAAATGCTCCGATAAGCGTTTCCCTGTTCCTGCCTTAGATGTTGAGTTGGAGTTGTTAACCGTATATGAAGGGGTAAGTTTTGTAAAATGATTGAACGTTTTCATTCAGTTCGTCATTCTGTTTTTCGTTGAGCGAATAGCCATTCCAACACCGCCGGATTGTAATAAGTCACATCCCATACGTTGTGTCCTAAAGTAGAATATTCGGTGTATTGTACTTTGCTGCCTGTTTTTTTCAAAGCATCCACCATTTTTACAGAGAAATGCGGCGGGACGGCCTCATCGAGTCGCCCATGAAACACCCACAACGGGATGTTTTTGATGCGCTCCGCGTGGTTCGGATCGCCGCCGCCACAAAGCGGCATACCGGCGGCAAACAAATCGGGGCGGCGCATCAGGGCGTCGAAGGCGCCAAAGCCGCCCATGCTCAATCCTGTGATATACACCCTGTTGCGGTCAATCGCAGGGTTTTTCTCCAGCGTTTTTTCTATTAATTCGATGACCATCCGACCCGGCAGAGTTGGATTTTGTTCATCGAAGCGCAAATTTTCGTCGCGCGACGAACCGCCCCAGCGTTGTTCGGGGGGGCACTGCGGCACGAGGAGATAGCAGGGATGTTTTTCGCGCAGTTCTTTTTCTGCAAAAGCATGGACTCCGTTTTTCATTTGAGCGGCGTTGTCCGTGCCCCGTTCGCCCGAACCGTGCAGGAAAACCACCAGCGGGTATTGTTCACCGGGTTTGGACTGCCACGGTTCCATCAACTGATAAGGGAGTTTGTTGCCTGCGGCATCTTTGTAGTCCTCCCTTTTGAAAAAACTGTTTTTGTCGAGCGGTACATCGGGGTTGGGTTTTGCCTTTTCGCCGTCGGCGAAGTTGATTCCTTCGGTCCGTTTTTGGACGTCTGCCTGATCGAGCCACCCGCCGGTGAATCCCGCCCGTTGTAATCCCCGGACGATGTAGGGATTTTTTTTCATTAAATTCCAAAGCAGGCCGCTTCGATAATTCTCCAGCATCAATACGATGGGGCCCTGGTCAATGCCAAGGTAATCGCGGTCCACCCAGAAAGGGTATCCGGGTTGTGCATTGGGTGATTTGTCCAATTGCGTGAACGTTTCGTTGTAGCCGTCGAAAAAGCCGTAGCGGCCCACCGGCCAGCGGTTCCACATGGTTTCCAAAGCAGGAAGGCAAACCTCGGGTGCGAACGGGGTGGAAGCGATGGCAGCGGTCGGAGCAATGGTGCCATCGTCGTCGAGATAATCAATTGCCACGCCGCGCGCGGCGTAACCGGGGCAAAAAATCCGTTTCCCCAGGTGTTCCATTTCCGCATCGGGGCCGTCGCCGGCGGTCAGGCCCCAGATGTTTTCGCCGTAGCCTTTGAATTGCATGGGGTTATCCATGCAGTGCCGGCGGTTGGCGAGTACAGCCCGGCGGCTGTTTTCAAAATAATCGAAGCCCGCCTTTTTCATATACCGGTCCTGAATGCCCCTGAAGTCAATCCAGCAATGGCTGTACTGGTGGCCAAACAAAGGGCCGAAATTGACCATATCCTGGCCTTTGAATTCGGTGCGGTAATAGGATCTGCACCAGGATTCCCAGGCCTGGGCGGGAACAGGGTGCGTAGGGGAGCCCAATGCCATGATGACGAGTATCATGGCCTCGTTGTAGCCGCGCCATTCGGAAGCGAGAAAGCCGCGTTCCGGGAACCAGCCCATGCTCAGTCGGTTGTGTTCGTTGAGATACCAGTCGAACTCGACGCGGCGGTAGAGAAAATCGGCGGTTTCGCGGATGGCCTTTTCTGTCGGGTCGTTTTGATCGAAATAGGACATGCAGGAGAGCACACCCGCCAGGAGTAATCCCGTATCAATGGAGGATAATTCGACGTTTTTAAAACGCCGCGCATCGCCGGTATTGAGGAAATGATAGAACCAGCCGCGATAACCGGCTGTGCCGGATGGTTGCGGCCCTTGCGGCAGGTCCCGCAATACCTGAAGCGTTTTCAAGACCCGTTCCGCTGCCTGCGCCCGGGTGATCCATCCGCGCTCCACACCGACTAAGTAGGCGGAAAGGCCGAAACCGGTGGCGGCAATACTCGAAAAATCATCCCGGGGATGGCGGTCGGGAATCTGAAAATTGGTTTTGTGCGCCAGTTCCCAGAAATACAGAAAGTGGCGGCGTTGCGCTTCATCCAAGGAAAAAGGCGGTTTTTCCGAGCCTATGGGCGTCAAAGTGGCCGGCAATGACTGGGCGAAAAGCGCTGCATTGGAAAAAAGAAGAAAAGCGAGGGATAGGAATTGCATCTGCATAAAACGGGCAAGTAAGTTTCGTCCGGTTATATCTTCAACAGTTTGGTTTGCCATACTCCGCCGCCATCGTTGTGAATGGTCACGACAAACACGCCTTTGGGCAAACCATCCAGGCTCAACACAGCAGAATTGCCAGACACTTGTTGCCGGAGCACGATCCGGCCTGTTGCGTCGGATACCGAAATATCCGCCGTGCAATCGGGACAATCATCCCTTATCAACCAAACTTCATTTAGAGCCGGATTGGGTTGCATCAGCCATGTGACGGCGGCACGGGGTAAGTTCACAGGCACTATTTTCGAGTAAGACCAGGCGCCATCGTTGTCAAGTTGTTTCAGGCGGTAGTAAAGAACCGGTAAGTTTGTCTGAAGTGCTTCCGCGTCTGCAAAATGATAAGGTTGGGGTTGTTCAATGGTTCCCCGCCCTTGTACAAAACCGATTTTTTCAAATTTCACACCATCGCGGGAGCGTTCCACGTCGAAACCGCGGTTGTCCTGCTCGGAAGCAGTGGCCCAGGAAAGCAATACCATTTCTCCCTCCAATTTTGCCGAAAAATCGAGCCATTCAACCGGCAGCAAGGACTGAGTGGCATTGGTAAGTGCGAAGCCCGAAAAACCTGTGAAGGTTCCTTTGTAACTGTGGTAAGCATCTGGTATCGCTGCTGGACCGAATGTGTTGTGGGTGATCGTTTCATTGATGGTGCAGGTGGAAGCGTCGGCAGTGGCGATGGGCGTACTACTTTTAATAATATTCAAATCGCTGGCGCTGCCACCCCACACCGCGACCTCCGCCTTGCTGTAATACAAAGTGATATCGTAAGTTGCGGAAGGATTGTCGGAACTTACAAAAAAGGTTTTGTCGCTGATGTAATACCCGGGAAGTAGCCAGGGTGGGGTTTGGCGTCCGGTACCAGCCCGGTCAATCTGGACATTCACACAGCCCGCGTCAGATCCGGCGTTTTGCTGGATGGCGAGAATAAATTCATTTTGCGCATCTTTAAAATAAGCAGTTTCGCCGTTTTTCAGATTGGTATCGGCCTCGTCGCTGAGGGTGATGGCAATTTCGTTGCCTTTATACAAGCGGGTGTTGGGACGCGCATTTGAAAAAAAAGAATACCCGCCGTTGGTTGGGAGCGAGCAGCCGGAACCCGAACTGGCGGAAACGAACACGGTGGCGGCTCCGGTAGAGGCGCGCACCAGGTCGTCGGCTGTGGCTGAAGCATTGTCGTAGCAAAATTCCACCCGAAGATTAGAGGTGCCGTTCCACACAAAGCCCTGCGAAAAATTGAATTTGTTCCAACCCACGCTCGTGGTATGCGCGGCGCTGTACACCGTTGTAAAGCCGCTGCCTTCCGGCTGGCTGTGCGGAGACGGAGCAGCGGTAGTGTGTTTCATTTTTATGGTAAAGCCACTGTATGGTTGGGACGAGCTTTTATTGGTTACTTCCAACGCGATTCCATTGATGATATCATTGGCAGCAAAGCCGGCTGCAGTCAGTTCGGCGACGCTGAAAATGATCTGGGTACGGCAGTCCGACGCAGAGCCTCGAAACGGCGCGGCCATGAGCGTATTCCCCGCTCCGATTTGTCCAAAGCGATAGTAACTGTTCGCCGGGTCAGTATCATCGCTGACGATGAAAACAGTGGCGGTATTTTGGCTGCCTGCCAGACCTCCGGTCAGTTCCAGTTCGATGGTCTCGTTGCTTTCAAGGATAGCGTCGTTCCAGATCCGAACCGTCAGATTGGCCGTTTGGTTGGTGTATCCTGGCGGAAAGTCAATCGTCGTGCTGGGCAGGTCGAAATCGAGGTTTTCCGTTGCCGTGCCACCCGTCACGGCGACGGAGACCGAGCCGCCGGAGGCGGGGCCGGAATATCCGACCGGAATGAGCAGTTCGGTGTAACCCATTTCACAGGATGGGGCGCCGGCGGGCAAATAAACAGCGCTGACATTTTCGGATGTAGTCGCTGAACTGGCAGCAAAGTTGACGCCACACAGGGATAAGCAGGAAACGGAGGGCAGGAAGTCGCCGACTTCATCTACCGACTGGGACGACCAACTCGATGTGTTGCTCACACTCGGCGCCATGATGGTAGGCGAACCGGGGGCATCGTGGGTACCATCGAAATTGTGCCCGATTTCGTGCGAGGTCAACACCCGCAGTTCCCAGCCTGTACCGCCGGGATTTGCGCCGTTGTAATCTTCGAGCAAATGATAGCGGGAATTGCCGCATACCGCACCGATATAAGCGATGCCGATGGTGCTGCAACCGGCATCGGAGCAAATATCGCGCGTCACCCACAGCTGTCCCAAATCGAAGGAAACGCCGAAATTGCCCGCATTACCCCAGGTTTTGAAATTATCCAACAAAACCTCCGCGTCGGTGGTGGCAGTCAGCGCAACATCGAGCGAAGAAGTTGATGTGCTGGAGACGTATTGAGTCGTAACGAGGAAATAAATTTCGTCGTCGAAGGCGTCGTCGTAATCATTGGCCACCTCGTTCATCACGCCAATGTTGTGGGTCTCCACTCCGGCGGCGTTGGTATAGCGGACGAACATGTCATAATCGGAAGCGATGGCCAGCTCCACGTGTCTACACTGCCCCACCTGCCGTTCGGAGGCCTGAAATGCCTGGCCCGATTTTTTCTTTTCGATTTCCGTGACCCCGCAGGTTTGGGCAGCGCCAGGCAAAACGTCGCTTGTCCGGTATACAATAAATCTGCCGGCAGGCGCGCCAGGCAACAAATTGTTCAACGGCTCGATGAAAAGGTTGCCTTGAGGAGTTTGAATTGTACCGAACACAAAGCCCTCGTCCACCGTCAGACTGACTTCATATCCGGGAGCGCTTGCCAGATGCCCTGCCCAGGTGATGTCGCCCGGGCCGGGAAATTCCTGAATTTGATACCCATCGTCTACCCGCAGCCGGTAATCGGCCGGTAAGAGCGGACGCAAAGCCAGGGCGACCGGCCAGGCGCCCAGTCCTGGCAGATCAAGGGTGAATTGTTTTTGGTACGATGACGTCGCCTGTAAATATGCCTTTAGTTCGGAGGCTTCGAAATCGTATACCCGGTAGGCGCTCAGAATGCCATCCAGATTTTCATTGTTGGCGAGGGCAACGGTTTTACCGCTAAAGACCGGATAATTTTGGGCTTGCAACGCTGCAAAGTGCAGCAGCAAAAGAAGCGAAAGGCAGGATTGACATTTGGACATGGCGGCAGATGATTTGATTGAAAGTGTGATAGAAATATAAGGAAACAGATATTGATTCTTTTGATTCGGGGCAGCAGACTACATGATGCAATATTACTTTGTCAGACGGAAATGCCGGGAATTATTTTGCCAAATAAAAACGGCCCCCTCTTCGATACTCGATGAGCGGGCCGCTATTTCAAACCATTCAAATCATTTCGTCCGAATACATTGTCTCAACGCGCCACGCTGAGTTTCACTACTTCAGCTTTACCCGTGAGTTTGTTCTCCAAACGCACGAAGTAACTGCCAGACGGGAGCGATGCGACGTCCAGGAAGTAGAAGTTGGAGCCTTGTTGCACTTTCACCATACTTCCCGAAATGAGCGTGCCGCCAAGGCTGTGCAAGGTAAGCCGGGCATCGAAAGCAGCCTTGCTCTGGAACGATACCTCGGCGCTGTAATTGGCTGGGTTCGGGAACACGGTCAGCGGCTTCTGCCGGGCCAGCGGATCGAAAACGGAAGTCGTGCCGCCGATATAACAATCGGGGCTGACCACCGCCGCCGGATCCACTGCGGCTATTTTTGAATAACCTTCAAACATGGTTTGTTCCAGCACGAAATTGTTGGCGCCCAGCCAGTCCTGCAACAGGGTAGCGAACACCTGGCGGTAGTCGTATTGCATGTCTGTCAATTGGTTGTCCTGCGTCAATACGCCGAGATTGGGATTGGTGCCGACTACACCCGCTTTGACGCTTTTTCCGAACATGAACATGGGCGCCAGGGTGCCGTGGTCGGAGCCGAGCGAGCCGTTCTCACGGGCGCAACGACCGAATTCGGAAAAGGTGCATCCGACCACCTGGTCGGCGATGCCCAGACCTTCGAGGTCGTCGAAGAAAGTTTTCACGGCATCGGAAAAGTCTTTCAACAAATTGGCATGTGTGCCGGATGTCGTCTGATTTTCAAACACCTGCGCTCCGTGCGTATCGAATCCGCCCATCGAACAGAGGTAGATCTTGGTTTTCAGGCCTCCGGCGATCAGGCGGGCGATGGTTTTTAACTGATCGGCCAATCCCACCTGCGGGTAGTCCGTGATCGAATTGGAGCCAGCATTGAAGGCGTCGGTGATGCGCTGGGCGTACAGGCTGAGGCTGTTTTCGATGCCCTGGATGTAGGCGATCTCTTCGCCGTATTCCGAATCGGGCACATTGAGCAGGGGCGCACCGCCGATGGTCTGGATCAGAGAGTAAAAACCCGCCGGGTCCTGACCGCTGAGGTTGAGCACGTTCTGGTGCTGCGTTTCGGTGTGGAATCCGAGCGATGGATTCGGGTCGCCCACCTGGATGCCGAGCGGGTCGGGCATGTCGGTCGTGGGCGTGCCCAATACGTCGGGGTACATGGCCTGGAGCGCGCGGCCCATCCAACCGGACTGGATGTTGTTTTTTTCGGGCGTGCCATCGCCGCCGGAGAGCCACAGGTCTGTGCCTTTGAAGTGCGATCCGTTCATGTCGGCATAACCCACTCCCTGCACGATAGCGGCCTGACCGCTGTCGTAAAGGTCTTTCAAACCCGTCATTACCGGATGCACGCCCACTTTATCGGGATTGGGCAGGGTATTGTCGAGGTCGAGGTATTTGTTCGCCCCGGAATCAGGGATGCGGATAGAGGGTCGCAAAGCGGCGTACAGGGGATACTGTTGCACCGGTATAAGCATATTCAAACCGTCGTTGCCGCCTTTGAGTTGGATGAGCACCAGTACGCGGTCTTCCACCCCGTCGCAGGTGGCCATGATCTTTGCGATTTTGCTGTTGGCAAATGGCCGCATGGCATGGCCGTTGACTACGAACGATGATACGCCCGCTGCGGGTAATATTTTGAGAAAGTTTCTTCTTTTCATAATCCGTGGATTTGTTGAATTGTGGAATTGGTGGATTGGGGAATTGGTGGATTGGTGGATTGGTGGATTGGTGGATTGGGGATTGGTGGATTGGTGGATTGGGGATTGGTGGATTGGGGATTGGTGGATTGGGGATTGGTGGATTGGGGATTGGTGGATTGGTGGATTGGTGGATTGGTGGATTGGGGATTGGTGGATTGGGGAATTGGTGGATTGGGGATTGGTGGATTGGGGATTGGTGGATTGGGGATTGGTGGATTGGGGATTGGTGGATTGGGGATTGGTGAACTGGTCAGCCTTGAGGGTGTTCAATTACCTGCAGAATGGTGTGAAGCATACGCGAAGGGCCTCGGGCAACCGCGTCGAGTTTTCTCGAAAATCTGTGTCAAAAATTTTCAAGTCGTTGATTTTCAGCAACAATAATTGTTATTGACACAGATTTTTGAACATCGTCACCGCGCACCAATTCACCAATCCCCCAATCCCCCAATTCACCAATTCACCAATCACCAATCCCACCAATCACCAATCCCACCAATCACCAATCCCACCAATCCACCATCAGAGCAATTGATATTCTGCTGAATACATGATGGCATTGATCAACCTTCCGAGGGGTATTTTCACCTCGGTGTCGTCGCCGGTATTCAGGTAGTTCTGCCACTCATAGGTCCAGTCGGCAGGCGGCAGCTGGTCGAGGAAAACCGTGTTGTAGAAATAATTGAAGCGGTCGGTGTCGGTTTCTTCCGGCAGCAGGTACTCCAGCAGGTCCTGCACCAACACGTACGGATCGGTGGCATCGCTGATGACGCCGCTGGTTTTTACCCAATTCGCCGCGTCGAACTGCGCGCCTAAGGGGTCGTCGGGCGAACCGCCGGTGCTCAGTTTGCCGCTCAGGAGCATGGTGGGTATCTTGTACCGCGCCACGATGGTGCTCGCATTGAACCACTGCCGGTGGAAATCGGGTTCCTGGAAATATCCCGGGTATCCGGATACATCGGGTGGGAAAAAGAGCGGCATATTGGCCTGTTCGAGCATTCTGCCGAGAACGCCGCGGCCAAAGAACTGAAAATATCCTTCGAGATCGGCGTCGGCGGTGGGCACGGTCAGTTCGAAGAACGAGATGCCCTGCAAGGCCAGCTCGACCGGCGATTTGATGAGGCCGCCGATGATCTCATCCTTGTTGTCGGAGTCGTCGGCGTCGAAAAAGTGCTGGCTTTGAAAGAGTTGTTCCAGCACGGGTTTGATCTCGAAGTTACCGGCAATGAAGGTATCGGCGAGGGGTGTGATGATGTCGCTTTCGATTTCAGGTGTGATGTAGCGGCTCACGAAGAAGCGGTAGAGCCTGCGGCAGAAGTTTTTGGCCGTTTCGGGTTGGGCAAAGGTCATGTTCACGAAGGCATCGAGTTCGAGCCACATGCCGTCGGCGTCGGTGGCTGCGGCAATGGTCGTTCCCTGGAACTTGTCGCTGAATTTTTTTTCAAACTCGTCGTGCTGCTCGAAGTTGACGCCGCCGCGCGGAATATTGGTTTCAGTATCGAGCACATTGCGCTGGCCTTTCACACGAAAGCCGGTCAGGACTTTAGCGGCCTGCACGATGTCGTCTTCGGTGTAGTTGGTATAATCGCCGGGGCCGATCTGCGGTCCTTTGCCGATGGTGAACAATTCAAAAAACTCGCGGGCAAAGTTCTCGTTGGGATTGTCCTTCGAGTTTTCCGTATTGTTCAGGTATTTCAGCATGGCGTTGTCCACGACCATCTTGGCGATCAATTTTTTAAAATTGCCCAAAGCGGCCCAGCGCAACAGCGTCAGATAGTCGAAGTAATGAACGGTCATAAAAGCCGTCATCGCTACGGAATTGAACTGATGGAGAAAGAACGTCATGCGATGGCCGATACCCGGATCGTTCAGGGCTTCGTTGATCCACCAGCAGGAGAGCCAGGGGCGCAGCTTGAAGTCTTCAGTGGGTGGAAGGCTGCCGGGTGGAAGGCACCAGGTTCCTGGGGAAGCGCTGCCTTGTGCTTCGTTGGTGTCGTAGATCGGCTGGTCTTGTTGCAAGGGATACAATTGGAGGAGCGAAGCCACCGCCTGGGCTGCCGTTTGCCCGGCCATTTCGTCTACTTTGGCTTTGGTGTAGCGGTAACTGGTGCGGCGCAGCAAATGCGCTGCATACCGATGACCTAAGGCGCCTTGCATGGGTGTAAGTGATGCCATGTTCGGAAAAATTAAGTGGTTAAAAGAAAAGAAAAAATCGGTTCAAAACGCAGTCGCGACGAAGGAGGCTTACAAGTTGGAGATTCGTTTAGATGGTGATTTGTCTATTTGCCAACTACCCTGTCCGTGAGGGTGTGACATCATAACCAAATCTTCAAATCAACAAATCAACAGACTGGTAAAACAGCCTCGAAAGAAACAAGGTGGGCCATTTGAGGGCGGGATGTTCAGCGCTGACGATTGCCGGCGGCGACTGCGTATTGGACATTCGGATTAAACTGGGGCATTAACGAGTCGTTCAGGATTTTATTAAGTGGCGTTTAGTTAAATTTTGAAAAAATAAAACGGCGCTCCAGAGGGCAGGAACGCCGTTTTTATAACCCGAAATGGTTATTATTAAAAAAAATTAGTATGCAGACAAAATAAATTGACATTGGATGTTGGACATTTTGACCTTGACAGCCAGCCAATCATTTAGTCAAACATCCAATGTCAAAAAATCCAATGTCTGCCTGCTTGTTTTTCGCAAAACATCAGATCTTCAGCAACTTGGTAATACCGAAGCGTCCTCCCTGCGTCACCCGGACGGCGTAAGTACCCGCCTGCAACTGTTGCACCGGGAGGGTCAATGCCTGGCGTCCCGTTCCGTTTTGCGGCAGGCGATACTGCTGCACGAGATTGCCCATGAGGTCGAACACTTCCACCTGCGCCGGAGCGCTGCCATCGAAGGTAGCGGATAACAGGACAGTGGAAGAAGCGGGATTGGGCGACAGTGCGAGATCGAATGCCGGATCGGCAGAGGGCGGGTCGAACGCGCCGACAAAGGCCGGAATGTCGTCGGTCGGCACCTCGAACCAGTTGATGCTGTTTTCGCTGGCGGCGTGGTTCGCGCCCCAGCGTTCCGTGCCGGGTATGCCGTCCTGTTGATAAAGTACCCACAATTTATCGCCGCTGATGCGCCGCGGGATGGCCGGCCACACCGACTCGATGAACGGAATGAATTCCTCCGCAATGTAGGGAGTCGCCGTCAGTTCATAGGGATCGCTCCAGGTTGTGCCATAGTCGGTTGTCTTCATCGCATACAGGTGGCGGTAGTACTGGTCTTTTTCGGCGCCCCAGTCTGAGCGGTACGATTCGTGGAGGGCGGAATAAACGAGGTAAATCACGCCGTTTTCGTCAATGCCCGTCGTGGCGAAGCTGGACAAGCTGTTGTAATACGGGCCGATGGCGGCTGCACCGCCGGTGATGGTGAGCGCCGTATCGCCGTTGTAATCCAGGGCGCCGGTAATAATGCTGATAGCATCGGGGCCATATGTTTCATTCCAGTAACACAGACCGTTCATGCCCGGGTAGTAGAAGGTGTTGGCTGCCGGGTCGGTATCTATATAGTACATCCGGCCAAACCAGATGTGCGCCTGTGCGCCGTCGTCTATGAGCAGGGAACCGAAGCCATCGGAGCTGAAAACAGCCAGGTGAGCTGTGTCGGGAGTATTCGGGTCAATATAACCGATGTCGTCAATCGTATAGGAGTCGCCATCCGCGCCGGCGTAATTCTCCAGCGCATCGGGGAAATCAACGACGGTGGTTTGCTCCCAGGAATCGCCGTTGTCGTACGACTTGAAAAACAACAGATCGTTCCAGTCGGGGAAAATCGCCACGCCGACGGTCTCGCCGTTCACATCAATGGTGTAGGAATCGGCTGCGAGCGTTTTGATTTTCGAGCTGTCCAATCCGGGGATGACGGTTTGTTTTTTGTCCCAGGTCAGTCCGCCGTCGGTCGAGCGCCAGTAGAACAACTGTCCGTTGACAACGCCCTGGTAGAGGGCGCCCCCGTTGGCCGTAGGTGTCGAGATGGCGATGACGTGCACGGTCTTTCCATTCTGACCGCCGACGGCAACGCGTGGCCAGAGGCAACCCACGCCGGCGGGGTTTTCGAGATCCGATTCCGTCCAGGTCGTTTCGCCCGGACCTTTGCGCGACACGTGGATTTTATATGGATGCGATGGTGTGTAGTGCGCCACTGCGATCTCCGTCCCGTCGCTGAGCCGGGCGGCTGCCGGGAAACCCGTGCGTATGGCTTCGATGCGGCTGCTCACTAAAGGCCAACTGCCACCCTCGCGCACATTATAGCCCGTGCCGCGTTCGGCGAATGTGCCGGCAGCGCCGCCGAGGTCGGTGGCATAGATCCAGGTCGCCACAGGATTGCCCTCGTCGTTGGCAAAGATGCGGGATGGCATACAGCCGTAACTCTGTGCATCCCAGGTGGTGATGGCCACCACTTCGTCGTCGCGGTAGGAAACGGCCGGGTTGACGATGGGGCTGGGGTTTTCGGGTTCGGGCAGGTATTGCTCACTGGGGAGCGCAGTCGTTTTCAGGTAAGGGGCGGGTTGCAGATCTTGCGCCGCCGGGATTTTGCCCGAAAATTTGGTTTGCGCCAACAGAACGCCGGCCCATGCAAAGCAAAGGAGGGTGCATAAGTATTTTGCCTTCATAAAATGATGATTTTGAAAAAAATTAAAAAAGGAAAAAGAAGTGTTGAAACGGGGCAAAAAAACAGCTGAAAGCTATGAACTTGTTAGTCATGTTGGAAAAACCTTTTAGCCCGGATGTAAAAATTTGACTGAAATAACTAATCTTCAAAAACAATTTTACTAATAATCAGATATTTAAAGAACCTTTTTGACCTAAATTGGAGGGCATATTTATGATTTCTTAGAAAAAAAAAGGCCAAACGATGTTTTTATGGTCGCTTAGCCTTGAAAAACATATATGATCCTATAACTAATCACATATATATTCCCCTAAATTACAATTATTAATGACCAAACTTCTAACTTCTCCAGCTTGTAATGCTATATTCCAAATACGGGGATAGGGAGGGCAGCAGCTCAACGAGATGGTTACTTTTATACTATCCGCTGGATTTGTTGCGGTATTGATTATCCCAAAACGATAGGGGAATGAAATCGAAGTATCCGTTCCGGGGTTGCCTTGTGTGCCAATGAAGTTGCCTCCACAATCGGTACAAATATTTGTTCCTTCCCAACCACAGACCTTCAAAGTTGTAGGCTCTCCTGCAATTTGGCTGATTGTAATGTCGCATGCCCTTTCAGAAACACTGCCATCACCCACCTCTGAAGCAGGTTCAATTAATACTTCTTTTTTCTGGAATGCAGGTGGTTTTTGGCATGACTGAAGATAAATAAAGGTTACAACTATTGCTGCCAAAAGTAGTGGGAAAAGGGAAGATTTTTTCATATCAAATAATTTTAGTACGTGAATAAATCAGTTTTTGAGCCAGAAATATGCCTTATCAAAATAAATTTATTGGGGTAAAAGATGAATCATTAGGATTAAATTTGACATCTTACTAATGATTCGATGCGTAATTTTGAAAACGTACTCATTTTGTAAAAATTTTCCCAACAAACGGTTTTGAGTTTTAAAATTTCTGAATTGTCATACATTTGCCCGGCAAACATTTCATGAAATTCTAAAATCTTCCGTGTTATGAAAAGAATTTTCCTACTGTCTGAGAAGGCAGCATTACTTTGTTTTTGCTTTTTCTTCATTACTCTTGTTGCGAATGCTCAGACAGGTACCGAAGATGACGGCTTTACCGTGCGTATTACTTCACCAGCAAGCATTGCGCAAGATATCTCCTATGGTTACTTAGACTGCGGTTGGTTGGGCACTGCCGGTTTTGGACCTGATGTTACGGAGGATACTTGCGGCGTTGTTGTATGGGCGATGCCGGATTCCCTCGGTTGCGCTCCCTTGCCCGCTGGAAGTCTCGATGGCAAGATCGCACTGATCCGCCGTGGAAACTGTGGCTTCAGTCTTAAGATCTACCACGCCCAACAGGCTGGCGCAAAGGCTGCGATCATTCTGAATCACTATACCAATCCGCTCGACGGACCCTGTGAAGCCAGGATTAACGATACTCAATACTTCGGCGGCATGTCGGGCCTCGACAGCGCTTCCGCAGTGAACATTCCCGCCATCTTCCTGCAGCGCCAGACCGGCGAGGCCATCGACGGCGCACTGCAGGCCGGCGAAACGGTGGAGGTCTGCTTTATTTTCCCGCGCATGCAGAATCAAACGGCGGTGTACCACTATGCCACGCCGCTCAGCCAGGTGGACACCATCGGTACCGGTATCATGAGCGTCCTTTTCACGAACCGCAGCGACAATACGCTGACCGACGCCGTGGTGAAGGCCGATATCGAATCGCCGACGGGCAACATTACGACGCTTTCGGTCACGATCCCGTCGCTCGATCCCGATTCTTCGCAGACCGTTGATTTCGAGGAATTTGTCCCCGAACAAGTGGTCGGCAAGTTCAAAGTCACGTTCAGCAACAGCGTCTTCACTGAGTCACGCGACACGCTGGTCACCTACTTCGAGCACACCGATTACACTTTCGCTACCGACAACCTGGTGGTTGATCCGCTGGGCGTGGGTGTGAGCAACTCCGACTTTATCACCGGCAACTTTATTCACCAGAGCGCCGGACTCTGCGTCACGGGCGACAATGGCGGCCTCGCTACCTATGTAACATTCGGCCTGGCCAACGTGGACACCGTCTGGTCATCCTTGGGCGATGATGCCAATACCGTGAGTATCATTGTGTACGATGCCGATGCGAATGAGGATGGCTTCCTCGATATAGAGAATAACTTTGACGACCTGCAGGGTCAGGAAATTGGCTTCGGCACCTACATCATGTCGGGCAACGAGCCGGTGGACAGCCTCTTCAGCGTAGCGGTATTCGATGCCAATGACCCGTCGTTTCCTGTGCCGCTCAAGCCAAACCATGCCTATTATGTATCGTTGTTCTACGACGGCACCAACGCGGGCACCGGCCGCTGCCTGCGCTACAGCAATACGCTCGATGTGCCCTACGCCATTAATTTGACGACACCGCTTGCCGTGGGGTCGCCCACCGGACTTGGTTTCTTCAGCGGTTATAACGGCGCCAAGATCATCCATCGCCTGCAACTGCAAGGTTTCGATCCGCTCAATGCCAAGGAGCAAAAACCGCTCGACGTGGCCAAATACAAAGTCACGCCCAACCCGGCTACCGATGTGGTTCGCCTCGACCTGAAACTGGCAGAGGTCAACAAATCTGTAACGGTATCTTTGATTGACTGGAACGGCCGTATTGCCCGCTCGCAGACGGTGAAAGAATTCCAGAACGGTCAACTGACCTTCCAGGTCAATGACCTGCCTTCCGGATATTACCTCGCCTGGATTCGCACCAGCGAAGGCGCAGCGATCGCGAAAGTGGCAATTTGCCACTGATCCTTGTTGAATTGAAATGACAGGAGGCTGTCTCATAAGTCTGTTTATTCGTTTATTCGTGGATTTGTTTATTTGAAAATGACCCTTATTATGAGGGTGTTGCAAAACAAACAAATCCACGAATAAACAAATCACCGGCTTGTGAGACGGCCTCTTTTTTTTAAGATATTAAGAGTCTGATAAAACAGAACAATCTTAAAGCAGATTTTACACCCCTGCCACTGCCACTGCCCACTGCCACTGCCACTGCTACTGCCCACTGCTCAAGGATGCCGCTTTCTCCGCCCTGATCTGCTTCAGACCGCTTTGGATCAGGGAAAAAATGATCACCCAGGCAGCCGCACCGAGGATGAGGTATTTGAGATAAAAAGGCAGATAAATCGGGCTGTTCCAGATCATGTGCATCACGACGGCGATCATAAATACCCGGTAAAAACGCGGGTCTTTTAACATGTTGAAATGAAAGGGGCGCCTGCCTTTCACTTTCCACAGAGCGCCGGCGCACATACCCGTCCATACAATGTGACCAAAGGGAGCCAACATCCCGCGCAGCATGATGCTGTCGAGCATTTCGTCGGCATCGTACAATCCGGCATACAGTGCATATCCCGCGCTTTCAAACGCGGCGAAACCCGTCCCTACCGCGGCGCCAAAAAGCAGGCCATTCAGGGTGTAATGATAACGCGATGCGTTCACTACGATGGCTAAGGCGAGCAATTTACCGGGCTCTTCCACCAAGCCGGCCAGTGAAGCGCCCAGCCAGTCCAGTTCGAGCGAATCGCTTATCTGAAAAAAAATCAGCGAGATGGTCATGGAAACAATGCCGCCCAGAAACACCAGCCGGATGATCTGGTAGAGCGATACGTTGTGGCGGGCGTTCATTTCAAAAAAGAAGATCAGCGCCGCCACCGGCACGGCAAAAGAACCGACAATGATCAATCCGGGCAAAAGATTAATGTTTTCAAATTCTTTCCAGGCCTGAACGAAGATCACATAAACGAAAGCGGCGCCGAGAAAGGTACGCAGAAACATCCAGGGGCGGGGCCAGCCCGTATTTACTTTTTCAATCGGCGGAGTAGTGGAAGGCGTGCCGACCGTAAAATACTCTTCTACCTCCTCGCTCGTGTGCCGTTTTAACGCTTCTGAAAACACATCGCCCAAATGGAAACCTTCGAGCCGTTCCACGCCCGCCCAATCGGTAACATGGTCGGACATCTTGCTCGCAAAATTTTGATTGTCAGCCAGCGGCGGCTTTTCCCCTCCGGTTCCGGATGTATTTTCGTCCAAAGGTTTGTTCGGGTCTTTATGGCTGTTTTCCATAATGTTTTCGGATTTTTACCCTGAAAATGGATTTTGAGCAGTTCCGCAAAATTAGTTTTCGCAATGGCTTTCCATCAAAAAAATTAAGTCATAATGACCCCGATGACGCTCACAACGCTTTTCGTTTTTTCCATCTTTGCCCCATGAATTTGGAACATCTGACAATGCTCGCCGCCCAGGCGGTTCAGGAAACGGCTTCCTTTATCCGGGACGAGACCGGCCAGGTACAAGCCGGGCAAATTGAAGAAAAATTCCTCAACGGTCTCGTCAGTTACGTGGACAGGACCGCCGAAGAAATGCTGGTGGCTCGGCTTTCCCGCCTCCTTCCGGAAGCTGCCTTTCTCACGGAAGAGGAAACGGTGGCACAACAAAACGCTGAATGGCAATGGATTATTGATCCGTTGGACGGCACTACCAATTTTCTTTACGGCTTACCGCACTTTTCCGTGAGTATCGGATTGAAAGCAGGCGACGAGCTCGTGCTCGGCATCGTCCACCACGTGCCGCAGGACGAATTGTTCTATGCCTGGAAAAATGGCGGCGCCTGGTGCAATGGTCAGCCCATACGGGTCAGCCAACGCGGCGAAATGCGACAGGCATTGATCGCAACGGGGTTTCCCTACCACAATTTCAGCCGGGCGGACGGTTGGTTTGCGGCACTGCGCGAATTTATGGCTGAAGGACGGGGTGCGCGGCGCTTCGGCTCGGCAGCACTCGACCTGGCCTGGGTGGCCGCCGGTCGTTTCGACGTTTTCTTCGAATATGGCCTCAATGCCTGGGACGTCGCTGCAGGGGCCGTATTGGTGCACGAAGCAGGGGGGCATGTAACCGACTTCAGCGGCGACAACGCTTTTATGGAAAAACAGGAGATGCTCGCCTGCAACACAGCCGTTTTTGAAAAGGCGCTGAAGGTCGTTAGGGAAAAGTTTGGCGTTTGAAGGGAAGCTGCTTTACAAGCCGTTTTTTTGATGATTCGGTGATTCGGCGATTTGTTTATTTGATGATTTGGCGATTTGTTTATTCGTTGCTCCCGCGTGAGCAGGGTGTTCAACAAATAAACAAATCGCCAAATACACAAATAAACGGTTCACCCAGACACTTCCGGCTCAATGTTGCAGCATAAACCGCACCGTTTGCCGCTCTCCATTTTCTGTGACAATTTCAAGGAAATAAAGGCCGCCGGGCAAGTCCTTCGGCAACTGGATTTCCTGTGGGGCGACATCGGCAGTCAAAGCGGTCTGTTGTATACGTCCTCCTCTGCTGTCAAACACCTGTACCTGTACCTGTTCGCCCTGCCATTCCGTAAGATCGGCAAAGAGCAAACCGGTGGTCGGATTGGGGAACACTGTAAAATGACCGGGTGAACGCTCCAACGACTTTTTGAAAATTGTCATATCCGCTTTTTTCGGTCCCGGTTTGGGCTCCGGCTCCACAATACAGTCGGCCGTACTCAGGTAACCTTCCAAAAATATCTTGGGTTGCAAGCGCACGATGACATGGATAAATGGCGGGTTTGCCAACGAGGGCAGGGTATATTCAAATATATCCGACGCACCGCTGGCTATGCCGATAATAGCTGAATAGAAACGAATGGAATAGAAAGGTGAGAAATTCGGATTGCGCACACTGTATTCGTTTCCACTGGGAGCAGTATAAATCGAATTGTTCGGTGGCGCCAGGGCCGTCACACCGGGAGGCAAGGAGAAAGCCACGTACATCAATTTGTTCACGCAGTTATTCGTCACCCGGATCTTATAGGTATTGTTCCCTGCATTATCTTCGGTGATTTCGATCAATTCAAATTTCACGCAACCGGCAATCACTTCGTCGCAGGGTAATTCGGGCGCTTCCACAACAGTCACGTTGAAGCAGCAGGTAGCCGTATTGCCGCAGCTGTCCCTGGCAATATAACAAACCGTCGTTGTTCCTAACGGGAAAACGCTGCCCGAAGGCAATCCCTCCGTAAGTTCTAGTTCAATGCCGGGACACGGACAATCGGTCGTCGCAAGAGGCGGTGTATAAACCACTACAGCCGGATCCGTGTCCACAGTGATGTCACTCGGACAGGTCAACGTTATAGCGGTCGTCAAGTCGCTGATCTTCAGCGTTTTTTCCGTCTTGTCACAGGAGCAGGATTGGCCGAACGAGATCACGATGGTTTCCGAGCCTTCGGGCAGCATATCATCCACGATGGTAATGGGAATGATCAACTGGTTTTGTCCTGCCGGGATGGTGTACGAAGCGTTAAGCGGCGAGTAGTCCGCACCGGAAGTGGCCGTACCACTAATTGTAAGCGTTATGGTGAGGGGTTGGCTTGGGTTGATGCCCGCGCGGTCTAACACCAGATCTACTTCACCGCAGATTTCATAGGCTTCCGTTGCATTCGGGACACCGTTGACGATGAAATAAGCCGTCGGTGCAGCTTGATCGTTGACGGCAATCGTCCTGCTGCAAGTGGAAGTGTTCAGGCAATCGTCCGTCGCCGTCCAGGTCCGTGTCACGCTGTACTCCTGCGCGCAGGCGCCCGGCGTGGTCACATCACTGAAGGTGATCGTGGGCGTGGCGTCACAGGCATCGGTGGCAGTAGCGGCAACCCATTGCGGCGTGGCAGGGCATTCGATGGGCGTTGTCTGCGCGGCGCAGGTGATGACCGGCGCAGTGTGGTCTTCCAAGGCGATGGACCTGCTGCAGGTGGAAGTGTTCAGGCAATCGTCCGTCGCCGTCCAGGTGCGCGTGACGATGCTCACCTGAGGACAGACGCCTGGTGTGGTCACGTCGCTGAAGGTGACCGTGGGTGTGGCGTCACAGGCATCGGTGGCAGTAGCGGCAACCCATTGCGGCGTGGCAGGGCATTCGATGGGCGTTGTCTGCGCAGCGCAGGTGATGACCGGTGCGGTATTGTCTTCCACCGTGACGGTCCTGCTGCAGGTGGAAGTGTTCAGGCAATCATCCGTCGCCGTCCAGGTCCGCGTCACGCTGTACTCCTGCGCGCAGGCGCCCGGCGTGGTCACGTCGCTGAAGGTGACCGTAGGTGTGCCACCGCAGTTGTCGGTGACGGTGGGAGCGACCCATTGCGGCGCGGCAGGGCATTCGATGGGCGTTGTCTGCGCAGCGCAGGTGATGACCGGCGCGGTCTGATCGTCAACGGTGATGGTCTGGGTGCATGTTGCGATATTGCCACATTCGTCTTCTGCCTGATAAGTCCGTATGACTGTATACCTGTTGTCGCAAGTCTGGTTTGTAATTTCATCCGAGACGAAGGTGATCACCGTACCACCGCCGCCCGGGCCCGGTTGTTGCTGACATTCATCCCAAAATTCATTTATTGCCGTAGTAGCACTGGCCAAGAGTCCTCCAAATCCACCGGGATAAATACTCCCGTTGCAAATGCTGGCCAGGTACAGATTTGACAACGCAAGGAGGTCATTTACAGTGGCTTCACTATCGAGATCCAATTCTTCAATTTGGTCGGGGGTTAATGCGCAGCTAAGCGCAGCGGCGCCAAGGTCTAACCCATCATTGAACTCCAGGTTGTATCGTATATTTAATTGCAAGGCGATGACTTGTCCTGCCAGGTTATTATCCAACGCTTGGGTGCAATCCAGTGTATAGTTCTGAGGCAATGGATCAGATGGCCCACCGGCAGATAAAATATCCAGGACACACTGGGTGGTGGCAACCTCAAAACCGCAGTTACCACTCCCGCCTCCGACTACAATCGGCCCTGCCATTAGCAAAATGTCAAGGGTTTCAGACGTGTTCAGACCATTCGAATGTATTCCACCCGCATTGCCGTAAGCGCCTTGTGTATAGGTACAAAATGCTTTGCAAGTATTGCACAAAGAGGTGTCTAAAGCAAAAACAAGTGAGGTATCCGGCGCCGGTATCTCGTCGGCACAATCTACCGTGATTGGGTCCGGGCAGATGATGATCGGTGGAGAATCGTCCAGGACAGAGATGATCTGGTCACAGGTAGCAGTGTTGCCGCATTCGTCCGTAGCCAGGTAGGTGCGCGTCAGGGTGTAGTTGTCCGGGCAAATTTGGTTGCTGATCACATCGCCAACGTGTACAATGATGACCGGACCGCCGCAATTGTCAGTAGCGCCTATGATGGTGGGATCTGCCGAAGGCACTGCGGTTGCACAGGGAACGATGGTACCTGCCGGGCAAATGATATTTGGTCCGACCTGATCGTTGACGGTGATGATCTGCTCGCAGGTAGCGGTGTTGCCGCACGCGTCCGTGGCCATGTAGGTGCGCGTCAGGGTGTAGTTGTCAGGGCAGGTCTGGTTGCTGATCACATCGCCGACGTGCGATACAGTGACTGCTCCACCACAGTTATCACTGACCATCAAAGCGTTGGGGTCTGGTGCCGGCACCTCGCTTGCGCAGGAGACGGTTATTGGCGCGCAGGCAATGTCCGGCGCAGTGTTGTCCTCCACTGCGATGGTCCTGCTACAAGTCGAAGCGTTCATACAAGCGTCCGTGGCCGTCCAGGTGCGTGTCACGCTGTACTCCTGCGGGCAGGCGCCCGGCGTGGTCACGTCGTTGAAGGTCACCGTAGGCGCGGCGTCACAGGCGTCGGCGACTGTCGGAGCGACCCATTGCGGTGTGGCAGGACATTCCACGGGCGATATCTGGGCGGCGCAGGTGATGACAGGTGCGGTGTTGTCCTCTACGACGATAGTCCTGCTACAGGTTGACGCGTTCATACAAGCGTCCGTGGCCGTCCAGGTGCGCGTCACGCTATACTCCTGCGCGCAGGCGCCCGGCGTGGTCACGTCGCTGAAGGTGACCACTGGCGCGGCGTCGCATGCGTCGGCGACGGATGGAGCGACCCATTGCGGTGTGGCAGGGCATTCCACGGGTGATACTTGTGCGGCGCAGGTGATGACCGGAGCGGTGTTGTCCTGTACGGCGATGGTCCTGCTACAAGTTGACGCGTTCATACAAGCGTCCGTCGCCGTCCAGGTGCGCGTCACGCTGTACTCCTGCGGGCAGGCGCCCGGCGTGGTCACGTCACTGAAGGTGACCACTGGCGCGGCGTCGCATGCGTCGGCGACGGATGGAGCGACCCATTGGGGTGTGGCAGGGCATTCCACGGGCGACATCTGTGCAGCGCAGGTGATGACCGGAGCGGTGTTGTCCTGTACGACGATGGTCCTGCTACAGGTTGACGCGTTCATACAAGCATCCGTGGCCGTCCAGGTGCGCGTCACGCTGTATTCCTGCGGACAGGCGCCCGGCGTGGTCACGTCGCTGAAGGTGACCACCGGCGAGGGGTCGCATGCGTCGGCGGCGGTGGCTGCAACCCATTGGGGTGTGGCAGGGCATTCGATGGGCGAAGTCTGCGTGGCGCAGGTGACGACCGGTGCGGTGTTGTCTTCTACAATGATGGTTCTGCTGCATGTCGACGAGTTCATACAATCGTCCGTGGCCGTCCAGGTACGTGTCACACTGTATTCCTGCGGACAAGCGCCCGGTGTGGTCACGTCATTGAAAGTCACCGTAGGTGTGGCATCACAGGCATCGGTGGCAGTAGCGGCAACCCATTGCGGCATAGCAGGGCATTCTACGGGCGATGACTGTGAAGCACAGGTGATGACCGGTGCGGTGTTGTCTTCCACTGAGATGGTCCTGCTGCAAGTCGAAGCGTTCATACAAGCGTCCGTCGCCGTCCAGATGCGCGTCACGCTGTACTCCTGCGAACAGGCGCCCGGCGTGGTCACGTCGCTGAAGGTGATAGTGGGCGCGGCGTCACAGGCGTCGGTAGCGGTTGGAGCAACCCATTGCGGTGTGGCAGGGCATTCTACGGGTGAAGACTGCGAAGCACAAGTGATGATCGGTGCGGTGTTGTCCTCCACTGAGATGGTCCTGCTGCAAGTCGATGCGTTCATACAAGCGTCCGTGGCCGTCCAGGTACGCGTCACGCTGTACTCCTGCGGGCAGGCGCCCGGTGTGGTCACGTCGTTGAAGGTGACCGTGGGCGCGCCGTCACAGGCGTCAGTGACGTTGGGAGCGAACCATTGCGGTGTGGAAGGGCATTCGATGGGCGATATCTGCGTAACGCAAGTGACGACCGGTGCGGTGTTGTCTTCCACCGTGATGGTCCTGCTGCAGGTCGAAGCGTTCATACAAGCGTCCGTGGCCGTCCAGGTGCGCGTCACACTGTATTCCTGCGGACAGGCGCCCGGTGTGGTCACGTCATTGAAAGTCACCGTAGGTGTGGCATCACAGGCGTCTGTGACGGTCGGAGCAACCCATTGAGGCATAGCAGGGCATTCCACGGGTGTTACTTGTGCAGCGCAGGTAACGACCGGAGCGGTGTTGTCTTCCACTGAGATAGTCCTGCTACAGGTTGACGCGTTCATACAAGCGTCCGTGGCCGTCCAGGTGCGCGTCACGCTGTACTCCTGCGGACAAGCGCCCGGCGTGGTCACATCGTTGAAGGTCACCGTAGGCGCGGCGTCACAGGCGTCGGCGACTGTCGGAGCGACCCATTGCGGTGTGGCAGGGCATTCCATGGGCGATATCTGGGCAGCGCAGGTGATGACAGGTGCGGTGTTGTCTTCCACTGAGATAGTCCTGCTACAGGTTGACGCGTTCATACAAGCATCCGTGGCCGTCCAGGTGCGCGTCACGCTGTACTCCTGCGCGCAGGCGCCCGGCGTGGTCACGTCGTTGAAGGTGACCACTGGCAAGGGGTCACACGCGTCGGCGACGGATGGAGCGACCCATTGCGGTGTGGCAGGGCATTCCACGGGCGATATCTGGGCGGCGCAGGTGATGACCGGGGCGGTGTTGTCTTCCACCGCGATGGTCCTGCTACAAGTCGAAGCGTTCATACAAGCATCCGTGGCCGTCCAGGTGCGCGTCACGCTGTACTCCTGCGCGCAGGCGCCCGGCGTGGTCACGTCGCTGAAGGTGACCACTGGCGAGGGGTCGCATGCGTCGGCGGCGGTGGCTGCAACCCATTGGGGTGTGGCAGGGCATTCCACGGGCGACATCTGTGCTGCGCAGGTGATGATCGGTGCGGTGTTGTCCTCTACGACGATGGTCCTGCTACAGGTTGACGCGTTCATACAAGCATCCGTGGCCGTCCAGGTGCGCGTCACGCTGTACTCCTGCGGACAGGCGCCCGGCGTGGTCACGTCGTTGAAGGTGATAGTAGGTATGGAGCCACAGGCGTCGGTAGCGGAGGGAGCGATCCATTGCGGTGTGGCAGGGCATTCGACAGGTGATGTCTGCGTAGAGCAGGTGATGACGGGTCCGGTCTGATCGTTGACGGTGATGACCTGCTCGCAGGTGGCGGTGTTGCCACACGCGTCCGTAGCCATGTAGGTGCGCGTCAGGGTGTAGTTGTCCGGGCAGGTTTGGTTGCTGATCACATCGCCGACGTGCTCAGTGGTGACCGTGCCGCCGCAGTTGTCGCTGACCACCAGGGCATCGGGGTCGGGCGCGGGTACATCAGCCGCGCAGGAGACGCTGGTGTTGGACGGGCAGGTGACAGAGGGAGAAGTTTGGTCAAACACCGTTATTTTCTGCGAACATGTTGTGCTATTCCCGCACGCGTCAGTGGCATTGTAAGTACGCACCACCAGAAATTGATTGGCACAAAGCAGGTTAAAGATGGCATCATCAACAAACGAAACAGTGACCGGGCCGCCACAATTGTCACTGGCAGTCGGCGCGTTGATGTCCGGTGCAGGCACCTCGATTGCGCAGGAGACGGTGATGTCAGTCGGGCAGGTGATGGCCGGTGGAGTCTGGTCATTGACGGTGATGATCTGGGTGCAGGTGGCAGTATTTCCGCAAGCGTCCGTGGCCATGTAGGTGCGCGTCAGCGTATAACGATCAGGACAGGTTTGATCGCTGATCACATCTCCAACGAATGATTTGGTGACTGATCCGCCGCAGTTATCACTGACAATCAAAGCGCTGGGATCTGCCGCCGGCACCTCGTTCGAACAGGAAACGGTAATACCGGCCGGGCAGGCGACAGTCGGCGCAGTCTGATCGTTGACAGTAATGGTTTGGGTGCAGATAGCGGTATTGTCGCAAGCATCCGTGGCCATGTACGTGCGCGTCAGCGTATACCGATCAGCACAGGTCTGGTTGCTGATTACATCACCGACGTGCGATTTGATGACCGGTGCGAGGCAGTTATCACTGACCGTCAAAGCATCGAGGTCTGGTGCTGGCACTTCACTTGCACAGGAAACGGTTAAACCGACCGGGCAGGTGATCTCAGGCGGCGTAATATCTTGTATCAATACCATTTTGGTGCAGGTGGATCCGCAAAGGGCACCACCTACGCTCAACGTAAGTGTATAACTGGAATTGCAGTTATCGGCTGCAGATACATTGACACACTCCTGATCAGCTGGGCCAATAATAGAAGCACTGCCGGATATAGACCACGCCCAGGAGGTCCCGCCGGGTGAAGCGCAATGTTGTGTAGTCGCACCCGGGCATACAACACTATTTCCGTCTATCATACAAACGCCGATGGGTTCCACAACGACGCTCATACTGCAGTCAACGCAAAAGCCGTCGTTGGTGGACAAGGAAACCATTACCGAATAGTCACCGTCGCCCGCCTGGATTTCCACACAATTACCCGTATTCGACCCAACGATCACTGCCCCTCCACCACTAACGGTCCAGTTATAGGTGATACCAGCCTGATTCGTAACGCAATATTGTTGGGTGCTTCCTGCACACACGCTGTCAGGCCCCGTAACAGAGCAGGGAGGTCCGACGGCGCCTGCGCTCAGCGAGCGGTCCTGGTTGCCGAGGTTGTTCAAATTCCAGTCAATCAACCGCATGTGGTAAGGCGAGCCGGTGATCCCGCCCGCGGAATTGCCTTCGCCCCAGTCCAGCCTGCTTGCAATGTGTCCGCCCCAGGCCAACGTGGCAGTTGTCTCCGTAACAGTAAAAGTCACATCAATCCTCGTTTCAGCCTGGTTGGCATTCAGGTCGCCCTGAGTGTTGTATGCAATACCGGTAATGGTTCCGCCATACAAAACCATGAGCCGTTCACTGGCGGGGAGGTTGTTAAAACTGGCAGTCGGCATACCCGGCACGGGAGAACCCACCGAAGAAGGGGCCGGGATCGGGAAGGTGCTGAAAATCCCCGCCGCCGGTGTCACACATTCAGGCATATTGTGCGTCTGGTCGCAATAAATATCGTGCGGCGTCATCCGGTGGTAATAGGTCAGGTAGTCCAGCGCATTTTTACCGCTGTGCCGGATGTCGTAGCCCAGGGTTAAAGTAATGGAAGTATTCAACGGAAGGTCGGTCATCACGCAACGGTAGGGTATGGACCAACCCTCGATGTAGTGGGAGTTTTGCTCGCCTGCATTGCCGTTTACCCAGTTAAAGCAGGTGTTGATAGGAGCATCGAACGAGCCATTCCGGTATTGATCCAGATTGGCTGCGGGCGCCATCAAAATAAACTGGGGGTTGTTGTTCCCTCCATTAAGGGATGAAACCACCTGAGCATCAGAGCCCCCCCATGCAAGCGAAGCTTGTTGCTGTCCCGTGCCGATAAAAGGAAATGCAAAAAAACACCATCCGATAACGAATGATGCGGAAGCATGTATCAGTTTCATCATTTTTACACCTTTAAAGTTGAAAAAATTTATGAGCATTCCTGACAGAAGCAGGGAGGTTTTTTAAATCGCTGAACAGTAAAAAGATTCTGGATTTGCAGTTCTGAAACCCCATATCCACGGATAATCTGTTCGGCAACCGGTATGAAATTAATCCGTCACAATGGATGGTAAAACCGGAAGAAAAATGGGCGCGTTCGTTTTTTTCCAGACAAAAATAACATCTGATTCACGCTTTGCACCCTTTTATTTGAAAAAGATACTTTTTTATTTCAATAATACACCATGCGTGGTACAACTGCGGTGGCAATTGGAGGCATCAACTTTTTTTTAGATGGATTATGCCCCGATGAGTTGAGTATATTATACGAGAAGTGCCACCTCCTGTCGCGTTGGAGATGGCACCTCGTGTTGTTAAGAAATGATTCCGATGCTGTTTTCAAAAATTCAGCGCTGTACTAAGAAGCGCACCGCCTGCTTTTCACCGGTTTCCAATAAAATCTCGAAGAAATAAAGACCGTTGGGCAACGCTTCCGGCAGTTGTATTTCCTGTGGTGCAGCATCGGCTGTCAGTTCATTTTGCTGCACACGCTGTCCACGGCTGTCGAATATCTCAACTTTCACCTGAGTACCTTGCCAGTCCGATAAGTCGGCAAAAAGAGAACCGGAAGTTGGGTTGGGAAATACGGTGAAATGGTTGAGCCATTTATTTTCTGCATTCGTCCAGTCCGTTTGCGGCGCCGGTTTCGATTCCTGTTCCACCGTACAGCCGGAGGTGTGAAGATAGGTTTCGTAAAATATCTTGGGTTCGACGCGCACAACTCCATGGATATTTACCGGGTTCGACAATGCAGGCAACTTAAATTCGAACAAATCCGACTCGCCGCCGGCAATACCGGCCATATCCGATTTGAATCGTATGGAATAGAAGGGCGAATAATTCGGATTGCGCACGCTGTACTCGCGGCCGCTGGGAGCAGTGTACACCGAGTTGTTTGCCGGCGCCAGGGCAACGACGCCTGCCGGCAGTGAAAAGGCCGCATACATCAGCTTGTTCGCACAGTTGTTCGTCACGCGGATCCGGTAAGTGTTGTTGCCGGCATCGTCTTCGCTGATGCCGACCAGTTCGTACTTGACACAACCGATCGTCGCCTCGTCGCAGGGTTCTTCATCGGGCACAGTCACTTCAAAACAACAAGAAGCCGTATTGCCGCAACTATCCTTTGCCACATAACAAACCGAAGTCACGCCCACCGGAAAAACGCTGCCCGAAGGCAGTCCTTCTGTCAGTGTCAGCGAGATACCGGGACAGGTACAATCCGTCGTTGCATCCGGTTGATCAAATGCTACCACAGGTGGTTCTGCCGTAACGGCAAGGTCGGTGGGACAAACAATTTTCACAAGGGACGGCGCTGGTGTAAGCGACACCAAAACATAGGTGGCCAGGGTGTCGCACCCCCCACCCGAGCCGGGCAGGGTGTCTTTTACCGTACCTGCGCCGGTGTAGGCCGTGCCGTTGATGATCAGGGTGTCGCCCGGACAAAAAGTGATCGTATCCGTGAAAGAGACCTGAGGAAGCAACTGCAGAATATAAGTAGCCAGCGTATCGCAGGCGCCGCCCAAACCGGGCAAGGTATCGAGTACTGTTCCGGGCTGGGTGTAAGTTTCGCCGTTGATCACCACGGAATTTCCGGGGCAAAAGGCAATATTTTCAGTAAAACTGACCTGGGGCTTCCATTCCAAAATGTAAGTCGCCATTGTGTCGCAGGCGCCGTTCGCACCTGGCAAAACGAGCAACACGGTCGCTGGTTGAGAATAAGCCGAATCGCCCAATACGACCGAACTTCCGGGACAAAAAACGATCGTGTCGCTCAAGGTATTTTGCGGAAGCAATTGCAACACATACGTTGCGAGGGTATCGCAACTTCCGTTCATACCAGGCAAGGTAAGCGTTACGGTACCAGGTTGCGTATAAACCGAGTCGCCGAGTGTGACGGAACCGCCGGGACAAAAAGCGATCGTGTCCGAAAAAATATTCAGGGGCGCTACCTCCAGCACGTACGTTACAATGGTATCGCAAGCGCCACCCATACCGGGTACCGTATCGGTCACCATACCTGCCTGCGTATATACGACGCCATTGATCTCTACCGAATCGCCGGAACAAAAGACGATGGTATCGCTCGCGGTATTAAGCGGCAGGAGTGTCAGATTGTACACCAAAACCGTGTCGCAAGCCCCGTTCATACCCGGCAAAGTATCCGTCACTACAGCCGATTGGGTGTAGGTGGAATCACCGATGACAACCGACCCGCCCGGACAAAACGACACATTTTCCGTGATCTCCGCTATCGGAAGCACCTGCACGAGAAAGAACTGGACGACCGTATCATTGCAGGCGTCCGTTATTGTGACGGCATAGGAAGTGGTTACCAATGGATTGACAAAAATGGATTGCGTGTTATCATTCGTACTCCACAGGTAATTGAATGGCGCATTGCCGCCTCCCGGATTTGCCGTCAGCGTCGCACCGTCGCCCGAATTGCAAATGGTAACAGTGATGGTCGTATCCGTCATCGGTACGTAGTCGAGAATGGTCAGCGTTTTTTCCGTCACATCGCAGGAGCAGGAATTGTCGAGCGAGAGCACGATGGTTTCGGCGCCTTCGGGCAACAGGTCGGCGAAAATGCTGATGGGTATGACCAGTTGGTCTTCCCCTGCGGGAATGGTGTAGGAAGTGTCAATCGGGGTATAATCTACCCCGGAAGTGGCCGTACCACCGACAGCAAAGGACACGGTGACGGGCTGGCTCAGGTCGGAACCTACCCGGTCAATGCGGAGCGCTACGTCGTCGCAACCTTCATAGGCCTCCTGCGCATCGGGATTGCCATTGACGACAAAATCCACCGTCGCATCACCGCCGCCGTCGAACGAACCGGCTTTCAGGAACACCGCCGAATCGTAAAGACCGTCGCCGACGTCCGCAATTTTCAGTTTGATGTGGTAGGTCTGACATGGGATCACATCCGCCACCGCCACCAGGGGCAGGGTGAAACCGTCGTATTGCACTTCGTTGATGGCCTGGTCGAAAGAGGGGAACTGGCCGCAGAGATTGAAACTGAAAATGGATTGGTTGTTGACGTAATAATCGTCGTTCAACTGGTGGTTGAGGTTGTTGATCGTGATAGGGATCGGCGGGTTGGTACCGGGCACCAAAGCGATGTTCTTCGTCCCCGGAATGCCGGGACCGGAGATAAAAAATCCGAACACGTCATTGTAAGCGGAAAAAACAAATTCGCAGTATTCTTCGGAAGCGAACACAAACTGGAAAGAAACGGGGGTTTCGGTAGGCGTAAAATCAAATTCGATGCTCGCCAGGTCGTTCAATTCGCCGAAAGTCAGGTTGCTCAGGTCGCCATCCGGCGTCTCATTGCCATAGCCGTCGTCCGCACTGTCGGTAAAATTGGGTCCGGGCGCGACGCTGATGTCACCAGTAGCGATAATGATTCCATTGTCAAAACCGATGTTGGTCGCGCCGTTGGAAAATGTGCCGATCTGGCCCTCTTCGCCGAAAAAAGTGACGTTTTCCACGTCGAAACACTCGCCGTCAACCAGGGTTCCGGTGATCAGTTCTTCCGCCGACTGGCCGCCCTGCACATCCAGCACCGCAGCGCCTGTCGCTTTCACCAGGTTGGTTTTCCAGGCATTGGCTTCCGGACAGGACTCGCATTTTACGGAAAGATAGATCGGTATGGAAGTGTTCTCCTGCACGTCGCTTGCCTGCAAGCGCAATTCCATACACGTTGCCGTCGCGGTAAAACGCACGGAATTGGGATACGTAGTTTGCTGCGTGGCCGTGATGTCCGCAGCGTGAAGGGTAAACGAAGCCGTCTGCCCCTGATACCTTCCGGCCGCAATGGCGTAGTACGTATTGCCGGGCACAAGGTCGCACAGCGCGATGATCGCTCTATTTCCCTGGATATCTACCGGTGCGCGCATTTTTACGCCGGTCATCGGAACGGTCAAAACAGGAAGTTGTGCATTAGAATTAGAAAGTTGTGCAAAAAGACCAGGTAAAAGGAAGAAAAATGAAGCGAGCAATAGAGCCGGAACAATTGGTTTGGATTTCATAAAGTCTGAAAAAAGGATTGGGTGAAAAGATGGTTTTGACGAAGGGGAAGGGAGGGGGGATTAAAATCTGGCGCTTGTTTTTAGCCGTTATCCGGGTGTGCCTGAAAATCAGAAATACGACAAAAGTGCGGGAATCAGCGCTGCATCACAAACCGCGCCGCGCGTTTTTCACCGCTTTCCGTCCGTATTTCGAGAAAATACAAGCCGTTGGGTAATTCCCGCGGCAAGCGGATCTCCTGCGGCGCTGCTTCCGCCGTCAGCGAAAGGTGCTGCACCCGCTGACCCCGGCTGTCGAACACCTGCCACTGCACTTGCCCGCCCCGCCAGTCCGACATGTCGGCGTATAGCACACCGCCCGTTGGGTTGGGGAAAAGGCGCAGGGACAGACTTTCCGGATTTTCAAAACCCGGAAAATCTCTGCTTCCCGGCTTGTCGTCCACGATCTCCACCGGGCAGTTGAACGTGTTCAGGTGCGCTTCGTAAAATATCTGCGGGTACAAACGCGAAGTCACATGGATGTAATCCACATCAGCCTGCGCCGGCAGGGTGTACACGAATATGTCAGAATTGCCGCCCGAAAGGCTGTCGTCCGTGGATTTGAACCGGATGGAATAGAACGGCGAAAAGTTCGGATTCCGCACCTCGTACTCCCGCCCGTCCTCCGACGTGTAAATGCTGTTGTTCGCCGGCGCTTCGGCCACCATCCCGTCGGGTATCTGTATGGCCGTGTAGATCATCTTGTTCGCGCAGTAATTCGTCACGCGGATGCGGTACGTCAGGTCGAGCGTCGAAGCGCTGCGCGCGATGTCGAGCAGTTCGTATTTCATACAACCGATCGTCTTGATGTCGCAGGGCTGCTCCTCCCTCACCGTCACGTTGAAACAACAGATGGCCGTGTTGCCGCAACTGTCCGCAGCCTGGTAGCACACTTTCGTCGTCGTCACCGGGAACAAACTGCCCGAGGGCAAACCTTCCGTCAGCGTCAGTTCTATGCCCGGGCAGGGACAATTGCTCGATGTCACCGGAAGGTCATAGGCAACCACGATCGGCCCCGTGCCCGGTTGCGTGGCGATGTTGATGTCTTCGATACAATCTATTGTCACCACAGCATTCGGATCATCCAGGTATTGCAGGGTGTAGGTCGCGACCGTATCGCAGCCGGTCGCTGCCGGAAGCGTAACCACGACCGTCCCCGGTTGGGCATATGCCGTGCCGCCGATATACACCGTGTCGCCTTTGCAAAATACAATCGTCTCTGCCAGTGTGGGTTGCGACAACAACACCAGTGTATAAGTGGTGATCAGGTCGCAGCCGTTCGGTCCCGTTGTCGTGTCCACCACCGTCCCCGGCTGGTCGTATGTCACGCCTCCGATCGTCACCGATTCGCCCGGACAAAACGCGATCGTCTGCGCTTCGGTTGTAACGGGGAGCACCGTCACCGTGAACGTATCCCTCAGAACGCAGCCGTCCGTTGTGGTGGCCAGCAGCGTATAGGTCGTCGTTGCGGCGGGGCTGATGGTCACATCGGCGCAATCCGTGCAACTCAGCCCTGCCGCCGGGGCCCAGATGTACGAATCGAAGCCGGGCACCGAGAAAAACAGCGATTCGCCTGCGCAAATGCTCGTGTCGGGAAACTGCGTGTCGGGCAACAGGCTCAGGGTCAGCAGCACCGAGTCGCGTTGCTTAAAACCGCAGGAATCCGTCACTTCCACCCAGTAAATATCCGGTTCACTCGCCGCCAGGGTCTGCCCCGTGGAGCCGTCCGACCACAGGTAACTGAAAAAACCGGCCCCGGCGTCGAATACCACCGTGCTGTCCTCGCACAAAACGACGTCGGGACCGAGGTCGGGCGCAGGCGACCCGGGCAGTTGCACGACAAAACTGTCGAGGTTGTTGGTATAATTGCACTCTTCGATATCTGTCACCGGAAAATCGTCGAAGGAAAACGGGGTGGGAAGAGAGCCGTTGAAATTGACAACTGAATAGACAGTACTATTGTCGTCGAGCGGAAGGCCCGAAACCGTCCAGGCGCCGTTCAGGCAACTGTCGGCGCCGGCCGTATTGAAATTCAGAATGACTAAAGTAGTAGCGGTATCGGTCGTGGGATTTACAACCGTGAACAGCACTCTGACTTCAGCCGGCAGGCTGCCGCTACCCTGGTTACAAAGTGAGTATTGCAAATTCAGGGAACCGTTCTGACAAGATACATTTTCGATGTCGAATACCAGGTCAACCGGCGAATATTGCAGGTTGTAGGTAATAACCGTATCGCAACCGACTACGCCCGGAATGGTATCCAGCACCGTTCCGGGTTGGTCGTAAGTGATGCCGTTGATGGTGGCGGAAGAGCCGGGACAGAAGTAGATATTCTCAGCCACCTGAGTTTGGTTTCCAAAGTCTGAAAAGAATCCGAATCGGCACCCGGTTGATAATCCACCATCCAAAAAGCCCATTTGAAAGAGGCCCAAATTGTTTTCCACGATGGATGAAATGCCGACAGGGATATCAAAAGAAAAAAATGGAATTACCGCGGCAACAAATTCGCCATTAGAGCCCGGCACAACCTGAAAAGCAGAGGCGGGAATGAGGCTGGTATTTCCATTCAGGGAGAAACCGCTTTGATTGCCGCTCCTGGTCACCAGAAAGAGGTAAAACTCCTGATTCGTCGAGCGAATAAACCGGACCTCGGACGAGCCGCTGCAATCCAATGCAGGCAGTATCTCCCCTGCCACTTCACAGTTGACGCCACTCATTTGTAATACGTAAACAGGAGCGGATGATTCGATAAAATGGCTGCCGGCACCAATACTAAGCTCCATCGTCTGGCCAGCGTTGATGGTGCCCTGAATGACGCCATCCATACTGACCTGGGTGCCATCTGCAGTCGCCACAACAAATGCATATTCATTGCCGTTTAAAAATCCTTTTTGCACCACGTATTTCGTACCTGTTTTTTCTACCGGCACCATTTGGTCGCCCACCACATCGCGGCAAAAGCCGCCATAAAGAGGGGCGCCTTCCAACAGGTCGTCTTTCATGGTGACTGCCACCGGTTTATTGGCCACTACCTTCGATCCGCTGGGGTGCCCGTTGGCGCTTTGACTGGTGGCTTGCGCTGAAAAGGTCTGGCCCCGGTTCAGCACGACCGACAAGGGAATATTGGCCGGACCGCCGACAATGGCTTGAGTTGGCGTGATGGTGACGGTGGTATTGTTTTCCGTTGCTACTATATCGAAAGCGGCATGCGGAAGCGGACTATAGGCGGCAGAATTGTCCGTTACATTTTGGAAGGGAACATAAAAGGTTGTGCCAAGCGCATTTTTCCCCTTCAATGAAAAAATCTCCGGGTTGTTGGGCACTTCGCCGATGATCTCATAATAGGCTGTGATCGGATTCGTGGATTTGATCAAAAAGCCTTTGTTCAGCACGGTGTTCGGAGGTGTATTCTCCACAAAGTTGAACAAAGGCGGAAATTCCAGTTCGCCGCTGGAGTTGGGCCCTAGCGTAATGGTTTGGATGGGGAAGGCAGGGTTGGCCGGTTGGGATACGACCACCACCGTGGGGGCGTCATAAGATGAAAAACGAAATACTACGGGGCGGTCCAGGTTATTGCCGCTTTGAGCGGTTTCCGGCGCGACAAACCAAAACTCGGTGTCTTTTTGGGCGGCGACAAAGGTGAGATTCAATAAAAGAAAGGTCAGGGAAAAAAGCAGTCGGATGTGTTTCATTGTGTCATTTGTTTGTATATAAGTAAGTGTATTACGTTTTTCTCCGGTAGATGATGGTTCGTTTGAGCGAAGCGACCATTTCGTAGTTTTTCCCCTCCAAAAAATGGTATATGGGCGAATCCGCCGGCTGCCCCGGCCTGAACTCCGGGTCTTCCACCAGCACGAATTCCGGCTTGTATTTCGACCAGTCATTCGATTGCAGCACTTCTAAGTCGAGCCCTTCCACATCAATGGTAAAAAAATCAATCGCCTGACCAACAGGGAGATACTGATCCAATACCTTTCCCAAGGGCTCGACCGGTACGCTGACTTTTTTAATGATATGATAGGGTTGCCCCGTATTACGCTGCTTCGCCAACGTTTCATCAAAAGTATTCAGCGCCGGTTCATTGAAACAGTAAAAAGTGAGTTGTGTCGGTTGCGCGCCAATTCCGATCTCGAGATTGATATCCCGCCTTCTGAAAAAGCGGAAGGGGCGCATACTTCCCGGTGTCGGGTCAATATTGATGCCGCGCCAGCCGCGCCGGTAAAACATCCAGGTGTTGGAAAAACGAACCGGGTGGTGGGCCCCCACGTCTACAAAAAAGCCTCTGTAATTTTTTTTACCGTGGTAATAAGCGGCGAGTACGACGTCCTCTCCGTCCTGAGAATAGGATTTTTGGTGTCGGAAATAGTCAAGTATGGCAATGAGGAAGCGTTTGAGCGAGCTCAGCATAACTAATTTGATTTTCGGTAAATGTACGGTAGTGAATGACACATGATCATCCCAAATTTTTCCTGCGAATCCCACATAAAAAAACACGCAGGTTCCGGCAGATTTTGATCTCAATCTGCAGGAATCTGCGTCGTTTTTCCGCTTTGAAAATATCGGAAGGTTTTGAAACAGGTCTCTCAAACCAGGCGCAACGCTTCCTCCAGGTCCGCCACAAGGTCCTCCACATCCTCCACACCTACACTCAGGCGAATGAGCGAATCAGTAAGTCCGACTTTCAGCCGCTCATCGCGCGGGATACTGGCGTGCGTCATGCTCGCCGGATGCCCGATGAGCGATTCCACGCCGCCGAGCGATTCGGCCAGCGAAAACAGGTGCGTACCGCTCAACACCTTCGTGGCATTCTCCAACGTGTTGTCTTTCAAATCGAAAGAGACCATAGCGCCGAACATCCGCATCTGTCGTTTGGCGATGTCGTGGTTGCGGTGCGCAGGGAAGCCCGGCCAGACCACCCGGCCTACTTTCGGATGTTTGGCCAGATATTCCGCAATGACGGCGGCGTTCTCGCAGGCGCGCTGGACGCGCAGGTGCAGGGTTTTGATGCCGCGCAACACTAAGAAACAATCCTGCGGCCCCGGTACTGCGCCGCTGGCATTCTGGAGGAAATGCAGGCGTTCGGATAATGTTTTATCTTTGACGATCACGCAGCCGTGCACCACGTCGGAATGACCGCCGATGTATTTGGTGGCCGAATGCAGCACAATGTCGGCGCCAAGATCGAGCGGGTTTTGCAGATAAGGAGAAGCGAAGGTGTTGTCCACACAGGTAAGGATGCCGCGTTTCCGGGCAATGGAGCACACCGCTTCGATGTCCACGATGTTGAGCATCGGATTGGTGGGCGTTTCTATCCAGATCAGTTTCGTGTCAGGACCGATCTCCCGCTCCACATTGGTCGCATCGCCCATGTCCACATAACGGCTTTTCAGCCCCCACTGGCCCCACACGCGCACCATCTGGCGGTAGGAGCCGCCGTATAAATCGTTGACAGACAATACTTCGTCGCCGGTTTTGAGCAATTTCATCACCGCATCCTGGGCAGCTAAACCCGAGGAAAAGCAAATGGCGTCCGTGCCATTTTCGAGCGCGGCAAGGTTTTTCTCCAAAACGGAGCGCGTCGGGTTCTGGGTGCGGGCATATTCGTAACCTTTGTGGTCGCCGGGCGCCGCCTGCACGTAAGTGGAGGTTTGAAAGATCGGGGTCATAATGGCCCCCGTAGAGGGATCGGGTTCGATGCCCGCGTGGATGACTTTTGTAGCAAATTTCATGTTTGGAATATTTATCCGGAAAAAAGGCGGGCAAAGGTAGGCAACTGTTGTTTTTTGGTTAGAGTTTTGGAAAAATTGCCGCTTCGAAACGATGTCCGCCATACAACGCCATACCGATCTTATCCGCGCCGAAGCCCGGCGACTGGGTTTTGGGTTCGTCGGCTTCGCCCGCGCCGAACGGCTCGACGAAGCGGCCCGGCGTTTGGAACAATGGCTCCGCGCCGGCGCCCACGGACGAATGGCATACATGGAAAACCATTTCGACCTGCGCGTGGACCCTACCCTGCTCGTGCCGGGCGCAAAGACCGTTATTTGCCTGACGTACAATTATTTTACGGAAGAAAAACAACAAGACCCGGAAGCGCCGAAAATCGCCACCTATGCTTATGGCGAGGATTATCATTTTGTGATAAAAGACAAACTGAAATCTTTGTTGCAATTCATGCAGACTGAGGTCGGCGAGGTAAGCGGCCGCTGTTTCGTGGACAGCGCCCCGGTGATGGAGCGCGAATGGGCGCAGCGGGCGGGACTTGGCTGGAACGGCCGCAATACCCTGACGATCAACCCCCGGCGCGGCTCGTTTTTCTTTCTGGCCGAGATCGTCTGCGATCTGCCGCTGCTCTACGACGATCCCATCCGCGACCACTGCGGCACCTGCCGGCGCTGCATAGAGGCATGTCCGACGGAAGCCATCAGTCCCGAAGGTTACTTTCTCGACGCATCGAAGTGTATTTCTTACCTGACCATCGAATTGCGCGACGAAATCCCTCCCGAATTCCGGGGTAAAATGGACAACTGGATGTTCGGCTGCGACATATGCCAGGATGTTTGTCCCTGGAACCGCTTCTCCGAACGCCATTCGGAGCCCGCGTTCGAGCCCCACCCCGATCTGCTTGAGTTGACGCGCCGCGACTGGCAGGAATTAACAGAGGAGGTTTTTGGCAAAATATTCAAAAAATCGGCAGTGAAAAGAGTGAAATACGCCGGATTAAAGCGGAATATCGGGTTTTTGAGGGAAAGGAATATTTGACGTTGGACTATTGGACGTTGGACTGTTGGACGTTGGACGTTGGACTGTTGGACGTTGGACTGTTGGACGTTGGACTGTTGGACTGTTGGACTGTTGGACTGTTGGACTGTTGGACGTTGGACATTTAGACACTGGACTTCGTAACGCAACTTTTGTTATGCAGTCCAACGTCCAATAGTCCAACGTCCAATAGTCCAACGTCCAACAGTCCAATAGTCCAACAGTCCAACAGTCCAACGTCCAACGTCCAACGTCAAATGTCCAACGTCAAATAGTCCAATAGTCCAACGTCAACAAGATACAATCAGCGGATCACCACCTTTTTCACGCTGCTGCCTGCCGCGTTTTCCATACGCACCATGTACACGCCTGCCGGTACCTGCTGCACGTCGAGCGCAACAGTTTGGCCATTCGCGATGCCGTCGAAGTTGCGGCTGAGCACGATACGACCATCCGCGCCGACGAGTTGTATCTGTACCGGACCGTTCAATGCCTGACCGGGAGTGAGATACAGGAAGTCGAACGCCGGGTTGGGTTGTACCTGCATGGGCAATTGGTTGGCGACGGAAGGCTCGTTGGCGTCTAAGAGACCGGGCTGCACGATGACGCCGCGCTCTGGCGCTTTGGCGCAGACGTGGTCGCTGCCGCTGGTGGCACATGCCTCCGTATCGAAGTTGTACAAGTCCATCACTTCCACTTCATCTACGTACCAGGTACCCACCGGAAGCGAGCCTTCATCCAGATTCGTACCGAAGCGGAAACGAATGCGTACTTCTTCGCCGGCATAATCGCTCAGATCGAAGTACGACTGCACCCAGCCGCCGGAATTGCCGGAGAAACCACTGAGGTATGGCAGCGCGAAGGTGCTGTAGGCTACTTTACGGGGATACGCATTGCGGAATCCTTTATCCGCCAGAATGGGATACCAAAGCGGATCACCCGCTTTTTGTATCTCGACGATGCCGGCATCCACACCTGTCTCGGTATCATACTGATGCCAGAAGCGCAAGACGGGTTTATTGCCGGTCACTGTGAAAATGGTAGGAGAAAGCGGTTCCAGCGTAAAATCATTCACTTCGGCCGTGCTTTCGGCCCTCCAGGAAGCGGCTCCTGATTTTGCCACGCTGTTCTGCAACACAAAATACTGGTCGCCCGCGGGATCCTGGTTGAAGGAATCCCAATCATCATCCGAATCCATCATATCCTGGTAATAGCGGAACGACCCGATAGCATCGGTTGATTTGGCGGTATAAGTAAGCACGGTCACCTTGCCGGTGGGCATATCACCGAGGTTCCAGGTGACATAACCGTTGGAATAGGTGCCGCCGTTGGAAGCGGAGACGAAGGTCAGCCCTAAGGGCAGTTCGTCGGTCACGATGACGTTGGGTGCCGTTTCGTCTTTGTGGTTGGTGACGGTAATTTTGAACACGGCATTTTCTCCCGGCTCGATAAGCGGAGTAGTAGTTTCCTTTTTGATTTTCAACTCCTTGATACAATATGGAATGGGATCGAAGTTTTCCACCCCGTCGGCGGCGTCGTTGCTGCTGCCCTGGTCGGCGTAATACCCCATACCGCGACGGGCAAAAACGGAACTGATGAGGCAGGTGTCGGCGCCTTCATAGTTGAGGATGTCGGCCATCATGATGGCATCGCGGCCATCAATGAATCCGGGGCCGCAGGGCTGGTATTTCATGCCGTCCATCACGAGTTGGATGGCGCGGGCATTACCGCTATTCAGGTTGGTGAGATCGGGATCGAAGCCGTATTTTTCCACCATCGCCCAGTAAAGGTCCCAGGTAACTGCCGCCCATATTTCGCCCAAGTAGTGTACTTCGGCATTTTCCGCAACGGTGGCAAATGTGATCGGATTGATGCTCATGTCGGTCGAATAGGGATAGCGGCGAATGCCTTCGCCATTGATATCCTGACGCAGCACGTACGTGCCCACGCCGCGGCGTTGCCCGGCCACATCGCCGGGTTTGGCGGTGGTAATCAGGCTGAACCAGTCGCTCCATCCCTCGCCCATTTGTTCGGCGTTGAAAAGGCAACTGGCAGTATTTGGCCCCCCGGTTAATCGGTTGGAAATACCATGGCCGTATTCATGCGCGATGATGCCGTTGTCGAAGTCGCCGTCCAGCAGATCGGGGCCGGAAGAGGGGGGCAGGGAAAGCGATACCACCAGACCGTTGCCTGCGTATTGGCGGATCGCGTCGCAAGTGGATTTTTTCAACATCACGACCGGAATGGTCACCTGGTCGCCCGATGTGCCGGCGCCCATATTGACGAGCCCTTCTTCGTGGTTGCAGATGATGCAACCGATGGCGCCGGCGTTCTGCGCGTTGAGCGCTTTTACGCCGAACTGGCAGACGGTGCGGTCTACCATCGCAATTTTACCGGTAAGATCATTTATAAGCGGGTTGCAGCCCAAGGTTGCCTGCACAGTGCCGTCGTCCACGATCTCCACCGCGCCTGTCACCGGAATATCCGTGATGGGCGCACCCCAACCGGATGTAGTGGAACCGGAGTAAGCGCCCGCGATGGTTGCAGGGGCATCTACCGTGAGCAACTGGCCGCCGGAACGCGTCCACACGAACATTTGCATGCGACCGCTGCCGCCGTCGGCAGGCGTGGAGAAGTTGGCATTGTTGACCGACTGGCTGGGCAGCGAATAGCCGTCAATGGCATTGGCCTGCACAGGGTCATTTCCCAGACCGCCATTGCCGTAGTTGTTTTGCTGAAAATTACCTGCCTGTTCGTCGAATCCGAAACGGTACGTGATGTCGTGCATCATATTGTTCATATAGAACAGGTTGGTAATGGCGGCTTTCAGGTTGCCCAACGGCTCATTGTTGGGATCGAAGGGAAAATCGAAATTGAGCGCGGCGCCACCGTCGGCAGATTCTGCCGCCGAACCGGTATCGTCGTCGTTGCGGTCATCGTAAGCCCACGTGTTGTTGCCGCGGGTGTAGGTGTATTCGGCGCCTGCAGCGCCGTTGGTGTCGTGCCAACCGTAGGGAGAAGCGACCGGGTCGGCGGGATTGACCAGGAGCTGGCGGTTGCCGTGGATAGGGCTCTCGGTCGGCAGGGCGAAGACGTTGTACGTGCCGTCGGCCTGCAAATCGGAAGATTGGGGATTGGGGGTTGGGGATTCGGGATTGGGGATTCGGGATTGGGCATCTTCGATGGCGCAATCATCTCCGGCGCGGTGCGCGTGGCCCGCTTTACAGTACACCGTGTGGTTGTACTTGCTGAGGATCAGGCCGGTCTGTGCGTCCACGCGCATGTTCCAGATATCGGATGAAGCGACCTGTTCGATGACCATCGTCCACGCGAGACGAACCGAGCCGTCGTTCTGCAACTCGTAGCAGGCCGACACCGGGATTTCTTTTTTGGAAACGGCGCCGCCTTCGAATACGAAGTTTCGGTCGTTGATCTTTTGCCGCAGCGAGGGTGCGGGGAACCCGGTGAAGCCGAGGTTGGCAAAGGCCATTTCGACGGCCTTGGCTGCGCTGAGCGAAGGTATGGTGGTGTTCGCTTTGGTCTGTAGTTCAGGAATAAAGCGATGACCCAGGGTCAGCACCTTGCCGTCGGATTTTACGTGGAGGCCGAACAGACCATTGAAGACCGGGATGCCCTGATATTGTTGTTGCACCCACACGTGCGTAACGCCGTTGTGCTTGCTCAGGTATTCGTCCGTGACGCGCACGTCGGATACGTCAGCCTTCGACAGACCGAATTGAGTGGAATTTTCCTGTAAAAACCGGAGTGCGGTCTCGCGGGGCCCGGAGGCGGTTTGCGCCCCGGCGGCGTTTGCGAACAGCATAAAAAGGCTTGCCGCAAGCCAAAGGCGCGGTAAACGAAGCAGATTCATATACACAGAGTTGGATTTGGTGAAGAAACCAAAGTTTGAAATTTTAGCAGCGCGGGTGCTGCATTTAAGGCGGTCAAAGGTAACGATATGATGTTTTTGCCAAAGCGGACGCCGAAAAAAATAAGGGGTTTTGCCAAGAGGCGCTCATTTGGGTGGCTGCGTTATCCCCGCTAATACCTGTACATTGAAAATTGGTCATTGTACATTGAACATTTTTAAATTTAACATTTATAAATTTATTTATTTTTAAATGACCAATTTACAATGATCAATGACCAATGTACAAGTTATAGTGGGCCGGGCAAGTCCCTATTTCAACCGCCACACCTTTACGTGTGAAGGCCGTTCTTTATCGCAATAAATGCGGTGCGTCGCCTTCTGAAAATCGCTGTCGGAGCATTGGTAGATATCCACGAACTGCTGCGGATTGCGATCTACCAGCGGAAACCAGGAATTTTGCACCTGTATCATGATGCGGTGGCCGCGTTTGAACGTGTGCGCCACGTCGGGTATTTCAAATTTTACCTCGGCGACTTTTCCGGGAACGAAAGGCTCCGGTTTTTCAAAACTGTTGCGAAAACGTCCACGCATGACCTCCCCGCGCACGAGCATCTGGTAGCCTTGCATCGGCACCTTTTTTTCGTTCTCCGGATAATTGCTCAGCGTATCGGGGAATACATCTATCAGTTTCACCACGTAATCCGCATCGGTGCCGGTGGTACTCACGAACAGGTCGGCGGTCAAAGGGCCGGTCAGCGTCACGTCTTCCGTCAACACATCGGTTTGATACACTGTCACATCGGGCCGGCGGCCGGCAAAGCGCTGGTCGTCGGTCATGTAAGCGCGGGTGCGCTGAAGATGCACGTCTTCGGTATAAGGCACGGGTTTCATCGGATCGGCTACATACTCGTCATAACTGCCGTTAGCCGGCGGGGCGGAGAAGGAAAGCCCTCCTGCCGGCTGGAAGTACAAATTTTGCTGGGTTACGTTGCGGGGCGGCCAGGTATCGAAACTCCGCCATTCGTTGGCGCCCGTGACAAAAATATCCGCCTCCGGCAAATCAAGAACGCCATCGCCGTGCAGGTAATGGCGGAAAAAGCGCCGTTCCACATCCTTGTAATGCTCGGCAGTGTTGAATCCCCAATGCACGTTGCCCATTTTGTCCGCGTCGCCCGCAGTCCATTGGCCATGAAACCAGGGGCCGATGATGAGCCGGTTGGAGTGGGTTGCCGGATTTTGCTTTTCTATCGCCTCGTAGGTGCGCAAGGCGCCGTAACAATCCTCGGCGTCGAACCAGCCGCCCACCGTCAGCACGGCAGGCGTCAGATTTTTCAAGTGTGGGCGTGTGTCGCGGGCTTTCCAGAAATTGTCGTAGTTGGGATGCGCCATCAGGTCGTTCCAGAACTGGATGCTGTCGCCGAAGTATTTGGTTTTCACATTCTTCAGCGCGCCGAGTTCGAGGAAAAAGCGATAGTTGTCCTGCACGGGCCATTTGAACTGCGACGGCCACTGCCGGGTGGGTTGGGGGCGCGGGCGACCGATGACCGAGTAAAAATTGAAAGCGTCCATCAGGAAAAATGCCCCGTTGTGGTGCCAGTCGTCGCCGAGGAACCAGTTGGTCACCGGGGCCTGCGGCGACGCTGCCTTGAGTGCAGGATGCGCTGCCGGCAGGGCCATCGTCGAGTAGTAGCCGTCGTACGACACTCCGAAGATACCGGCCCGGCCGTTGTTGCCCGGCACGTTTTTCACCAGCCAGTCAATCGTATCGTATGTATCGCTGTTGTCGTCCGCATCCTGCGGGCCTTTTTTGGCGGGATTGTAAGGCCGCACATCCACAAACCGGCCTTCGCTCATAAAACGCCCCCGAACGTCCTGCATGACGACGATATAGCCGTCCTGCAACAGGTGCGTCATAAACATAAACCCGAAACTGACGTCGTCTTCGCCACCGGGCTCGATGTTGTATGGTGTCCGTGTCATGAGCATGGGATACTTCCGCGTGGTGTCTTTGGGCGTATAAACGGATGTGAACAACCGCGTCCCGTCGCGCATCGGGATATACACTTCGCGTTTGTCGAACCGCGCCTTCACCCATTCCTTGCTGCCCGGCGGCGCTTCCTGTCTATGGCGAGTGAAATTAAGGGGAAAACTTTCACCCTGCGTGAATGTGCCGGTAATGGCCGTGAAACCCGCATCCACCGTGCCTTCGTAACTGAGGTTGAAATTGGGCATTTTGAAGGTCAGTTTGCCTTCCTTGTAGTTGAATTCGGGGATGGGAAGGTCTGCCTTTTGGTCGGGCACGATAAAATTGGCGGAGTACACGCCGCCCTGTTCCTGAACGCGCAGGGCGATCTGCATTTTGACGCCACCCGCGTTGAGCAGGCCGTACCAGTCGCCGGCGAGGCTTTGGGCGGGGAGGGAGTGAACGGCGAGGGCAAAAAAGGAAATGAGGAGAAGTAGGGCGGGTGTTGGCTTGTTCTTCATGGAAGATGGTTGACGTCGGTTATAGCGACCGGCTGTCGCCCGGTCGCTGAGCGAATGATCTATTGTTTTCTGCAACGAATATGCAAAAAATAAGCTACTACCTGAGCATCCTGTAAATAAGGTTGCTTTTTTATCATTTCATCGTCGGGATAGGGCTCATTTATTTGTTCGATCACAAAACCGGCATCCTGAATGAAACGGAACCATTGCGTGAGGGTCCAGTTGAAAACCGGGATCTTGAATTTTGGGAACCTGTATTTCAGGTGAAGCGGGGCGGCTCCGAATATCCATTCTTCAATTCTTCCATTCAGGTTTTCAAAGTAATCGCTCACCTCTATGGCATAGGTTTTCCCGTAAAAGTTTCTCAAATTTTTCCTGTGCGGCGTATTGAAACAGGGATGCGAAATGGAGAACTGGAAAAAGCCGTTGGGTTTCAATACCCGGTATGCCTCCCGTAAAGCCTGTTCGGGATCGGGAATATCCATCAGGCACATAAAGGAGGTAGCAAAGTCAAAGGTAGCGTCTTCAAAGGGCAGATCAGTAGCACTTGCGGCAAAATATTCTATACCTGCCGGATTTTGTGATTCCACCTCTTGCGCTTTTTCTATAAATCTATCTGAAATATCTATCGCTTTAATTTTCGCCGCTCTTTTCGCCAAAAGGCTGGTGTTCTACCCCTCGCCGCAACCGATGTCGAGCCCCGATAAACCTTCCACATCCGGCAGAATATCGAAAAACGCCGGGGTATTGAGATGGTCGCGGTAAATGTCATATCCTGCTCTGGCGAGTATCGTCCAGGCTTCGGCGTTTTCGTTCCAGAATTGGGCCGCTTGGCGGTGGGTCATGAGGGGTGGAATGTTAAAGTTAACGGACGGTATATATGCAGTAGTCCCGTATAGAGACTATTGGCGCTTTGCACCTTATTCGTCATAATTTTCCTTATTCAAATTTCCTGAAACATTTTTTCATCGACCACCCTTCAATACCTTCTTCGTTGTAAACATAAATCCAATCACCATATTCTTCAATACAGTAATAAAACTCGTTCTTCTTTGTCTCAAAGTAAGAAGATTCATCAATTTCGGGCGTTGGATATATTTTTAATTTTCCTTTTGTTAACACCATGTAATCAACTCTTTGGTCAACACTTCTTCTTGATGTGCTAATTTCAATCATCCCGTCATAAACCTTCACGGTCTCTATATTCGACATAAGATAATCTTGAATAATACTCTCATAAGGCATTATGTAGGCATCAAAAAAAACAGATCCAAATTTAGCAATGAAGTCTTCTTTATCAAATAGTGTTAAATTACCAACAAATTCTGTTATATCATGGTTGTTTATTTTTAACATATTAAATTCATATTTCAACTCTTCATTTAATTTTTTTTCTACTTTTAATTTAGCTTTAAAACTGTATTTTCCGTCTTTTCCAAAAAGATACACATTGTCTTTATAGAATTTAATTTCTAATCCCATGTGTTCAGGTATCTTCCATCCTTCACAGTATTCCGCTCTTTGCTCGAATAAATCTTGTAAAGTCTTTATGTCTTTATCAGTAAAAAAATGTTTCTTGGTTTTAATAGGAGGAAATACATAATCAAATGACAATGCTCCAAGTTTGCTCATCAAATAACCCTCAGGATTCTCCGTAATGCTCGCAATAAATTTCGACCTGATCTCTTCTTGCATTTCAACTGATTTTTTGTAAAAATTATGATATAAAGGAGATTTATAGTTAGATTCTTCCGGGTTTTCCCATTTCAATGAGTCTACAAACTTTTTAATTTTAGAAGTATCGAATTCATAGTAACTTTCAATTTGTTTGCATTTACTATCGTCAGTAAAAGCAGAATTATAAATATATTTGGATGGTTGATATGTATGAATATCAGTCTTTCTAATTATAAATTCAATTAAAAAATATAAAATTATTATGGTAGAAATTATTATTGCTATAATAGTCCCAAATATTTTTAGCGTCGTTTCAAACAGCCATTTTAATGGGCTTATTAACCAGTATTGAACTGTCTCTTCAAATTCAGAATTTTCTTTTTTAAAATTATTGTCTGCCATAGTATTTGATTTTAATTTTGGATTGTTGGCGGTTTTGTCCAGTGCGATGGCACATGACGTTTTCGTTGTTGATGCCGTGCAGCGGCAATGGGTAAAAGACATCTCGGTTTATTAACCAGCATTGCCGCGCCGAAAGTTAACAGTACCCCGAAGAACCGCCAAAGAAAACTGCTCAGATTTTCAACATCGCCCCCGCCCAAACCATCAAAAACTGCCCCACCATCAGCGCATCTATCAACACCTTATGCCAGCCCGACCAGGCCGTTTTTTGGAACAAAAACCACAGCCACCACGCGCTGAGTGCCAGTGAAAGCAGCAGGGGAACGGCCAGCCGCCAATCGTAAATGTCCAATGCTACATTCGCTAAACAACACAAAGCGGCAACAGTCAAAGCGCCGTTGATCAGCACAAAAGTTGTCTTGACGCCCAATTGTGCCGCCAGCGTCGTCAGACCGTGCCGGCGGTCGTAGGCCAGGTCCGCAAGATCATACGCCAGCGCCAGTGCAAAAATGAACGCAGCCCTGCCGAAAAAAACGACCGCTACCCTACTCCACTCATCGGGCAACACCGGCAGCAAAACCGTCACCCAGGCCCACGCCAGCGCTACCACGAAGGGCTTGGCCGCCGGAACGCCGCGCAGCCCCGCATTGCCCGGCCGTTGCAAACCGTAGTACAACAACCACAGAATTGCTGGAAAAAGCACCCCTGTTTGCCACGTTGTTATTGACGGTACTTTCAGCAGCGGAATAAAAAAACACACACCGCCACCGATCCCCGCCAACCAGGCCGCCGTTTGGTGCAGTCTGTCGCGATGGGTGAAGTTGTACGCGAACACCGCGCCGCCCAGCACAAAGCCGTCGAGCCAACCCGGCACCAGCGAAAACCCCAGCAACAGGCGCGTCTGCGCGAGCATGGACAAGGCGCAAATGCCAATCCAGGACATGCGGAAAAAAAGTCGCAGTGCGGTCATTTTAAGACGGTCTCGGTTTTCTGTTAAACCATTACCTTTCGGGGTGTTTTAACGCAATGGTAACATCTGTCGTACAATCATTCAAGTAAGCAAAATGTTAAAAAGCGGACGTTGGACGGTTGGACACCGGACGGTTGGACACTGGACAATTTACACTGAGCATTGAATGCAATATTAAGATTTGATGTAAAAACTTTGGCAGGGGCAGTGCCCCGAAAGATTTGTAGTGATTTATAAACAAAATCCACTGTGGAGGGGCAGCGCCCCGAAACATATTCCGGGGCGCTGCCCCTCCACGAAATAATATAGGTCTTTCTGCTACAAATTTTTCGGGGCGCTGCCCCTGCCTAAGTTTTTACGATTTGATTTACAGACGATTCGCATCCAATATTCAACCGTCCAACGTCCATACATCCAACGTCCAACGTCCATACATCCAACGTCCAACGTCCAAAAATCCAAAGTCTGAAAATTTTGTTACCCAACATTTAAAGTGCAAATATGGGGACAACCGAAAGCCCCGGATTGCCTGTCTCCGTGTAAAAATCACATACCATGAAACGCATTGTATTGTTGTCGCTCCTTTTGAGCGCCGTCTCGGCGGGTATTTTGCAGGCCCAATACTTCGGCCGCAACAAACCCCGCTACCAGAAACACGATTTCAAAGTGACGCAAACCGAGCACTTTGAGATATACGAGTACATGGACAATCCCGAAAAAGTCAAAGAACTCGCCGCCGCTTCCGAACTGTGGTATGCCATGCACCAGGCTGCGCTGCACGACACGTTCACGCAGAAAAACCCGATGCTTATTTACAGCGACCACGCCGGGTTCCAGCAAACCAACGTGATCCAGGGAGATATCAGCGTGGGTACGGGCGGCGTGACCGAAGGCTTGCGCAACCGCGTCGTGTTCCCCGTCGCCATGACCAACCAGCAAACGCACCACGTGCTGGGCCACGAAATGGTGCACGCATTCCAGTACAACATGGTGCTGAACGGCGACTCCACCTCCATGCGCAACCTTGCCAACCTGCCGCTTTGGATGATAGAAGGCCTGGCCGAATACCTTTCCATTGGACGGGTGGACCCGCACACGGCACTTTGGATGCGCGACGCGGTGCTGCACAACGACTTGCCCACGATAGACGGTTTGAACAGTTACAAGTACTTCCCCTACCGCTGGGGACAGGCTTTCTGGGCATTTGTTGCGGGTACTTACGGCGACGAGGTGATCCGACCTTATTTTATGAACACCGCCAAATACGGCCTCGATATCGCTACGAAGATGACGCTCGGTACCACCACCGACGACCTGTCGAGGGCCTGGCGAACGGCGCTGCGCATTCACTACGGACGCTACGTAGGTCTGGACAAAGAAGCGATTGCCGTGCTGGAAGCTGCCGATGCCGACAAAAAATCGAAGGAAAAACGCGAAGCCGGCGAAAAACTCGTGGCGCGCTTGTTGAAAGCCGAAAAAACACCCGGCAGAAAACTGTTTGAAGAAGGTGAGGCCGGGCGCATGACGATCGCTCCTGTGCTCAGTCCCAATGGCAAATACATCATTTTCCTTTCGGAAAAAAACCTGTTCTCCACCGACCTTTTCCTGGCGGAAGCGTCGTCGGGGAAGATCATTAAAAAAGTCGCCAGCACTGTTACGGACGGACACATTGATCAGTTCAACTTCATCGAAAGCGCCGGCACCTGGAGCCCCAACAACAAACAATTCGCTTTCGACGCCTATGAAAAAGGTCAGAGTATCCTCGTCATCGAGGATATCGCCAAAGGCAAAACGGTGCAAAAGATCAAAATCCCGGGCGTGACGGCTTTCAGCAACCCGGCGTGGGGGCCCGACGGCAAAACGATCGTGGTCAGCGGCCTGGTCAACGGCCAGACCGATCTGTATGCCTACGATCTGAAAACCAAAAAAGTGCGCCGTCTGACCAATGACCCCGCCTCCGAAATCCTGCCGCAATGGAGCCCCGACGGCAAATACCTGACCTATTCGACCGACAAAATCAGCCTCGAACGCGGCCGTTCCAACGGTGCCTGGACGATGAACCTCGCCGTCATGGATATGGAAACGGACGAGACCGAAAATCTCGACATTTTCCCCGGCGCCGACAACATGAACCCACAATTCGACAAAGCAGGTAACCTCGTATTCCTCAGCAACCGCGACGGGTTCCGCAACCTGTACCGCTATGAAATGTCGGAAAAAAAGGTGTACCAACTGACCAAACTGACGACGGGCATCACGGGCATCACGCCCTACGCCCCGGCGCTGACAGTGGCCGACGACCGCGACCGCATCGTCTACACCTACTACTCCAACGGTACCTACCGGCTTTACCAGGCCAAATCCTCGGATTTCGTACCGGAAGAAGTGGACCCGACGAAAGTGGACATGGTGGCTGCCACCCTCCCACCCTTCGCGCCCGGTCAGAAAGACGTGGTCAACACCAACCTGCGCCTGCTTGACAACAATACCAAAGTAGCGGAAGACACGACTTCCGTAAAATCAGTGAAATACAAACCGAAATTCTCACTGGACTATATTGGCGGTAGTGCGGGTGTGGGCGTGGCTACGGGCAACCGCAGTTTTGGCAACGTGGCCGGCGGCTTAGGCGGCGTAGATATGTTGTTCGGCGACATCCTGGGCAACAATCAGTTGTACGTCGGCGCTGCCCTGAACGGTGAACTCCAGGACGCAGCTTTTCAGGCATCCTACCTTAACCGGAAGAACCCCATCGGCTGGGGCGTGGGCGTGGGTCACATCCCCTTTATCACCGGTGGAGGGAGTCTGCCGCTGTACCTGGAACCGCTCGAACCGCCGCTGGGCGATTACAATGTGGCCGTCATTGACGAACTGATCATTCAACGACAGTTTTTGCAACAAATCAATGCCTTCGCCTTCTATCCCTTCTCTGTCACCAAACGGGTGGAAGTGGGCGTTTCTTCCGAATTTTATTCCCTGCGCAACACCTCATACCGGAATGTTTATGCAGGCATATACGATTCAATCACGAATGATTTATTCATTGGCCCGCTCATCGCGCAGGAAAGGGAAAAGGGCAGTAAAATCGGACCGGAAGGCATTTACAGCGTCAATGCAGCCTTCGTGGGTGACAACTCTTATTTCGGTTTCACGGCGCCCCTGCAAGGCTGGCGATACCGCATCGGCGTGGAGCAGTACATGGGTAATTTCTGGAATTTTACCGGCTTTCTGCTCGACGGACGCAGGTATTTATATCAAAAACCATTCACCCTTGCCTTGCGGGGCATGGCCTACGGGCGTTTCTGGGGCAACCAGGACGACGGCTACGAATCGGGCAATTACCAGGTGCAGCCGCTTTTTGTGGCGCAGCCCTGGTTCGTGCGCGGCTATCCCTACAACCTGCTCTACAACGAAGAACGCGACCTGATTGAAGCCAGCGCGGGCAGTAAAATACTTGTGGGGAACATCGAGATACGCCTGCCTTTTACCGGACCGCGCCAATTAGCGGTCATTCCCTCCAACTTTCTCCTCACTGACCTGAATATATTTTTCGACGCCGGCCTGGGCTTCTTCAAAGAGAACGATTTGAAAAAGAATCCCGTTGACCCGGATCCCTTCGACGGGCGCGATCCCATCCGGCATAAACCCCTGCTCTCCACGGGGATTTCCCTGCGGGTCAATCTCTTCGGCGCGCTGGTGCTCGAGCCCTACTTCGCCCTGCCGCTCACCGTGCCGAAAGAACGCCGCGAATGGCAATGGGGACTTAATTTTATACCAGGATGGTAAAATTGGACTGTTGGACGTTGGACTGTTGGACGTTGTTCAATCGCTAAATATATCGGCCAGCCGCACCTCAAAGCCCGGCATGACGTCGCCGCCACTTAACGGCGTATCGAAAGGAATGGTCTGAATGTCGCCGTTCGCGTAATACACCCACGTCTTCCGGTTTTTCGGGTCAATCAACCACGCTAAACGGCAACCGCATTCGATGTATTCCTCCATTTTGCCTTTCAAATAATTCAGGCTCTGATCGCCGCTGCGGATTTCGGCTACAAAATCGGGAGATATGGGCGCAAATCTTTTTTTCTGGTCTTGCGGTATGGCCTTCCAGCGGTCATGGGCGATCCAGGCCACATCAGGCGAGCGCTCAGCTCCATTGGGAAGTTTAAAGCCGGTAGAAGAATCAAAACCCTCCCCACTACGGTGTATTTTGTTCCAAACATAGAGTTCACCGCTCAGGGTAAAATTGCGTTTGCCGGTGTCTGTATTGGTGGGAGGCATAATTTCGATGATTTTATCTGCGGTTCTTTCGATGCGCAGATCCGGATTAAGTAAACAAAACTGATAAAACTGCTCATCGGTCATGCCGCCGTTGGGCATTCGGAGGGAAATGCCGGGGAAAATGCTCGGTGCAGTTGCGACATCACTCATATTTTTCTATTTTGCTACAAAAATAGTCATTTATAAAGACTTTTTAGCCTTCGCTTTTTTACCCGCCACTGGTTTATCCTCTTTTTTGCCTTTTGCTTTTTGTATTTTTTCTTTCACTTTCGGCACATCTTCTCCTTCAAACACCAACACGCACAAGGGCGGCAACTGGAACGTTATGGAGTGTTCGCGCCCATGCGAAGCTTTTTTGCGCGCTTTCAAAACGCCGTTGACCATACCGCTGCCACCGTATTTTTTGTCGTCGCTGTTGAGCACTTCTTTCCAGGAACCACCGTAGGGCACTCCAACGGTGTATTCAGCCATCATGTTGGTATTGAAATGACAAATGACGAGCAACACTTTGTCGCCGGGTTCGCCTTTGCGGAGATAGGCCAATACGCAGTTCTCTGTGTCGTCTCCGGATATCCATTCGTAGCCTTTGGGCGAAAATGCATTGAACCACAGCGCCCTGCGCGATGTGTAGAGGTGATTCAGGTCTTTTATCCAGGCTTGTATACCCTTGTGATAATCGTATTGCAGGAGATGCCAGGCCACACCGAGGTCATGGCTCCATTCACTTGTCTGACCGATCTCTCCACCCATGAACAGGATTTGCGAGCCGGGATGCGTCCATTGGTGACCGAAAAGCGCCCGCAGATTGGCGAACTTTTGCCACTCGTCGCCGGGCATTTTGTAAAGCAGGCTGGCTTTCATGTGCACCACCTCGTCGTGACTCAGAGGCAGCATGTATTTTTCGGAATACGCGTACACCATCGAGAAAGTGATCTCATTCTGGTGCCAGCGGCGAAAAATGGGCGGGCGTTTGAAATAATTCAGGGTGTCGTGCATCCAACCCATCATCCATTTCTGGCCAAAACCGAGGCCGCCGTCGAAAGTAGGATGTGTTACTCCGGGGAAAGCGGTGCTTTCTTCGGCGATCGTTTCCACGCCGGGGAATTCTTTGGAAACCGCTTCATTGAAGTCTTTTAAAAATGAAATGGCCTCTAAGTTTTCCCGTCCGCCGTAGATGTTCGGAATCCATTCGCCTTCCTTGCGCGAATAGTCGTGGTAGAGCATAGAGGCCACGGCATCTACCCTGAGGCCGTCGGCATGGTAGTGTTCCAGCCAGAACAAAGCGTTGGAGATGAGGAAAGAACGCACTTCGTTGCGCCCGTAGTCGAACACATAACTGTTCCAGTCGGGATGATAGCCCCGGCGCATATCGGCGTATTCATAAATGTGTGTGCCGTCGAACAGATACAACCCATGAATGTCGCCGGGAAAATGCGACGGCACCCAGTCGAGCAGGACGCCGATGCCCGCTTCGTGACATTTGTCCATGAAGTACATCAAATCCTCCGGCTGCCCCGAGCGGCTGGTGGGAGCGAAATAACCGGTGACCTGATACCCCCAGGAAGGAAAATAAGGGTGTTCCATCACCGGCATCAATTCGATGTGGGTAAAGCCCATTTCTTTCACGTACGGCACGAGCTCGTCGGCCAGTTCGCGGTAGTTGAGGGAGCGGTTGCCGTCTTTGGGGATTTTTTTCCACGATCCCTGGTGCACTTCATAGACCGACCAGGGTTGCGGTTGGCAATCGCGTTCGCGCCTGGCTTTCAGCCACTTGTCGTCATTCCATTTGTAGTCGAACTCCCATACCACAGAGGCTGTTTTAGGCGGCACCTCCCACAACAGGGCGAAGGGGTCGCCTTTATCGAGTCCGAAGCCATCCCATGTTTTGACGTGGTACTTATACACGGTGCCTTTTCCGAGACCGGGGATAAAACCCTCCCAAATACCGCTGCTGTCCCAGCGGGGGTTCAGGATGTGGGCATCCGGATTCCAGCTGTTGAAGTCGCCTGTGACGCTGACACGTTTGGCATTGGGCGCCCAAACGGAAAAACAGACGCCGCGCTGCCCGTCCACTTCCACAATGTGGCTGCCCATTTTGTGGTGCAATTGAAAATGTTTGCCGGCCTGATACAGTGCCACGTCGAAGTCGGTGAGAAGAGAGAAAAATTTGACTGTTGGCATCGTCTTGTTGTTCGTTGATCGTTTTTTGTTTTTTTGAAGAAAGTCCGGGAAATTCCGGCTCTTGCGCTTTGCCGGCGCGGCACAGATTGTTCGCGAACGAAAGGTTCAATACACCTAATTGGGTGAAAGGTAGAATAATCCTTCAGGAATGCGCCAAATGACAGTGGGAAAAAATCGCTTGGCACAGTTTTGGTTTTATAGAATGTCGCCTCCCTGTCACTTGTCAAAACCAAAAGGCAGTCCTATGGATGCTCCAACCTTGCTCAGCACTTTACAGCGTTTTCCGTTGCTTTCGTCGCTCCCGCAGGCCGACCTGCAACGGCTTGCGCAGATGGGCGAATTGAAAACCACACCCAAACACACCTTTATTTACTTAGCCGACGAGCCCAGCGAATACATCTGCCTGCTTGCCAGCGGCGCAGTGAAAATCGGCATTTTTTCTCCCGATGGCCGCGAGATCATCAAGAGCATCCAGCATCCGTTCACCGTTTTCGGCGAACTGGGCCTGACGGGCGAACAACAACGCGCCGAATTCGCTTCCAGCATGAACCAGGACGTGACCTATTTCCGGGTGAAGGTGCGGGATTTCAAAGATTTGATGCAGGAGAATTTTCAACTGGCGCAATCCGTCATGTTGTATCTCGGCGAGCGGCTGCGCAAAGCCGAGCGCCAATGGGAATCGCTGATCCTCAAAGACGTGCGCACCCGCATCGTGGAATTTCTCAAAGAAAGCGCGGGCGAACGCGGGCGCCAGGTCGGTTATGAAACCCTGGTAAAACATGGCCTCACGCAGCAGGATATCGCCAACCTCGTCGGCGCCAGCCGCCAGACGGTAACGGCCATACTCAACGAATTGCGCAAATCCAACCTCATCCACTTCAACCGCAATTCCATTTTGATCCGGGATATGGATAAATTAAATTGAAAAAGCGTGGTATTCCGCTCTAATTGAAAGAGGCTGTCTCGTAAGTCGGTGATTTGTTTATTTGTGGATTTGTTTATTTGAAAACAACCCTGGTTATGAGGGTGTAACGCAATATACAAATCCACAAATAAACGAATAAACAGACTTACGAGACAGCCTCTTTTTGATGAATAAATACATAGACCCGGCATTGGTATTTCCGGTCAGAAATGAGTCTGTATTTACTTCTCAGAGTTGTACATCAACAAAATCTCATCGTCGGTCAACGCTTTGTGGAAGATGCGCACGTCGTCCAACTGGCCTTTGAAGTGGTTGGCCGTGGGGATATCGTAACCGCCCCAGGGTTCGGTATCCCACAGCGTACCGGCGCGCGACTGGATAAATCCGAAAGCCAGTTCATTCACTACTTCAGGCGCCACGCCACCGTATTTCAAACCGGTCACATTGCGCTTGGCATCGCCATCAGGCCAGAGGTCGAAGTCGAAGCTTTTCATTTTTTCGCCATTGATGTACATGATACCCTGGCGGGTAGCGCCGTTGTATACGCACACGATGTGGGCCCATTTGTCTTTGATCAGACCTTCCACGCCGCCGGAAGCGGTGAGGTCTTTACAGAAATCCCAGCCCTGCCAGCCGCCATTGGCGAAGGTTTTGCCGTCGCCGGGGAACCACAGGTCTTCAGCTGCCGTGTTGCCATCTCCAAGATCGTAACTGGCGGCCAGTTTGCACCAGGTATAGTTGGATGTGATCTCGAACTGGAAGCCTTTAAAAGCGCCAAGTCCCATAACGAACTGGCCGGCAGGGTTGCCGCCTGCATCCACGTGGCCATCGGAATTGGTTTTTACCCAGAAGCTCAGGGTGAAGTTACTGGAGTTCATCAGCTGGTCGCCGTTCGGAATCTCGATGATGCTGACGTCGCCGTCGAAAGTGGCTGCTTTACCGGCAGCAGCATTGCGGGAAGCGGTATAGGTCACGCCGACGCTGGCCGAAGCGTCGAAAGAACCGACCTGGTCCTGAGCGTTGTCCTCAAAGGTCCAGTGCGCGATAGCGCCCGCAGGCGCGAACGTACCGGCTGTCGTGAAGGTGCGTTCAAAAGCTCCGACAGCGGTTCCGTCCGAATATTTGACACCAGCGCCAAAGGACAATTTATAAAGTGTGCCAGTCCCCAGATCCTCATCCGGATTGATGGTAATGGTTCTACCGGCAGCCGTAATGGTGAGCGGCAGACTCGCGCCGTCATAATCCCGCACCAGTGTGATGTTGGAGCTGGTAGCAGTAGCAGCGTCAATTCCCTCGGTAAAAGTAGCCACAATGTCGGCGACAGGATTTACACCCGAAGCACTGATAGCGCCGTTGAGGTCAACGCTACCTGCCGTCAGAGATTCCAGATCGTAGGTCGGTTTGTCGTCCTTACAACCCTGAAATACTGCAAAGGCAAGAACTGCCAGCACAAAGGATTTGAACAAAAGAGATTTCTTCATAATTGCGAAAAGTTTATGTGAATTAAATATGAGATTCTGTTACCACCCCTTGTTTTGAGTAATAGCCCCTTGAGAAATGTCAATTTCTGTCTGCGGGATGGGTAAATGTTCGTGTTTGTCGGTCTGAAACCCCAGCGGGCCCAGCACCTGGGCCGCTTTGCCGGTACGGACGAGATCGTAAAAACGGTGGCTTTCGAGGGCTAATTCCGAACGGCGTTCGTCGAGGATTATATCCCGCAAGGCTGCCTTGTCCGTTGTCGCGATATCGGGCAGCACCGAATTGTTGCCCCCGCGTGCACGCTTCCGCACTTCATTCAGGTACATCAGTGCGTCGCCCGGTTTATCGTTCTCATTCAGGGCTTCAGCCGCCATGAGCAGCACGTCGGCGTAGCGGATCAGCCTTCGGTTGTGTCCCCATTGTTCGGCGGTAGAAATACCGGGTATCCATACTTTCTGGTTGTAACATTCAATTTCACTGACAATGGTATTGGCCGGCGGATCGGCATAAGTCACGTCGGGTGTAGAGCCATCGCCGATGATGGGGACGCCGTCGAGCACTTCGCCCAGAAAAATAATAGTGGCTTCCTTGCGCGGATCGCCCACCTCAAAATGATCCATCAGGTCGAGTGAAGGACGGTTAAATCCCCATCCGCGGTTGGGCGTGCCACGCACACCCTGCGTGTTGGCATATTGGTTGCCGCCGTTGTTGGTACCATCGTTGCCCAAAGCGCCGATTTCAAAAATGGACTCGGAATTGAACTGGCCTTCCAGGGAAAAGGTGTGGGAAAAACTGGGGTCCAACTGATATTCATTCGACTGGATTACTTCCAATGCATATCGTTCCGCATTGACAAAATCACTGCGGTAGAGATAAACCCTGGCCATCAGGGCATTGGCTGCGCCCTTCGTCGCCCGCCCGTATTCGACGGGCGAGAGTGCGCTTTGTTCCGGTAAATGCTCGATAGCATACTGCAGATCAGCGACAATGACCGCGTACACTTCCTCTTCGGTCGCCTTGCCAAGTGTCAGCGGCGGGTTGGTATCGAGCACCAGCGGTACCCCACCCCATGCACGTACCAGGTCAAAATAGAGCAATGCCCGCAGAAAACGCGCCTGCGCGATCAGACCGGCTTTTTTAGTTTCGTCCATTGTAACGTCCGGTACCTTCTCAATCACAACATTGGTCCGTTTGACTCCTTCGTACAGCGCATTCCACCAGCGATCCAGACCATCCTGACTTGGGGTAAAAGTAAAATCATTGAATGGATTGAGGTTGCTGGCCTGGTCGGTCGGATTGGAGCCTTTGTAGCTGTCGTCCGACATAATATCGAGAATAGGATATCCGCCGGAATGATAATACCAGTTCCGCAGGGTATTGTAGCAGGCGTTGGTGGCCAACGTCGCCTCATTTTCATTGGAGGGGAAGAACTCCTGCGTCAGATTGCCTTGCGGCGACTCGTCGAGGAAATCACTGCAGGCGTTCAAACCCAGGAGCGATAAAATCAGAGTAAATTTGAATACATGAACTCGTTTCATTCTTTCGATATTTTAAACCTGAATGACTTTAAAAAGTGATGTTGGCGCCGACGCTGTAAATGGAAGTGATGGGATACACGCCATAGTCAATGCCGGCAGAGAGTACATCGCCACTTCCGATTTCAGGAGTATAACCCGTAAATTTGGTCGAAGTCCAGAGGTTGGTGCCGCGGAGATAGAACCTTGCCTGGGTCATTTTCACGCGGTCGAGCCACTTTTCCGGGAAATTGTACCCGAGGGTGAGCGAGCGCAGGCGCAGAAAGGAGCCGTTCTGAATAAAGCGGTCGGAAGTGATCCAGTTGTAGCCGCCTGAAGTAGCACGGGGTTCGGTGTTGCTGGTGCCTTCGCCCCGCCAGCGATCCACCACGTGCGATTCGAAGTTGTACAGGTCCGGTCGCACGGCTTCTTTGCCGTTGTAAATTTTATTGCCGGTTTGCCCCTGAAAATCAATGGCCAGATCGAATTGGCGGAAACTGAGGTCGGTCGAAAATCCGAAAATAAATTTCGGGATGGGAGAACCCAGGTAAACGCGGTCGGCGCTGTTGATGACGCCGTCGCTGTTTTGGTCGAGGTAGATCAGGTCGCCTACTTCGGCAATGGACAAGTGCGGCGTGGCATCCAGTTGGGCTTGATTTTGGAAAATACCGCCGGTTTGATAGCCAAAGAAGGCGCCGATGGGGAGCCCTTCTTTGGACAAGGTCACCGACTGCCCGTTGCCAAGAAAACCGCCCACGAGTGTGGAGTCTACGCCGCTGCTGCCACCGACGCTTTTCACCGTGTTGGTAACGGTAGAGCCCAACGCGCCGATGCGGTATTTGAGGTCGCCGGCCCGTCCGTTGTATACCAATGTGAATTCCAGCCCTTTATTTTCCACGGCAGCGGCATTGTACCGCACCTTTACTCCCTGGCCGTTGCCGGTGTAGCCGGGGGTGGACAATTCCACGAGAATATCGTCGGTCTTGCGGTTGTAATAATCGAATTCGGCGGTGATCTTGCTTTCAAAAAGCCCTATTTCCAGGCCAACGTCCGTTTGGGTGGTGGCCTCCCAGCGAATATCGGGGTTGCCATTTTTGCCGAATGTCGAACCCGGCACAAGTTCCTCACTCACGCCAAAGACACTATTTACTCCGTTGAGGATCAAGGCGTACTGATCCAGGTAACTGATCTTTTCGTTGCCGATCTGTCCCCAGCTGGCGCGCAGTTTCAGGGTATTGAACAAATTTTGGTTTTCCATAAAACCCTCCTGTGCTAGGTTCCATCCTACGGCAAAGGAGGGGAAATTGCCCCAGCGGTTGTCGCCGATAAATTTCGACGAGCCATCCCGGCGGAAGGTCGCCGTCAACAGGTATTTGTCATGGTAAGTATAGTTTGCCCGGAACAAATAGGACAACAGCGAATAGTTGTGATTGGGATCCACGCCGTGGAAAACAGTATTCGGATTGATGTTGTCCGGGTTGATATACCACAGGTCTTCTTTTTCGCTGATGACGTTTTCCGCTCCGACAGACACGATCCGGGAACGCAGTTGCTGCATCGTATAGCCGGCCAGCAGATCAAAGCGATGCTTTTCACCGGCGTTAAAATTGTAATTCAGCGTATTTTCCCACAACCAGTTCGAATTGCGGAAATCGCCAATGGAAAGGTCGTTGATCTCGTTGACTTGTTGCGGGGAAACGTAAAACACCGGCGTAAATGACCTGATTTCCGCATAATTGAAATCAACCCCGAAAGACGAACGGAGCAGAAGACCTTTCACGATGGTAAGTTCGGCAAATGCGTTCCCTACTGTACGGATGCCCTTGCCGCCATTGTTGGAGTATTCGATATCGGCGAGGGGATTGCCCACACCGGGCACTTCGGCAAATGAGCCATCGGCATTGTACGGCTCGATCACCGGCTGGGCACGGTAAGCGGCATAGGTGACATTGGGCGAATTTTCGAACTTGAGCGGCGCCAGGGTGATGTTGTTGCCGATGCGTATCTTTTCCGACAGTTTATAGGTATTGTTGAGTTTGATCGTCAGGCGATCGAAACCGGATTTGTCAATAATGCCGTTTTGAGTGAAAAGACCGACGCCCACATAGTATTGCTGCCGCTCGGAAGCGCCCGAGAAAGAGAATTGGTAATTGCCGAGGGGAGCGTCGCTGAACACCAGGTCCTGCCAATCGGTATTGGGCAAGACGTCGAGGTTGTTATAGGTGCCGGTCACAATGTCGTTGACATAAGCGCCGAATTCCCTTCCGTTCAGCAATTCGATCTTTTTGGCGAGGTGTTGGATGGCGTATTCCGCCGAAAACGAAAAAGCGGGCTTGCCGTCGCCGATCTTCCCTTGTTTGGTCGTAATGATAATCACGCCGTTGGCGCCGCGCGAGCCGTAAATGGCCGTAGCGGAAGCGTCTTTCAACACCTCCATCGAGGCAATATCCGCCGAATTTAAAAATGAAATATTATCGAGAATAACGCCGTCCACGACAAAGATGGGCGAGGCATTGTTGAAGGTGCCGACTCCCCGAACCCGGATCACCGGAACGGCGCCCGGCGCGCCGGAAGGGCTGCTGACCAATACGCCGGCCACCTTCCCCTGTAAAGCCTGTTCCGGCGAAATGGAAGGAATTTTTGTCAGGTCGCCCCCTCTGACCGAGGAAACGGCGCCGGTCAGGTCACTTTTTTTCTGGGTGCCGTAACCGACCACTACCACCTCTTCCAGGATATCGCTGTCTTCCGATAGCACCACGTCAATTTCAGTGCGTCCCCCGATTTCAACCGTTTGCGTAACGTACCCCGTGTAAGTGAAGCGCAACTCTTTGTCGTCGGCGCCCACCATCAACGTGTATTTGCCGTCGTAATCGGAAATGGCGCCCCTCGGAGTGCCGTGTACATGCACGGATACACCTACAAGGGGTTGTCCGTCTCTTTTGTCCGTAATGGTGCCGGAAATTTTAATGTCCTGTGCTTGTAGAGTTAGGGCGCACAGCCACATACCGCCTGTAGCCAGGCAGAAGAAGATTTGCTTCATACGAATTTGATTTAATGGTCCTCTTTGAGAAAGGGCATTCTCAGGGATTAATACTACGACCGGCAAATTTACACGGAATTCATTCCAGTTTTCAAAAGAAAGGGATGATATTTATCAACTTCCGACACTTTACAGGTCATCGAAAGGCCGGTCAGGTCATCAATACGTGAAACCAAGGAGAGTGGCCCCCACGGCGACTTCCGGAGAGGTCATAAAAAGTTGCCACAACCTGCCGCTCCGGTAATTTTCGATCATGACAACAATCGGCCCCTGGTCAATGGCCAAATAGGAATCGGCGTACCAGCCCTCTGTCGGGTTAAAAGCGTCGTAAAAACCGTACTCTCCCCAGAGCTTATCCCCCAACTGGTAATAAAAGAACTTCAGGGCCTCCATAGATTCATCCGGCGTATAAGGGAAAGAGCTCAACGCCGCTGTCGGGGAAATCACCCCCAGGTCGTTGGACGGCGAATGGGCGCTATACCCGATTTGATTGTCGCTGGCGGTCAGCCCCCAACACTGCGCGCTGTAACCAGTTTTGTTCAAAGGATTGGCGATGCAGTACGCCCGGTTGATGAGGGTGTGGTTCGTATTCTGCACCCAGTATTCGGCGTAGTTGTCTTTCAGGTTGCGCGGGTCCAGCCCCAGGTAGGAATAATGGGCAAAAAACAGCGGTCCACCGTAGGCGAATCCTAAGGGGAGTTGATAGCCGAAGTAGGTGCCATTGTTGACGATGGCGCCCGACGACGCCCAACCCTGGTGGTACACGTCGGCTGTAATAGGATGGGTAGGCGAACAAGCCGCCAGAAAATAGGTGATCAGGCATTCGTTGTACCCCCGTATCTGGTGGTTCATTTCCCAGTTGTAGTTGGGCGACCAGTGCCAGTACAGCACCTTCTGCCCGCCTTTGGTGAACCAATCCCATTCCACCGTCTCCCACAGGTTTTGAATGTCGGCCCGGAGTTGATTTTCAACGGGGTCAGCAGGATCGAGGTATTGGCGGACGGTGAGCAATCCCTGAACCAGAAAAGAGGTTTCCACCAGGTCGGCGCCGTCGTCTTTCTGGCTGAAAGGAATGGTGGCGCCCGTAGTGCCGTTCAGCCAGTGCGACCAGGCGCCGTGATAGCGCTGGGCGTTGTTTTTTAAAAAACCGACTACCTTTTGCCAGCGCGCCACTCCTGCCTGCCTGCTGATAAATCCCCGTTCGATACCCGCAATGATGGCCATGAGGCCGAATCCAGTGCCGCCCGTGGTGACTATATCGCCGGAGCTGTTTCGCTCCCGCGCCATACCGCTGACCGGATGCGCGAAATCCCAGAAATATTTGAAGGTTTGGGTCTGCACGAGATCCAGGAGCGCATCATCGGAAAGAAGCGGAAATTTGGGCGTTGGGTCCAGAGCGGTGAAAAAGGAGCGGGAAAAGTCGCTCAGGTAGTAGCCCTCCGGCCCTTCTATACCCGACGACAATAAGAGTGTGTACTTTTCGTAATGGCGCAGTGGCTGCTCCGAAGTAATGATCAAAGTACTGTCGTGGTTGTCGAACGCCAACTTTACGGAAGCAAACTCACCGGATTTGAACAGCTTGACGCTGGCCGGCGAAACGGAAGCCGTATTCAGGCGGTTGTCGAAACGGACGCGCGCCGAGAAATTCAGACCGATGTCGCGGGGAGGCGGTGCGGTTAGCAAACTAAGGCCGCCCACCTCAGCAGTAATTATCTTCAATTCACCTGTTTGGGTTTCAAAAACGATGGTCTGCTGTTTGCATGGCTGCCCCTCCCTGCTTTTCAGGGAGGTCGAGATGCTGAGGGTGAATTGTTTGAAGTGATCCAGCGCCCCGGCAGGCGTGGCAACGACAGTTTTGTCGGCGTCCTGGAGTTGGAAGGAAAGAGGAATGTTCGCCTGATCCTGGCTGGATAATACGATGCCACCGGGGAGGCTTCCGCCATCGAGCGGTTGGCTGAAGTACAGTAATAGCGGTTGGTCTACCGGAAGGTCGCGGTTGAGTACCGGATTGTTCAGGTTCAGCGATTGATCGCCGATTTTCGCGCTGGTCAGGTAGAGTTCGCCGGCGGGCTGCTTTTCTTCTTTTTGGCAGGCAGTAAACTGCAAAACAGCAGATAAACCGATAAACAGCAGATAAGCCGGTATTTTATGCAAACGCGACATAACCATTTCGGAGATAAATGAATTTGTTGCTTCCCAAGGGGGGACAAAAGTAGCAGTTTTGATCCCGGTTAAATACAGCATTGTCCCAATATATCTGAAATTGACGAAAAAAACGCAATACCGCGCCATTCCCGCGGAGTTTTCAGCAAAATAGTTCCGCATCGACCACACCAGGTTATCCGCCTTTCCCGCATTAACATAAAAGTTACCTTAAACCAACGCTGAATTCACACATCACTTTGATAAACAACAATTTAACCATAACTTAAACCTTCCTTTTTCGCTGTCCGCCAAAGGCCCTTCTACTTTTGCCGCCGGATTGATACCGGGAATATGCAGCCCGGTTCTACGCTCCATTTACCACTTCCCCTGCCCGCCATTTGGGTATTTCCCGTTCAAACGGCCTAATCAGTTATTAACAACACTAAACTTTGTTCCATCTATGAAGGCTTTGTTCCAAACCTTCAAGGGTGCATTCTGTGCCCTTGCTTTTACCCTTTTGTGTGTCGCAACCGCGGATGCCCAGCGCATCAGCGGTACCGTGACAGACGCTGAAACCAACGAACCGCTTCCGGGCGCTACCGTGACTGTGCAAAATCAGTCGCGCGGTGCCGTCACTGACGCCGAAGGCAAATTCGCCCTCGACGCCGTGCCCGGCGATGTGCTGATCATTTCACTCGTCGGTTATGCCCCCCAGACCATAACTGTCAGCAATTCGACCGTGTACGTCGCACTTTCACAGGGCGAAGCGCTCCAGGAAGTGATCGTAACGGCACTCGGCATCAGCCGCGAAAAAAAATCCCTGGGATATTCCGCCCAGGAAGTGAAAGGCGATGACCTGAACAAGGCGCGCGAGACCAACATCATCAACACTTTATCGGGCAAAGTGGCCGGTCTTACGATCGTCGGCAATCCTTCGGGTATCGGTTCTTCCTCGCGCATCACGATCCGCGGCGAGCGTTCGCTCAACATCAACCGCAACCAGCCGCTCTTCGTGGTGGACGGCGTGCCCATCAGCAACGAGTTTCGCGGCTCGTCGGGCAACAGTTATCAGGATGCAGACTTTGGCAATGGCGCCGGATATGTCAATCCCGACGACGTGGAGTCCATCACGGTGCTGAAAGGCGCGAGCGCGGCGGCCCTCTATGGCTCGCGGGCCAACAACGGCGTGATCCTGATCACCACCAAATCAGGCAAAAACACCAAAGGTATCGGCGTTTCGGTGAACTCAACGATCACTTTTGAAAACGTGCTGCGCCTGCCGGAGTATCAAAATGTGTATGGCCAGGGATTGGGCGGCGAATTCGAATTCAAAGACGGCAACGGCGGCGGCAACCGCGACGGTGTGGACGAAAACTGGGGGCCGAAAATGGAAGGCCAACTCATCAAACAATTCGACTCGCCGACAACCAACGGCTTCCGCGGCGGCGATGTGGGCAACCTGCTCCCCTCCATTGGCCCCGTTGATCTCGACCAGCAATTGGCCGCCCGCGGCGACATCATCGCTACGCCATACGCAGCCCATCCCGACAACATCCGGGATTTTTTTGAAACCGGTATGACCAACACGCACAACGTAGCCGTGTCGGGCAGCAACGACAAAGGCGATTTCCGCCTCTCCTATACCTGGCTGGATCAAACCGGCACTGTGCCGAATACGGACCTGAAGCGCAACACTGTTGCCTTTGCCGGCGGCCTTAACCTCGGTTCGAAACTCCGCGTCCGCACGGCCATCAATTATCTGAACGGCGCCAGCGACAACCGTCCGAACCTGAGTTACGGCACAGAAAACCTGATGTACCTGTTCAATTGCTGGTTTGGCCGTCAGATCAACACGGCTTCGCTGCGCGATTACTGGATGGCCGGGCGCGAAGACCTCAACCAGTTCAACTTCAACTACAATTACCACGACAACCCCTACTTCAACGTATATGAAAACACCAACAGCCAGGATATTGACCGGGTGTACGGCAATCTGTCTGTAACTTACGACTTCACGCCCGAACTGAGCCTTATGGTGCGCGCCGGTACGGACGTGAACAGTGAATTCCGGGCGCGCCGCCGGGCCTACAGCACCCAGCGTTTTCAGCGCGGCTCTTACCGCGAAGAACGCATCAACTTTTCTGAGACCAACACCGACTTTTTGTTGAATTACAAACGCGCCCTGGGTCAGCGTTTCGACCTCAACCTCGGCGTCGGCGGTAACGCCATGCGCCAGGTGGGCCGCTTTTCCGATGTGATCGCACCCGAACTGGCCGTACCGGGTATTTTTACCCTCAGCAACTCCCGCGTAGCGCTGCAAAACCTGACCAATACGCCCTACACGGAAAAGCGCATCAACTCACTCTACGCTACCGGTCAATTGGGTTTCAACAACTACCTCTACCTCGACCTGTCCGCCCGCAACGACTGGTCGAGTACCTTGCCGACCGATTCCCGCTCATATCTTTATTATGCCGCCAACCTCAGCGCTGTGCTGACCGACGCTTTCAACATCACCAACAGCGCTTTGTCCTACGCGAAAGTCCGCTTCGGTGTGGCACAGGTAGGCAACGACACAGACCCCTATCAATTGCAGACGATCTTCAATTCGCAGACACCCGTGCAAGGCAGTCCTTCGTACAGTGAATCGAGCGTTTTGGTCAACCCCGAACTCAAACCCGAGATCAGCACTTCTATCGAAACGGGTTTCGACGTGCGTTTCTTCCGCAACCGCATCGGTCTCGATTTCACCTATTACCATACCGAAAGTAAAAACCAGATCCTGCCGATACAACTTTCCGGCACGACGGGTTACAGCGCGCGCATCATCAACGCCGGTTTGATCCAAAATCAGGGCATAGAAGTGACGCTGAACGCCACCCCCGTCCGCACGAAAAATTTCTCCTGGGACATCGCGCTCAATTTCTCCCGCAACCGCAGCGAGGTGAAAGAATTGTTCACCGACCCCGTGTCCGGCCAGGAAGTGACCAACTACGTGCTGGCCAATCGTTATGTGTCGGTAGAAGCCCGCGTGGGCGAACAAATGGGCAACATGTACGGCATCGGTTTCGCCCGCGTCAGCAGCGATCCGAACAGTCCTTACTACGACGCGACCGGACAAAACGTCGGCCAGATCGTTTACAATTCGGAAGGCAAACCCATCGCTACCGACAAAACGATCCTGCTCGGCAACTACAACCCCGACTGGCTCGGAGGCATTGGCAACACCTTTACTTTCAAAGGTTTATCCTTAGGCATATTGTTCGACGTCCGCTCCGGTGGCGAGGTGTATTCGCACACCCAAACCGTTGGTCGCGAAGGCGGTCAGATCATCGAAACGCTCGAAGGCCGCGCCGACGGTTACGACCTCAATGTAGAAGGCAATGGCGTGGTTGGTCAGGGCGTGGTGCAAAACGCCGACGGCACTTTCAGCGCCAACACGAAAAAACTCAGCGCCCGCGAATGGCACACTTCCTACACCCTGGGTCGGCGCCTCATCGAAGGCGTCATCTACGACGCTTCCTTCATCAAACTGCGCGAAGTACGCCTCGGCTATACCCTGCCGAACAGGTTGTTCGGAGGCAGTTCGCTGCGCGACTTCAACGTCAGCCTCGTAGGCCGCAACCTCGCGCTGTGGACCGATGTGCCGCACATTGACCCGGAGACTTCCTCTACTTCCGGCGGAACGGTCATCCCCGGCGTGGAATCCGTGGCACTGCCCTCCACCCGGAGTTGGGGCGTGAATGTGAATTTCCGGTTTTGAGTGAGGGAGTGTTTGGGTGTGGGAGTATTTGAGTGTTTGATATCCACTCACCCCTCAACCAATCTCGCACCCAAACACTCAACCACTCAACCACTCAAACACTTCTACTTCATTTCAACAACACACACAATGAAACATATTTTTCTCAAATCATTGACCATCTTCGGTTTGATAGCCCTCTCCTCCGGCTGCACCAAAGACTTCGACGACATCAACACCACCCCCAACGCTCCCGTTGCCGTCAATTCGGCACTCCTGCTCCCCCAGATCCAGCGCGACATGATGGGCGCCCTGATGGGCGAAACCTGGGGTATCGGTAACATCGTCATCCAGCATACGGCCAAAAACCAGTTTGTGAACGAAGACCGCTACCTCTGGGGCGAACTCAACAGCATCTGGGACAATGTGTACAGCAATATGCGCGACGTGAACAACATCATCCGGCAAAGTGAAGCCAACGGTGAGAACAATTACAAAGGCGTGGCGCTCGTGATGAAATCCTGGATGTTTTCGCTGGCGACCGACGCCTATGGTGATGTGCCTTATTCCCAGGCCATTCAAGCCAAAGAAGGTCAAAACTACCCTGCTTACGATCCGCAGGAACAGATATACAACGGCATTCTGGCGGATTTGAAAGAAGCGGGCGGTCTGCTCGGTTCCAGCAGCGAATTGGTCGCCGGCGACATTATTTACAACGGCGACGTTTCCAAATGGAAAAAACTCGCCAATTCGCTCCGCATCCGCGCCCTGATGCGCATTTCGCGCAAACGCGACGTCAGCGCCGACCTGAAAGCCATTCTGGACAACCCGGCAGCCAATCCTGTCTTCGAAAGTATCGCCGACAATGCGGTATATACTTATAAATCCACTTCGCCCGACCAGTTCCCGCTTCATACTTCCCGCACCGGCTCTTTCAATGAGTTCCGAGCCAGCAAAACGCTCATGGATACGCTCCAGACCCTGAATGACCCCCGCATGCCCATTTTCTTCCGCCCCACTCCTGCCACCGACGGCACCGCCACCCCCGAATACGTCGGAATACCCAATGGCCTGAACGACGTAGACGCCTTGCAATACAACGGCGGACCGCAAAATCAGTCCACTGTGGGCAGGCTGTATTTTGAAGAAGCGGTGTCGACACAGGGACTGAGTATTGCCAAAGGCGTGATCATGACTTATGCCGAATTGCAGTTTCTGCTTGCCGAAGCAGCCGAAAAAGGCTTGATCTCCGGCGACGCCAAAACATATTATGAAAACGGCGTAAACGCTTCGTTCGCATTTTATGGTCTGTCTGCGCCGGCGGATTACCTCAACCGCCAGGAAACGGCCTACGCGGGTACGCAGCAGGAAAAACTTTCCAAAATCGGTTTCCAAAAGTGGATTTCACTGTTCTTCCAGGGGTTGGAAGCGTGGTTCGACTGGCGGCGCACCGGCATTCCGGCGCTCCAACCAGGCGTGTCCAACCAAAACAACGACATGATACCCGTGCGTTTCCGCTACCCCATCAGCGAACAATCGCTCAACACGGCCAGCTACAACGAAGCCGTGCAGCGCCAGGGGCCGGATGATCTGAACTCCAAAATGTGGCACCTGAAATAATCACTTCATACAAATAAGGTTGGATACAGCGGGAAAACGGCGCAACGCCGTTTTTCCGCTTTTGTCAAAATACCTTTAATATGACGCAGACAAACAATACCATTGATTTCGTCCTTTCCGTATTCCGCGAGCGCGGCCACGAAGCATATCACGGTGAGCCTGTAAGCCAACTCGAACACGCCGTGCAATCGGCTGAGCTCGCACAAAGAGGCCGTCCCAACGACCCTGAATTTATCCTCGCCGCTTTTTTACACGATTTCGGCCACTTGTGCAACTCGCCTGAAGGCGATATGGATGGCTATGGCGCCTGGAACCATGAAACTATCGGCGCGCAAGCCTTGCGGGATTTGGGCTTTTCGGAAAAAATCGCCTCCCTCGTCGCCAACCACGTCCAGGCCAAACGATACCTCGTCAGCACCAACCCGGTCTACTATGCAGCGCTTTCAGAAGCCAGTAAAATTACGTTGGAAAAACAAGGCGGGCTGCTTTCGCCCCAAGAGCAAAGCGACTTTGAAAAAGACCCGCTTTTCGGGTTGCACATAGCGCTGCGCCGCCTCGACGAGCAGGCCAAAGAGACCGGGAAACCAGCGCCGGATCTGAATTGGCTGGAAAATCTGATGCGCGAGCACCTGTCCTGATTCACCCTCAGCCTGCCATTTCCTCCGCCAACCCAAAACTCATCGTCATACCGGCTCCGCTCAGGCCGTTGACGATCCATACGCCCGGTTCGACTTCCAACACCAACTCCGTTTTGCCGGGAATTTTCGGGTAAACGCCGTGCCAGGTTTCGGCAATGACTGCGTCAGGAAAATGGGCAAAAGTTTCCAAGTAATTCAATATCAGACCGTTGATTGCCTCGCTATCGAACGGGGACACATCCCAGCCATACTCGTGGCTGTCGCCGAGAATAACCTCGCCGAAGCGGTTTTGCGACACCAGGACGTGGATGCCGAACCGGTTGAAATCGGGATTTTCCCGTTCATACCGCTCCCGAACAGCAGCCAGGCTTTCCAAATGCGCGAATGACGAATAATGCAGCAGCGTCAGCCCGGCGCATAACGAGGCGCCCAAATTCCAGTCACCGGGTTGAGCCGCCGTTCGCAGCATCTGCAATTTGCACCTGGTAATGCCGCTTTCGCGAAATACTTTCGGGTAAAGCGTTTCAAATTCTGCACCGGAACAGACAAATATCCGTTCCGCCTGCCAGGTGTCGTAAAAATCGGAAAGCACCCGCGATTCCACGTGTGTTACGGCAGAACCGAAGTGAAATTCCACACCCATTTGTTTTTCCAAAAATCCGGCAATTTGCGGGATGGCCTGCCGGGAAGTCACCGTGCATTCCGTTTCGCTCCACAATGCACCTTTCAGCCCTTCGGTTTTCACGGCGGGCGAATAGGCCAACACTTCGTTGGGAGTCAACAACTTCAGGCGGTAACCGGATGCTCCTGCACCGCGATAAAAATCGTGCAGCACCGCCATTTCATCGTCGTGGTATGCCAGTTGCAGCGAGCCGTTCTGTTTGAGCCAAAGGCCGCTCGCGGCAGCGATCTCCAGCCACACTTCGCGGCTCCGCATGGCGCGGTCGAACAATTTACCTGCCGGCTGGCCAATCGGCCATACAAGACCGAAGTTGCGCACCGAAGCACCTACAGCGCGGGGATTTCTTTCAAAAACCGCCACTTTTTGGCCTTTTTTTGCGGCGGTATAAGCGATGGCAAGGCCCACAATGCCTGCGCCGACAACGGCCACGTCAAATTGGTTGTCGTTCATTTTATAAATTTTTCATTTTGTTGATAATCCGCTCAACGCATCTGTGTCTCTGCGGTCGGTTTGAAATTGTTCGCTCCTCTTTTTTAAAAAATAAAAATACGAGCCCGCCGTCAGCACCAGCATCAATCCCGCACCACCGTAGCACAGCTTGGTGTAATATTCCAGCCAACTTATTTGTCCCGCACCGAAATTGCGCCACAACAACACCGCCACGCTGCCGAGATAACCGATGGAATCAGCCATATACATCAGAAAGCCGACGTTGCCGCGTTCGTGAAAACTCGCCAGCAAGCGGTCGAATACCACGCCGTTGAACAGGATATACGGCAAAAACAAGCCAAACCCCGATACAATCATCCAAAGCAGAGGAGCAATCGCACCACTTTGGTACAACAACGTCCCCACAAGCAACAAACCCGCGCCGAACGCGGTAAACGCGTGATTGAGCCACAGCGCGCGAAAATTGTTCCTGACAAACATCATGGCACCAACGGTCAGCAGCGACAAAACGGCCACCGGGATCTCGGCGAGTGTGAGAATGGCCGCCTGACCGCCATAACCGAGTTCGTCCCATAGTTCAACGGCAAAATTGTCGCGCACATCGCGTACTACCGTGAGCGCGAGGTAGATTGCTACCAGTAAAACGAGTCCCGGCGCATAACGGAAAAACAGCGCCCGTCTTTCGGCGGGCGTCATACGCTGACGGGGTGTACGTTGCGCTTTATCAGCTTCGGATGGTGGCGGCAAATGCTCGAGCACCCACAAACAGAGCAACAAACCCGGCAAAAACAACAAACCCGCCACGAACGGCATCCATTGTTCGCCCACGCCCTGCGCGTCGAGCAGCCATTTCCCCGTCGTTTTTACAAAACCGGATGAGATGATAAAATTGACACAAAGCAAGGCAGCCAGCGCCTCTGTAACCCTCCGCCCTTCCAAATAACTGAAAATCAAGCCCCACGCCATGCCGAGCGGCAAACCGTTGACAAACATCCAAAGGACGTTCCACGGAAAAGGTGTGAGCGCAAAACCCAGCAGCGAAATGGCAGCCACGCCAGTCATGCCCAGCAAAACCGCCACCCGGCGTTGCGCCGTCATACCCGAAATGACCCGGATGCCGATGAATTTGGAAAGCGCGTAACCGGCCACCTGCGCCATTACCAACACGATCTTGAACTGGACACCCCACAATTCCAAACCCGCATACGTGCCCGCCGTGAACGGCTTGCGAAAAGCATAAACACAACAGTAGGCCATGAAAGCGACAAGCCCGGCTACGACAACAAACGCTGTGGGAGAAGCAACGGCCATTCGGCGGGAAAAGGATTCGGAGCGAAACATAACCGTTGCAATCTTACAACTGTTCCCCTCTGAAAATGAACCGTTTGCACAGAAGTTACGGTTATTTAACGCCCGCCCGCCATTTGTTTTTCTAAGGTAAATTTATCGTAAATTAAAGGTTGCCTTCCTTAACTCTAAACTTAAACCCGGCTTAATAATCCCCCACCTACCTTCGCCCATAAAACAGGCAAAATGACGAATCATCCTATCCGCCTCGTAATGTTCGACATGGCCGGCACGACGGTGCGCGACAACAACGAAGTGCTTCACTGTTTCGCCGAAGCCTGCAGGCAGGAAGGCATCGAAGCCGATGACAAACGCCTGAATGCACTCATGGGGGTGTCGAAACTCGAAGTATTCCAACTTCTCTGGTGCGAGCAGTTGGGAGAAAAGACTCCGGTTGAAGTGATCGCAGAAAAATCACGGCAATCTTTCCAAATCTTCCGCGACATTCTTGAAAATTACTATCACACGCACTCCGTGGAACCCACCGAAGGAGCGCTTGAAATATTCGACTGGTTGCGCGGACGCGACATCAAAATCGCGCTCAATACGGGCTTTTACCGCGAGGTCACGAATATCATTCTCAACAAGTTAGGTTGGCTGGCCGGACTGGACGCCAACTATGTGGGCGGCATCGGCGCCACCATCCATTTTTCCGTGACGAGCGACGAGGTGCCGCAAGGCCGCCCGGCGCCGTTCATGATCCGAAAAGCGATGAGTGCTTTTGGTATAGACAACCCTAAACAAGTGGTCAAAATAGGCGATACGCCGGTAGATTTGGCGGAAGGCCGCCGGGCAGGATGCGCCTTGTCGCTGGCAGTGACCAACGGGACGCATACGCGCGCAGAGTTGGAACTTTCAGATAACGACGGCTTGCTGGGATCACTGCTCGAGTTGCCGCACCGATTGGATGCTTTTTTATCAGGTCAATTAAACGGGCATGCAAAACAACGCAATACCGGACTTTAAGATATTGACAGCCTGTAAGATGGTCCAATGTCCTTAGTCCAACGTCCAAATGTCCAACGTCCAAAGTCCAAATGTCCACCGTCCAAATATCCCTCTATTTCCATAAATTTCTTTCATTTGCCTCAAATCCACTTCCGCTGTTATGAGAGTTTTTTATCCCTTTTTGCTCGCGCTGTATCTCTGCGCTCCTCTTTTCGCTCAAAAACCCGGCAAACAGCCTCACAATCAATCTATGCTCCTGCCTACCGGCTGGTCGCTCACACCCGCCGGCGCCTCGCTGCCTCTGGGCGACCTTCCCCTGAACATCGCCGTTTCGCCCGATCAAAAATACCTCGCCGTCACCAACAACGGCCAAAGCAAACACGCGCTGCAACTCATAAATGCGAAAAAAGGACGGCTGCTGCATTCGTTTGAAATCCCCATCGCCTGGCTCGGCCTGGCTTTCGGCGACGATTCCAAAACCCTCTATGTCTCCGGTGGCAACAGCAATGCTATTTTGCGATACGGTGTTGAAAAAGAACAACTTGTATTGCGGGATACCCTGACTTTGGGAAATCCCTGGCCCGCGCGCATCTCTCCCGCCGGCTTGTGCGTTGACGACCGCCGAAATCTCTTATACGTCGTCACCAAAGAGAACAACAATCTCTACGTACTGGATACGCGCACAAAAGCGATCGTGCACCGCGATTCGCTTGGCAAGGAACTCTACACCTGCGCGCTATCGCCCGACCGGAAACTACTTTATATCACCCATTGGGGCGGCAACGAACTGGTGGTCTGGGATACGGAGCAAAGGAAAATCAAGACCCGGATAGCCGTCGGCGACAACCCCAACGACGTCATCGTCAACAAAAAAGGAACCCTGGCCTACGTCGCCTGCGCCGACGACAACTCGGTAAGCGTGGTGGATCTGAGCCAAAATAAAGTAGTGGAAACGCTCGTGGCAACCTTGTATCCCGACGCTCCCACGGGCTCCACATCCAACAGCGTGGCCCTTTCACCCGATGAAAAAACACTCTACGTCGCCAATGCCGACAACAACTGCCTCGCCGTATTCGACGTGTCGGCGCCCAAACAAAGCCGTTCGCTGGGATTCATTCCCACGGGATGGTATCCCACTTGTGTGCGAACCGTTGGCAAACAGATTTTTGTCGCCAATGGCAAAGGTTTTTCCTCTTTTCCCAACCCGAAAGGGCCGAATCCTGCGCGCAGGAAAGTGGACTATCAAAAAGGCAACGAAGAGGAGCAATACATCGGCGGACTGATGAAAGGCACGATGAGCATCATCGCCGTGCCGGATGCGGAAAAGTTGGCTGAGTATTCGCGTCAGGTTTATCGCAATTCGCCCTACACGAAGGAACGCGAAAAATGGGCAGAGGGCGAGCCCGGTAATCCCATACCGCAGAAGGTAGGCGATTCGTCGCCCATCAAGTACGTTTTTTATATCATCAAGGAAAACCGCACTTACGACCAGGTACTGGGCGACATGCCCGAAGGCAACGGCGACACCTCGCTTTGCCTTTTTCCCGAAAAAATAACGCCCAACCACCACGCGCTCGCCCGCGAGTTCGTGCTGCTCGACAATTTCTACGTCAGCGCTGAAGTCAGCGCCGACGGCCACAACTGGAGCACCGCCGCTTACGCCAACGACTTTACCGAAAAAACCTGGGTGACGAGTTATGGTGGCCGTGGCGGTGAATACGTGTACGAAGGACAAAACCCGATAACCTGGCCTAAAGGCGGATTCATCTGGGACCACTGCCGCCGGGCGGGTGTCAGTTACCGCACCTATGGCGAATTTGCCGATGATTACAAGCCAAATATTCCCTCGCTGGAAGGCCATTATTGCCCTTATTTCACTTCCTGGGATACCTCGGTGAAAGACACGACGCGGGTGTCGCAATGGAAACGCGATTTCGATTCGCTCGTGGCCGTGAACGCCCTGCCTCAACTGAGCACGCTGCGCCTCATCAATGACCACACCGAAGGGCTGCGCAAAGGCAAACCGACGCCTTTCGCACAAATGGCCGACAACGACCTGGCCCTCGGCCTGTTCGTCGAGCACCTTTCCAACAGTCCCATCTGGCCGGCATCGGCCGTGTTCGTACTCGAAGACGACGCTCAAAACGGCGCCGACCACGTGGACGCACACCGCTCTATTGCCTTCGTTATCAGTCCCTTCGCAAAAAGAAAATACGCAGATCACACGCTCTACTCCACCAACTCCATGTTGCGAACGATGGAACTCATCCTCGGCATACCGCCCATGAGCCAGCACGACGCGGCAGCCACGCCGATGTGGCGCTGTTTTACCTATAACGCGGATTACACACCCTTCAGGGCAATGCGGTCCAACGTCAACCTCGACGACCGCAATGCCGCGGTGGACAACGACCTGCAACGCCGCTCCGAAGCCTTCGACCTCAGCCGCGAAGACCGGGTGCCGGACCTGGAATTCAACGAAGTGCTGTGGAAAATTATCAAAGGAGAAGAGTCGGAAATGCCGGCGCCGAGAAGAGGTGCGTTTTTGCGGTATTCGGAGGAGGAAGAGGGAGAAAAAGATTGAAGATCAGTCAAATAAGTACATGGACATTGGATATTAGACATTGGACATTTGACCAACCGTTTGGTTGCCAAGGTCAAACGTCCAATGTCTAATGTCAATTTATTTTGTCCACCTACTTATATCATTTGATGCGTATCAATCCGGAAATTTCTCAGGAACAGCAAAATCCCGGTATGGAACCACTTTCATTTCGCCGTTGCGCTCTTTCATACGAAAACCGTCGCGGGTGACCTTTTTGATCTTCGCCACTTGTTCGTAAGGTATTTTCATATCGTAAAACAGTTTTAATCAAACGCCTACCACTGAATAGCAAACGTCGCAAAAACCGACCTTCCGTAGCCGTTCACGCCCGACCCATGCGTCCGGTAATCCTCATTGAAAAGATTGAGACCCGACAGCCGGAGCGACAGGAAACGCCATTCATAACCGGCATGGAAATTCAGTACACTCCAGCCCGGTGTCCCTCCTTTGGGGATGCGGTTGTCTTCGGTGTCGCCTTTGGCGAGCCGGTCTTGTTTACCTGCGGCGAGCCATTCCGCGCCGAACAACCAGGTGCCGGGCGCATAATCGAGCGCCAGGCGCCCGAACAGCGGCGGAATGCGGCGCACCGGCTCGCGTTGGGTCATGTTCTGGCCGTAGGTGTAGGTCAGGCTGCCCTGAGCCGACCAGTCGCAGGCAAAAGTGAAGGTCCAGGCCGTTTCGACACCCTGGATATAAGCCTGTTCCACATTCTCTTTTTGGTACAGGGGGTACCCCTGCATCGTCTGGGTGTCCTGTTTGACGCGGGTGATGAGGTCGCGGAGTTCGTTCCTGTAGAAATAAATTTCTCCTTGCAGTCTGTTTTTCAACAACTTATATCCGATCTGGCAGTTGACCGAATGTTCCGGTCGCAAATCGTAATTTGGCGTTTCAAAGCGAAAATCCACGATACCCAGCGTACCGAGATCATCAATGTTGGGTGCGCGGAAAGCGGTATTGACGGAAACGAACAACCGGGAATAAGCGCCCAATTTGCGCATTACTGCTGCATTGCTCACCAATGCCGACGGTGTTAGTCTGGCCGAACCAATGGCTTCGTCTTCCACATCTACGATAAACGAATTCCATCGCGCGCCCGCCGAAAAGTGCCATTCAGGAAAATCAAAGGCGTGCAGCGTAAACGCCGCTATATTTGTCATCGCCGCGCCGTCGGGATACAGGCCGCGTTTTTCGCTCGATACGCCAGTGTTTTGGTCTGTGTCCGTGCGTGCGCTGTTGACCAAATCGTTGTACGTTTCTATGCCGCTGCTGGCCGACCAATGCTGGCCGAAAGTGTTGTTGATCTGAGCGATAAAGCCCAGCGATCTCACCCGGTCATTTTCATAACGAAGCACCGGCGAACCATTCTTCCGGCTGCGGCGGCCTTCTTCGGATTGTTGCAGCGAGGCGGTGACACTCAGCGATTGCCAGACACCCCGGTTCATTGAATGTTCCAGCCGGGCATAAGTAAGCGTCCGGTGTTGCGGGTCGAACTCGTTGACGGCAAAGTCTTCCAGTTGAACTTTATGAAATACAGGCACATGACTTTGCCGCACATTTTGATGCGCGACTGTGAGCGTTGTCGGGGACGACAGCGCAATTTTCCCTTTCAAATCAAAATCAAACTCCTTGTACCCACCGGGCGATTGCTTGCCGGTAGTGTCGCCGCCGATCAGATCGCCGAAATCGCGCCAGGTCAATCCGCCGAGGAAGGCCGCTCGTTTGCTGGCATACTGCATTCCGGCGCGGGCGCTTTTTTCCATGCCCTGTGAAGCGCCGCACAACAACACTTCTCCGCTCCAGTCGGGTTTTTCGGAAAACACGGCATCGCGGCTGAAAGCCTGGACCGCGCCGCCCAGCGCATCCGAGCCATACTGCACCGAACCGCCGCCGCGCAGCACTTCGATCCGTCCCATGCTGAAAACATCGAGGGTGTTGAAATACTGGTTCGGCCCATAACGAAATGTCGCGTTGCTGAGCCGGATTCCGTCTACCAGGAGCAGGGTTTGATTGCCGGTGAGACCGCGCAGGAAAGGCGAACCGCCGCCGTGGTTGGTTTTTTGAACGAAAACACCGGCGGTAGCGGACAAGGCCTCGGGCGCAGTGCGGAACTGCCGGGAGCGTATGTCATTTTCATGCGTTGTTTCGATGGCTTCCGGCGTACCGAAACGCGGTGTGGCTTGACGTTGAGCGGTCACGACCAGTTCGCTGAGTGAATGCCGGTAAGTAGAATCAGCCGGTAGGGAATCGGCAGCAATTTGTGCATCGAGGAAGCGGACGATTGAAAGCAACAAGAAGGTCAGTGCAAAACGGAGGGCAAGGATACGCATGAACGGTTAGTTTCGGGCGAAGGTAGAAACGGGTAGATTAAGGCAAGGTTAAATCGGCGCCCCCCTCCCAAAAGCCCAAAATCATCGCCCTGATCCGTCTGCCCTGCCATAAACCGGCACAATAAAATCCCCGTTTAAAAATCGCTCCGGATCCATCCGGCTTTGCAGGAGCACCCCCGCAGGGGGCGATTCGAGCATGATCTGGGCCGACTGCAGCAATGCCGCTGCCGTTGTGGTTTGGATGGCGCGCAACGAACGTTTCCCGACCGTCATGGGAAGTATTCGTTTGGCTATTTCCCGCCTGCGCAACGTCCCCGCTGCGTCCCTGCCTTCTACCGCCGCGTATAAAATGATCCGGTCGTTTTCGATGTGCGGAATGATCGCCTCCATTTTATTTTGCAGGGATGCGATCGCGTTCGGAGGATTCCCGGTACTGCTGAGTTGTGCATTTATCCAGTCATAGTGACCGGGATGTCTCAGGGTTTTGTAGTCGAGCGAACATACTTTCCCCGCTAATGCATCGGGCAGATCGGCGGCTCCCCCCGAGGTCAGGTCTTCTTCGTAGGCAATGCCGTCAATGATGATGGCACCTTTTTCCGACAAAGAAGGAAGGGTCGTTTTTTTATAGTCCCGAAGCGCGATGGCGTCTTTCAGGTATTCCGTCGCTACACCGGCGGGGCTCCAGGTGAATCCGTAAAAATGAGGGGCAACGGCATGGTCGGTCAGCGCGCCAACTTTCATTTCTAATTTATCCACCTTCTCCACACCAAAGTCCATGCAAAACTGTTGGAAAAGCTGGTTCGCCAGTACGTTGATGTAGCCGGGAGCCAGACCCGTTTGAAGCACGAAGCTGGTTGTAGCATCGGTTGCCAGCGCCTTAATCGCGTTGGTTTCCGCAACATATTCCGTCAGGTTGGCGTAATGCAGTTGAAAGTCTTTGGCCAATTGCGCCATTCGCGGTGCCAGACTGCCGGGCAGACAATCGAGGAGCACGTCTCCCTGACGCAGTATTGCTTCCATTTCCGCTGTAATTCCTTCGCTGGCAAGTTGGAAAGGCCGGATGGAACAGGGTTTGGTGGCGCCTTCCTCTATCCATCCCGCCAAATGCTGGGCCCTGGAAAGCGTCCGGTTTCCAATGAAAATAGAAGGCGTCACTTCACTCCATTCGGCCAGGAGCAGACCGGCCGCCTCAGCGATCCCACCCGCTCCGGCGATAATGATCTTGTACTGCTTTTTCATATATAAAAATAATTCATGCTTTGCACAAACTTACCTGAAAATTGTGCTGCGACAAATTTACCCGTAACATTTTCCCCGCAGCCATCGTCTCCGGTTTATTTCCATCACATCTTCAACGCTAAGCTATGAAACATTTCTTCCACCTGCTCCTTTTCATTTTATTGACCGCCCCTTTTGCCAACGCTCAAAACGAAGCACTTACCGGATTTATCGAAAAACACAAAAACGAATCCGGATTTACTTACGCTTTTCTCAGCAAAGACCTGTTCGAGGTGGTTACCCGGACCGACATTCAGGACAAAGACTGGAAAAAGCTGCATAACGTCGTCAAAAACATCGGCAGCCTGAGCATCCTGGCCGCGGATAGCACAGAAAACGCCTGGTCGCTTTACAAAGAGGTGCTGCCGCTCGTTCCCGCCGATGCATTCGACGAATTGCTGACCGTGCGCGACGGCAAAGAGAACGTCCGTATATGGGCAAAAACGGAGGAAAGCGCCGTTACCGACCTGATCCTGCTGGTCGGGTCGCCGGAAGAGTTCGTATTGGTTTGTTTTGCAGGCAACCTCGAATTGGGCAATCTCGCCGAACTGGCCGCCCTGTTCGAAGCCGGTGAAGTGGAGCGCCTCGCCCGAACGACAGAAGCTGTGGCCATAGATTTCAGCGTCAGCCCCAATCCCGGCAGCGGCGAATTCACCGTCTCATACGACGATGAGCAAGATCCTCCTACCCTTCTGAGCGTGATTGACCTCAATGGCCGCCAACTTTCCAGCCTTCCACTTTCCGGCTTTGCCATTCAGCAGGTGATGCTCCCGGAATTGCCCACCGGACTTTACTGGCTCCAGATGAAAACCCGGAGCGGGAAAGTGGGCGTGAAGCAGGTGCAGATTGTAAAGAAGTAAAAATTCACATTCGCTTCAAACACAAAACCGCGTGTCATTCACCCGGCTTGCTGACCTTCGCACCAAATCAGCATCCATGCAAGCGAAGTTAGTTCTAATTGGTTCCATTACACTGTTTTTCACAGCCTGTCAATCTCCCCATTCCGCATTACAACCGTTTCGCGAATGGCTCGTTCAGCCGCCTGCAGGTGAGCGGTACTGCCAGATCAATCCCGAAGGCGAAACGATCATCCCCAATGGCCGCGCAGTGAAACCCATGGGTGCTACCGTCCGCATCGCGCCGCACCCCTACGGCCTGGCTTTATCGCCCGACGGTTCGGTAGCGGTGACGGCCAATTCAGGCAATCGCCCCTTCTCCATCACGATCCTGGAAAATCCGTCGTCGGGTCAGCCAAAGGTACGTCAGGTGCCCGAAGGCGCCCTGAACGACCCCAACCTGCTCGAAGATGTATTTATGGGATTGGCCGTCACGCCCGACAACCGCAGCGTTTGGGTGGCCGGCGGGCAGTCGAATAAAATATTCCGCTACGACCTGCGCACAGGGGCAAAACTGGATTCGATCTTGCCCGCCTCCGCCGAGGTTACGATGGAAGGGGGGGCACCCGCCTCCGCCGGGGCTACGGCGGGTAAACATGGCTACCTCGGCGATTTGGCTTTGACCCGCGACGGCTCCACGCTTTACGTCTGCGACCAGAGCAACTTCCGCCTGGTCGTAGCCGATACGCGCGGCCGCAGGGTGACGCATTCCGTGCCGGTGGGCCGCTACCCCTTCGGCGTGACGCTTTCTCCCGATGAAAAAACGGTGTATGTCGCCAATGTGGGCATGTTCGAGTACAGCTCGTTGAAAGACCTGAATGGAGCGGATGTAAAAGAAAAAGGTGCGGATTTCTCCACTTCTGCCTTCGGCTCGAAGGAGATGCGCGAAGGTTACAAGACCGGCCAACTGGAAGTGCCGGGCTTAGGCGACCCCAACGCCCCGGAGTCATTCTCCGTCTGGGCGGTGGACGTGTCCGGCGCGACCCCGAAGGTGACCCACAAGATCAAAACAGGCTTCCTCGTCGGCGAAAAGATCGAAGGCATCCCGGCAGTGGGCGGCGCCAGCCCCAATTCGCTGGTGGCGACAGACCGGTTCGTATTCGTCAGCAATGGCAACAACGACTGCATTTCGGTGATTGACCCTGCACAAGGAAAAGTGGTACAAAATATTTTTTTGAAACCGCTCCCGCAGCTCGCCCGGCATCGCGGCGTGATCCCTTTCGGTGTAGCGTTATCGCCGGATAAAAAGCGGTTGTATGTGGCGGAATCAGGGATCAATGCGGTGGCGGTCATAGACATTGGGTCATTGGAGTCATTAAGGGTAATTGGTCATTTACCCGTCGGCTGGTTTCCTTCCAAGCTGGCCGTCACGCCCGACGGCAAAAAACTCATTGTCGCGAACGCCAAAGGTTACGGCAGCGGCCCTAATGGCGGCTATACGTTCCGGGAAGGGCCGGAAGGCAGTTATGTCGGCCACCTGATGCACGGCTCCGTCACCGTGCTCGACATTCCGGCGGATGCGGAACTGCCCAAATGGACACAGCAGGTGCTGGACAATAACTTTAAAGTAACACGGATGAGCGAGGCAGTGACAGGCAGTCGCCGCCTCACCGGGAATCCCATCCCGCTTTTCCCCGGCCAAAAGAAAAGCCCGATCAAACACATCGTGTTCATTTCCAAAGAAAACCGCACCTACGATGAAGTGTTCGGCCAGGTCAAAAACGGAAAGGGCGACCCCGCGATCGCCCGCTATGGCTACAACCGCACGTTTTCCAACAAAGCCAAAACAGCAACGGTGGAAGGCGCCACCGTCATGCCCAACCACCTCGCGCTGGCGCAGCGTTTCGGCATCAGCGACAATTTTTATGTGGACGCCGACCACAGCGCCGACGGCCACCGTTGGTTAGTCAATACGTACCCGAACGAATGGGTGGAAACCAATGTGGCCGCCGGGTACGGAGGTTCGCGCGACGTAAAGGCCAAAAGCAAAGAGCGGGGAAAATGGGGCTGGACGGGCGCTGCGGGCGCGATTTTTCCCGAAGATTACAACGAAGCCGGTTCCATGTGGGATCACCTCGAACGAAACGGCGTCTCGTTCCACAATTGGGGCTTCGGCACTGAAATGGCCTCCAATTTCACCGACTCCACGATGAAATATTTCGGGCAAAAGGTATTGATCAATTACCCCGTCCCGGCGCCCTTGTTCGTAAACATTTCCAAACGCTACCCCACCTACAACATGGCCATCCCCGACCAGTTCCGCGCCGATATGTTCATCGAAGAATTCCGGGAAAAATGGCTCGATAAAGGCGAAAAAATGCCCCAAATGCTGACCATATTGCTGCCCAACGACCACGGCGCGGGCGAGCGGCCACAAGCGGGATACCCGTTCCGGGAAAGCTATATGGCCGACAACGACCTGGCCTTAGGCCGCATCGTCGAATTCCTTTCGCACACTCCCTTTTGGAAGGACATGGCCATTTTTGTCACTGAAGATGACGCGCAGGACGGCCGCGATCACGTGGATGCGCACCGCAGCCTGCTGATGGTGTATTCTCCCTGGGCAAAACGCAACCACGTCAGCCACACCCACACCAGTTTCGGCAGCATTTTCAAGACTTTCTGGAACATTCTCGGTATTCCGTACCTCAATCAGTACGATGCAGCGGCGACAGACCTGAGCGATTTTTTCACGGATCAGCCCGATTTTACGCCATACGAAGCCCTGCCTGCCGATCCGCGGGTGCTCGACCCGCAAAAACTGCTCACGCCGTTCGATGAAAAATTCGACTGGAAATCGCTGCTCGAATCCCCTCAACTGGATAATGTCGAAGATTTTATAAAGGAGAAAGGCAGCGGGAACTGAGGCGGTGAAAAGTGGAAGTAGTCTTGAATGAATTTTTGACATTGGACATTTGACCAAACGATTGGTTGTCAAGGTCAAATGTCCAATGTCAAAAATCCACTGTCCACGTACTTATCATCCATTCATATTTAATATCTTAACCTCCACGCGTTGGTTCTTCCTGCGACCTTCGGGCGTGGTGTTCGGTTCGACCGGCATTTTCCAGCCATAACCCTTGTATTGAACGCGGCTGGCCGAAATGCCTTTGGACACAAGCCAGTCGGCAACAGACTTGGCGCGGTTGGTCGAGAGCGAATAGGCCGAGCTGGAATCGGGATACATGGCGTTGTTGGTATGCCCGCGCACTTCCACTATGACGTCGGGGTTTTCTTTCAGAAAAGTAAAAAACTTCGTCAGTTCCGGTTCGCTTTCCGGCTTCAGATCGAATTTACCCGTATCGAAATACACTTTATCTAAGCGATAGACTCTGCCTTTGGATACCGTTTTTCGTTCGATTTCGGCCATGGCAGGTTTGGCCGGCTCGGGGCGTTTGGCCGGCGTATCCACCTTAGGTTGTGTTGTTACTTTGGGCTTGTCGTTGGGCACTGATTTGGTATTGGCCGCAATCGGCGGCGACGGCTTCGGATTCGGCATTTTATCCGGCCCGCACACGACCGCCCTGATGGGGGAAGCGTTGTCGAGGAGAATGTTTCCGTTGTAGGGAAACAGGACGGGCGTTTTGTAATACGCTTCGAAGAAAACATATTGATAATTGCCGTTTTTAGGGCTGAGACGGAAAGTGTGCCCCAGCCAGCGGGTATTGGTGATCACCGATGTTTCATACAGCAGTTCGGCCTTGCTGCAGAATCCGGTGCCGCCATAAATGCGGAGTTTGGCAGGTGTAGCGTAATTGGCCTCCTGGCCGGTCAGTTTGCTGGTGCTGAGGTATAATTCGGCACGGCAAACGTCCATCGTGAATTCATAACAATGATCCTTTTCCAACGGGCGGCTGAGGCGCTGCGATACGCCCTCCCACGTTTCGTTGTCGCGCACGACCAGGCCGAGGTAGGTATTGCCGTGGCTGGGCACCTTTACCACGGAAAAAGCGCCGGGCTGCACGTCGGGCGGCGTTTCGCCGGCTTTGCCACAATCGTACCAGCCATTGGGCGCTTCGCCAGCCTTGGGCACATCTTCAAACGAAGGGTTGAAAAAGATGATGGGCGCTTCTTTCGTCTGCGCTGCCGCCATCAGCGGAAGTGTCAATACGACAATGAGCCACCCGAGTTTTCTTTCAAAAGACATACGGTCACACTGTTTTGATTTGAAATTTGCCGGAAAGCGGCGCAAAGAATGTGCCGTTCAAAAGACGTTAACAACGCTTCGACGCAAACTGTTGCCACTTTCTCCGCTGCAAGTTTTACCAATAAACGCAACCGCGCCGTTTTTTATATCTCCTTTTCGATGAAAAACGGGGTTTTAACATTTAACGGTGGACGGTGGACGGTGGACGGTGGACGGTAGACGGTAGACGGTGGACGGTAGACGGTGGACGGTAGACGGTGGACGGTGGACGGTGGACGGTAGACGGTAGACGGTAGACGGTGGGCGGTGGACGGTGGACGGTGGACGGTGGACGGTGGACGGTGGACGGTGGACGGTAGACGGTGGACGGTGGACGGTGGACGGTGGACGGTGGACGGTGGACGGTGGACGGTGGACGTATAAGGAAAATGTTTTAATTTTGTGTTCAATTGTTCATCAAACCGCTGATAATCATGGGAAAATTCAAAGAACTTCGCGTATGGAATGACTCCATAGAATTGACCGAAAAAATCTACAGAATCACCAGGGAGCCGATTTTTTCAAAAGATTTTGCCCTTTGCAATCAAATCAGACGAGCTGTCATTTCCATTTCCTCGAACATCGCTGAAGGTGACGAACGAGGTACAAATCGGGAGTCTGTCCATTTTTTCAACATTGCCAAAGGTTCAGCAGCTGAGTTGATTACTCAGCTTATCATCGCTCAAAGATTTGGTTATATTGATAATGAGGAGTTGCAGGCATTGGAAAATCAGGCAGAAAAGATTCGAGCTTCATTGAAAAATTTGATTCAATCAAGAGGCGGTAACAATCCCTTACATTTGATTGCCTGGTTCATCATATCAATCGTAAAGCCAATTTAAAGCCGTCCACCGTCTACCGTCCACCGTCCACCGTCTACCGTCCACCGTCCACCGTCTACCGTCATTTAAAAGCATCCAGCCCCGTCACGTCGTGCCCCGTAATCAGCAGGTGAATGTCGTGCGTGCCCTCGTAGGTCAGCACCGTTTCGAGGTTCATCATGTGGCGCATCACGGGATATTCGTTGGTAATGCCCATGCCGCCGTGGATCTGGCGCGCTTCGCGGGCCACTTCGAGCGCCATGTGCACGTTGTTGCGTTTGGCCATGCTGATCTGGGCGGGTGTGGCTTTGCCTTCGTTGGCCAGTGTGCCGAGGCGCCAGACCAGCAGTTGCGCTTTGGTGATCTCGGTGATCATTTCGGCTAATTTTTTCTGGGTCAATTGGAAACCGCCGATGGGTTTGCCGAATTGAATGCGCTCTTTCGAGTAGCGCAAGGCCGAATCGTAACAATCGAGCGCTGCGCCGACAGCGCCCCAGGCGATGCCGTAACGCGCTTTGGAAAGGCAGGAAAGCGGGCCTTTCAGACCGGTGACGCCGGGCAACACATTTTTCTTCGGTACGCGCACGTCTTCGAACACCAGTTCGCCGGTGATGCTGGCGCGCAGGCTCCATTTGCCGTGGATTTCCGGCGCGGAGAAGCCTTTCATGCCTTTTTCCACGATCATGCCGATGATCTTGCCTTCTTCGTTTTTGGCCCACACCACGGCGATGTCGGCCACCGGCGAGTTGGTGATCCACATTTTCGCGCCGTTGAGGATATAGTGGTCGCCGTCGTCCTTCACGTGGGTGATCATGCCGCTTGGGTTAGAGCCCGCGTCGGGTTCGGTAAGGCCGAAACAGCCGATGAACTCGCCTTTCGCCAGTTTGGGCAGGTAGTGGCGGCGTTGTTCTTCGGAACCGAATTTGTAGATCGGGTACATCACCAGTGAACCCTGCACCGACGCCATCGAGCGTACGCCGGAGTCGCCGCGCTCGAGTTCCTGCATGATGATGCCGTAGGCGATCTCGTCCATGCCGCCGCAGCCGTATTCCGCCGGCAGCGAGGGCCCGAAAGCGCCGATCTCGGCCAGGCCCTTGAACAGGTGGGTCGGGCACTCCGCCCGGTTGGCGTAGTCTTCGATGATGGGGCTGACCTCGGCTTTCACCCAGTCGCGCACGGCGTCGCGGGCGAGCAGGTGTTCCGGCGAGAGCAGATCATCCACGCCGTAGTAGTCGTGGTGCTGGTAGCGGTCTTCGCGCTGGGATTTTTTATGAGCGGTAGCGGTGGAGCCGTTGGATTGCATGGTCGAGTGTTTGAGTATGTGAGTGTGGAGTGTTTGAGTGGGCGGGCGGTGGTGGTGGCCCGGCCTGCTGTTTTGGTCAGGAAAAATATCGGGGCAAAAGTAAACAAACTTTCCCGTGCGAATCGGGTCAAAATCACTTTCACGCAATTTTGACCGAATATAATTTTTGAAAAAGAAAGAATCGGGCAGGAAAAACGAAGATGGTTTGGGGCGCGATGCCGTGCGCCGGTAACACGGCCTTCAGACCGTCGCGGTCAAGGCCATTTATGGCCGAAAAACACGCGATGGAGCCATAAATGGCCCCTATCCGGACGGCCAGAAGGCCGTGCTACCGATTTCACCCCGGCTGGCGCGAGTCTCCGACTCGTGCCGCTTATTCTCGCGTCTCCGACGCGGCTCGTCAGAGACGAGCAAATAACAGGCACGAGTCGGAGACTCGCGCCAGCCGGAGACTCGCGCCAGCCGGAGATTCGCGCCAGCGACGTGCAACATGAATACCGCCGGCTCAAACCTTTTTGATCATGGAAAAAGAAAACGTCATCACCCACACCTACGACCTGCTGCGTTACCTCGTGCCGCAATTGGTCAAATTCCCGCGCCACCAAAAATTCGTGCTCGCCGACCGCATCCAAAACCTGCTGACTGACATTCTGCAACAGCTTGTCAAATCCTACTTTGCCCGTCCCGAGATTAAAAAGCCCATTCTCCAACAGGTTAACCTCGACCTGGAGGTGCTGCGTTACCTCGTCCGGCTGGCCAAAGACCTGCATTGCCTCGACCTGCGACGTTACGAGTATGTGCAGGAAAAAATCAACAACATCGGCGCACAAGTCGGCGCCTGGATCAAAAGCCTGCCATGAAAACACACAAAAACCTATGGCCTGCCATCACTGATTTTCAGAACCTGTTGTTGGCTGCGCAAAATGCGCAAAAAGGCAAGCGTTTCCAGCCAAACGTGAGTCGCTTCAACATCGAACTGGAACCCAACCTGTTCGAACTGAAAGCCGAACTCGAAGCCTGCGCCTACCGCCCCGGCCCTTACCGCGCTTTCCACATCCTCGACCCCAAGCCCCGCATGATCAGCGCGGCCCCATACCGCGACCGCGTGGTGCACCATGCCCTTTGCAATGTCATCGCGCCCATGCTGGAGAAAAGCATGATCGCCGACACTTACGCCAACCGGGTAGGGAAAGGCACACATGTAGCCGCCAACCGTTACCAGGCATATTGCAGACAGTACCCCTTCGTGCTCAAATGCGACATCAAAAAATTCTTCCCGTCCATAGATCATGAAATCCTCAAACGCGAACTGCGCCGCAAAATCGGCTGCCGCAAAACCCTGTGGCTCATCGACCTGATCATAGACAACAGCAACCCGCAGGAGGAGCACATCGCCCACTTCCCCGGCGACGACCTTTTCACACCCCTGCAACGCCGGCGCGGATTACCCATCGGCAACCTCACCAGCCAACTCTGGGGCAATTTCTACCTCAGCGGCCTCGACCACTTCGTAAAGGAAACACTTCGACTGCCGTACATCCGCTATGTAGACGACTTCGTCATTTTCAGCCATTCCAAAGAAGAACTGTGGGAAGTGAAAAAAGCCATCGAAGTGTTCCTGCAAGACTTCCGACTGCTGCTCCACGAGCGCAAAAGCCGCATCTATCGCACTTCGGAGGGCGTCACTTTCCTCGGTTTCCGCATTTTCCCCGGTTTTCGCCTGCTGCCCTCCGAAAACGTGCGCCGCTTCCGCAAGCGTACACGCCGCCGCATCGCCGCTTATTTTAAAGGAAAAATCGCCCTCGACGAATTTCACAGGGGCCTGCGCGGCTGGGAAGGCCACGCCCTGCAAGCCGATACCTGGCGGCTGCGCCGCAAACTGATCCGGGAATTTTTTGGAAAGTAACCCGGAACGGTACCGCCAGGCCTTGGCTGCACATATTTTTTTTGTGTACGCTACGTGATCTACGTTGTCATGCTGTAAGCACCCGTCCGATCTACGCCCCCTCTACGTTGTCATGCTGTAAGCACCCGTCCGATCTACGCCCCCTCTACGTTGTCATGCTGTAAGCACCCGTCCGATCTACGCGGGTGATCCGTAGATCGGACGGGTGCTTACAGCATGACAACGTAGATCACGTAACGTACACAAAATGCGTTGGGAAGTCTTGACAGTAGCGTTCCGGGCTACAAAAAGCCCCGGCGCGGCGTTCGATTTGCGCTACCAGCCGCACCGGGGCGCTCTACCTGTTCGGTCTCACCCGCCCCATTCGCCGGGGACAAGGCACAGACCCGGCAGCTGCCCTGGGCTTCTTCTCCTTGCCGGGGACGACCGTGGGCGGCCCCGCGCTGTAAGGTTGTACACATCTGGCGCTCCTGCGAAGAAGTTCTGGCGCAACGGAAACCGTTGTTGTTGTTCCTGTTGTTCCGTTCATTCCTGTTGCGGTTGGCCGGGCGACAATTGTTATCATTGTTGTTCCACGAACCGCCGCGCAACACGGCGTATTGGGTCAGCTCCCGCTGCAAATATCGCTTTTTTAAAAAAAATTTTCGGCTGCGCCGAAAGAAAAAGAAAAAAGGTAAAAGCTCAGGCAGGGGCAGCGCCCCGAAAGATTTGTAGTGATTTATGCACAAAATCCACTGTGGAGGGGCAGCGCCCCGAAACATATTCCGGGGCGCTGCCCCTCCACGAAATAATATCGATCTTTCTGCTACAAATTTTTCGGGGCGCTGCCCCTGCCTAAGTTTTTACGAAAAAAGAAAAAAAGAGCAAAGGGTAAAAGGGTAAAAGCGCAAAGGGTTACCGCCCCCCCGCCGAGGCAGCCCTGGCGCAACGGAAACCGACGATGTAGCCCCAGTAGTTCCGCCCAACCCCGCAGCGGAAGGCCGGGCGACAAGAGTAAGCACTGATGTTCCACGAACCGCCGCGCAACACGGCGTATTGGGTCAGCTCCCGCTGCAAATATCGCTTTTTTAAAAAAAATTTTCGGCTGCGCCGAAAGAAAAAGAAAAAAGGTAAAAGCTCAGGCAGGGGCAGCGCCCCGAAAGATTTGTAGTGATTTATGCACAAAATCCACTGTGGAGGGGCAGCGCCCCGAAACATATTCCGGGGCGCTGCCCCTCCACGAAATAATATCGATCTTTCTGCTACAAATTTTTCGGGGCGCTGCCCCTGCCTAAGTTTTTACGAAAAAAGAAAAAAAGAGCAAAGGGTAAAAGGGTAAAAGTACCAAAGGGTTACTGCCCCCCCGCAGAGGCAGCCCTGGCGCAACGGAAACCGACGACGTCGCTGAACCCGATGGACCGAGCATACCCGTAGCGGACGGCCGGGCGACAAACGTCAACATAGAAGAACCACGAACCGCCGCGCAACACGGCGTATTCTCCATTGGCGGGGCCGGTCGGATTGACGGCCGGCGCACTTCGAAATTGCTCGTAATACTTTTCGCCGTACCAGTCGCTGCACCACTCCCACACGTTGCCGCTCATGTCGAAGAGGCCGAGTTCGTTGGCTTTTTTTTGCCGCACCGGGTGGGTCGTGCTGTTCGAGTTGCCATCATACCAACCCACCTCGTCGAGGTTATCGGAGCCGCTGTACCGGAATCCCCGGCCTTGCGCGCCGCCCCTCGCCGCGTATTCCCATTCGGCCTCGGTAGGCAGGCGCAGGCCGTAGAAGCGGGCGTATTCGTCGGCGCCGTACCAGGTCACGTACACCACCGGGTGTTGTTCCTTGCCGGGAGCGGGCCGCCAACGCCCGTTGGCGTCGTTTTGCACTCCCCAATCATCCTCGAATATCATCGTCTGTCCCCGGTAAGCCCCGTCCTTTACCTTATCGCTGCCGTATTCGTTGAGAAAGGCAGCGTACTGGGTGTTCGTCACTTCCGTGCGGTCTATGTAGAAATCGCCGACCGTCACGTCGTGGGGCGGTTTTTCGTCGTCGGAGCAGTTGCCATCGCGTTTTTGATCGAGGCAGCCCATGGTAAAGGTTCCGCCGCGCACGGGGGCCATGTCTTCGCCGGGGCGGCGGCCGGGGACGTAGGCAGTGGCAGTGGCAGTGGCAGTAGCAGTAGCAGTGGCAGGGTCCGTGGCGGTCGGAGTCAAACTACTGCCACTGCTACTGCCACTGCCACTGCTACTGCCACTGCCTCCTGTCAGATAGTTCCAGGCAGCGGGGGCATCGGTTTGGGTCACGAGGGTGAGGGTAAAGGGTCGCTGTGCGGCGGTATAAGCTTTGTCGTAAACGGCCTGGAAGGCGTTCCAGTCGCCAATGCGCGGCAGCACGATGGCGCCGGCCGACCAATTGCCGACTTTAACAGGCGAGTTTGTGCCCGACACAGCGTGAAAGTGCAAACCGAAGGCATTGCCGGTGGAGGACGGGTCGCCCGCGTCGATGCCGAACGATTTGTTTATGTCGCGGTAAATGGTGATGGCGCCGGTTTGGCGTAGGGCCGGCGAGGTTCTGTCGGTGCCGGGCCGGTGTTGGCCGGGTGTGTAGGCATCGGGATATTGGCCGGGCGCGATCATAGCTGCGCCGCCGCGGTTGTCCGCGCTCTGCACAGCGGCTACGCCGGGCATGGTGGTGGCTGTATATACGCCGCTTTGCCAGACGCCGGCGGCATCGCGGTACAGCACTACGACGTAGTCCTCCCAGGCGTCGGGCGTCCGGTCCCGCGTTTTCCGGAAGCCGATGATGTTGGGGTAGTTTCCCTCAAAAACATAGCCTTTTTGCGTGAATACATCGCGAAAGACTTGCACGAGGTAGCGGGTGCGGTCGGAGGCGTAGCGGTCGGTATCGGCGAACGACGAATCGGCGCACCAGGCCAAGCCTGCACGCACGGCGGTCAGCATGGAATCGGTGTCGAAGGATTTTTGGAAAATGGTGCAGGGAATGGATTTGGCCAGCCGGTATCCTGGGTTTTCGACAGGCACTTTTGCAAACACAGAATCGGCCTGGCGGGAAAAGGTAACGCTGCGGTTGTACAAAGCGGTAGCCACATAGTGCTCGTAGGCTGCGCGGGCGGTATCGCCGGGCGGAATTTCAGCACGGGTAGTGCCGGTAAGCGAATCAACAAACGGCAAAACGCGCAATACATCTATGGGGAATAACGAACGACGAATCGTATCGCAAGCCAGCCGTTCGCGATACAACACCCGGTCTGCTGCATTTTGCAGGCAAAGTGTCTGCCCCTGGTATTGCACTTGTTCGCCGGCGCAGGCGGGCGGTTGCGGCTGCCAGAGCAGGGCGCCGATGCCTGCGGCCAGCAGGAGCGCACCGGCGCGCAGCGCGTCGCGCCAGAAGGGCGTCCAGCCCAGGGCGGGAAATCCGCCGGGATGTACCTCGCGGCGGAGCTGGGGCGGCACCAGCACGTCGAGCAGGGTGCGGCGGCGCAGGGCTTTGAGGGTGGTGACGTCGGGGCGGGTGCGACCGATGTATTTTTTCACTTCTTCGGCGTGGCGGGCGCGTTCGGCGGGGTCGGCGGCACTCATCCATCCCAGCAGGGCGAGGTGCATGCGGTAGCCCGGAGCGGCCACACTTTTGGGATCGGGCGCTTTTTGAGCGGCCAGCAGGCGGTAGAGGGCAGCCTGAATGCGGCGCAGGAGGCCGGGGCTGTCCTGTTCGAGCCATTCGAGCAGGGCGAGGCGGTCGTGATCGGGGATTCGGCCCTGCACAAACCATTCGAGGCGGGTGAGCTGGCGGAGGTCTTCGGAACTGATTTCGGATTGCGGATTGCGGATTGTGGATTGTGGATTGTCCCGGGTGCCCGGGACAGGTAGCCGGCTGAAAAGGCGGCGGAGCCGCGCCATCCCGGAACGGAAGGCCAGATGCAGAGCACGCCGCCACGACGTCGCGCCGGAGCCCGGGGTGGCGCTACGCAGCCACCTGCCTATCCATAAAGTGAGATCGTAGTGGATGCTGGGCCAAACGGCGCAGGCGGCCATCCAACGGATCTGGGCATCGGAGTAGTATTCGCGGAGCGTGGCGATGAGCGGGCCGCCGAGGGCGACGGCGGGTTCGCCGGCGGGATGGCCGCTCTGCCCGGCAGCAGCCGCAAGGTCGGCGAGGGGGAACAGGCCGGTTTCGACGTGTTGGTCGAGTTCGGCGAGGAAGTCGAGGCTGTCTATGAGGGCGGGCAGCACGGTGAAACGTTCGGCGAGGCGGCGCTCGGCGTGGCGCCAGGCGGCTGGCGGCACGGGAGTGAACAGGGCGCGTTGTTTCCAGGCGTCGAGGGTTTGCGTCCAGGGGGCTAATCTGCCGCCGCTGAGCAGGCGGTAGCCGTCGCTGAGCAGGATGAGGCGGGCGGAGGGGTAGCGATAGATCAGGTCGCGGATGCCGATACCGGCGGGGTGGTCGTCGTTCCAGCAGAGGCGGGGGTCGCCGCTGAAGAAGAAGCGTTCGAGCAGCACTTCCTGTTTTTGGAAGGCGGCGGCGATGGCGTCGAACAGGGCGGCACGGTGGTCGTTGGCGTCCTGCCGGTCAATGAGCAGCAGGTATTCGGGCGGGCGGGTGAGTTCCCGGTAGCGAAAATCGGGCAGGCCGCCGCGTTCGATGGTGGCTTCGATGGTGCGCGGCAGGTCGAGGCGGCGGGAGTCGGCGGCTTCGCGGCGGCGCAGTCGGTTGGCGATGGCGTAAAAGGCGTCGCTCAGTTCCGGTGCGCGCTCGTCGTCGAGCCGGATGTCCCAGACGTAGGGCGGCTGGTCGGCGCGTTCGCGGGCGGCAGTAAGGGGCCGGCGGCGTTCGCGCCATTGCAGCCACCCATAGAGCGCTCCGGCTAACAGGAGCCACAAAGCGATTTTCAGGGGCCATTGGTAGCGGGTGAGCCACTGTTGCAGGGCGGAATGTTCCTGCAAACGCCGTGTGAGCAGGAGGCTGTCGCGGGCGGCGCGGTCGTCGGGAAGGTACCGGAGTTGGGCAAAGGAAGTATCGGGCGGTCCGGGCGGAGGCGGCGACGCCCCGCCTTGCTCTATCCGGGTCACGAGTTGCCACAGGCGGGTTTTGCCCGATTGGTTCTCCAACCGGATGCGCAAGGTGTCGCTGCCGGGACTGTCGCGCGCCTGCACGAGCACGCGCCCGCTGTCGCGCAGAGAGTAGCCGGCTAAGGCGGTGGCGCGCAGGGTATCGGCGCCGTCGTCGAAACGGGCGGAGACCGGCATGTCGAAATCGCGCAACACGGTGCTGTCGGGTGTGATAATGGTGTTGTTGCCGGCGACCACCCGCACTTCGGAGGAGACTGTTTCCGGCGCTGGCGTTTGCCGGCAGTATCGCCAGCAGAGCAATGTGGCGACCAGCGCGAGCGATAGGGCGGCCAGCAAGATCCACGGCAGGCGCGCGGGCGGGGCCCCGCTTCCGCCGTTGCCGTCCGGGCCGGGTTGCGGTGTTTTTTTTATCTCCGGCGGCTCCAGGTCGTATTCTTCTATGCGCCGCTGCCATTCTGTCAGCGTTTGCCCGAAAATTTCGCGGAATTGTTGCTGCTCGCCGGCATTGGTTGCGGTGATGGCGCAAAGGGCGTCGCGCAGTTGCCGGTCGGGCACATCGCCGGGCAATGCGTCGAGCAGTTGCCGCGCGCGCAAATGCCAGTCCACCCCCAGAGGGAAACCCGCGCTTTCGAGCGCGTCGGCGAGGATAGGGAGCAGGAGCGGGCGCATTTGCGATCTACGGTTTATTCTTCATCGGGATAAAGCACGCGCCGCAGCGCGTCGTGGTCTTCTTTGGTTTTGGCGAGCACGGTGTAGGAACTCAGCAATTTTTTCTGTTCGTCGCCGCCGAGGTCTTCGAGTCGGGCGAGGCGCCGGGGGTCAAAGCCGATCTGGGGCAGCAATTCGGCCCAGAAGATGAGTTCGGCAGTAGCGGGTTTTTTGCGGAGTTTGACGAATTCGGGATTGCGCAGCAGGTTGAAGTGGGCGATGATCGCCTCGAGGTCGCCGTCGGAGAAATTTTGGGTTTTGGCTTTCAGAATTTCGAGCAGGGCCGGCGGACCGGGAAATTCGATATTGTAATAGACCACGCGGCGCAGGAAGGCATCGGGCAGGTTTTTTTCGGAGTTGGAAGTCAGCACGATGATCGGGCGCTGATCGGCTGTGAGCGCGGGCTGGTCGGCGGCGGGGAATTTTTTGCGTATTTCCGGCACGTCGAAGCGCAGCTGGTCGATGGCTGCCAGCACGTCGTTGGGCAGGTCGCGCGGGGCTTTGTCTATTTCGTCTATCAGCACCACACGAGGTTTGTGGGCGGGGTCGTTCAGCGTGTCGCGGATTGCTTTGCCGAGGGCTTCGTAATGGATGAACAATTCTTCTATTTCATCGGGAGTGAGCAGTTTTTTCTGGGTTTGGGTGTACTGGAAATGCCCCAGGGCATCGTAGCGGTAGAAGAGGTCTTTGGCCGAAGAAGTAGTTTGGGCATTGAACTCGATGGGCTTGCCGAGGTCGAAGAAGCGGGCGATGTGCCAGGCGAGTTGGGTTTTACCGGTGCCGGGTTCGCCGGTCACGAGCAGGGGTTTGCCGAGGGCGAGCGCCACGTTCACGGCGGTCACCAAGCCGTCGGAAGGGATATAGGTAGCGGCATCGTCGGCGCGGTTGTTGTCGGGGCGACGGAGCGGAGGGGCGGCTTCGGGGATCGTTTTGGCGTAGCGGTTGAAAGACATGGCGATTGCGATTTACGATTTACGATTGGGCTTGTTCCTGTGCGACCTGACGTACCATTTTTTGCAGTTCCTGCACGTCGCGCATATCGTAAGGGCCGTTTTTACGGTAGCGGGCGGGATTTGTTTCCTCGATGTACCGGTCGAACTGATCGAGGATTTCGCGGTAGTTGGGGGCATGGCCGTCCTGGGCGATGCGGTGCAGCCACTTTTCCACTTCGTCCTGCGGGACGGGATGCAGGAGCGCTATCGGTTGTGCCGGTGTACGGGCTGACTCGCCGGGCTCCTCGCCGGGTATTTTAAGGCTGATGGCGGTCACGATATCGCCTGTTCGCCGGGCAAAGGCTTCTAATTGCTCCCGGATGGCCACCTGGCGGGAAGTCAGCGCCTCGGGTTTATCGAAATTTTTGATATAGACTACAAGGAAAAAGGCGAACAGGCGGCGGCTTTTTCCGCACAGGTTGCGCTGCCAGGCGAGTATTTCATCGAGGCATTCGGGCAGAGAGTCGTCCCAGTTCGTTTCGTGCAGCGCAAAAGCGAAAGCGGCGTGAGAGTAGTTTGACCTGAAAAAATCGGCGTTGGCGCGCGAAAAATCGGATTTGAACGTATCCAGCGTTTCTTCCGCGCCGCCGCTTTCCACGGTCAAACCTTGTATCAGTATCCGCTCGGGGCCGTTGGGCTTGAAATACACTTGCGCGTCGGGGTCGCTTTCCAATTTTTTCACCTCTTCGCGGATGAGGCGCTCAGCGAAGCTGTGCGGCATTTGCTCCGGGCAAGCCTGCACGAGGAAAAACTGAAGGGGGGCGCCAATTTTCTGACGGCGGGCGCTGCTGTACGTCTTTTTGGCGTCCACGCGATCGCAGTTGACTAAGTACAGGGGTTCTGTCGCTTTGTCAAGATCGATGGGCAACCTGCGCAGCGCCTGTATCAGCGGGATGTCTTCGTCGGGCGGACGCAGATCGGCTTCGGTCAGCGCGTCAATCAGGACCAACAAACCTTCGCGGGTGCGGTTGGCAACGATATCGAATTCACCCCTGTATTCGATGGTACCCTGAATGACGAATGCTTTTTTGGCGTTGAGATATTTGGCTTTGAGCAGCGCCAGATCATTGAAAATGCTGGTTCTACTGCGACGCAGCCGGCGTTCCAATTCATCCAGCACAAATTCGACGCCTTGTTCGGCAAGACATTTTTTCAATTCGTATTGGGTATCGCGAAGACAGGAAGTCGGCATTTTTGATTTAGTGGGCTGTAAATCAAGACTGATGCAAACATACAAGGTTTTTGATATTAAACCTTCGGCGGGGCGTTTTTCGTTAAGCATTTGAGCACATAAACACATAGGCACATAGACCACATAGCAATAAAAAACAACAAACTATGTGAACTATGTGCCTATGTGTTTATTTCGCCCATGTACTTACTGCCCTTCTGCCGTACAATTTTAACCCCAACAAAATTCCCTACCTTCGCCGCCCGAAAAACCATTGCATCCACCGTCCACCGTCCACCGCCTACCGTCCACCGTCCACCGTCAACCGCCTACCGTCCACCGTCCACCGTCTACCGTCAACCGTCTACCGTCAACCGTCTACCGTCCACCGTCAACCGTCTACCGTCCACCGTCAACCGTCTACCGTCCACCGTCAACCGTCAACCGTGAATTTCCTCACTCTCGAAAACGTCACCAAATCCTACGGCGAAAAAGTTCTGTTTCAGAACATCAGCCTGTACATTGACAAAGGCCAGAAAATCGGCCTGATCGCCAAAAACGGCACGGGCAAATCTACGCTCATGCGCGTCATTGCAGGCAAAGAAGGCTCCGAAGGCGAGAACGCCAAAATCACCCTGCGCAAAGACATCCGCATCGGCTGGCTCGACCAGGAACCCTATTTTTCTCCCGAACTCGACGTCCTGGCAGCCGTGCTCGACCCCTCCAACCCGCTCGTGCGCGTGGTGGAACGCTACGAACACGCGCTCGCCCATCCTGAAAAAACGGCTGAGCTTCAGGACGCCATCGCCCAAATGGATTTGAACAACGCGTGGACTTTCGAAGCCAAAGTGAAAGAAATGCTCTTTCGCTTCCGCATGGAAGATTTCGAACAAAAAGTAAAAACCCTCTCCGGCGGCCAGCAAAAACGCCTCGCATTAGTCAAGATACTGCTCGAAGAACCCGACTTTCTCATCCTCGACGAGCCGACCAACCACCTCGACGTGGAAATGATCGAATGGCTGGAAGAATACCTCCAGCAGCCGGGCATCACGCTGTTCATGGTCACGCACGACCGCTATTTCCTCGAAAACGTGTGCGACAGCATCATCGAACTCGAAGGCGGGCAGTTGCGCCGGTATTCGGGCTCGTATTCGGATTATTTGGAAAAAAAAGCCCTGCGCGAAGAAGTGGAGGCCACCACCTACGAGCGCCAGAACAAACTGCTCAAACGCGAACTCGATTGGGTGCGCCGCTCGCCACAGGCCCGCACCACCAAGGCCAAAGCGCGTATAGACGCTTATTTCGACCGCAAGGAGGCCAACGACGCCCTTAAAAAAAAGCCCGACGAACTGCGCCTCGCCATCAAGGAAAACTGGATGGGCAGCAAGGTGGTGGAGTTGCACAACATCAGCAAGATGTTCGGCAACAAACGGCTTTTAGACAATTTCACCTATAAATTCAAACGCGGCGAACGTGTGGGCATCGTCGGCCCCAACGGCTCCGGCAAATCTACTTTCCTGCAAATCCTTACCGGCGCCCTTCCGCCCGACACGGGCAAGGTCGTCATCGGCGATACGATCATTTTCGGCCATTACCGCCAGGAAGGCATCCAACTCAAGGAAGACAAACGGGTGATAGACGCCGTGCGCGACATCGCCGACTATATCCCGCTCGAAAAAGGCAAGGAACTTTCGGCAGCCCAATTGCTCGAACGTTTTCTCTTCACCCGCCCGCAGCAGCAGGTCTACGTGAGCCAACTCAGCGGTGGCGAACGTCGCCGGCTATACCTGCTCACCGTACTGATGCAAAACCCCAATTTCCTCATCCTCGACGAGCCGACCAACGACCTCGACGTACTCACGCTTCAGGTGCTCGAAGATTTTCTCGAAGATTTCCCCGGTTGCCTCGTTGTGGTGACACACGACCGCTATTTCATGGATCGCTTAGTGGAACACTTGTTCGTGTTCGAAGGAAATGGAAAAATCAAGGATTTCAACGGAACGTATGCGGAGTACCGGGCGATGATGCGCAGTAGCAGTAGCAGTAGCAGTAGCAGTGGCAGTGGCAGTGGCGGTGGCAGTGGCGGTGGCAGTGGCAGTGGCAGTGGCAGTGGCAGTGGCAGTGGCGGTGGCAGTGGCAGTGGCAGTGGCAGTGGCAGTAGCAGTCAATCGTCAACCGTCAACCGTTTGACGAACACCGAGCGCAATGAGATGAAAAAGTTAGAAAAAGAAATGGGAACATTGGAAAACCGGAAAAAGGAAATCCTGGAAAAGTTCAACGCCGGCGACTTGAGTGCGGAAGAGGCGACCAAGCTGTCCGCCGAATTGGGCAAATTACAGGACGACTTAGACGGGAAGGAAATGCGCTGGCTGGAATTGGCGGAGCGGGCTTGATTAACGCAACTTGCGATCTGCCCAAAAGCGACGTTTATACAAAACAAGCAGCGTTCAATACCCAATTCGCATCATCTTGCAGCAATTCTCGTTCACCTTCAATGGCTGCTTATATGAAAACCCGCCTTTTACTCGCTTTCCTTTCCAGTATCGCTTGTTGCCCGGTGCTTTTTTCCCAACAACTTGCCGCTACCATTTTCGGCGAAACCGGCTCGAATCTTCCCCACAAAATGTGGCAAATGCCCGACGGCAACATCGCCTTAGTGTCGGGTTTTTCCGTGAACTGGCTGCCCAAGATGAACCTGTATCACCTTTCTCCCGAAGGGGCAGTGTTGACGCAATATCAATTGCCCGACCCGACGCTTTCCGTTTTTATCGAGCCATCTGAGGACGGCGCCACTTTCCGGTACGGCAGGATCGGCGCAGCGGGATACACGATACACCGCCTCAACCTGACGGGGCAAATCCTCGACAGCATCACTTACAATCCCGCCGATCCCTGGTGGGACGACTATTTCTTTGCCATCCAACAGGCGCCCGGCGGCGACGTGGTGCTGGCCTATGAAGACCAGGAGCCGCCACAGGGAGTCCGCGTCGTAAGGCTCGGCCAACAAGGCAATGTCGTGTTCAATAAGTTCGTCGGTTCCTTCGACCCGGACTTCTATTCCAATGCCCTGACAGTATTGCCCAATGGCCGCACCATCGTGGTCGTTCTGGATTATTCGCAAGGCTACCGGGTGATCTGTTACGGCCCGACCGGCAATCTGTTGTGGACGAAGGGCGTACCGCAGATACCCAGCTTTCCGGAAGAATTTGGCCTGGTACCCACAGGCGGCGGCGAAGTGGCCATCTGGGGCAGGGATGGATTCATTGGAAACGAGGTGGTGGACGGCTATGCGGCGGTATATAAACCCGACGGCAATTTTGTCTATAACCGCACCTTTGAAAACGAACTGCCCGGTTTTAAGCCATACGCCGCTTTCGCCGACGGCGATCATCTGATCGTGGCAGGCAATTACGGGCAGGTGGGCGAATATGGGCTCGGCGTCATCAAACTTGCCGCCGACGGACAAACGGTTTTTGTCAAAAAATTCAATTTGCTTTCCGGTACTGAAAATTTAAAAGCCGTGATGGACAAAAACGGCAACTACCTGTTTTCCGGCTTTCGATGGTTGCCCATTCCGCCGGGTTATCAGAGCGACAAAGGATACGTCCTGTGCCTCCAGCCGGATGGAACGTTGAACTGGTTCGCGCCGGTAGACGATTACAATGTGCGCCGGATGAGCAGCTTCTGCCACCTCGACAACGGTGATGTCTTTTTGGCCGGTCAGACCAACCAACCGGCCCCTCCCGCCAACAATTACCCGAACCTGCTGCTTCATGTTGCAGGGATCGGCCCCCTTTATTCCCAATTGGTGGAAGGCAACATCGTAACGGACAGCATTGAAAACTGCGAACCCGACACCGGCGAGCCGCGCCTCGACGGTTGGATCGTCAAAGCGGAAACACCCGGCGGCAACCGCTACGCCGTGAGCGATGCGGCAGGCAACTACAGCGTCCGCCTGAATACCAACAGCGCCAACCTCAGTATCCCGATGCCCAACGACCTGTGGCAATCTTGCCAGGCCGTTTACCCGCTTTCGTTCAGCGGTTCCGACACGGTCGCACTCGATATTCCCGTGCGGCAAATCGCCCAATGCCCCTTTCTCTCACTCGACGCCGCTTCGCCCGCCCTGCGACGCTGTTTCGACAACAAATACTATTTCAACTGGTGCAACACCGGCACGATGACCGCTGAAAACACAGTGCTGACCATCACTTTGGATGACTACAACGACTATGTGAGCGCCAGCCTGCCGCTCGCCGCCCAAAATGGTCAGGAACTCAGCTTTCAATTGGGCGATATTGCGCCGGGCCAATGCGGCGAACTGAAATTGACTGTAAACACCTCCTGCGACGCCGAACTGGGGCAAATGCACTGTCTCGAAGCGAACATAACCGCCGGCGAATCCTGTCCCGGCCACCCCGGCCACACGGCTTCCGACCGCGACTGCCAGGAGAATACCGGCGCTTTCGACCCCAACGATAAACGTGCTTTTGTGCGCGACACCCTGCTCGAAGGCGATATTTTGCCCAATACCGGCATCGAGTACCAAATCCGTTTTCAAAACACCGGCACGGACACGGCGTTCAACATCGTCATCGTGGACACGATTGACAACACACTCGATGTCAGTACTTTGCGCCCTGGTATCGCCAGTCATCCCTATACCTTCCAACTGCACGGCGATCGTGTGGCGAAGTTCGTTTTTAACAACATCCAGTTGCCCGACAGCAACGTCAACGAAGCCGCTTCAAACGGCTTTGTCAATTTCAGCATCGGGCAAAAACCCGATTTGCCGTTGTTGACTGAAATTCGCAACCGGGCCGATATTTACTTCGACTACAACGCTCCTGTCGCCACCAACGAGCACAAGCTGGTGGTGAGCGGCAGTAGTGCCGCGCCCGTTCTACCGGATGCGTCCGCCAGTGTGATCATTTATCCCAATCCGGCGATTGACGGATATTTGTGGTTGGAAAATCGCCGTCCCGGCAGTATTTTGCAGTCGGTTTTCGTATTCGATGCAACGGGACGCCCGGTGTTGACGGTTCACCCCCGGCGAAACAAGATCCGTCTTGAACTTCCGGCTGAAAAAGGGGTTTATTTTGCAAAAATCCGCTTCGACAACGGGCATTGGGACGCATTGCGGATCGTAAGATGAATTCAGCATGAAAAGGGGGAGCATCATCGCATGTTTTGTGCTTGCCTTCAATGGCGGGTGGGCACAGCCAATGTCCGATTTTTCCGCCATAGACGCTTACGCCCGTTCCCTTCCTTTTCGCGGCGAAAAAGACATCATTCTCATCACCGATTCGCTGACCGGCCGCTTCGATACCGACCTGGAAAAAGGCCGGGCTATATTTATCTGGATCACCGAAAATATCGCCTACGATTGCGGCAGCCGCAACCGCCTCGAAGCGGAGCCGGAAGAGGCCTCCCATCCGCTCTACTATACCCAACAACAGTTAGGACTCATTATGAAAACCCGCCGCACGCGCTGCGACGGCTATGCCTTTATGTTCCGTCTCATGTGCAGGCTCGCGGGCATCTATGCCACCACGCGGGAAGGATACGCGCGCTTTGCGGGCGGGCGGGTGGATGCCGCCACCGTCGAGCCCAATCACGCCTGGAACGCCGTCTGCTTCGACGGCGAATGGTACGAGACCGACGTGACTGCCTCAGCCGGCCATTGCGAAGGCGGGCAATTCCGCCGGGAACGCGACGAGGCGTATTTCAGAATGTCTGAAAAAATGGTGGAGCGGCTTTACATAGCCATCGAGGATAGCCGCCATTCGAACAATTCGGGAAGGATTATTCTGAAGTTTTGAGTCCGGATTGTTGGACGTTGGATTGTTGGACCAGTGGACACTCCCCAATATTTCCACAAGTCCAACGTCCAACGTCCAATAATCCAACGTCCAATAATCCAACGTCCAACAATCCAACGTCCAACAATCCAACGTCCATTTTTTCCTACCTTTTCCCCCTTTAAAACTTTTTCTACATGCAACGCACTATACGTATACCGCTCTGGATTGCGGTTCCGCTTCTTTGCACCCTTGTTTTTTCCTTCCGGTTACTGGTGGCCGATCTGACCCGCGACGATGTCGCGCGTGCCGGCAAATTATTCGATCTCGAATTCACCGAACCACAGCTCGACAGCGCCCTGAGCCTGCTGACCGAACAACGCGCCGGTTACCGGCGCCTGCGGGAAAACGATTTTCCCAACCACGCGCTCCCGCCTGCATTGGTATTCGACCCGCAGCCTTCCGGTTGGCAAATGCCCGTGCAAAAGCCTGTTTTTCAGACGCCTTCCTACAAAAACACCAAATTGCCTGCCGTGCGCGACGAACTAGCCTGGTATAGCATCGGTCAGTTGGCAGAGCTGCTCCGCACCCGGCAAATTACCTCATCGGAACTTACAGCATTTTTCCTGGAGCGTTTGAAAAAATACGATCCTGCCTTGCATTGCGTAGTCACCTATACGGAGACCCTGGCCATGTCGCAGGCAAAGCAAGCCGACGCCGAGATGGCAGCAGGCAAGTACCGCGGGTTGTTGCACGGCATTCCTTACGGTTTAAAAGACATGTTTTTTACCAGAAACTACCCCACTACTTTCGGCACCCCACCCTACCGTGAACAGCGTGTGGAAGAGGATGCTGCCGTCGTGCAAAAATTGCAGGAGGCCGGCGCGGTCCTGATCGCCAAACTATCGCTGGGCGAACTGGCGATGGACGACGTGTGGTTCGGCGGCCAGACGCGTTGCCCCTGGGACCTCGCACGCGGCTCCAGCGGGTCGTCGGCAGGTCCGGGCGCGGCAGTCGCCGCCGGTTTGGTGCCCTTTGCCATCGGATCGGAGACATGGGGATCCATCGTATCGCCCTCTACCGTCAACGGCGTTACCGGCCTGCGACCGACTTTCGGGCGTATCAGTCGCTATGGTGGCATGGTGCTGAGTTGGAGCATGGACAAAGTAGGTCCGATGTGCCGCAACGCGGAGGATTGCGCCATCGTGTTGCGCGCCATTGCGGGCGCTGACCCGCGCGATGCGGCCACAAAAGACGCGCCTTTGGTTTACCAAACCCGGCGCGATTTGAAAGGCGTCAAAATCGGCTATCTGAAAAATGAAATGGAAAAAGACAGCCTTCACCGCCCCATATATGACAACGCTAAGAAAACGTTGGAACAGCTCGGCGCAACGCTTGTGCCCATATCCTTTCCCTCGTATAAAGGCGACCTGACAACCATTCTCAGCGCAGAAACAGCGGCGGCCTTCGATGAACTCACGCGCAGCCGCCGCGACGACCAGATGGTGCAGCAAGGCAAAAACAACTGGCCCAATTTCTTTCGCGCAGCGCGGTTTATCCCGGCGGTAGAGTACATCCAGGCCAACCGCATCCGCACGGCTTTGATCCAAAACATGGCTGAAGTGATGAAAAGCATAGACGTCGTCCTTTGCCCCCCATTTGGCGACAATCTGCTGACCACCAACCTGACAGGTCACCCGAGCATCACCGTACCGGCCGGCTTTGAAAACCCTTCCAAACCGGCTACGGTTGTCTTTACCGGCCAACTATACGATGAAGGCCATTTGCTGAGCATTGCCCGGGCATTTCAATCGGCAACCGGCCACCATCTCAAACATCCGCCGGGGTTTTAGCAGTGGGCAGTGGCAGTGGCAGTGGGCAGTGGCAGTGGGCAGTGGCAGTGGCAGTGGCAGTGGGCAGTGGCAGTGGCAGTGGGCAGTGGCAGTGGGCAGTGGCAGTGGGCAGTGGCAGTGGGCAGTGGCAGATCGTTCTAGTGGCGGCTAAAAAACAAGTACCTGACTTTCCCTGTCCACCGTGTCATTCCTCGTGCCTCGGAATGACACGGTGGTTAAGAAAATGAGACCCTATTTTTTGACCGTTACTTAACCGCCGCAAATCCGACCGCTTTACCGCCGAGCCTCGGCGGTTTCGGGATTTTGGATGCGGAGGTTATGCTTATCCTACGCTCGACAGTATCGCAGTCGGCCATACTGTGTTGGGGCAATGCGGCATAACACACTTTTTTGAATACTCCCGGTACAGGCAGAGTAGTACTGCCCACTGCCCACTGCCACTGCCACTGCCCACTGCCACTGCCTACAGCCACTGCCTACAGCAAACTGCTCTCCGCCCGCCGTTCGGCCATTCTTTCCTTGAATTTGCGCCAACTGGGACCGATGAGGCGGTTCATACCTTTATCCACGACGTAGTGCGTGGCGATATTCGCCAGACCGCGCACGCGGGCCGGCAGCGAGCCGAAGGAGCGCAGGCTGATGGAATAGCCTCCGTCGGTATATTCGATGTAATGCCAATAGCCCGAGGGCATGAAGAGCGTTTCGCCAGGTTGAAGTATCACTTCGTAACCTTTGGCATTTGCCAGGGCGGGGTATTTTTTATAATCGGGGTGGTTCAGGTCCACATAACTCGCCACGGTGAAAGGATGGCGATACAGATTGATGCTTTGGTCGGGCGCAAAAAGAATGACGCGTTTGCGCCCATGGATTTGATTCAGAAAGACATGGCTCATGTCAATGTCGAAGTGCAGGGCTACCTTCGAGCCTTCCCCGCCAAAAAACATGAACGGCAGTTCGTCCACAAAACCGTCCATGATATCCGGAATGCGAAAATCGTTGCGCAACTCAGGCGCCACCCGGAAAATATTCCAGAGGAAAATACGCAGGTCGTTCGGGCCGCTCTCCAGAATCTCCAGAAACTCCCTGAAAGTGATGACGCGGTCGGGCGTCATATAACCCCTGCCGGGCTTGGAGTAGTTGTTGGAAACCACGGGTACGCGCAGATGACCGTATTGAGCTTTGAAATGCTCGATCGTCCAGCGTTGTCGGGCAGGCCAGGAAGCGGTGAGGTCGGTGAATACGACGGGCTTCATCGGTCCAAGGTATTCGGCGGCGAAGGTTTCGCGGGTAAGGCCTGTCCGGCGTTCGACGGGTTTCAGTTCCAGCATGAGCGACGAATTTTAAGTATGTGAATGCCGATAGGGAAATTGCCGGTTTTTGTTCAGGCGGCAAAAGTAAAAAGGATACAACCATTTTCTAATCCCCCGAAATTCTACCTTTGCGCCTTCCATTTCCGATATTTTCACATTCGCCTCCCCCTAAACCCAATTTTTTACTGATTTCATGGCAGATATTTCCCAACTGAAAGAATTGGCCGCACAGGTTCGGCGCGACATTGTGCGAATGGTGTACAATTGTCAGAGCGGTCACCCCGGCGGATCGCTCGGATGTACCGAGTTTTTCGTTGCACTCTACGGCAATGTCCTCAAGCACAAACCCAAACCCTTTAAAATGGAAGGAAAGGGCCAGGACGTATTCTTCCTTTCCAACGGCCACATATCGCCGGTGTGGTACAGTGTGCTGGCGCGTTCCGGTTACTTCGAAGTGAAAGAACTCAATACCTTCCGGAAAATCAATTCGCGCCTTCAGGGCCATCCCGCCACCCACGAAGGATTACCGGGAGTACGGATCGCCTCCGGTTCGCTGGGACAGGGCATCTCGGTCGCCATCGGCGCAGCGCTCGCCAAACGGCTCGACCAGGACAAACGCTGGGTCTTTTGCCTCACCGGCGATGGCGAACTGGAAGAAGGTCAGTGCTGGGAAGCCATTATGGCCGCCGCACACCACAAAGTGGACAATCTCGTAGTGACGGTGGACTGGAACGGCCAGCAAATTGACGGCCCTACCGAACAGGTGATGAGCCTGGGCAACCTGCCCGCCAAATGGAAGGCGTTCGGCTGGGATGTGCTGATCCTGGAGGAAGGCAACAACCTGGAGGCCGTCATCGCTATGCTGAAAAGGGCAAAACGCCGCACCGGCAAAGGAAAACCCGTCGTGATCCTGATGAAAACGCAGATGGGTCACGGGGTTGATTTTATGGTAGGCACGCACAAATGGCACGGCAAAGCGCCGAATGCAGAACAGTTTGAATTGGCGATGAAACAATTGCCGGAGACATCACTTGGCGATTATTAAGGTCCAACGGCCTTCCGGGTACGCTGAAAAGCAGCGGAACCTGTATTTTTAAAAACGATAAAAAAAGATGCGGACCCGGAAGTCCGCCGTACAATATGAAACTCGACGAAATAACAAGTACCGCCTCCCGCGCCACCCGGGAAGGCTTTGGCGCCGGTCTCCTGGAATTGGGCCGCCAAAATCCCAACGTCGTAGGCCTCACCGCCGATCTCATGGAATCGCTGCAAATGCATCACTTCCAGGCGGCTTTTCCCGAACGCTTTTTCCAGGTCGGCATCGCGGAAGCCAATATGATGGGAATTGCAGCCGGGTTGGCAACCGGCGGCAAAATACCTTACACCGGCACCTTCGCCAATTTCAGCACGGGCCGTGTGTACGACCAGATCCGCCAGAGCATCGCCTATTCGCACAAAAACGTCAAGATATGCGCCTCCCACGCGGGCGTGACGCTCGGCGAAGACGGCGCTACCCACCAGATACTCGAAGACATCGGAATGATGCGTATGCTGCCGGGTATGGTGGTACTCAATCCCTGCGATTTCAACCAGACGAAGGCCGCCACCATTGCCATCGCCGAATACCACGGTCCCGTCTACCTGCGCTTCGGTCGCCCGGCATGGCCGATATTCACGCCTGAAAATCAAAAATTCAGGATCGGAAAAGCCCTGCACCTGACTTCGGGCAAAGACGTAACGATCTTCGCTACCGGCCATTTGGTGTGGACGAGCATCGAAGCCGCCAAAGAACTCGCTGCGCAAGGCATTTCCTGCGAGGTCATCAACATCCATACCATCAAGCCGCTCGACGAGGAAGCGATCCTTGACTCGGTGAGCAAGACCCGCGCGGTGGTGGTAGCGGAAGAGCACCAGCGCAACGGCGGCCTCGGCGACGCCATCGCCAACCTGCTTGTACACCAACTGCCCGTGCCGATGGAATACGTCGGCGTGAAGGACGCTTTCGGAGAAAGCGGCAAACCCACCGAATTGCTGGACAAGTTCGGTCTGGGCAAAAAAGATGTGTTGTGGGCGGTGAAGGATGTGCTGGACAGGAAGAGGGGCTAACCAAACTCCTCAGGGCTTCCCCAGCTTTTTCAACAACTCCGGCAACTGCCGCAATGCCGCCAGTTCTTTGTATTTCTCCCGCGCCTCGTCTGCCGGAATACCGAAATACGCCTTGCCGCCGTCGAGCGATTTGGATACGCCGGCCTTGGCCGACACCATCGCGCCTTTGCCGATCCGGATGGCCTGCGCCACCCCCACCTGACCATACAACACCACGTTGTCTTCGATGATCGTTTTTCCTCCGATGCCGACCTGAGCAGCCAGCAGGCAGTTTTTCCCGATGACCGCGCCATGCCCCACGTGGATCTGGCAGTCCAGTTTGCTGCCCGCACCGATGACCGTGTCGCCGCTGACGCCTTTGTTGATGGTACAGCCCGCCCCGATGTCCACATGGTCTTCGATGACCACTCTGCCGCCGGAGCGCCATTTCTGATAGGAACCATCAGCCAGTTTTTTGAAATAAAAGGCATCCGAACCGATGATCGAGTTGGGACCGATGGTCACATGGTCGCCGATGACCGTGTATTCGCCAATGTACGTATTGGCCTGGATGTAACAATGCGCTCCGATGGTCACGTTGGCGGCGATGACGACACCCGGCTCGATGATGGCCGTCGGGTGGATATCCGACAGGTGGCTGACCGGTACGGTGAGCGGCTCGAACGGGCGATGGGCGCGCACCAACGAATCGTACGCCTCAAACGGGTTTTCGACGACGAGGATGACTTTCCCCGGTGGGCATTCCGCCGGTTCGTTGAGCAGAATGACCGTTGCGGCACTGCGCAGTGTTTTTTCGAAATATTTTTTAACGTCGGAAAACGCGATATCACCCGGCTCTACTTTGTGAATTTCGTTGATGCCAGAAGCGAAAAGGGTATCGTTGCCGATCACCTGGCGGGCATTCAGCCACTGCGCCAGTTCACGAACGGGTATGGGTTGCGGGAATTTCATTTTAATTGGTTTGCGGTTTTACAGGTTAAAGAATTAGCGGACATTGTGATTGGTCAGTGTGTTTTAAGTTTGCCGCAAAAGTCTGAAAATTCAGAGGGCTTTTGAGGTAAAACAACTGACATGAAAAATGCGTATCGTTAACCCGTCAACCCGAAACCCGTTAACCTGCTTTGCAATTCAAGCATATCTCCTACTTTTACCGCTAAACCAACTTGTTATGATGCCTCGTTTACGTTTCTCTGTCATTCTTGTTTCGATTTTCATTTTTTCCCTGAACGCAAGCCTGCAGGGCCAGCCACCTGCCACTGAGTTGCGCGGTACGTGGATCGCCACGGTCGCCAATATTGACTGGCCTTCCAAACCCGGTTTGCCGGTGGAGCGCCAGAAAGCGGAATTCGACAGTCTGCTCGATGTATTGAAAGCCATGAACATGAACGCCGTGTTCGTACAGGTGCGCCCTTCCGGCGATGCTTTTTACAATTCGACGACCGTGCCCTGGAGCAAGTTCCTGACCGGCGAACAAGGCCTCCCTCCCGCCGACTCCAGTTACGACCCGATGCATTATATGATAAAAGCGGCACACGACCGGCGTATGGAATTCCATGCCTGGCTCAATCCGTACCGCGCTACCTGGGACCTCGACACGGCGAGCCTCTCGTTGATTCACCCCATGCGGGCGCTGCCGCCCAATCTCAGGAATCAGTGGTTTTTCCGGTACGGACGGCGGTATTACTTTAACCCCGCCAATCCTTTTGTCCGGCAACACTTGGTGAATGTCGTGCGCGACATCATCGTGCGGTATGATGTGGACGGCATCCATTTCGACGACTATTTTTATCCCTATAAAGAACCGGGGGAAAACCTGAACGACTACAACGATTTTGCTGCCAATCCGCGTGGCTTTACGAACATAGAAGATTGGCGGCGCGACAATGTGAACAAACTCGTCCAGGACGTATCGCAGGTCATCAAAAAATTCAAACCCTACGTCCGCTTCGGCATCGGTTCGTTCGGGGTGTGGCGCAATTCCGACCGCGACCCGCTCAACGGCTCCGACACCCGTTCAGGCATTACGAGTTACGACGATCTGTATGCCGACATTTTGCTTTGGCTGAAAAACGGCTGGATTGATTATGTAGCGCCCCAAATTTACTGGAGCGTCGGTTATCCCCCTTCCGACTATCAGAAGTTGTTGAATTGGTGGAGCAGGCATACTTACGGCAAACATTTATATATCGGCCAGGCTGCTTATAAAGTCGGCAGCAGTCCGAACGATGCCAACTGGAATCTGCCGGAAGAGATCAGCAAACAAGTGACGCTCAACCGCGCCAATGCCAATGTGCAAGGCAGCATTTTCTTTTCGGCCAGATCGCTGATGCGCAACGCGCTCGGTGTGCAGGATACGTTCATCAATGTATTGTATCCTTCACCCGCACTGGTGCCTGCCATGGCGGGGCTTCTTAAATCTCCACCCGCCACACCGCAGATATGCCGGGTAGGAGGTACACCCAGTTCGGTTAAACTCGCCTGGCATGTCTGCGATATCCTCACGGGCGATGAAGCGCCGCATTATTTCGCTATCTACCGTTTCGACGGAGAGGGCGTGGGCAACTTCAAAGACCCTTATAATCTGCTCATTACCACGCCTTTCTACTCAGAAGAGTTTATTTATGAAGACCAAACAGCGCAAGAAGGGCTGTATTACACCTACGTGGTCATTGCCTACAACCGCGCCAACGTGGAGAGTTACAGCAGCGAACCTATTTTCGTAAAAAAGACCAAAAAAGGCGCGAAGAAGAAGAAGAAACTGTTCGGATATTTGTTTTAAGCAGTGGGGGGACATTGGACATTGGACGTTGGACATTGGACATTGGACATTGATGATCAATCATTTAGTCAAATGTCCAATGTCCAACGTCCAACGTCCAACGTCCAATGTCCAATGTCCAATGTCCAACGTCCAATGTCCAACATCCAATGTCCAACGTCCAATGTCCATTTATTTTGTCCTCATACTTAAATCCCGTCCGGAAACATCTGTGCAAACTCCTTCGCGAAATACGTGAGGATCACGTCCGCGCCGGCGCGGCGTATGCTCAAAAGCGTTTCCGGCATTGCCCGTCCGAAGTCAAGCCAGCCATTGTTGCAGGCAGCCCGGAGCATGGCGCATTCACCGCTGACATGGTAAGCCGCAATGGGCAGGTTGCTGTGTTCTTTTAAGAGGCAAATAACGTCGAGGTAGTGCAATGCGGGCTTCACCATCAGCATGTCGGCGCCTTCTGCGGTGTCGAGCTCGGCCTCGATCAGCGCCTCCTTTCGATTGGCCGGATTCATTTGATAGGATTTTTTGTCGCCGCTTTTGGGAGCGGAATCCAATGCGTCACGGAAAGGGCCATACATCGCGCTGGCGTATTTGGCCGTATACGCCAGGATACCGGTTTTGGTAAAACCCGCTTCGTCGAGCGCGCGCCGGATGTATCCTACCCTGCCATCCATCATATCGGAAGGGCCGAGCATATCGAAACCCGCTTCCGCCTGGGCGACCGACATTTTTGCCAGGATCGGCAGCGTATCGTCGTTCACGATTTCACCGTCGCGGACCAGGCCGTCGTGACCATCGGAACTGTAGGGATCCATGGCCACATCGCTGATGAGGCAACATTCCGGAAAGCGTTTTTTGACTTCGCGGGCCGCCTTGAGGTAAAAGTTGTCGGGCGACCAACCGTACGTAGCCGTCGTATCCTTCAGGTGGTCGGCGACGGCCGGGAAGACAATGAAATTGGTCAGCCCCAGTTGCATACAAGATTCTATCTCGCGCAATAAATGGTCGGGCGACAACCTGAAAATCCCTGGAAGCGATGGGATTCCGCTGCGAATATCGGCGCCATCCGCCAAAAAAAGCGGGAAAACAAGGTGCCCGGCGTTCAGGTGCGTTTCAGTTGCCATGCCGCGAATGGCGGCGCTTTGTCGGTTGCGACGGGGGCGGCGTATCATATGCTGTGTCGTTACAAAAGGCAATAAAAAAACAGGGCACCGACTGAATACTCAGTAGCACCCTGTATAACCCCAAAAAACCAAATGAAAACAATCTTTAGTAAACGCCCGAAGGCGACTATTTTCTATCTGTTGATCAAATTAAACAGCGCAGATCGTTGATTTATGACCGCGATTAAACGCTTGTTTAACATTGATGGCACAAAGATAAGGCAACTTTTCACACTTCCAACACTTTTCTAAAAAAAATTTGAGAAAAAATAGAGGCTCGCGTCAATTTATTGTTAATTCTCTATCCGCCTTATCTTGGTATACATTGCTCTTTTGCAATGTACCTTTGCCTGCATAAATAAATATACACTCAAAGGATGGGACAAAAATGTTTAATTAATCATATTACCGTCAATTCCGGCAATTTTCTGAAAAAAGCATTTTTTTTGCTGGCAATTTGCTGCATATCTTGCGGCAGGGATAATGAAAAGATTATCAATGAAAAAGTAAAAGAGCGGGTGACTGCATTCCGGGAGAAAAAGAACACCGAATGCCGGGAAGTCCTGTTGGCAGAGGCAGAAAAAATTGTTGACTCTTTGTTACTGTCAGAAGCCAGGTTGGAGTTAAGCGACTCGCTTGTCCGTATGCGCCCGGCCCGGCCGGCAAGACCGGCTCCCCTTGCGCCGATTGATTCATTGCCGGTGCGCCCGATCTTTGATCCGGCTTCGCCCACCGGGAATAGATGACCCAACAGAACGCAAATGCTTTCACACGGGCAACCCCCTCGTTTTTTTGCGCACCAATGCAGTGCCTCATACTCTCTATCATTTGCCCGCCTCTTCAACATCGAACGTTTGTATATCCGCAAGAAAGGTTCGGTATCGTTTGCCCGCCGCAATGGCTTGCTGTGGGCGCTGATGTCGGTGTGCTGCCTGCTCCACGCGCAGCGCACCGACAACTTTTCTAATCTTCGCCATCGGGTGGCAGATGCATCCCGCTCCGCACAATCGCTCGATTCACTTACAATAATCCCTCCCCTTTTGACCGCAACTGATTCAGCCACTGGCCAAATTATCGGATTACAATATTTTTCTATAAAAAACAATCTGCTCCTGACGGATACCGCCCGGTTGAAAGCAGATTTCCCCGACAGTAAAAAAATCCGTGTCGCTTTCCGCGTGCTGCCCTTCAACCTGGGTACGACCGCAAGCCGTCTGGACACATCGGCCATTCGGCGCAGCGGCCGGCCTGATGCCATCGAATTCGACTATTCGCCCTATGAGCCGCCCGGCAAACCGTTCGAGACGGGCAATCTTTCTTCCAACGGCGCTTATACGCGCGGTTTTTCTCTTGGCAACAGCCAAAACCTCGTCTTCAATTCCAATCTGAACCTCCAACTCAACGGTAAACTCGGCAACGACCTTGAAATACTGGCTGCCTTATCGGATAATTCCATCCCCCTCCAACCCGACGGAACCACACGGCAATTGCAGGAGTTTGACCGGATATTTATTCAGTTGAAAAGAAAAAACGTCGCGCTCACCGCCGGCGACTACGACCTTACACGACCCACCGGCTATTTTTCCAACTATTTCAAACGGCTGAAAGGAGCAATGGTGGAATATAAGGGGATTGGAAACGCGGGAATGAGATTTGGGAACACCAGTGCTCCCACCCCTTCTCTCAACCGGCTTCCAGCGTCCGATACCATCTCCCTGCGCGGGGCCGTCGCCGTATCGGGGGGAAAATTTGCGCGGCAGACCATCCAGGGACAGGAAGGCAATCAGGGCCCCTACCGGCTCCGGGGCGCTGAAGGCGAGCAGTTTATCATCGTACTGGCCGGTACGGAAAAGGTATTTCTGGACGGTCAGTTGCTGCGCAGAGGCTTGAGCGACGATTACGTGGTGGATTACAACCTCGGCGAAGTTACGTTCACCCCCCGACGCCTGATCACCAAAGACAGTCGCCTCATCGTCGAGTTTGAATACGCGGTGCAAACCTATCTGCGTTCGACGGTCGCAGCCAACACGGGTTGGAATACCCGCCGTGGACGCTACTATTTCAATTTGTATTCGGAACAGGATGCGCGCAACAATGGCGCCCAGGAACTTTCAACCGCCGAACGCCGGGGACTCGCCCTGGCAGGCGACAACCTGCGGAATGCCTACGCGCCCGGCATAGATACGCTCGCCGACTTCGACCCCAGCCGGGTGCTCTATCGCAGCGTGGACTCGGTAGTCTGCGGCGCGCCAACAGCCATCCTGGTCTACAGCACCAACCCCGATTCGGCGCGCTACGCCGCCCGGTTCACAGAAGTGCTGCCCGGTCAAGGACACTATGTACTGGCGCCTTCGTCCGCCAACGGCAGGGTATTCAGGTGGTCGCCACCCGACCCGCTCACCTGCCAGCCGACCGGCAACTTTGAACCGGTAGTGCGCCTCATCGCGCCCGAATTGCGGCAAATGTATGCTGCAGGCGCTGATTTTCAACCTTTTAAAGGGGGACAATTGCAGGCGGAACTGGCTTTGAGCAACCGCGACTTCAACCGTTTTTCACCGATCGGCAACAACGACAACTATGGATGGGCGGCATTTGCCGGCTACCGCCAGACACTGTTTGAAAAAGGCTCCTGGAACAGCCGGGTCTATGCGAACTACGAACGCACAGCACAAACGTTTTTCCCGCTGAATCCATACCGTCCGGCTGAGTTCGTCCGCGACTGGAACACCGACAACAGCCGCGATACCGTGGCGGAACAGATCGCCCGGGGAGGTTTTTCTTTGGAAAATAAAAATACAGGCGGGATCCGCTATGAATTTGGCTCGTTCGACCGGCAGAGCGTCTACGATGGCCAAAGGCATTTCAGCCAGGTGCGCCTCCAAAAACACGGATATGAGTTTCTCGGTGAAATCAACCTGCTCACGACTACGGGAGCGATAGAAAAGACGCGTTTTTCCAGACCGAAATTTGATCTTTCTAAAACATTTTTCAAAAAAGATACTGCAGCGCAGAAAGCGGCCGTCAAGATCGGTCTGTACGGCGAGCGCGAAAAAAACGAACGCCGGGCCGCAGGCGCCGACACGCTGAGCCGGACTTCTTTTTGGTACGACCTTTACCGGCTTTATTTTCAAACGCCTGATCATCAGGGCGCCTGGCAATTCGGCGGTTTCCTCTCACAACGCAACGACTTTTCTCCCAAAGAAACCTTTTTCAAAAACAATACGATAGCGAATGAAGCGAATCTGAACGGCGCCTGGCGAAGTCCGCAACAACACCATCCATCCACCCGGCAAAACATAAACTGGACGGTCACCTATCGAAAATTGCGCATCCGCGATCAGGAACTGACGACACAGGAAGCGCAGGAAACGTATCTCGGAAGAATAGACTACAACCTCAGCGCCTGGAAAAATGCGCTGAACCTTACCAGCGGTTACGAGATCGGCTCCGGTCAAAGCCCGAAAGTGGAATTTACTTACTTAGCCGTCAACCCCGGCGAAGGCCAGTATACGTGGGTGGACCGCAACCGCGACAGCATCTTACAGGTGGATGAAATGGAAATTGCCGTATTTCAGGACCAGGCCAACTACGTGCGGTTGGCGGTAACAAGCTCCGAGTATATCCGCACGAACAACGTATTGCTCAGTCAGAACCTGCGCCTCGAACCACGCCTCGTATGGGGAGCCCAAAAACGGGGCTGGCGTAAGACCCTGAGCCGTTTTTCCACGCAAAGCACTTTACAGATCAATCGCCGCACCTTTGCGGGAATGGCCGATATATCCCCCTGGAATCCTTTCCAACTCGATATTGCCGACTCTGCATTGGTGACGGTGACAACTTCCGCGCGCAATGTCCTGTTCGTCAATCGCGCCAATCCTTCCTGGGATGTAAGCATTGCCCAGGGCAGCAACCGCAGCCAGGTGGCATTGACCACCGGCTATGAACAAAGACGCAACGCGGATTGGACCTTGCACGGCAGGATCAATCTTGGCAAACAATGGAGCACCGAAGCGGATGTGACGCACAGCGAAAAAAGCAGCGACAACCAGGCTTTCGACAGCCGTGATTTTCTCATCCGGGGCTGGGAAGCCAGCCCCAAAGTGACGTGGTTGCCCAACCGGACATTCCGTATTGTTTTAAATCTGAATCTTCAATCGAGTCGCAATATGTCCGGAAACGCCGAGCAGGCGGATCAAACCCATTGGAATACCGAACTGACCTGGAATCCGGCGGGACGGGCGAATGCCCAGGGGTTTCGCGCTGCTACTTCGCTGCGCGCGAAGGGCACCTTCGCCGATATCCGCTTCGGCGGCGAACCCAATACCGCTGTGGCTTTTGCCATGCTGGAGGGATTGCAGGATGGGAAAAACTTTCTGTGGAGCCTGAATCTCGACCGTCAGTTGTCCAGGATCATTCAAATGAGTGTGAGTTACGAGGGCCGTAAAACGGGCACCAACCGCGTCGTGCATGTGGCGCGGGCGCAAGTGCGGGCCGTATTTTGAAACTGGAAATTGGAATGTCAGGGCGCGGAATTGGCCTCTGCGGTGACCGATGCCGGGAACCAGCACAAACGGTCGAGCATTTCCCACGAACCGGGGAATACATTCATATCCACTTTTTTGGAAATCCCGTCCAGGCAACCCTCGTTGGAATATTGCCAGAACGACCAACGCTTGCCCGTCGTCAGGAGCGGACGTTCATCGGAATAACGGGCGATCCAAAAGGGGTAATGCTCAAAGTGCCCGGCCAGATAAGTCTCGTAAAAAAACTGGTTGGTATAAATGATGGGCCGGATGCCGAGGTTGCTTTCCACGATGTCGAGCCAAACACGTGCTTCTTCGACCATGATCTCAGCAGGGATACCATCGGTCAATTCGATGTCGAGCACCGGGGCAAGGTCGCCGGGCTCCATCTCCACCGTTTGCAGGAAATTCGACGCCTGTTCATAACCGCAGCCGTAAGCCCTGAAAAAATGATAAGCGCCGCGCCGGATACCGAGCCTCCGGAGATTTTCCCAGTTGCGGCAAAAAAGGCTGTCGCGGTAGTCGTGTCCTTCGGTGGCTTTAACGAAGGCAAAATCAAGCGACTGTTTGGCCACAACGGTGTCCCAATCGATCACTTTCTGATAATGCGAAACGTCCACTCCCTGCAATTCCATGACAGGTGCGACCACCGGCACCGAGGTGTTGCGGCTGCTCCAGAGCGGGGCGAGCATGAACAGGAAAATCGGGTAGAGTCTGATCATCAGTGCAGATTCAAGGCTGCAAATTAATGTACTTGATTCATATCAGGCAGGGGTTTGACATTCATTTATCCGCCGAACGACAAATTTTCGATCGCCACAATTCGTGCCAAGTATAACAGACCGGGCAGCCAGGCCGCCGAAAGGTATTTTTCACCCCTCGTTTTCAGACACTTACATTTTGCCCGTTCGCGACATTCTATAAAAAATCCCTCTGAGCAGTTCGCGCGCCCCGAGGGATTTTTTAAAAATATTTACCACCGTCCACCCGCCTTCGCGCGAGGCTACGGCGGGCAAGCCGTCTGCCGTCCACCGTCTACCGGTTCATAGACTCCAGGAACTCTTCATTGCTGCTGGTATGCATCATCTGTTTTTTCATGAATTCCATGGCTTCTTCCGGCTTCATATCGGCCAGGTGGTTGCGCAAGATGAACATCCGCTGCAAGGTGTCTTTGTCCAGCAACAATTCTTCGCGGCGTGTGCTGGATTTGGTCAGGTCAATGGACGGATAGAGTCTGCGGTTGGCAAGGTTGCGGTCGAGTTGCAATTCCATATTGCCCGTTCCTTTGAACTCTTCGAAGATCACCTGGTCCATTTTTGAGCCCGTATCTATGAGCGCCGTGGCCAGGATGGTCAGTGATCCACCGTTCTCTATGGCGCGCGCCGCTCCGAAGAACTTTTTGGGCTTCTGCAGTGCGGTTGCTTCCACGCCACCGGAAAGTACTTTGCCGGATGCAGGCGCTACCGTATTGTAAGCCCGCGCCATGCGGGTGATAGAATCGAGCAGGATGACCACGTGATGGCCGCATTCAACCATGCGTTTTGATTTCTCAAGCACGATGTTGGCGAGGCGGACGTGATTGTCGGCGGCTTCGTCGAAAGTGGACGCCACCACCTCGGCTTTTACGCTCCGCCGCATATCGGTCACCTCTTCCGGGCGTTCGTCGATGAGCAGGATGATCACATAGCACTCCGGATGGTTTTTGGTGATGGCATTGGCAATATCTTTCAGCAAAAAGGTCTTACCCGTTTTGGGTTGGGCGACGATCAGTCCGCGCTGACCCTTGCCAATCGGTGTGAACAAGTCAATGATCCTGTTGCCGAAGTCGCGCCCCGTGGTGCTGGTCAGCATGTTGAATTTGGCGGTCGGGAACAGCGGCGTGAGGTAGTCGAACGGCACCCGGTCGCGCACATCTTTGGGGTCCATGCCGTTGATCTTGCTGACGCGGAGCAGGGCGAAATATTTCTCCCCTTCCTTTGGCGGCCGGATGGCGCCGCGCACGGTATCGCCCGTTCGCAGACCGAACAATTTTATTTGTGAGGGCGATACGTAAATATCGTCGGGGCTGGTCTGGTAGTTGTAATCGGGCGAGCGCAGGAAGCCATAGCCGTCGGGCATCATTTCCAGCGTACCAAGGCCTTCGATGATGCCGTCGAGTTCGACGTCGAATTTTTCACGATGAACGACGGCGGGCATCACTTCGGCGGGTTCGGGTTCGGGTCGCGGCTGTTCGGGGCGGGTTTCCACCAATTCGCCGGCTGCGGGTTTGCGCACCACAACCATTTCATCGTCTTCTTCCTCGCCGTTGGTTGGTGTGGGAAATTCCTCCTCTTCCATGGCATTGAGCCGCACGGCATCCGGGTCGTACAGGTTGGGATTGCCCGGTCGCTGGTCGCGTTGCCGGTCGCGGTCGTCCCGGCGTTTGTCCTGGCGGCGGTCGTCCCAGCGGTCGCGGCGTTCGGGCCGGTCGCGGCGGTCGCGGCGGTCGTCCCAGTCGCGGCGCGGCTCGGAGCGGCGTTCGTCGCGGCGTTGATCCTGTTGTTGGGGGCGGTTGGGGCTTTGTTCGCGGCGTTGATCGGCATCGCGGCGGAAATCGCGGTCGCGGTCGGAGCGTTCGCGCCGGTCCATTCTTTCAGCGCTTCGTTCCGGGCGTTCCACAGGGCGTTGTTCCTGTTGGCTGCGGTCGCGTTGTTGTTGTCCCCGGTTATCGGAGCGGTGCTGGTCGCGGGATGGCGGGCGCTTTTCATCTTTCGGAGCGGGTGGGGCAACCGGTTCGACGGCAGGAGTTTCCGCAGCGGGTTTTTCCGTGGTAGTAGTTCCCGTTTTTACCACCTTGCGCGGACGGCGGCCGGTTTGGGGGTTGGGTTCGTCCACAACAGGGACTTCTTTGGCCTGGTTGTTCTTTTCGGCGAGCGCCTGTTCGTCGAGGATTTTGTAAATAAGGTCTTGTTTGGTGAGTTTGTTGTACCCTTTTATCCCCAGTTTCTGGGCAATTTCTTTGAGTTCGGGTACCAGCTTGTCATTCAGCTGCAATATGTCGTACATGGCAGGTATGGGTAAAAAAAAGTTTTTGAAAACGGCGCGGCAAAACGCAACAGAGGGCGTTCAGCGAATACGCGACGGGGTGGGAATGTGTGCGTGAGTGAAAATTTTGTTCAAGTAAAACAATCTGAAACAAAGCCAGCCAGAGGGTTGGGGAAGCTCAGCGAGAATGGATTTTCTGAAAATCAGTTGGTGCAAAAGGGATAATTGATATCGGCTTGCGGCGCGCTCACTACCTCCAAAACGACTCCAGACGGACGACTGTAAACGATCGGAACTGCGAGGAAAACAATAGCGGAGATGATAAGGCTATCCGGGCGACGGCGAGAGCCGATTTGCAATTGTAACGGTGCAAAGATAAGGCTGTTTTGAAATTCAAACTATCTTGCGCCGCTTTTTTGCAAGAATGGTGCAATTTTTTCTACTCCGTGAACAAATTAAAAATTTCAATTTCACCCCATCTTACAAAAAACCTCTTTTAAACGGAAGAGAACGTAAAATGTTGCGCCGTCACCCCCGGCTGATTCCAATCATCACCAAATCAACAAATCAACACCGCTACCTTCATGCTCCAGGTAAAAGTCATCCGCGAAGAAAAACAACGAATTGTCAATGGTTTGCGCAAACGCAACTGGTCGGCGCAACAACTCAAAGTGATTGACCGCATTCTGAAAACCGACGACGAACGCCGCGCGACGCAAAAAGAACTCGACGATGCGCTGGCTGAAAGCAACCGATTGTCCAAACAAATCGGCGCGCTCATGGGCCAGGGAAAAAAGGACGAGGCAGAAGCACTGAAAAACCAGGTCACCGTCCTCAAGACGAAAAGCAAAGAACTCGAAGAGCATATGGACCAGCTTAAAAACCTGCTCGATGAAATGCTCTACACCGTACCCAATTGCCCACACAAAAGCGTGCCAAAAGGAAAAACGCCGGAGGACAACAAAGTGGCCAAAGACTGGAAAAAGCCCTTCCCTGCCCTTCCCGACGATGCCCTGCCGCACTGGGAACTGGCCAAAAAGTACAATCTTTTCGACCTGGAACTGGGCGTGAAACTGACCGGAGCGGGCTTTCCCGTATATCGCGGAAAAGGCGCGCGGCTCCAGCGCGCGCTGATCCAGTTCTTCCTCGACGAAGCGGTGAAAGCCGGTTACGAAGAAATCCTGCCGCCGCATCTGGTCAACGAAGATACGGCGCGCGGCACCGGTCAACTGCCCGACAAGGAAGCGCAGATGTATAAATGCGAGCTCGACAACCTCTACCTCATTCCGACCGCCGAGGTGCCGGTGACCAATATCCTGCGCGATGAAATCGTGCCGGTGAAAGACCTTCCCATAAAAATGACCGCCTACACCCCCTGCTTTCGCCGGGAAGCGGGTTCCTATGGAGCCCATGTGCGCGGATTGAACCGCGTCCACCAGTTCGACAAGGTGGAGATTGTACAAATCGAACACCCCGAACGCTCATACCAGACATTGCAAGCCATGGTGCGGCACGTAGAAAAACTGATGAACAAACTCGAACTGCCGTTTCGCATCCTGCTGCTTTGCGGCGGCGACATGGGTTTCGCCTCGGCCAAGACCTATGACTTCGAGGTATGGTCGGCGGCACAAAAACGCTGGCTCGAAGTAAGTTCTGTGTCCTGCTTCGAGAGTTTCCAGAGCAACCGCATGAAACTGCGTTTTCGCGATGCCGACGGAAAAATTGAACTGGCACACACCCTGAACGGCTCGGCGCTCGCCCTGGCGCGCATCGTGGCGGCTATCCTGGAAAACAATCAAACGCCGGAAGGAATTCTGATCCCGAAGGTACTGTGGAAATACACGGGTTTCAAACGGATTGATTGAGCAAACCTTTTTATTCGCCAGCGGTTTAGGTGAAACTGAACGAGAGCAGTTGTCCGTTTGTCGAACTTCTGTTATTTTTGGGCATTCATTGCGTTTAAAGCCAAAATCACTCACAACAAAACATCTCAGGTATGTTGATCCTTATTAGTATCGTTTTTATGGTCATCGGCTTTATTTTAAGCGGTGTCCTGAAAAGCAAATTCAGAAAATACAGCCAGGTGCCCCTGACCAACGGCATGAGCGGTGCTGAAGTCGCCGCCGCCATGCTCAAACACTACGGCATTTACGATGTACAAATTACGCATGTGGGCGGCCAACTGACCGACCACTACAACCCGCAGGACAAAACGGTGAATCTGAGCGAGGATGTGTATCACGGCCGTTCGGTGGCAGCCGCTGCCGTAGCCGCACACGAGTGCGGCCACGCCGTCCAACACGCGACCGCCTATAGTTTCCTGCAAATGCGCTCTTCACTGGTGCCGGTGGTGAACATTGCCGCCTCCCTGCAGCAATATCTGTTCATGTTCGGTCTTGCCGGTCTCGGAATTTTTAAAAGTCCGATCCTGCTGATCATCGCACTGGTGGCATTCGGTATCACGACACTGTTCAGCCTCATTACTTTGCCGGTCGAATTCGACGCCAGCCGCCGCGCGCTGTCATGGCTCGATAATACGGGTTTCACACGCGGCCAGGAATACGCCGGCGCGAAAGACGCCCTCACCTGGGCTGCCATGACGTACGTTTCGGCAGCATTGGCCGCGCTGGTACAGTTCGTCTACCTGTTATGGGCATTGTTGGGAAGCCGGGAATAATAACGCGACTTCAGTTTTTTGATAATAAAAAGGCTGTCTCATAAGTCTGCTTTTTTGTTTGTTTGTTGATTTGGTTATTGCGTTATACCCCCATAAACAGGGTTGTTTTCAAATAAACCAATCACCATATAAACCAATCACCAACTTACGAGACAGCCTTATTTTTTTGTACGACAAAAAATCTTGTTTCTTACCTTCGCCCCATGCGCACTCTCCGAAGCAACACTCGTTTGGCGCGATTGATCTGGCTGCTGGTCGCGGGCGTTTTCGCAGCCGATTTACTGCTGCCGCCCCAGTTCGACATTGTGTTTGCCTACCTGTTGGCACATTTTCTCGCCATTTTTTTTCGTGAAAAAAGCGATGTGCTCCTGCTCGCTGTGGTCACCACAACCCTGACCATCGTTGCCACCGTGTTAAAGCCGCATGAAGTGCCGTTGGAACAAATGTTCCTGGAGCGCTTACCGCCGATACTGAGTTTCTGGGCCGCTGCATTTTTTGTGATGCGATTCATCGCGCTGCGGGAAGTGGAGGAACAGCAGGAAGGGCGCTTTGCGGCATTGTTCCAATACGCCACCTTCGGCATTTTACTGACGAGCAGGCAGGGCCGTATTATCATGGCCAACCCGGCTGTCGAGTCACTTTTCGGTTATAAAAATGGTGAAATGCTGGATCAGCCGATCGAAACGCTCATCCCCCGGCGCTTTACAAAAAAACACGAAGAAAATCGCCAGCATTTTCACCAAAACCCGCGTCCGCGTTCGATGGGAATCGGGCTGGACCTGTACGGCCTGAGAAAAGACGGAATGGAATTCCCCGTCGAGGTAAGCTTAAGCCCCTTTAAAAGCGCGGAAGGCGAATTTGTAGTGGCATTCGTAGTGGACAATACCCACCGAAAAAATTACGAAAAATCTATCATCCAACAAAAACAGGAACTTTCCAGTCTGAGCGAGGCGCTGCGGGTATTGAACGAAAGCCTCGAATCCAAAGTTGCAGCCCGCACCACGGAACTCGAACACGCCAAAAATGACTTGTCGGCTGCATTGGACAAGGAACGCGAGCTCGGCGAACTGAAAAGCCGCTTCGTCAGCATGGCCTCCCACGAATTCCGCACGCCCCTGACCTCGGTACTGTCGTCTGCCGGTCTGATCAGCCAATACGCCGAGCGCCAGGACTATACGAATGTAAAAAAACACGCCGAGCGCATCAAAAACGCCGTGAACAGCTTGAATACCATCCTGACCGAATTCCTTTCATTAGGCCGTCTGGAGGAAGGCCACATACAACCCAAACCGGAAGCGATCGAACTGCCCGCCTGTGTGGACAATGTGCACCAGGAACTGAAAAGCCTTTTCAAAAACGGACAAACTTTCCAATACGATCACAACGGACAAACAGCCGTTCGCCTCGACGGCGGCTTGTTGAAGAATATCCTGATCAACCTGGTATCCAATGCGATCAAATACTCGCCGGAAAATACCTGCATCACAGTCACCAGCCGTGCAGATGACAAAACCGTTCGCATCAGCGTGCGCGACGAAGGCATCGGCATCCCTCCGGCAGATCAGAAACACCTCTTCGACCGTTTTTTCCGCGCCACCAACGCCACCAACGTCCAGGGCACCGGACTGGGTTTGTACATCGTGCAGCGCTATGCGGAAATGATGAACGGGAAAGTGGGATTTCAAAGTGAGGTCGAAAAAGGGAGCGAGTTTTGGGCGGAGTTTCAGGTTTGAAAAAATCCCCCAACTTTGTAGTCTATGAAAGAAACCAAGTTCATCGGGCAGAACAAGGAAAAATGGGCTGACTTCGAGGCGCTGCTCCGCGAAAACAGGCGCGATCCCGACCAGTTGAACGACCTGTTCGTACAGATCACGGACGATCTTTCCTATGCCCGCACCTTTTATCCCACCCGCTCGGTGCGAATGTACCTCAATTCGCTGGCACAGCGGGTCTTCCACAACATTTACCGCGGCAAACGCCTCCCGGTGGAGCGCCTGCGCCGTTTCTGGACTGATGAACTTCCGCAACTTTTCTGGCTGGAAAGGCGGGCTTTGCTGCTCTCGTTCTGCATTTTCGCACTGGCTTTTTCCATCGGCGTGGTGTCGAGTATCATCGAGCCCGAATTTGCGCGCATCATTCTCGGCGACGGCTATGTAGACATGACCGTCCGCAACATCGAAAGCGGCGACCCGATGGCAGTGTACAAAGACAGCGCACCGGGAGGAATGACGGTCAGTATTGCGGCGCGCAACCTTTTCGTGGCATTCCAGACGGCTATTCTGGGTGTTCTGGCTTCCATCGGCACGGTATTTATCCTGCTCATCAACGGCGTCATGGTAGGCGCATTTCAGTATTTTTTTATCGAAAAAGGCGTATTTTGGGAGTCATTCCTGACAATCTGGATACACGGCACCCTGGAGATCAGCGCCATCATTATCGCCGGCACGGCGGGCCTGGTGGCGGGCTCGGGGCTGCTGTTTCCCGGCACGTACACGCGGGCGCAGGCATTCCAGATCAGTATCCGGCGCGGTTTGAAAATCTTTTTCGGCATCGTACCCATCATTTTGCTGGCCGCGTTTTTCGAGGGTTTCTTCACGCGCTACACCGAAACGCCCGACTTCATCAGAGCGGCCTTTATTTTTACTTCGCTGGCATTCGTGTTGTGGTATTTCGTTTGGTTGCCGCGCCACAAAGCGACGACCGGCGGTTTTCGCGAGCCCTTGCACGACAAGGAAATCCCGCCCGACCGCAATCATGTTATTGATTTTAGATCCATAAAAAACGCGGGAGAGATTTTTTCCGATACGTTTACCCTGCCGCGCCGCCACCCGAAAACGACTTTGTGGGCGCTGGTGGGCGCAGCCGTTTTGTTCGCGGCCTGGTCGTTCGGTTTTTCTTCCAAAGGCGCGACAGACGTGTTCTATTACCCCGATCTCCCCGTGTGGCCATTCGATATTTTAGCGGGCATCGGCCAGTTTTTCAGGAACGGAACAGCGCCGCTGCTGTTTTATTTTCAGATTGTTCTCTTAGTCACGCTTGCTCTCACTGCTTTCCGGGCACTGGAGCAGGAAATGGATACGGAAGAACGCCCGCTCTTTTCCCGGCAAAGGGTGCTGTTCGCCGCCTTGCCGCTGCTGCTCCCGGTCGCAGGATTCGCCGGCGTTTTTCAATGGTGGGATACCGGCTGGGGATATTTGCTGAACATCGCTGTTTATCCCTTTCTCGCGCTGTGGGGCGCCGTGATCTATTTTGAAACCCTCAACCCGCTGAACGCACTCATCCGCGCCTTCCAATTGATGCGCTGGGGACAAGGGTTGGTATTGGGCTTTCTGACGGTAACTTTACAGGTGCTGCTGTTCATGTTCCTCGATTTCCCGGTTTGGGACTGGACGCTCGAACTGTTCAGTTGGCTCGTGCCGCAACGGGAAGGCGCTATGCAATCCTACGTCGCCATCGCCACCACCGGCGCGGCGGGGGCCTTGCTGTATTTTATTTTTCTGTTGACTTCCCTCTGTGGGGGCTTGCAGTATTTTTCCTGCCGGGAAGTGTCCGACGCGGCAAGTTTGTTCGAAGGCATCGAAAAAGTGGGGACGGGGAGGCAGATACGGGGACTGGCGAGAGAGTGACGACTTACGACTATAAATTTGATTTTCAATTGATAATGTGAAAAATACAGTCCTTATCCTATTTTATCTCCTTCCGCTCGCCGCATGCGCGCAAGCGACGGACTCGCTGCCGGAAGAAACAACGGACACTTCGGGGTATTACTACGAACCGTCGGAGGAGGACTACGCCGCCGCCGAACGCACGCCTTACAGCCCGCCGCCGTTGGAGCCGGTGGCGACGCGGAAAATTGAACAAAACCAGTGGGACGAAGCTTCCGGCGGTTTGGACTACAGCAAGGACGTACCGAAACCGCCCAAAGAAAAACAGCCCCGCGAAACGCCCGGCTACAATCCTTCTTTCGACTGGACTTCTGCCACCCAGGGACTCGGCAGTTTTTTGCAGGCGCTGGCGATCCTCATTGCGGTGGCGGCCATCGCTTATGGCATCTGGCGAATGCTGGAGGCGCCGCGCAACAAGCAAATCGCCCGCGACGGCGCGGTCATCACCCTCGACAACCTCGACGACTACCTGCACGAGACCGACCTCGACCGCTTCCTGCGCGAGGCGCTGACGCAGGGCAATTACCCGCTCGCCCTGCGGCTCTACTATTTACAGATCATCAAAAACCTCTCGGAGAAAAACGCCATCCGATGGTCGCGGGAAAAGACCAACCGCGACTACCTTCGCGAAATGCGCGGGCACCCTTTGTCGGAAGCGTTTCGCGAAGCGACGCGGATTTACGAGCGGGTGTGGTATGGGAACCGACCGTTGTCGGCGGAAGAGTTTGCGACGTTGGAGCCGAAGATGAAGGGTATGCTGGCAGGTATTTGAAGCGCTTGTCTTTCAAGTCATTGCACATTGAAACTTGGCATTCAAACTTTCCCCGCAGCCCATATTCCACACATCTTCAATACATTTGCCTTCACCAACAACCAAGAACCAACAACCAAGAACCAACAACCAACAACCAATAACCAACAACCAAGAACCAACAACCAAGAACCAACAACCATCTGTCCATGCCGCTCGCCCAACCTTTGCCCGACCTTCGCCGCCAGTTGCAGGAAATCCTCGCGGAAGACCTTGCCGCCGCGCTCAACGCGCTCAAGGAACTCCTGCCCGAAGGCTCGGAAAAGCACCGCACCGTGCTGGAACTGCGCGCCCGCTTCAACGAAGCCAACAAGCAAAATTTTCGCGGCGTCATCTCCCCCGAGCAATTGCAACTCATTTATAATCAGATCCGCAGCGCCGTTTTCGACCTGCTCGAATCGCTCGAAGAGGGCGATTTTGAAGTGGCTGTGAAAGAGGGGGGAGCCGCCTCCGCTAAAGCAACGGCGGCTAAACATGGCAGCGTCCTCTACCGTGTGCCCCACCGGATGCCGCTGCGCAAACCCACCATCTGCACCGTGCGCGTCGCCCTCGACGAAGAGGCCATCCTCGAAGACATCGTGCTCGACGCGGAGGTGCGCCTCCGCCCGCGCGTAGAGGTGTCGGACATGATGAAGGCCGAACTGCTCGACCCCGAAGGAGATGTGTTCGCCATTCGCCCCCTGAGCGAGGCCGAACAACTGGTGCGCGACACGGGCTATACCCAATGGCTGTTCAGCGTGACGCCGCGCGTGGAAGGAGAGCACCAGTTGCTCGTCAAAGTCTCCATGATGGAGTTCAACGAGAAAATCGGCAAGTACGTCCCCCGCGAAGTATCCATTTTGGAAACCGTCACCATCGTCACCGAGACGGCCGTCGCCGACAGCGACGAAACGCCGCTCAAATCCACCGGCGATCGTTTCACGCTCGGCCCCGATGCGTCGCGCGGTATCGGCGAAGAGCCGCCGGCAGCAGTCGTGCCGTCCGCGCCTGCGCTCAATATCCCCCGGCCATCTACCATTTACACGCCGCCTCAGCCGTCCACCGTCGGCCGTCCCTCTTCAGTGCCGCGCGGCCTGCGCACCGTCGCTTTTTTCCTTGCTTTTCTCCTGGTTGGAAGTACCGCAACATGGGCTTTCACGCCACCACCCACGCGTGACTGGTGGGTCGTCCGCCTGAAAGACAGCGCCGAAGCCTACGCCGGTTATATTGAAAAATACAAAGACACCGACGCAACGCAGCATTTGGAAAAGGCTTATTTCCGGAAAGCCGACAAAACCGATGCCCTGGCAGATTTGCGCGAATACCAGCGCGAATTCCCGCAGGGACAATTTCGCGAGCAAGTGACGGAAAAAGTAGTTATGCTGGAAATCAAGACTTTAAACGACATCCGGCAACAACCCGACGCAGGAAAAATACTCCGGTTCGCCCAGGATTTCCCTGAAAGCGAACGCCTGCCCGCGCTCAGAGACGTGGTCACTGACCGCGCCGACCTGCTGCCCGCACTTGAAAAAGCTTATGTCGCCTCCATCCGGGCACAGGCCAGCCCCCGAAAAGTGGAGGCCTTTCTGAACGATTTTCCGAAAAGCGAGCGCCTGCCCGAAGTGGCTCAGGTTTTGGAAGCCGAGCCCGAAGTGCGCCGTCAGGTGCAGCCGAAATTAGACAGCATCATTGTCCGGAAAGTGGAAAATGCCGCCAGCGCCGCCGAAGTAAAAGCCATTTTGCCCGTACTCGAAAGCGCGGGCAGCAGCGAAAGCGCGAAAAAAGTAGAGCAGGTGGTAGCCCAAAAGCCGCAACTTAAAAAACAAGTGCTGCCGCAGGTACAGCAGGCCGTCAGGCGGGTGCAGCAACGCGAAGAAATAAACCGCCAACGCACCGCCGAAGAAGCGGCTGAAAAAGCCCGCCTCGAAGAACTCCGCCGCCGCGCCCGGGATGAAAAAGACGCCGCCCAACGCGCCCGTTTGGAAAAAGAAGCCGCCGAAGAAGCCGAACGCCAGCGCCTGAAAAAAGAAAAACGCAAGCGCATCGAAGCCGAAGCCCGCCGGGATACCGACGGCGACGGCGTACCTGACAAAGACGACAAATGCCCCAACGAAAAAGGCGACGCCGCCAACAACGGCTGCCCGCCGCCCAAAAGCAGAAAATCCGGTCTCGAAATGGTGCCCGTAAAAGGCGGCACCTTCACGATGGGATGCCAGAACGGCCGCGACAAAGACTGTTAAAGCCGGCCCATACCGTCACCCTCACCGGCTTCCTGATCGGCAAATACGAAGTGACCCAGGCCGACTGGCGCGAAGTGATGGGCGCAGACCCGCCCGAACTCTACAACAAAGGCTGCGACGACTGCCCGGTGGAAAATGTCTCCTGGAACGAGATGCAGGAATTTATCAAGACCCTGAACAAGGTGACAACCGGCCGTAAAACCTACCGCCTGCCCACCGAAGCCGAGTGGGAATACGCCGCCCGCGGCGGCCCGAAAAGCGAAGGATATATTTACTCCGGCAGCAATGAGGCGGGCAAAGTGGCCTGGTATCACGACAATTACAAAACCGGCAACACTTTCGGCGCCCGGAAAAGCACCCGCCCCGTCGGGACGAAAGTTCCCAACGAACTGGGGCTGCACGACATGAGCGGGAATGTGTACGAATGGTGCAGCGACTGGAAGGGCGAATATCCGGCAGACGCGCAAGTGAACCCAACTGGCCCGAAATCAGGCTCCAACCGCATCCTTCGCGGCGGGTCGTGGAACTACAGCCCGCAGTACGTACGGGCAGCGCTCCGCTACTACCTCGCGCCCGGCGATCGCTACTACAGTATCGGTTTCCGCCTTGCCAGGACGAATTAACCCTTTGACCTTTTTACCCTTTTACACTTTGGGAAGGCGCGCGCAGCGCCTTCTTTTTTTTTCAAGTTTTTTGTAAAAGCATTGCTACACCGGGCTGCGTATATATGCGCCGTATATATAGCGCATATATACACGCGCAGCGTCTATGTGTCGCCGCGGTTCGGATATATCGGGAAAATGGCGGGTATATATATGCCGGTAGCACGGCCTTCAGGCCGTGCTACCGGGCTGGCGAAAATCAGGCACAGCGAAAATTTTTCACCATTTTTGCGGAACCTAAACGGCATAAACAAGGAATACGAACAGGTGCGCGACATCCGTGTGGTCGAACTCTTTCTCGACGGATCAAAAATTGACCTGGATTTTTTCCGCCTTGCGGGTTTGATCAATCGCTTCGTCGTATCGGAAAGGTTGAAAAATGCCATTGAAAATGCGGCAATGACCGGTATGCGCTTCGAGCCGGCGCAGGGACACAGGGAACAAGTGTGGGATACGAGCGTGACGCCCTGGCGGGCGGTGTAATGTAACTTTTGCTACGCCGCCTTCAACCGCCGATCCGCGACCCCTCTAATTTTTCCTCCGCATACGCCCGGTCAATCACCCTTGGTGAGGATACGGCGCAGCGCGGGCAGGTCGTTTTTTTGAAAACGTTTTTTTGCGCAAGAAAAGTGGTGGCACGACTTGGAGCCGTGCCACCACTCGCTTTCTTTCTATCCTTGCCGCAGGATTTCCATAAATTCTTCCATCGTCAGGAGGTTGATTTTAGGGAATTCGATTCTTTTTAGTATGCGGTAATCGCGGTCATTGGTGACCAAATAATGGGCATTGGCGGCGATGGCGCAGTCTGCGAATTTGTTGTCGTCCATGTCGGGGCAAATCAGCCGCCAGTTGAAAAAAACCTTTGCGAACTCAACGTTTTTCTTCAAATGCAAACCACCAACGAAGAGTTCAGCCACTGCGGGATTGAAATTTTCGGCCAGTTTTTCTTCGTATTCGAACATGATGTCGGCGCTGAGACACAAAATAAAATCGCCCTGCTCGAACCGGTCCATGACGAGTCTGTATTTCGAGAAGGGCGATATAGCAGCGAGGATGATGTTGGTGTCAAGCACAACTTTCATAGGAAGAATGAGTTAGTCTCCTTTAACCCATTTATCCGCTGTGGCGTCGGAGTAGTTTTTTTCCTGCCAGACCTTTCCTGCCTCATGCGTCGCTTTTGTCAGCAAATAACGAGCAATCATTTCCTTGATTTCAGCCAAATACTCGTCGGGAACGCCTGCGGCATAGAGCTTCAGGAGTTCCATCTGCATATTGGAGAGCGGCGGTTGTATGTTGCGTGACGACATCGCTTCAAATTTTAATTGACAACAAAAGTAGTAGTTTTTTATAACGTCGAAAGCGATTGAAACCCTTTCGGTGTTTAGGCCGACTACCTACGCCGCCTTCAACCGCCCGATCCGCGACCCCTCTAATTTTTCTTCCGCGTACGCCCGGTCAATCACCAGTTGCTTTTTGCTGCCTTTCCCTGCTGTGGGCAGGTCGAACATGGCATCGGTCAGGATGGCCTCGCAGAGCGAGCGCAGGCCGCGCGCGCCGAGTTTGTATTCGAGGGCTTTTTCGGCGATGAAATCAATCGCTTCGGGCTGCATCACGAGTTGCACACCTTCGAGCGAGAAGAGTTTTTCGTACTGGCGGATGAGCGCGTTGCGCGGTTCGGTCAGGATGCGGCGCAGGGCTGAGAGGTCGAGGGGTTCGAGGTGCACCACGACCGGCATGCGGCCTACGAGTTCGGGGATGAGGCCGAAACTCTTTACGTCCTGGTGACTGACGTACTGGAGAAGGTTTTCTTTGTCTATTCGTTCGACTTCTTTTTTGTTGAAGCCGATGATCTGGGTGTTTACGCGCCGGGCGATAATCTTTTCGATGCCGTCGAATGCGCCTCCGGCGATGAACAGGATGTTCTGTGTGTTGATCTTCACCAACTTCTGTTCCGGGTGTTTGCGCCCGCCCTGCGGCGGCACGAGTACTTCGGCGCCTTCGAGCATTTTCAGCATGCCTTGCTGCACCCCTTCGCCCGACACGTCGCGGGTGATGGAGGGGTTGTCCTGTTTGCGGGCAATCTTGTCAATTTCGTCAATATAAACGATGCCGCGCTCGGCGGCTTCCACGTCGTAGTCGCACACCTGGAGCAGGCGCGACAGGATGCTCTCCACGTCTTCGCCGACATAGCCCGCTTCGGTGAAAATGGTGGCGTCCACGATGGCGAAGGGCACATTCAGCAGTTTGGCGATCGTCTTGGCCAGCAGGGTTTTGCCCGTGCCGGTCTGGCCGACGAAGAGCACGTTGGATTTTTCGATCTCTACGTCGTCGGGGGCGGTATTGCCGTATTGCTGGAGGCGTTTGTAGTGGTTGTACACGGCCACAGCCAACACTTTTTTGGCGTCGTCCTGGCCGATAACGTATTGATCCAGAAAGGTTTTGATGTCGCGTGGCGGGATGAGGTGTATGGGGCCGCTGTACCGGCTGCTTTTGTTGGCAGGTTCGCTGCCGCTTTCGGGCTGCACGCCCGCCTTGCGGAGTTCCTGGTCGATGATCTCCTGCGCTTTTTCAACACAGACTTCACAGATCTGCCCGTCCATGCCGGACACGAGTATCATCACTTCTTCTTCGCCGCGTCCGCAAAAGGAGCAGCGGTGTTGGGTGGGTCGGCCACGCTTTATCATGTGGTTGTTAGTTATTGGTTATTGGTTATTGGTTATTGGTTATTGGTTATTGGTTATTGGTTATTGGTTATTGGTTATTGGTTATTGGTTGTTGGTTATTGGTTGTTGGTTGTTAGTTATTGGGAGCATAAAGGTATGCAATAAACAAAAAACACCCGGAGAAATGCGAATGTTTCGCATCTCCGGGTATCCTGAAAATTTCTAATTTCCAATTTCCAATTTCAATTCTGTTTCCCTTTCGGATTGTTGCGCTCCAGCACTTCATCCACGAGACCGTAGGCTTTGGCTTCTTCGCCGCTCATCCAGTTGTCGCGGTCGCAGTCCTCTTCGATCTTCTCGTAGGGCTGGCCGGTATGGTATACCAGGATATCGTACAGCGACCGCTGCATTTTTTTGATCAGTTTGTACGTGATCTCGATGTCGGATACCTGGCCCTGCGCGCCGCCCATCGGCTGGTGGATCATCACATGGCTGTGATAGAGGCAGCTGCGCTTTCCTTTCGCGCCGGAAGCGAGCAACACCGCGCCCATCGAGGCCGCCAGACCCGTGCAAATCGTAGCCACGTCGGGCGATACGTATTGCATGGTGTCGTAAATGCCGAGACCGTCGATAACGGAGCCGCCCGGACTGTTGATGAACAGCTGCACGTCGCGCTTCGGGTCGCTGGATTCGAGGAAGAGCAACTGGGCCTGGATGACGTTGGATACATAATCCGAGACGGGCACGCCCATGAAAATGATGCGGTCCATCATCAGGCGGCTGAACACGTCCATGGCCACTACGTTCATCTGGCGCTCCTCGATGACCGCCGGTGTGAATGCGCGGATATTCGGTGCGGCGATGGCGCCTGTGACGGACATGTACTTTTCGAGGTGCATGCCGCTCATGCCGAGATGTTTGACGGCATACTTTTGAAATTCATTTTTGTCGAACATGATTAATTTCTTTTTGAGGCAAATGAAACAACTTTTGAAACGCCAGGTTGTGCGGCAAAAAAATGGAACTGTAATGCTCTACGAACCGTCGGATTTGAACGATGAATGATGAATGTCCGGGGGATAAAATTCATCATTCATCATTCATCATTTCCACCCCTACTTCCTGTTCCGCTTTCGCTTTTTTCGTGACTTCATCGAGTATTTTATGGAATTCCTCCGACGGGACTTCCTTTTCCGTCACCGTCACCTGCTCCCGGATGGCCTCGAAAATTTTGTCCGTTTCGAGGTTGCGCCGGGTCTCTTCCACGTCTTTTTCATTTTTCATCAGGCGTTCGACGCTGCTCTTGATGATGTGTTCGGGCAGGTCCACCTGGAAATAATTGCGCACCCGGCGGGCGAACTCGTCGTACACTTCCTCTTCGTTCACTTCCACACCGAATATTTCTTTGATCTTGTCGCGGAGCAAAGTCCAGCGCAGGTTTTCTGCGAAGGCGGAAAATTCATTTTCGATCTGCTCGTCTGTTAGTTTGCCTTCGTTGCTGACGCGGAGCCAGCGTTTGAGGAATTTTTCGGGTAATTCCACCGGGTTTTCTTCCAGCAAACGCTCCTGGAAAGAGCGCATAAGAAGTGCGTTGGAGCGCACATCATAGAATTGGCGGATGCCCTTTTTCAGTTCTTCCACCGCCTCTTCCCTGTTGCCCACTTTGCCTTCGCCGAAGTACCCTTTGAAAAATTCCTCGTCGAGGTCGGCATCTTCCACCCGGCTCACTTCTTCGATCGTGCCTTCGAACCAATCGCCCACCACCCGTTCGTCTTTGTCCTCGAGGTTGAGGATGTACTTGCGGTACATCTCTTCTTTCTCGTGGTTTTCGATCGTCCGGGCATTGAAGCGCAGCGTATCGCCTTTCTTCGAACGCAGCAGCTGGTCTTTCAACGCTTCGTTGGCCACATTTTTCATGAACACGGTCATCGTCGTCTCCCAACCGTTTTCTTTCACGCCGCCGGCTTCGGATTCCAGTTCGCGGGCGGCAATGCGCACCAGGTCATTGTCCTGGATATCGGTTTCCGGATTGGTGCGTTTGCCCATGCGTTTGCGGGCGTACTGGAGGTCTTCTTCAGCCAGCTCGCCGAGGTTGGATATGGTAAGTCGCTCATAGACGGCGCTCTTGTCCAAACCTTTGATTTCAAACGGCGGCACAAAACCCACTTCGTAGTTGACGGCATATTCCGGCTCCGGGTCGCTGATCTTGAATGAGAAACGGCGCTGGTCATCGGTGGGCAGGGGCTGGCCGAGCACGTCGAGTTTGCTATCGCGCAAGTATTCGTAGAGTTCGCGGGTAAGCATGTCGTTCAGCGTGTCGCTGAAGATAGCCGAACCGTAAAGTTTTTTTACGAACTCCATTGGCGCCTGACCGGCGCGGAACCCTTTTATCGGTGCGCGGTGGCGGAATTTCCTGAGTTCGGCGTCAAGTTTGGGTTTCAGTTCGTCACGGGTGACGATGACGGTCAGGATCGCGGAAGCGTTGTCTATATCGTTGCGGACAACCATGTTGGGAGAGTTAGTTATTGGTTGTTGGTTGTTGGTTATTGGTTATTGGTTGTTGGTTGTTGGTTGTTGGTTTGGACATGCCTAAAAAAGCGTGTCAATAATAAATTAAAACATTGGTTTTAAAGTGCTTAAACTTCGCATGGCGTGTTTTTTTTAAATACACCCTATGAGGCATTGATTGTTTACATTTCATTCCTATTCAACAACCAATAACCAGCAACCAATAACCAACAACCAACCATGGTGCGGGCGGAGGGACTCGAACCCCCATGCCTCTCGGCGCCAGATCCTAAGTCTGGTACGTCTACCAATTCCGCCACGCCCGCATTTCACATGCCGAAACAATGTTCCGGTCGAAGGTTGAAATATTATTGTTATTCGTCTACGGTCCGGCATTTCGACGTACCGGCGAACAGTTGGCAAATTTTTTGTAATTTAAAAAAAGTAAAATACAAATAAACCTGCCAGCCCCATTTTTTTACCCTTTTTCAAAAAGGAGGGCAAAAGTACATCGTTTCCTTAGAAAAGAAACAACCTCGCCGGAAGAAAAACCGTTAATGAGCCGCAAACAAATTTTGCAGGTCGGAAGTTTGCTTTTATTTTCGCTGAAAAAACGACAACCAGGAGGGAATCATGGAGCAGGAAGAAATCATCACCGCAGCAGTGCCTGCTGAAGTTAAAACGGAAACGCCGGGGCATCACGCCCGCACGGCGCACGATGCCGTCATACCCGGCGAGCCGGAGGATCGCGCCATTATCCAGCGGGCCTACCGCAACCTGCTCAAATCGTTCAAAACGCCCCTGAGCAAACTGGACCGCAATGATATCCGCGCTGCCTTCGAACTGGCTGCCGAAGCGCATCAGAAGCAACGCCGGAAATCCGGTGAGCCGTATATCACCCACCCCATCGAAGTGGCGCGCATCTGTGTCGAGGAAATTGGCCTGGGGCCTACGGCAGCCATCTGCGCATTGCTGCACGACGTGGTGGAGGACACCGACGTATCCCTCAAAGACATCCACGCCCAATTCGGGCCGCGCGTTTCGCTGATCGTCGACGGGTTGACCAAACTCGACGGCCTGCACGACTCGGAAAGTCCTCAGGCCGAGAACATCGGCAAGGTGCTCCGGGCCATGGTGGGCGATGTGCGGGTGGTGCTGATCAAAATGGCTGACCGCCTGCACAATTTGCGGACCATCAAAAGCATGCCCCATCACAAGCAGCTGAAAATCGCTGCAGAAACGACTTCGATCTATGCTCCGGTGGCACACCGGCTTGGGTTGTACAAGGTCAAAAGCGAATTCCAGGATTTGTGCCTGAAGATCAACCACCCGGCCGAATACCACGACATCGCGCAAAAACTGGCGCAGACCAAACGCGCCCGCGAGCACTATATCCGCGAATTTACCAAACCCATCCACGAGTGGCTGGAGGAAGTAGGCATTCCGGCGCGCATCACCGGACGCCCCAAATCCATCTATTCGATCTGGAACAAGATCAGAACCAAACACGTCAAATTTGAGGACATCTACGACCTTTTCGCTATTCGCATCATTCTCGACGTGCCCCCCCATGAGGAGCGGCTGGCCTGCTGGCAGGTGTATACCTTCGTGACCGACTGCTACAAGCCCATACCCGAACGCCTCAAGGACTGGATCACCAGCCCCAAAGCCAACGGCTACGAATCGCTGCACACCACCGTTGTCGGACCCGAAGGGCGTTATGTGGAGGTGCAGATCCGTTCCGAACGCATGGACGATATCGCCGAGCGGGGTTTCGCCGCCCACTGGAAATACAAAGGCGTGGACGGCCTGAGCAAACAGAAAAAAGATGTGTTCGAAAACTGGCTCAACCAGGTGCGTGAAACGCTGGAAAACAGCGATTCGGGCAGCGCCGTCGAGTTTCTCGCCGATTTTCAGAGCAACCTGTATTCCGAGGAGATACACGTTTTTACGCCCAAAGGCGAGATGAAGATCCTCCCCGAAGGCGCCACGGCCCTCGATTTCGCCTTCAGTATCCACTCCGACATCGGCGCTACCTGCCAGGCCGTGAAGGTGAACAACCGCCTCGAGCGCATGGACTATGTGCTCAAAAGCGGTGACCAGGTGGAGGTCATCACGAAGAAAAATCAAAAACCCAAAGAGGACTGGCTCCAGTTTGTCGTCACGTCCAAAGCCAAGACCCGCATCCGGGTCGCGCTCAAGGAAGAAAAGCGCAGTCAGGCGGAATTCGGCCGCGAAATACTGGAGCGCAAACTCAACGGCTTTAAAGTCCCCGTCGAAGATAACGCCGACATGCTGGCCCGCTGGTTCGGTTTCCCCAACCGCATGGAGTTTTTGAGCGCTATTTATCTGGGACAGATCGACTTAAAGGAACTCAAACGCTTCCGCGCAGACGGCGTGCATTTGGTGGAGATCGAGGAAAAAAACTTCAAGCCCGAGCCCGAACCCGTTGCAACCGAACCCGCTCCCCTGCCCCGCATCAAACCGGGCGACAAACCTCAGGTCATCATCAACGGCGAACCGGGCAGTTACTACAAATACTCTTTCGCCACCTGTTGCAACCCGGTACAGGGCGACCCGATCTTCGGCTACGTCACAGTCAGCCAGGGCATCAAAATACACCGCACAACCTGCCCGAATGCCGGCCACCTGCTCTCCACCTACGAACACCGCATCCTCAAAGCCGAATGGGGCAACGTGGTGAAAGCCGATTTTCTGACCAACCTCGTCGTCACCGGCATAGACAGCGGCCCCGGCGTCATCAAAGAACTGACCGACAAAATATCGAGCCTCGGCATCAACATCCGCTCCTTCTCCATTTCGGGCGAAGGCGGCTACTTCGAAGGGCGCATCGGCCTGATCGTGGCCAATATTGACCAACTCAACCACGTGATGCGGGCGCTGAAGAGTTTTGAATGGGTGTCGAGCGTGGTGAGGGAGGATTGACAACCTGCGACTTGCAAATGTGGGAGGAAGATTACACCTGAAAAATGATGCGGCTGTTTTGGTTGTGGCCGGGATAACCGCTTCCGTTCACTCAACCAAATGCCTGAAAAAGAATTGTTACCGGCGCGCTCACGAAATATCAGGAAAATTTAACATGGAATATTTGGAGGCTTGAAATCTGCCCGGCCACCTTTATGGTGTCGCCTACCCGTAAAGGCAGTGTCCGGGAATGCCCGGGAGAGGCGATATTATCTATTCCGATTTTATCACAAAAACAATTATTTTTAATGCAAAAAATCCATTATCCCTCCGCCGATTACGGGCATAATCCGCCCCCCCCCGCATCACGCATCACGCAAATTTACAAACTTTTCTTACTCAAGGCCTTAGTTCTGTCCTTATTAACATCGAGTTCCGGCATCATAAAAGCACAGGACCCATGCGGTTACAATTTCGCAACCATTACTTTGCCCGCCTCATTCGGTCCTCCCGGGTTTGTGCCAGAACTCGATATTTGCGATTTGGCTTTTACAGTGGATCTGGCAATTGAACAGAGTTACTTAGTTAACCATGATTATACGGTTGCATTTACATTCAATCCAACTTTTTTTAGTTTGTCAGGCACTACGCCTTCAATATCCCTGACACCTGCGACCGATCCCTTCGGAAATACAGTGCTGACGGGGACATTTACCGCTACTTCTGATGGGTTAGATGGTGCGGTGTCGCATCTTTTGGCACATTTTAGTCGCAATACTACCTGGCCTGCTAATGATGCAAACATCACATTCACTGTATCAGACCTGAGTTGTACGCCAACCCTGGTGGAAAATATCAGCCAGGACTTTGCCATCGTGCCTCATGTGGATCTGCGACCTGTCGCAGAAACACGACTAAGCGAGTTATTAGCTAATGGCACTATAGTTCTGTCGCCAGGTAGCACCAGCCTGCCTCACTTACTTATAGATGATGAATTGGTCATCGACGTGCCAGCTTCTTTGATTGGAGAAGCAAATGCCTTCAAAGAAGTAGTCCTTATGCCCGGCGCACGAATCCGTATCGCTACTGATAATCCCGGAGCCGGCTTGACGCCCAATTTATTTATGACAGAGGCGAACGTCCATACATGCCCCGGAACAGAAATGGCTGATGGCATTGTGATAGACCCGCAGAACACTTCAGGAATTCCTCTCACAAAATTGCAAATGCAAAACTCTGTCGTCGCAGATTGCCGGTTTGGTATCAATGCAAGACCGAATTCAAGTTTCAGGTTGGAAAATAATCAATTTACCAACAATTATATCGGAGTGAACCTGGACATGAGCAGCGTCCCTTCCGGTATGGCGCGGGCGCGAATTGACGGATTTGCAAGTAATACTTTTTCTACCAACGGTCAATTGAAACCACGTTACCAGGGAATGCCGGAACAAGTAGAATCCCGCGGCTATTGCGGCATCCGATTGATCAATTACCGCGATTTTAACATCTGGGGCGGCAATACCTTCAGCCAATTAGCCAACGGCATTATTGGCACCAACTCCATCGGCAACCTCGGCAACTTGATTTTCAACGATATGAATTCAGTGGACGCGCAGCCGAAATACCTGCATGAGGGATTCGGCATCCGCCTCGCCAGCAAAGGCGTTCACTGGTTCAATATCAACGAGTTCTGGACCAGCATGACGTTCGACAACTGCAAAACGGGCATTTTCGCGTCCAATTATGCCCTCAATGTGGAGAATACCACAATGACTAATGTTGGCGTGGGAATTGACGTTTCACTTAGCAAAATTCGCGACATCGTGCTGGACGGCAATACCATCACTGCGCGTCAATACGGCATTCGCTCAGGGTTGAACGAGCCGGTGCATAGCATCAGCACGATACGGAATAACGAGATCACCATTACCGCCGGGCTGACCGCACTCAATGACTTTACTGCGGGTATCCAGATGGATGAAATAGGGCTTGGCTTCACTCCCTTGCCGGGCCAGACAGTACCGCTGCCCTTCGGCACCGACGGCTGGGAAGTCAACGGCAACGTGGTGACCATGAAGTTGGGCGGCAACGGCATCTTGTACAACAATGGTTTTTCCGGGACGATACAAAACAATGATGTGACCAACGAGGCACAGGCCAACGACTACAAGGGTATCCTGACGGAAGGTACTACATTCAGCGACGTGACGGCCAACACAGTGGATCAGGTGCTGTCCACAGGCGTGGGCGCATCCATGGCCATCTACAGCAGCGGTGGCTTCGCCAACACCTTCCAGTGCAACTGCGTGGACAATACGGATGTCGGGTTGCAGTTCTTCGACATGGCTGACTTCGAGGACGCTGTGCGGGGAAATAACTTTAACACCCACTGCACCGGCTTGCAACTTGGTACGCAGGCTATCGGCGGCGCTTATATCGGAAGGCAGTATCATACCGGCAACCTGTGGGACTTGAGCGCTATTACTGGCAGTTGCCTTGGGGGAAGGAACTATGGGGACCCTGCTTTGTCGCCATTTTTTGTCAATGGCACAGCCAATCTGGCATTAAATCCTGCTGTATTCCCTTCGTCTGGTTGGTTCCATAATGAACCAGGTACAACATTTAGCGGCTGCGCTACTTGCACCTTCCCGCCTCAAATACCGCCCCGAGTGACAGAAAGCAGCGTACCGACCACCCTGGACCAGGCCATCGCGACAGGAACATTGACCTCCAGCGTCTTTGCCAACGAAATGTCCTGGAAAGGCAAATACCGCCTCTACAGGAAAATACTGCGTCAACCAGCCTTGGAAAGCTATTCTTCGGCGTACAGTACATTCAAATCGGCCAACCAAAACCTTTCTGTCGGTAAACTGGCACACATTGCGGAAGAAAAGGCCAAACTGTTTGCACTGACCGCTCCCGAAGACTCGACCTTGGAAAGCCATCGCAGCGCTTGGCGGCAAAGCATGGAAGCGTTGCGCCAATTGGACAGCCTGCGCCAGGCGGGCGTCCCGGTGAACCAGACCCAATACGATGCAAGGGTGCAGCAAAGCGCAACTGCGCAGACCCAGTATGAACAATACGCGGCAGGACTAAAACAGGCCCGTCAACAAAATATCCAGACTTTGCTGACGCTCAACGCCGCCGTTACTACGAGCCTCACACCGGATGCCAGCCAAAAAACGGTAAACGGCATTTTATTGAACTACCTTTTGAGTGACACTTTGGCATCGGGTAATCTTGCCACGCTTGTTTCTATTGCAGAACAATGTCCCCTCGAAGGCGGCGACGCAGTGTACGAAGCGCGGGCAATCGTGTCGCACTTTACGGGTCAGGGTTTCAACGACCTCGAACAATGCGAGGATAATGAAAGGCAACAACGCCCGGAGGATTCAGCCAAATTGTCTGAGGCTGGCTCTGTCGTTCTGTACCCCAACCCGACCACCGGTCAGTTGTTTTGGTCGGGTACGGGCGACCAGCCCGTAGCAATCAGGGTGTTCAACGGGTTAGGCCAATTAGCCGCAGAAATGACGAGTGCAAACGGCTCCGCCGACCTCGAGCAATTGCCGGAAGGTCTGTACACATTGCAAATCTTTGCGCCGGACAATACCGTACTCGCTACAGAGAAGATTCAAATTGTGAAAAACTGATTTTCCCACCTTTTATCAGCAGCACAGCCCCGGACGCTGTGCTGCTGCTTTGCATTTTCACATACCATGACAAGGCTAATTTTCACATTGTTATTAACAATGCAATTCTTATATGCTCATACACAAAAAGAAGATAATGTGTGGGCAACCGCTTATCGCTACAGCTTTGATACCATTTCCAATCGCATTTTTTTCACTTTTGGCGACTCCCTTCAAATCAGTTACACTCAACGCCCTATGTCATTCCAAGGAGTAAGCGCCTCCATTTGTGACTCTGCCGGCAATTTGTTAATATACAGTAATGGTTGTTATGTGGAGACTGCCGACGGATACGAAGTGGTAGGAAGTGAAGGAATGAACCCGGGCTTATTGTACGATCTCTCCTGCGCCGATAATGAAGGATACAGGCTTTCTCAAAGCATGGTGTTATTGCCTGACCCGGCCAACCCGGATTTGTTTCATTTTTTTCACATGCCTCTTGTGGCGCCTTCATTTGTAAAAGATGTGCTGCATACTCTTGTTGACATGTCAGCCAATAATGGCGATGGAACTACGGTTTTTAAAAATCAAGTGGTCGCAGCAGACACTATTCATAGGCACGGCCTTCACGCAGTGCGTCACGCCAATGGACGGGACTGGTGGGTTATAGCCGCTAAAATATACAGCAATCGCTACTACATGATATTGCTGACTCCCAATGGGGTGGAAACAAAATATCAGGAAATCGGTCCAGTAGATATGGGTATCTTGTATGGTGGTGAAATGGTCTTTTCTCCAGATGGCGCCAAAATGGCTCGTTTTGACACGCAGGACGATTTGCGCATTTTTGACTTCGACCGCTGCACCGGTACGCTTTTCAACCCGGTACATATCAGCATTCAGGATGATGCCGATATTGCCATCCTTGCCGGTTTGGGCTGGTCGGCAGACAGTCGATTTATTTACGCTGCCGAAGATCGCCGTCTGCTTCAATTCGATACCTGGACTGCTGATATTGGCGGCAGCAAGGTAATTATCGCCGAAGCCGACCCTCCGTTATGCCCTTTAAGTGGCAGCATCGGCACCATGGAACTCGGCCCCGACGGCATGATATACTGCCGTCCCTTCAACGGCCAAAATTGCCTGCACTGCATCAAAAACCCTGAAAGGGCTGGCACAGCCTGCGATTTCGAGCAGAATTATTACCAGTTGGAATATCCCTTCGCCGACTTGCCGAACTTCCCCAACTTCCGCCTCGGCCCCGTCGACGGCTCGCCCTGCGACACCCTCGGCCTCGATAACCACCCGCTGGCGGGCTGGCGCTACGACCGAACCGGCGGGCTGAATGTGGATTTCACTTCCGTGTCGTGGTACGATCCGCAGCAGTGGTGGTGGGATTTCGGCGACCCCGCCTCCGGCGCCGTCAACCAAAGCACGGAAAAACACCCCTCGCACACGTTCTCCGCGCCGGGGGCTTACGAGGTGTGCCTGACGGTGAGCAATCAGTACGGCTCGGATACGAAGTGCAAGACGGTGTGGGTCACAACGACGAACAGCAGTGAGCCGGGCGAAAAAGAAACAATAAAACTCTATCCCAATCCCACGACGGGCGAAGTCCGGTGGAGCGGGCTACCGGAGGGGGAAGTGGTGACGGTGCGGGTGTACGATGCGTTGGGGCGTCCGGCTCTGGAGCGGAGGACGTCGGAAAGCTGGATAGATGCAGGCGAATTGCCGGAAGGTGCGTATTTCCTGACTTTTATGGATGAAAAAGGGCTGGTTTTTGTCTCTAAACTATTGGTTTTATCTTATTGAAGGAGTTGCCCGAATTCAGGTATTCAACAATGTCGGTCGGATGAACCGTCCGGCCTGTTCACACTTCAAAAAAAGTACTTGACCCCCAAACCCACCGTCGCGAACGCCCGCTCCGTTTTTGGCAAATAGAAATAAGTGCCGTCGAGACACGCATCGAGGTTTGCATTCAATGACCTCCGAATGCCTAACCGCACGGACAAACCGCCCTCGGCATCTTCGTTTTTGGGTTTGTAATAACCGCCTCCCAGCCCGAGGTTCAGTTTGTAGTTGGCGCCTATGGGTGGAAGGATACCGGCATACAAGGAACCTCCGATGATGTATTTCTGCGAACCGAAATTGTAATACCCTCCCACGGCTTCAAGATAGAACATACGCGAAAGCATACGCCCGAAATCCACTTCGGCGAAATAGCCCGTTTTGTAGGTCGCTGCGTCGAACTTGCTGACCGGGAATGCTGTGCCGAGGTGGGCGCTGAGGAACCATTTTCTTCCGGCAAGACCATAGAGCGAGCCTGAATAAACCGGCGTTTCGGAATCTATCACATTGACCTGAATAAACGGATTTTCATTCGGGCCGAATGTTCGGTCTATGGTGTAGCTGCCGTCTAAGTTGTCAATAATATTCACCGGTCCGCCGGGCTGCAACTGTACTTTGATCCTGTTGACCTGTCCGGGGCCTAATTTCCGGTTGAAACGGTTGGTGGGTGTGAATTTTACCCTGTAAGAGCCCTTCTTGTCGGCTCCGGTCGCAAATACCTGTGCAGTATTCAGGTCAATATCGCCGGGTTCGCCAAAGTCAACAAGGATGCATTTGGTCTCCCAACCTTCAAACTCACCCGCGCCGGGCAATGTGCCCCGAAACCGCACCACGGCTCTGTAGGTCCCGGTCACTTTATTATCAGTGAACGAAGTGGAATAGATGCCATTTCCAATATGCGACATGGGACTGGGCTGTATCGTTTTTTTGAGTTTTGCAACAAAGGCGGAATCCCGCATCAGGGAATCAATTTTGGCTTGCCCGAGGGGCGTATTCGGCTCTGCCGGATTCAGGTCTTTGCCGGACACATAAGTTTCGGCGGCAAGATCGCCGAGATCATCGCCGGGACGCAAAAGGAAGGCTTCCACCTCTTGCACGTTCGTCAAAGGGTTGCCAATAAAGGTCAGTGATGCCTGGACACGGATTTCATCGCCGACATTGACTGCGTATTGCAAACCGGTATAAGCCGGATTTGAATTGGCCGTGCCTCCGGTGGATGTAGTTGAACTGACGGGTTTGCCAAGTGCAATATCCGTTTGCAGGTAATCGTCTTCAACCATCGCCATGATCTCGTATTTACCTCCCTTCAAACCTTTCAGCCCTACCTCCCATTTCCCGGATTCATCAACGTAAGAATTGCCGCCGTCGAAGCTAAGCGGAAAATCAATGGAATAAATCAAGGAAAGCCCATCCCATGCCGGACTGATAGTAGTTATCGGGACGCCATCCTTATAAAGACGCCAATCGTCGCTCAGGCGCGCATTTTCATCCGGAATGACCCGGATGGTCAATTTTTCTATAAATTTATTGACCTGAAACGCTTCGCGCTTTTCGACATCTTCGCCATTCAATTCGCCGGTCCGGTAATGCAGGAACCGTGGAGTGCAATAACGCAGCGACGCTGGGATCGTCCGCGTAAAAAAAATGTTCAATTCATCCGAAGTGGCTACATCCGCCTGCGCGTAATCGTTGTCTACATTGGCAAGGTCGCGCAGCATATCCGTGTAGCCGGGTATCGCGCCGACGCCAATAGTAAAGATTTTGATTTTGTCGTTAGGGGAAGCGTTCAGATTGACAGCGGGAGTAGTCTGAATAATCTCGTACCGGTCCGGCTCATCCGGTTTTAAATACGGACCGATGGTTTGCATTCCGTCTGAAAAAACGATGATGGATTGTATCGTGTTGACTGGGTTGGTGTTCAGGTCGGCTATAGCATCTATCAATCCGTCCCCTAAAGGTGTCAGATCAGTCAAATTTACGCTTACATTAAATAGCGTATTTTCAATATCCGTTTGATTGGACATCCAAGGCTGCCTGAATGGCTGCTTAGAGCTTTTTACACTGGCGGAGTTTCCATTGAAGTACATGACGGTCAGGTAATCGCTGCTGGTCATTTGGTTGTTGAGCGTCGGCAAATATGCCTTTACGCATCCTTTGAGTATGTCCCATTTTGTTCCGTGCATGCTGCCTGATTTGTCGAGCAACAATACGTATTCGCGGATGGTAGGGCAGGCAGTCACGGTGTTTTTGAGAACAAAATCATAGGTTCTGGATGCTACAGGTGGATTGCCGCTGCCCGCATCAGGAGTCACTGAAATATTTACTCTGTAAGTCCCTTGAGGTCCGGCCAATCGTCCGGAAGCAGCTGTCACCTCACCTGAAGTTTGATTAATTTGGAGGTTGGTATTTCCAATGTTCAGGTGTTGACCCGGTATGGAAGCATCTACCATCGCCCACCGGTAACCGCTTGTCGCATGACTGAGAAAAAATTGAAAAGAGTATGGCTCGTTTATGTCGCCATCAGGCATCCTCGAATAGTTAGGCATGATGTTGCCCTGCCCGATGAGTAATTCCAGCGGAGTAATGATGGCTATAAGAGCCAGTACCGAAAAAGGGAATGAGAAAATTCTTGTTGTTTTCATGTCGGGAAATATTGAAATTTGAAAATGGGGGAAAAAAGTATTATTCAATTTTGCCTTCGGCATTGGTGCGAAGCAGCAACGTCCGCCCCTGGGTGTCCCGGCCTCCTATGATAAAACCGTTGTCTGCGGTTTGCATGATGGAATGCGCTTCTCCGAATGGATTGACCGGGCTCAAATCATCGCCGCCCCAAATGGGAGACAAATCGGTTGATTTTCTTTTGTATAATCTCGGTTCAGGATTGGCAACTGAGGTCGTATGTCCTACTACCGCCAATTCATTGTCGGAAGTGATCAACCCTCTTTTCAGGGTTATGCCTGTGAATACTACTTCTATGGGCGAGCCCCCTCCGAATCCGGCTTTAACAATTCTTGCATTACCCAAATTATTGCCGATGACAACGAAGGAGCTGTCTGATATTTTTACTAGGCTTTCAGGAACAAAATTGCCGAGGAATACCGGATCTCCCGCAGTATTCAGGCTATTGGTTAGTTGAAAAATGCAAGCTTCGTATTGACCCGAAACGCTGTTTTTGATCCTTGCCAGAGCGACAAAACCGGTTGATGTTGGCTGTACGTCGTAAGCCGTCTGGTTGAGATCGGAGCCATATAAAATTTTAGGGTCTCCGTCACGGTTATACGTCGAAGTCAGTTTTAAAAACATGGCCCCTTTTTGTGTGCCGTCGAATTTGTTTCCGCACAACAGATATCCCCCTCCTGTGGTAGCCTGGCATATTCCATAGGCCGATTCCGAATCGTCGTCTCCGATAAAAAAGTAGTTTTCTGCGTGTTCCTGTACCAAATCACTGCTGACTTTCAGGAAAAAAAAATCATCGTTGGGGGGGCCGGGATTGCTTGCATTTACGTACTGCCCGATACCGGTCAAAGCATATCCGTCGTCAACTTTTTTTCCCGAATGGATGGATTGAGTGGGAAAATCCGCGCCTACACTTACTTTTTGGGGAGAAGAAAGCAAGGTGCCGTCGTAATCGAATTTGGAAATCCAGATGGCTTTGTCATTCGTAGAAATGACTGCGAAATTGCCTTTCGCATCTTCGTCAACAAGAATGGCGCGCTCGAAAGAATTGACCGGGTCAATATCTTCCGAATGCACGAACGTCCGCGGCTTCACCGTCACCGTCCCCGTATCTTTGCTCGAACCAATAGCGTTCGTCACCGTCAGCACTACCGTGTAAGTACCGGCCTTTTCGTACGTGTGCTGCGGTTCCACTGCTGTCGAAGTATTCGCACCGCTGCCGGGGTCACCGAAATCCCAATGGTGTTCCGGAGTAGTGACGGAGCTCGACAAGTTCCTGAATTTCACGGTAAAATGCGCCGTGCCGGTCGTATCTTCCGGTGCGAATTTGGCCACCGGCAATTGTGCGGACAAATCTTCTATCACAATTGTAGTGGTGTCGCTCGCTTCGCATCCGTCAGCGGATGTTGCCTGAAACCTTACCGGTTTGGAGCCCGGCGATTCATAAATATTGGTCGGGTCTTCCTGGTTCGAAGTATTGCCGTCTCCGAACGTCCAGTCAAATTGACGGGCTGTTCCGCCCTCTATTTTACTGTCGAATTTGATCTCGCAGGGTGGATAACACGGCGAGGTATCTTTGACATAAGAGAAACTAACCTTAAAATCCGCACACTCCACGTCGTCAATCATCTTCAGGTTGCAACTCTCCTGCAAGACACCCGTAAGGAGGACGATGCAGGAGAACAGAATAAAAGCCGGGTGTTTCATGGCAGAATATTTTGGGAATGAATTGGTTGTGTGATGGTTAAAAGCGAAGCCGGATGCCTGTTGCATACGCGTCATTCCGGATATTGCACATCGCTTCGAGCAGTAGCTGCGGTTTGCCGTCGGCAGAGCAATACAGGTTGAGAGCAGGTGGGCGGTTGACAATTTTTCTGACCAGAAAATATCCCGCAACCGCCGTTACGCCGATACCTCCGTATTTCAGATACTCGGCGGTATTGTGTTTGCGATTGGCATTGGAATAATAATCCCAGCGTGTTTTGTCCGCCGTGTAAGGCAATTGTCCCGGAATGAGATTGTTTTCATATACCTCGTATTCATCGTTCGCATCGTTGTTCATTATTATACCTGCGACGATGCCCCCCACACCGGCAAGGGCGACGCCGCCCCACGCTATGTACGTTATGGCTTTGGGCGGCTTGGTATCCATGCCTTCCGGCAGCGCGATAAGACCGATCCAGTCCTTTTTATTCACCATGTTGTACGAATACTTATCCTTCGTATAATGCCAGACGACTTGCCGCCCTATACGATTGTTGGAGCCTTTGTCCTTCCATTCAATGTTCTTCGGCTCCATTAAAACACCACTTTTGATGTACAGATAGGGCTTGAAAGGTTTGTCTCCTTTCACATCATATGTATAGATGATCTGATAGCGGTTGATCTCTCCCTGCACATTTTCGGCGCGGTTGCCTCTGATCTTCAGCGGAGCGGGGTCGAATTCGGAAAACTGGTTGCAGGGATTGACGCCTTTCAATTTCTTGCGTTCTTCCCAGCCTTCCGTAATGGAGAATATCCTGTTTTCCCGGGAAGGATGGGTTTTCGACGCTTTTTCCGGGAGGGAATTGTATGCCGCTTCGGCGTCATGCTTAGTCCGGCACAAAGAGAAAAGCACGCCGCCGGCGAAATAATCAGCCTCCAGTTCGTTCTGTTTCGATTTGGGAGAATTCTTTTCATCGAATTCATGCCCGTGAAAATGGTGGCCGATCTCATGGGCGAGGATGGCGTAGGCTGCGTTCTGGGTAGCCGAGTCTCTTTTGAATTTTTCCAGAAAAGATTGATTGTACAGGATATAGCGACTGCCGTTCGATGTCACGGCCATCGCGTTGTTGACGTTGGATTCGTACAACAAAAAATTGCCCCTCGAAATGCTCATTTCATTGAGGATGTCGTCCACGATCTTCCTGATCTCCGGCGATGGGTTTTTCAATACATAATCCTTGTCGCTTTCAATGCCGGTAAAGCTGCAACCTTTTTGGATTTTTTGTGCCGGTGAATAACGCGGCGCGAGAAGCAACAGAATGGCAAAGAAAGTTATCAAAAAGGAGGTGGTTTTCATGGTAGGAATTAATTTGAATGTTCTACAAATCGTGGATAGCGCGATGGTTCCTATTTGGAAATTGCATTCAACAATCCTGATGTCTCCAGGTGTTTTTGTCCTGTGAGAAGGCAGGGGTGTTTCTGCTTCGCGATCTTGTTGGCCTGCGTGGCTTCAAACTCGTATACCAATACCGTAACCCGGTAGTTGTTGGTAGTATGTATATTGCCAACTACCTCCGGAAGCCAGCGGCCGCCCCGGCCGATCCAGCCTTCCGCTTCTTTTACCGGTATGTTTTTGCCGAGGGGCTGTGAAAATGTCTTGTCGGTCACGACGAATACAAATACCCGGAAGTATCCCACCGTCGGCAACACCAAGGCCTTCATATAGTCCCAGAAACCATCGAAATTTTCCTGCACCGGATAGTCCACCCATCGCGATTCTTCCCCTTTGGAAGTGCCTGTTTTGTTGAATTGCTCCAGTTGCGTGACCATGGCGAAGCCGTTCGGCACACAGAAATAGCTGCGCTGGCTATAGCCCCTGGCATCCAGTGCGTTACAAATTATATTGTCAATATGACCCAAAGTAGGCGCGACTTTCGGATCGTACAGGTTTTTGGGCAGCACATGGCTGGTATATTGCGGCGGCGGTGGCCACGTAAAGGACGGCAAAGGGAGGGTGGCATCGCGCATACCCTCTTCGTAAAAACTGTTGCCTCCGCCCTGCCCTTTCAGGTGCGCATCGGCCCGGTTCCAGCCGCTGTTAAAAGCCGCTATACGCGCTTCTTTGTCCACTTTTTTATAGGAAAAAGGAGTCGTGCGGATCACTCTGTACAATTCATCCCGGGTAGTGATGCCTATTTTACGCATAACAAACCCTGCGAATTCGTCCGCACCGGTTTCTTCGCTGGAGCGCAAATGCTCTCCGTTCAAATCGTGCCTGTTTTGAAAATGCCCGATCGCGTGCGCCAGCATAAAATACAGAAGCGCCTGGTCTTGCCTGTTGGCGGAAAAATAGGACTTGTTGTACAGCAGGTAATTTTTTTCGCGATCCATTACAGCGGCAACATTCGGCACACTGGCATAAGCAACTTCGAATGGAAGGTTGGAAATATTGCCTGCCCGCAGTATCGCTTCCACCATTTTGCTCACCTCCGGCTCCGCTTCAAACAGGATGATGTCATCCGAAAACCATGTGTCAGAGTATATGCAACGGTGAGTGGTGTCGGCGGTGAAAAGACGCTGGCCAATGACGGGAATTGTGAAAATCAAAAATATGAAATTCAACAGAAGAAACCTGGTTTTTTGACTCATCGGGAACGGATTTATTATGCGTGTAAAGGTATATTGCCAAACTTTTGCGTTGCAAGCGATGCGCGATTAAAATTGAATAAAAATTTAATAAGTTACCCATTAAGAGCATGTTGGACTGCGGATGCAGGCATCGGTATTGATTGGTTGCAGTCCCCACCGATTGTTATCAGTAAATTTTAATATTTTTCAGCGCAACCCGGTAAGAGGCGCCGGGCGGTATAAAAAATGAAAATGCCCCGCACCTTTTTGATTACTTTTACCTTCACAAAACTGATTATGAGAAAGATCATACTGACTGCCCTCTTCTTTTTAATACTCGTATCGCTTTACTCCCAAGCTCCAGCCACCCGCCCCAAAATCGGCCTCACCCTCTCCGGCGGCGGCGCCAAGGGTCTGGCGCACATCGGTATTTTGAAAGCCATTGATTCGGCGGGACTGAAAATTGACTACCTCAGCGGCACGAGCATGGGCAGCATCGTGGGCGGATTGTATGCCCTGGGGTATTCCAGCGATTCGATCGAAAAAATGGCCCGGCAATTTGATTGGGAAACGCTGCTCACCAACAAAACCTCCCTGCGCGCCATGATCATGGAAGAAAAGGAAGAGTATGGGAAATACGCGCTCGAACTGCAATTGACCGGCAAGGGATTCCAGTTGCCGACGGGTGTGCTGGAAGGCGAAGAAATGTGGCTGAAACTCAACGAGATGTTCGCTCCGGCCTACAACATCCGGGATTTCAACCAATTGCCGGTGCCGTTCCGGTGCATCGGCACAGATGTCAGTACCGGCAACGCGGTGGTGCTCGACCACGGCAACTTAGTCTCGGCCATCCGGGCGAGCATGGCGATCCCGAGCGTATTTACGGCGGTGGAAATTGACAGTTGCGTATTGGTGGACGGGGGTGTGGTGCGCAATTTTCCCGTCAGCGACGTACGTGATATGGGCGCGGATTTTGTCATCGGCAGCAGCGTGTCGGGCGGCTTGCTGCCTCCGGAAAAACTGACCGACGCCGCTTCTATCCTGATGCAGGTGATCTTTCTGCCGGACGGCCTGCAATACCAGGAACAGGTGAAATGGTGCGACATCTACATCGAGCACCCGATGGACAATTACAGCGCCGCCAGTTTTGGAAAGTCCGGTGAGATCATTGACCTGGGCATCGAACAGGGGTGGCGGCTTTACCCCCGGCTGAAACACCTGGCCGACTCGCTCGACGCCTTGTTCGGCAAACCTGACTTGAAACAACGCCGCCTGCCGGAAGCCGATTCGGTGTTCATTTCGGCTTATGAAGTGCGCGGACTGCAGCGCACCGACGAAGAATATTTTACCAAAATGATGGGCTTCGTGCCAGGGCGCTACTACGACGTGACACGCCTGTCGAATCGCGTGCGCAATGTGTTCGGTACGCGCTATTACAACCGCGTTTTGTACTCCCTGGAGCCGCTCCCCGACGGGACGGTCAAGGTGATCTTCGATGTGGACGAGAATGCCCTCACGCAGGCCAAACTGGCACTGCATTACAACTCATACAGCAGCGCCACCCTGGTGACCAACCTCACCACGCGCAACCTGTTCCTGCCCGCGTCGCGCAGCCTGGTGACGCTCGCGTTGAGTGAGAATTTCCGCCTCCGCGGCGAGCATTTGCAGCAATTCGGAAAAAACAACCGGCTGGCCTTCGCCGGGGGGATACAATTCGAGACATTCGGGTTCACCAATTTCCAGAAATTCACGCCGAAAGGTTCGCAACGGCAGACTTTTTTTAAAGGCGAGGTAAAAATGCAATTCTCCACCGAACGAAAATGGTCGCTGGGCAGCGGCTGGCGCTACGAATGGGTCAATTACAGACCTTCCATCGAATCGTCCTTCGACCTGAAAGGCGACAACACCCTGCAATCGGTATTCGGCTTCCTGCTTTTCAACTCCCTCGACGCGTCGTTTTTCCCGAACCAAGGCTTCAAAATGGCCGCCGAACTGGGATATTTGTACGGTCAACAACCGATCCTTACCCTGCGCCTCGACGGCGAACCTTTCGCCAATCCCGATTCCATCGGCATCCGGAAAAACAATTTTCCGCGTATCGTCTTCAGCGGCGATTGGTACAAACCGCTGAGCCGCCGCGCCACACTGTTACTTCAGGGACAAATCGGATTGAATTTCAACTACGAACAGATCATTCTCAACGACTTCGCTGTCGGCGGCCTTACCCGGCAATTCCGCAACCAGATAACATTTGCCGGATTGCAGGAAGCGACTTTTTACACGCCCGCCGTAGCGGCTTCGATGCTGGGATTCCGCTACGAAGTCATCAACAACCTGTATTGCACATTGCGGGTGGATGGACTGGCACACAATTTTATCAGCCGGCGCGCGGGAATGCGCATACCCGAATTCCTTTCCGGTTCGGCGCTGACGGTGGCTTACAACACGCCCATCGGTCCGCTGGAATTGAGCGCCATGTATTCTCCGGATTTGGGCAAAGTGGGCACGTACATCAATTTCGGAATGGCGTTTTAATCCTCGCTTCTCGTCTTCAGCCAGTAGTCTGTCAAAAATAAGCCGCATCTATACCGAAAGGTCGCCCGCCCTCTCCTGTCGCTACCATTTCCGAATCGCCGTCGGCGCTTTCTAAGCCGATGTGTTTTTTGTAAAATGCAGCCAGCCGGACATCGTATTTATTGGCAGCATATTCTTTGCCGTTGTAACGAAGGGCAAAGTTGGCCCACCTGAGGTTCCGGAGGTCGTCGAGCATATTTTCGACTTGCAAAAAGCGCAGAAAAATATCGAATTGTTCGTTTTCCGAAGTGCTCATGGCTTTGCAGAAATCGTGGACGGAAGAGAACCCGAGGCGGATAAAATGAAAACCCATGATCTGGAACAAACCCCAGGATGCGGATTGATGCGCCAACGACGACACGTCAACGCCCAGAATATCGAGCGCAGCCGCCTTCTCCAGGCGCGCATGCTGATCTTGTTTGTACAAAGGATTGCCTGCGATGAACTTCGGGTGGAGGATATCCTCGTTCCCCGCCTGGTATTTTGAAGGCGCTGCTCCGGCCTTTTCCAACAACCGCCAAAAAACCTGCCCTTCAAAGAGAATAATGGCTTTTCCGTTTGTCAAAAAGCCATGTCCGAGGCTTTCCACATCCCGGACGGCCATCAGCGCTTCCGGAGCGACTCCAACTTTTCGGGCGCCTGCGTAAAGGTCTGCGTCGCGGAGCATTTTGGCGCGCTGCACCTCGGTGGCTTGCAACAAAGCCGCTTCAGTGGCATTATCTACCATTCCATTGACCGGAATTCCGAACTGTTTTTGAAATTGCTGAACGGCGGCCATCGTACCCAGCCCGAAATCGCCATCGGTACTAACACGCTGGCCGGTCATCTTGAGCATTTGCTGGATCTTGACCACTTCGGGGCCTTTTGATCTCAATTGTATCATTTACAGGGTATTTTAGAAAGAAGTGTCGTATTGCGTCGCAGCCGGCAAATATAAAGAGGCAATAATTATATTCGCCAAAATAAATTTTAAGCACCTTTTTGGTGAAGCGGATTGATCCTGGAATAAATCCGCGAATCCAGAAACCGGCCTTCGAAGTACATATTTTCCCGAAAATAAGCCTCCTGCACGAAGCCGTGTTTTTCCAGCAGCTTTCCCGACGCCTCGTTCTCAGGGTCAGTATTGGCCTCGACGCTGTGGAAATCGAGCACCCGGAAGCAGTAGTCGAGCGCTGCTGTCATGGCTTCGTCCATAATGCCCTGACCCCAGTAATCGGGATGCAGCATATAGCCGATTTCTGTGCGGTGATTGGCCTTGTCCATTTTCCAGAAAGCGATGTCGCCGAGCAGCCTCGACTGCCCGTGAAAATAGATGCCCCAACCGACGGCCTCATTTTGGATGAAGGACGTATGGATTTTTTCAATTAGTTCCGCCGCTTCGCTGACTTCTTTTTGCAGCGGCCGGCCAATATAGCGCATCACCCGCTCGTCGGAGCGCATTTCGAACAGCGCCTCCGCGTCGCCGGAAGTCATTTCGCGGAGGATGAGGCGCGGGGTGTGGAGGATGGGGAAGGAGGGAAAGGAGATGGAGAGCATGGAAAGAGCGAACTTTTATGGCTTCTGAATCACAGTTAAGCCATTGATCCGGCCAAAATGTTTGTCGTTCAAAGTTGCTACCGGCAAACCGTGAATCAAAGCAGTTGCTCCAATCAGCACATCTGAAATGCCGTTTTGCTGGCCGGTTTTGAGCAACATTTGCTGAATGTCGCCAGCCTTTTCCGCTTCCGCGTCGCCGAACGGGAGTGTTTTCAAAGACGAAAAAAGGTTTTGCCAAAAGACACTTTGGTGCGGGCGGTTGCCCACCCAGATTTCAAACTTGGGAATGGTGGAAACGTAAATCTCCGTGTGCTTCCCGGCGAGGTCGTAGAGGAAGGTCTTGGCTTTGTCCTGTTTGCGAAAATACTCAATGAGGACGGAGGTATCAATTAAGACCATTTTCGGCGAGTTGGTTGAGTTGCTCTCTGGTTTTCAGCACGTTTTGATACTCTTCTTCCGTCCAGACAGGGCCGGTGAGCAGCAGTTCTTGCAAATTATTGGGTTGCGGAGAAGGCGTCTCCGCTTTTTGAATGGCTTCTGCCAATTGCTTTCTTTGCTTGGAAGGCAATTGCATCACCAACTTCAACAGTTGCTCGTAGCCGATTTCAAGATTTAGATTCATGGCTTTTGCTTTTAAGTTGGAGGGTTTTGGGGAGACAAATTTAGGTTGAAACTGCGAAAAGTCAAATCACATTCCTCACGATACTGCCCGCCAAATGTGGAATTTTGAAATTTATCGCAACGGTAAAATCTTCAACAGTGGCTCAAAGTTGCTGGCTTTTTTCCAGTTTTCGAGCAATTCTTCTTTATGTAAAGTCGCCCATTCGATGACCATTCCGAGCGCGCGGGAAGGAATTTCACCCTCAATAACAGTCAAAGTGTTGATTTCAATAAGACATTCATCTTCACCGTATTGGGCGTGAAAATGCGGCGGGTTGTGGTCGTTGAAGTACATCGAGATGATGATGCCAAAGAATCGGCTAATCTGCGGCATGAGCGGGTTGTTTTCGCGAGGCTTTGAATTGTTCGAAGGTCAAGCCCTTGATTTGGAGGTAAAGACTGTCGGGGTCGAGGTCGAGCATATCGTTCCAGACGAGGGCGTTCGTTTCGGGGTCTATTTTTACCTGAAAAAACAAATCATCTTCGTCCCATTGCCGAAAAACGCCGCGCCCTGCCAAGTGCGACACATCGGCCACGCCTTCCGTGCCGTCGTCGTAGCGAAGCTGGAGTTTGTATTGGGCAGTGGGTTGGACGGAGAGAAGGTGTGGGAACATAGGTAGTTGCTCGTAGCCGATTTCAAGATTTATGTTCATCGCTTTTGATTTTCGGTTTGAAGGTTTGGGGAGACGAATTTAAGAGACTTGTTGCGACCTAACTCGTTGACTTTCAGTTTTTATTTTTAAAACCCTTGCGACGATTTTGTACCTCAGATTGAATTATTGCCTTTCCGATAAAAAACATTTCCGAGAAATTACTCCAAAAAGTCGTAACAGATTGGTTTTCATAGCGAAACAACTCTAAGGATTATACGCTAGCGACAAGCGACCAGCAACACTACGGCGATAAATTTTAATCATATTTTCTCCTTGCAGTAAGCCTTCTCCCAAAAAAGTCTTTTCCATTTAAAAAACTTACAATTCGGTCGGCTTCATTATCGGAGGCTGTTTTGATGATAGCAAAGGGAATTTTTATCTTCCTGTCGAAGTAAGTAAGTATCTGGGAAAAGGCAAGACCCTCATTTTGAAGCACTTTGGTCAACTCTCTTTTTATTTCTTTGGTATGCAAGCTTTTAAGAAAACCTCCAACACTCAATTCGGCAGTATAAGGTGTGAGTTCGTAATTCTCTTTTTGGGCAAGTTCAACAATTTTTAGTGCTTCTGCGTGAAGGTGTTTAGAAGTTAGATATCGATAGTATTGCGAAAACATTTCGTGGGCTTTAAAGCCCAAAGCATAAGCATCGTCAAAACAAGATTTGATTTCCTCATATTTCGCTCCTTTCCGAATGAGAACTTTCATCAAATTTAGATAAATTGCACCTTTCTCATGGTCATTTTCTGGAGATTTCAATGCGTTGCGAAAAGAACGGATTGCTTCATCCCAGTCTTTTATTTGCAGGGCATTTTCCCCTAAGGCTTTCCATATCCTAATATTATTAGGTTGATAAGTCAGTGCTTGTCGGAAATATGTAGAGGATTTTTCCCAATTTTTCTGTTTTTGTTCCAACTGACCCAGTGCAAAAAGGAGTACCCAGCTGTCTGGGATAGCTTGATTCCCTTGCCTCAAAATCGTTCGACTTTGATTTATTTGCCCTGCTAACTCTTCCATTTTGCCCCAATCAAGATATGCCTTTTCAAGCCGAGAGTTTTTCTCAATCGCAATTTGAAAGGATTTTCGAGCTTCGTCAACATTCCCATAAAGTCCTTCTGCCCGACCCAAGGCGGCCCATGCTTCTGAAAAATTGGGGAACAAATTTGTTGAGTTTTTAAAATAAGTGACTGCCAAGTCTCGATTGCCAGATTCCAGCTCGCTCAAGCCCTTCTGATACAAACGAACCCCTTGATAATAAGGGTGAGAAGGCAGCTTGGTTAAGAGGTATTTGTCATCAATTACAAAAGTTGGCTCTAATGAACCGTTCTCTCTCATTTGACGCTTTATTAGAAAAATCCCTGTACCAGCCTTCTCCACCAAGCCTAAAAAGTTCAAACCTACAGCCAAAGTTGGGTTTCTGTAGTCATTGACACCTGTTCCAAAATTCTCTTTAGTAACTATACCAAAAAGTCCTCCTGGGCTTAAAATCTCAACCCTATCATCGAACATTTTTATCGAAACCTGACTTCTTGAAAATTCATAATCCCGATGCACGACGGCATTAGCGATTGCCTCCCGAATCGCCCGCAAAGGGTATTCATAAATGTCAGACCTTACAGGAGACCTTTCCGAAAACCGATAGCCTTTTATCATGTATTGCTCCACCAATTTCACCCCAACCTCGATAAGTTGGTCAAGGCTTCCCGTTATCTCTTTCCTGTCAGCAATGGGATAAGAAGGATCGTCGCCCTCAAAGCGAATAAAATCAATTGAGCTATGAGGAACGAAGTCTTGAGGTTGTTTCCCAAATAACAAAATTGCAGCTATGGTGGGGATGTATTGATTACCCTCTTTATAAACAAATTTTAAGTTTTCAAGCCAATCAACTGATGCTCTGCCGTTGAGTGCTAAAATGTCAGAAGAGACTCGACGCGGCAAAAATTCACGCTCAAACTTTACAACATCCAAGTCATCAAGGCTTGCATTCCTCACAGGACTCAAATCATAGGGTATTCTGCCGGATTTTCTGATTAGCTCAAATTCTTCATCAGGGGTCGCTTTTTTATTTGCCGAACCTATACGAATGTAACAGATATTGTTTGATCGGTGTGGCCGCCTGTCACTTTTTTTCACTTCGACGACCATCACATCTTTTCCTTCTACTTTTACAGGGTACATTTCTGGGGCGATTGTAGGAATGATATTGCCATCCCTGCACAACCCAGTGATGCGCAACATTAAATCATCGGGATTACCCTCTATCCCCACTACATCTTTTGATTTCGGGTCGACACCAATAATGATGAACCCTCTGCCTTGTTCCATGTAATCGTTTGAAAATGAAACAAGTGATTCTCTAATCGGGTCGGTTGAAAATTCTCGCTTGAATTCAGTAGTTTGATTTTCCCAAACTTCGACTAATTTCAAAACATCTTCGGAAGTAAGCATTGGTTGACTTTTGATTTGCAAAAATACGGGAAATCACATATTCCTCCGATACTGCCCCCCCACCTCATACAGTGCATGCGTGATCTGCCCCAGCGAGCAAACCTTCACCGCTTCCATCAGTTCGGCGAACAGGTTTTCGTTGCGGACGGCGGCCATTTGCAGGCGGCGCAGCGCGTCTTTCGATTGTAGTTCGTTGGCTTTGTGCAGGTTGCGCAGCGTCTGGATTTGCGCCTCCTTCTCTTCCTCCTCCGCGCGGATGACTTCTTTCGGCAAAATCGTCGGCGAACCCTCCTTCGAGAGGAAGGTGTTGACCCCGATGATGGGCAGTTCTCCCGTGTGTTTCAGCGTTTCGTAGTAAAGGCTCTCCTCCTGGATTTTGCCGCGCTGGTACATCGTCTCCATCGCGCCCAGCACCCCGCCGCGCTCGGTAATGCGGTCGAATTCCGAGAGCACAGCCTCCTCCACGAGGTCGGTCAGTTCCTCGATGATGAACGAGCCTTGCAGCGGATTTTCGTTTTTCGCCAGCCCCAGTTCGTGGTTGATGATCAACTGAATCGCCATCGCGCGGCGCACCGATTCCTCCGTCGGCGTGGTGATGGCCTCGTCGTAAGCGTTGGTGTGGAGCGAGTTGCAGTTGTCGTAAATCGCGTAGAGCGCCTGCAGGGTCGTGCGGATGTCGTTGAAGGCGATTTCCTGCGCGTGAAGGCTGCGGCCCGAAGTCTGGATGTGGTATTTCAACATCTGGCTGCGCTTGTTCGCTCCGTATTTGAAACGCAGGGCTTTGGCCCAGATACGCCGCGCGACGCGGCCGATGACGGCGTACTCCGGATCGGTGCCGTTGCTGAAAAAGAAAGAGAGGTTGGGCGCGAAATCGTCCACCTGCATGCCGCGCGAGGCGTAGTATTCCACGAATGTGAAACCATTGGAAAGGGTGAAGGCCAATTGCGAGATCGGGTTGGCGCCCGCTTCAGCGATGTGATAGCCGGAGATAGAGACCGAATAGAAATTGCGGACTTTGTTTTGAATAAAATATTCCTGCACGTCGCCCATCACGCGCAGGCTGAATTCCGTGCTGAAAATGCAGGTGTTCTGCGCCTGGTCCTCTTTCAGAATATCGGCCTGCACCGTGCCGCGCACGGCGGAGAGCGCGTAGGCTTTTATTTTTTCGTACACGTCTTTTGGCAATACTTCTTCCCCCGCAATACCCAGCAACATCAAACCCAAACCGTCATTGCCCACCGGCAAATCGCCTGAATACTTCGGTCGCACCAAGCCCTTGTCGTCGTATTTCTCCTTCAACTTCGCCTCCACGAGGTGTTCCAGTTTGTTTTCACGAATGTATTTTTCGCACTGCTGGTCAATCGCCGCGTTCATAAAAAATGCCGCGATCGTGGCCGCCGGACCATTGATCGTCATGGAAACGGAAGTTTTCGGGTCGCAGAGGTCGAAGCCCGAATAGAGTTTTTTCGCGTCGTCGAGGCAGCAGACCGACACGCCGGAGTTGCCGACCTTGCCGTAAATGTCGGGCCGGTAGTCGGGGTCTTCGCCGTAAAGCGTCACCGAATCGAAAGCCGTGCTCAAGCGCGCCGCCGGCAGTCCGAGACTGACGTAGTGAAAGCGTTTGTTCGTGCGCTCTGGCCCGCCTTCGCCCGCGAACATGCGCGTTGGATCTTCGCCTTCGCGTTTGAAGGGAAACACGCCCGCCGTGTAGGGAAATTCGCCCGGCACGTTTTCCTGCAAACGCCAGCGCAGGATATCGCCCCAGTCTTTGAATTTCGGGAATGCCACGCGCGGGATGCGCGTGTGCGACAGGCTTTCGGTGAAGGTTTTCACCCGGATCTCCTTGTCGCGCACGAGGTAAATGTATTCGTCGGCGGCGTATTGCGCTTTTTTCGCTTCGTGGCCTTCGAGGATGCGTTTGCAGCGCCAATCGAGCTGGGATTCTAACTCGGCATAGCGTTTCTTCAGGACTTCCACCAATTGACCGTCCACCGTCTCCCGTCCACCGTCTACCGCCTCGATTGCATTTTTCAAACTCCACATTTTCCGAGCGATCGCCACCTGTTCTTCCACGTCCAGGTCGTATTTGCGGTTCGTCTCGGCGATCTCTGACAGGTAGCGCACGCGCTGCGGCGGGATGATGTAGATTTTTTCCGACATCTCGTCGGTCGCTGCAAAGCCGGAATGCCATTCCGCCTTGCATTTTTCATTGATCATATCCACGACACGGCGATACAGTTGATTCACGCCGGGGTCGTTGAACTGGCTGGCGATGCAACCGAACACGGGCATCTCGTCCACCGCCACGTTCCAGGCGTTGCGGTTGCGCTGCACCTGTTTGCGCACGTCGCGCAGGGCGTCGAGCGCGCCGCGTTTGTCGAACTTGTTGATGGCGATCGCGTCCGCAAAGTCCAGCATATCAATCTTTTCCAACTGGGTGGCCGCGCCGAATTCGGGGGTCATCACATACAGGCTCACGTCCGAGTGATCCACAATTTCGGTGTCACTCTGCCCGATGCCGGAAGTTTCCAGGATGATGAGGTCGTATTTCGCCGCCTTCAGGATGTCCACCGCCGCATGCACGTATTTCGACAAAGCCAGATTGCTTTGCCGTGTCGCCAGCGAGCGCATGTACACGCGGGGATTGTTGATGGCGTTCATGCGGATGCGGTCACCGAGCAGGGCGCCGCCGGTCTTGCGCTTGGAAGGGTCAACGGAGACGATGGCGACGGTTTTGTCGGAAAAATCGAGTAAAAAACGGCGGACGAGTTCGTCCACGAGCGAAGATTTTCCGGCGCCGCCGGTGCCGGTGATGCCTAAAACAGGTGGACGGTAGACGGTAGACGGTGGACGGTGGACGGTATCCTCTTCGTCTGCCGTCTGCCATTTACCGTCTACCGTTAACCGGGGAGCAATTTCTTTTTCGTAAAAATCGGGGTTGTTTTCCGCGATGGTGATCAGGCGGGCGATGGCGCCGGGGTGTTTTTCACCGAGGTGTTTCAGTTCGCCGTTGAGGGAGAAATTGAGCGGGAAATCGCACTGTTCCAACACATCGTTGATCATGCCCTGCAAACCCATCCGGCGCCCATCGTCGGGGTGGTAGATGCGCGCAATGCCGTAGGCGTGCAACTCCTCGATCTCTGAAGGCAGAATGGTACCGCCGCCGCCGCCAAATATCTTAATGTGACCCGCGCCGCGCTCTTTAAGCAGGTCGTACATGTATTTGAAAAACTCGTTGTGCCCACCCTGATAAGAGGTGATGGCGATGCCTTGCACGTCTTCCTGAATGGCGCAGTCCACGATCTCCTGCACCGAGCGGTTGTGGCCGAGGTGGATGATCTCCCCGCCGCTGCTCTGCATGATGCGGCGCATGATGTTGATGGCGGCGTCGTGGCCGTCGAACAGGCTGGCGGCAGTGACGAGGCGTATCTTGTTTTTGGGCTGGTAAACGGGCGGATTTTGCATGGTGTGCGAGAATGGTTGGGCAAATTCGGAAAAGGTATATTGGCGGGGCAAAAGTACAGGAAAAGGCATTGCCAAACCAACAAGTGGGCGCGTCACCCTTCCAATTTTCCCAACAGCCACTCCCGCTCCGCCACCGATTCCGTCTGGCGAATGGCTTTTGCCAGCGCGGCGCGTTTGGATCGCCCGGCATGGACCGTTTTGGCGAGTTTTTTCGTGAATTTTACCAAGTTCAGATAATTCTCCCGGTGATAACCGAGGTTTTTTTGCCGGCGCAGGAATGCCTTGAAGCTGTCAAGCAGGCTGGCCAGCGACAGCCATTCGCCCAATTCGAAATAGCTGCGCAACAACATTTTACGCGCATCCAGCTGGATAAAAGTGTCGGAAAAATCCACTTCCCGCAGCAATTCAAGCACGGCGCGGTAGTCAGAGCGGCGGAAATGAAAACCCGCCAGCGCGTAGCGGTAAATGTTGTCGCGTTCGGCGGACGGCAGCGCCTCGTGGGCGGTTTCGAGAAAATGCAGAGCCCAGTCGTGTGCACCCGTGAGTTGCGCGAGATTCTGGATGTTGATGTAGGTATGTCGCGGCAGCAAGCCGTTTTCGTGGAGAATGCCCAGTTCCAGCGCCTCGCGGTAGAGTTCGAAGGCTTCGAGCGTGTAGGCGCGTTCGCCGCGATTGTGCCGGCGGATGGCAAAATTGATGGCTGTCATGTAAAGGTCGCGGTATTCAGCGGGTGGGAACAGATTGCGGTGGGTGCGCAGCAAGGTTTTAAGTTGCTGAAAATTTTCCTCGTTTTCCGGTTCGCGAAGTGCGGTCAGCCCCGCGTGCATTAAGGCCAGGGCGGGATTGTCCTGTTCCGGTACGGTTGCGACAGCTTCGAGTGCAGCTTCGGCAAGCGGGAGCGGCGGCAGCGCTTCACGGTAGTAAGATTGCAGCGAACGGGTGGCGCCGGCCCATTTGAGGTGTTCGAGCAGGTAAAAGTTGGTCAAACTTTCCGTCACAGCGGGCAGATTGGTTTGTTTACCGCCGCTTTGCAGGAGTTGGTGCGCAAAAATTTCATTTTGAAGTTGGTACTCGAACAGCCAAAAACCCGCGTTGCGGTGCGGCGTGTCGTGGTGGTCGCGCAACAGTTCGGCGGCATTTTTTTCAAAATGACGCTCCAGACCGCGTTTGCGGAAAGCGCGGCATCTGAACAGGCGATTTTGAAACCGGTCGGACAGCAATTCTTCACAGGCCATGAATTGCTCTAACAGTTCGACAAAAAAGCTGGCTAAGTAGTTGAATTGCAACCTGTCCCATGATTTGCCGGGATAAACGACAGCAAAAACCTGCTCCTTTTCGAGCACGGCGAGTGTACCGGAAACCGAATGCTCGGCCAGCAAACGGTACAATGCCTGTACGTCGGCGCGGCGATTGAAGTAGGGCGACTGGAGAAATTTGCCGAAACGCGCCACGTCTTTAGGCGAAAGCGGTTGAAAAAGGTGCAAAGCCAAGGTATCTTTCATTTTGATTTGTGCCGTTTTTTGATCAAAAATTGAGGAATTGAGGAGAGCTAACAAGATTAATAAATACCTCAAAATCAGCACCAATCAACTTTCATCGCCCCCAATATACCTTTATCAACCCTAAAAAACATCCATATCATTTTTTGATTGAAAGATAAATCTGTTGCTTTTTTTGCTGCCTGGCCCCCTCACTTTTGTACCGAAAAAAGAAATCGAAAAAATGAATAGACACTGCCTTTATCTGACCATCGCGGCTTGCTGGCTGCTGAACCTGACCACCGTTGCTGCACAATCGTTTTTAAAATTTTACGACCCCGTCCAAAACTGGTGGGATCTGAACCCGCAAACGGTTTTTCTTTACCCAAATGGCGATTTCGGTGTTGCCATGCGACAAGGAAACGCCGCCGTGGCATTTTTGCGGACTGACGCCAACGGCGCGCAATTGTCATTCACCGGGGAGGTAATGCCGGAAAACCGGCCGCATTTCCGCGAGCTGGACGGTTCAGTGGTCACTGCTTCCTCCCTGGCAGATTCGCTCGTCGTCTGGAAACGAAATCCCGCGCAGGATACCGTTTGGCGCACGGATGTGCAGTTGGCGCAGGGAATTCTTGGGCTGCAAGTTTGGCGTGTGGAAGAGAGCAATGCCGGAGAGATATTCGTGACAGGCTACTACTACACCAGCGGGTCGAATCATTTTTATTACTACACAACAAAATTCGCCCCGGACGGCTCGTTCCTGTGGAAAAACGCAGTGACGACGAACGATTATTCATTTACTTATGGAGTGGCGCCCGATGGCTTGGGAGGTTGTTTGTCGGGTTGGCCTATCTATGACACTGTTAACCTCGTTAATTACAGCCTACTTACGCGCTATCTTCCGGATGGCTCCGTTGCCTGGCATTCCAAAACCTACCCGAATTTGGGACTGAACGATGTGGGATATGGCACCAACGATGCCGGCCAAAGCCTTATCGTGCAGTCGGAATATAGCCAAGGCAACGACTCGACGTGGTTGCTGTTGCTTGGCCCCACGGGCGACACCGTCTGGCACCGCTACATGGGCGGCGTTCCGGAAATGTGCCAACTGAGAGCAAGTTTGGTGTTGCCGGTTGGAAACGAAGGATTTTATGTACTGGGCATCAATTTTTTGGACAATTTGAACCAACTCAACGCTACGGTGGCGAAAGTGAACGCTGACGGCAGCGTCGCCTGGACGCATTCATTCCCCAATTTGCCGCTGGGCGAAATACGTTTTACAGCCGGTCGGGTTCTGTCAGATGGAAGCCTGGTAGCAGCAGGCCGGCGCGGCGACAACAAAATCGCACTGCTGAAACTGACGCCCGACGGCGACCTGGACAGTTATCAAAACGCTGTGGAAGGCAGGGTTGTACACGACGACAATGAAAATTGCGCAATAGACAGCGGAGAAATATCGCTGCAAAACTGGATTGTGACGGCAAAGGGACCGGATTATACTTTGTATGGCACCACTGATGCGACGGGGCACTACCGCATTCCCTTCATCGACACCGGAACGTATCAGATATTCCTCTTTGCGCCCAATTACCTCTGGCAATCCTGCCCCGATACGGCGACCATCACTTTCCCGGTCAGCGGACAGCCGCTCACCGATACCATTGATTTCGCGGTGCAGGCGCCGATTGATTGCCCGCTGCTGGAGGTGGATGTCTCCGCTCCTTCCTTCCGCCGCTGCTGGCAGCAAACCGTCAGTGCGAAGGTTTGCAATTGGGGGATCACGCCGGCCATTCCTGCGCAACTGCGCATTGCATTCGACCCGCTGATTTCACTCACCACCGCTTCCTATCCTTATACCCTGGAGGGGGACACCATCGTATTCACCTTCGACACGCTCGAACCATTGGAATGCAGGGTTGTCGCCATGGCCGTGTTGGTCTCTTGCGATGCCGTGTTGGGTCAGACACTCTGTATCACCGCCCATGCCTTGCCGGATTCCATTTGTCTTTCGTCTTCCGACGACTGGTTGGGAGCGAGTATCGAGGTCGGCGGTGTGTGCGACGGCGACTCAGTGCGGCTGCGCGTCACCAACAACGGTTTCGCGCCCACCTCGCAACCCGTTGATTTTGTGATCATCGACGACCATGTCATCACCCGGCAAGGCTCCGCTCAACTGTCGCCCGGCCAGACGAAAGAGGAAACGGTACCGGCCAACGGGCACACCTGGCGGATTGTAGCCGGGCAGGAACCGGGGCATCCTTTCGGCGATCAGGATCCGACGGTGGCAGTGGAAGGCTGCACGGTGACCGGAAATTTCACGACCGGTATGCTCAACCTTTTCGCCAATTACAGCGGCAATGGTTTTGAAGATATCCTATGCCTTGAGGTCATCAACAGCTACGACCCGAATGACAAAACGGGTTATCCGCTCGGCGTGGACGCCCCGCACTGCATCGAAGCCGGCCAGGAAATGGAATACCTCATCCGCTTCCAGAATACCGGTACGGACACGGCTTTCCGGGTCGAAATACGGGATACGTTGTCACCCTGGCTCAACCCGGCGAGCATCCGCATGGGCTCAGCCAGTCATCCGTACACCTGGAGTTTGAGTGGCACGGGCGCGTTGTCGGTTTTGTTCGACGGCATCATGTTGCCCGATTCCAATGTGAACGAACCCGCTTCACACGGCTTTGTGTCGTTCCGCATCGCGCAACAAACGGGAAATCCTGTTGGCGCCGTTCTCTTCAACCAGGCGGCCATCTATTTCGACGACAATGCGCTGGTGCTGACCAATACCACGCATCACACGATTTGTGAAGATTTTCTGGAAATAAACCTTGTGAATGCTTCTGACCTTCCGGTTATCAGTCAAAAAATGCAGGTTTTCCCCAATCCGGCCGCATCTTCGGTGTACATCAGTCTGCAGGACGCAGCAGTCAAAAACAGGGAGGTCATTTTGCGCGACGCCTTCGGACGCGTCGTTCGGCGGACGGATTTCAGCGCACCGACGCTCGAACTCCGACGCGAAGGACTCGTTTCAGGTGTATATTTTGTTGAAATGCTGGAAAACGGCGTGCGGGTGGCGGCGGAGAAGGTGGTTTGGCAGTGATGCTACCGCAGCACCGTCACATCCCCCTTCATTTTTTTCCGTGTGCCATCGCCGAGTTCGACCTCCAGCAAATAGACATAAACACCCGGCAAAACCGCCTTCCCGCGCGCAGTTCCGTCCCAGCCAACAGTGCCGTCTGCTGCGAAGTGCTCCCGGCGGAACATCAATCCGCCCCAGCGGTCGTAGATCTCCATCGAGACCACTTCGCGCACACCCTGAAGAGCGAACACCGTGAACAAATCGTTGCCGTTACTGCTACCCGGTCGCAGGGCATTGGATATGAACACGCCGGGGTCCTCTTTTTCCACCCGGATGCGGATGCTGTCGGAAACCGAACATCCCTGCGCATTTTGGATGGTCAATGTATAGGTGATGGACGCAAGAGGTGTCGCCACAGGATGAGCACAATCAAAACAATCGAGGTATTGCGCGGGCGACCAGGCATAACTCAGATTGCCTCCGCCGGTCAGGGGCGACAATTGCACCGGTTGGCCGGGCTGGACAAGGGTGTCGCCCGGCAGTTCGAGGAACAAGAGCGGCGGAGTTGGAAGGGTAAGCGTTTTTTCCGCCCTACAACCAAGACTGTCGCGGATGCGGAGGATATAATCTCCGGCAGCCAGTTGGTAAAACTCGCCAACACCCTGAAAATCAGAACCGTTCAGGCTGTATTCTAATCCCGTCGTGGCGGTAACATCTACAATCGAGCCGTTCGATTCGCCGGGACAGACGGGGGGCGACCATTCCAATACGGCATCGGGTAAGGGATTTGTTTCCATCACGACCGTGTGCGTCGAATCGCAGCCGCCCGTTGCCGTGAACGTTTGACTGAACGCGCCCGCCTGATTTTGCCACTGGCCGAAAATCAAGGCCGAATCGCCTGCGCAGATCGAACGGCTCTCCGTCGTTTGCAAGGCCGGCAAAACATTGAGCGCGACCGTGTGCGTCGAATCGCAGCCGCCCGTTGCCGTGAGCGTTTGACTGAACGCGCCCGCCTGATTTTGCCACTGGCCGAAAATCAAGGCCGAATCGCCCGCGCAGATCGAACGGCTCTCCGAGGTTTGCAAGGCCGGCAAAACATCGAGCGCGATCGTGTGCGTCGAATCGCAGCCGCCCGTTGCCGTGAACGTTTGACTGAACGCGCCCGCCTGATTTTGCCACTGGCCGAAAATCAAGGCCGAATCGCCTGCGCAAATTGAACGGCTCTCCGTCGTTTGCAAGGCCGGCAAAACATCGAGCGCGACCGTGTGCGTCGAATCGCAGCCGCCCATTGCCGTGAACGTTTGACTGAACGCGCCCGCCTGACTTTGCCACTGGCCGAAAATCAAGGCCGAATCGCCCGTGCAGATCGTCTGATTTTCAGCAGTTTGTACGACAGGAAGCATTGCCACGGCCACGTTTAGCACTGAGTCGCAACCGGTGGCAGACGGCAGATAAATCACCTGCAAACTTCCAGCAGGGATCGCAGTGCCGTGTATGCTCAAAGTTTCGCCTGCACATGCCGCCGTATCCAACTGTATTTGCACGACCTGTCCTATGGTGACCTTTATAGAATCCGTGCTGTAACATCCCAACGCCGTCTTCGCAACGACGGTGTAGGTCACATCGGCTGATGGTTGTGCGCCGGGATTGCCGCAGGTCGAACACGAAAGGCCATTTACCGGAAACCATTGATATTCAACAAACCCTGGTACGTTGAATTGAAGCGTCCCACCTCCGCACAAGATGGTATCGGCGCCCAGTTCGATTACCGTCGCTGCGTCCACCGTCACCGATACGGTATCGCTGTACACATTGCCGCATACGTCCCTGGCTTCCACCCAGTAAATGCCCGGCTCATAAACGGTTATAATGGGTTCGGTGGTCAAATCGGACCATTTGTACGATTCAAACCCGGGACCGGCATCGAACGTCCATACGCCGTTCTGGCAGACCGTCACGTCCGGCCCGAGATCCGGCGGCAGCGGCGGTGGCAGTGGAAGGTCAATGGCAGCCATGTTGTTCGAATAATCGCATTCTGCAATGCTGCTTACCGGGAAATCGGCGGAAAGGTCGAAAGGTGTTGCCTGATTGCCGTTGTCATTGACAACCAGGTATATGTGTTGCGCGCCGGGTGGCGCAGGCAAGGCTATTTCGAAAGACAAACAGGAATCCGGTTTGATATCCAGGGGAAGAGCGGGGATATGTGGCAATGCAGCAGTAGTTGAAGTGGTCGGGTCTGCGGCATACAGGCGAAGCGGCGTTTCGGCCGGGATGTCGGTGCTGCCCTTGTTACATATCCGGGCGGTAAAGATCAGGGTATCGCCGTTGCATCTCATAGCATCCAGGCTCACGCCGGCGTCGGGTAGAAAGACGAACGGATTGAAATTGTTGTCGTATTTGGAAGGTTGGCCGAGGAACAGGTTGTACGGCCTTTTCCCCGAACCTGGCCCCGGAAGTTCGAAGTGACTTGGCTGTTGCGTTTTGGGAATGGAAAGATCGTCGTTAATACTCACTGGATAATAATTGAACTGATTCCACAACGGGCGGGCCGGCGCCCAGGGAACGCCAAGTGCGACGTCGGCTTCCAGCACGACAATGCTTTCATTGACAAGATTGACTGTAGAAGGCGCTTGCGGGCGCCCGATCAACACCACTTCAGCCTGACCGTCGTTGTCCGCATCCGCTACCGTAGGGTATTGGTCTAAGTAGCTGCTTGCAATGGAAAAGGAGAACCAGCTGCGTTTGCTGTTGACGCCGGGAGGAAAAGGGGCTGGTCCGCCGTACAGGATGCTCAGGGAATCCAGATCGCGGACTACCACCTCGGCAAATCCGTCGTTGTTAAAATCAAAAAGCGCCGCAGAAGTGAACCCGGAACCGGCTGGTGGCTGCAAAGTCCACCACCAGGGAGTGGCGGGGGTTTGGTTGGCAGCGTTGATATTGAGCGCATATACTCTGTTACCCCAGGCGCACACCACCATCTCCGGCAAATCCGTTGCCACGCCACTTAATTTATCGTCGTACACATTTCCCACTGCCACCAATCCCGCGTATGGCGAGCCGAAGGTGGGCAGCGGGATAAATTTGACCAACCCATTTTTATTCCAGATATAAACGCCCATATTTCCCGACCGCCTGCCGGTGACAAGTATATCCAGAATACCGTCGAGGTCAACGTCGCCCACAGTGGTATGACCGTCGGTATAGGTCGCTATGGGTGGCATGTTGGACAAGTCGCGCTGTTTCTTGATTTCCACGGGGTCGCCGTCCGAGGGGTCGAGGTCAACAGAGTAGATCGCGTAGCCTGCCGCGATTTCAAGTCCTTCGCAATCCGGGTCGCCTGCGCAGTCAATGGGACTTAACAAATCGGCGGCTATGGAACAGGAAGTTCGGTCGTCGTGCGTTTCCCTTCCGCTAGGTACCGTTGATGTGGGCGCCGTCCGTCGAAGCGCCGGATTGCCCGGCGTACTGAAATCGAACCAAAACACCTCGTTGCCAAGGTAAATTTCCGAAATGCCGTTGGCATCAAAATCTGCCAGCAGGGGTTTGGAAGAGCGATTCAGTAAAGTTGTGTCGGTCGAAACCGCCATCAATGTCATGACCGGATTGGCATCGGGTTGATAATTGTTATAAACCCTCATGTGGTGGTCGGCGCAAATTACGGCCAGTTCGGGGATACCGTCGCCATCGAGATCACCGATAGCAGGAGTGGTAGGGTGGAAAGCGGACAAACGCTCGGGTATGATCAATTTCCGGGGGGTAGCGGCGTCGCTGCCGTCGCCGCGAAAAATGAGCAATTCGTCGGTGGTCTGTCTGGCAACCCATTTGCCCGCGACGATTTCCGGCATATTGTCCTGTTTGGGATTGAGGTTGGCTGCCACAGGCGTGAAGCCAATGAAAGCAGTATTACCCGGACTCGCCCAGTCTAATTTTCCGGCTATTCGGGTGTCAGGAGGCACTATCGTATCAATGCGGATGCACTCAGGCAGGTCGTCGCAAGGGCAATCGCTCGCATCGAAGCAGTCCACATAGCCGTCGGAGTCGTCGTCGAGGCCGTTGCCGCATATTTCGGGGCAGGCGTTGGCGGCGCACAAGGTCTCCAGCGGAACAGAGATATTTTGAGTGGTCGTGTTCAGGGTCGCCGAACCCACCGGCGCGGCATTCAACGGGGCGGGCATAAAAGTGGAAAGCGTCCAGGCCGGTACGGAGGCGGTTATGTCCGGCTGGTCGTGCGCGCAATCTTCCGGCGTAGCGGGCGCAACAGGTGTTTTGAACAAATACAAGTCATCGCCATGAAATCCCTGGCAGGCCATCGCCACGATTTGACCTCCATTGATCAGCACTTCCACCCCGTCCCATTCGGGCAAAAGCACGGTATTTTTCGCCCAGTCAATGTTTCCGCTTTTGTCAATTTTTAAAAACACCATCCGGCCGTCGTCCTGTGCCGAAGTAAAATAGCCGAAAGTCAGCAGGTAGCCATCGGACAAGACGTTGATGTTGACTTTATCGGCGTGGGAGTAATAAGACAACATGCCGCCGATATTGAATGACTTCACTTCCAATGGATTGCCGTCGAGATCGGTTTTTGTAAAAAAGATGGTGTTGCCATCGGCGCCCGTCAGCAAAATATCGTCGCCGTCGCGGGCTACGTCCGTCCACTCCACAAAAGCCAACGGCGCAAAATCGAATTGTTTGCTCCAGACAAGCGCGCCGGTCATGTCGAATTTTGCCAGCATGGGTTTGAAACCAATGGCTCCGGTGTAATGGTAGCCCGCTCCGTAAATAAAATTGCCGGCCGGAACGGTGGCCTTCACAAGCGGCGCCGTTCCGATGGAATAATTTTTCTGACTCAGGATGTTCCCGTCTGCGGGATTGATTTCCAGTACGATCGCCTGATCGGTCGGCAATTGCTGTGCCGTGCCCGTCACCCGGCCCCAGATCCAGTAATGCTGGGTCGCGGGATGTTCTTCGATTTTCCAGACAAACATCGGTTGGGGCAACATCAATCTCTTGCTCCAGGCAACCTGACCGGTAGCGTAGTTGATTTTTTCCATAAAGCAATTGTTGATGCTGTTGCCCGACAAATTCGAGCGCAAAACAAGAACGTGGCCATCGCTACTGACCGAAAAATCGCTGATCCCGGAGACTACGTTCTGCTGAACAATGTTCCAGTGTTGCGTGACAACTCCCATAGGCGAAAAACGGACGAAATGCTGGTTGGCATAATCCAATACGGCGCCGGCCAACATATCGCCACCGGGCAACTGCACGAACCCGCCGCCGAACGATCCTGAGCTCGCGTTCAAATCCAGTTTTTTCCACCAGGATTCGAAGCACTGGTTGGTATCTGCGACCTCGATAAGCCGACATGTTTGCTGCTGGCAAAAGCCGTTCGATGCGTTCAGACAAATAGAATAGGAGCCCGGCCCCGGAATGGGGATCGCAACGGAAGCGGCGCTGCCAACCGGCATGCCGTTCAGGAGCCATTCATACAGTGTGGCGCCGCTGCCGGTATAAGTGCAGGTAATGGTCTCGCCCGGAGCAGGATTCGGTTTGTCTGCGCTGAAACTTACCACCACCGGGCATACGACAAAAAAAGTATCGGCAGCGAAATCGGTACAACTTGGGTCGCTTCCCCAAACTTTCAACAGAACAACCTGTGTGCCCGCATTGGCCAGGACGTAATTTAAATTGGCCGAAGTGCCAACGACGTTCCCGTTGACCGTCCATTCGTAGTTCGCGCCGTTAACGGAGGTGTTGGTAAAATTGACCACTGTGCCGGCCGGCAAGGTTCCGCTTGCCGAAGCGGAAAAAGACGCCGTCACCGGAGCGATGCAGGGATCGTTGCAACCCTGAGACAGTAGCAAACTCTGCCGCGCGCCCAGCAGAAAAAACTCCATCCGGTCGCTCTGGCCCTGCGTGAAGGCATTGTAACAATCCCAGGTCGCATAGTCCATGTAATTGATGGTCATGTCGTTCTGATCGGTCGCGAAGCCGGAATCGGTATCTGTCACGCAGGAATTCTGAACTGTTCCGCAGGGCGTCCAGGAGGTGGATTGATCGGGTGGCGTGTCGCACACCTTGTCGCCGTCGAGCAGGCAATTATTGTTGTAGCAGCCGTTCTGGAAGGTATGGTAAAGACCCAGATAATGCCCCATTTCGTGTGCCAAAACGGTCGAGTTGCCAAAACTGCTCCCCATCCACTCCGCCTCCATTACGATGCCGTCTTCAGGTCCGCCGTGCGAACCGGGAAAGAATGCATATCCGGCGATGTTACCGGAGATTTTTTTGATCACCCAGATGTTGACGTACTGCGTCGGGTCCCAGCGGCTCAGGTTTTTCAGATCCGAATCCTGGGATAGGTCCATAAATGTCAGCGTGGATTGCACCCGGTTAATACCGTTGGTTGGCGATCCGTCGGGCTTCCTGCGCGCCAGGCAAAACTGGAACGGCGTCGCAACCCCATCGCCGTTATCGTAGTAACCGCTATTGGCGAAAGCGGCGTTCAGATGCTGAATCCCTTGTTCCACCTGTATGTCGGTGATATTTTCGGGGCCGAACTGGTGAATAATATGCACGACCACGGGGATGACGTAGGCCGGTGATGCGCCTTTGGATTGTTGCGGCAACGATTCAATACCTTTGAGCCATTGGTAGCACTGTTGTTCCATTTCCTCGTGGCGCGCTTGAAAAGCGGGGTCATTTTTTAGTTTTTGTTGCAATAAATCATCTGAAGCGCAAGTAAAGGGAGGAGCATTTTGCGGGAAAAGCGGGTAAACAAACCAAATTAATGACAGAATTAAAAGGGCGGGACGGTACATACAAGTGATTTTTTACAAGGATACGCACAGCGGGGTTTTCGCTGCCACCTGGAAGTGGCAAAAACGTCCGATGTCAAACGTCGAATGTCCAAACGTCAAATGTCCAACATCAAACGTCCAACGTCCTTTTCTCTCCATCATGCAATTAGTTGTTAAAATTTTTAGTGTTTCAACAACTAAATCAGAATCACCTTGTTTTACTCCTATTCTTTACCTTTGAAAAAATACAGATCATGGCAACAACCAACTGGCAGCTCGATCCTGCGCACTCGGAAGTGACCTTCCGCGTCCGGCACCTCGTTATCGCGACCGTGTCGGGCAAATTCGACAAATTTTCTTCCAGCGTCAGCACCGACGGCGACGATTTCACGACGGCCAATATCGGGTTCAGCGTCGAAACCGGCTCGGTGAATACCGGCGTGGAAGCCCGCGACAACCATCTGCGCAGCGACGACTTTTTCAACAGCGAAAAATTCCCGCAGATGAGCTTCCAATCCACCGGCATGAAACGACTCGGCGGCGAGCAGTACCAGCTCGACGGCAACCTGACCATCCGCGATATCACCAAACCGGTATCGCTCCAGGTCGAATACCACGGCACGGTGAAAGACCCTTACGGCAACATTAAAGCGGCCTTCGAAGTGACAGGCGCGCTCAAGCGCAAGGAATTCGGCCTTCGCTGGGACGCCCTCACCGAAACAGGGGGCGCCGTGGTGTCCGATGAAGTGAAGATACAGGTGAATGTGCAGTTTGTGAAGGAGGAGGCTTGAGAGCGGAGCAGGGAGAAGTTAGAGTCGTTTGAAAGGGTTTGAGTATACCGCTTTCGTCATCCTGACAGGAGCCGTCCGTTCTGCGAGGGAAAGGCTGGCTCCTACTCGCTTTTAGAGTGGGCAATTCCCGTCAGGATGACAAAAGCGGCGTACTCATAAAAGGTGTCATCTCTGGAGCAGGAACGCAATTTAGCACGCTGGTATAATATCCAAAGGTTTCGGACACACCTTGTGTTGTCACCAAGTAGGGCGGAAAAAATCCGGGGTTTGCCGGCTAAGTTGCCGGCAAACCCCGTATAACTCACCGGCATATTGTGAGAAACCCGGGTATCTCCGGAAAACAATCCGGGGTAAATGGTTAAAACGATAATAATAAAATGCGGGGTTTACTGAAAACTTTTGTTACTTACCTGAATTTAATATCGAATTCAGTCAATCGTAAATTCTCCCACTTTGCGCTCGATTCCCTCCTCATCATCATACACCGCCTCAATCTCCCAAACATAGTCTCCCTTCTCCAGATTCATCGAGGCCAAATTGAATCCGGAAATCAATTGCCCCATGTTTCCAAAAAAGCGTTCGTATACGAAATCTCCTGTAGGGTCTGTGATTTCAAAATAGATATCTTTGGGTGGTTTTTGAAAAATGAATCCCAAATGAGAAAAAGGACCATTGCCGCCTATGGTCGTTGGTACTATATGGTCGGGGGATCCGGGTAATTTTGCCGCTTCTGAAGTCTCACCATCTTTAAGTGTTATCAAACAATCGGTGTAAGAAACCAGAGTATCAATTGTAACTGTTACATCATTTATCAGACCATCCTCAGCCCAACATGAACTACCGCAGTTAGTGGTATTTAAGTTGATGCGTTGCAAATTGAGTGAAGTGACGGTTTCACCTAAAGTGGAATTATTGATAGATACGGTAGAATCGCATCCATCCGCCGTTCCAGACGATGATATTCTGGTTAACAGAATATCTTTATAAGTGTTCCCACCGCTAAGCTTGTTCACTGTACCGACCGCCAATAAGCTTTGATTATTCCCGTCACATGGGATCATGTCATTTACCAGATTCAAATAGCCTGTGTTTGACTGATGTTTTGCTCCAATCCTTTTCGACCACTGAAAATTCAAATCTTCATCAACTGCAATAATGCTGGCAAATTTCGTAGTATTAAGTGTGATCGAATTCAAGTCATACGCTGCCAAGATAAATTCCTGATAACCATCACCTACAGGAAAGATATTGGCTCTGAAGTTATTACCCGAGGAACCAGCCGAGCCATAATGAAATCGTTTGGCTTGCGGTACTGAGCCACTTGGAGGTGCATTGCCGGTGCTCGCCATATTTACACAAACCTGCGGCTCACGAATGTTGCCGCTTACTTGATTATAAAAGTCGGTAGTATAGACCTTTCCTGTATTGTGGTTATAGTATCCATAATACTGGGATTCAAATGCGCCGGGAGTGCATCGCGTATTCTTTGCCCATATTAAATCGCCTTTCTGATTTACTTTGAAACTGATGCCGCCGTTGAAACCCGTGCTTGCAGGTCCAATCCAACCTCCTGTGATATAACTTTCCGCACCGTCTTTCCAAATTCCAACGGTTAATTCATTAATAGAGTTGCTGTTTGGCATATTATATTGGTATGCCCACAGAACTTTGCCATCGGAATCTACCGAAATAATACCGTTATTCTGATTTGTGGATGCTCCTGAGTTTATTCTAACTGTTAAGATTACTCCTCCCTGGCTCGATGCTACTATCCTCTGACCGATGTCATTACCATCCGTTGCACTAACGCCATTTGCGGGTTTTCCCATGTTTTTGGCCCATACAACAGATCCATCGAGTTTCAATTTGACTAAGAAAACATCCGCAAGTACATTTGTACCGGAAGATAGATAGACACCATTCACCCACGTCCGTGTATACCCTAAACAATAATAATAATTGCCCATTTGAACCACATCGTTAAACTCCTCCCAATTGGAACCTCCGTACCTTTTTGCCCAGATCACAGTGCCATCGGCATCCATTTTGATAACAAGCGCATCCCGGTCTAATGAAGAAGGCGTGCTTGCCAGGTAACCGACTACTAAAAAATTATTATCCGGAGTGCGAATAATGCGGCGCGCCTCCTGTAGTGTATTTGTAGTGGCGCTTTGATTCAAACGTTTCGTAAAAAGATTCTGTCCGTTTAAAGTGTTGGTAATGATGAAGAAAAGCAGGAGAAAGAATATCGAAGGCTTCATAATCGGAATAATTGTTTATCGGTTTTTAAAAGAAAAAGCATTGCAACTATGGGCTTTGGTTGGGTGGCGACGGTTTACTACAACTCCAATTTCAGGAGATGATAAGAAAATCCTCTGCCTGCAGATACAAATAGGAATGCTCCATCAGACACCTGTACACAAAGCCTGGGTTCAAACCAAGTACCTGTTTCATCTTGGGTAAAAAGCTTTTTTGTGGTGCTTTTTTCCCCTTTTTTCATTGTCATCATTGCTCCGCAGGCATTTTCCCTGAGGTTGCCGTAGCCGCCCACGAGGGTTCGCTCTAACTGGCCTGCTTTGACAATGTTTTTACCCGGATTTGCCTCGTGATCGGTATAAAGCGCAACCAGATCGCCCTGTGCATTTGTCCTGAAAAAATAACCCAGCCCGTTATCATTTATCGCCCAGCTGCGTTTGCCGAGGACCTGTTCCTGCAACAATTCTCCTGCTGAGGAATGATGGGCCAGAACACCCGATTCACAGCAAGGGTCTCCAAAATTCCGTCCGTCGGTAATGCTGCCGATCGCTTGCGGCGTATAATTGATGGTACCTTCCTGGAAAATCTGAAAAAATTGTTCCACGCCCACCCATACGCTACCGTCGGCCATGGGCAGTACGTCGAGCGCCCGAATGGAATTTAATCCGTCCCCTTTTTTCAGCGCGTCGGGCTTTTTATCCCAAAAACTCAAGGTCGCAGCACTGAATGTATGAACAGACCGGGAGACGACCTTGCCACTTTTGCTGTCTAATTTCAGGGAGAAAGTGCCTTGCTCCGGATTCGGGTCGTTGTGCCATCTCTTACTCTTGAACATTCCTTTTTCTGCACCGTCGGAAGCCGCCGCAAACGTACCGCCGGCATATACGAATCCGTCGTGTACGGATTGCCTGAGTACCAAATCGGTCGCTATTTTTCCATCGGAAGGCGAAATGTCGGTCTTAACGGGCTGATTTCCGCCTTCACTCCACACCCATACCTCCTGTCGCAGGCCCTTGTCGTCGGCCCACACCGGGGCCCAGATAGCGCCATCATTGGCGACCATCGGGTAACCGACCGCCAAATCCGAAGGTTCAGGGGGGATTTGAAGGTTGCCTTTCCGTCGTATGTTGCCTTTCTGATCGAATACAATATAGGAGAAAGGCTCTTTCGGCTTGTCTCGCGACGGATGCTTTGCAACCAAAAACAGTGCATTGTCCGCAGACCGAGCATACATGATTTGCGATTCTTCCACCCATTTGCCATCCAGGGCGCCGGCTAATTCAGGTTTACCGATCACCCCGTCTGGTTGCAGTGCCGCCCTGTACACTTCAGTTTTGTTTTCTTTCTTTTTATGTAACAGAAAAACGAGATGGGGTTTGCCTTCAAACGACACCGCATGCCCTATTGGCACTTCATCGCCGCCTGGCATGTCCAGTTGTTGCGGTTTGTTGCGATGCAGTGGTTTTAAGTCGGGTGAAAATACATCCACAGCCCATTTATATCGTTCCTTTGGACCGGAAGGACTCATCTTATTGACAAGCGAGAAGTCTTGGTACAGTAAGAATATATTCCCACTTGTCGCATCACTGGTAATGCCATTCACATCCATCGCTTCTTCCCATTTGAATACCTGGCTTTGAGTTACGCGAGGCTGAGCGCCTGTCATTAAAGGAAACAACAGAAATAAAAAAAGCAGTTTTTGCATTTTAATGATGAATGATTTGAAAAACAATGAGTTGCATGAATTGACGAAGGATTATCGCTGCACCGCCGCCTTCCCCCAAAACACTTTCCCTCCCGCCGTCCAGCGGCACCAGTATACACCCGTCGGAACACCGGATAAATCAATTTCCTGTGAACTACCCAACGCAGCAGCCGAATAAACCAGCCTGCCCTTAACAGAAAATATTTCTATTCTGCCTTCGCCTTCAAAGCCTTCCGGCAAACGCAGCGTAACGCGGCTGCCGGCCGGGTTGGGGAACACTTCGAGCGGCAGCGCCCGTTGCGAAGGCTCGAAAGTGGCGACCACCGCGATGGATGTGACGACCGTGTTGGTCACCACCGCCGGGTTGAAGTCGAAGTAGATGTGGGCGGTGTTGGCGATTTCGTTGCCGACTTCCAGACCCGGCTTCATGCGGATGGCGAATTGCACGAATCCCTGGCTGCCCAGGCTGTCTTCCGATGCCGGCGCCAGCCGGATGGGATTGAAGCGGAACACCAGCACCCGGCCGTCTTCGATGTGCAATTCCCAGGGGTGACTGGCCGTCAGCACGCGCACACTGGCCGCGTCGAGCGCGGCGGACAAGGTGTCGCGTACGGTGATAAAATCGGTCTCCACATTGCCAAGGTTCTGAAAACGAACGGTATAGACCAGTTCTTCTTCGTCCGCCTCGTTGACGGGGACATGGGTTTCGGACACCGCTTTGTCGTTCGGGTCATAAGATGAAACAACCTGCTCGTCCAGCACGGCGGTGTTGTTCGTCATATCCACATCCGCGCCGTTGAAAGTTTCTGCTTTTACAAAAACCGGCTCTCCGGGCGGCACGACGGCTGTTTTGACGTCCACCTGGAATTTCCGTTCTTTCAAAGGCTGGAGGTTGGCGAAATCCCAAATCAAAGTGTCGCCGATGATTGCATCGGCGGCAGGTGTCGTTGAAATCACGCTCAGCAAAGGGCTTAAAGCCAGTTTCAGTTGACCGTTGGACGCGACGGTTCCGGCATTTTTTACATTGACATACAGCGTATTATCATAACCGGCGCGGAATGCCTTGGCAGCCACCAGGTTGACGCCTGCGTCGTTGACCGTTCCCTGCGGCTGGATAGCGAACGACGGAGGCGGTATGCTGCCAGCCCCGGCCGTTACCGCAACCGAAGCAGGCGCGGCAGCATAGTGCGGCGGCACATTGGCAACCGACAGCTCGTCGGCTTGCTGGCCGAAGAACATGGAAAAATCGCCGTCGTTGTAGGTAGCGCCGAGTGCCCCGCTTTGGGCGGCTTTGACGACGAAATTGTTCAGTCCCGGTTCTCCGATGTCTTTTTGCCCGTTGCCGTTGCTGTCGAGGAAGACTTTGCCCGATGCCTGGCGCTGGTCGTCGAGGCGGAGCCGCCAGTTGCCGGGAAAGTAGAGCGCATTGTCGCCGTAGGTCCACGAGTCGCCGCTGGTGATAGATACAAGATCGGCGCCGGGGGGCGGCAGCAAACTCGTCCAGGTCTTGCCCACGTCTTTCGACACATAAAACACATTTTCGTCCAGGTGCAGCAGCAGTATGTCTTTCCGGGCCCGAAGCCGGTAGGCGTTCGTGTTGAAATTTTGCGGCGCCGGCAGCGTATCGAAGCTCTGCCCGCCGTCGGCAGAATAGAAGGTAAGGTCGAGCGGCGGGTGCGACAGCAGGATGGTATCCTTCACGATGAAAAAGCGGCCTACCGTTTCGTCCACTTTGTAAGGGAAAGTATAAACCGGCTGCCAGGTGGCGCCCAGGTCATCCGAGCGGTGGAGCGTTTTGTCTTTTATCACATACAGCTTCCCTTGTAATACCCGGATACCGGCGCCCTGCAATGCAGTGGGGATGGTAACCGTATTGCTCCACGATGCACCGTTGTCGAAAGACTGAAATATCTTGCTCGCCGGCGATTGTTTCACTGCAAGCAGCGTATCGCCCAGTGCCATCACGCCGGAGGCAGGCTCGGGAGGGGTCGAATAGGTTTCCCATTCGAAGCGCCCGTTGCGCGGACAACGCAGGATGGCGCCGGTAAAGGTGTAATCGTAGTTTCCGTTGCTCCACAAACCGGGAAATATAGCATGCAGGTTTTGCTGCCAGGTGGCGCCGTTATCGGCTGAAAACGTTTGTGGGGTGGTGTTGAGAAATAAGTGTCCGTCCTGATATCGAAGGTTGCCGCCGCCGGTGTTCGGCTCGCCGTTGGCCAGTTGCCACTTGTCCGAATCCGGTTTTTTACGGATGATGCCCAACCACTCCGACCCCAGCCAAATGCCGCCGTCGTGTTCGCCGACTCCCGTCAATTTGAGGTTCGACACCGCCCCCACCGACAGCACCGTCCAGTTGGAAGGCCCACCGCCCTCGAAACGCCACAGTTGTTTGCCCGTAGCGTCGGTGGCGTACAGGTGTTGGCCGGAGTTGTACAGCCCGATGCCTTCCCACGGCGCTTCCTGCCAGGTTGCGCCATTGTCTTTCGTAAAATACAGCAGTTTTTTGATTTCGTCCGTAACTATCACTTCACCGTTCAGGGCTTTTATCAAAAAGGTGGGCATCCCGTTGGAATGATAGGTGACCTGCACATCATCCATCGGGAGGCTGTGTTCCCAATTGTAGCCCGCGTCCGGCGAATGGTAAATGCCGTTTTCCGTGGCTGCCCAGAGGTTTGCCCCCTCGGCAGTCAGTCCCAAAATATAGCCAGCCGAGTCTTTAGGGTAATAGGGTATTGTCTTCCAGCTCGCGCTGCCCAACTTGCTGCACAATCCCGATCCATCGTAACAGCCGCCGTAAACAGTGTCGCCTATAAAAGCCGATACGCTTGCCTTTACATTGCCTGCTGGTTGCCATGTATCGCCCAAGTCGGCACTGCTGAAAAGTTGATAAAAACTCATGGAGTCAAGCCCTTCCGACCAATACAAACGGTTGTTGTTGCGGTTGACTTCGAGCACCTGCGCGACGTTATCCGACTGGTAGGCGCGGATTTGCTCCCAATGGTCGCCGCCGTCGCTGCTGCGGTAAAGGCCGTTTCCGGCGAAGATGAATACTTTGTCTTCTATTGTCAGCAGTTTGCTGTTGGCCATCGGCCAAGGCGGCGAGAGGAAGGACTCCCACTGCTGGGCACTGACAGAGTTGGCAAAAAAGACGATGATTAGGATAAAAAAATTAGTGATGTGTCTCATGATGTATGGGTTGCAGCGTGATGATGTGTTAGTTGTGCACGGGCGCAGCCCGATGGATGGCACACGCGAGGCAGAACCTGTTCCGATAAATATCGGAAGCCTCGGCGCGAGCGGTTGTGGTTTATTGATCGGCTTTGGGGTGGTTTTGGGCATCCTCGTGCAAGCAGGGCCTCGGCGCGAGCGGGGGGTGAAGAGCCTCGCGCAAGCGGGTGTGTTTACTCAAGCCAAGCAATATCTTTGATGTTTTTTTCAATTGGCCTATAACATATTAAGGAGTCTATGCCAGTAACTTTAAACAAAAAAATTTGATTGTAATTTGCACTAATTCCACTAGCTCCCACATACATTGTTGTAAGAATCAAATATTTGTCTACAAAAAGTATATTATTGACCCAAAAATCATCTGGTGGACGGAAAGACAACGATAGAAAGCCTATATTATTAATCTTGACAAGAGATTGGTCGTAATTAGAAAATAAGTCGATAGAATCGGCAGTGCGACAGAACGATATAATGGCATGATCTATCTCGTTAGGGATATATTGAATATCCATAGGGTCTTTTCTCTTAATCAAACAGATAGAGGTGAATCCTGTTGTATATTCATTGTAATCAAGTACCAATGAGTCAAAATGAACAATACCTCGTTTTTGCTCTTTAGGTTTTTGAGCTAAGTGACGGTTGTCATAACAGAATTTAATGACTTTTTCTGCTTCATGCACACTTGTATCAACAAATATATTGTCACAAAAATTCTTTGACCGTAGGGAGGCATTTATGTTTCTTGTTCTCCTAATACAAGAAGATTGAATCTCAACGAATATCATCGCGAGGAATAAAAAATAAGCATGTGGCAATAAAACATACCTCATAAGCCTCCTGTTTTAGGTTGTTTTTTATAGGCAGCTGCGCTTGGCTTAAAGAATATAGTAGCTGCAGTACCAATTTTGCTATCTAGGCTTTTTCGCCCTTCAATCGTTTTTATTGCCTCAAACATTGGAATGGCAACTTTGTTACTTTTATTCGCATCCTTGAATAATCCAATTAAAGTGTGTTTAGGGAAATCGATGCCATATTTTTCATCGCTCATCCAAGTTTTATTACTAAGAATGTCAACACCATGCCAACCTTGCCCACCTTCTGAATGATCTTTTCCACCTGTTAGTGCATTTAGTGCTGCTTCAAATCCAGCCTTCATCAATTCATTTCCGTTTCTTTGTACCTCGTTTTTACTGAAAAAAGCTTTAGCCGCAGGGTTTTCAAGCTTATATTCGCTATCGTCCCAATTGTTTCTCATCTTTTCAAGCGTTGTTTTTATTGTCCAAGTACTTTGAGAGTACTTAGTTAATCCAGTCCCTTTGTAGAGCTTATGCCTATTTACAATGACATTCGCTATACCCAAAATAGCATCTTTTGCGTAGCCACTTTCACTATAGGCTGTAGCTGCTATACTTTTAAAAGTCCCATAGTCTACATAGTTGCCATCAGAAGTGACAGTTTGGTATTTCTCCACATACTGTGGGGCAACACTTTCAGTACTATTAGGATTATTGTTATTTATTTCTATCATTTCATTGATAAATTTAAATGGTTCATAGTCTCTGGTAACTATAATAACAGGCGCTTTGTCTCCCTTGATATCTCCCCATCGAAGAAAAGTGCCGTCATTTGTAAAATACGCTTCTAAACCATCCAAATCAATTGCCCAAATCGGTGTGTTGCTCGCGAACTGATACGGAGTCAACATCGGATAATCTTTCGCAATCGGGTCCACGCTCAAGAATCTACTTACTCTCGGGTCATAACATCTCATGCCGTAGTCCTGCTGGTTGTCGTCGCCCTTCACCTCGTCGTCGCCCTCTTTACCGTTGAATCCATATCGGTAGTCGTTGCCGCCCAGCGTATACTGCCGCCGCAAGCTGGCGCTGGTATTGCCCGGCATCAGCATTCCAAAGGGGTAGTACTGCTGCGAGGCCACCACATCCGCGTCGAACCACTGGATGGCCGTGCCGGAGGCTGCCGCGCCGCGCTTGCGGTCGGTGATGACGGCCAGCACATTGCCGAGATGGTTCGCAATTTCGTACCGCTTCCAGCCCTCAAAGATAGGATAATGGCTGGTATCGGGGAGGTGCGGGTTTTTGGGTACAGCCGGGTAGAGTTTCACGTCGGTTAGAGCCATGCCCACTCTGGAAGAGCCGTAGATGTGTTGTTCCGACAAACGGAAAGAATCCCAGGTGATTGCGCCGGAGTTGTTTTTAACCCAGGCGGAGTAGGTGGCCATTGCGTTGCCCTGCGCGTCGCGGACATAGTAGGTGCGTTTTTCGAGGTTGCTGGCGTTGGGTTTGGAGTATTTGGCCACGCGGTTTCCCATGGGGTTATATCTAAAAGTGATAAGACGATCAGTTTTTTCTACACGTCCGATTTTCTGGAATTCATTCCAGCTGATATACGTAATACTATCGCGGATATCACTCCTAAGGTGGCCTATAGGGTGATAGCCGTAGTTGCCCGACGCCTGGTCTTCCAGGTCGCCGGTGTAAGTAGAGGAAGCGACGGTAGTGGAGTCGTCTATATATAGCAGGTGATTGTTATTCGCCCCGTACCAATAGTGCAGGCTGTCCATTTTGGCAGTAGAAGCGCCTGTTTGGTTGCCATATCAGCGATTCTCGGTTTGTAAAAACGGCTAATATGTCTACTCCAAAAGCAGCGATTCTCGGTTTGTAAAAACGGCTAATATGTCTACTCCAAAAGAGGGAAATCAAGTTGTTTATTTTTAGCAATAAAACGATAGATAGCGTTCATTGACAAGGCTGGTAAGAGATCGAATACTT
>JABAQQ010000024.1 GCA_019187225.1 Saprospiraceae bacterium
TTAATCAATTCCTGTTCAACTCCAGGAAGAAAATAATCCTCTTTGCGTTTCTTCATAACTGCGTTTTTTTGATTCGTGAAGATGTGAACTTTTTCAAATCCTTTGACACAGTTATTTGAACACCCTCATGGCCGTAAGTTCCTGATAACCAAAAACTAACAACCAACAACCAATAACCAATAACCATTAACCAATAACCAACAACCAATAACCATTAACCATTAACCATCAACTATTTCCCCTTCTTATTCTTCGAACTCGCCGGCACGGGGTACTGCCGGGCGTACGACCGTGCTTTCGGCACCAGTTTCTTCAGATCCTGGCTGCGCTTGGACGGGTCGGGGTGGGTGCTCAGGAACTCCGGCGGGCGGCTGCCACCCGAACCGCTCATGCGCGCCCAAAAAGGCGCGGCTTCGTCGGGATTATAGCCCGCCATGGCCATGAGGTAGAGGCCGATCTCGTCGGCTTCGGATTCATGTTTGCGGCTGAACGGCAACATCACGCCGACCTGCGCACCGGCGCCGGCGGCGGTCATCAGTATCTGTCGAGTGGCGGCGGGTTTTTGTGAGAGCGCCAGGTCGAGCGAAGTAAGGCCGAGTTGGGCGATAAGTCCCTGACTCATGCGTTCGTTGCCGTGTTTTGCCAGGGCGTGGGCGATCTCGTGGCCCATGACGACAGCGAGGGCGTCTTCATTTTTCGTCACGTTGAGAATACCGGTGTATACGACCACTTTGCCGCCGGGCATGCAGAAGGCGTTCACCGTCTTAGGGTCGTCCACGACGTTGAATTCCCACGCAAATTCCCTGAGTTCTGCTGCCTTGCCTTTCGAGCGGTAATAGACTTCCGTTGCGGCTTTCAGGTCATTGCCGACGCGGCGCACGAGGTCGTATTCCTTACCCGACGTCAGGGTCTTGCTTTGTTTAAGGAACGCGCGGTATTCGTCGTTGCTCAATTGATTGATCGTAGCGGAAGGTATGATATTCAGGGATTTACGCCCGGTGAAGACATTCTTCGTACAGGCGACAAGCAGGATCAGCGCGAAAAGGCTGAGCGAAATTTTTTTCCACATAAGTCGGATTTTTTGTTTTCGGAAAAAGTAATGTTCAAATTTTCTGGTTTTAACGCAAAAAGGCCCGTCTGTCACGTGTGGCGCAGTGCTTTAATATACCCATAACAACCAGCGTATCATATCGCCAGCGACCACCCTGCCCGGTAATCTCTGCCCACGAACAGGTTTGCCTCTTCAAAGTTGGTGACGCGCATGTTGGCTGAATCCCATTCCAGTCGTAGCCGGCCGGGATAGTCGTAAGGCGCCCAGGAATCAGCCGTTTTGCCAGGTTTCAGTTTTTTGATGTCGTAGCATCGCACGGCGAGGTTGCCGATCAGCAGCGCTTCGGTGAGCGGCACGGCGTATTCGAAGGGCGACGAGGCTTTGCCTTGTCCTTTGCAGGCGTTGACCCACACCATCTGGTGCGACGGCGCCGTGTAGCGCGGCTCGGTCGGCTTCGGTTTTTTAAAATCTTTCATTTTGGAGGTAGGCAGGAGGGTCGCCTCTTCGCCATAAATACCGCAGAGAATTTTGCCTTTCGTGCCTTCGAGCAAAGCGCCGCCGTCCCAGGTGCCGAAAGGTTCGTTGGCACCCAGTTCCGCCGGGCGCATGGGGCGTACGCCGCCGTCGTACCACCAGAGTTCGCAAGCGGGCATTTTGCCGCGGGCGGGAAAGTCCATTTTGACGATGGAAGAAGGCGGACAGCTGTCGGCGTAGTCGGCTTCCCTGAACTCGCCCGACCAGACGGTGGTGGCACTGGCCTCGACCGCCGTCGGCGCCGTCAATTTCAGAGCCCGGTATACGGGGTCAATGAGATGGCAACCCATATCGCCGAGCGCGCCGGTGCCGAAGTCCCACCAGCCGCGCCAACTGAAGGGCAGATAATGGTCGCTGTAGGGGCGCTGCTTAGCCGGGCCAAGCCAGAGGTCCCAGTCAAGTTCGGGCGGAATGGCGTCACCCGACTGCGGCGTCGGTACACCCTGGGGCCACACGGGGCGGTTGGTCCACACATGCACACGCTTTACTTTTCCGACGACGCCGGCTTGCACCCATTCCGTGAGTTCGGCGTTGCAATCCATCGAGGCGCCCTGGTTGCCCATTTGGGTCACGACTTTATACTTGCGGGCGGCTTCGAGCAGCGCCCGCGCCTCGCGAATGTTGTGGGTGAGCGGTTTTTCCACGTACACGTGTTTGCCCGACTGCATGGCCGCAATGGCAGCTACCGCGTGGGTGTGGTCGGGCGTGGTCACCATCACGGCATCTATGTCGCGCCCGGCAACGTCGAGCATTTTACGGAAGTCTTTAAACCGCGGCACCTTGGGAAATTCCTTGTACGCATTGGCCGCGCGGCGGTCGTCCACGTCGCAAAAGGCCGCGAAAGTCTGGGTATCTTTCAGGGCTTTGATGTGCGCCTCGGCCTTGCCGCCAGCGCCGACGAGCGCGATGTTGAGGCGGTCGCTGGGTGGGATATAGCCTGGGCCGCCGAGTACGTAACGGGGTACGATGGTGAAGGCTATGGCGGCTTTGGTGGTGGTTTGGAGGAAGTGGCGGCGGGTGTGGCGGTGTTTCATGAATGAGAAGATGTTTTTTCAATGTCGGGGTAAATGTAGGAAAGACGGCAAAAAAACAAAGAGGCTGTCTTACAAGTCTGGTGATTTGTAAGACAGCCTCTCACTGTGGACTTCTGATTCCTTTTATTTCATCCCCACCAACCCCGTCAACTCCCTTACTTCCCGCATCGTCTGCTGCGCGCGTTTGCGGATCTCGGCGCTGGATTCCTGGATTTGGGCTTTCACGGCGCGTTTGTCGGCATTTAGTTCGGCGTAGCGTTCGCGCAAGGGGTGGACGAGCGCGACCACCGTGTGGGCCACTTCCTCTTTGAGGTCGCTGTATTTCAGGGCGCCTGCGCGGTAGTCGGCCATAAGCGCGTCGTGGGCGGTCAGGTTGCCGCAGGCGCGGAGCAGTTCGAACAGGTTTTGAACGCCGGGGCTCATCTGGCCCGCAGGTGTGTCGCCGGTGTCGGTCACCGCCGATTTGATCTGTTTGCGGATGCGGTCTTCTTCGCCGAACAGATTGATGTAGTGTTTTTCGCCGAGGCTTTTGCTCATTTTTTTGGTGGGATCGGCGGGCGAAAGTATCTTGGGCGTTTCGGTGAACAGTGGCTCCGGGTGCCGGAAATACTCCTTGCCGAACTGGCGGTTGAACCGGTGCGCCACGTCGCGCGAAAGCTCGAGGTGTTGTTGCTGGTCCTTCCCGACCGGCACGTAATCAGCGTGATAGATGAGAATATCCGCTGCCTGCAAGACAGGATATACGAACAACCCCGAACTGACGAAAGCGTCGTTGTCCGTTTCGAATAATTGGTCAGTCTTGTCCTTGAACTGCGTCATCCGGCTCAATTCGCCGTAGGAAGTGACGCAGCCCAGCACCCACGACAGTTCGACGTGTTCCGGTACGAGGCTTTGGATGAACAGGTTTTCCGATTTGATGCCGCAAGCCAGGAGATAAAACACCATTTTCCAGGTGTTTTCGCGCAGCGTATCCGCTTTGTAGGGCATGGTCATGGAGTGATAATCCACGACGCCATAAGTACAGTGATATTGCTCCTGAAGGCGCACCCAGTTCTGCACCGCTCCGAAGTAGTTGCCGAGGTGCATGTCGCCGGTGGGCTGAATTCCGCTTAATACGTTTTTCATTTTTTAAATGTGGTCAATGTGGGTAATGTGATTAATGTGGTCAATGGGCAAATGGGGTCAATATGCTAAATCTCAAACCGTTGCGATCACGGATATCTCGATATTGACGAATTTGGGCAATTCGACCACTTGTACCAACTCGCGCGCGGGGGCAAATTCGGGCTTGAAATACTCGCCGTACACCGCGTTGATGCGGCTGAACTGGTTGATGTCTCTGACGAACACCGTGGCTTTCAGCACTTTTTCAAGGCTCGCACCGGCGGCTTCAAGAATGGCTTTCAGGTTCCGGAGCACCTGGTGCGTTTCGGCCTCGATGTTGTCGAGCACGAGTTCGCCGGTAGCAGGCTCGATGGCAATCTGGCCGGAGACAAAAATCAGGCCGTTCGATACGACCGCCTGGTTGTAGGGGCCGATGGGTAAAGGGGCGGCGGGGGTGTTGACGAGTTGTTTCATGTTGAATGCGGATTTGGTGATTTGTGGATTTGGTGAGGGTGCAACCACATCATCACATCACCAATTAAACGAATAACCAAAAACAGAAAAAGCCCCATTGCCCGACGCACGGGACTGGAGCCTCCTCAAAAACCGGGGTGCAAAAATCCGCGCTACGCTTCGGCGTCGGCGCGTTGTTTGCCCGGTACCAGCACCTGACCGCGGTAGTACAGATCGCCTTCTACCATGTAAGCATGGTGAAAAAGGTGCTGTTCGCCGGTCGTTTTGCAGGTAGAAACGTTCGGAGCTTCCGATTTGTAGTGCGTGCGGCGGGCGCGCTTCCGGCGCTTGGAATGCCGCCATTTAGGATTTGGCATGACCTCTTTATTTGTGGTGGAGGATTGAAGGTAGAAGGTAGAGGGTTTATTACCTTCTACCTTCCACCCTCTACCCTCTACCCTTTATTCAATTATCGTTTATTCCTTTGAGCGCATCCCACACGGAGTCTGGTTTTTGCTCGCCGGATATGCTTTCCAGATATTTTAAAACTTCAAAGTTGCAGGGCGGATTCGGTTCGCTTTGACAATCGTAAGTATTGGTGATCGGCAAGGCCAGCACGGTAAATTCGTAGAGGTATTTCGCCACATTGAATTCCGACGCTTCCCTGCTGATGAACACCACTTCGTCTTCCTCCTCTCCCTCCGCTTCGCCGTATTTCACGATGAGCGGCCGTTCGTCTTCCAGCGGCAGATTGATCTGTGCCGTACAGCGATCGCACTCAGCCTTTATATGCCCCTTCAATTTAAAATCGAGGATGAGCATATCTGGCCGTTTGTCGAGTTGCAGGTCGAAATGGATATCGCCTTCCTGCACGGGCGAATCCTCAAAGTGGCGGAAAAACGCACCGTCAATTTCAAATTTAAAGTGATGTATTCCAATTTTTAAACCCTGGATCGGGATGGAATACGCAACGAATGCGTTCATTTCCACTTCTGTTTTGCAAATCGGGCGGCAAAAGTAAGACGTTTGGATGAAACGGCAAAAGATGTTTTAAAGAAAGGAGCAAGTTTTTTTATCGCGTTTGAACCTTCAATTGCCTGAGCCGGTACTTTTTTTCGGCTTTATCAAAATAACCCAGGTAAAAATGCTCCCCCAAACGATATAGCGCCTGGTCGCGGGGTCTTTCAATATCGGACAGCATGTCGGCGTAAGCGGCGATGAGTGATTTTGTAAAATAAACGGGGGAGCGCGTCATGGTCTCCACATGGATGGCCGAGTAGAAAGCGAACGACCGGTCGTACGAATAAAAATGTCCCATTGCCATTGGCACTGGCGTTGTCCCCGAGGGATTAATAAGTACCGGGCTGGAATTGTTGATCTCCTGGTGACCGCCAATGCACATCAGGTAATCGTCACCCTGCCGGCGCACCTGGATAAAGGGATCAAATTTGGAAAAACGCCTCACGAATCTGGAAACACTGCGGTATTCTTTTTCAACACCGAAGGCCCCTCCCGGCACTAAAATGGGCGAATTGGCCAGACCTTCGATCGTATCTTCCCGAAACAGGATTTTGGTGAAAAGAGGGTCTCCACGCTCGAGGTCGCGCACTCGGAGCATGAATTGCTCGCTGCTCATATATAACTGAAAGATTTTTTTATCAAAAATGAAGCTGTTCCGTCTTTCGTGCAGGGCATCGGTCTTGTCGGCGTCGGTGTAATTAAACGCTTTCACATCCAGGGATCCGGCGACAAGATCAAACTCGACCACTTTCAGAACAGATGCCCGTCTGGTGTTGCCGGAAGAGCCTGCAACGCTGTTGTCAAAGGTGACCCAAAGTTTCTTTTCACCGGCAAACATTTTAGTCTTGTTGGTGGCGGCTTCGGGCTCCTGTTCCATTCCATATTCAGTTGGAAGCGGTTTGAAAGAACCTTTGAGCATATCCGCTACCGCTTTGTCCGCCTTTTCTCCGACCGGGAAAATGTGTTTTTCCAGTTGCCCGCTTTCATCAATCCGGTACACCCGTAATTGCTGGCCGGTCTTTTTTTCTTTATTCGAGCAAAGAATATAAGCGTCCGTGCCGTAAGCCACGCCAGCAATGATGCGTTCCTCCTCGCTCGCCGGGAGGGTTGCCGTTCTTTGCATGGTCAATCCCTGCCCCTCGATGCGCAGCACCTGCACCTGGCCGCTGTTTTCCAACGCCATAAAGTAATCTCCGTCCCTGCTGAACCGGCAAAGCACCCGGATATCCATCTCGCCATCGCCAGGGATATGGAAGATAAGTGGGGAACTGGTACGCTCTACCTTCAGGGTGGAATTGTTCATCTCATAGGCCATACAAGGGTTTCCCTCTTTTGTAAAGGACTCTGATCTCAATTTTTCCGGGTAGAAGAAAAAAAGTGTCTTGCCTTTCACCTGGTTTTCAATGGTAATCGGCTTGTCGGGATTTTTGATGAAGTCAACCGGAATATCCTGGGCATCGAGCGATAAGACGGAGAGAGCAGCAAGAAAGGCAAAAAGGGTGTGGCGCATGGCAAATACCGGAATTTAAGAGCGAAAATTTAGCAAAGAAACTGCATTTTATTGGCTTCCCAATCGCTCTCAAGGAGGGTTTAACACTTTTCACAGCCAGTTTTTTTCGCATCGGTAAAAAATTTTTAGAAAACGTTTTTTACCTAAAGCATTCAAGATCAAATTTTTAACATCAAACAAGGTAGTTTCCTTAGAAAATATTTATGCTAAATTTAGTTCTATGTATTGCAAGGTATATTTCCTTGCCGTATGTTTGTGCCGTGAAATGAAAACCCCGCCTGGCGGGGGCAACAATTTTCCTGGCTATGAAAACGAAACTTAAACACATCTTTTTCTTGTCTGCTTTGTGCCTGGCCGCTACCGCTTGCGGGGGCAGCATGACAAAACCCGTCAGCGGTCTCGATGTAACCCTGCTGCCGACCCAATTGCTCAGCATCAGCCCGAAAGGCGCCGACGTCGAAGCGATGGAACAGGAGCCCTCTCCAGCGCCTGAGTCCGACACTCCTGCTCCGGCTGCCGGCGAAAACAATCAATAAATAAATGGTGAACAACCCGCTTCGGACCAATATGTGTTTACCACCCTCGTCATGGAAGCAGTTGAATATTGACAAACAACAACTTAACAATCAGCCCCGTGCAGCGGACTTCCGCTGTGCACAATCATCAACAATAAATCATGGATTTGGAAAATGCAAAAGCCCAAATGCGGAAAGGCGTACTTGAAATGTGCGTGCTGGCCGTCATTTCAGAGGGCGAGACCTATCCGCCGGAAATCATGAAAAAGTTGGAATGGACCAACCTGATCGTGAAAGAAGGTACGCTGTATCCCCTTCTGATCCGCCTCAAAAACGACGGATTGGTGGATTACATCTGGCGCGAAGGCGAAAAAGGCCCGCCGCGCAAATACTTCACTGTGTCGGACCAGGGACGGCAGTTCCTGGCCGAACTGACCGAGAGCTGGGACCAGTTGGTGCACTCCGTCAATCAAACACTGAAAGGCGAAGCCGCCCCCACGGAAGACGCCGGCAAACGCAAACGCAAAACCGAAACCCCTCCCAAACCGCTCAACATAGAACCCCTTCCGCCGGAAGCGTGATTGGTTGTTCGTTATCAGTTATTGGTTATTGGTTATTAGTTATCGGTTATTGGTTTCTGGTTATCAGGCGCTAACTTTTAATAACCAACAACTTAGAACCAAAAACCGGCAACCAGCAACCAACAACCAATTCTTCTTTCTCAACCGACTTTAAAAAAATGAATAAGATACTGAATATCAACCTCGGAGGCTATGCGCTCACCATTGACGACGATGCCTACGAATACCTTACCGCTTACCTTGAAAGCCTGCGAAAACGATTCAGCGAAAGCGAAGGCCGCGACGAGATCGTACACGATATCGAATCGCGACTCGGTGAGATCATCAGCCAAAGCATGGGCAACCGAACCATCGTGATGCTGCCCGACGTGGAAGCGGCGGTCGAGATCATGGGCAAACCCGAAGATTTCGGCGGCGAGGGTGCGGTCGGCGGCAGTAGCAGTGGCGGTAGTAGCAGCAGCGGTCGCAAGGCCAAAGGAACGGCTACCGTGCGCACAGGCAAACGTTTGTTCCGCGATGAAGACGACGCCGTCGTGGGCGGCGTTTGTTCCGGCCTCACAGCTTATTTCGGCATATCCGATCCCGTGTGGATGCGGCTGATCTTTGTGCTGCTCACATTCCTTTCTGCCGGTTTCTGGATCCCGGCTTATATTCTGCTGTGGATACTGGTGCCTCCGGCTAAAACTGCCGCCGACCGGCTTGCCATGCGCGGCGAGCCGATCAACGTGGACAATATCGCCAGAGAGATCGAAGACAGTTTTGAGCGCATCAGCACCGAGTTCAGTTCACAAAAAAAAAGCGGCGACGGAAAAGACCGTAGTTTCAGCAACGCCATTTCGAGCGGCGTCTCGGTTTTAGGCCAAATGTTTGGCTTTGTTGTGCGTTTTATCGCCAAATTCGGCCTCATTATCGCAGCAATTGTAGCCATAGGGTTGTTCATTGCACTGGCGGTGTCCTGGGTGGCAGGCATTTGGGGGCTTCTGGTCGCGGCGCCGTTTGTGGATTATTTCAGTCCGTTTTCGAGCGGCGTCACCTGGCTCGGCTTCGCCAATATTTTCTTCCTGTTCGGCATTCCGATCCTCGGACTTAGTCTGATGTTCGCCCGTGCATTGTTTAAGTTTCGCACGCCCGGCTGGCTCGGAATGGTGCTGGGACTTTTCTGGACGGTCAATTTCATTTCGGCTATCGCGTTACTGAGTTTCGGCGCCAAAGGGTACCGAGCTGGCGGTACGGCTTCCAAAAACATCGAATTGGCGGGACTGAATTCCGACACCTTGCGCGTGGAAGGCACCAGGGCCAATGCGGACGGCGAATCTTTCTGGTGGTTCGATAATGAGGAAGAGTTCGTTGTTTTTGGCGACAAACAATTTGAGATCAGCGGTCTGGTGGAAATACGGGTGCGCAAAAGCGACGATGGCGTATTCAGGTGCACACAAGTGACCCGCGCGCGCGGCGCTTCCAACCGCGACGCCATTTCCAACGCCGAGCAAATTGATTTCCCGGTGACACTCGCCGGCAATACGCTCCGGGTACCTATTTCTTTCGGTATCCCGAACGGTCAAAAATGGCGCGGCCAGCATATCCGCCTGAACATCGAAGTGCCGGTGGGTAAAAGCATTGTTTTTGACGAAAAAATATACCGCCATGCGGCCGCTGACATGGAAGAATACGCCGACGACAACGACCGCAACTACATCTCGCGCTCGCCCGATAAAGTGTTTCGCATGACCGGACGCGGCCTTGTTTGCACCGGCTGCCCGCAATTCGGCGACAGCGATTACAGCAGCGACGAGTACTACGAACACTTCATATTTGAAGGCAATTTTGAAACGGAAATGCGCCGGGGCAACGAATTCAAGATCCGCATCGAAGGCCCCGCCGACGCCATTGAAAAAATCCGCACCGGACGAAAACTCACCCTGAGCAAAAAAGGCAACGCCACCGGCGTGAAAGTATACATTGAATCGCCGGTGTTTACCTCATTGGTTGCCGACAACACCGGTGATATTACCCTGCGCGGATTCGAGGAAGGAGACGCTTCCATCACGGTGAAAGGCTCCAACCGCATAAAAGCCTATGTGGATGTGTCCGACCTTCTGAATGTTTCTCTGGCAGGTAAATGCTCGCTCGAACTGGTAGGCGAAGGCAACAGAATGGATGCGAGCCTGAACGAAGGCGCCACTCTCGAGTCCATGAACTGGCGCGCCAATGCCGTAGAGATCACTGCTTCCGCCGGATCGAACGCCCGCATTTACGCCAAAGACAACGCGCTCGTTATCAGCGACGCTAGCAGTCAGGTGCGGGTGGACGGCGGCGCCAGGATCCGGAATACGAGATATGAATGATTGCGGATTGCGGATTTGGGATTGCGGATTGAACCCGTTTTGGCGTTCTGCAAAGTGATTACGGCAACAAATGCAATTGGCGACCTGTGCAACGAGCAATAACAGGAACGCGGGTAACACAAATCAAGCGGGTAGAAGAGGATTTTAAATGACAATATCCGTAGAAATCCGCCCAATCCGTGTTATCTGCATTTCTATTATTGCTGGTCGCAACTATTGTAAATCTTATTCAATCCGCAATCCGCAATCCCAAATCCGCAATCATCAAACCTGTTCTCCCACCAGCCATTTTTTGAACTCTGCGGAGCGTTCTGTGCTAACGATGGTTTCGAGGTCGGTCGAAGGTTCGAGTTCCACTTTGACCCTGCTTTTGGAGTAGGGGTGCATTTCTTTGATGGCCGCCACGTTGATGATAAACTGGCGGTTGATGCGGAAAAAGGCGGCCGGGTCGAGCATTCCTTCCAGTTTGTCCAGCGGATAGTCAACCGGGAAACGTTTGCCCGTGCTTCGGGAGACGAGAAATGTGATCTTGTCCTTTGTGTAGAAATAAGCCGCATCCGCCATGTCCATGAGTTTGATGCTGTTGCCGAAACGGATGAGCATGCGACGCAGATAATTCTGCCCTTCCTGTTTGCGCAAAGTGTCGAGCAGGGCCGAATAATCCTGTGCGGCGCTTTTGAATACACGTTTGTATTTGTCGAGGGACGCTATCAGCTCGTTGGTTTTGATGGGTTTGAGCAAATAATCCACTGCATTTACTTTGAAGGCCTGCAGAGCGAACTCATCGTAGGCAGTAGTAAAAATGATGGGGCATGTAACCGTGACATGATCGAAAATTTCAAAACTCGAGCCGTCGGCCAGGTGAATGTCGAGCAATATCAGGTCGGGTTGCGGGTTGCTTTGCAGCCAAAGGACTGAAGTCTCCACACTGTCTAAACGCTGGAGAACGACGGCTTCCGGAGCCACCTCAGCCAGCAGTTTTTCGAGACGGCGGGCGGCGGCATTTTCGTCTTCGATAATCAGAATTTTCATAGTCGGAATTTTTTGAAACACATAGACACATGGAAAACAAAGGAGTTTCGGCAATAACTATGTGTTCTATGTGCCTAAGTGTTTAACTCTTTTATTGGAACTTTCACGGTAAAAAATGCGGCATTGTCCTCCACCAGCACCGGCCGTTCGCCAAGCAGTTGATAGCGGTTGACGAGGCTTTGCAACCCGAAATGGGTACTTGGCTCCGGTTTGATCTTGGGTTGTATGTTGTTGCGAACGACCACATATTCGTCGTTTTCAGCAAAAATTTCCACTGTGAGCGGTTTCGTTGCCGAAATGATGTTGTGTTTTACCGCATTTTCCACCAGCATTTGCAGGGCAAGCGGCATAATAAGCCCACTTTGGCCATTGAGGCGATCTATTAAGCGGAAACCGTCTTCGTAGCGTTTTTTCAAAAGAAAATCGAAGCTGCGCACGAGATCCATTTCTTCCTGAAGGCTGATAAAATCCCGTTCCCGGTAAGCGATGATGCTCCGGTAAAAATCGGAGAGATGCTCCACATATTCCACTGCTGTTTTGGGATTTTCCTCTATGATGGTAATGAGTGTGTTGAAGCTGTTAAACAAAAAGTGCGGGTTGATCTGGCTTTTCAGCGCTGCGAACTGGGACTCCACTTTTTCGCGCTTCAACCGCGCTTCGCGTTCCAGCCGCCTGTCCCGGCTCCTGATGTATGCATAAAAAAGCCCGCCCGCAGCCGCTAAGCAAAGCGCAATGAACCACCAGCGCAACCAGAATGGCGGTTCGATGACAAAACTCCAGGTCGTTTCCGGCACATTTTCAAAATTGCCGTGTTCGCTTGTCTGCACTCTGAAAGTATAACGGCCCGGTCGCAGATTGGGATACGATGCCAGGTGGTCTTTCGATTCTTTCCAGTCCGGGTCAAAATTGTCGAGCCGGTAGCGATAGCGCACCGATTCGGGATCGGTATACCAGAGGCCGGTGAAGTTGAAAATGAAATAGTTCTGGTCGTGCGAAAAAACGTTGTTGGAAAGAAAATCAACAGCCTCAGGATATGCTGACACCGAGGCGATGCCGGGCAGGGGGTCGTCAACAAAAGGTTCGTCGAAGGCAGCAATGCGCAATATCCCTTGCCTGGAGCCCAGCCAGACATGTCCCTGGGCGTCCCGACAAATGGCATTCAGATTTATTTCGACATCGGGCGCACCGATAGCAGCGTCGCAAAACATTACGTGTTCGATGCGGTCGGGATTCAGTACATCCACCCCGTCTTCATAAGCTATGATGATATGGCCGTTGCCATCGGTGGCAAGGCCGGTGATCGCCAGACTGTGCAGATGATTTTCCGTACCGTACCGATAAAAGCGCGCACCATCGTAGCAAAACAACCCGTCCTTGTCCGTACTGAACCAGATATGCCCCTTGCGGTCTTCCGTGATGCTGTATATGGTTTTCAGCGGTTTGCCGTTCGCCTCCGTATAATGGCGGAACGTGTTGTTTTCCAGTACGATCAATCCTTTTCCGTCTGTGCCGAACCACACCCTTCCGCGGCTGTCGGGAAAAACCTTGTAGACATAACCGTTGCCCAGTTCGTCGAGCCGTGAAAATTGCCGGGTTTTCAGGTCTACGGCGGTCACGCCGCCGAAGGTAGCCAGCCATACCCGCTCCCCGTCGCCGGCGATGGAAAGCACATTTCCGTCGTCCAGACCATTGCGTGTCGTCAGGTGTTGCAATATCCTGCCTTCCGGGCTGACGATATAGACGCCGTTGTCGAAAGTGCCAGCCCAAATATTCCCATCGGAAGGCGATTCCCACAGGGTGATGACGTTTATGGGTTTTGCATTGCCTTTTTTGGGAAAAACGGAGGTTTTCCGGCCATTTTCCAACAAAAAAAGTCCTTCCGAATTGCCCGCCCATATCCGGTTGCGACGGTCGGCCAATACGGACAATGCGTTTTTAAAAGGTGTTGACAACATGCCGAACCGCACATTTGCCGAGTATACCGCTCCTTTATCGCCCAATAACCACAATAACCCTTCACGGTCTTTCCACAGGGCGCGTACCCGCGCATAGCGGAGCGGGTGCGCATCGGGCAGTAATTGTTCTTTGCCGGTGGTCACGAAAAGACAGACGGCCCCTTCATTTTCCGTGCCGACCCATATCTCTTTGTCGCTGTAGGCTGCAAGGTTCAGTATTGTACCGTATTGCCAGTTATGGGTCTGAAAATCAAATTTTTGCCGGTCAATATCGTAATGGCAGAGTCCTTTTTCATGGGTCCCTATCCACATATGGCCTTGTCGGTCGGCCTGTAAGGCAGTCACAATTTCGTCGGGCAGGCCGTCGGTAGTGCTCAGTTGCAGTACCTGTTTTTTACCCGGCTCCGGCATGGTGCAAATATTGATCCCGCCGTCCGTAGCGGCCCATATCCTGCCTTTCCCATCGCGCGCGATCGTATAGATCTGATCGTCAGCCAAACCGTCATCGGCGTTGTTGAATTGATACAAACGATTGTTTTTCAAACAATAAAGGCCTTCTCCATAGGTCGCGATCCAAAATCCTCCCGTTGTATCGGAAGCGAAAGCAGTGATGGTTTTTTGCGGCAGGCCTTCTTCCGGCGACCAGAGTTGCAGACGGGCGGCGTACTGTTTGGGACTATTGGAAAGAGGCACAAATGCGTTTTTCAATGGCAAATACCCTATCACTCCGCTGCGAAAACCCACCCAAATCCGGTCGTTCCACTCATACAATGCGCTCACAGCGCCTTTCAGTGTATCAGGCAAAACCACAGGTTGATAGCTCAGTCCATCGTAGCGGTACAACCCCTGTTCCGCGCCAAACCATATCCATCCATGGCTGTCCTGACAAACGGCCGTCATATATACATCACCCAATTCTTTGGTCTCCCGAAGCCGGAAAACAGGTGTCTGCGCCTGGAGCGAGAGGCAGGTAAACAGGAGAAATATGTGTGTTATATTGTTCAAATCAAAATGATATGGTAGCCAGGGAAAATTACCTCAATTACCCCAATCTCTAATTTCCCGTCAATTCAGCATTCACCGTCACGGCAATTTCCTCGGCGATCTTTTGATACACTACCTTCGGGATGGTGATGTTGTGGTCGGCCAGCAGCACGGTAAAACTGGATTGCACCCTGAGTTTGTTGCCGTCCACTTCCAACTGGCTTTTGATGATGCGCTCCTGTTCCACTCCGTGTATCGTCAGTTGGCCTTTTGCCCGGACGGAATAAGTGCCATTCTTTTTAAAATCAATGTTTTCGATGATCTTGCCGGTAAAACTCGCCTTGGGATATTTTTTGCTTTCCATATAGTTCTCGTTAAAATGTTCGCGCTGCAAGGGGCTGTTGAACCCTTCGAAGGTCTTGATATCCACCGACCAGGCAAAAGTCTGTTTGGCCGTGTCGATCGCCCCGCGCAGTTTGTTGCTTTTCGCCTGGATCACTTCGAGCGGCGCATCGGATTTGAAGCTGAGTTTGCCATTCTCGCAGCGAAAAACGCCTTGCTCATCCGTCCCGGTATTCATGGAGGGGATCGGCATATGGTCGTCGTCGGCTTTATCTTTGCCGGATGAGGGGTCGAAAAAAGCGCCGGGCAGCCATGCTCTCACTGCAAGCATCCAGATCATAATCGTCGTTTTCATAGTCGAAAGTCAAATTGACGGGTGAAAAGTAAGGCAAAGAGGGGTTTGCTTATTACGTATTTCCTGCCGAATGGGTACAAGTACAAGTTGAAGCGGTATTTTTAAATACCCGCTGCGAATACGCCCTGAAATGCTGCGTTTACTACTCCCGAATGCGCAATGGATAAATTCCGCGCAGCCGGATCAAAACACGCGGTAGGTTTGTGCCATCTTCTTTCATTGTTTCAACACAGCATTATGTTTTCAAAACCTTCTTTTATTCAAACGACCGCAGCACTGTGTATATGTTTTTTTGGATTGATAACGCCCGGCGCTTCGCAACAGCAGGCGACTCCTGCTGCCAACGGTTTTTCCAATGAAATCGGGCTGGATTTCGCCTCGTTTTTGCATGGAAATCAGGGTGTTGGTATTATCTACAAAAAACGAATCGGCCAAACGCACATCGCAAAGTGGCAAAAACGAAATGCATTCCGGGTGTTGGCGGGATTTTACCGTTACGATACGGACAATGCTATTTCTATTATACACAACGATTCCACATTTAATACCAACAGTTCCGGACGAGGAGATTGGTATCTCATTAATGCCGGGTGGGAGCGCCAATTGACCAAAAGCAAATTCCGGTTTTATTTCGGCGCGGACGCCGGGTATGGTTACAACTCTTACAAATCAGACAATCATACGGACATTACGGCAAACGGCGTCCCGGTTGGTTCCGACTTTTACAACGGAGAAGTGACGACGCATCGCGTTGAAATAGTGCCATTTGCAGGCTGCAATTATTTTTTCTTTACCCGGTTCAGTGCCGGACTGGAATTGCACATTCCGGTTGCGATGGAGTTTTCCAACAGCCGGATTATCCGCAACGGCGAGGTGAATCTGGAGGACGACAACACCATTTTCAGCAGCGGAAATGACTGGCCGCGATTGCTATACCTGAGCTATCATTTCTGATGACGTCCATTGTGCTTCAGAAATGGAACCCATACCCGAAAAACACCGCTTTCATGCCGAACACGCTGAAGCCCGACAACAACACACCCAGCATAATGAGGGCAAATGGCACGTACACCAATCCGCGTACAACACGGTTCTCCCATTTCAAATGGTGCATCAACGGCAGTAAAAGGAATGCGAGACACAGGCCCATGAACGATATCTGGAACATCACAAGCGAGGCGATGCCGAAAGCCAAACCCGTCAGGATCTCAAATCCCTGCACCAGACGCGTATCGGGGTGACTTTTCGCCAGAAACTGCTGCCACCCGGACCGGACTCCTGCCAGCCAACCCTCTGATTTTGTTTCGTTTAAATGTTCTGCCTGCTTCTGGTCGCCGGTGACGAGGAAGAAGGCTTTCCCCGAAATAAAATATGCCAACACACCAATGCTCGACAGGGGGGTTAACGCTGCATACATGGCCGTACTGTGGCTCAGAAAACGGAACAACTTGCCTGGTCGGGCTGCCAATGCCACAACGAACGACAACACCGGGGCGAAAAAGGTCATCAGGGTGATGAGGTAAAAATCCCAGCCATAAATAACCTGAAAATCGGGATCGAGCGCAATCATCGGCAGACGATATTCCGATCCGCCAAGCACGAAGGTAATGTCCTGGTGGTAACCGAAGAAATAGGGTAGGGCCAGGTTGGCGTTCAGCATGAACATAAAGTACAGGAGTGTGAGCGGCAGGTTGAGTGTCGGGAACAGGATATCGAGTTTTTCCGTCCAGGAGATGTTTTTGGCGCGCAGCAGCCAACCCATTTTTTTCTTCAAAAACTCCGATGTGCCGCGAGTCCATTTCATGTGGCGGATTCGGAAAGCGCGCACCGAGTCGGGAAAACTTTCATAACAGATCACGTCTTCGAGAAAACGCCCCCGGTAGCCGAGTTCGCGGGCATGAATGGCAAAACCCAGGTCTTCGCTCACAATGTCGGGGAAGCCGCCGATCTTCTCCCACACGTCGCGGCGCAGCAGGGCGCCGTGGCCGAGGAACATAACGAAGCCGTAGTCGTTGCGCAGGGGTTGGTACCATTTCCAGTGGATGTCAATGCCGACGCCGAGTGATTGGGCGAGCGCGCTGGGGTCGTTGGGGTTGGCACGGTGGTTGGCCTGCACGAAACCGCAGGTAGGGTCGGTTTCGAGCACAGCCACCGTTTTGGTCAAAAAGTCCGAAGGCAGGATTTCGTCGGCATCGGCGATGGCAAAGTATGGCTCGTTGACAGCGAAGTTGGCGAGGCCATAATTCATATTCCCGGCTTTGAACGCCTTGCGGTCGGGGCGGCGCACAACTTGCACCAGGCCGGGGTATTGTGCGGCAAAAGCGTCCACGCGGTCTTTGTATTCCTGTTGCGATGAGTCATCGAGGATATACACTGTGTAATTAGGATAATCCTGCTGCACACAGGAGGCGACACTTTCTTCCACAAAATCATTGCAGGTGGTATACAGGATAGCAATGGGCGGTTTCGCGGTCGCCACGAGGGTCGGGTCATATGGCAGTTTCGACAAGGGGCTTTTTTTGCCCAGAATGCCATACAGAGCGGCAAAAGCCACCACGCCGATGTTGTACATTCCGTAAAGCCAGGCGAAATCAATGAATCCGATGAATGTCCATAAAGCGATGCGACTGGGGAGATCATAGGCCATGTCGAGGAGCAGAAGCAGGCGCGGCTGAAACCAGATAAGCGATGCGATCCAGGCCGAAAAAATGGTCAGGTACATGACCGGACTGGGCGGAGCGGCCATGAGGTGTTCTTGTTTTTCGGCAAATTTGACATTTTTATCAGGGCGGAGGGCGCCGGCGGGAAGAGACACTGCCGGTGCGGAAGAAAATCGGGTTGTATTGTTGGAAGACATGACGCAGAAGGTGTGAAAAAGTGAATGCGGTGATAAGGATGAGAGATGCGGCCATCCCGTGCGCGGAGGTCAAAAGACCCCCGCACAACGAAATGCCTGGAAATGAAGGGAAAGGGGAAGGGTTATTTTTCCAGTCTCAATTTCACCCCCAAAGCGGCGGCGAACAGTTCCTGGAACGGGGCTTTTTCATAGCGCAGGGAGGCCAATCCCCACACACTTTGGCTGAAGGGCAAAATACCGGTGACGTAGCCGCCGTAGATGTTTTTGTTCGTCACTTCGGTGCCTACGCCGGCTTTACCGTAGAGCAAACCGAGGTTGAGTTCGTACCCACCGTGCGAGCGGAACTGGTTGTTGAGCATGAAGCGGGTTTCGTTGCCCGGCGCGCCGTCCACTTTCGACAGAAAATAATACGGCTCGACAGCATACCAGGGGGAGAGCGGGACGCGCAAACTGCCATAGGCGAGCCATTCATTCGGAATCTGATCGCTGGAGCCGAAGAAGCCTCCGCCTTTCACACTCAATTTATCGGAGATGATCACAACCTGTTCTCCACTAAAAATCTGCTGCGTCACGTCGGCGGGCAACAGGCGGGCGCCATACTCGAGGCGGGTGATGAACCGGGAGTTCCAGGTAACGACACCGCCGCCAGAAAATGCCTGGGCTTCCTGATTGTTGCGAACGAGCGAAGCCAGGTCGAGCGTGAGGGAGTTGTCGTATTTCAGATACATCCGCAGGGGTTTGGCTACCCGGGCGGTAAGTTGAACGGTGCGCAGACCTATTTTGCCGTCGCCGCCGAGGTCGGAATAACCGCCCCACACGTCGAATTCGAGGGGAGCCGCGAGGGCGTACGTTTTTTCCAGCAATTCCGTTGCGACCGGGTTGGCCGGATCGATCTGCAGGCCGCTTTTCAGGGCGACGCGCGCTTTTTTCGCCTCGCTTTCCAGCAGGTTGGCCTGTGCCAGCGCGATGTAATATTCGATTTCCTTCGGATGGGCCAGAATCAGCTCTTCGAAGCAGCGCTCGGCTGCCTGGCCGCGGCCGCTCCACAGGTTGACGTAGCCCAACCCCTTTTGGGCTTCCGCGCTTCCGGGCTGGAGCTGTGCGAGCTTTTTGAAATATTTTTTTGCCGCCTCGTAGTTGCCGGCCCAGGCCGCGTTGTAACCCTGGCCGACAAGCGCGTCGGCATTGACGGGATCGAGGGACAGTGCCGATTCGAATTTTTGCCGGGCTTTTTCATACTGCTTCCACCAGGAATAATTGAAGCCGGCTCCGACAAACGCATCCGGGTTGTCGGGATTGGATGTCAGGACGGCATCGTAAATTTTTTCGGCATCGGCGTATTGGCCGGCTTCAGAAAGCCGCTTCGCCTCGGAGAGGTTTTGCCCAAAAGCGGTTTGGGCAAGAAAAAGAAGAAAGGCAGGAATTAAAATCTTTGCGTACATAACCTTTTGTTTTTTTGAAAAAGAGCAGAAAAGAATCGGGAGAATTGACTGTTGCCCGCCGCTACTTACTGCTCTTTTCGTTTGATCATGCCACAAACATTTCGATTGAACCTGCCTTTACAAAAATGAAACAGGCTGAACAGGTATGTTTTGGAACTGAGCGGGGTAAAAGACGCCCGCACGTCCGGTGCTGTTTTTAGAAACCTGCACTCGGAAGAGACCGCTTTACCCTTCCCGCATACCTTGTCCAGCCTGAGACCGCTTATTTCTTTTTTGTTTCTTCGCCGTTCGCTTCTTCCTGCTTTTTGCCCAGGTATTCGGGCAATTCCATGCCGGCCATGTTGAGCAGATCATTGAGCGGCGGTACGGCGCGGTACATACCGGAAATGAAGTTGGAAGTGGAATTGCCGTCGCCATTGGCGCCATTGCCACCGCCTTCCCAAACCGTCACCTTGTCAATCTTGATGCCTTTAATGGCTTCCACCTGGATTTTCACCAATTCGGGGAGTTTGTCGGCGATCAGGAGCAAAACGGCTTCGCGGGTATTGCCGCCGGCGGATTCGACTACCTTCTGGAAGCCTTCGGCCTGCTTGCTCAACACCTCGAACAAACCGCGCGCTTCGGCTTCCTGTTTCAGGAAAATGGCGTCGGCTTCACCTTTGGCCACCCGGCGGATCTGCTCGGCCTGGGCTTCGGCAGCAATCTCGGCTTTGCGTTTTTCAATTTCGGCGCGCACCACTTCGTCGGCTTCGCGGCTGGCTTTTTCGCGGGCAGCGCGGGCCAATTCGGCGGCTTCTTCGGCTTTGTAGGCATCCTCGAGCGCTTTTGCGGATTGTACTTTTTCAGCAGTGGTAGCCTGGCGCAGTGATTCCGCTTCCGCCTGACGGCGTTCGGCTTCGGATTTGGCAACGGCAATACGCGACTGGTTTTCTCCTTCCACGGCGCGGGCATTGGCTTCGGCGACCCGGATGCGCTGCAATTGCTGGGCTTCGGCTTCGCCGGAGGAGGCGATGGCTTCCGCGTTGGCAACTTTGGCGCGCTGCATTTGGAGGGCTTCGGCTTCACCGATTTGGGCCAGCGCCTGGGTCTCAGACACTTTGATGCGCATTTCGCGCTGGGCATCGGCTTCGCCAATAGAGCCGTCGCGGGTTTTTTGCGCTACGGACACACGCGCGTCATTGATGGCTTTGGCGGCAGCCTCCTTGCCCAAAGCCACGATGTAGCCCGATTCGTCGTGGATGTCGGTCACGTTCACGTTGATGAGGCGAAGGCCCACTTTTTTCAATTCGCTCTCCACGTGGTGCGACACGTTGCTGTAAAACTTGTCGCGGTCGGCATTGATCTCCTCGATGTCCATTGTAGCGATCACCAGGCGCATCTGACCGACAATGATGTCGTGGGCTACGGTGCGGATGGCGCCCATGTCGAGTCCGAGCAAACGCTCGGCGGCGTTGGTCATCACGGCAGGCTCGGTGCTGATGCCGACCGTGAAACGCGACGGCACGTCCACGCGAATGTTTTGTTTGCTCAGCGCATTGCGCAGGTCTACGTCAATAGAAATGGGCGTAAGGTCGAGAAACGAATAATCCTGAATGACCGGCCACACGAAAGCCGCGCCGCCATGAATACATTTGGCAGACTGGCCGGAACCGGTTTTACCAAAGATCACCAGGATCCTGTCCGACGGGCATCGTTTGTAGCGCGAAATAAAGACGCCGCCGATGATGAAAAGAAAAACAAGCAAAAAGACGATTAACAAAATGACAGGTGCCATAAGTCGTTTGATGTTGGATTGGGTGAAAGTTTAAGAAAATCAAGGTTTTAGCGAAAAAGGCTCTACGACCGGCACGTCGTTGTCATCCAGGCCGACGACCAATACGGGGGTACCGGTAGGAATGGCGTCGCCTTCGGACACGGCTTCCAGTTCGCGCAAGGCTCCCTGTACTTCGGCCATGATCTTGCCCGCGCCTTTTCCCCGGGCAGGGATAGGCAGATAGACCGTACCCGTTTTGCCTACGGCATTGTATTGTTCGAAGTTGCCGGACGCTTGCAGGCGCAACAACAAGCGCAACATTTTGTACACCAGCCATGCAGCGAATAAGCCTGCCGCTACACCGGCGAGCAGGGCCACAGGCAGGCTCGCGCCCAAACCCAGCGCCACCACGCCCGTCCAGCCCATGAACATGCCGAAGGCCAGCAATCCGCGTATGCTCAGGATGGCGAAACCGAGGTCGGCATCGCCGGCAACCAGGTCCGCATCGTGATGGCCGGTGAACTGGACGGCCAGATAGACCAGAAACAATACGTTGGAAATGAGGCCGGTAGCCCAAAAAAATTGCGCAGCGCCGTCGAGCGACTGCCACCAGTTCGTGAGGTCAAGCAGCATCTTTCGTTAAGAATTTTAACAAACTTATTCCCACGTCGGCAGCTTTGCTACTTTGGACGACGACGCCGGATTGAAACTCGGCGGGTGAAAAGTTTTGTCCGATAAATAGAAAAAATATTCCGGCAAGAGAATGTGGAAAATATGTTGCATCACCCTCCACCGTGCTGTCGGGATTGGTCTGCCTCTGATACCTTTTTACCTCTGATATTCTGTTTTGAGCCTATCTTTCAGCCAACAACATTCAACGTATCCAATATGGCCAACGTACTCCTTGAAAAAATACGGAGCGGAGATTTCAGCGATTTCTCAGGGGCGTCGCTTTCCATGAAAATCCCGCTGACGCGCGAATTTTTGAACCGGAATTTGGAAAAACTGACCATCAGCAATGTCAAACAAATAAAAATTGATTCTATTACCGGAAGTACCGTACTCATCCAAATAAAAACCGCGCTGTTGGTCAGTCTGAGCATCACGGTTGAAGTACAGGAGGAATTGGAAAAAGGAACGTTTGGGCTGAGAATGAAAATTACCGATGGCCTGGGCCGGATCGGACGAAGCGTGATAGACAGCCTGTTGCCTTATGGCATGCGCATAACGGACGACGTCGTTTATATCAACCTGCGCCACTTTTTGCTTAAAGGCCTTGAAAATCAGGCACTGATAGACAAGATCACCCGCGCAGTTCTTACCGGCGGGGACGACCGGTTGTATCTTGAACTCGATCTTAAAATCTGAAGTCTATTGGTTCGTTTACCTGATTCGTATGATTCTTATTGATTCAGCCACGCTTTAAAATCCCTCGCCGTTTCGGTACTCACGATGACTTCGCGGGGCGCGGTGGGCTTCAGCTCTACTTTGACGCGGCTTTTGGACAATACCGTAATTTTGTCAATTGCCTCAAAGCGCGCGATGTAACTGCGGTTGAGCCGGAAAAAATGCGCCGGGTCGAGCAGGTCTTCGAGTTCAGCCAATTTGTATTCCACGATATAGCGCGTGCCGTCGCTTTTCACCAGGTAAACGTAGCGGTCTTCACCTTCAAAATAAGCGACGTCTTCAGCTCTCACGCTGAGGATTTTTTCGCGGCGCGTCACGAGAAACCGCTGTTGGTAAGTGCGCTGGGGCTGGCGCATCGCGTGCAACAGTTGGGAAATATCTATTGCCGGCTGGGGTATTCGGGTGGAGCGATATTTTTCAAGGCTTCGGGCAAGTTCTTCTTTGTCAATGGGTTTAAGCAGATAATCGAGGCTATTCACTTTGAACGCCCGCAACGCGTATTGATCGTAGGCGGTCGTGAATATGACTGGCGCGGTTACTTCCGTTTGCTCGAAGATTTTAAAACTCAAATCGTCGGCGAGATGAATATCGAGGAAAATCAGGTCGGTTTCGTTGGTATTGAGCCAGGCGACCGTATCGCGTACGGAGTCTAACTTTGCCTGTATCGCGATGTCCGGATCAAGCTCGAGCAGGAGTTTTTCCAGATTATCCCGCGCGTGTTTTTCGTCTTCAACTATGATGGCTCGCATAAAGGACGGTTTTGTGTTTTTGGTCATTATTTCGCTGAATTGGGGTGCGGCAAGCAACTGAACGCGCTTCATTGGGCAGCATTTTTTTAATCTTTTTCAATTTCTGAACCTATTGTCGCACGAAGAATGTAAATATCATTGACGGACACCGGATTTTAAACGTCGCGTTGAGGGAATAACAAGATGTACCTCAGGCCACAGAAATTCGTTCATCCTGCTTCAATGAGCGGTAGCCGAACGGTGAAATCCCCTTCTGTCTGTACAAATTCCACCGGTTCAGTGGTGATCAATTGGTAGCGCGTTTTTAAAATGTCGAGGCCAAGACCGGTGGATTCTGCGGGGGTGCCGCGTCGCTGCAGATTGTTCCGCACTTCCAATCTTCCATCCGGCGCTACGGCGATGCGGATATGAAGGGGTTGGGCCGCCGACACGATGTTGTGTTTCACCGCATTTTCCAGCAGTATCTGGAGCGTGAACGGAGGCAAACATTGCTGCCGCACCGTCTCCGGCACTTCAGTTTCCACATGCAAGCTATCGGCGAAGCGCATTTTTTGCAAAAAAAGATAAGATTCCGCAAAATCGAGTTCCTGCTCCAACTCTATCAGCGGTTGTTCACGCAATTCCAGCAGCTTTCGGTACACTTTTGAAAAACGGTTGGTGAACTCCACCGCCAATGCTTTGTCCTGCGGGATGAGTGCCGCGAGAATGTTCATGCTGTTGAACAGGAAATGGGGATTGATCTGACTTTTAAGCAACTCGAACTGGGAAAGAATATTGGCTTTTTCCTGGCGCTCGGCGCGGAGCAGGAGTTCCATGTTCTCTTCCACAAGCCGGCGGTTCAGTTGTTTGAGCGTGTATGCCTCCAAAGCGCGGTCGAGGATATTTTTCAGCTCGTCGCCATCCCAGGGTTTGGCGGCATAGTGATAAACCTTGCCTTTGTTGATGGCGCCTATCACGGCCTGTATGTCGCTGTACCCCGTGAGAATGATCCGGATGATGTCGGGATACTCTTCCCGGATATGTTCAAACAACTCCACGCCTGTCATGCGGGGCATCCGTTGATCGCTTACGATGAGATCTATGGGCTGGTTTTTCAGCAGTTCCATTGCTGCATGACCACTTTGAGCAATAAAAACGTTGTAGTGTCTCCGGAAAAAGCTCCTGAAAACCAAAAGATTATCTTCTTCGTCATCCACACAAAGAATATTATAGCGATGTGCCATGCGCGAAAGGTAAAAAGGTTTACGGGTTTGCGGGTTGACGGGTTTACCGGTTAAGAAATAGAACGGATATGTTGTTAACCCTGCAGACCCGTCAACCCATTAACCCGTAATACCGTAAACCTCTTGCCAATCCACCTCCAGTTTTTCCCCCTTCACTTCAGAATACGTTCGTGCTCACCTCCAAATGCTGGCGCAGCTGCCACAGCCTGCGATAGGTTTGTCCTGTCAAACGAAACCAAATCAACATACTGCCATGAGAACGATCTTTCTGTTTTTCGCTATTTTGTTCAGTCAACTGAACGCCCAAAACCCCGACACCGAAGGTCCCGAAGTGAAAGACGCGCAATTCGCAGGAGGCGCCGGTCAACTTTCCAATTTTTTTGCCCACCACCTGCGCTATCCTGAAAATGCAGCAGTGCGCCACATCGAAGGCGCCGTAGTGGTTGCGTTTACTGTTGATGCGGCAGGATTTGTACGCGATGCAAAAGTGCGCAACGGGTTGGGGCACGGTTGCGATCAGGAAGCGCTGCGGCTGGTACAATCCATGCCGCGCTGGGAACCAGCAACGATCAACGGACAGCCGGTCGGCTGCGGCAAAACAGTGCGGGTGGATTTCAGAATGGCCTGGTAGGCTGTATGCCCGTTTGAATAAATTTGGCTATGCGACAAAAAAAGTGGCAATTCCCGGTTTAGAAATGCCCGGCGGCCGCGACCAAACATTCAAATCAACTTTTCTTCACATCAAAAATCGAAAGCCATGAAAAATGTACTTCAAACTGCCTGCCTGCTGTTCGTCGCATTGTTTGCTCTGAACGAAACCACCCATGCTCAAATCCAAAACACCTGGGTAGGGGGAATGCCGGGCCGTCCGATTGACTGGAACGTAGCCGCCAACTGGTCGCTCCACCGCGTGCCCAATGAGTTCCACGATGTTGTAATCCCGAACACCAGTACGACTACCGCTTCCTATCCGGTGATTGATGAGACTGTGGACGCGCATTCTTTGCGCATTGAAAGCGGAGCCAAACTGGTCATCCTCGAGACCGGGAAACTGAATCTCCATGCTATTGGCAGAAATATGAGCGATGTGCTGGCCAACAATGGCGAGATCGAAAACCGCAGCCGCAACCTGGTAGGATTTCACGATTCGGTCTTCGGCGATCTGAAAGAGACGCTCGCCACGAGAACATACTAAAAGGACATCTATTCCATTACCGCAGCGCGCAAACCACATGAAAACAACAGGTGAAAAGGTTTGTACCCGGCGCGTTGCGGTTAAAAATAAAAAGGAAGTAAAGGGAAAGTGAGGAAAAGAATTGAACTTTAACGGGAGTGAAACATGCAATGGTCACCGGTCCGGCGCACATGCGCGCCGGGCCGGTTTTTCTTTTTTACCGCCCGTTCCCGCGGGCGTGTTCAGACGCCAGTTTCTCATTTGCGCCCGAAGTCAGCAGGAATCTCTCCCCAGGATTCGGTTTCCCATTTCAGGATCGGGTTGGTGATCTTGTTGGCGGCGAGCCAGCGTTCGGCGCGCCCGATCAATTCAAATATCTGGTCATTGCGACCCGTATGTTCCAGTTTTGTATTGCACATTCCTTTTTTCACCCAGCCCTGGGCGATTTTGGAATCCGAATAAATGGGCATGGAAGGTTTGCCCTGTTGCTTCAGCATTGCCAGCGCGTGCACAAGGGCAAGGAATTCGCCGATGTTGTTGGTGCCGTCTTTGAGCGGCCCCATGCGAAACAATTCGCGTCCGTCGGCGGTGTAAACACCCCGGTACTCCATGTCGCCAGGGTTGCCGCTGCACGCCGCATCCACTGCCACGCTTTCTTTGATAATGGCAGAACGCGGCGTTTTTCCACCAGCAGGGGGCACTGCATCGGCCTTTTTCACAAAAGCCCAATAATTGCCCTTAAAGGCTTTTTCAGCCTCGGCCTTGCTTTCAAAACTCTTGTATTTCGCCTGCGCATAGCCTTCCACCTGCCGTTTGGCAGCCTCCCAGGAAGTATAAATGCCGGGAGTATGGCCTTCCCAGACGACGTAGAATTTTTGTTTGGGCATAAAACGGGGGGGATTAGGGGTCATTAGGGTTATTAGGAGTCATTGAGGGTCGTCAGCGCAAAGTGATTTTGAACGAAAGGCGCTTTTAAAAGATTGGCTACCAACAATTTCAAACAACTCAAACCATTCAAACCACTTTCAAACGACTATAATGACCCTCCGGGTCAAAGTTTCAGCAAATTAAAACTGTAATATACCGACGCCCCCAACAGCGAAACGCGGCCGTTGCTCTGTTGGGTACCGCTGGTACTGCGCACGTAAAGGTCGTCAATATCGGACAGACCGATGTTGGCGCGAAGCCCGAGTTTGCCGCCGATGTCTTTTTTGCCAAAATTGAGTTTGTATTGCAAGCCAGCCAGCACGCCGAGGTCCGTTTTCTTAAAATCATTGTTGGCCTCGAACAGTTTATTTTCTCCCTTCGGCTCCACGGTGCCTTTCATCCGGCTGCTCAGCAGAACGTTGAAATAGGGACCGACCAGCAAGGACAAGCGCCCTTCGCGTTTGAAAGTTATTTCTGGAGCGACGGCGAGTGTGAGCCAGATTGTGCTGTAATTGCCGTCGCGTTTGTAAACGATGGAAGAATCTTCAAATACTTCGAATTCCGATTTAGCATGGGAATATTTACCCGCCAGGCCGAGTTCGCAGTTGATGGAAACGAAACCGCCGCGTCCTTTAAAAACGGTTTGGGCGCCCAGTTCCCAGCCGGGTCGCCAGGCAAATTCCGGTTCAGTGGCGCCGATCAACGGAATGAGCGTACCCGAACTACGCAGAGTATTGGCATTGATGCCGCCGCGCAGGCGAAACTCGACGGCCCCGGGGGTAAATTCGCGCTCGAACACGTACTCCTGGGTCACGGTGCGGTTGTTGCGCTTGCCTTCGGTGAATACCTGGAGTTCGCGGTTGCCCAGGAGCAGGTAGCGTATCTTCTGTGGATCGTCGTGGGCGGGGTTTTCAAATATGTAGCCGTCGTAATCGGCCTGCGTGAGCCGGAAAAAAACAGGACGGTTCTGGTTTTGACCACGTGCAATAACGCTGTAAGTAATGGTCGTATCGCGCAGCTCGATGCGCATGGTTTCGAGGGTTACGGTATCGCCGTTCTCCGGTTTGATGCGGAATCCACGTCCGACGAGCGTACTGTCGTCCTGAATGCGCCAGGATTCCAGGCGGTCGCCTCTGTCGGTAGGCATAAACCAGGTGCCTTCCAGCGCGCGAAGTTCGCGGAAAATGCCTTCGGGGTCTTCAATCTGGGAAAAAAGGGAGAAAGGAAAAAGGGAAAATGAGATCAGGAGAAAGCGGCCCGCCTTCGTCAGGACTTCGGCAGGTAAAACGGGGAGTAGTCGCAAGCGGATGTGCATGAGTCGAATTTTTGGGGCAAAAAAACGAGGAAGTTTCGTCATTGTGGTCATTAAAAGTCATGAGGCGTAATTTCGTGCCTTTGTTTTCTATCATCCGTGTAAGCGGGCAGAAAACTTTTAACCTCCTACGCCCCAACTTCTCCAATGACTCCAATGACTTCCCCGCCTTCGTTAAAACTTCGGCGGGTAAAAATGACTTGAATGCCCCCATTGACTTTAATGACATAAATTTCCCTTTCGTGCAACCCTCCGGACAAAAAGATGTCAATAAGATCAAATAACGAAATGGACGCCACACAAACGCACCGCGACCTGATAGAACGCTGCAGGGAAGGCCGCCGCGATGCGCAATTCGAACTGTACCGCCTTTACTCCAAGGCAATGTACAACACGGCACTGCGTATGGTGCAAAACCCCCACGATGCGGAAGACCTTTTGCAGAGCATTTTTATCGAAGTCTTCAGCAAACTGGACACCTTCCGGTATGAAAGCAGCGTCGGCGCCTGGATCAAGCGCATCACGGTCAACAAATGCATCAACTTCCTGAAAAGCCGGCGGCTGGCTTTCTCGGAGCTGACATCCTACAACGACCGCGCCGAAGAGCAAGGCCCCGATCCCGAACCGCTCTATTCCGTAGAGCGCATCAACCGGGCGATCGGCGAATTGCCCGACGGCTACCGCGTCGTATTCAGCCTCTACGCCGTAGAAGGCTATGACCACGAGGAAATCGCGCAGGTGCTTGGCATCACGGAAGCGACTTCAAAATCGCAATACAGCCGGGCAAAGGCCAAATTGCGCGATATGCTCACGGAAAATGGCGGACGACGGAGCGCATGACATGAATAGTGTAAAAAACCATAAAAATAAAACCCCGTATACCATTTAACCCGGTAACCCGAAACCTGACAAGTACAATGAACAGACCAGACACAATAGAAAACTTCATACGGGATCACCGCGCTGCTTTCGACACTGAGTCGCCGGATGCACGAGGATGGAATAGCCTCGAAAAGGCCCTCGAACGGCTTAGCCATGCCGACGGCCTGGAAACAGCGTTGCTGCTGAACCGGCCGCTGCTGGATACCGAAACGCCTGCTGATCGGATTTGGGCAGGCATCGAAGCGGATTTGAAGGAACGAAAAAATGAAATGGCCGACCCGCTCGAACGTTTTATCCGCGAAAACCGCGAATCGCTCGACAGCGAAGTGCCAGACCTGAAAGTGTGGGCAAATATTACAAAGAAAACGCCTGGAAAGGCAAAAACAGTGGGTATCGGCTGGCAACGAACCCTGTTGCGCGCAGCGGCCTCAGTGGCCTTATTGGTGACGGGCCTGGGTTTGGGCATCTGGTACGCCCGCTCGACCGAACCGCCTGCCATGGCCATGAGCGAAGTTTCCAACGAATACGCCGAATTGGAGCATTATTTTAAAAGCGATATCGCCGACAAACAGCAAAAATTAGCCTCGTTTACCGGTAGCCAACCCGCCGAAGTGTATGCCGACCTCGAACAATTAGACAACATGATGGCCGAACTCAGACTGGAACTGGCCAACGTCCCGGAAGGCAACCGCGAACAGATCGTGCGGGCTATGATTGAGAACTACAAGGCCAAAGCCGCTATTCTCGAGCGCGTGCTCGAGCGGCTGGATGAATCCACCAAAACGGAAACTATAAACAGTGATTCAAGCAATGAAATTAAAAGTATTTGACGCAGCAACAGTGTCTGTTTTCCGCAACATATTGATTTTCTGTTTTCTGGCAGGGAGAATTTTTGCCGCCAATGCGGATGTTCAGCCAGCGCAGGAATTCACCCGCAACATCAACCGCGAATTCGGCACCACCGCCGATGGCATGACCGCACTGTACAACAAGTATGGCACGGTGAACGTGAAAACATGGCAAAACAACTCGGTGAAAATAGATATCACCATCATCGTCAACGCCGGCAACCAGCGCGACGCCGATAAAATATTCGACCGCATCAAAGTCAATTTTGCCAACACCGCCGGCTATGTAAAAGCCGAAACGATGATCGAGCAAAGCGGCGGCGGTTGGTGGTCGGGTGGCGGCAATAACTTCAAGATCAATTACGAAGTTTACATGCCCATCGGCAATCAACTCGATCTCAAAAACCGCTACGGCAATTCTTATGTCGCTCCCCTCAACGGAAAACTCATCGCGGAGATCAAATACGGCGATCTGCGCACCGAAACGGTGAACAACGACGCCGACCTCAGCCTCGGCTACGGCAAGTGCTACATCGCCCGCGTCAACAACGTCTACGGACAGGCAAGTTACAGCGAACTTACCATCACCGAAGCGCGCGAGATCCAGCTCGATACCAAATATTCCGAATTAAAAGGCGACCGCGTGAGCGCCCTGCGCCTGACCTCCAAATACGACGATTTCGAGCTGGGCGACATTGACGATTTGCGCCTGCAAACCAAGTACGCCAACCTGCGCGTCCGCAGCGCCCGCGCTGCCTATGTGACCGCTCAGTACACCGACATCCGATTTACCCAAGTCACCGAAACGGCGGACGCCGACCTGAGTTACGGCAGTCTCAAGATCGAAAACATCGGTAAAAACTTTTCCAACGTCAACATAGTGGGCAAATACACGGATGTTCAGCTGGTTGCCGAACGCGGTGCAGCTTACCGGTTTGACCTGGAGGGCCAATACACTGACATCAAAACGCCGCCCGGCGCGACGCACCGCAGTCAAAGCAAGTCGGGTAGTTATCAGAAAATAGATGGCCATGTCGGCGATGCCAACGCCAAAGGCCTGGTGAAAGCGAAACTGAGCTATGGGGGATTGGTGCTGAAGTAATGGAGGCGGAGCCGTCCCTAATACAACGCGATAATAACAGGAACGCGGACGACGCGGATCAGAGGGATAAAAGCGGAGTTTAATCCGCGAAAATCCGCCTCATCCGCGTCGTCCGCGTTCCCATTGTTACCGGGTTAATAACTATACCCGCACCACCATCAACTTTCCGCTTTGCATCCTTCCGTCTTTTAAAATGCGGATCGTATAAAAACCGGCTGCCAGGTCGCTGACAACAACGTCGTGCCGCCCCCCCTGCGGCTTTTCCAATTTCCGCACGGCCTTGCCTTCAGCGTCGTATATGGTCACCGAATGCACGTCGAAAGGCAGTTCGAGTGTGAAGCGGGTGCTGGCCGGGTTGGGATAATAAAATGCCTGCCAGTTTTGCCCTTGCTGTTGTTGTTGCGGATCATCCGCGAACCGGATCTCCGATTTGCCTTCACATGTTTCAATGGTCGTATATTCGGTGATCAGGCGCACGAGCAGATCGTTAAGCGGCTCCACTTTGTATTCATCGGTAGTTGGCTCCAAATGTTTGTTTCCGATGCCGGAATGGTCGGTCAGAAAAACGTAGGTACCGTTGGTCGCCAGGCCGAAGAATTTCATCAGAAATTCGGTGTCTTTCTGAATGCCGCTGGCTGCTACCGGCACGATGCGGATGCCGAGCCGGGCCGCTTCGCGAATGCTTTTTTGCAAACTGGCGTTCACCTCGGGCGACTGGTGCGGGCTGGCGTCGAGCACGAGGAAACAAATGCGCGCAATGGCATGTTCGCTCCATTTTTGACGAAATATGGCCTCTTCGAGCGCGCTGTGCACGGCTTCGGGGTAATCGCCGCCGCCATCGGCGGATTGTTTTTTGATAAAATCCACCGTTCTGGAAATATCGGGCGAAAGGCCGCTGCTTTTGGTGATGTAGGCATCGGTCACGTCGCGGTAAAATACCGTACCCATGCGGAAAGCGAGTTCCGGATTCCGGCTTTTGGCGCGTCCGATCACGTCGAGCAATTCGGTTTTCAGGTATTCGATTTCGTCGCCCATGCTGCCCGTGGCATCCACCGCCCACACGATGTCCACGTTTTTGGAAGCGGCGCATGCTGCGTTGACTTTCAAGAAGTTGATGCCGTCTTTGATGGGTTTTGGCCGGTCGAGTTCGTATTTTTCGCCCTTTACCCATGCTTCGGCTTTCAGTCCGGGCCATTCTTTTTTGTCATACAGACCTGACCATAATTCCGCCTTGCCGGTATTGTCTGTCCTTGCTTCCCAAATAACCCCTCCGTTGGATTTCAACTGCACCACAGCGTCCGAAACGGGAAAATCCTGTTCATTGGTCAGCAACACGGTGTAACGGTTCTCCGGAAAAAAGCCGTACATATTCCGGGGCGACTCGATCTCGCCGTCGGCAAGGAGGCTCATCCAATGGTGGTCCCAGTTGTGCAGGTCGTTCCATTCTCCGGCGGTGAGCAGACCGGCGCGGGGCGCAGGTTGGGTTGGTCTGCCGGGAGGCGGCACCACTACTGCCTTGTCGCCGGTTTCAACAATTTCTGCCTCTTTCATAGGGGTTATCGCTAAACTGGGGCGCATTTCATCCAATGTGTACGAACCATCGTCGGCAGCGGGTGTGGTGGGAACAGGCTCGCCCGATACTGGCTTGGAGTCGGGGATAGGTCTGGATTTTGCAGCGGATCTGGATTTTGGCGATTCGGCAGGGGCCTTGCCGTCTGCGGATTTTTTTTCGATGCCGCCGGTTGTGGGATATCCGTAATCGGAATAAGCGTGCAGTTTTTTGGATGAATATGTGATCTTTTCGGCCTCACTTTGAGCGGTACGGAAGCCGCTGACGACTACTTCTTCCAGCACAGCGCCTGGTTCAAGCGCAACGTCCAGAATGGACTCCTTGTTTTCCGTCAACTCTACGCCGGTGACGATACGGACGACATAGCCGGTGTAAGCCACTTCTACATCGTAGGTTCCGGGTGCTGCTTCGAGGCGGTAATTGCCTGTAGCGTCAGTGACGGTTCCCTGAATCAATTCTCTGTTTTTCAGGATTTTAATGCTGGCGCCTATCAGCGCCTCGCCATTGTCGGCATCTTTGACCTTTCCAGTCAATGCGGTTTTGGGTTCGATGGCGGCGAAGCCGGGCATCAGCGCAGCAAGCAAGAGCAGGAGTAATTGTTTCATACACCAGGAGTTTTAAACAGTAAGGAAAAACGATTTGCTCCGGGATGCCCGTGCGGAAGCGATTGCATAAAAGCGATCAAAAATTCTTTACCGCAGCAGTATTTTCCCCAATTTCCATACCGGCGACCATTCCTTCCGCACCCGAAAATACGGCTTCTGTACCGCTCCGAATTGTCGTCGCACCCGCTCGATGGGGCGGATCATACTTCCGGCGAAATCGAATACAGGCAGGCGCAACACTTCGGCGGTGTAGCGGATCGCTTCCCAGGTCAGCAGAACCCCCGCACCCGATTGCCGCAGCGCCGGGTCGTCGCCTGCCATGAGGTACCAGGCTGATTGTTGGTCCCAAATCAAATAAGCGACCGAATGGATCGCACCGTTGTTCCGGTCGCGTGCGAAAAAAATGGCCCGCTGATTCCGGGTGGAAAGCGCCTCATCCAGGCGGCTCATGAGCTCGTAAGAAACCGGCGGGTCGAGCCCTTTGCGTTCGTAGCTTTGATCGTGGATTTCCAGGAAGTCGTCCAGGGAGCCGTCTGCAGTTACTTCCACCAACTCCTGCGCTTTGGGGATTTTCTGGTTGCGGTAGTCGGGTGCAATATTTTGCCAGGTAGCATCTAAGTCATTGATTTCCAGAAAATAAGAATAACGCGTCGTTTGCCGGAAGCCGCGCCAGTAGAGCGGCAGCCAGTTTTGAACGGTGTAGTTGAAATCTTGCTCGAAGGCAGCAAGTCCGCCTGGAAGCAGGTTGATCAGTTCTTCCAGGAGAGAGGATTCTTTTCGCGTGGTGCGCCACTCCGGCAACAGATAAGGCCCCATCATGCGGGCAAGTGGTGGCATGGCAACATAGCGCCATCCCCATTTTTTTTTCATAAAATACGGCCAAACGGCGACAACGTGCCCTCCCTTTACCACCATTGCCGCATCCCATATGCCGCCTTCACACACGGCATCGAGGTACCAGGGCTGCATGAACAGCGGCAAATCGGGAGCAGTGTCGCAAAACCGGGTGTAGGCATCGCGATGATTCATATGCAAAAGTGGTGGAAATTTTGATTCTGCCGCAAAATCGCGGATTTTCTCTATTTTTCACCCGAAAACATTGATGTCTTAACCCATCCGACGCTATGCCTACTCCCCTTCGCATCGCCCTTGCCGACGACCAGGAACTCTTCATAGAAAGCCTCAGCGCCTTGTTTGCCAACACCGGCGGCGAAGTGGAAGTCATCTGGAGCGCCCGCAGCGGCGAGGAAACACTTGAAAAAGTGCGTGCTAAAAAACCCGACGTCTTATTACTCGACTATTTTTTCAAAGGAAAAAACCTCGATGGCGGAGAAACCTGCCGCCTGCTCATGCAGGAATTCCCGGATCTGGGCGTGCTTATGCTCAGCGTACATTGCGAAACGACCGTTATCCGCGAAGCCTTCGGAAAAGGAGCGCGCGGCTATGCTTCCAAAGACATCGGCAAAAGCGAATTGCTGCGCGGCATCCGGGCGGTCGCAGACGGTGAATACTTTCTCGACCAGACAGCCCTCAGTGAAGTGATCCATTCACTGATCATCCCCGCGCCCAAACCGCACCGCGGTATGCTCACACCCCGTGAATCAGAAGTTTCGAAATTATATGTAAAAGGAAAAACCGTGAAGGAAATTGCAGCCACACTCTTTATCAGCGAAGACACTGTAGAAAGCCATATCAAAAGCATCCGTTCCAAAACGGATTGCACCAGTCGCTTCGACGTGGGCGAGTGGCTGAAAAAAAACGGGTTGTGGGAAGAGTGATCGTCATTGCAGTCATGGAGGTCATTGCGTCATTCGGCAAGAGATGACTGGGGAATTTCAATGCTCACAAACGTTCCTTTCCCCGGCGCGGCATCTAAATGCATTTTGCCGTGTAACACTTCCACGCGGGTGCGGATATTGGAAAGACCGATGCCGCTGGCACTGTTGTTTGCCGCTTCAAAACCCTGGCCATCGTCCTCCGCCGTGAGCAGTAAATTTCCGTCGTCGTCCAGCAACTGTAAATTGACCGACCGGGCGCGGGCGTGTTTCAGCACGTTGGCCAGGAGTTCCTGCGCGATCCGATACAGATGAATTTTAGCCAGGTTATTTACTTTTTCCAGTGGATAATTGGAATAAAAATGAACTGCCAGCCCCGGCTGTGCCTGCTGAATGCGCGTCGCCAGGTCTTCCAGCGCCGTGCGCAATCCGGTGGTATCTAAAGCTTTCGACATCAGATCGTGTGAAATGCCGCGCACTTCCCGGTATGTCACATCGAGGTCGTCGGCGATATCGGCCACTTTCCGGGCAATCGCCGGGTCGGCAGATAATTCATCGCGCAAGGCGTCAATTTTCATGTTGATCGCGGCGAGGTTCACACAGGCGCCGTCGTGCAATTCGCGGGCAATGCGTTTGCGTTCGTTTTCCACGCCGAGGATAAGCGCATTCAGACCCTGTTCCCTTGCACGCGCGAGGCGAAGTTGGTTTTTCTGGTTTTTTTCTATCAACCGAAAATAACGCCGCACGGCAAAATGAAACACCAACACCATTTCAAGAAAAAAAGCAACGATGACGAAAGGCGAAAGGAAAAACGTGTTGGCGATGCCGAACATGGCCAGCAAGCGGTCGGAAACATCGAAACCGGAGGAACCCCAGCCTAAGTGTTGCAGTGAGGTGATGGTGACACCGATGAAATTGAGCGCAACGACCAAAAGCAGCCACGAAAAGCGGCGGCGGCGTTCCAGCAACAATTCACGCAGCAGCCAACCCAACATTACCAAACTGAAAAGAAACAAAAACCCGACAAATACGCTGAATACTTCTTTGGTGAATACTCCCAGCAGCAGAATGAACAGGAAAATACCGATGGCCGTATCAATAAAGCGGTTGAAACGCGGCGCGATTTTGGGCAGATCGAAATACAACCTGAAAAACTGGATGCCCAATACCAACCGGAGGTTGTTGAGGGCCATCGGCACAACGTGCTGCCACTCGCCGTGGTCCTTCCAGATATACATAAAACCCAGGCCCAGATGCGCCGGTATAAAAAGCGCCGTCAGCAGCACATAGCCAAAATAGTACCAGTGAAAAGGCTGTTTGGAAACAACAATAAGAATGGACAGCAGGATAAGGAACAATGCGGTGAAAACATAAAAGATCGTCATCATTATGTCTACTATCCATTGCTGGCGCCCTCCTTTGATGCGCTCCTGCTCTTCAAACAGCAAAATGCGCAGGTGCAATGGCGCATCCGATTGAAGGCGTAAATAAAACCATGCGGTGCTGTCGGCAGCAATGCTCGCAGGAAAGAGAAAGTTCCGGAAATGCGGATCATAACGGGCAGCGAATGAAGAGTCCGTACCGGTCATGTACATCGTATCTGCTTGGGTGCCAAGGGAATAAAAAGTGATGTGATTGATGAAGGGATTGACCACTTCGACGAGAAAATCCTCTCTAAGGGTCGAATTTTTAACGGCAAAGCGCATCCAGTAAATGGCGCGCGCATCCCCTATAAAATTGCAGCAGGGATTTTTGGTTGCAAATATGGAATCGGGTAACGAGCGGATAATTTTTTTTGCGCTGATTTTACCCTGCATTTTGATTGAAAACAGCGAATCGAGCAAGAGGCTCTTTGGAATATTGGCATCGCCGTTTTTTAACACCTGAACGCTTACCTGCCGCTCGAGCATGTATTTGGCAGTGTCCGCAAACATCTGCGCAGTCAGCCTCATTGGCTTGTAGGTCTTATCCTTATCCCTCTTGACAGCGGGTAATTTATCCGACAAACGCCAAAATCCCATTGCGACTGCCAGCAGCAGTGCCATTGTGATGAACAGGTTTGCTTTCTGCATACGACGAAGAGATTAAAATCCGCTGCTCGTATTGCTACAAGACGTTGTTTGAAAAAATGGGTATTACAAAAGTGGCTTACTTTTGAATGGGCAGGCAATGGAATAGGTAGTGATTTTAAAAAAATCACGGTTCTCCCGGAAAACCGGGAACTCAGGCAGGATATTCCACAAAATTGCGGGGCGTCTCGTAAAGCCTTACGTGGAGGTCGTATTTTTGAGGAATCTGCTGGCGCAGGATCATATAGATCACCACGCAGATATTTTCAGCCGTCGGGTTCAGGTTTTTAAACTCCTCTGTGTCGAGATTGAGGTTTTTATGGTCGAAACGGCGCTCGATCTGCTCTTTTATCAATGAAGACAACCAACCGAGATCAACGACCATGCCCGTTTCCGGATCAATTTCACCCGTCACTTTGACTTCCAACTCGTAGTTGTGCCCGTGCCAGTTGGGGTTGTTGCACAGCCCGAACACCTCGCGATTTTTTTCATCAGACCAGGTGGGATTGTGCAGCCGGTGAGCAGCGTTGAAATGGGCGCGGCGAATAACGGCGACTTTCATGTGCGAGAGGTGGTTTTGTTGTTTAAACTGCTTTGAAACGAAATAGTTTGAACACAAAAATGCACTCTTTTGCACAATCGCACATTCAAGCATACTTTTCCGTACCTTCGCGCCGACACAGAATCCCTCAAACAGCGCAGTCATACCTGACTCTCCATATAAAAGGCAGATTTCTTTCGCCGCAAGATGGTCTGACGATTTTTAATTTGGAATATTTACGGAGCATTTTCGGCACCGTTCGTCTGACCGCAATGAAGTCAAATAGCGCAGTGCTGTTGACGGAGGTTTTGTGTATCCCATGCTAGACACAGGCGTCTTTCGTGGGGTTTCGTCGGCACAAAACATGGTTTTCAGCGACATTATCGGTCAAAACAGGACAAAATCGTTCCTCGTACAACTTGCCCAAAGCGAGCGCATCCCTCATGCCCTGCTTTTTCTGGGGCCGACGGGCAGCGGCAACCTGGCATTGGCCGTCGCATTCGCCCAGTTGTTGCAGTGCGAAAACCAACCCGCAATCCGCAATCCGCAATCCGAAATCAACAATGCCTGTGGCGAATGCCCGGCATGCCGCAAAGCCGCTCAATTCGCACACCCCGACATCCATTTTTCTTTTCCAACCGTAGGAACCAACGCCGTTAGCACAGAATACCTGAAAGAATGGCGTGCCGCCTTGACCGAAAACCCCTACATGGATGTGAATATGTGGCTCCAACGCCTCGGCGCGGAAAACAAACAGGGCAATATCACAAAAGAAGAATGCAACGCCATCATCAAAAAATTAAGCCTTAAAGCCTTTGAAGGACGGTACAAGATACTTGTGATGTGGCTGCCCGAATATCTCGGCAAAGAAGGCAACCGCTTGTTGAAACTCATCGAAGAACCACCTGAACAGACCATTTTTTTGCTCGCCGCCGAAAATCAGGATATGATCCTGAATACCATTCTGTCGCGTTGCCAGTTGGTGAAAACCGGCTTTTTGAGCGATGAAGAAGTGATGGGTGGCCTCCTGCGAAAGCGCAGCCTCGATGAAAACCGCGCCCGTCAGATCGCGTTTTTAGCCGATGGCGATTTCAATACGGCCCTTCAGGTAGCCGACAACCCCGAAAACGACGACGCCCGCCTGTTGCTCGACTGGTTGCGCAAATGCTGGCGCGGCAATGGCGTGGAACTCGTAAAATGGACGGAGGAATTCGCCAAACTCGGACGCGAAAACCAAAAGCAATTCCTCCATTACGGCCTGCATTTTTTGCGGGAGTTGATGGCGCTCGTAGTAGCCCCCCCGGGCTCCCCCATGAGGGGGGCGGAGGGGGCCCGCCTTCGCCCCGAAGAACTCGCTACCGCTCAAAATATGGCGAAAGTGCTTGATTTTGAAAAAATAGCGCATTTGGTAAACCTTTTCAATGACAACATCTACTACGTGGAAAGAAACGCTAACCCAAAAATCCTGTTTCTGGACACTTCGATTCAAATGAACCGCATTTTAAAAAGTGCCTGAAGACAAAAAAATATTTACGCTGAAACGCATCGGCCTGATCGCTCTGATGACCGCGCTCATCGGAACAGGCGCCTACGTCACGGCGCATGAATTCAACGACGGTGTCATCACCCCGGCAGTGATAGGCTCGGTGTTTCTCGGCATGGCTTTTCCCAATTTACTGATCGCCGGCATGATGCGATTGTTCCGGGTGCATGTGGGCAAGGTTTTCTTGTTAATAGCGGCCATTTGCATCGTTATCGGTATCGTGCTGATTGCCATTTAAACCTAAAAACCAGTCACTAATCCCCCGTTCAACCAATCACCAATAACTGATAACCAACCATGGGCTGTATAGGATGTTCCTGTTCGACAGGTAAAGATAGCGTCAGCGGTTGCCGTTCCAACGGCGGCTGCGCTTCCGGCGGCTGCAACCGCCACAACACGTACGACTGGATAACGGCAATGGGCATTTCGGATGCCAAGCCGTTCGATACGGTGGAAGTGAGTTTTAAAAACGGTTCGCGCAAGGAGTTTTTCAAAAATCCGCCTTATACCCGCGCTACAACGGGCGACTGGGTCGTCGTGGAATCGCCTTCGGGCGGCTTCGATGTGGGCAAAGTCTCGCTTTCGGGCGAATTGGTGCGGTTGCAAATGAAACGCAAGCGCGTCCGTCCCGACGCCCGCCTGCAGACCGTCGTGCGCAAAGCCCACGAGCGCGACCTCGAACGGCTCGACGAAGTGCGCCGCCAGGAACGCGACGTGATGATCCAGGCGCGCGTCATCGCCCGCACCCTCGATCTGGATATGAAGATCGGCGACGTGGAGTTCCAGGGCGATGGCCGCAAATGCACCTTTTACTACACTGCCGACGGGCGCGTGGACTTCCGCGAGCTGATCCGCAGTTACGCGCGGGAATTCAAAGTAAAAATCGAGATGCGCCAGATCGGCGCCCGGCAGGAATCGGCCCGCATCGGCGGTCTCGGCAACTGCGGACGCGAACTCTGCTGCTCCACCTGGCTTTCCGAATTCAAAAGTGTGAATACGGCAGCGGCACGCTATCAGAATCTCGCCATCAACCAGACCAAACTCTCCGGGATGTGCGGCCGCCTCAAGTGCTGCCTCAACTACGAACTCGATACCTATATTGACGCCCTCGAGGATTTCCCCGACCGCGCCGAGCGCCTGAAAACAGCTGCCGGGATGGCCATCCTGGTCAAAACCGATGTGTTCAAACGCCTGATGTTCTATACTTACGCCGAGAATCGGGGCAAGTTCTACGCCATCCACGTAGACCAGATCTGGGAGGCGCTCGACATGATCAAACAAGGCAACCTGCCCGGCAGTCTCGACGACATCCTCGCTATGGCTCCCCCACCCGACGTGGAAGAGTCCGAAGAAGTGGAACCCGATTTCGAGAATGTGCACGACGTCATCGAACTGCCCATCGAAAAACGAAAAAAGAAAAAGAAAAAGAGCAAAAAAGGCCGCGACCGCTCCCAAAGCGCCGCTGCTGCCGTAGAAAAAGCAGCACAGGACGAAATCGCGCAAAGCCGTCAGCAACAACGCCCGTCCGACAGGCCCGACGACCGCCGCCGTCCCGAACAACGACCGGACAACCGTCCGCCGCGCCCCGACGACCGCCGCGACAGACCGCAAAACAGACCCGACCAACGCGACCAGCGTCCGCCGCGGCCGGAAAACCGCCCGGCAGAGAAACAGGAGAATAACCCGCCAAAGTCCGAACAACCGGCTCCGCCCAAAACCGGCAACAATGGCGGAGGCGACAACCGTAACCGCGATAAAAGGAAGTTCAAAGGGAAAGGGCCGAGGAAATAATGTGGATTTGAAAACAGTTTACACTTAAATTTGTCCTGTTTTTAAATCAACAAGCAAATTGAGAATGACAGAAATAACGCTAAAAATAAAACGCCCTGAAGATTTGGAACTGGTGATGCAGTGGGTCAAACGCCTTCGCATACCTTATTCCAAAAATGTTGAACAAAAAAAACGCTCCGCATCTGATTTGCAGGAAACGATTAATTTTATTTTGGCTTGCCAAAATGATACCCCCTCTTTCGGTGATGCTCTTGAATGGCAACGACAAGAGCGCGAAGACTGCGACTTGCGCTCCTAAATATGAAAATTATTGACTCTAACATCATCATCTATTCCTACCAATCTGCTTTTTCATCTCTGAAATCCCTCGTCACGGATACAGATAATGCTATTTCGGCTATTACGAAAGTCGAAATACCGGGGTTTCACGGGTTACAGCCTGGCGAAAAAACTTATTGCGAATCAGTTTTCAGTATACTGAAAGTTCAACCCTTGGACGACCGTGTTCTTGATGAAGCGATTCGTCTACGCCGAGCGCATAAAATGAAAATTGGCGATAGCCTGGTTGCCGCGACTGCATTGGTGCACAGTGCTGAACTTTTCACGCGCAACACCATTGATTTCAAGAACATACCCGGATTGACAATTGTTAATCCAATACCCTGATTTTCAGAAAATCAATTCTTTATGACTTACGACGTTACCGTCATCGGCTCCGGCCCCGGTGGATATGTTGCCGCCATACGTTGCGCCCAACTGGGCCTCAAAACCGCCATCATCGAACGCTATTCCGTGCTCGGCGGCACCTGTCTCAACGTGGGTTGCATCCCTTCCAAAGCGCTTTTGGACTCATCAGAGCACTATCATAACGCCCACACAAACTTTGCGACACACGGCATCGAACTCAAAGATTTGAAGGTCAATATGCCGCAAATGGTCAAACGGAAAAACGAGGTAGTGCTCGACAACAACAAGGGCGTCGAGTTTTTGATGAAGAAAAACAAAATTGACGTGTACTACGGACACGGCTCTTTTGTCAACAAAAACCGCATCAGGATCACCACCCCCAGCGGCAACAACGAAGAAATAGAGACCGGCAAAGTCATTATCGCAACGGGGTCGAAACCTATCGTACCGGCTAATTTCAATTACGACAAAAAACGCGTCATCACCAGCACCGAAGCGCTCAACATCGAAAAAGTGCCCGAAAGCATGGTCGTCATCGGAGGCGGCGTCATCGGACTGGAGCTTGGCAGCGTGTACGCCCGCCTCGGTACAAAAGTGACCATCGTCGAATATCTCGACCGTATCATCGCGGGTATGGATGCCGATTGCAGCCGAGAACTGACGCGAAGCCTGAAAAAACTCGGTATCGAATTCCAACTGCGCCATGCCGTCACCGAAGTCACGCCGTCCAGATCGAAAGTAAAAGTGGTCGCCAAAAGCCGCGACGACGAATCCAGGACGCTCTCTTGGGAGGCGGACTATTGCCTCGTCGCCATTGGACGCCGCCCCTATACCGATGGTTTGGGGCTTGAAAGTGTGGGCATTGCGCCCGATGAAAAAGGCCGCATTCCTGTCAATGATCACTTAGAAACCGCCGTGCCGGGCATCTACGCCATCGGCGATGTCGTCAGAGGCGCGATGCTGGCGCACAAAGCGGAAGAAGAAGGCGTATTCGTCGCCGAGACCATCGCCGGCCAAAAACCGCACATCCACTACCACCTCATCCCGGGCGTGGTGTACACCTGGCCGGAAGTGTCGGGCGTGGGTTACACGGAAGAAGAACTCAAGGAAAAAGGCGTCCCCTACAAACCCGGTAAATTCCCTTTCCGCGCCCTCGGTCGCGCCCGCGCGAGCATGGACCTCGACGGCATGGTAAAAGTGCTGGCGCACAAGGAGACAGACGAAATTCTCGGCGTGCACATCGTAGGCGCCCGCGCAGCGGATCTGATCGCCGAAGCCGTTGCCTTGATGGAGTTCCGCGCTTCGGCAGAGGATGCCGCGCGCATGAGCCACGCCCACCCGACTTTTGCGGAAGCATTCAAAGAAGCATGCCTGTCAGCGACGGCCAACCGGGCGATCCAGTTGTAAGGAGGTCACCTCATTCCTCGTTCAGCATTTTCCACAGCAGGTCTTTCAATTGCTGTAAGTTCTTGTTTGTCATAGAAGAAATAAAAATGACCGGAACACCTTCGGGAAGCGTCGGACGCAGCATTTTTTCTAAGTCATCGTCAATCAGGTCGGACTTTGAAATGGCGAGCAGTCGTGGTTTATCCAGCAATTCGGGGTTATATTCCGTCAGTTCGTTGAGCAGGATATTGTACTCGTCGCGGATAACGCGCTGGGTATCTGCCGGTATCAGGAACAACAACACGCTGTTGCGCTCGATGTGGCGCAGAAAGCGGTGTCCCAATCCCCGGCCTTCGTGCGCGCCTTCGATGATGCCGGGAATATCGGCCATGATAAAGGTCTGGCCTTCGCGCACCTTGACGATGCCGAGGTTGGGCACGAGCGTGGTAAATGGGTAGTCGCCGATTTTCGGTTTGGCCGCGGTGACGGCGCTGAGGAGGGTGCTTTTGCCTGCATTGGGAAAACCCACCAACCCCACATCAGCCAATACCTTGAGTTCCAGGACGATCCACTGTTCGATGCCCGGCTCTCCGGGTTGTGCGTAGCGGGGCGTCTGGTGTGTGGCCGTTTTAAAAAAGTTGTTGCCTTTGCCGCCGCGCCCGCCGGGTAAAAGTATTTCTTTCTGCCCGGGCCGGGTGATCTCGAGCAGGAACTCCCCGGTCTCCGCGTCTTTGGCGACGGTACCGAGCGGCACTTTCACGACCACATCTGCACCGTCGGAGCCCGTTTTCAGCCCGCCGCGACCGCCCTGCCCATCTTCTGCATAGATGTGTTTTTTGTATTTCAGATCGAGCAGTGTCCATTCCTGCGGGTTGGCTTCCAGGATGATGTGGCCGCCGCGGCCGCCGTCGCCGCCGTCAGGGCCGCCTTTTGGCGTAGCCGGGCCCCGGTAGAAGTGCACACTGCCCGCGCCGCCTTTGCCGGAGCGGAACATTATTTTTACGTAATCAACGAAGTTTTCCATTACAGGGGAATGAATTTACCGGGGTGCGAAAGAAAAGTCTGGTTTTTAAAAAACCGGGCAAATGTATGACACTTGCTACCAGCCGATAGGAAAATTGCCTTATTTTCTGACAACCAATTAATTTTGACCCTCCGCAATACAAATACATTTTCACTTCAAATTCATGGCATCACCCAAACAGCAACGCCTCATTGATCCCAACGAACCCCATTTTCTCCAGGGCCCTAAAAGCCGCAGCTTCGAGTTGTGGTTCGCCATCAAAGTGTTTTGGGAGTTTCTTCGGGGATTTCGCGCGTTGCATTTCATCGGGCCGTGCGTCACGGTATTCGGCTCGGCGCGTTTTAAGGACGGGCACCGGTACTATGAGATGGCGCAGCAACTGAGCGCCCGCATCGTTGAAGAACTGGGTTTGACCATCATCACGGGCGGCGGCCCGGGCATCATGGAGGCGGCAAACCAGGGCGCAAAGGACGCGAATGGGCGTTCGGTGGGTTGCAACATTGTATTGCCGCACGAGCAAAGAGAAAACCCCTACCTTGATAAGTTTGTGACCATCCGCTATTTTTTCGTGCGCAAAACGCTGCTGCTCAAATACTCTTATGCTTTCGTTATTTTTCCCGGCGGTTTCGGCACAATGGACGAATTTTTTGAAACACTGACATTGGTTCAAACCGGCAAGATCGAAAACTTCCCGATCGTCGTCATGGGCATGGACTATTACCGGCCGTTGCAGGAGTATCTCAAATTCATGGCTGAACAAGGCACGATTTCGCCGGAAGACATGAACCTGCTTCTTTTCACCGACGATATGGACGAAGCCGTCTCGCATATCCGGCAATATATTTCCAGTAGGTACAAGGTGGTCAGACGCAACCGTCCGGTGTGGTGGTTGTTTGAAAGGTCGTAGCCGTTGAAGATGTGGTTTGAAGTATTCATTTTCAACAATTTTCAAGTGCTTGTATGACCCCTCGCAACAAGGAGGAGCCCTCACTTGTACAAGGCGAGGTAACGGGAAATGTATTTTCCGAGAATATCGAATTCGATGTTCACTGCATCGCCTTCCCGCAGGGTTTTGAAGTTGGTATGCTCCCAGGTATAGGGGATGATGGCCACGGAAAACAAGTCGTCGCGCGGTTCCACTACCGTGAGGCTGACGCCGTTAATACATATGGAGCCTTTGTCTACCAGCAGGTGTTCGGGTGTGGGACGGTAGCGGAATGTGAATCGCCATGAGCCCCCTGTTTCCGCGACTTGCACGCATTCGGCAGTATCGTCTACATGACCTTGCACAATATGGCCATCGAGGCGGCCTCCGATGGGCAGGCAGCGCTCCAGGTTTATGAATGACCCAATGACCCAATGACTCAAATTCGTTCTGCGCAGGGTCTCTTCCACTGCTGTTACGCGATGGGCGGAAATTGCGGAAATTGCGGATTGTGGATTGCGGATTGCGGATTGCGGAGGTTCGAGACCGACGACGGTGAGGCAAACCCCATTGTGGCTCACACTCTGGTCAATTTTCAGTTCGTGCGAAAGAGGGCTTTCAATCGTGAAATGGACGTTGGAGCGGTCTCGTTCGATGGCTTTGACGGCGCCAAGCGCTTCTATGATTCCTGTGAACATGTGGGCGGTAGATGGTAGAGGGTAGAGGGTATATGGTGGACGGTGGACGGTGGAGCAAAATTAACTACTTGATTCGTTGTAAAACAACAAGCTTTGCTCTACTACTTGACGGTCGGGCTCCAAAATGCGCATCGAAAACGGTTCTGCACCGGGCAGGGTCATGCGGACTTTTCCGGCGACGTTTTTTTTGTCCTGATGCATCAAATTCCAAATGCCGGGAAATGCCGATTCCGGAACAGGACGGTGCGGGAAATGACTTTTAATTACCGCAATTACCTCTTCCAATTTTCCCAGATTCCCGATCCAACTTTCGCAGACCATCCCTACCGCCACCGCTTCGCCGTGTGTGATCGGGTTGTCCGTTTCCAAAAAACAACTTTCTACGGCGTGGCCGATGGTATGGCCGAAATTCAGGATCGCCCGCAGCCCTTTTTCCAGGGGGTCTTCCTGTACGACGCGGACTTTGACGGCGATGGAGGCACGGAGGATATCGTACCATTTGTCTGTGAGGTGGTGACTGCCAGTCACCGCCTCACTTTGTAGCCGTTGCCACAGTTCCGGGTCGCCGATAAGCGCGTGTTTGATCACCTCGGCGAAGCCGCTGCGCCATTCGCGTTCGGGCAGGGTTTTCAGAAAATCAGGATCAGCAAATACTGCTGCGGGGTTTTTAAAAACGCCGATCGTATTTTTAACGCCCTGAAAATCAATACCCAATTTGCCACCTATGGCCGCGTCGGTCATAGCAAGCAGTGTCGTGGGGATTTGAATGAAATCCACACCTCGTTTCCAGGTAGCGGCGCAAAAGCCACCCATGTCGCCGATGACACCGCCGCCGAGGTTGACGACAAGGGCCTTGCGGTCGAGTTGAGTATCGAGCATTTGTTGCCAGATCGCCTGGCAGGTGTCAAGGGATTTGAAGTGTTCACCGGCAGGGATTTTTGCAACTTTTACCCAATCGGGCAATTCTGTTTTTTCCCGAAAAACGGGCAGGCAGGCGCGGTGTGTATTTTCGTCGGTAATGATATAGAGTTGGGAATAATCCCGCGTATGGAGCCAGGCCTTGAATGTGCTGCGCAAATCGCCGAGTGAGATGGAATAATCGCCGGATTGGAAGGTGTGTGGCATGGGATCTATGCTTTTGAAAACGGCATCCACACCTCGATCGTTGTCCCTTTGCCCGGCTCACTGTGCAGATTGATCTTCCATTTGTGCTCCTTACAAATCGTCTTCACATAGAATAAGCCGAGGCCGAAGCCTTTTACATTGTGCACGTTGCCGGTGGGCACGCGGTAAAACTTGTCGAAGATGTGTTTCTGATGTTCTTTGGCGATGCCGACGCCGTTGTCCCGAACGCTGAGCACCACCCCGTCGCCTTCGTTTTTCAAACCAATGCGGATATCAGGCGCACCTTTGCTGTATTTCACGCCGTTGTCCACGAGATTGTGGATGATATTGGTCAGGTGCAGGCGGTCGGCCATGACGATGGCATTAGCGGCGTCGAGGTCGAGCTGTAGTGTACCTTTCGCTTCGTGTACTTTCATTTCGATGGAAGGCGACACGCCGCGAACAAGCTCGGTAAGGTCAATTTCTTCAAGGTTCAATTCGATCTTGTCGCGCTCGATCTTGGCCAGTTGCAACACCTTTTCCACCTGGGTATTGAGGCGCAATACCTGTTCCTTGATGATGTGCGAATAGCGGTTCAGGCGGGCGTCTTCTTTTATTTTTTCATTGTTCAGAAAAACGTCGGTCGAAATGTTGATGGTCGAAATCGGCGTCTTGAACTCGTGGGTCATGTTGTTGATAAAATCCCGCTGCAGTTCAGACAGTTGTTTCTGACGCAGGATGACGAACATACTGTAAATAAAAAACGCCAGGGTGACGAGCATAAGCGCCGTGAAAAAGATCACGATCCACATGTTGCTCAGGATATTGGCGTATTTATCGGGGAAACGCACGCCGAAATAATAGTTGAATTCGGTTTTTGTGTGCGGTGGCAAGGCTTCATCCTGATTCAACTGGGCGCTACCGAAAGGTTTGGCTTTGTTGTATTTGATGGTTTTACCGGTCACCATCTGCTTGCTCGAACAATCGAACACACCATACTGGAAGTCTTCGTGAAGGCCCTGGCTTTCAAACGATTTTTTCAAAAAAAACTCCAGCGTGTTCGGGTCGAAATCATTATCCACGTTTACCACATAATAGTTGGATGACAGCCGGTCAATCAGATCCTGCGATGGCAATTCAAAGGGAGTCGCCTGCGACAACTCGTTAGCAGCATCCATCAGTGCCTGCGTCACTTTCCGGTTGAACTCCTGTTCCTGCAAATCCCAGGTGCGCAACACCCAATAGGTTTGCACAGCGAGCAAGCTCAGCATCGAGATCGCCCCTAATACAATGACACGGCGTATGATGGCATTGGTCATAGTTTTATGACTTTAGACGTTGGACATTTGGATATTGGACGTGGTCACATCGTTTCCCGGTCGGTTGGTTTTGTCCAAAGCCAAAATATCCAACGTCCAAAGTCAACAATTCCAACGTCCAAACCTTTCACCCTCTCCAAATCTCAAGGTACTTCTTCACCGCTTCGCGGTTGTCGCGGTACACTTTTGCGCCACGTGTGGCAGTGACAATGCTGCAGGGCACCTCTTTAGCGACTTCGCGTTGTGTGAGGCCGCGGTCAAAAGCGTCAAAAATCCTCCAGCGTTCGGTCATCATGTCGCGCTCGTGCTCTGTAAACGTCAAATGGAGCAGTTCGTTGAATTCGGCTTCAGTACGGGCAGATTTGAACAGTTCGTAAAGCATGGTAAGGGCATTTTCGCAAAGGCAAAGTTCGGTAGGGTTCGCGAAATTCAAACAGGATTTGCAATCCGTTCAAATTCAATAACAAAAACACAATTTTCTTAACCCTTTTTTGTACAACCACACCGCCATTGAACCGCACTCAAACACTGCTTTTAAGCCCTCTTTTTGTACGACCACACCGCCAACCCGTTCACTGCGATGGCATAGGTAAGTACAGAGAAATAATTGGTCTTAATATCCTGAAAGTCAGCGCCTTTGAGCAATACGAGCCGCATGAATTCTACAAAATACTGGATGGGGTTCAATACGTTGAGCCATTGAGCCCATTGCGGCATACTCTCGACGGGCGTAAACAACCCACACATCAGGATAAATATCAGGAGAAAAAACCAAACGGTGAACGTAGCCTGCTGCTGCGAATCGGAAAAATTGGAGATGAAAAAGCCAAAACCCAGCATACAGGGCGTGAAAGTTGCCGTGTACAGGAAAACCAGCCCCAGGTTGCCCACCATTGGAATATCGAACATGAGTTTGCCTGCTGCCAGCCCCACCGTCATCATCACAAGTGAAAGCAACCAGAACGGCAGGAGCTTGCCCAAAATAAATTGCCACTTCTGCACGGGTGTCACGTTCAATTGCTCGATGGTGCCGATCTCGCGCTCGCGAACGATGTTCAGCGCAGTCAGAAAGCCTATGATGAGCGCCACGATTTCTCCCAGAATGCCGGGCACCATAAAGGTTTTGTAGTCTAATTTTGGGTTATACCAATTGGAATATGTGATCTGGACGGTTGACGGGGCGGTGGCGTATCCTCCCCCCTCCGCGGTAGCCGGCGCAGTGGAAACGGTGCGCGCCATCCATTTTTCCGCAAATTCAATATTGAAGTCGCGGACGATATTTTGCGCGTATCCCATGCCCAGGCCGGCTTTGGTCGCATTGATGGCATTGGCGACCAATGAAACGGTTGCGTGATTTTCCCGCACCAGGTCGCGTTCAAAATGGGCGGGGATTTCCAAAATGATGTCCACCCGGTCGTTGGCCATGGCATGATCGGCTTCCTTAGTGGCAAAAGTGGTTTGTTTCACTTTAAAATATCCCGAAGCGCTGAACTTCGCTGCGAGTTGCCGCGATGCCGGCGACAAATCGTGATCCACGACGGCCAATGCGAGGTTTTTTACTTCATAATTGGCCGCATAAGACAATAAAATGGTCTGCAATACTGGCATGATCAGTAACAGGACCAGCATTGTCTTATTGCGGAATATCTGAAGGAATTCCTTTTGAACGAGGAAGAGGACAGTTCGCATTTTTCAATGTTGCATTATGAATGATAAATGATAAATAGGCGGCGCATAGATGAGGGGTGTTTGCTGTGCATCACACATCACTCATGGTTATTCCAGGCGATCTTTAAAATTCTTCATACTCAGCGTTAAAAAGAACAAGGCCATTCCTCCCAGAGCAAGTGTTTGTTGCCATAGCACATCCGGTCCCACGCCTTTGATCATAACACCTTTGATGATGGTATTGAACCATGTCGCTGGAATGACGGTACCGATCATCTGCAACAACCAGGGCATACTTTCGCGGGGGAAGAGGAACCCTGACAACAACATTGTCGGCATCAGGAGACCCAATGCAGACATGAACATGGCTGTCATCTGGTCTTTCGCCCTGGTGCTGATAAAAATACCCAACGACAGTGCGACGAACATGTACAACACACATTCTGCCGCCAGAAACAACAAAGATCCGTGCATCGGCATGCCAAACACGAATATGCCGAGCACTACCACCACTGCGGCGTTCAGAAACGACAGAGCGAGATAAGGCGCCGTTTTACCCAGGATAATTTGGATCGGTTTGAGCGGCGATACCAAAAGAACTTCCATAGTGCCCAATTCTTTCTCCTTAGCGATCGTAACAGAAGTCATCATGGCCGATACCAGCATCAGGATCATGGTCATCACCCCCGGAACAAAGTTGAATACAGATTTTTGCTCGGGATTATAGCGCATGCGCGTCTCCGTTTTGATCTGCGGCGATTGGGGATACAGGATTGGGAATTTTTCCCGCTGGTAATCAGCAATAATGGCATTGGAGTAGTTGATCAGAGTTGTGGCCGTATTGGGATCGCTGGCGTCGCCGAGGAGTTGGATGGTCGCTGCAGGGCGGCTGAGAGAAGACGGTTCATTCAGGCTTACAGCGAAATTATCCGGGAATATGATGGCCATCTTGATTTTGCCTTTGCGAAAAGCAGGTTCGAGTTCTTCTGCTGAAACAAGATATTGTTCTAAGTGAAAATAGCCGCTCGATATAAGTTTATTGGTCAGCGCGATGCTTTCCGTATCTTTCGAGGGATCGAGCACGGCAATGGCGGCGTTTTTGATCTCGTTGGTCAGTACAAAACCGAATAGCAATACCTGCATCACCGGCATTCCGAACAGAATGAGCAAGGTGCGCCGGTCGCGGAGGATGTGGCGAAATTCTTTCGCGACAAACGCCATAAAACGCCCGCGTTTTGTGTCATTTTTTGAAGAATCCATATCGCAAATTATCTTTGTAAAAATTTTTAAGCCATGACCCAAGGTGCAACTGCCGCTCCGGCGCACTCTTCCCACAGCGATAAAAAATTGCCATTCACCTCAGCGACGGGGAGGTTTTCCATGCCATACCTAAAATGACCGACTTGACGGATTAGAGATATTGAATCACAACCAGCGCGGCACTTTCCGGCAGTATTCCTCATATGCCTGACCGAACTGTTTTTCCAAAAGCGGTTCTTCAATAATTCTCACGAACAGATTGAAGATCAGGACGATTGCCATGCTGTACGCTATCACAGGGATGCTCGCATACCAAACGGACCATCCCGCAAGCATGGTCATGATGCCCAGGTACATCGGATTGCGTGAATAACTGTACAGTTGCGCAGTAACCAATTTTTTGGGTGGATCGAGCGGGAAAGGCGTGCCCTCCCCTTTGGTCATGAAATCCCAGATGCAGATCAGCAAAATGGTCAGACCCAACCCGATCAGAGGCAATCCCAACCAAGTCCACCAACCGTGCAACCCATCGCTGCGCCGGCCCAGCCACAGCGGCAAGTACACGCCGACCGTGCCGGGAATAAGGAGGGTGAAGAGTAAGTTTTTAAGCAAGAGTTTCATTGTTGTCATTTTATCCACCGGTAAATCGGTGGGTTGAGTGTCCAAAGTCCTCAGGACTCCCACCGGTAAATCGGTGGGTTGAGTGTCCAAAGTCCTCAGGACTCCCACCGATAAATCGGTGGGTTGAGTGTCCAAAGTCCTCAGGACTTTTTCATTTCAGCCCACCGATTTATCGGTGGGGCATGGATCGGTGGGGCATGGATTGGCGGGGCATGGATTGGCGGGGCATGGATCGGTAGCCCAAAGGGCATCATCCCCGCGCCAGTCTCCGGAACACCTCATCCATACTCTCCGCTTTGAAATCTTCCTTCATCGCCCGCGGCGTGTCGAGCGCCTGTATTTTTCCATCCACCATGATACTCACCCGGTCGCAGTATTCGGCTTCATCCATGTAGTGCGTTGTCACCATGAGCGTCACGCCGGTGACGGCCGTTTCGTAGATAAGTTCCCAGAATTGCCGCCGGGTGAGCGGATCCACGCCGCTGGTGGGTTCGTCGAGGAATACGATTTTGGGTTCGTGAAGCAGGGCGACGGAAAAAGCCAGTTTTTGTTTCCAGCCCAGCGGCAGTGCGCCGACGAGTTTGTCCGCTTCGGGTCCAAGTTGTAGTTTTTCAAGCAAAACACCCATTTTGGATTTGATTTCCGACATTTTAAGGCCGTATATGCCGCCGTAAAGCCGAATGTTCTCACGCACGGTCAGGTCTTCATAAAGGCTGAATTTTTGGCTCATGTAGCCGATACGGCGCTTTACCTGATCGGGTTGTTTCCATACGTCGAAGCCCGCCACTGTCGCCGATCCACTGGACGGCGACAACAAACCGGTAAGCATTTTCAGCGCGGTCGTTTTACCCGCGCCATTGGCGCCGAGAAAGCCAAATATCTCACCTTCCTTCACAGAAAAAGTGATGGCGTCCACGGCGGTGAATTTGCCAAAAGTGCGGGTGAGTTGGTGGGTGGTGATGATGTTCGTCATTTTGCGTCATTAAGTACATGGACAATGGATTTTTGACATTGGACATTTGACCAAATGATTGATTGTCAGGGCCAAACGTCCAATGCCCAATGTCCAATGTCGATTTATTTTGTCCGCTTTCTTAAGAGTTATTAAGGGTCATTATTTTCAGTTTTTCATCAGTTCGATAAAGCAATCTTCAACTGTGGGTTTGGCGGATTTCACTTCGACATTGCGGTGGTTCCTGGAGTCCAAAAACTTGCGGATGTCAGCGACGGTCTGACCTGCCCCCACCCCGGTATTCAGTTTCAGGTGCGCATATTCTCCGAATGCATAACAATCTGCAGCGCCTTCGAACGCCCGCAAGTCTTTGATCAACTGATACATATTATCTGAGCGCGCGGCAAACAGCGGCTGCTGGAAACCGGCAGTAATACCCTGCGGTGTATCTACCGCCATGATTTCGCCATTCTGCATTAAAGCCACGCGGTCGCACAATTCGGCTTCGTCCATGTAAGGCGTGCTGACGAGGATGGTCAGTCCCTGGTCGCGTAGGTTGCGGAGCATGTCCCAGAATTCCTTGCGCGATACGGGATCCACGCCAGTACCGGGTTCGTCGAGGAACAACACTTTCGGTTTGTGTATCAAGGCGCAACTCAGTGCCAGTTTTTGCTTCATACCGCCCGAAAGCGCTCCGGCCCGACGGTCTTTAAACGGTTCGATCTGTGCGTATATCGGCGCGATGAGATCGTAATTCTCCCGAATACTCGTGCCGAAAACAGAAGCGAAGAATTCGAGGTTTTCTTCCACTGTCAGGTCCTGATAGAGCGAAAAGCGGCCGGGCATATAGCCGATGGCAGTGCGCAACTGCTTGTAGTCTTTGACCACGTCCAAACCTGCCACAGTTGCCGATCCGCTGTCGGGCAACAGGAGCGAAGTCAGAATCCGGAAAAGTGTGGTCTTTCCGGCGCCGTCGGGTCCGATGAGACCGAATATCTCGCCCTCGTTTACCGAGAGATTGATGTTCTTGATTGCTTGCACCTTGCCGTATGATTTCGACAGGATTTTTGCTTCTATTTTATTTGACATGATAAAAGTTGTTTTTTGACGGGGCTTTCGACAACTACTCTATGCGTATCACAATCGCACTTCAGCGGGCATACCGATCTTCAACCTCCCGTCTGAATTGGCTACACTGATCTTCACGGCATACACCAGATTCACTCTCTCGTCCTTCGTCTGAATCACTTTGGGCGTGAATTCCGCTTTGGGCGAGATCCAGGTGATCTTTCCGGAAAGTTCTCTCTGGGTGCCACCTTCCGCATCTACAAAGACTTTTACCTGCTGCCCGCTCTTCACCGCGCCCAACTGATCGCCCGCGACATAGGCCCGCAGGGTCATGTTGCTGAGATCGGCTATTTTATAAAGCGGCTTGCCAAATGCGGCGACTTCGCCCGCATCGGCGTATTTCACCAGCACGGTGCCCTCTGAGGGATTGATGATGCGGCATTTGGCGAGTTGGTCGTCGAGTTGAGCGATTTGTTTTTGGAGCGGAAGGATTTCAGCGAGCAGGCCACCTTTTTGTGTAGAGAGTGAAGCATGGGAGGCCGATTTTTGCTCCAGCACTACCTCCATCTGACGTTGTGCCGCTTCGATCTGGGCGTTGAGGTCATCGAGTTGTTTTGGAGTGGCGGCGTCGTTTTTTAAAAGATTTTCCACGCGGCGTTTTTCCCGGTCGAGGGTAGCGAGTTGTTGCCGGACAGATGCCAATTGTTTTTCAAAGACGGCGAGTTGCGCGCTGATGGCCGGGCTCTTGGCCGCGACAGCCCGGATGCTCGCCTGCAATTGTTCGCGTTTCAGTACCAATTGTGCGGAGTCAATGGCGCCGACCGTATCGCCTGCTTTCAGCGTTTGCCCTTCTTCAACATTGAACGAGAGGAGTTTACCCGATGCTTCTGCGCTGACGATCAGTTCATCGGCTTCAAAATTGCCGTAGGCATCGGCTTTGTGGTTGGAGTTCCGGCAAGCCGTCAGGGCCACAGTGGCCAGCATCATGTATTTGAATAGACTGGTCTTCATTATTTTAAGTTTTTGAAAATCAATAGTTTATTTCCCAATTTTCGCTACGAGCATTTCCTTCGAAAGCGCCAGTTGCAGTTCATGCGTTTTTTGAGTCAGGCGGGCTTGCGTGAGCAGGTTGATTTGCGTCAGGTAATCGGTCGCTGTCATCACGCCATTTTTTACCTGCGCGTCAGCACGGCGTACGATATCTTCCTGGAGTGCCACGATGGCCTGGTCTTGTTTGAGTTGTTCTTTGTATTTCACGTTCAGATCCCAGAAGTCTCTGATGGTGTTGGCTTCCAGCCGTTGTTGAAATGCGTCTCGTTGTATTTCCACACTTTTCATCTGCAGGTCAAAAACCTGGGAATCGCGCTTGCGGTTGCCCCAATCGAAAGGCGACCATATAGCGCGCAGTCCGATGAGGGCGAAAGGCTCGAAGCCTACTTCGAAGAAATTAAGCGGATTCGGTTGTCCGAAGCCTGCCTGTGCGAATGCTTCGATACGGGGCTGTACCGTCAGTTGCAGGCGGTCTTTCTGAATTTGCCAGGCAGATTGTTGCAGGGCGAAGAGCCGGTATTCAGGCCGCAATTCCGGCTGGAGCGGTTCGTCCGTCCAGACAGGTTCAGCGAGTTGAAAATCGGTGTTTTTACGGTTTATCCACTTGGCCAGCAATTCCATCACCGCCTGTTTGTCTACCTGTGTCGCTGCAATTTGTTGTTCCGTTCTGAGAATCTGGATTTGCACCTGGTCGGCGGTGGTGCGCAATGCCGCCCCTTCGGTGACCGAGGCTTCGGCTTGCTTCAGGCGGTTTTGCAGATCGGTTTTGGTGGAAAGCAGGATCGCCTCGCTTTCCTGCAATAACAAAGCCCTGAAATACAGGTCTGTGACCAATTCCCGGAGTTGAAAGACATCCACGTCTACCTGGGCGGATGCCAATTCGTTTTCCAGTTCGCGCTGGCGTTGCACATAGCGGTCGGAGCCGCCATCCCAAATGCGCTGGGCGATATCTACGTTCAGTTTGTATTGGTCTTTGGGGATTTCCGGCACCTGGAACAATGGGCTGTCGCCGGGGAACCGGACAACATCCGTTTGCCACGACGCCTGCCCGCCTACGTTGATGCGGGGCAGGTTGTTGCTTTGCAAGTTCCGGATCTGAAGGGCGCTGATGCTTGCGGCATATAACTTTTTTTGTTGCAGCGGACTGTTTTGAATGGCAAGGTCGCGGCATTGCTGTATGGTGAGCGTATCACCGGCAAATCCATAAAAAGGCATGACAAGGGCCGCGAGGGCAAAAAATAAGTCAAATCTCATGGTCAGGATTTAATTTTCAGTTTTATGTTTTCCAATGATGCCCAAATGGGTGTGAGCGAAACTGTCTTCGTATTTCAGCCCGTAGCCCAATGCCCTGTCCATAGAGATGTGCGCGAACAGTATGATGGCCGCCAATTGCCAGTTCGCTTTACCCGACCACAAGGCATAAGCCGCGACAATGGCTGCAATGGCTCTGTGGTGCAGCAAGTTGTAGGTAAGCGCCCCAATTTTAGGGTTCACGAGATAACCCAGCATTCCAATATCAGGCAGGAGAAGCAAGGCGGGAAACCACCACCACGCGAATGGCAGACGGCTGAACAAAAAGATGCAGAACAGGAAAATACCCCATTCTTCAAGGTTCAATATTGTTTTCATTACTATAAATTATTGTTTGATAAACCGGTTTAACTTTTTGGTTAAACCGGGACAAAAAAATATTCGCTTCAAAACCGGGATTATCACGGTCGCAACGCAGCCAGAACAAAGTTAGTCACCTCATCCTTTCTTTCTTCCAGGAACAAGCGCATTTCGCCGGCACTCATGCCGAGCAGGATGCGCATCATCGGTTTGCCCACAAAAGGGAAAACGCACAGAGAGATCACATTGACGATCAGATGCTGTGGTTTAATGGGACGGATGCGCCCGGCAGCGATTTCGTCTTCCACCTGCCGGAAAAAGAACGCAGGTTTCGGAAGGTCTTTGGGCATCAGAGAATCAATAAATCGCTCGGGGTGTTTATTGATCTCCGAAATGATGAACAGCGGAATAAAGGGGTTTCGGGAAATGATGCCGATATAGGTCTCGATGAAGCGCCGGATCTTTTCTTCCAATGGCAAATCGCTCTCAATGATCTGTCTTATAGCCGGTATCGCCTTGCTTATAACTGCGCGCGCCACCGATTCGTAGAGTTTCTCTTTCGTGCGGTAATAATAATGCAGCAGGGCTTTGTTGATACCGGCCCGGTCGGCGATCTCCTGCATCTTGGTGCCATCCATGCCTTTCTGGGTAAAAACCTCGTGCGCCGCGTCGAAGATCTTTTGTTCGGTGCTATCGGCCGCTTGCTGATTCTCTTTTTTAGCCATAAAGTTTAACCGTTTGGTCAAATCCGGGACAAAGGTGCAGACGGTATTTCAATTTGACAAGAGTTTGGGCTTATTTTTTTAACTATTTGGTTAAATCATTTAGTCAATTTTCTTCAAAACACTGGTAAAATATTGACAATCAGTTTGTTTTCAAAGATGTACATTGCTTTTTTATTTTTATGTAATTTTCTAATTTTGCTAAAGTTTATGAAAAACAGGTTATTATTGTGTGCGGTTGCCGCGATTTTCATTTCTCACCGAAGTACAACCGCTCAAAACCAATCGGGGGTCAGACCCGTTATTTGGCAGCACGCGGACAGCCTTGAACGGATAGGGACGGTAGAAATGCGCGACTTCGAAATAGCGTCTCCGATAGCGGCTGCTATGGTGCGTGAGGCCAGCGCCGGCGAACTGGCGGCATTGGCTTATCATGCCAGCGTTGCAGTCAGGGCGTACGCTCTGATGGGGCTATTGTCTCAAAAAAATACCGACAGCGTGGATCTTGTATCAATTGCGCGGGCGCAATGGCGCGACACTGCTCTGGTTCATTTCCGTTTGCATCATAAATACGGTACAACGGCTTATCATCAACCTGTCGGATTGTTTTTTCTAAAAAATATCGGGAGCCTGCCAGTAAGCGATTTGCCAATGGCCACGGAATTCCGAAAATCGTACAAAACAGATTCGCTTGTCCGGCTTATTTTCGATAGTCTTGTTGTGTGCGATCCTCCACCTTTCCCTGAAATCCGCCATGCCTGCACCCGATATTTGCCGCCGCGCGAAACATACTACACTTGTGTGCGCAGCCAGGTTGAACAAAATACCAACCCGGAAGCAGTGGCTTATTTAGCAAAATTCAACAACCCCAGTGACATTGACCTGATCCTGAGCCGTCCACAAGCCGGACGCACACCGGGCAACTTACAACTGGTTCTTTGGCAACCTTTCCTTTATTTCAAGCATCCGCGTTTGTTTAAGACGCTGCGCGACAGCATGCCCCGCTATTTTCAAGACCCTACATACCTGAGGGCAGTGAGAAACTACGGCAATCAGGAATCGGCCATTTTGTTCGACAGTATTTTCTCACAGGCAATGCAGGCGCACAAACCATGGACGCCAGTGAGCCGTATTTGCGCGGCGCTATACTACGATTTCGACCCTGTTTATGCAGATGTTTATATCAGGATGCTGACAGAATATCCGGAGAATACCAACTGCCGTGTGCCGGATGCATTATGGACGTGCAGGCCCGACACGCTCGTCCGCTTGTATGAAAAATGGAAAATCGGCAACAATGCGTTGCAGGAGCGCGCAAAAACAATATTCCCCAAAATGCGCGAATACCTGGCGCTGCAGGGCGAAGAACGAACAACTGTGCTGGTAATGGAGCAATTCAGACCGGGAAGCGATTATGGAAAATGTTATGAAGCATTCAAAGCCATCTACCGTTCAAAAACAGATATTTTTGTAACACCCTTATTCAATTTGTTGGAACGGGAGCCGATCGCCGCTCAACGATTTTTTTTGGCTAAAATACTGCTCAGTTTCAATTTGCCGGATGTTCGCCCACGGCTTGAACAATTATTCGCAGAAAAACCGCAGGTCCGGCCAACTCTAAAAGATGCTGAGAAAGGCGGGGCACTGTATTCAGATTTTTTGTACTATGTTGAAAATCATTAGGTCGCTTTTTGTAACCGGCTTTTTGCTCCCTCTGCTGCTGCAAGCTCAATTGCCGCTCCTTACTGTGCCTCAAGAACAACTGCCAGCCGATTCTGTCGCACAACTTATATACCGATTGGCTCACCCCGACCCGGAAGTGGACAAATATGGCATCGAATATACCCGACGGTTCGGCTGGCTTAAAATGTCGGACAAAATAAATACAGACAGTTTTTTCAACTGGACAAAGCAGTATTGCATAGAGCGTGTGGGGGAGGAATTATTTTACAAAAATTTCCGACTATACCGTAATAGTTTCAAGGACAATGCCACAACAGAGATTTACGAAATTCGATACTTGTTTTTCCCATTTGATTCCAATGCTCAAAATTTGAACTCCGATTCCTCTCACTATGCCGAATTCGTATTTAAGAGTTTTGACTTTCTGGGCATTCACGAATCGCAAACACCTGCCAACCTGCCTGACTGCCGGCTTGACACCTCGGCATGCCGGTTTCTCTTCGACCGCGCCGCCGTGCTGCGCATCATTGCGGCAATGGGCCTGAAAAGTGAAAAAAGATACGAACCTTATCTCCTATTTCAACCTGATTTGACTTGGAAGGTGACTGTAAATGTAAACGATTGGATGTTTCATTCTTTCACGGTGGATAGTCGCAGCGGTCTTTCGTCCGAAGTAAGGACAAGCCACAGGATTGATTAAATTCAAATTACCGGCAGCACCGTCGAATTTTTCACCTCCGTCATCACGAAATGGCTTTGCACCCGCCCTATATTTTCGAGTGCGGCCAATTTTTCCTTGATAAAACGCTGGTAATCATCCATGTCGCGTACGGCAACTTTCAACATATAGTCATATTCTCCCGTAATATGGTGGCATTCCGTCACTTCGGGCAAACCTACCACCGATTCCTCGAAACGCAGGAGATACTCCCGGTTGTGTTCCTTGAGCGATACATCGCAGAAGACGAGCATCGGCAAGCCGATCTTTCGCCGGTCGAGCAGGGCAGTATAGCGTTCGATGTAGCCTTCGCGCTCCAAGCGTTTGACGCGCTCGAATACGGGAGTTGTGGTAAGATTGAGCCGGGCGGCAATTTCTTTGGTCGTCAGAAAGGCGTCTTCCTGAAGCATTTGAAGAATGGCGCGGTCGGCGGCATCGATACCGTCAGATTTTTTTTCCATGAAATGACCTTTGGAAGGACAAATTTGAAAGTATTTTCTTAAAAATACCAATTAAATAAATTTATTTTCTTATTTTTCATTTGGTATTGGAAAATTAATCCACAAATAAAAACCTTGTGGAAAAATTGACTGTGCCATGAAAAGACATTTCCAACCCGAAACCCTGATGATGTCGCACGGCTATCACCCCGAATGGTCGGAAGGCGCCGTGAAATGTCCGATTTTCCAGACCTCCACTTTTGCATTTCGCACTGCCGAAGAAGGCAAGGCATTTTTTGAGGTTGCATACGGCCTGCGCGAGCGGGGTGCAAAAGAAAAAACCGGCCTCATTTACAGCCGGCTGAACAATCCCGACATGGAAATCCTCGAAGATCGTCTTACGTTGTGGGACGGCGCCGAAGCTTGCGCTGTGTTCGATAGCGGGATGTCGGCCATCTCGACAGCCTTGTTCGAATTCCTGCAACCGGGCGATTTGTTATTGTACAGCAATCCGCTATACGGCGGCACCGACCACTTTATACACCATGTTTTGACCAAATGGGGCGTCGAAGTGCGCGGCTTCCGCCCCGGCGCCAGCCGCGAAGAATTGGAACAGATCATCGTATCATCGGGAAAAAAAGACCGGCTCGGCATGATTTTTCTCGAAACGCCCGCCAACCCGACCAACGATCTCGTGGACATTGCGATGTGCCGCTCAGTGGCTGACGAATTCAGTCAACCTGGCAGACAAGCTATTGTCGCTGTAGACAATACGTACATGGGCCCGCTCTGGCAACATCCGCTCAGGCATGGCGCCGATCTCGTTTTGTATTCGGCCACCAAGTACATCGGCGGCCACAGCGACGCCATCGCGGGCGCCTGCCTCGGTTCGGCGGAATTGATCGCGCGGATGAAAACCCTGCGCACTTTCTTCGGCAATATGATTGATCCGCACACGGGCTGGCTATTGTTACGCAGCCTCGAAACGCTCAAACTCCGCATGGAAAAACAAGCCGAAAACGCGCAGATCATTGCCCGCCGGCTGGCCCTGCACCCCAAGATCGCCAAAGTCCACTATCTCGGCTTGTTAACGCCGGAGCACGGCGAGGCATACGAAATATACAGGCGGCAATGCACGTCGCCAGGCGCGATGGTATCATTTGAAGTGAAGGGCGCCGAAAAAGAAGCCTTCGCATTTCTCAATCACCTGAAGATCGTAAAGTTGGCCGTCAGCCTCGGCAGCACGGAATCGCTGGCGCAGCACCCTGCCACCATGACCCACGCGGGAGTTGACCCTGTGGAAAAAGCCGCATTCGGCATCACCGATGCCCTGGTGCGCCTCTCTGTAGGCGTGGAAAATTCGGAGGATCTGTGGTGGGACCTGGAGCAGGCGCTGGACAAAATACCGGCGCCGGTGACGGTAAAATCTCCGGCATCAGCGGCGATTGAACTTGTTTGAGTAAAACCAATATTGGATAGATGGCCTCGTCCCGAATATGTGGGACGGGGCTTTTTGTGTCGGTTTCCCCCCTGCCCCTTCCGCAGCGATGAGCCCGGGGTCCTCACCACTCTGTGAGAGGCATATGCCGGGTTTTTCGCTGCGGAAGGAATAGAGGAGCAAAATCAGACTCGTCAACGCAGGATCGCGACCAATTTTGTTGCGCTACCGTTTTCTGTCAGTATTTGCATGTAGTAAATGCCGCTGTCCAGCCCCTCCGCATTCAGCACAGTTTGTTCGGGCTGAATATTTTGCAAGGACTTGACAATCTTTCCATCGGCGGAGAGCAGACGGATTTCCCGAACGGAAAGATCACCGTAATTGAGCGTCATGGAGTGCGCTGACGGGTTGGGAAAAATCTTAATTGTCGCCTCCAAAACTTCGGAAGTCTTTGTCAGGGGGGAGCAAACTTCCGTAAAACTGTCATCGTACAATCCGCGCACTTCTTCCACTTCGCTCAGGGTGGAGCCAATTCCACATGGAAGTTCGGCATCGGTGTGAACCGTCCAGGCCGTCACGAATTCCGTCACGGCGCCCGGAGCCAATTGCCCTATTTCGTGGATGCCAAGCGCTTTACGGTCGCTGAAAGGAATGTTGGACGTACACATGCTCCAATCGTTCGGGTCTGCCGGATCGCCGGTAAAAGCAAAATCGGTCGGTGTACCGGATGGGTCGTAACCACTGTTCCCAAAAGTCATTGGAGCGCCGTCTTTCCAATGCCCCGTCAGGTAACGATAGAATTCAAGTGGCAAATCGGGATCCGTAGTGACAACCATCGGAATGCCGACGCTGGAATTATTATAATAAATGAATTTGTCCATCGAATGGCTCAACATCGCGACAGATTGCACAGGTACGCTATCTGAAAAAGTGGCAACTCCCATATCACAGACAGCGCCGGTCGTTCCGTCTACTGCATCCTGGTTGTATACATAAAAGACGTCTCTTGCCGTATCGCATCCTACAAAATCATCGGTGTAGCAGCCGAGGTCGAAATCCACCCATATGCCTGCAAAACACGAGTCTATCAAGTCAGTCCCCCTGTAAATCATTTTATGCGAAGTAAAGACGGAGCGGTTTAGCACCGGTTGGTCGGGACAGTTGAATTCCCATGCCGTCAGTTGTGTTTCCATTCGAAAAGACAAGGAAATACTGCTGTTACTGTCGTTGAAAACCGTCCATACAATAGTCGCCGGCACAAACGGGGCTTTATTGCGCAGCAATACTGCCGGGAAGTCGCCGTCCAAAGGGTCGTACGTACCGTCGTTGTCCGCATCGTAGAACGGTGCGAGACCGGCTGTGGAGAAAGGTAAATCGAAGCCCCATATAGCTGCAAAGTAAGGATTGCCCTGCCCCGGCCAGCCCATGATATCTTTGTACTGGGCTATGGCTGCGGCAGGATTTCCTGTCAACATAGGCAGATCAGCTAAAAATGCTGCCACGTCGGCTCCATAAACCCGGAAAAGGCGGTCCCAGTCGGCACATATATCCGGGCTGGTCGTTCCGTCGTCGTTCAGAGGGCCGGCTGCCTGCCCCGAGCCATAGTCTCCCACCGAAAGTTTCAGATTGCCACCCGGGTCAATACCACCCAACCACAAACTGGCAGCGTAAATCGTCGAGGGATTGTTGGCGTTGGGATTGGGTTTGTAAAAAAAGGAGCCGTCCGAAAACAAACTACCATTCGCCTGGATGCGGGCCTGGATATCATTCCCGGATAGGACAAGGATGGCGGAAGCAGACGGGCAGACCGGTTGTTGCGCTGGAAGCGAGGTTATGTTCGCGGCAAGCGCATAACAAAAGAACAATTTTTCGTATTTCATGTGATCAGGTTTGATTATGTGAATGTTAAGGCAGGAGAAGAACCAGTTCGGTTGCGCTGCCATGTTCGGTTTGAATTATCAAATAGTATATACCGTCATTTAATCCCACCACATCGATTGCTGTTTGTTGAGGCGGTATATTTTGCAAGGTGCGCACTGTTTTTCCGTCCGCAGAAACAATACGGATTTCGCGGACGGTCAAATCGCCGTAGGAAATGGTCACCGATGCACCGGCCGGATTGGGGAATACACGGACAGATGCCTCCACCACGTCGTCTACCGAGGTCAGGCCAGAGCATACGCCGGCAAAATTGTTGTCGAATTTATCCTGTATTGAAATGATGTCGTCGAAGGTCCCGCCCAAGCCGCAAGGCAATTCATCGGATATGTGATACGTCCAGGCAGTGACCAATTCTTCGATCTGCCCGGGCATGAGCTGCGGTATTTTACTCGAGCCCAGGTTCAGCAGATGAGAACCGAAAGGTATATTTACCTCACACATGGTCCATCCGGACATGTCGGGCGGGTCCGGGAAAGCATGATCGGCCGGAGTTCCACCGGTAGTGTTGTAGCCCGAGCCGCCGGAAGTTAAGGGCGTGCCATCGGCCCAATGCCCCGTCAGGTAGCGGTAGAATTCTTCAGGTAGATCCGGTGAGGTCATGGCAGGAGGATAAGTGCCGATTCCCGGATCATTAAAATAAATGAATTTATCCAAAGAGCGGTTCAGAAAAGTCACCGTTTGAACCGGCGGTATTCCGCCAAACCTGTTGGGGCAGTTAACAAGATCAAGAGCATCGCTGTTGTACCCGTAAAATGCATTCAACGCAGGTGCGGAACCAAAATAATCATCCCATTGGCAGCCTATTTCGAAATCCACCCACAGCCCAACGAAACACGAGTCCAGAGGCTCAGGGCCGCGGTAGATGATCTTGTGCGCCGTGAACAAAGTGTTGTCGAGCAAGGGTTGGTCAAAACAATGGAACGCCCATACCATGAGCTGTACTTCGATCTGAAGGGCGCCCGCCCCACTGACGGGGTGCATGTTGCCGCCTCCCTCGTCGTTGAATACGCACCATACCATTTCAGCCGGCACGAACTTCGGCTTACCCTGTAATTCCACTGCCGGATAATCGCCGTCGAGCGGGTTGTATAAGGCGTCGTTGTTGTTGTCGAAAAAAGGCGCCAGGCCTTGTGACACATTGGAAGGCAGATCGAAGCCCCAAACCTCGTCGAAATGCGGGTTGCCAAGTCCCGGCCATCCCATGATGTCCGGATAAGCGGCAATAGCGGCGGCAAGATCGTTGGCCCAATCCGGCAAATCGTCCAAAAATGCTTTGATGTCGGCGCCTTTGGCCCTGAAATGCCTGTCCCAATTGGAACAAGTCAATACGTCGGTTGTGCCCGATGCGTCGAGTGGTCCCGCCCAATAATCGGTCTTGCCATCGGCGCGATCTGTCACCGCCGCTATTTTCAGGTTGCTGGCGGGGTCAATGCCGCCTACCCACAATCCGGCTGCAAAAATGGTGGCGGGATCGGGACCCATAGGTGTGGGATTGGGAATGAACTGCGCTTCATTGGCGCTGCGGAACAAATCGCCGCCGTTGAGCACTCCTGCTTTGATGGTATTGGCGTGGATGGTGGTATGCGCCGCAGGCGGGTCGCATGGTTGGGCGGACACAATGCCGGAAAACAGAAGTGCCAAAATACATGGCGCAAGTAGTTGGATGTTTTTCATGTGAGAAAGTTTGATTTTGTGGAAATGAAAGATGCATACAAATGAAACTTCCATTTCAGTTTTTTCTGGAAGAAATTCATAACCTTGTCATTTGGGGCGATATGCCTGCATTTTGCCGGAGGGCGCCGGCTGTGTTGGCGCATGAAAAGTCGTCCTGTTTTCTCATGTTAAAAGGCAGAATTGATTGAATCCAGCCTCCCTGCGTGCCAGTGCGCCTTTTCACTGAGCAAACGCTAAAACCGGCAAAAACAAAAGTTTTACCTCCCAACCAACCGTCTGAGTTCGCAAAACATCTATATTAGCGGATACAAACGCAGACCAAATCAACACAACACCATGTTCCAACGCCAGTCCCGAAGGGCTTTCCCCTCCAGCTACATTTTTATCCTCGCCGTCGCCGTCCTGGCGTTTTTGTTTTTCGTTATTAAAAATCTGAACAAGCCGAAAGAGCAAAATCCTGCTCCGGCTATCGAACAAAGCGGCGAAAAAGAAAATACCGGCGACGGTCTCCGCCCTGCCGAATGGTTCTTTGCCGTACGCGAATACCCGGATTTTCGCCCCGATGTAAAGACCTATTCGCTTGCCATGCACCAGGTCGCTCATGCCGCCCAACAACGCGGCGCCTATCCCGGCTTCTCCGCTCCCTGGACGGTGCAGGGCCCTGCTAACATCGGCGCCCGCATCAACACCATCAAAGTGCACCCTGCCAACCCCAACATCATTTATATCGGCTATTCGCATGGCGGGGTATGGAAGACGACCACCGGCGGGTCCGCATGGTTCCCCATTTTCGACGCGCAGTCGTTTCTCGCCATCAGCGACATCGAACTCGACCCGCAAAATCCCAACATCGTCTACGTCGGCACGGGCGACCACAACATCAGCGGTTATCCGTTCATTGGCGACGGCCTGTGGAAAAGCCCCGACGGTGGCCAGACCTGGCAACACCTCGGCCTTGAAAACCAAAGCATTGTATCGGAAATTATCATCCACCCCAGTAATTCCAACATCATATACGCCGCCACGATGGGGATTCCCTTCGAGCGCAACAACGACCGGGGATTGTACAAAACGATCAACGGCGGCCAGACCTGGCAGCAAGTGCTTTTTGTCTCCGACTCAACCGGCATCGTTGACCTGGAAATGTCGCCCGGCAACCCCGAAGTGATCTACGCTGCCGCCTGGGATCGCATTCGCAACAACAAGGAAAGCCTTATCAGCGGCAACAACGCCCGCATCTGGAAGACCGTCAACGGCGGTCAAAACTGGACGATGCTTACGGGCGGTCTGCCTGAAGGGCCGAACAGCCGCGTCGGTTTGTCCATGTCGGCAGGCGATCCCGATTACCTGGTGTCGGTATACGTGGATACGACGCTCGATATCCACGGGATGTTCCAAACTACCGACGGCGGCGCCAACTGGTCGCCTTTACCCCTCGAGGGACTGAACCCGGGCTTTATGGGCGGCTTCGGTTGGTATTTTGGCAAAATATTCATCAATCCCTTCGACCCCAACGATATCTTCGTGTGCGGCGTCGAATTGTGGCGCTCGACGGATGGCGGCCAAAACTGGTTTCAAACGACACCTCCGTGGTGGCTCTACGAGGTACACGCCGATATGCACGACATGGCTTTCATTGACGCCAATACCTGCCTGCTGGCTACCGACGGCGGTCTCTATAAAAGCAGCGACAACGGGTTCTACTGGGAAAAAATTGAAAATATCCCCACTTCGCAATTCTACCGCGTGGCATACAATCCCTTCGCGACCGACTGGTATTACGGCGGTATGCAGGACAACGGCACCGCAGGTGGTAATGCCGATATTCTCACCGATTGGCCCAGGTTATGGGGCGGCGACGGGTTTCAGGCGGTTTTTCATCCCGAAGACCCGAATATTTTTTATTATGAAACCCAAAACGGCAACATCACAGGCACCATTGATGGCGGCGTCACCATGCAAAGCGGCGACAACGGCATCGAATTCTCCGACCGCCGCCATTGGGACATGCCCTATTTGCTCAGCCACCACGACCATGAGATCATGTACGCCGGCACCTACCGGATCTATCAAAGCTACGGCCATCCCGCCACCTGGTTTCCCATCAGCGACGACCTGACCGACGGGGTCATATTCGGCGGACGTTTTCACACCATCAGCACCGTACATGAAAGCCCGCTCGATGCCGGGCTCCTTTACGTGGGTACAACGGACGGCAATGTGTGGTGCGGCGACCCGTTTTCCGGCAACTGGAAAAATGTTAGCGCCGGACTTCCCGACCGCTACGTATCGTCCGTGAAAGCGTCGCCCAACACGACCGACCGGGTTTTTGTGGCCCATACAGGCTACAAAGACAACGATTTCAGCCCGCGCCTGCACCGCTCTGACGAACGGGGCGATACCTGGGTGCCCATCGCAGGCGACCTGCCCAACCTTGCCATCAATGACATCCACATTTTACCGGGTCACCAGGATTCCGTCCTGTTCGTCGCGACCGACGGCGGGGTTTACGGCTCGCTCGACGGCGGACAGCATTGGGAGCGTCTCGGTACGGAAATGCCCATCGTCCCGGTGTACGACCTCGAGATCAATCCTGTACAACGCACACTGATGGCCGGCACCTACGCCCGGAGCATTATGACCTTCCCGCTCGATTCCCTGCAAATAGGGAACAATGTTTCTACTGATAATCCCGGTGGACTGAAACCGCCCAAACTTGCAATAACGCCCAATCCGGCGAGCGTGCAGGCTAAATTGACTTTGGAGAATCTGTCGCCTAAACAAACGACAGAGGTATTCATTGCCGACCTTTCTGGCCGTGTTGTCTGGCGCCAACAAGTCATCAATCTGACAAGACGGGATATCCCGCTCGACACCCAAAACTTCGCACCGGGCGTGTATATCGCCTTCGCGCGCACCGCAGGCAGAACGTGGGGACAGCAAAAATGGGTGATCGCACGATGAACCCGTTGTCGTCATCCGCTCTGTTTCTAAGCGCGGCGCTGCTGTTCGGAACCGCATTCGCAGTTCTCATTCCGCCCTTTCAATCCCCCGACGAACCCAATCATTTCCTGCGGGCCTATCAGGTCAGCGAAGGCGTTTTTTTTCCGGAGGAGCACGACCGGCGACTGGGCGGCGTCCTGCCCGTGTCGCTTGCCCAGGTGTGCGATTCGTTTTCTTATATGAAAATGAATTACGAAGCCCGGCTGAATAAGGGCTTGATCTTTCGTTGCCTGAATATTCCTTTGAACCCTGAGCAGCGCGCATTTACGGATTTTCCCAACACGGCTATTTACGCGCCCACCGCTTATTTACCCCAGGCTGTGACCATTGCGCTGCTTCGTCCGGCCGGCGCAACGCCCCTGCAAATGCTCTACGCCTGCCGGCTCGCCAATCTGCTTATCTGGGCGATATTCGTCCGGCTCGCCATCGGGCTCATTCCCTTTTTGCCAAATACCCTCGCGGCACTTGGTTTGTTGCCCGCTTCCTTAGTGATCGCCGCTTCCGCCAATGCCGATGTTGTGACAAATGGATTGTGTTGGTGGCTGGTGGCAGGGTTTTGCGCCGGGAAATTACCGGGCTTTAAATATCTGGCGGCTACAGCCATCGTCGGTGCGAATAAACTCATCGCCTTGCCACTGGTGTTGTTGAGTTGGCTGCGTTTTCACCGTTCTCCATCCGGGAGGGGAGACGCAATACGCCTATCGACAACCTCGCGCCCTCCCTTCCCAGTTCAGGCGATGAGGAAACGCTTTATTTTGCTCCTTACCGTTGCATTCACTGCCGCGCTCACCTGGGGCTATCTCGCACAGAAATGGTTCATCCCTTATGATTGCTACAATCCAGACTACCGCAATGCGCAAACCCTCAACGAAGGCGTTGACCCTGCACGTCAGCAGGCATTCATTTTAGATAATCCTTTGTCGTTCACTAAAATAGCCATCACGTCGGCCATCCGGGCCTTGCCTTCCGCGGGAGCCCATTTTGTGGGCAAATTCGGTTGGGAAACAAACTACCTCCCCCGAATATGGCTGGCGGCGCTGTGGCTTGTTCTGGCGGCGATGACCGCCAGCATGGCCTCGCCTTTTTCCGGACGACAACGGCTGTTGGCGGCGATCACAGTCTTGTTCTATGTAGCGATGTTCATCGTGACGATGTATTCCTTGTGGTGCCCGGTCGGCGCAAATGAGGTGACGAATTTCCAGGGCAGGTATTTTGTGCCGGTAGCGCCGGTGGCAGTTTTAGTTTTTGCCGGCGGCTGGTTGAAAAAATGGGAAAAGCCCATCTGGCAAGGGACCATTGCCATTCTGATAATGGGCAATCTGACAATGGCGCATTGTATTCTGATGCGGTATTATGCTGCAGACGGTTGCCATCTATAAAATTCGTAACTATCCAGCTGCCGTTGGCGGCATTGGGACAATGGGAGGAATATCAATCACCTGACGACAGCCCTCCAGTTCAAAGGTGGAGCCTTCCAGTGATTTACTACAGCGGTTGCAATCGTTCGGATAGATTCGCTCCGTCACATCAGGTGTGGCGACCATTTTCAAAGTCTTGTCTTTGCGACCTTTCTGCCCTCCAACCGGTTTGTTGCTCTTCTCTCGAAGGCTTTGGTTCTTGTCCCATTTATCAGTCGCGAGCCGATTGTGGCTGTTTTTGCTCCTCTGGATAGTTACATTTCTCCGTAGCATAGGTCATTCTTCCGCCATCCAGTCAATGGCCAGCGCGGCTGTCCATGAGAAGTTACCTGAACCGTACCCCCCCGGCTGACCTTTCGGTACATTTTTCCAGGGATGATAATATTCCCAGAAACCGTAGCGGTGCATCAATTCCATCGAATCGGATTTGACGCGCGCTGCCAGCACATGATAGCCGTAGCGCTTCAGTCCGTGGTACAACAGCCAATTGATATTGATCCATACCGGCCCCCGCCAATAGCGGCGCTCGTCGAAGCGGGCATCCTGCGTTGAATACGAGGGGCAAAGCCAGGCCGGATTTTCCGGCGTTCCCGAAAAAGCAGGACTTTGCAGCCAGGCAACAATACGCGCGGCCTGATTGTGATCGGGCGCTCCGCAAAAAAGTGGAATTAATCCTGAGGCGGGATGCTGTTTGATCAGCTTTCTATGAACACGGTCGTAGGCGAAGTACATTCCGCTGTTGGTATCCCAGAGCTTTGAATTGAGGGCGCGAATGGTTTGCTGTTGCCATTCCCGGATCTGGCCGGTATCGCGTCGCAGCCAGGCGCCCAATTCGATCAGCGCCTCGTTGCTGCGGCTCAACATGGTATTGAAAAGAGGCTCCTGCACCTGAAACGGATAATCTTTCCAGACTTCCGGCTCCTGGTAGCGTTTCCGGCGCAACAGGTTCACTAAGTAAATGTACCGGTCGTAACTTTCTTTGCGCGGGCGATATTCCGCATCCACGTGTTCGAGATCGCGGCGTTCGTAGGGCGGAATATCGGCCGGATCCATGTTAAAGCATTCGAATACATCCTGCCAGAGCGGCAGATTGTCCATCCCTGACTCCCAGGGATGGCAAATAAAAGAAAGTCCTTCGCTGTCCGGATCGCGGTGCTGGTAGCAATACCGGTGTAGCAGTGCGACCTTGTCAAACATTTTCCTGAAAAAAGGCTTGTAAGTTTTTACATCCGGCGCCGCACCGAGCATGCGTTCCAATACGAATCCGTGCACCGGCGGCATGGTGATACCGGAAGTGCGCGCGTTGCGCGGTTTACCCGGCACACCGCGGGTGTTCCAGAAAGCGTAACCCGGAAAATATTTACCCGTATTTTGAATGGAAAATACAATTTGCGGGAGCATGCCGTTGCTCCATTGGCCGCGAAACAGCGATGTGAGTTCGGAACAGGCTTGTTTGAAATCGAAGTGCGCATAGCCAAGTGCGATAAAACCCGCATCCCAATTCCATTGGTGGGGGTAAAGCGCCGGCGCAGGTTTGGTAAAAGAACGGAGGATATTGCCGCGCAACACTTTTTGGGCTTCCCGGATAAAAGTTTCGGATGCCAAAGGTTCTACAGGCAGGGAAATTTCAGACATAATTTTCTAAATTGAATGAATGACGCTGCTTCAACTTGCGTCGTGATTGCGTTGTTCAAATTCATTATCAACGCAGATGCAGCCGCTATATTCCCCCCTCGTATAAGAAATACCCTTTCGGAATCGGGGAGGCAACAATAACGGTATTCATTTGTTGCTCCTTCAAGCCCGGCTTATGCCATCAACAAACGAAAGATACCATGCGACTTGAACTACCTGCCCGCGCCGAACGCTTCGGCGCCAATCTGTTTTATAATATTCAAAAAATTTACGAACTCGACGGAGGCTTCGAACTCGACAGCGAATTCGCCAGCCCGTTTCACGTCATCCAGCAGATCCCCCGCGAACGGCTGTATGAAATAGAACGCGATATGGTCATCGTGATCCCGGTCAAAAACGAACGCCTCCGCCTGCTTGAAAGTGCACTGTGCGGCATCCCGCACGATTGCCTGCCCATCATCGTCTCCAACAGCCATCGCGATCCGGTGGATCGTTTTCGAATGGAGCAAAATATGGTGGACGCATTTTGCCGCTACGCAAAAAAAAGACACATCATCGTCCATCAGCGCGCGCCTGAACTGGCGCAGGTATTCAAAAACGGCGGTTACCACCACCTGCTCGACGAAGAAGGCCTGGTGCATAGCGGCAAAGCGGAGGGAATGTTGGCCGGCATAGCGCTGGCACGTCTTTCCGGTAAAAAATATGTGGGATTTATTGATTCGGACAATTATTTCCCCGGAGCGGTATTCGAATATGCGCGCTTGTTCTCTGCCGGTTTGTCGCAAAGCAAATCGCCGTACTCGATGGTGCGTATTCAGTGGCACAGCAAACCGAAAATTGTAGACTCCGGGTTGTTCTTCGCCAAATGGGGACGCGTATCGCGCATTACAAATCTCTATCTCAATCAATTGCTCAGCCACTATACCGGCTATGAAACCGAATCGCTGCGTACCGGCAATGCGGGAGAACACGCCATGTCCATGGACCTTGCCCTGTTGCTCGACTATTCGGCAGGTTTTTCGGTTGAAACATACCATTTTGTCAGTCTGCTTGAAAAATTCGGCGGTGTGCTGCCCAGCCCCTACCCGGAGGTAATGAAGGCGGGTACTGAAGTTTTCCAGATGGAATCGCGCAATCCGCATTTCCATGAAGCGGCCAAAGGCGATAAACACATCCGAGAAATGATAGAATATTCGCTGGCAGTCCTGTACCATTCCCCCATCTGTCCGGAATCCCTCAAAAAAGAGATACTCCGCGAATTGCGCCGTTCGCGCATCATTGGCAAAGATGAAGAACCCTTGCAACCGCGGCGTTATCCCGCCCTTTCAGGTATTGACTTCGAGGCTGCCGGGGTTTCGATGGACTGGCAACAACACGGAAATTTTATACCCGCATGATCCATCTCCCTATACCGCCCGCCCAGCCGCTTGTGCTCTTTACCGACCTCGACGGTACGCTGATTGACCACCACACCTATTCGGCTGACGGCGCCCGCGAAGCTTTGCACCGGCTCGCCGGTCGTGGCATACCCGTTATTTTCTGTTCCACTAAAACTTTTGCAGAACAAACCTACCTGCAACAGGAACTGGGTATACTTCAACCTTTCATTTTTGAAAACGGCAGCGCTGTGGCTGTACCCAAAAGCTATTTTACCCCAAAATCCGCGAGGGTTTTGACACCGTACAAGCGCACCGGCAACTATGAACTGTTCTCACTCGTCAACGCCAATGCCGCTACTATCCGCTCCGAACTGGCTCGTTTCCCAAACCTCAGGGGATTTTCCAACGCATCGGATGCCGAGCTTTCCGACGCTACCGGTCTCACAGGCAACGCCTTGCAACGGGCAAAAGACCGCCAGTTCACCGAAACGCTGATCACCCCCCTTCATATGGATGAGATTGATCCATTGAATCGGGAACTGGCAAAAAGAGGTCTCGCGCTCAGTCGCGGAGGTCGCTTTCACACCGTTCAACCGGTACAAGCCGACAAAGGGAAAGCGGTACAATGGCTCAAGCAACTTTTCCGGAAAAATACGAGCGGGCAATTGCTCTTCGCTGCCACCGGCGACAGCCCCAACGATATCCCCATGTTCAACGCGGTGGATTTGTCTTTTCTGGTACAACGATTTGACGGGACCTGGACTGATATTGATATGCCTGGTCTGGTGCGGATCAATGCCATAGGGCCATCGGGTTTCAGCGCCGCTGTCAGCATGCTTCTGGGAGAATAAATCATTCGTTCGCGATGTTCGCCTCATCGAGGTTTTCTACCGGCTCGTCGCGGTACAAAAGCGAACCGATCATCATGATAATAGTGGTAGCCAGGATGACAAAAAACAACACACCTTCATCGAAAGCTTCGATGCGTTGCCATTCCGGGATCTTATAAAATAAAAGCACTGTAATAAGTCCGCGCGGTATGTAGAACAACTCCGGCAACAAATCATATTTGTGCACAATACGGAGATAGATAAAGCGCAAAGCCAACAGAGACAGAACGATAGACGATCCGAGGAGTAATACATCGGTATTTTTCAAAAAACTCAACTCGATGCTATAGCCAAAAATGATAAAGAAAAACGTGCGGATGAGAAAGGCTGATTCTGCGGTGATGGATTTCAAAAATGCTGCCATATCGTTCACCTTTTCATCGGAAAAATAGGCTTTCAACGGTTTCCAGCGTATCAACTCCCAATTGTTCACCACCAACCCGAACATCAAAATGGTCAGCAGCGAAGGCAGGTGCATGCTTTTTCCTCCGACATAGATCACAATGAGTACAGCAAAAACAAGAAAAAATTTCACGTTAACGCGGTTCTTCACCAACAACAACATAAGACCGAAACACACGCCAACCGACAAAACCACCGCTACCGGAATGCTTCCGACAAACCAGGATGCCGATTGAAGCGTAATGACCTGGCCGGCGGTGAAAAAATTGAACACCATGATGCCCAGCACGTCCGAAAACGAGGCTTCATAGATCAGGAACTCTTTCTTTTCGTGGTTCAGATGGTGTACACTCGGCAGTACGATGCTGCTGCTTACCACGCTCAACGTGATGGCGTATACGAGGCAATGGACAAAAGGCGCGTCGGCCAGCCGCCAGAACAGGATACCTGTCACACCCAGCGAAGAAACCAGGAAAATCACCAGTGCCGACAAAAACGAACTGCGGATGAGCGGTAGTTTTTCCCGCGTTATTTCCAGGTCGAGACCGGCTTCCAACACGATCATGATCAAACCGACCGTCCCCAATATCTCCGTCACGACCGGCGGTATATGAAAAGGAAAGTCCATTGCGCCGGTCAAATACCGCAATAAAATGCCTGTGCCCAGCAAAAGCAACACAGAGGGAATCCGCGTCAGGCGGTTCAGTACAGAGAAAAGATAAGAAAGGATGATCAGCCCGCAAACGGAAAAAAGAACGGCCAAAGAGGAGAAATTTTCCATACCGGCGAAGATAGTTGAATGCCACATCTCTCACACCCTCTCATACCCTCTCACGCCTAGTAAGTGGCTTTCATCTGCAGGTTCAGCCTGACCTCCGTTTCGAGTTGGGTGGTGTTGCGCAGCCAGATCACTATGTCGAGACTGACCCGTGTTTTGTTAAAAAAGCGTTTGGTGTCGGCGAGGGAGGGAATGAGCGGCAGCGTGTTGCCGGGGTCGAGCGGAGTAGGATACCGGTATGCAATTTCGACATAATCAGTGGGATCGCTGGCATCGAATACGCGCACCGACACCTGGTCTATTATATCAAAATTCGCGTCGCTGTAAACACCGCTCAGCACGGCCTGGGCAGTCAATATGCTTTTGATATCGCCGTCTGTCTTGCCGTGCTGGTCGAGACTTTGCTGATACCGTGTAGGTATATTTTTTATCTGAAAATGGTGCACTTCGAATACGCCGATACCCGCTGGTAGCAAAAAGTCCGTCTGGTATATCAGATCGAATCCCGGCGCCTGGTCGTCGTCTTTGTTGCACGAAAGACCGAACACGGTAGCGCAAAAGGCGAGCAGAAAAATCTTGCTTTGCATGTCTTTATGGCGTGCTGAATGCCAAAATGGTTGCCCGCAACAACAAGGCATACGCAAAGATAAAAAGGCGAAAGCGGCACTCATTGCATATGCCCCTGCATGTTGAGCCTGAACCGGACAATTCCCAGGAATTCCTCGAACTCGCGCGGGCGCACTTTGGGTGGCTGTCGCAGGTAATCATGCACCAACGCGCTGTCCGCAGCATCCGGCGGATGACAGTGGTAAGCCGCCTGATGCAGCACCGATGCATAATGCCATCCCGGTATTTCGCCGCTGCCATAGGCCGGACGGCGGTATTGTTCCAGCAAACTCCCGAGCATTGACTTTGGCCAGGGATACCGGAAATGTTCCAGCGCCCGCAATACAATCTGGTTGTCGTAACCGAGCACAATGTTGTTTTTTTGAAAAAAAACCATGGCGGCCGGAGCAAAAAGCGTCAGAAATACGGTCATTTCTCGTGATTGCCAGATGGCGTGGCGAAAGTCGCGACAAAAATGTCGCAACACCACATCTATCCATGAATCATCTTCATGACGCGTGATCGCTTCCAGGAATGCCGCCACATCCTTCGCGTCGTCGAACTTTTCGGGGAGATTTTCGCGGGAAAGGCCGGTCATTTCCTGCAAGTCGGCCGGTGGCAAAAGGCTGGTAAAAAGGCGCATCAAGCCGTTGCGCCAATCGGTCAGCGCGTCTTTTGACAGAAGCGACAGCCAGGGTTGAAGACCTTCGTCCGTCATTTCGGGCAACGACTTTTTTAAAAAAGCGGCTGCTTCGGTTCTGCTTTTTTGCCGGAACGCCCCGGCAAGCCTTTCCATGAAAAAATGTTTTGCCCGCAAAAAGATCCTGTTCTCCGGTAACCGCGTTAATAATTGCACAGCCGCCAGGCGCACTTCCCGGCTTTTGTCGGAAAAAGCCTTTTCCAACAGATCTTCGTCCGCCGGAGAAAGCCGGATGTGCAGGATTTCAATAAATGGCGCTTTGTGGTCGGCTTTTTCTTCCTTCCAGGTCTTTTCGAGCCAGGCAAGTGCGAGGAGGGGATTACGGGCACGGGTCTGCGCAAGCAAACGTTTCCGGTCGGCAAAGGCAGCGGTAAACCAATCGGCTTCGTCGCCCGCGAACAACAGGCGCCAACGGAGATGTTGACGTGCCAGCCACTCTCCGCGCGCGCCTGATGCCGGGCGGATTTTTTCAGCCAAGACCGGATCGCGTTCCGATTTTTCCAGTAACTTCGGCAATGACTCGGGAGGCAAGCGCAAATTTTTCTGCGCCAGCAGGGTCAGAAATTCCGGCAGCGCTTCAGCATACCGCCCCGACAACATCGTATTCAGGTCTTCGACAGCTCCTTCGCTGCATATCCGGCGGTCATCCGTTGCCGAAACAGGAAATGAAGCGTTGCGAAACTCCGGGAGCAAAAAACCTGCTTTGCGCGCCAAATGGGCAGCAGCTATACATTCCAGCAAGGTTTGCGCAGGATCGGGCGAGGGCACGAGGCCAAGCGATCCGGCGTCGTCTTCCCGAAGTGGGTTGCGTTCCGTGCCTGTGATGAAAGATTTGAGCGATGACTGCCAGGACATCCCGCATCAATTAAGCCCGAATGCCTTCTGAATGTCTTTTACGGCGTCCAGTTTTTCCCAGGTAAACGTTTCCACCTCAACTTTTTTCGTCGAACCGTTCAGGCCGATCTGGACAGTTTTCTTTTCAGGATCGCGGCCAAAATGGCCATAAGCAGCCGTTTCCGAAAAGATCGGGTTTTTCAAACCGAAGCGCCGCACGATAGCTGCCGGGCGCAGGTCGAAGATCGTTTGCAGTTTTTGCGCGATTTCGCCGTCCGAAAGGCCCCTGATCTTGCAGGTGCCGTAGGTATTGACGAACAAGCCTACCGGTTTGGCGACTCCGATGGCATAGGCCACCTGCACGAGTGCCTGGCTGCACAGGCCGGAAGCCACAAGGTTTTTGGCGATGTGGCGGGTGGCATAAGCAGCCGAGCGATCCACCTTCGAAGGGTCTTTGCCACTGAACGCGCCGCCGCCGTGCGCGCCTTTGCCACCATAGGTGTCTACGATGATCTTGCGGCCGGTAAGGCCCGTATCACCGTGCGGGCCGCCGATCACAAACTTGCCGGTGGGATTGATGAAATATTTGACATCGGGAGTGAAAAGTTTTTGCACGCGTTTGGGCAATTGCTTTTTCACCCGCGGGATGAGGATCTTTTGCACATCGGCGGCGATGCGCGCCTGCATTTTTTCCTCGGTATCGAAATCGTCGTGCTGGGTGCTGATGACGATGGTGTCAATTTTTTTCGGAACGTGTTTGTCGGTATACTCGATGGTCACCTGACTTTTAGCGTCGGGACGGAGGTACTTCATCTGTTTGCCCTCCTTGCGGATAGCCGACAGTTCGCGCAGGAGGATGTGTGCGAGGTCGAGCGCCAGCGGCATGTAGTTGTCCGTTTCGTTGGTGGCGTACCCGAACATCATGCCCTGGTCGCCCGCGCCTTGCTCGTCTTCGCTTTTTTTACCCACATCCACACCTTGGGCGATGTCGGGGCTCTGTTCGTGGATGGCGCTGATAACGCCGCAGCTTTTGGCTTCAAAGTAGTAATCCGCTTTGGTGTAGCCGATTTTTTCAATGGTGCGACGGGCGGTTTCCTGCACGTCCACATAGGCTTTGGAGCGTACTTCGCCGGCCACCACTACGAGGCCGGTGGTCACAAGGGTCTCGCAGGCCACTTTGGAGTCGGGGTCCTGAGACAAAAATGCGTCGAGGATGGCGTCGCTGATCTGGTCGGCCACTTTATCGGGATGACCTTCGGATACGGATTCGGAGGTGAAGAGGTAAGGCATTGGATAACGGTGAATGATGAACGATGAAGGCTTCAAGAGACTGTCCGACAAGTACTTAACTTAGTAACGGCTAAAAACAGGTACCAGTTTTCAAGGTACGGTGCTTCATAAGGACAAGCTCTTTTAAAAAGCGCCGCAAAGGTAGGTTTTCCTTGTGGAAAAAAGGAACAACCGCTGGTTTTAACCTTAAAAACTGCTTGACCTGAAAAATTTCCGGAGCGTCAGTCAAAAAAGCATTTGCAAAATACGTAGTCAACAACGTAGTTTTGCACAAACAAAAACATCTTTCCGTTACACAGTTATGAAAACATCGAACAATATCATTGACACAGCGGGTTATCTTGCCATCTCGACGCGTCTGCAACGCCTTGCCGACAGCCTGCGCAAGGACGGAGCGCAGATTTACCAGCATTTCGGGATCGAGTTCGAGCCAAAGTTCTGGCCGGTGCTCTATACACTCTCCAAAAAATCGCCGCTCGGCATTCTGGATCTGGCCAACGAAATCGGCTATGCGCACCCTTCTGTCATCGCTTTGGTGCGCGAAATGGAGCAAAAAAAGTGGATCCGCTCGTTGAAAGACAAAACCGACAGCCGCCGCCGCCTGCTCAGCCTTACGCCGCTGGCGCTCGATCTGGTGGCCCAAATGGAACCCGTCTGGGAAGTGATAAAAGCTGCGCTGGAGGAGATCGGTGAAGGCGAAACACCCCTTCTCCGGGCCATCGGGGAAGTGGAAGCGCGCGTGGCGCAGGAAAGTTTTTACGACACCGCCCGCCGCATCGCCCGCGACCGCGCCGAACAGTCCGTCCGCATCATTGACTACGAACCGCGCCACCAGCAAGCCTGGGAAAGCCTGAACCTCGCCTGGATTTCCAAAGACTTCGAGGTGGAAGACATTGATCGCGAGACGCTGGGCCAACCGCAACAATATTTTCTCGACGGCGGCGGAGCGGTTTTGCTGGCCGAAAAAGACGGCGAAATCATTGGCACAGTAGCGCTCCAACCCTTTGGAAACGGCGCATTCGAACTGGCCAAAATGACCGTCGCAGAGAAAGCGCGGGGCCTCAAGATCGGCGAAAGACTCTGCGCCGCCGCCCTCGAACGGGCGCGGAAACTCGGCGCTAAAAGGGTGTTTCTGTACTCCAACACAAAAGCTTACCAGGCACTCAACCTGTATTTCAAACTGGGTTTCCGGGTCGTGGGATTGGACAGCCAGGAATTCAAACGGGCGAATATCCAGATGGAGATACATTTTTAGGGAGACAGATGTTTTGCGGCACGAAATGTTTCAACTACCTTAATGCCGAATAATCCTTTGCACGTTTCATTGACGCCGAACATCCATTTCCATCACCTTCCGGAGGTCATTTGCCGGCATCTTGCGGAAGCGCGGCAGCACATCTGTGCGGCTGTTTGCTGGTTTTCGCACAAGGATATTTTTGAAACATTGCTCGCCCGGCTCAGGACAGGCATCCGGGTAGAACTCCTCCTGGAATACGATACGCAGAACATCCGCGACGACGGCCTTGATTTTCAGCAACTGATCCGGTTGGGAGGGCATCTTTATGCGTACCTCCAGGCCGGGCTGATGCACCACAAATTCGCCCTGGTGGACGATCGCCTGCTCCTGACCGGTTCGTTCAACTGGACTTACAATTCGAACGCAGAGAACCTGCTGGTCACCGATGATACGACGACAATGGCTGCTTTCAGGGAAGAATTTGAACGGCAGAAAGCGGCAGCCAGCCGTATTTTCAACGTGCGCCGCACCGACGCGAAAGTGTTCTCTGCTTTTCCCTTGTTTGAAAATACACAACTTCAACTCTCCGGCCTGCGCAAAAAAGTAAGCGGCGGAGCGGGTGTATGGATCGTCCGGTTAGATAAATTAAAAGCGGATAAAAACCTGATTTTCAGGGAGAATTGCCTGCCTTTCGACTCAGCGGGGCTGCTGCGGCCATATTGGGCGGCTTACCGGATGTGGGATGGAAATCTGTTTGATGAAGAAATAAAAGGGCTGCAATCGAAACATCCTGCTCTTGCGTTGCGCAACCTTCGACTCTGGACGCAGCGCATGAAAATCGGCGACATTGTTTTAGTGACAGAAAAGAGACAAAGCCTTGTGGCGATCGGCGTGGTGCAGTCATACCCGCAGCCTTTCAACGGCGACCGGTTTTCTTCTTTCCGGGATGTACAGTGGGTGAAAGTATTGACTGAATCACCTCACTTGCTGGGCGAGCCGGTGTCGGCGCAGCCGGTGGTGCGATTTGGGGGATCGGCGCTGCGGGTGTTGCAGGAGGTGCTTGAAAAAACAAATCTGTTTTGACACAAGAAAACACGTTTTGTTTTAAATTTGCCGACTCAACAAAAAGCGTTCGTTTAATCACATGCTTCATCTGTATGCCAACCGAAAATCGTTCCGAATACCAAGCCTATGGTGAAAGAGGATATATCAAAGTGGTTTTCCATGAGGAAACCGAGGGCTATCTGGTCATACATCCGAAGCATGGCCAAAATGAGTGGGAGGAGAATAAACTCATCGGACGGATGCTGGCGCAATTAGGCAATGCGGTGGTATTGTTGCCGAATGACGAATCAAGAACGTCGCCGGATGCATTGCGAAATGGCGAAGAGTGGGAATTCAAAACAGTGCGTGGACACAACCTTAAAAACGCGATTCAAAATGCACTTCGCAAGGGCAAAACCCAATCGCCGAATATCATTTGATTTGTCAATATGCTTTACACAATTGAAAACATCACGCTTGGTGTCCACAACGCAGTCAAATTTGATTCAGAAATACGAATCCAAAAAATTGGCATCTTGTTTCAGGATGGAAGATTGATTGAAATGACTCGCGAAGAAGCGCGCAACAAGTTGTTTGTCAGGAAATTTTATTAAAAAACAAAGGAGGATGGTGGTCGCACCAGAGCCTCCTTTCTTCGTGGTGGGCCCCCTAAGGCGCCCGCGATTCTTTCGGCTGAAAAGCCTTTTAAATTTTGAAATGCTACCTACAATCCATTCGCGGTTTCAGTAGTTCAACGCCAAGATAGGATTGTTTTCCCCAAAAAACAAGTTTTCCACACTTCAAACTGGCTCGATCATTTTTGTTTTAAATTTGCCCAAAATCAACCTTGCCCATGCCACAATTCGCCCACCTCCATTGCCACACCCAATTCTCCCTGCTCGACGGAGCGGCCTCGATCCCTGCACTGTTCAAAAAAGCCAAAGCCGACGGGATGCCTGCCCTGGCCATCACCGACCATGGCAATATGTTCGGTGTATTCCAGTTCGTGGCCGAAGCCGCCAAACATGAAGGCGTAAAACCCATCGTCGGTTGCGAATTTTACGTGGTACAGGACCGGCATCGGCGCACCTTCACGAAGGAGGACAAGGACAAACGCTACCACCAGCTTTTCCTCGCCAAGAACCCGGAAGGCTACAAAAACCTCGTGAAACTCTGCTCCCTGGGCTACATCGAAGGGTTGTACGGTAAATATCCGCGCATTGACAAAGAGTTGATCCTGCAATACCACGAGGGGTTGATCGCCACCAGCTGTTGTATCGGAGCGATGGTGCCGCAGGCGATCCTGAGAAAAGGCGAAGCCGAAGCGAAAAAGGAATTCGAGTGGTGGCTCGACCTTTTCGGCGAAGACTATTACATCGAGATACAGCGACACCAAATGCCCGAACAGGATCAGGTGAACGAGGTGCTGCTGCGTTGGTCGAAAGAATACAATGTCAAAACCATCTGCACCAACGACTCGCACTATGTGGATCAAAAGGATTGGAATGCGCACGATATCCTGCTGTGCGTCAACACCGGTGAAAAACAAGCTACGCCCGCTATCCGCGAGTTCGTGGAAGAAGGCACCGTAATGAAAGGCGGCCGCTTCGCTTTCTGGAACGACCAGTTCTACTTTAAGACGCAGGCTGAAATGGGCGCGTTGTTCAAAGACGTGCCGCAGGCACTCGATAACACCCTCGAGATCGTGGACAAGTGCGAGCACCTGAAACTGAAAAAGGACATTCTCCTGCCGAATTTCATCATACCCGACGGGTATCAGACGCAGGACGATTACCTGCGCCACCTGACCTTCGAAGGCGCCCGGAAACGCTACAAGGAAATTACGCCCGAGATCGAAGAGCGGCTCAATTTTGAACTGCACACCGTCAAAACGATGGGCTTCGCCGGTTACTTCCTTATCGTGGCCGACTTCATCGAGGCCGGGCGTGATCTGGGCGTGTTCATCGGGCCGGGGCGCGGCTCGGCGGCGGGCAGCGCGGTGGCCTATTGCATCGGCATCACCAATATTGACCCCATCAAGTACCAGTTGCTGTTCGAGCGATTCCTCAATCCCGACCGCAAGTCCATGCCTGATATAGATACAGACTTCGACGACGAAGGCCGCCAGAAAGTCATTGATTATGTAGTGGACAAATACGGGAAACAGCAGGTCGCCCAAATCGTCACCTACGGCACCATGGCCGCCAAAATGTCTATCAAAGACGTGGCGCGGGTGCTCGACCTGCCGCTCGACCAGGCCAACGCTCTGGCAAAACTCGTCCCGGAAAAACCCGGCATCTCGCTCAACCGGATCCTCACCGCCCCGCTCGACGGCGAAGGCTCGCTGCGCGAAAAAGAGGGGTTGATGACCGAAGACATCGAAAACGTAAAACGGTTGCGCGAATTCCTGGCCGCCGGGGATACTTCCGAAGGAACGGTGCTGAAAGAGGCCAAAGTGCTCGAAGGCTCGGTGCGCGGCACAGGCATCCACGCGGCGGGCATCATCATCGCTCCGAAAGACCTCACAGAGATCATCCCGGTCTTTACCTCCAAAGAGACCGAATTGCTCATCACACAGTACGAAGGCTCCATCATCGAAGAAGCGGGGGTGATCAAGATGGACTTTCTGGGGCTGAAAACGCTGACCATCATCCGCGACGCCCTGAAACTGATCAAACAGAATCACGGCATCGACATTGACATAGACAGCATCCCGCTCGACGACCCGCAGACCTACGAACTCTACCAACGCGGCGAAACCAACGGCACTTTCCAGTTTGAAAGTGCGGGCATGCAAAAATACCTCCGCGACCTCAAACCCGACAAATTCGACGACCTCATCGCTATGAACGCGCTATACCGGCCGGGGCCGCTGGAATACATCCCCGACTTCATCGCCCGCAAACACGGCCGGCAGCAGGTGACGTACGATCTGCCGGATATGGAGGAGTATTTGAAGGATACATTCGGGATTTGTGTCTACCAGGAACAAATCATGTTGCTCTCCCAAAAACTCGCCGGCTTCTCCAAAGGAGACGCCGACGTGTTGCGAAAAGCGATGGGTAAAAAGCAAAAGGCAGTGCTGGACAAAATGAAGAGCCAGTTCGTGGAAGGCGCCGTCGCTAAAGGTCACCCTGCCGACAAACTCGAAAAGATCTGGACCGACTGGGAAGCTTTTGCCTCCTACGCTTTCAACAAATCGCACTCCACCTGCTACGCTTTCGTGGCCTACCAGACGGCCTATCTGAAAGCCCATTACCCCTCGGAATACATGGCGGCGGTGCTCACGCATTCGCAGAGCAACATCGAAAAAATCACTTTTTTCCTCGAAGAATGTAAACGTATGGGCCTGACTGTGAAAGGCCCCGACGTGAATGAATCGCTGGTCAATTTTTCGGTCAACAAAAAAGGCGAGATCCGCTACGGAATGGGCGCCATCAAAGGCGTGGGCGAAGCCGCCGTCGAAGTACTCATCGCCGAGCGCGACGCCAACGGCGCGTTCAAAGATATTTACGACTTCATGCGCCGCGTGAGCCTGCGCGTGGTGAACAAGCGGGTGATGGAAAGTCTCGTGTTCGCCGGAGCGTTCGACAGTTTTGAAAACACCTCCACTGCGCCGGGCAAACCTGCGCTTCACCGCGCGGCATTTTTCCAACCCACCGACAAGTACGAATCCTTCATCGAAAACCTGCTGAAATATGGCGCAGCCTATCAGGAAGAAAAAGTGATGTCGGCCAATTCGCTGTTCGGCGACCTCTCCGAAACCGTCGGCATTGCCGAGCCGACTGTACCGAAAGCCGAAACCTGGAACCTGGTATTAAAACTACAAAAGGAAAAAGACGTGGTCGGCCTCTACCTTTCCGGCCACCCGCTCGACGATTTCCGCTACGAATGGGAAAACTTCGCCACGCCGATCGCCAACGTCGAGAGCTACAAAGGCCGCAAAGTCAACGTGGCCGGCTTCGTGCTCAAAGCCGAACACCGCATCAGCCAGAAAGGCACGGGCTGGGGGCGTTTCACACTGCAGGACTATACCGGCTCGCTCGAGATCACCATGTTTTCGGAAACCTACGCCAAATTCAAATCCTTTTTCGAAGAAGGCACGAGCGTATACGTGGAGGGTGAATACAAACAGCGTTACAACAGCGACGAGATGGAGTTCCGCGTGCTGAACGTCCGCTTGCTCGAGACTGTCGGCGAGGAAAAAACCCAGTCCGTCACGCTGCGGATACCCGTCGAACGCATCTCCGCCGATATGATCGCACAGATCGAAAAACTGTGCGCGGCGCACAAAGGCAAGCATACGCTGCGCATGGAACTGATTGACTATACGAACAAGGAGAAAATGGCTTTTACTTCATTGGGTAAAAAGGTGAATGTGGGGAATGAGTTGATCGCGGGGTTGGAAGGGTTGGGGGTGGAGTGTGGGGTGAATTAGTATCCGTAGTAAATCCACTCTCTACACTCTGAGATCCATCTTCGCCCATTTTAGCCAAAGTGCCCCTTAGCGGGAGCGCCCTCCCAACCTGTTTGTTGCCGGCGGCTGTCTGAACAAAGACATTCCGGCAACAAAAAATTAAGCTATGACAAAAACACTTTTTCTCCTGCTTCCGGGGCTCATGGCAGCGACGTGCCTCGACGCCCAGTGGGAACGCATTCACCCTTCCTCCGATTTTGTTCGCTCCTTTCAAAAAGCCGTCATTCCGCCCGGCAGTTCCGATTATCTCGCGGTCGGTTACGATCTGGCCGTCTCCTCCGACCAGGGCCAGCATTGGGACGGTCACTCCTTCCAACTCCCGGTAGTGCCGCCCATAGAAGGGTATGACCTTAAATTTGTCAATGCCGACACAGCATTTTTGGCATGCAGAAACCAAATCTTTAAAACGACGGACAAGGGAAAAAACTGGGCACTACTGCTCGATCTGGCCCCTTCGCACGGCAATTACATTTCGAGTGCGTGGTTCCGTTCCTTGTTTTTTCTCAACGCTTCGCAGGGTTATGCCGTAGGTGATTTTGAAAAAATTTTCAGGACATCCGACGGTGGCACCACCTGGGATACCCTCAGCTGGAGCAGCCTGACCGCGCCTTATGTGCGCTATACGAGCGTGGCATTTCTAAACGAATCTGTAGGATACATTGCCGGGCATAGAGTGGACAACATCCTGATGAATTTCAATTTTACCGAATTCGTTATGAAAACGACGGACGGCGGACTGAACTGGACGGAAGCAACAGTGCCGGTAGTGGGCGATTTCCGGACGCTTGTGATGCAATTTGTGTCGGCGGATACCTGCTTCGTGCATCTGAAAGACACCCAGGGTGACGACCAATTGTTCAACTCCTCCGACGGCGGCGCTACGTGGATACCCGTTACCCCGCCGCTCCGGAAAATATACGCCGCCCAATGGATGGACGACCGAACGGGCCTGGCCTACGGGCGGGATGCCAATTATGAATACCGGCTGTACCGCACTGAAAACAGCGGCGATCTATGGGAATCCGTTTCGATGCCGGTGTTCGACAACCAGATAAGAGACGTTATCCGGGATTTCGCTTTCGGGGGCGGTGGAAATGGTTTTGCTGTGGGCGACGGCGGCAACATCATGGTTACAACCGATAAGGGCAAAACCTGGCAAAGCCGCAACGAAGCCTATCCGAATTTTTTCACCATGAGATTCCCTTCCAAAACCACCGCCTTTGCCAGCAGCGCCAAGGGTTTTTTCCGGTCGGAAGACGGCGGGCAAACCTGGTTGTTCCAGGAAGGATCGGATAGTTTGCAAATTGCCGATATGGAATTTACGAATGAGACCGATGGCTATTTCTACGGATTCCGGAACTACTATTACCGCGTCGGCGACGGAGGCGATGTCGTGCAGCCTCTGCAATTGCCGAGGTTGTTTTTGTCCTTTTCAAAAATGATCGTACGCAACGGCTCGCTTCATGCTGCGGGTCCGACCATCGCCCCGCTGGGTAACGTTTGGATGACATCGGCGGACGGCGGAACGAATTGGGCTGTGACCGAGCTGGCAGTTTCCGAACCGGTGGTAGACATAGACATTGCCGGAAATACCTTTTTCCTGGCCACAACGAATGCGGTGCTGAAATCCGACGACAAGGGAAATTCCTGGGCTGCAATATTGAACCTGCAAACCGACTATGTACAACATATCGAGTTTATCCATCCGCAGCTGGGTTTGGTTTTTCTAAGTTCCGGCAAAGTCTTGTTCACAGAGGATCAGGGCCTCACCTGGCTGGATGTGGAGGTATTCGGCGCTGAGACATACATCCGGGATTTTCTGGTCGTCAATGACACGCTGTTGTTTGCCTATGGCTCCAAAACGGGGAACGGCCACACCCTCGGCGCCATATGGCGCTCCACCGACAGCGGCAGGCACTGGAAAGAGGAGGTTCTTCCGCTTGCGATAGACCTTGGCATAACGGATATGGACATTGTGGGAGAGCGCCTGTTCGCCAGCGGAGGCTTCGGGATCGTACTTCAAACGGATCTTCCTCCGGTCAGTACCGGCGCACAGGAACCTTCCGAAAAGCCTGAATTGACCTTGTACCCCGTCCCGGCAACGGATCACCTGGTTTTTGAAGTGCCTGAGGATATCCGCGTGCAATCTGTCCGCATTATCGGAGCCGGCGGGCGCATCTTTGCTGACTTTGCGGCGGACAGGGATCGCCGCGTGTGTACAGATCATCTTCCGCCGGGATTGTACGTATTGCGGGTGCAGACGGATCAGGGGGTATTGATAAAGCGGTTTAGCAAGGTATGAAAGGAATACGGGAGAGAAATCGCAAATTCCACTTACTTTTACCCCAATTTTCATCTGAACTAATCTTTTTGAACAATCTCTCCATTTCCATGACAAAATCTTCCCCCCTTGCCGGCCGGCCGCTATTTGCCGCCGCCGCGCTCTCCGCATTTTTACTGTTCGTTGGCAACAGCTGCAAAACCGATCCGAAGGCCAGTCAGGCCTCCACACAAAACACGGCCGGCTATACTGTCAATGTCCGCATGGATGCCGCCGTCAGTACCCTGAACATTTATCTCCCCGCAACCGGTTATTCGCGTTATGTAGGCGTACGGATTTTTCAGTCGCTCGGTGAAACGGACCCCAAAACACTGGAACTGAAACCCCTGCTCGTGAAAAGTATCCCGGCAGTCCGAAAGGTGACCGATGGCCCTTACGCCGGCGCGCTCGCCTATGATTTTGAAATACTCGACGAAGCCAAATGGGACAACGGTTCGCCGGTAACGGGCAAGGATGTGGAGTTTACCTTTAAGATCATATTTCATCCCGGTTTGCCCACCGAAGTATTTCGCGGTTATTTCGGATATCTCAAAGACATAGAGGTAGACAAAGCCAACCCGAAAAAATTCACCGTCTATTTCAGCCAGTATTATATGCTCATGCAGGAGGGCACCTGCGGAATACCGATCTATCCGGCATACAACTACGACCCCAACAACGCACTGGCTAACATCCCTTTGTCCGATTTTCTGGACAAGAAAAAATCGGAACAACTGGCATCCAACCCCGCTGCCCAGGCCTTTGCGAAGGAATTCCTGGAGCCCAAATATGCCAACGACAAAAACTTCATTTCCGGCAGCGGTCCCTACCGCCTGGAAAGTACCGATGGAGATCAGGGCACGGTTCTGATCAAAAAACAGAACTGGTGGGGCGACGCACTGATCCAGCAAAACCCCTTGCTGGTCGCCTATCCCGAAAAATTAGTGTATAAAATCGTTTCTGACGAAGCGGCCATTGAAAACCTGCTGAAAACGGAAGACCTCGACGTCGCTGTTCAGATCACGCCTGCCAAATTCCTCGAAATGAAGCAGAACCCCACTTTGACAGCCAAATATGACTTTCACACCATTGGCGCTACGCAGTACAGCCGTCTCGGGATCAATCTGCGCAATCCGAAATTGGAAGACAAGCGCGTACGCCAGGCCCTCGCACATTGTGTCGACTACGACTACATGATCAATACGGTGATGCAGGGGCTCGCCCAGCGACTCGTCGGGCCCATCAATCCGGACAAGCCGTTCTATGCCAAAAATCTGCCGCTCTATGACTTCAATATAGAAAAAGCCAGAGCGCTTCTGGCGGAAGCCGGTTGGAAAGATACCGACGGCAACGGCATCGTGGACAAAGTTGTAAAAGGGAAAAAAACCGACCTTTCAATCGATTTGCTGGCACCCCTGAAGGCCAAGGTCAACGAACTGACCGCCAACAATATTCAGGAAACAGCCCTGCGCGCCGGTATCAAAATCAATATTATCCCCATGGATATTGAAAAACTAATCAAGGATACCAAACAAGGCAAATTTGAGATGGCGCTGTATGGCGCGGCAGTTCAATCCGGCCTGGTAGAGCTTTACCAAAGTTACCACTCTGCCAGCCTCGCCCCCAAGGGCGATAACCGCACCGGATTCAGCAAAGCCGACAGCGTCATCGTCGCCATCCGAACGACCGAGAATGAAGCCGCCCGCAATGCGCTTTATGTAAAAGCCCAGGAAATCATTCGCGAAGAAGTTCCCGAAATTTATCTTTACGCTCCCTTGCAGCGCATCGTGGTCGCGAAAAAATTCGATTATGTCATCAGCGCCAACCGGCCGGGGTATTTCGAACAAATGTTTAAATTGAAAGCGCAGCAGTAATGCAATTCGTTTAGAGGGTTTAAAGGTAAGAAGGGTTTGAGGGTGAAAGGTAAACAACCAATTTCCCCAACCCTTCCAAACTCCCTAAACCCTCTAAACTTTTCTCAACCATAATAATATAAATCAACAATGGCATTTGAAGTAGAAGGCAAACTCCATCGCATTTTCCCTACCGAACAAAAATCGTCCAGCTTCTCGGCACGGGAATTTGTATTGGAAATACCCGACGGCAATTATCCTCAACTCGTCAAATTTCAGGCCGTGCAGGACCGTTGCAGCTTGCTCGACAATTTCCACGAAGGCGACCGCGTCAAAGTCTCTTTCGACCTGCGGGGGCGCGAGTGGAACGGAAAATACCTCACCAACCTCAACGCCTGGCGCATCGAAGGTGCTGGCAGCGAAGGGAGCAATACAGGGGTAAAACAAGAGGAAAATATCCCCACCGATCCATTTCCGAACTATACCGACGCGCCGCCGGCGGGCAATTTTGAAGATTTACCCTTCTGACCGGCAGCTGTCACCAGACTATGTTCCGATCTTCCGCACGCAAAACGTTCCTGCTTGGCATCGTCGCCTACCTGTTGCTCGGTGGGTTGGCAGCAGTGTTCTACCTGGAACGCACGGTGTTTGCCGACATCGCTTTCCATACGGTCATGATTTTGAAAGAAAAAACGTTTTTTGTTCAAAATCAGCGTTTTGTTGCAGCGTTTACTCAAGCCTTTCCTCTCGCCGCCCAGGGCCTGCACCTACCGCTTAAAGGTGTCCTGATGGCCTACTCAGTTGGTTTTGTGGTCTATTACGGCCTCATTTTTGTCGCCTGCACCGTCTGGCTGCGTCAGTGGAAAATGGGGCTGGTGATGTTGCTGGTTTCCACACTGATGGTGACGGACACCTTTTACTGGATCCAATCCGAATTGCCGCAAGGGTTGGCGCTTTTAGTGCTTGCGTTCGCCATGATGCTCCGCTACCGGACGCCGGAAGGCTTTGGAGGCTGGCAATTGGGACTGTTGTTCGCGCTATGGTTCACCATCGCCTTCGCACACCCCATGCTGGCATTCCCGGCGTTTTTCATCCTGATCTTCTTTTGGAGAAAAAGCCCTTCCCGAACGGCCGTTCACCCCAAATTAGTGGTGGCATCGGGCGTATTCGTACTCCTTATTTTGCTCCTGAAAAACAAAGTACTCGGGCCGAGCACTTATGACTCGGAGGCCATGGGCCGCGTCGAAAATCTGAAAAAACTCTTTCCTGACTATTTCAACCTCGTTTCCAACCGCAACTTCCTGCGCTGGTGCCTGACCGACTTTTACCTGCTCCCCATCAGTTTTTTGGCCATCGAGATATTTTATTTCTGGCAAAAAAAATGGAACAAGCTCCTGTTGTTCAATGTCTTCTTTTTCGGCTACCTCCTTTTAGTGAATATTTCCATACCCAATGGCTACCACCGTTTTTACTTAGAAAACCTTTATTTGCCGCTCAGCCTGTTCGTGGCCGTCCCGCTCGTTTTCGACGTATTGCCGCGTTTTGGAGAAAATGGCGAGTGGCCGAAATGGGGGTTTGCCGTACTTGCAGTTTGCCTTGCCGTTCGCCTTTTCAACATCGGCCTTGCCCATCGTCCCTGGACGGCCCGGCTCGACTGGGAACGGAATTTTATGCGGGAAAATCCCGGCAAACTGCTCTTGCCGGAAAGTAAAGTCCCTATGGATAAACTCCTCTTGTCGTGGGGATCGTCGTTCGAATTCATGTTGCTCTCTTCTTTGGATAATCCCTCCGGTACCCGAATGATCGCCATCGAGGAAGATCCCAATCGCCATGCGCACGCCCTGAACCGCCCCCGCACCGTTATCACGGAATGGTATCTGTGGGACTACGACGAATTGCCCCACCGGTACTTCAACCCCCAGGATACGTCGTTATACCGGATGGAAGCGAGCGGACGTTAAGTGGTATCGGAAAGAGGAAGAGACAGTGGAATTGCATTGCGCGATCTGTCGTTTTCAGGGAAAATAAATCACAGCACACCATGCGCTACGGATTTCTGCTCATTTGTTTTTGGTTGGCCGTGGCCGCCAATGCGCAAACACTCACCAGTGTCAGCACACGCTGGAGCGACTCGTTCGTCGAATGGGAGATTTATGCCGTAATGCCGCCGGATACGACCGATGCCGACGAAAATGACACCGAATCGCCGGAAGAAGAATTGTATGGCGAGATCAAACTCCGCTGGCTCAACGTCCGCGACGACTTCTCCGAGTGGGACTGGGAACTGGGTGACCAGCGCGGTACCATTCGCCAGAAATGGAAAGACGATCCCTCGCAATGGGAATTGCGCAGCTACGATGGCAACGTCGTGACCATGCGCACCATGTGGTCGAACGACCTCACCGAATGGCGCGTGACCGACAACTCCATCACGCTGAACCTCAAAAGCAAATGGAAAAACCAGTTTGACGAGTGGCTGGTGGACGATTCCACGCGGGGAAAATTCTTCCTCTACACTTTCACCGAGCGCGATCCCCGCGACTGGGCCATCGAAGATTCGTTAAACGAAGAGGTCTCGCAATCCATGAAACTGGCATTGATCTTTCTCACCGTTTTTTGCGGATCGCCAAAGATGTAGAGGGCAATCACCATTTGTCGTCTGAAGGTTATCAGGGGCACATACTTCACCAATACCTTCGATGACGATAATGACTCCAAACGACTATTTTTTCCTTTCCGTTACAAAAGTCAGCAAATCCTTCAGCGCTTGCCGGGCCGGGGTGTCGGGCACTGCGTCGAGCAGATCGAATGCTTCCCGGCGGTACCGGTACATGGCTTGCCGGGCGTATTCGATGCCGTCGCTTTGGCGCACGAGCCGGATGACTTCGGCGACGCGGTCGGTTTTGTGGCTTTCATTTTTGACAATATTCAGAATAAAGCGGCGCGTGGCGCGGTCGGCATGGGCGAGGGTGTAGATGAGCGGCAAAGTCATTTTTTTTTCTTTGATGTCTATGCCGAGCGGTTTGCCCACATCGTCGTCGCCGAAGTCGAAGAGGTCGTCGCGGATCTGGAAAGCCATACCGGTTTTTTCACCGAACAGCCACATCCGCTGGATTGCTTCCTCGTCGGGCGCTGTGCTGACGGCGCCGGCACAACAGGCTGCAGCGATGAGCGACGCCGTTTTTTGCCGGATGATCTCGTGGTAGATCTCTTCCTGGATGTCGAGCCGCCGGGCCTTTTCCATCTGCAGCAATTCGCCTTCGGCCATTTCTTTCACCGCGCGGCTGACGATCTCCAACATTCTGAATTGCTGATTTTTTACAGACAACAACAGACCTTGGGAGAGCAAAAAATCGCCCACCAGTACCGCTATTTTGTTTTTCCAAAGAGCGTTGATGGAAAAAAAACCCCGGCGTTCGTTCGAGTCGTCCACCACATCGTCGTGTACAAGTGTGGCGGTGTGCAGCAGTTCTACCAGTGAAGCGGCAGTGTAAGAGGCTTCATTGATCGGGCCAAATACCCGGGCGCTCAGCAATACGAGCATCGGACGCACCTGCTTGCCTTTGCGCTGTACGATGTACCATGTGATCTTGTCCAGCAGGGGTACGTTGCTGCGCATGGCATCCCGGAAGCGTTCTTCAAAAACATCCAGTTCTGCGGCAATCGGCTTTTTTATGGCTTCCAGAGACATGGGAATCGGTTGGCAGTGAGCAGTTGACAGTAGCAGTTGACAGTAGCAGTAGCAGTAGCAGTAGCAGTCGGAAGGTGGGAAGATTGTATTTTCAAAAAAAATTGAAACAGCCGCAAGGTAGGAAGGTTGGAGAAAAAGAGGGGTTTGTTCTGACATTCTGATTTAAAAGACAGGCCGATCTGGAAAAACTGCCTTATTGCGATTCGATGACTTTTCGGAATTCTTCGCGCCGTTGGCGTATAGATGCATTATTGCGCCGTTCTTCATCTGTTCCCGGATTCGGTATCGTATCAATACGGTTGAGCCACCCGAGTGCGCGCGTGGTGTCACCTGCCTGATGCCAGGTGTATGCGAGGTTGAATTTACCGTCTTCGTACCGCGGATTGATCTCTACGGCTTTCTCGTACAAAGGAATGGCGTCGCGATGCCGACCGGCCTTCACCAGCGCCGAAGCATAATTGTTGATGACCTGAAAACTCCACGGATTCAAGCGATAGGCCTGTTGAAATGCATCCACCGATTTGCCCGGCTGGTTCATTTGATAAAAAGCGATGCCTTCGTACCAGAAAAGGGGCAATGCCACGTCGTCATATTCATAAAAACGGTTCCGGGCGGCGCGCGTCTCGTTCAGCACACCCGGATAATTGCGTTTGGCCAGTTCTTTCACCATGCGCACATTGTGTATCTCTCCCTGTATCCGGTACCAGCCGATGGCGAGGTTGACCAGCAATCCCGCTACGGCCAATCCAGGGAATACGGATTGGAGCTTTCCAATGAAAACACCCGGCCATCGCGCCCAGATATCCCGGCTGTAAAAGGCGATGAAAGCAAACAACACCGCCAGCACCGCCTGCATTTCAATGCGCTCGCGGGGAAAATCGAAATACTGGATGATACAGTATCCGAGCAAACCAGTGGCCGAAACCAAAAGGTCGTGGCGCACGCGCTGCTCCGTTGTGCCGCTGCGAATTTTCAGGAAAGCCGCCAGAAACGCCGCTCCAAACAGGACGCAAAACATAACCACCCCCACGGTCCCCATTTCAGCACGTACTTCCAGGTAGTCGTTGTGTGCGCGGGTGAACACCACGTTTTTCTCCTGCAAGCGATAAGCGCCTTGAATGTTTTTCGACGGAAACCAGAATTTCCAGCTGCCATTACCTACGCCGAGCCAGAAGTGGTCGGCATTGAGCAGGTCGGTTTTGTACCACACGAAACGGCGTTCGTTGGCCGTCGCGCTTTCTAAATAGGTGAGCGGATTCAGGCGCTCAGTCAGCGAATTACCTGTGCCTTTGAGCGCTAAAAAACCGATGAGCAAGCCGAACGCCACCAATCCGGCGGGTAGGATCCTTTTTTTCAATATGACCGCAAAACCCGGTTCAATCCATGCCCGCACCGGAAAATAGACCATCGCCGCGGCGAACAGGGTAAGGTAAACCGTGCGCGTTTGCAGCAAGATCATCAGCGCCAGGAGCAGGCTGACCGGGAGCCAGGATACGGATGTAGCGAGGAGCCGGCCGGTAGTGCCCTCTTCGCCCGGATTCGCCCTTGGGAAAAACAATACGTTGAAAATCAGCAGAAAAAATAAAAATTCTGCCGTAAGGCTTTTGTTCCCGAAAAGAAACCAGTCGAGGTTGTACAGTTTCTGATTGTCTAAGCCGTGCTGCATGACACCCACTGCGAGTTGCGCCAGGAGAATGCCGCAAACGGCGAAAGTGAGCAGCGTTGTCGCCTGGCGGAGCGTACGGCACGACGCGACTTCATCGCGGACGAGCGCCTGTCGCACCAGCCAGTAAACGAGAAAAAGCAACAGAACCTTCTGGGTGTAAAAAACGGCTTCCGACCAACTGAACGCCCAACCGATGGAGACCAGGTTCATGCCATACCAGGCCAGCAGGAACAGGTCAAGTCCATGCAAACGCCAGTCTGCTTTTTCGCGCAAGTCGTTCCATAGCAAAACCATTCCGGCGAGGAGGACGAACGACAGGAAGAAAAAACGTGGCGCCAGCGAGCGGTCGAGGCATGGGGGGAGGAAAAAAAGGGAATTGACGGCAACTACCAGCCAAAGCAGGATTTGCCAGGACAAAAAGCTGTTGGCTTTAGCCGGTGGCAATGAGGCAGGGCGAGATTTTTTTGCCGGTCGCATAAACGAAGGCAAAAATCTGATTTTGGAGCCGGTTTAAAACAAAAATTTCCCGCAGACCCAATAAAAAGATCTGCGGGAAATTTTTCACGCTCGGCGACCGGGTCTTCCTTACTCACCGTGTCCTTCTGAATGCTGCGAAGAATCCGCTGAAGAAGCCTTTGAACATCCATATCATTTATTCCTCGCTGCGCTCAGAAGGACACGCGGGGTAGGGTACATCCTGTGCTTTTTTCCTGAAGTCCTGTTCGGGAGTTACTGACTGTTTTTCTCTTCCTTCCGTTTCCTGAAATACTCCCGGAACGATATCATACGCTCCTGTTCTTCGTCCCAGAGTTTGTTGAAGACGCAGCGCAGGCTTTGCCAGAAAGTGATCTTGTTGGCCACCTTGTCGAGGATCGGATTTTCCTCGTGGCAGCGGGCCAGTTCATAGTTGGGCACCAAGGGATTGAGGTGGTGAATGTGGTGGTAGCCGATGTTGCCGGTGAGCCAGTGCATCAGGCGCGGGAGTTTATAATAGGTGCTGCCCTGCACTGCTGCGCGGATATAATCCCACTTGTCTTTCCATTGCTTGTAGGTCGTCTCGTGCTGGTGTTGCACATAGAAAAACCACACGGCAATGATGGCGAAAAAGATCAGGATTGGCAAATGCACCAGCACAAAGGCTTTGTATCCCAGCAGGACGATCACGCTGAGATGGACGGCCAGCAGCAGCAGGTTGTGCTTGATGAGCGAGCGGCGCGCGTGTTCCCAGCCTTTCATGTTGATGAGCGGAAAGCGGCTGTGCACGAGCAGGTACCACACCGGGCCAATGACAAACAGCACCGGCGCGCTGCGAAACAGGATGTAACGCAGTTTTTCGATGCGGCTCAACGCCTTAAACTCATTGACTGTCAACAGGTTGATGTCGCCGATGTCGCGGTGCTCCCACAGGATGCCATTGTGGCCGTGGTGGAAATTGTGGCTTTTCGCCCAGTAGCGATAAGGCATAAAACTGATCAGGCTGCATACTTCGCCGATGATGTCGTTCGCCTTGCGCGAAGCTGTGAACGATTGGTGGCCGCAGTCGTGCTGAATGATAAAAATGCGGACGAGAAAAAATGCGTTGATCGCAGCGAGTGGCAAGGTGAGCCACAGCGATACGTCGAGCAGCAGGTACATCGCCGTCCAGATGGCGATAAAAGGCAAAAAAGTATTAAGGATTTGAATGACGGCTTTTTTGGTATCGGGTAATTGGTAGGATTTCACGATGGCAGGCAGGCGCTGCAAAATAGCGGGGTCGTACTGCGGGAATTTCAAGTTGCCCATTGAAAATGAATCTATTGTTTATTGTACTGAAAAAAAATCGAGTTTTTCAGCCGTTTCCGGCTTGCTCTTCAACAACAGCGGTTGTTAAAGTTAATGCTCAAGTGGACGGGATAAAACCCAGAAGTCACCCCGCCGAAATTTCAACTATGAAAAAATGCCGGATCCCATGCGACGGGTCGGCATTTTTTCAGGCGGTCAAAAGTCCGGTATTTATCTGAAATGTATTTTATCCGACGGATGATATTTTCCCAAAATTGAAAATCAATAACATTTTGGCCGTCCGGCGGCGGGGCTTTACATTCGGGCATCTGATCACCGGATTTTCACATTTTTCCCATGAAAAAGTTTTTACTCCCGCTCTATATTGCCTTCGCATTCAATGCTTTCTCTCAAAACCAACGCCTCCATGTCCGCGCCAACGCTGCGGGAGCCAACGACGGCTCTTCGTGGCAAGATGCTTTTCCCGATTTGCAAAGCGCCCTGGCGCTGGCGCAGGCAGGCGACAGTGTTTGGGTGGCAGAGGGGACATATTACCCTACTTCTGCAACAGACCGCACCATTTCTTTCCGCCCCAAAAGTGGCGTGCGGCTCTTCGGCGGTTTTGCCGGCAGCGAAACCTCCCTGTCCGAACGGGATTGGGAAGCGCACCCGGTCGTCCTGAGCGGCGCCATCGGCTCCATTTTTTCGGTTGACAATTCGTTGCATATCCTGTTCCTGGAGAGCCCGGACAGCAATACGGTCGTGGATGGCCTGAGATTTACCAAAGGGGTGGAAGACGCGGACACGACCAATAGCGGCGGGGCGGCGATCTATGTGTGGGCGAAAGACACCCTGGGAACGCCCGTTTCTGCCGCCCGCATCCGCAATTGCCTTTTCTACGACAACACATCGGTCGGGTACGGCGGGGCAGTGACCGTCAGTTCCTACGGCGCGGATCATACCCGCTTCGAAAACTGCACTTTTGAACAAAACAGCGCCCGCTTCGGAGGCGCAGTGGGCATCAGCGCAGCAGAGGTGCAGACGGTTTTTGCTGCTTGCCGCTTTATTTCCAACGTAGCGCTCGAAGGAGGCGGGGCGGTCACGGTCGGTTCGTGGGCGAGCGGTGTGCGTTTTTCAGGATGTCTTTTTGAAAAAAACCGGACGAAGGACTCCGGTGGTGGGGCGGTGCAGCATGGAGGCAGCAGTTTGCCGGGGAAAGGCGTGGCGTTCGACGATTGCCTTTTTCTCGAAAATATTTGCGAAGTCAACAATTACCCGGAAGGAGGCGCCATTCACATGACTTCCTGGGGCGGCGCGGATACGCTGACGATCGCGCATTGTACCTTTAAAAAAAATAGCGGTGCCAAAGCGGGCGGCATTTATGTGGACATGAGCGGGGCAGCCGGAACCCATTTCCGCTTTTCAGAATGCCGGTTTGAAGAAAACGGCGGACTGGCTGTCCGGCTGGATTGTTCGGGCGGTTGCGGCGACAATTTTATCGGTTCCTTCGAAATGCAGCAATGCGACATTCTGCAAAACAACGGCGAAGCGGTATCCATTCAGGGAAGCGCGCCCGCTTCGCAGGAAACCCGGGTCCGGATAGACAGTTGCCGGTTTATGGACAACCAAAACGGCCGGGTATTTACCCTCAACATCGAAGGCGACGCCCGGCTCGATATCGCCCGTTCCATTTTCAGGGGAAACAAGGACGGCGAAGTGTTGGTGGCTTTGGCGTCGCAGATTTTCCTGACCAACTGCATCATCGAGGAAAACAAGCAGGCTTACTGGCTTTTTTCCTGGGAAGATGGCACGATGCAACTCCGAAACTGTTTGTTCCGCAAAAATCAGACGCAGGATTTCCTGTTCGGCGTCAATTTCGGCGTACTGAATGCCATCAATTGTCATTTCGATGGCAACATGCCGGGCGACGACTATCCTTTCCCCTTTTTTGAAGCGGAAGCGACGGTGGCCAACTCGGTTTTTACCAACAATACCGGCGCTCCTTATGTCATTCCGGGTTACCTGAACCCGCATTTTCACCACTGTTATTTTGCTGCACCGTTGAGCAATCCTCCTGCAACCCTGACTTTAGGCCCCGGTATCCTGACCGGCATTGACCCCATGTTTGAAAATCCGGCAACGGCCAATTTTCACCTGCAACCCTGCTCGCCGCTGGTGGGTGCAGGCAGCAATGCCGCTGTCGCCAATCTGACCACCGATCTCGACGGCCAGGCGCGCGTCCGGGGCGGCACGGTGGATATCGGTGTTTTTGAAAGAGCGGCGCCCAGCCTCGCCGCCAGCCCGATGATCGTGCCGTCCTGCCCCGGCGACGCTACCGGCTCGGTCATGCTGCAAGCGACCGATGGCTGTGCGCCTTATGCGATTTCGTGGTCGTCGGGCGCGATATCCGGCCAAAACGGGAGCGGATTGACCGCAGGCGATTATGTATTCAGCATCACCGATTCAAGAGGTTCGGTGCTAAGCCTGCCGCTTACCATTCCGGAAAAACCAACGCCCGTACTCACTCCCTTCGTCACACCGGTAGATTGTAATGAGGAAACAGGAGGCAACGCGACGCTGACCGCCAACGGGGCCGCACCATTCGTTTTCCTCTGGCCCGACGGCGTTACCGACACCGCACGCGTCAATCTGGCTGCCGGAACTTATCCGGTAACGATCACAGATGCGGGAGGATGCGCAGGTGTTGATTCGGTGACAATCGGAAAGCGTGGCAGATTGAAGGCCTCCGTAGCAATAGACAAAATATCCTGCCCCGGCTTTGCCGACGGCAACCTGAGCGTGACGCCTCAGAATGGCCTTGCGCCATTTCATTGGCTCTGGGAAACGGGCGATACCACGGCCTCTCTGATGAACCTGGGGCCGGGGTTGTATCGCCTGACACTGACCGATGCGTTGGGCTGCGAATCCGTATGGATGGTACCGCTTGTCGAGCCGGATGAAGATTGTTTCGGCGATGGAAGCGTTGTTTTCCCCAATCCGTTTTCCGACCAGCTGAACATCCGGACGGAATTTGCGCCGGATGCATCCGCGCTTTGGGTTTTGACCGATGCATTGGGACGGGTCGTGGAAAGCATAGTGCCGGAGAGGGCATCGGTTACTTTGAATCTCCCGGCTTTGCCTGCGGGCATCTATTTCTGGCAAATGCGGAAAGCCGGGCGATTGACCGGTTCAGGTGTTGTTGAAAAACGCTGACTATTTCAACTTCTCATTCGCCGCGTGCCGCGCGGCGTCGCGGCGCGTTTTTTTCTCCAGGTTTTTCCGGAAAGCCCCGGTCAGATCCACACCGGTCTGGTTGGCGAGGCAGATCAGGACGAACATCACATCGGCCATCTCATCGGCCAGGTCCATGCGCGCACTGGCAGCCTGCTCCGGCGTTTTGAACGACTGCTCGCCGTAAAGCCGGGCCATCAGCCGCGCCACTTCGCCCACCTCTTCCATAAGAATGGCCGTGTTGGTCAATTCGCCGTAATAACGAACGCCGACTGTTTTGATCCATTCATCTACAGTTTGTTGTGCTTCTTGTATCGTCATTGCAGGTCATAAAAATTTAAAGTCATTTTCAGAAGCAGGTATTGAGCGTCATTGGGCAGTTAAAATGACTTGAATAACGCTCGATGACCCCAATTATGCCCACACGGAGCACCCTTCCGTACAATTTTGGCAAATATCAATCTCCGACCGGCCTTTCAGGATCGCTTTTCTGAAATCATCATACGCGGGGGAATGCCAAAGTTCGCGGAAAGGCATTTTTTTCAAGTCGCCGAGACGGTGTTGTGCGTCTTTATCGAAACAGCAAGGCACCACGAGGCCGTCCCAGGTGATGACGCAGGAATGCCAGAGTTTCCAGCAGTGGTTGTCGAGCGCGTGTTTCACTTCCCAATGGCCGTCGGCCATCCGGCGGTAACGGGCGTAGCGATCGTCGGTCGGGATGAGGGGATTTCCATTTTGATAATCATACACTTGCGCGGTTTTTAACTTCACCTCATCCACACCCGTTTCCCGTGCCAGCCGGTAAATATCTGGGATCTGATGTTCGTTGGGCCGGACGACCAGGAACTGAAAAACGATGTGCGGCCGGCGGCTTTTCAGGCGGCGTTTCCAGGCTACCACATTGCGCGCGCCCTGCAACACATTGTCAAGCGAACCGCCGATGCGATATTGCTGATATGTTTCCTGGGTGGTACCGTCTACCGAAATAATGAGCCGGTCGAGACCGCTTTCCACGGTGCGGCGGGCGTTGTCGTCGTTGAGAAAATGACCGTTGGTGCTGGTGATGGTGAATATCTTTTTGCGGTGGGCGTATTCCACCATATCGAGAAATTGAGGGTTGATATAGGGTTCGCCCTGGAAATAAAAGATGAGGTAAAATAGGTCGCGGTGCAGTTCGTCCACCGTTTTGCGGAAAAAATCGCTTTTAAGATTGCCGGCGGCGCGGCTGAACTGGCGCAAACCGCTGGGGCATTCGGGACAACGCAGGTTACAGGCCGTAGTCGGTTCTATGCTCACAGTCACGGGCATACCCCATTGCACGGGACGGCGCAACCATTTTGTCAAATAGTAAGAAGACAGCACTTGGGCGAAATTCCAGGCGCGGCGCAAGGTGAGTTTCGCAATAAAATTCAGGCTGTCGTTGAGATAAATTTTTATCATTGGCGCAAAGCGAGGGTAACACGCGGGCGAAATACGGGATATCGCTTTTGGGGAAGGCAAACAAGACCTGATTTTAACATTTGCACACGCGGGCATTGAAAGTGCTGAAAAAACCCGCCGGGCAAAAAATAGTTTGCGACGCAATCAATAATGAAATACATTTCATTGCGTTGTTTTTTTATTCAAAACCAAATATCTATGCGTTACCTCACGCTATTGCTGACCATTTGCTGTTTTTCGCTCGCCGCTCAAGAATTGCCCATTAAATTCGGAAAGGTACCCAAAGAAGACCTCGATATGAAGGTTTATCTGCCCGATACTGCGGCGGCAGCCGTTGTGTTGTGCGACTTCGGTTCGTTGCGTTTCGAGTTCAAAGACAACGATCCTTTTACCAGCCTTACCCGCCTCAAACGGATCAAAATCCTGCGCCGGGCAGGTTTCGGGTACGGAGACGTTCATATTCCCTATTATACTTCTATGATGAAAATCAAAAGCCTGAGAGCCCAGGTTTTCGCGCCCGACGGTACGACGACGGAGGTGCCGAAAAAGGATATTTTTGAGGAGAGGATCAACGACAAATGGTCGCTGTTGCGCTTCGCCTTTCCCAACCTGAGCGAAGGCTGCGTGATAGAGTACAGATACGAGTTGGAAACGGACTACATTTTCGAGTTGCCCGAATGGTATTTTCAAGGCGAAATCCCTGTGCGCTGGAGCGAATTGCGTTTGGTCACCCCCCTTTGGTATCAATATGTTACGATCACGAACGGGCGCCAGCCGGACATTGTCGAGACCGAGGAGGTGAAAGAAAATTTCATTCTTTCATCAGGCACAGGCAGCACAGCCAGCGGCACCGTCAATGCCATCTCTGCGCGCCTGGTCATGAAAGAAGTTCCGGCACTCAGGAAGGAGCAGTACATTACTACCATGGACGACTACTATGCCCGGATACGCTTTCAATTGAAGTCTATTCAATACGACAACGGGGATCCTCAACCTATTATGAGTTCCTGGGCGCAGACAGCGACCAAACTCATGGAAGATGAAAGTTTTGGCGGCCAATTCACCAAAAAGTCGAAATACAAAAAAGCATGGGAAGCCGCCCAGCCATACGCGGCGGCGGCAGGTACGCCGGGGGAAAAAATCGAAACGCTCTACTGGTTCGTGCAAAAAAGCATAGAATGCGAAGGAGGATACCCGACCTACTTCGCCCGCAAAAACCTCGACGATCTGTTCGAGAAAAAAAGTGCCAGTGCCTCCGAGATGAACCTGCTGCTCATCGCGCTCCTGCGCGAAGCGGGTGTACAAGCCCACCCTGTGCTCATCAGCACCCGCGACCACGGGCAACCGCTGCCGGAGTATCCCGTCATGGACCAATTCAACCACGTCCTGGCTCTGGCCGAGAACGGCGACAAAACCGTGCTGCTCGACGCTGGAAACTCCTTCCGCCCGCCGGGGATGATAGCCATCAACTCGCTCAACCGCAAGGGATGGAAAGTGCATGCTGCCAGGCCGGAATGGGTTCCGCTTGCGCCGCTCGCCGCTTCGGAGACTTATTATGGCGTGTTTGAGTTGGATGAAGAGGGCGCTTTGAAGGGAAAAATCCATACGACGGAAGAGGGATACAGCGCCATGGAGCGAAGAAGTGATTACCATGCAAAACCGCCCGCGGAGTATTGGAAAACGGAATTGCAAAAGCGCTATCCCGATGCCGCATTAGATTCCATATCGGTGGAAAACAAGGACGAAATCGATGAACCGCTGCGCGAGAAACTGGATTGCGCCATACCCGGTTACGCTCAGACTTCGGGCGACTTCATTTATTTCAATCCGACCTTTAGCAGCAAATATTTTGACAATCAATTCAAACTTGAACGCCGTATCTACCCCGTGGACATAGCCCATCCCTTCAAAGAACGCATTGTGTGCGATGTGACTGTGCCGCCCGGCTACCATGTGGAATCGCTGCCCGAATCCGTCCGACTCAGCCTGCCCAACAACGGCGGGCGTTTCCAATACCTCATTGATCATAAAGAAGGTAAAATAACCCTCAATGCAATCGTTCACGTCACCCAGCTTCATTTCGAACCCGAAGAATACGACACTTTGCGCACCTTCTTCGGGATGGTAGCCGAGAAATACGGCGCCCTGGCTGTACTCCGGAAGGATTGACCTGTTTTATCGTCGTTTGAAAGTGGTTTGGATGGTTTGAGTTGTTGAAATTGTTGGTAGCCAAGTCTTTTAAACGCGACTTCCGTTCAAAACCACTTTGCCCTGACTATATACAACCTGTTATTGCGATGCGTTTATTGTTTTTTTCCCTGCTCCCTTTGTTGGCACTTGCTCAAAACGAGCCATCTTACAACGCCGGACTTATTCCCGCCAATTTGATGGAAAATGCGGATGCGGTCGTGCGTTCGCAAGAAATCACCCTCGATGTATCGGCGCCGGATGAAGCGGTATTCAAAGAAAAACGCGCGGTCACCCTGCTCAACAACAAAAGTCATTACAATGAATTGAGACTATATTACGATAGTTTCAACAAAATCGGCAGGATACGCGGCCACCTCTACGATGCCGACGGGAATTTTATACGGGATGCAGAAAAAAAGGAAATTGAAGACCGCAGCGCCATCAACGGTTTCTCTATTTATGAAGACGACCGCATGCGCATCCTCCACGTGAACCACGATCGTTACCCTTACACCGTCGTGTTTGAATATGAGATCAAATACCGTGATTTGCTGGGGTACGATGACTGGGATATTCAACAATTCGGCACAGCCGTGGAAAGAGCAAGACTTGCGGTGACCCTGCCCTCAGAGATTAAACTATATCACAAATCCCTGAATATCAAACTGAAACCGGTCGTTACGCCGGACAAAGGAAAGACCCGATACGAGTGGGAAGTCGAAAACCTGCCCGCTGTCAAACAAGAACCCTACGCTCCCTCCGCTTATGAGATATTGCCACAGGTGTTGCTGTCGCCTTCGGTATTTAAAGCCGACGGCTATACCGGAAGCATGGCTTCGTGGAAGGAGTTCGGCCAATTTCAGTATGAATTGGCGAAAGGCCGCGACGAGCTATCGCCCGCCCTCAAAGCCAAAGTTCGGGAACTCACTGCCGATTCAAAAACCGGATCCGAAAAAATCGCCGCGCTTTATCGCTATTTGCAGGAAAACACGCGCTACGTCAGCATTCAACTCGGCATCGGCGGCTGGCAGCCGTTTGACGCACAGTATGTTGAAAAAAATAAATACGGCGACTGCAAGGCGCTCAGCAACTTCATGAAAGCCCTGCTGAAAGAAGCCGGTATCAATTCCTGCCCGGCTATCGTCAAAGCCGGAGATTCGTTTTACGATATTTCGGAGGACTTCACTACTTCCGCATTCAACCACGTCATCCTCTATATTCCCTCGGAAGAAACCTGGCTCGAATGCACCAGCGACGATTTTCCACCCAATTATCTCGGCAATTTTACCGCAGGCCGGAAAGTGCTGCTCGTCACCGAGCAAGGCGGTAAAATTGCCAGCACCCCCGCGCTTTCCGCCGCCGCAAATACTGCTGACAACCACACGGAAATTGTTGTGACACCCGACGGAAAAGCGGCGATCAGGGTGCGTTCCAACCTGAGTGGCGCGTTGCACGAGTGGTATCGCTACATGGCGAACAACCTTCCTCCGGAGGAATTGAATAAAAAAATGCAGGAGCAAAACCCGATTCCGCAGGCGTATTTCACCCAACTTCAGGTGCAGCCGTTCAAAGAAACCCCCGGCGTGCGGATCGAGTATGCAATGGATGTGCCGCAGTTCGGCAGCAAGGCCGGCAAACGCCTGTTTCTGCCCATCAATCCGGTGAATGCTTTTCGCGATGTGCCGCCAGCCAACGACAAACGCATCCATCCGGTGGAAGTGAAAAACGGTTATGTAGAGCAGGACACCATCATTCTGCATTTGCCGGAGGGTTATTCGGTAGAAAGTATTCCGGCTGAAAATACGACGCTGACGAACGAATTTGGCGCCTATTCCATGCAGATCGTTCGCCGGGAAAAGACCCTTCAGTTGGTGCGGCGTTTGGAAATCAACCCCATCCGCATGCCTGCCGGGCGTTACGGCGAGTGGCGCAACTTCTGCCGGGATATTGCCAAAGCCGATGCGATGAAAGTCGTATTGATACAGAAAGCATAAGCCTTACCTTTGCCCGGTTTTTTCCAAAATCAAGTTCACATGACCAACGAAACAAAACCCGGCAAAGGCAAGAACCGCGAGACCATGCTGCTGATCATCGTAGCAGTTTTTGGCATCGCAGGTTTGATCGCACTGCAATTCTCCCGCAAAGAACCGGCCCGGCGTTCGGGCGACAAATCGCTCGTACAGGCGGCAAATGAGGCCGCCAATGCCGATGCACAGGCGTCGGCGCCCATTCAAAAAATTCCCGGCGAACTGTTGCGCACCAGCGAGTACCCGGAGGCGGGCCGGCCTTTCAAATTTTATATGGTCAAGTACAGCCAGGGACCCGAATACACGCTCGACTTCGGCGATGGCTCGCCCCGCAAACCCTTTTTGGACGGTTCGGTGCAACATACCTTTAAAAAACACGGCCCCTGCGTGGTCACGCTGTATGCCCGTTACGAAGGCCAGGAAGTAGCGCTCGATACCCTGCGCAAGATCGTGGCGCGGGTGAAAGAGGATGCGTTGGTGAACCCGAAAGGGCAACCGATCATTGACTTCTAAGTAACCGGACGTTGGACTTTGGACGTTGGACTTATTGACGTTGGACTTTGGACGTTGGACGTTGGACTTATTGACGTTGGACTTTTAGATGTTGGACGTTGAAAAACGAATGATCAAGTCTGATGGCCAACGTCCAAAGTCCAATGTCCAACGTCAAAAAGTCCAAAGTCCAACGTCCAAAGTCCAACGTCCAATGTCCAACGTCCAATGTCCAAAGTCCAACGTCCAACGTCAAAAAGTCCAACGTCCAAAGTCCAACGTCCAAAGTCCAACGTCCAACGTCAAAAAGTCCAACGTCCAAAGTCCAACGTCCAACGTCCAATGTCCAACGTCCAACGTCAAAAAGTCCAATGTCCGGCTCCCTGAACTTTATTTTTTTAACGAAAATTTGGCGGCAATACCCTTTTGAGTAGTTTTGTCGCAATCAGAGAACACATACAGCATCCATCGCACACACTAACTCAGAACGGAATGAAGAAAATCGGAATTCTGCACGGCAAGGAAACTTCCTTTCCGGAAGCCTTCGTCGCCCGCGTCAACTCGAAAAACGTTAAAGGCATACACGCCGAACCCACCCTGGTGGACGAACTCGTACAAGGCAACCCCACCCCTTATGCGGTGATGATTGACCGCATCAGCCAGGATGTGCCATTCTACCGCGCCTACCTGAAAAACGCCGCCCTGAATGGCACGGCAGTGCTCAACAACCCTTTTTGGTGGAGTGCCGACGAAAAGTTTTTCAACAACTGCCTGTCCACCAAGATCGGCGTGCCGGTGCCGCGCACCATCCTGTTGCCCTCCAAACAAATGCCGCCCGACACCAGCGCGCAGAGTTTTCGCAACATGAAGTACCCGCTCGACTGGGAAAAAATGATCGACTACCTCGGCGGATTCCCGCTTTTCATGAAGCCACACGCCGGCGGCGGCTGGAAGAACGTGTATAAAGTGAATAATTTCGATGAGTTTTTCCGCGATTACAACGAAACCAATACGCTCGTGATGCTCCTGCAGGAAGCCATTGACTTCGACGCCTATTTCCGCTGCTACTGCCTGGGCGGCAAATTCGTCCGCATCATGGACTATGAACCGCGCAACCCGCATCACCTTCGCTACGTGGCCGACCATAAAATATCGAAAGCCCTGCGCGAGCAAATGCACGATCTCGTGTTGCGCATCAACCACGCCCTCGGCTACGATTTCAACACGGTGGAATTCGCCATCCGCGACGGCATTCCCTATGCCATTGACTTTTGCAACCCGGCACCCGACGCCGATGTGGCTTCAGTGGGCGAAGAGAACTTCGAATGGGTGGTGGAAAACGCCGCCAATATGGCCATCGAGCGCGCGCTCGCTCATAAAGAAGGCGGCAACAACCTGACCTGGGGCACTTTCATCCACGATTCCGTGGCGGATAAAATGCCTTCCACACCCGGAGGCGGAAGCGCCGCACCAAAGAAAGCGAGCGGCAAAGCATCCAAAGCGAAAAAATAAAAAGCCGGTTTTAAACGCCAAAAAAGGACGAAAGCCTGCCCGCGAACGATTCGCGCGGCGGGCTTTCTTTTTTGGGAAAATTTTTTTGAAAAAAAATGCCTGCGGGCGCCTTCTGCTGTTCACGGAAGTAAAAGAAAGAGCATAAACCGGCATTTTCCCCAAAAAAAGTTCTTTGACAAATCCGGACATTTCATCGCTTCGTAAGTGTGTTTTTGATACCCTTTCAAGTCTAAAATCCACGACCCGCAAAAAATTTTTTCCCAAAAATCCGGACTGCGCAAATTTTTGGCATCCCGTTTGACTATACCCTGTCATGCGCCGAAAAATAATCAAAAGCGCCGTTTAATCGAAAAGCATCTACCAATCATCTCACAAACCACAACCTGAGCATCATGAAAAAGACCACCGCAATTCCGACCATCCTGATAGCGCTCGCCAGCCTCTTCGCCATCCAAGTGAATGCGCAAGACTCCACGACGTTCCAGGATTTTCTGGCTCAGTTCCCAACCGCCTCCTTGCCCTACAACTTCAGCACTGAAGAACTGCAAAGCCAACTCCAAACCCGCACGGCTGCCAAAGCCAAGCGCCTCGGCTGGGAATACTACCAGTTCCTCCCCGAACTCGAGCGCAGCGCCCAATTCAGCAGCATGCCCGTGTACCCGGAACCGGTTGCCAAATTTGAAACGGAAAACAACATCGCCGTTCTTTACAATATCGCCCGTGGCCTGAGCCGTGGAACCAAAACCTACAGCATCACCATCTTCGACAAAGAAGGCAACTACATCGGCACGCACTTCGTAGCAGGCGTAAATCCCAATACGATCACCGTAGCGACCATCGCCGAAAATCTGAATGCTACCGTTAAGGAATACAAAGTCAACTGGGCCAGCGACTTCCGCACCAAAGGCACACAAGACAATCAGGTCATCGGCCTCGAACTGACGGAATCGCAAATGCTCGATCTCGTCGCTCCCGGCAATCCCGATCAGATCGAATGGACCAATACCAACACGGTACAGGATACTACGGCTGATCTGGCTAAAATGAAATGACTCCCAACCGAAGAAATTAAAAACTGAATATTTTACGAGAGCCATCCGATCCATTTCGGGTGGCTCTTTTTGTTTCCGGCAAAAAAAACCCGGCTGCGACTTTTCACAACCGGGGTTCTCGCCTATGAAGCATAAGACATCTGAACCGTAGGGATGCGGTTAGCCGGGGGTGTTTTCCGGGAAACGGGGAAGATACGTTGCGGCACCGGCAGGCAGCAGAGGCTTCTGCCGGCATCTGGGAATGCTCAAACCCTGTTGTGCCGAATCCTTTCGATCCGGACGAACGACGCGGGGATCACTGCCGGAGTGTACCGCAGTATCGGACAAAAAATATGTTTAAAGGAAAAACATGGCGCAACAGAGCGCAACAATGGCGAAGAAAGCGCCGCGAAATACGATGAAATCCTGCTCATGGGATGACGGGATATGCAGTGAGTAATCGGATATCATTGGTAAAGGGATTAAAATGAATGCCGACAAAAGTAGGTCTTTCCTTTTTGTCTCCAACGGGGAACGACCTCTTTTCTCAAAAATGTCGCCTTTTTGTCTTTTTAACACTTGGCCCAATTTCTGCTAAACCATCGCTTTTTAACAAATTTGTCCGACCGGGCACTTTTCACATACTTCGTTTGCCGGGTTGACGTTAATACAACACTTTCCCCAGCGAAACCATATCTCCCCCCGTAACGGAACATCATCTAATCACACGAACCACTGACCGACTTTATGGCAAGTGCAAACTACAAAATCCTACTGGTAGAAGACGATCAAAACTTTGGCGACGTCCTCCGTTCGTACCTCGAAATGCACGATTACGCGGTGACATTGGCCACCGACGGCGTGCTTGGTTTGGAAGCCTTCAGAAAAAACAATTACGATCTCTGTATCCTGGACGTGATGATGCCGCGCAAAGACGGCTTCACGCTTGCTAAGGAGATCCGCGAGCGAAACCAGGAAGTACCCATCATTTTTTTGACAGCCAAAACGATGAAGGACGACGTTTTGCAGGGTTTCAAACTGGGCGCCGACGACTATATTTCCAAACCTTTCAATTCAGAGGAATTGTTACTGCGCATTCAGGCCGTGCTCAAACGTTTCCACAAAACCGCCGATCCCCGCGACGACCAGCGCGAATTTACCATCGGCAAATACCATTTCAACTACCCGGTGCGTATCCTGACGTTCACCGAAGCCAAACCCGACGAAGAGAAACAATGGAAACTCAGCCCGAAAGAGGCGGAATTGCTCAAATTGTTCTGCAAATACATCAACGACGTGATGCCCCGTACGGAAGCCCTCACAAAGATCTGGCATGAAGATACCTACTTCACTGCCCGCTCGATGGATGTGTTTGTGACCAAACTCCGGAAATACTTAGCCAAAGACCCCTCCATCGAGATCGTCAATATCCATGGCAACGGCTTCCAGCTTTTGATCAAAGACCTGGCAGCCAGCCCTGCATGACAACCTTCTGCTTCAAGAGCATATTCATTTAAGCCCGTGCGCCACCTTTCCCCCCCGGCCGTGCGGGCTTGTTTTTTTAAAGCGAGGGGAATAAAAACCGGAGGAGGAGAGACAAAAAATTTTTGGAAAATTTTTTGTCTCTCCTCCTCCGGTTTTTATTTACAGAAATAAGAATTCCGCGAAGCATCATCCCTGAAAAGAATCAGGACAGAAATCCAACGCTTTCCCGATTTTTGCTGCCTGAGATCAAATATATACCATGCCTGCTCCTGATTTTTCCGCAATCAAGTTCGACCCTGGACTCCGCCCCCCTGACTCCCAATCCCCAATCCCCAATCCCCAATCCCTTAAATACGTGGCCGGCATCCCGCCCTTCCTCGGTGGGCCCTACTCCTCCATGTACGTCACCCAGCCCTGGACGATCCGCCAATACGCCGGCTTTTCCACCGCGGAAGAAAGCAACGCCTTTTACCGCCGCAACCTCGCCGCCGGGCAAAAGGGGCTTTCGGTAGCCTTCGATCTGGCCACGCACCGGGGCTATGACTCCGATCATCCCCGCGTAGTGGGCGATGTGGGCAAAGCGGGCGTCGCCATTGATACGGTGGAGGACATGAAAATTCTCTTCGACCAGATCCCGCTCGATCAGATGAGCGTATCCATGACCATGAACGGAGCGGTCATTCCCATCATGGCATTTTATATCGTAGCCGCTGAAGAGCAGGGCGTAGCACCCGAACAACTCTCCGGGACGATACAGAATGACATTCTCAAAGAGTTCATGGTGCGCAATACCTATATCTACCCGCCGTGGCCGAGCATGCGCATCATCAGCGATATTTTCGCTTACTGCGCCCGGCGGATGCCCAAGTTCAATTCGATCTCCATTTCAGGCTACCATATGCACGAAGCGGGCGCGCCAGCAGAAATCGAACTGGCTTACACCCTCGCCGACGGCCTCGAATACATCCGGGCCGGCTTAGCTGCCGGACTTTCGATTGACGATTTCGCACCGCGCCTTTCTTTTTTTTGGGGCATTGGTATGAATCATTTTACCGAGATCGCCAAAATGCGCGCCGGGCGCATGCTATGGGCTAAATTAGTGCAACAATTCGACCCGAAAAACCCCAAATCCCTTGCACTGCGCACCCACTGCCAGACTTCCGGCTGGTCGCTCACCGAACAAGACCCGTTCAACAACGTCGCCCGCACCTGCATCGAAGCCATGGCGGCCGTACTGGGCGGCACCCAAAGCCTACACACCAACTCTTTCGACGAAGCCATCGCCCTGCCGACGGATTTCTCCGCCAAAATCGCCCGCGATACGCAGATCATCATTCAAAAAGAAACGGATGTCACCAGGGCGGTTGACCCCTGGGCAGGTTCCTGGTTCGTAGAAAACCGGACGATGGAACTGGTAGAAAAAGCCTGGGCCTTGATAGAGGAAGTGGAACAACTGGGCGGCATGGCAAATGCCATCGAACAGGGACTGCCCAAACTGCGCATCGAAGAAGCCGCCGCCCGCAAACAAGCCCGGATTGATTCAGGTGAAGAAAAAATCGTCGGCGTCAATATCTTCCGGGTGAACGACCAGGTGCCATTTGAAATTCTCGAAGTAGACAATACCGCCGTGCGGGAAGCGCAGATACGCAGGATTCAGGAGCTGAAAACCCGCCGCGACGCAGCCGCTGTGCAGGCGGCGCTGGAAGCCGTCGGGAATGCGGCCAAAAGCAACACCAACCTGTTGGAAGCCGCCATTCAGGCTGCCCGCACACGCGCCACGCTCGGCGAAATATCTATAGCAATGGAAAGCGCTTTCGGACGCTACATCGCCACTTCGCGCGCCGTCGCGGGCGTATACGCTGCAAATATGAAACACAACGAAGATTTTGAAAAAGCCCGGCAAATAGCCGACACATTCGCCGGGCAGGAAGGCCGTCGCCCGCGCATCTTAGTCGCCAAACTCGGCCAGGACGGCCACGATCGCGGCGCCAAGGTCATTGCCACCGCCTTCGCCGACCTGGGTTTCGACGTAGACATTGGCCCGCTGTTCCAGACACCCGCCGAAGCGGCCCGGCAGGCAGCCGAGAACGACGTACACATTCTCGGCATTTCTTCGCTGGCCGCCGGACACAAAACGCTCGTCCCCCAGACCATTTCCGCCCTGAAAGAGCTGGGACGTCCAGACATTCTCGTTGTGGTGGGCGGCGTGATCCCGCAACAGGACTACGATTTTTTGAAAGAAGCAGGCGCAGCGGCAGTGTTCGGGCCGGGGACGGTGGTGGCGAAGGCGGCGTTGGAACTGTTACAAATCCTGATGACTGATTGATCTTTATTTCTAAAAATCCCTCCGATGCGAAAAAAGAAAAAAAACCTGGCGGAATCAAAACCACATGATGCATATTTCAAAGCGGTATTTTCTTTCAAAGAAGTGGCGCAACAGTTCATACAATATGCCTTGCCCAGTCAGATACTTAACGAACTCAATCTGGATTCACTTGAAACTGCTTCGGATTCGTTTGTTGATGAAAAACTCAAGGAATCGCTGTCGGATTTGGTTTATACCTGCCGGAGGAAAACTATCGGAGAAGTGCGGATATGTGTATTGTTTGAGCATAAAAGCAGCAAGCCAGGACGTGAATTATATCCGCAATTAAACCGTTACTTAGTCTGCATTCAGGAGGAAGATATAAAACAAAACAGGTCTGATTTCACGCTCACCATTCCAATTTTATTTTATCATGGCAAGGAAAAATGGAAAGCAGAAGATGTATTGGCATTTTATGGAGATATTCCTGAACATTTAAAATCGTTTGTTCCTCATTTTCATTTTGTCGTTGTTAACTTGCAGGACAAAAACGATGAGGAAATTATTGCGATCTGGGACACGTTTCTACTTAGAAATATTTTTCTGGCACTGAAACATGCATGGGAAGACAATTTTTATCGCCGTCATTTCAAAGAAGTGTTTATATTTGTCCAGTCAAATTTGCGGGAAGAAATGCTCTTGGCGCTTTTCTCCCTCACTTTGGAATACATTAATAAGGTTTCATCAATTAAAAAGGAGGAAATCATGTCATTGGCTGAAGCATTGCCACCCAAATACAAAAGACGCGTAAAAACCACCTGGGAACAATTGCAAGATGAATTCAGAGAGAAAGGCATGAAAGAAGGCATGAAAGAAGGCATGAAAGAAGGTATGAAAGAAGGTATGGACGAAGCTATCAGAAACATCCTTCTTAAACGTCCAAATATGGCCAACGAGGAAATTGCTGACTTGCTGAATGTAACCGTTGAGCGGATTCAGCAAATTCGGGCATCGTTTTCATTAAAGAACAACTGAATACCCTTGTTATTTTCGGAATCAACTTACCCATGACGGTTCTACTGTGATGGGTAAATTTTTTTATTCCACTTTCACTAACTTTTGACAAAAACCACGACCTCCTTTTCCTTCCATTTTCACCAGATAAACACCCGCTCCCCAGCCTTCACCGGTTATTTCAAAGCGTTGCTCGCCGCGGGGGATCTCTCCTGAAAAAATCGCCTTCACCAGTTTTCCCGACAAGGCGAACACCTCCAGGTTCACATTTTGCTTCTCTAAAACAGAAAAAGAAAGGGTTGTCCGGTTTTTGAATGGGTTGGGGAAAACGACCACATCTTTAACCGCCGCAGGCGATACCGTACTTGTCGGCAAAGGCAAAACCGCCTTGTACATCGAACGCCCGTAAGTAGCGGCAGCCAGTGTGCGCGTCGGCGCGTGTAAAGTCAGGTCGAGGATGGGAACATTGGGCAGGTTGATGCCAAGTGGCTCCCAATCGGCGCCGCCGTTGTAGGTGACCATAACGCCCGCGTCGGTTGCGACGTACCAGATATTCGGATCGGCTGGATCAAGTACGAGGTCATTGACCGGCATATCGGGCAGGTCGCCGGAAACATTCGTCCAGGTTTGGCCCTTATCGGTGGTTTTGTAAATGTGCGCCATGTCGTCGAAATGGCGAAAACCGGAAAGGCAGACGTAGGCAGTGTTTTTATCCCACAGATCAGCAACCACGCGGGTGATCCAGCGTTTGGGAAGCGCAGCAGAAACTTTTGTCCAGTTCGACCCGCCATTGGAAGTAAACCACACATTGCCGTCGTCAGTGCCGGCGATCAGCGTGCCGGCGTCGGGCGGTGACACAGCGATGGTCGTGATCGTGCCGTACACCACTCCGCCCTGTCCGGCAACGCCATTGGACAGATCGGAACTGACGGGTGTCCAACTCAGCCCTCCATCGGTGGATCGGAACAATTTTTCTGCGCCGAAATACATGACGGCAGGGTCGTTCGGGTCGAATTCGTAGGGAGTGTTCCAGTTATATCGCAGGCTTTGGGGGGCTTCGGCGCCATTGGTGCCGTAAAAATTGCCGTATTGAAATTCGGCATACCAAAGGCTGTTGTCGTCCGGATGGACGCGCGTCACGAAACCGTCGCCTCCATAGATCATTTCCCAATCACCGGTATTCCCGGTCAACGTTCGCCAGGTACCGTTGTCCTGCGCGCCGCCGTAAAAATTTGCCGGGTTTTGAAAATCAATTTCCGAAGTATAAAATTGCGTAACAGGGAAAGGCCTGTGTTCCAACGTAATGCCGCCATTATCAGAGATGTAAATACCGCCGTCGTTGCCGGCAACCATCAGGTCAGGATTGGCGGGATGGATATACAAGGCATGGTAATCGGCGTGCAGATAGGGGCTGACATCCGTCCAGTTGGCACCGCCATTGGTGGATTTCACCCAATCCACGCCCAGGTTGTATACATGGCCGGCATCGGTCGGGTCAACGCGGATCTGGCCGAACCACCAGCCGAAAGAAGAGTAGTCGGGATTGCTGCCGGCGCTTAAAACCGACCAGGTGTCGCCGCCATTTACGCTTTTATAAGTACCGGAGAAAAAGCCTGTTGCATTCGCAGTGGTGGCGTATAAAATATTCGGTTCCGATGCCGAAATGGCGATGCCGATGCGTCCCACGTTGTTTCCCGAAGGAAGTCCGCCGGAGAGTTTCGTCCAGGTATCGCCGCCGTCGGCACTGCGCCAGATGCCGCAACCGGGGCCGCCATAGCGGCGCATGCTGGGCCGGCGTATGCGCTCCCAGGAGACGGCAAAAATTGTGTCCGGGTCGTTGGGATGTATCGCAAGATCAATGATGCCGGTGGAGTCGTTGACGAACAGTTTTTTCTCCCAACTCTGGCCGCCGTCGGTGCTGCGATAGAGTCCGCGTTCGGCATTATTGCTGAACAGGCTGCCCATAGCGGCGACAAAGATCCGGTCCGGGTGCTCCGGGTCCACCTCGATGCGCCCGATGCTTCCGGTATTTTCCAGGCCCAGCGATGTCCAGGAATTGCCGCCATCGGTGCTTTTGAAAACGCCGCGACCGTCGTAAGTGACGGAGCCGCCGCCGCCGTTGGTTTCGCCGGTACCGCAGTAGATCGTGTTTTGGTCGGAAGGATCAATGGCGATATCGCCGATGGACAGACTTGGTAAAACATCTGTAATGGGGAACCAGGAATCGCCCGCATCGCTGGATTTCCATACGCCGCCGGAGGCAGTTGCGGCGTAAACCGTCTGCAAATCGGTGTGGTGCATGGCTACATCGGTGATGCGCCCGCCCACGTTCGTGGGGCCGGCGAGTTCCCACTCCAGGGCATTGTTGCGGCTGACTGCCCGTTCCTGCGCCCATTCGACGGCGGCGTAATAGGCCTCGGACGGTACGTTGTCGTAGGGAAAAGCGCGCTGGAGGAAAAGGTAATCGTTGGGGGTGGGGCCTTTTTCCCGGTGATCTGAGGGGTTGGAGATTGGGGGATTTGGGGAACTGCGGGACCAAAAAAGGATCAGGAAGAGTGTGAAAATAGGGAACGCGGCGATAAGGATTTTTTTCATCGGAGGCGATTGTTTTCACAAAAATAATATGAATCGCGCTAATCGGGGGTTAAAAACAACCAACCCGGAATACGCGACGTAGCGCCATTTCCCGCAGATTTTCGCAGAAAAATTTGCGCAGATCACCGCAGATTTTGATCTCAATCTGCGAAAATCTGCGGGAAATGGCGCTACGTCGCCTACACCGGATTCCCGAATAAGCATGATTTTGCGATGCCGCAGACTAACTCACCACTTCTTCCCCTTCTTCTTTCCTCCCTTTTTCTCCCATTTATCAAAAAACCTGTCTTCTTTAGAGGGTTTGTCTTTTTTCGCGGAGGCGTCGTCCAAACGGATGCGGCGGCCGTTGATATTGAACTCGGAAAGTCCCTGACGGACAACGTTCACATAAGCGGCATCGAGGTCGAAGTGCATGTAGGCGCGGTTGAGGTCAATGTGACCGATGGCTTGTGTCGGCACGCCGAAGGTCCGCGATAAGAGTTTGATAAAATCCTTTTTCGACACCCCGTCTATTTCGCCGATGTTCGCGAACAGGCGCGTCATCTGACCGTTGACCTGGCCGCCGGTATGCGCCCGGGCGCCGCGTTTGTCGCCTTTCGGGTATACATTGATATCCGGCGCGTTGCGGTAGTAGGCGAGGAAGCGGTTGAACTCGACGCTGGCGAAGCGTTTGATGAGTTCTTCCTTGCTCAGGTCTTTCAGTTCTTCGTTGATGCGCGCCATATACGGCTCTATTTCTTCGTGGTGCACCTCCTGGTTGTGGATGTTGTTCACGATCTGGTAGAGTTGCTGTTCGCACACTTCGATGCCCGTCGGGATGGGCTTTTTGGTAAACGTCGCTTTCGTCTTGCGCTCGATCTGGCGGATGCGCTCCTCGAATTTCGGCGTGACAATGCTGATGCTGACGCCTGTGCGCCCGGCGCGGCCCGTGCGGCCCGAGCGGTGCGTGTACACTTCTATCTCATCGGGCAGGCCGTAGTTGATGACGTGGCTGATATTGCTCACGTCGAGGCCGCGCGCGGCCACGTCTGTGGCGATGAGCAGTTGGAGGTTGCCTTCGCGGAATCGCTGCATCACCCGGTCGCGGTCGGCCTGGGCGAGGTCGCCGTGGAGCGCATCGGAGTTGTAGCCGTCGCGGATCATTTGTTCGGCGATTTCCTTGGCTTCGATCTTGGTGCGGCAGAAAATGAGCGCGTAAATACCCGGATTGGCATCCACCACCCGTTTCAGCGCGGCGTAACGGTCGTCGGCGCGGCACACGTAATAAATGTGCTCGATGCTCTCATTCGCCTGGTTGTGCTTGCCGGTGCTGAGTTCCTTCGGATTTTCCATGTAATCGGCGGCGATGGCGCGCACTTCGTTGGGCATGGTAGCCGAAAACAACCAGATGGATTCGCGGTTTTCGGCGGCGGCGAGGATGAAGTCAATGGCTTCTTTGAAGCCCATGTTGAGCATCTCGTCGGCTTCGTCGAGCACCACGCGGCGCACCCCGTCGAGGCGGACGGCCTTGCGGGTCATCAGGTCCATCAGGCGGCCCGGCGTGGCGACGATGATCTGTGCGCCGGCTTTGATCTGCCGGATCTGGCCTTCGATGCCTGCGCCGCCATAGACGGCCACGACTTTGTATTGATGCGCGTATTGCGAATAATTGACTAAGTCGTTGGCGACCTGCACGCAGAGTTCGCGCGTGGGGCACATGATAAGCGCCTGAACACCGCGCTCGGAAGGCTCGATGCGCTGCAGCAAAGGAAGCCCGAACGCGGCGGTTTTGCCGGTGCCGGTATGGGCAAGCGCGATGATATCGGTGTCGGAAGTGAGGGCGGTGGGGATTACCAGTTCCTGCACAGGGGTTGGCGTTTCAAAGCCGAGGGCAGCGATGCCTTGCAACAGGTCGTAGTCAATGCCCAGATTCTTAAATGCTGTCATTAAAATTGAATGCACCTGCGGGGTGGCAGGCAAATGAGTGAATGAAGTGAATGAGTGAGGGCCTTTGGCTGCCAATACCCTCTGCTCTTCTTTTCACGCACTACCGCCGGACGGGCGGTCAGAAAAACGAACAAATGGAAGCCTTTATCCCCTTTAAGTAATTGGACAAAATAAATTGACATTAGACGTTGGACATTTGACTTTGACAACCAATCATTTAGTCAAATGTCTAATGTCAAATATCCTATGCCCGGTCACTTAGCAGCCGGAAATGTTAACTTCGTCCGGCCTGTTTTCCAAAAACGCCGCAAAGGTAGGCATTTTTTGAAAAAGCGCATTGTGACTGTGAATGTTGCTAAAGGTCACAACGATTCGTCGTATTCATTTCCTGACAATCAGGACAGTTTGTTTGGAAAATTCCATCCAGGCGAAGTCATAGACGTAGTGGTATAGTTTGCCCTGAGAATTGGTATAAATGCCGGTAATGTATTTGAAATTGAAGCCGGCGCGATCCAGTACTAAGCGATCCACATACTACAAGGTGTCGAAAGAACGCTCCGATCAGCGTATGGCCATCAAAACCCTGCCCGATTGCAAATGGCATTCGGACTGTAAAATGTGGTCGGTGTCGGATTCAACTGATAACCGCGCGGCAATTCGCCGGGTTCACCTGATGAGGCCACCTGCATTCGAGGCCAGGCAACACAACGGAATCCCGGTTAGTCTTCCGGTTAACCCCTATCCCGATATTTTGCGTCCTGACAATGTCATCGGGGTTAACCATTGTCCTGGAAATCAAGACCTTTTGTCGCTGTACCTTCCAGGCGTATTGGTACCTCAGCATTTGTCACATACACGGGCGGCGCTGGAATCCGGAGCAAAAGACTTGGGATGTTCCATACACCAAACTGACACTCCGATTCCTCGAAAAACATTTTGACGCCAGACTGATACAGTGGAATTTCACGCCTTCCGAAGATGTCCCGGAGCGATTGCCGGAACCGGAAAAAACTTATCCGAAACCGGAAAAAGTAATACCTGCCAAATACGAGGCCGCCGTCACTGCCCTCGAGCAGGTGCTGCTGCTCAAACGCTACAGTTGGCGCACCATCAAGAATTACAAAAATTGCTTTCGCCAGTTTATCCGGCATTACGACGACATTAAACCCAGCCAGATCCCCGCAAACAAATCAACGAATATCTGACAATGCTCGTCAAAGAGCGCAACGTGAGCGTTTCGCACCAGGGACAGGTTATGAGCGCTGTCAAGATGTTTTACGCCGCCGTGTTGGAACAAGAAGACAAAGTAAAAGGGCTTTTTCAGCCCAAAAAAGCGCAAAAACTGCCTAATGTGCTCACAGAAGAAGAAGTAAGCGCCCTGTTAAAAGCGGTAGATAATCCCAAACACCGCTGCCTGCTCATGCTCATATACTCCGGCGGTCTGCGCCTGGGCGAAGTCATCAACCTTCGCCTGCCCGATCTTCAGCCTGAACAAAACCGCCTTTTTGTCCGGGCAGGAAAAGGGAACAAAGATCGTTGCACCATCCTTTCGGAAAAAGCATGGCAGTACCTGAAAACCTACATCGAGGTATACCAACCCACCGAATGGGTGTTCGAGGGCGCTACCGGCGGGCAATATGGCGAACGCAGCGTGCAGGAGATTTTCACCCGCGCCAAGATGCGTTCCATGATCAATCCCGATGCTACCGTGCATACCCTTCGGCACTCTTTTGCGACACACTTGCTGGAAAAGGGGGTGGACTTGCGGTATATCCAGGAACTGCTGGGACATGCCAGCACCAAAACCACTGAAATCTACACGCACATCACTAAAAAAGGCTGGGATAAGATAAAAAGCCCGCTGGATAGCTTGAACATTTGAATATCCGGCAAAAATAATTTGGCTCAGGTTTTGGAAGATCAGCATTGCTTGCTTATGTTTGCCGCAAGCAACCCACGCCATAATGGTCACATTGCCCGGCTGAACATTGCGCCCCCTGACGACTGCACACTGGCTGTGTAGTCGTCAGGGGGCGCGCCGTTTCCATAGGGCGCTTACCCGCAACGAACGACCATCCAAAAAGGCGCAATGCGGGTTAAGTGACTAAAATGGGGGAAAAGCGCAATGCGGGTTTTGGGATGGTCGTTGGTTGCGGGAAACCCGTAGTTAGCGGTAAATAAGAAGAAAACAGAAATAATTAATTTAAAACAAAACAAAATGGAAAATCAGAATGACAAATGGGGGAGAACTTTTCGGAAGCGATTGCCCATGCTGGCGTTAGTTGCGCCATTATGCTTTTTTATTGCATCGGTAGTAAGGGCATTTGGAATTGGAACGCTTCCAGGAGACCTCAATTGGGTAAGTTCATATGAAGGCCTGATTATGACGATTGGGGTTCCATTTTTTGTGGCCACTTTCATTTTCATGGGACAACGAATCGCAGAACGGTCTCCTAACACAGGAATCGTGGTAACGGTATTGGGTGTTTTGGGTACAGCGTTTATCGCCTTTATTTCTGGTTTTAGAGCTTTATCCGCAGGCTTTGTGGCTTCAGGGATGGACCCGAAGGCGATAAATGATGGATTAGAATCGGAAGCTACTTTAATTTGGTTGTCGGGACTCTTCCTATATAATTTTTGCTTTATGTTCGTCTGGATTATTGCAGGTGTAGCGATAATGAGAAAAAAAATAGCACCCTGGTGGGTAGGATTGGCTTTTATATTATCTATCCCATCTCTTATAACTGCTCAAGCCTTGTATTATAATCTGGAAATATTCTGGCCACTTGCTTTGGGGCTATGGCTGGTAGGAGTTTGGGGGTTGGTCAAGTTTGACGACAAATGAGAGAATCAAAAGTCCATTTTTTGATTAAAAGAATCTACCGCTAACACGGCATAGCCGACAAGCCTCCTAAACGTCGGCCTGCGACTATGCAAACCGTTGTGGCGCATTCAATTAATATTTCTAGTAAATTAAAATATGAGATTTTTTATTGCTGCAATTTTATTAGTTATGATGGGGATTTTCTGCCATGCACAAAATTTTACACGGCAAGATTCCTTAAGAGGTTCTATCACACCTGAAAGGTCTTGGTGGGATTTATCCTATTATCATCTGGATATAACAGTTGATATTGAAAAACAAACAATTCAGGGTTCAAATACTATCAGATACAGAGTATTGAAGCCAAGTCAAATTATTCAGGTGGACCTTCAGCCTCCAATGGACATTTATAAAGTTACTCAAGAAGGAGAAGAACTAGAGTACTCAAGGGATGGAAATGCTTATTTTATTGTATTGAAAAAAGAACAGATGTCAGAATCTTATAATGAAATCATAATCCAATATGGAGGAAAACCCAAGATTGCGCCACGTCCGCCCTGGGACTCAGGTATGGTTTGGGGAAAGGATAGCCTTGGTAAACCTTTCGCTTCTAGCATAAGTTGGGGAGCAGGGTCAAGTCAATGGTGGCCGTGTAAAGATCATATGTATGATGAGGTTGATAGTCTTAAATTCAGCATTAATGTTCGGAAGGATTTAATAGCAGTAGCCAATGGGAGGTTGATCAATATTGATACCAAGAATAATGGTACGAATACCTACCACTGGTTGGTAGTCAATCCAATAAATAATTACGGCCTGAACTTCAACATAGGGAACTATGCGAATTTTTCCGAAGTATACAATGGCGAATTAGGTGCTTTATATTGTGATTATTATGTCCTACAACAAAACCTAACGCGAGCTAAAGAACACTTCAAGCAGGTCCCGAAGATGTTAGAAGCATTCGAATATTGGTTTGGGCCCTATCCATTTTATGAGGACAGTTATAAACTTGTTGAAACTCCTTATGTGGGCATGGAACATCAAAGTGCCACAGCATATGGAAATGATTATCAAAATGGATATTTAGGACGAGATGGGTCCCAATCAGGATGGGGAAATAAATTTGATTACCTCATTATTCATGAATCGGGCCATGAATGGTTCGCTTGCAATATTACTTTTAAGGACATTGCCGATATATGGATTCATGAATCTTTCACGACATATTCTGAAGGACTTTATGTTGAATATCACTATGGAAAAGAGGCTGGAAATGATTATCTGGTTGGAATCAGAAAAGGTATAAATAATGATAAACCTATGATTGGTCATTATGACGTGAATGATTTGGCATATTCAAGTGATAATTATCCAAAAGGTGCTACAGTTTTACACATGCTTAGGCAAATAGTAGATGATGATGTGAAATGGAGGCAGGTTCTAAGGGGCCTAAACACAGAGTTTTATCATCAAACAGTAACTACACAACAAGTTGAAGATTACATAGCTGAAAAATCAGGACTAAGCCTCGGAGGTTTTTGGAATCAATATTTGAGAACAACTCAAATTCCGGTCTTAGAATATTATTTTGCCAATAACAGCCTCTCATACCGGTGGACAAATTCTATAAAGGAATTTGATATGCCATTGAAGGTCATATTGAATGAAATGGAGGAGTGGATTTATCCTACAACGAAATGGCAGGTAAAAGAAATAGCGGCAGAAAAATTAAAGTTAAAGGTGGATCGCAATTTCTACGTTCCATCGTTTTATAGTAACCCCAAATAATAACTTTTAAACAAATAATAAACGACGCCACAACACTGCATAAAATGTTCATGGCTCCCATTTGGTCGCCACGCCATTTATGCCAGCCGTTCTGCGTCATAAGACAAAAATAAAAATGAACAATACACTAAAAATGATTTATCTGATACTCGCATTGATTCTAAATTATTCTTGCGTTGAGCAGAAATCAACCAGGGAGGAAATAAGTGAATCTAAATTAGCAAGCACTTTAAAACCCGACACCTTAAAATTCAATTCAGGAATTAGCGCTATATTTCAAGATAGCAAAGGAAATTATTGGTTTGGAAGTAATCGAGAAGGAGTTGCAGTTTATAATGGCAAATCATTCATTTACTTTACTAATAAGGATGGGCTGACTGATAACCAAATCCATTCTATACAAGAAGATCAAAAAGGCGTTATTTGGTTTAATACCCAACAGGGAGTGAGCAGTTATAATGGAACAACGATAAAAAATCACACCAAAGCAGAGACAGAAACTTCACAAAATACTTTCCAAATTCAGCCTAATGAACCTTTGCAAGGAAAATGGATGAAATCCGATAACGACCTTTGGTTTGAAGCTGGTATCAAAGAAGGCGTTTATAGATTTGATGGGCAGGTATTAAATTACTTACCGTTTCCGTCTCATAAAGTCCTTGACCCTAATGATAATTTATTTGCGGTAACAGATATTTCAAAAGGAAAAAATAATATGATTTGGTTTGGTACTTATGCAGGTGTTTATGGGTATAACGGGAGTGATTTTACCATCATTAATGATGAAACACTAGGATTTGACAGAAAAATTGAACCTTTGCACATACGAAGTATTTTCGAGGATTCTAAAGGCAGGCTTTGGATTGGAAATAATGGAATTGGTGTATTACTAAAAGATGGTGATTCAATAATTAATTTTTCAAAGAAGAATAACTTAATTCACCCCAATAGTTCAAAAAAAGGAGACAAATCACCTCAAGGTACACTTGAACACATTTTTACAATCGCTGAAGATAACAAAGGAAATATTTGGTTTGGAGACAGAGATGCAGGAGTATGGAAATATGATGGCGAAACAATGAAAAATTACACCAAAAAAGATGGACTAACCAATGATTTTGCCCTCTCAATTTACGAAGATAGTAATGAGAAATTGTGGTTTGGAATGGCAGATGGAAGCATATATATTTTTAACGGAAAGACATTTGAAAAGCAAATCTAAAAAGGAATACGAACGCAGAACAACGCACTCAACGCCAACCGCCGCCAATGCCCAACCCGCAAGCCCAACGCACGGCGGCACAGCGTACATCCAGCCGTTGGATGTAATAAAAACACAATTATTTTTGGAAAAATCGATTCAGTATAAGCAGAATGGAATTGGTGCGGAATGGACGGGTATCGAGCGGATATCGGGAAATAGTACTTCTGCTGTCCCCAAGTGCGCAGGTATAGGTTGAGGCTGTTTATACATAAGAGCGTATTGGCACGTTTGCGCTGAAATTAAAAAAGCAGGGCCTTTTAACCATTTTTGTGTTTCTTCGGAGTCTGTTAGAGTGTGTCCAACAGCCTCTTCCAGAACAGACAAATGAGAATACTTTTATATCTCTGGATATTTTTGAGCATATTTCTGACCGGCTGCAGCAAGCCGTCCGCCCCTCCGGCTGCTACTGGCTCGCAACCCTACATCCTGGACAGCCCGGACAATCACCGGCTGCGGGGGCACTTACAGATCTTACCAGACACCGGTAGGAGTTACACCATCGGGGACATCGTGCAGCCGCAGTTGCAAAGCCGGTTTGTATCATTTGCTGACAAGATATTCGAGCCCCGGAGCCACCAACCTTATTGGGGGAAGATCCAACTGGAAAACCGTTTGCCCGATGCGGACATGCACAGCGAATGGGTCCTCAACTTTACCGGTACGTTCACTAAATTAACACTGTTCAAGCCGGCGGAAAATGGCGCCTGGATTCCGGAACTCAACGGCACTTTTGTCCCGGCGCACCGGAAAAACTTTGTCCCTGTAAAAACCGGCAACTGGTTCAAAGTAGTGCTGCCGCCCAGGGAGGTCGTAACGCTGTACTTCCGGGGTGAGAGCGCACGCACCGCCCTGCCGCCCACGTTTCACATCTATGTGCAGCCCCTGGCTGTCTATTACGACAAACTGGTACGTGAAAAAACATGGAATGCCCTGTTCACCGGCTTTTTACTGATGATGTTACTCTATAATCTCATCAAGTTCTTTGTCGTCAGGGACCGCAGCTATATCTACTATTCCGGGTACCTGCTGACAGTGGCGCTCTACACAGCGCACAGCGCCCATGATTTGAAAGACTGGGTGGGCGACTTTGTTTTCCCGAACCATCCTGCCTACCACAACCTGTTTAAAATCTCCCTTTATCTGGGACTGATGTTCTGGCTGGCGTTCATCCGCAGTTTTTTGAAACTGGAAAAACTGCTTCCCCGCTGGGACCGGTATTTCAGGTACCTGACATGGCTCGGTGCACCCTTGATGGCAGCCTTCATTTTTCTGGCCTTCCGGTACAATTTCAGTTACGTAATTGATGACCAAACGACCTTGTTCTACATCGTGTTGGTCACTATTTCGGGGTTCGTTTTCATCTATCCCTTGTACAGGACCAAAGACCCGAAAGGGTATTTTATCGCAGCGGGTATCAGTGTCATCAGCCTCGGATTCCTGCTAACCCTGTTTTCGAGGATTTACCAAACGGAATTTACTGTCGCTTATCTCAAAGTGTGCACCATCGTCGAAATCCTGATCTTTTCCATAGGCCTGGCCTACCGGCATAAAAAACAGGTAACGGACAAACAACAAGCCGATTTTGCGCTCCGCGAAAGCCGGCTGCTCCAGGAAAAGAATCAAATGGAAGCTGACCGGCTCCAGGAGCTGAACGACTTCAAAAGCCGCTTTTTTACCAACATCACCCACGAGTTCCGCACGCCACTGACCGTTATCCTGGGCATGACAGAACGGTTGACGATGGACAGTGGACGGCTGACGGAGAGCGACGCAAAGGACAAATTGAAGTTGATTAAGCGCAACGGCGAATCGCTGCTGCGGCTCATCAACCAAATCCTCGACCTGGCAAAGTTGGAGTCCAACACTTTAAAAATCAACTATATCCAGGGCGATGTGCTGACTTATTTGAAATACGTCGCCGAAAGCCTGCACTCCCTCGCCAATGCCCAAAACGTGCTGCTGCAGGTGGAAAGCAACCAAATTGCTATTGTGATGGACTACGACCCCGAGCGGTTTTTGCAGATCATCCACAACCTTCTGTCCAATGCCATCAAGTTCACGCCGTCCGGCGGGAAGGTGATTTTGCGGGGAGATTTGCATGGCGATTGGCTGCACGTTTCGGTATCGGATTCAGGCCCGGGCATTCCAGCGGACGAACTGCCGCACCTGTTTGAGCGGTTTTTCAGGCAAAAAATCAGGAACACGCCAAAGCGGGCGGCACGGGTATCGGGCTTTCCCTGACTAATGAACTGGTCAAGGCGATGGGGGGTGACATCACTGTGGAGAGCAAGGTCGGTGTGGGCAGTACGTTTTTGGTGAAATTGCCGGTGACCAATACGGCTGCATTCATAGATAAAACACCCGGCGCAGGGTTGGAGGAATGGAAGTCTAACGCAGCGATCCCGTCCGACACCGCTGTCTCGGACTTACAAAACGCTGATACGTCCCTGCCGCAAATCCTGCTCATCGAAGACAACCCCGACGTGGTGGAATACCTGACCGCCTGTCTCGAAAGCCAATACCGCCTCGACTATGCCTACAACGGCATGGCCGGAATCGAAAAAGCGCTCGAATCGGTGCCCGACCTCATCGTGAGCGATGTGATGATGCCTGTCAAAGACGGCTTCGAGGTGTTGGAAACCCTGAAGAACGACGAGCGCACCAGCCATATCCCCATCATACTGCTGACCGCCAAAGCCGATGTGCAGAACCGGTTGGCGGGGCTGCGCCGGGGCGCCGATGCTTATCTGGCAAAGCCTTTTAACCGGGAAGAATTGTCGATACGGGTCGAAAACCTGCTCGAACTGCGCCGCAAGTTGCAAGCCAAATATAGTCAGCATGGATGGGGGCTCCACGACTCCGGGGCACAGCCGCCAGACATCGATCCTGAAGACGTTTTCCTTAAAAAATTCAGAACCGTCATGGAAGCCAACCTGTCCGACCCCGACTTTGAAATGCCGCAGATGGAGCGCGCCCTCGCCATGAGCCGCAGCCAGATTTACCGCAAGGTGAAAGCCCTGACGGGCAAATCGCCCAGCCTGTTTATCCGTTCCATCCGCCTGCACCATGGCCGGCATCTGCTGCTGACCACCGACCTTACCGTTTCGGAAATTGCGTACGAAGTGGGCTATTCTGCTCTGAATAACTTCTCCGATGCCTTTTTGGAGGAGTTTGGGGAGCGGCCGGGGAAGGTGCGGGGGTAGAAACCGTCTGAAAGTTTTTATCCCGTATGCTTCCTGCTTTCCGGAAAAAAAGCGAAAATTACAGCCGATTCAACTGTGCGTCCGCTGAAAAAAATATCGACCTTTCTTTTTCTGATCAGTGCAATTCCGCTTTTTGCACAAAATGTTCAGCATCAGCTGATCTCTACTGCCGATGGACTGTCGCAGGGTAATATACATGATTTAATTCAAACGCGCGACGGATTCATATGGATAGGAACCAGTGATGGACTGAACCGATATGATGGCAGGCGTTTTGAAACGTTTGCTTCCAACCCCTTTGCCCCGTTTTCCATAAGCAACAATGTGGTTTGTGACTTGTTTGAAGACAAACAGGGGTTGATCTGGATTTTACTTGAAGACCATGTCAATGTTTTTGATCCGGAAAGTCGCCGTTTTTTCCGGCTGCTTTATCAGGGTAAACCGATCGAGGGATGGTCCTCCACCCGGTATGACAGTACACCGGATGGAACCGTCTGGTTAACCAACGGCTCCAATATCTTGAAAAAAATCCGCTTGTCAAAAAGTGTACTTGAAAAAGCAGCAGCAACGGGGGCAGCGGATATCGAAATGCCTGCGAAACCTATTGTTCTGCGACCTAACCAAGATACGACGCAGCCGCCCTTGGAGGTCTTTTCCATGATTTGTACCAACTCCAATAAACTATTGCTTGGAACCAATATCGGTTTGTTTCAATTTGATCCGGAAACAGAACAACTAAAGCCCTTTTCCGAGTTCCCCGATTTTTATGCAACTAATATGCTGAAAACCAAATCCGGGGATATTATTCTGAAGGGGTATGACAGATGGCTCTGGATTTCAAATAACGGGACGAAAGAACGCCTCCTAGACACTAAAGATGGTTTTGGACTGGATGCAGCCGGGTATTTGTGGCTGGTAAACCCTAACAATACCATCCAAAAATGGGCTATTGCGGCTTTTTTCAACGGCGGAGTACCACTTTTAGAAATCCCGCTGGATGCGGTATTGAACAAAGGTACCATCAGTTTCCTTACTGACCAAAGCGGCGTGGTCTGGATGGGGACAAACGGATATGGGATTATTAAACTTTGCCAGGCGCCACCCAAATTCACGACACATTTGCCCAATACTTCCCACCGCACCTTGCTGGAATCGCCGGACGGAACCCTGTACAGCCTGGTGCTTTCCGGAAAAAAATATAACAATAGCTCATTCTCAAATAGCCGGGAAAATTCAGATTATAAATACCCACCTCCCATCGGATGGCAATACACATCGGACTTCTTCGCCTGTTTTGACCAGAGTGGGAATGGCTGGTCCTCAAGACGGGACAAAACTGTCATTAACCCGCCAGCCGACATGACTCTCTACCGGACGGATGCGGTGACCAAAGCAATAAGGTCTTTTCCCTGGATAGGGTCAGGCCTACTCTGTGATCGGAACGGGGATCTGCTCAGCGTTTCTCTGGAAGGGCTGCATAAATTTAATGTCAAAACCGAAACCCGGACCGACTACCCTTTCGAGACGCCTTTCAATGCGCTTTCCGAATATTCGAAGTATTTGTTCGAAGATGCTGAGGGGGTCATCTGGATATTTGGGATTGAAGGACTCCTAAAGGCTACCCCGACAAACAACACCTATACATACAAGCATTACCTGCTCGATACCAAAGACCAAAGTTCACTCGGCAACAACCTCGTGCTTTCCGTTGAAGATGACCCCATCGAACCCGGGCGCTTCCTTTGGATTGGCACCAAAGGCGGAGGCCTTAATCAACTTGACAAAAAAACCGGCAAATTCAAACACTTCAAAAAAGAGCAGGGCTTGCCTGACAATGTGATCTACGGTGTCCTGTCCCAGGATTCCAGGCCGGACCCCAACACGGGCTTTATCTGGCTGAGCTCCAATAAGGGGCTTTGCCGCTTCAATGTCCGAACCTGGGAAACCAAAAACTTCACGGTAGCAGATGGTTTGCAGGACAATGAATTTAACCGTTCGAGCTACCTGAAAACCCGGGACGGCACCATGATCTTTGGGGGCATCAAAGGCTTGAGTGTTTTTCACCCGGATAGCCTCCGGTTCAATGCATTTGCGCCACAGACCAGAATTGTCGGTATTCAGGTCAACAACCAAACTTTTCAATGGAACGGCCGGTCAGAGATCAAACTCGCGCACGACCAAAATCTAATCAACTTCGAGTTTGCGGCGCTCGAATTCACCAACCCCGCCCAAAACCAGTACCGCTACCAACTCGTGGGCGTGGATGAAGACTGGGTGGATCTGGGCTACCAAAACAACATCCAATTTGCCAACCTCGCCCCGGGTGATTACACCTTCAAAGTGGATGGCAGCAACAACGACGGCGTCTGGAGCGGGCAGCCCGCCGAACTGCGGTTTACCATCCGGCCGCCCTGGTGGGCGTCGTGGTGGGCTTATTTGTTGTATGCGGCGATGGGCCTGGCGGCGGTTCGCTTGTACTATCGCTACCGGCTGCGCCAAAAACTCGAGCATCAGGAGACCCTGCGCCTGCGGGAAATAGACGACTTCAAAAGCCGCTTTTTCACCAACATCACCCATGAGTTCCGCACGCCGCTGACCGTTATCCTGGGCATGGCAGAACGGTTGACGGTGGACGGTGGACGGCTGACGGAGAGCGACGCAAAGGGCAAATTGAAGTTGATTAAGCGCAACGGCGAATCGCTGCTGCGACTTATCAATCAAATCCTCGACCTGGCAAAACTGGAGTCTAATACCCTTAAAATCAACTATATACAAGGCGATGTGCTGACTTATTTGAAATACATCGCCGAAAGCCTGCACTCCCTCGCCAATGCCCAAAACGTGATGCTGCGGGTGGAAAGCGACCAGCCCAACATCGTGATGGATTACGACCCCGAGCGATTTTTGCAAATCATCCACAACCTGTTGTCGAATGCCATCAAATTCACACCGTCCGGCGGGAAAGTGATTTTGCGGGCACACTTGCAGGACAAATGGCTGCACATTTCAGTATCGGATTCCGGTCCGGGCATTCCAGCGGACGAACTACCGCGGCTGTTCGAGCGGTTTTTTCAGGCAAAAAATCAGGAGCACGCCAAAGCGGGCGGCACGGGCATCGGACTTTCCCTGACTAATGAGTTGGTCAAAGCGATGGGCGGCAATATTTCGGTGGAAAGCACCGTCGGCACAGGCAGTACGTTTTTGGTGAAATTACCGGTGACCAACACCAGCGCTTTTGCCGGCAACACGCCCAATGCCGGGTTGGAAGACAGTAGTTCTTCCATGGCGCCCCTCCCTGTCAGAACGGCTTCCAATCCACCAGATGCCGATACATCCCTCCCACAAATCCTGCTCATAGAGGACAATCCCGATGTGGTGGAATACCTGACGGCCTGCCTGCAACATTCGGGCGACCGTGAAGGGCGTTACCAATTGAACTATGCCTACAACGGCCAGGCCGGTATCGAAAAAGCCCTCGAATCGGTGCCCGACCTCATCGTGAGCGATGTGATGATGCCCATCAAGGACGGCTTCGAGGTGTTGGAAACCCTCAAGAACGACGAGCGCACCAGCCACATCCCCATCATTATGCTGACGGCCAAAGCGGATGTGGAGAGTCGCCTCTCTGGGTTGCGGCGGGGCGCCGATGCCTATTTAGCCAAACCGTTTAACCAGGAAGAATTAACGGTTACCCTGAATAACCTGCTTGAACTGCGAAGGAAGTTGCAAGCCAAATACAGCCAATTGGAATCGGTTCCCGGCGACTCGCCGGCGCCAATCACTGACCCCGAAGACGTTTTCCTGCAAAAAATCCGCACTGTGGTGGAAGATAACCTGTCCGACCCGGACTTTGAAATGCCGCGGCTGGAGCGCGCCCTCGCCATGAGCCGCAGCCAGATTTACCGCAAGGTGAAAGCCCTGACGGGCAAATCTCCGAGCCTGTTTATCCGTTCCATCCGCCTGCATCATGGCCGGCGCCTGCTGCAAACCACCAACCTGACCGTTTCGGAAATTGCCTACGAGGTGGGCTATGCCGCCCTGAATAATTTCTCGGATGCTTTTCTGGAGGAGTTTGGGGAGCGTCCGGGGAAGCTGCGGGGGTGAGTTTTCTGCCCGCCGTCCCTGTTCACTTTGGTTAAAATGGATGGGGATAGATTCACAGGCCCGCAAAATTTTCCAACGGCATCGCCCATATTTTTTCCGTCAACTGGTACTTCTTATCCCCCGGATAAATAACCCACAATTCATCCAGGTTCAAATCGACAATAGCCTGGTGCATGGACTTGGTGGTTCTCGGGGCATCGATATATTTGAATTCGGCTCCCATTTTTTTGCCCTTGTCCTGCCAATACAGGTCAATTTCGGCGCCGCTGTGGGTCCCGTAAAAAAACACCTCGCTGTCCCGCTTGCCCAACATGGAGACCAGTTCCTCCAGGGCAAACCCTTCCCACGAAGCGCCTATTTTTGGATTATTGCGCAGTTCCTGCATGGTGTTGATAGACTGGAGGGCATGGAAAATGCCGGAATCCCGAAGGTATATTTTCGGACTTTTCACCAGCCGCTTACTCACATTGGCGTGCCAGGGCATGAGTTGGCGTATCATGAAAGTGTCTTCGAGAATGGACAGGTACAGTTTCGCCGTTTTATCGTTGATGCCAAAGGCTCTGCCCAGTTCACTGTAATTGATGGTTTGCCCGTGGTAGTGGCTCACCATCGTCCAGAAACGGTACATGGTAGCAGCAGGAACATTGACGCCCAACACGGTTAAGTCCTTTTCCAAAAAAGTAGTAATAAAATTGGTGCGCCAGGTCATGCTTTGGCTGTCCGATTCGGTGAGGTATGAACGGGGAAAGCCGCCCCGCAGCCAAAGTGTTTCCATGCTACCTGCTCCCGTTTCGGTCAAATTTAGCCCGGTGAGATAGTGGTACCCGATGCGGCCCGCCAACGACTCGCCGCTTTGCTGCCGCAGGTTGGAAGAGGCACTGCCCAATATCAGGAACCGTTGTTTCGGATTGTTGTCAACGAGGTAGCGGAGCAGGGGGAACAATTCGGCTTTGCGCTGTATTTCATCTATCATGATGAGCCCCGCTAATTTTTCCAGGGCGAGTTGCGGGTTTTCCAGCAAGGCGAAATCACGGGGATTTTCCAGGTCAAAAATATGGTCAGGATGGAACGTCTTTGCCAGGGTAGTTTTTCCTACCTGCCTTGGCCCCAGGATGGCGGTGACCGGGAAGATACTCAGCAAATCCGCGATGGCTGTCCGGTCTTTGTGCCTTTCGATAATTTTATTGCCCATGTTGTTTTTGGGGATAAACTTACGATTTTATCCTTGAAAATTCGGAATAATAATCCGAAATTTCAAGAATAAAAAATTTATACGCTCCTTTTTATTCCCTGTGCTTCCGTGTTGATATAAATCCTTTTCTCGCTTGGATTTTTACTCCATGCAACACACTTTCGCCACATTATCAATAAGTTATGGTGATTTCGCTCCCCGCCCTGCAACATAACAAGTAAAGAAAAATCCCGCCCTGCAACCTGAACGGTAGTTGTTGAACGCTGAGCGGTAGCCTCCCCGGCTGTCCGCCTACACCTTTGTCCCAGTTGTTTGCGAAGTCGGTTTTGCCAATTCAGGCACACCTTCTTTATAAAACTTCCGGGGCCTTGAAACACCAGATGAAAACACTCCCTATTCTTCATTCAAAAACATCGGTTATGAGAACCAGACTTTTTTCCGTTGCCCTGCTTATGAGCTTCCTGACCACCCTGTCGGCACAAGACATTTATCTGCCGGTTTCCAGCTCATCGGAAGCGGCCAAATCTCAATACTTCAAAGCCCTCCAGGCAGGCGAGCAGGTAAACATTCCCGGCTTTTTTGACGGGATGAAAGCAGCCGTGAAAACGGATCCCAACTTCTTCATGGCATACGTTAATCTGGCTTTCGCCGAAACGGCTTTTGGGCAGTACGAAAAAGCCGCGGCCTTCATCAAACCCGCCCTGGCCATTGACCCTGCCCGCTTCAACGAGTGTGAGAAAATCCATCGAAAAGCCCTGGAGGCATGGGCCAAAGACCCGAAAGCCGACCCGGCCAAATACATGGAAGCGCTGACCGCCGCCTACCCCAACACGGCAGAAGCCCATGACTTAGCGGGTAAGTCGGCTAAATGGCTCAGTAAAGACTCGAAAGCATCTGTTAAGCACTTCCTGCGCTTGCTGGAATTGCGTCCCAACTATGGAGGCGGCTACAACTCACTGGGCTATAGCTACCTGGAACTCGGAGAAATGGACAAAGCCAAAACCGCCTTCGAAAAATACCTCGAAGTGTCCCCGAATGAAGCCAATGCCTACGACAGCATGGCGGATTATTTTATGACCAATAAAGAATACGCCAAGTCGGTCGAATATTATGACAAAGCCGCAGCGATGGGAATGAGCAGTGCAATAAAGCGGGCGGACCAGGCACGGGCAGCGATGAAGGGTAACGTGGCCGTGGTGGACGGGCTGTACCAGGCATTTGCCAAGGGCGACGTGCCGGCGGTATTGGCCGTCATGGATGCCGGCATCGTCTGGAACGAGGCCGAAAGTTACCCCTACGCCGACAAAAACCCCTACATCGGCCCGGATGCGGTGCTGAACGGCGTGTTCACCCGCATCGGCGCCGAATGGGAATACTTTAACCTGACAGACATCCAACTGCACGACATGTCGGGCAACCAGGTGCTGGCCACCCTGCGGTACAAGGCAAAGCACAAGACAACCGGGAAGACGATTGACTCGCAAACGGCGCATTTGTGGACGCTGAAGGACGGGAAAATCACGGCTTTTCAGCAGTTCACCGATACGAAGCAGGCAGCGGAGGCGGTGAAATAAATATTCATTTATCAAAAACTATCAACCATGAAAAAAGTAGGCATCATCGGCGGCGCCGGATTCATCGGCAGTTACGTCACCAAACAGTTTTTGGAAAACGGGTACCGGGTCAAGGTATCGGCCCTCGACATTTCCAACAAAGGAAAATACACCCACCTCTCCACGCTGCCCCATGCAGGGAACTTGGAACTCGCCCCTTTGGACGTGCAGAACCTCGACCAGTTGAAAGCCTTTGCCGCGGGCTGCGACATCCTCGTGCACAGCGGCACGCCCTTCCAACTGGAGGTGGAAGACCTGCAGCGCGATTTGTTGGACCCCACCATCAAAGGCACGGAGAATTTCCTGCGGGTGGTCAGCGAAACGCCATCGGTGAAAAAAGTGGTGTTCGTCGCTTCGGTAGCGGCGCACAACACGGACTTTCCAATGCCGGCGCCGGGTTTTGCACCGGACCATGTTTTTTCGGAAAAAGACAAGCCCTACTGCAGCCAGGAGAGCCATCCCTACTGCCAGGCGAAATACCACGCCGACCAGGTTGTCCGGAAATTTACGCAGGAAAACCCGGTGCCAGGATTTGACATCGTGACGGTTTCCCCGGTTGGGGTGATGGGCAACCAGTTGTCGGGCAGGGAAGACTCCACTTCGATGGGCATCCAGTTTTTGTTCAAAAACAAGCTAGCCCCCAACCCTTTCATCCAGATGTTTTACGACCAGGACGTGTATTGGGCGCTCGTGGATGTAGCAGATGTGGCCGAATCGGTGTACAAAGCAGCCACCCTTCCAAACCTGCACGGCAAGCATTACCTGCTGACCGGCGAGAGCTGGAGGGTGTCCGACATCTCTTTGATGTTGAATGGAAAAGCGCCTGTCGGGCAACCGAAAACGGTGTACAGCAATGCCCTGGCCACACGGGATTTGGGTGTGCAGTTCAAATCTGCGCGTGTGCCTTTGGGCAATTATGCAACAGCCACCGAAGGGGTACCGGCCTAAAGTTTCGTGGTCTCTTCGAGTGCCCCCGAAACAATAAAAGTCCAGTATTAATTCATCATTGGCAAGTGGCTGTCTCATAAGTCTGTGTATTTGTTTAATTGTGGGTTTGGTTATTGCATTACACCCTCATAACCAAGAGTGTTTTCAAATAAACAAATCACCATATCAATAAATCACCGACTTATGATACAGCCTCTTAATCTCAAACCATTCCAACATGAAACGCAGTCATTCTAATTATTCGGCGAGAGTTACATCGTGTGCCCTGATTTCCCTGTTCATGGCGTTAGCGGCACACTCTATCCATGCGCAACAGATAACAGGCAAGCTCCACGATGCAGCCGGGCAGCCAATCTACGCAGCCAGCGTGCTACTGCTGGCCCCCACCGATAGCAGCTTGGTAAGTGGTCAGCTAACTGATCCCGACGGGTATTTTACGTTTGAAAATGTGGCCAACGGCAGCTACTTACTCTCCTTTTCCATGCTGGGTTTTGAATCGGTGTTTATCAATAACCTGACCGTAGATGAAAGCCACCCCCTCATCGACCTGAAGACGACCACCTTGCGCGAAAACTCAACGCACCTGGCAGAGGTGTCGGTAATAGCGAAACGCCCTTTTTTGGAACAGAAAATTGACCGGATGGTCGTCAACGTCAGCAATTCGATCACCAATGCAGGCGGAACAGCCTTGCAGGTGCTGCAACGTTCGCCAGGCGTGCAGGTCAACGCACTGACGAAGTCCATATCCTTGGCCGGAAAGCAGGGCGTAGTGGTGATGATCAATGGGAAAATATCGCGTATGCCCGGCGAGGCTGTGGTGGATATGCTCGCCGGCATGAACGCCGACAACATCGACCGCATCGAACTTATCCACACGCCGCCTGCCAACTTTGAAGCCGAGGGCAACGCGGGCATCATCAACATCGTGCTGAAACAGTCAGGCGATGCGGGGCTGAATGGCGGCTATACCGCGAAAATTGGCCATGGCCGCGGCGCAAAAGCCGGCGCGAGCGGCTACTTCAACCAACGCAGCGGAAAGGTGAATCTGTTTGGCAGCTACGATTTGGACTACAATCTGAACCCCCAGTTGTTCACGAACTACCGCCGGGTGGCCACCAACGGCGATGTGCTGGAAACCGCATCCGACAGCGACCGGTCACATACCCCGACGACGACACAAAACGCACGGTTCGGCGCCGACTTTCAAGTGTCGAAGAAGACGGTAGTAGGGTTTTTGGGCGCTTTTCTCGACCGGAATTGGTACATGAAGGCCGAAAACGCCATTACTTACTCCCGGAATGGAAACGTGGAAAGCCTGCTGCGGATGCCCAATACGGAGACCAATCACAACCGGTCCTTCGCGGGGAACCTGAACCTGAGTCACCAGTTTTCAGACAACCAATCGCTCAATGTGGATGCGGATTACATCCACTATACCATCTCGAATCCATCGGGTTACAGGCTGCTCAATCAGGATGCTTCGGGAAATCCGACCTCCGAAAGTGAACTTAGGATTGCCAAAAAAACGCCCGTCCAGGTAGGCGTGGCTAAAGCGGACTATACCAAAGGTTTTGGGGAAAATACACGGCTCGAAATGGGGGCGAAACTGACCTCCATGCGCTTCATGAATGATGTACAGGTGGACGAACGCGCCGGGCAGGAAGCCTGGCAGCCCATCCCGAACCTCACCTCGGTTTCGCAGATGAAAGAAACGGTGGCAGGCGCCTTTGTCAGTGTCAGCACGAAACTGGGCGATAACATGGACTTGAAAGCGGGCTTGCGCTACGAACATACCGATACGCACCTCGACTCCGGCGCAGCCGTCGTCATCGTGGACCGTAACTACGGCTCCTGGTTTCCCACGGTATTCCTGAGTCGCAAAATATCGGAAGACCAAACCTTCAATTTTTCTTATTCGCGCCGCATCACCCGCCCAAACATAGGGCAACTTGCTCCTTTTTTAATTTTTACCGACCCCACTACGCTTTTAAGCGGAAACCCGGCTTTGCAGCCTGCCTTCACCAACACTTTCAATCTGAGTTACAACGTGAAATCATGGCGGCTGGGCGTCACGTACAGCATCGAAAATGCACCGCAACGCTTTATTCCGGAGGTGGATGCGCAGACGAACCGGCAAGTGCTTTCTTTCGGGAACCTGGGGCAGGAAAGGACATGGAGCGCCAATTTGTACATACCGCTGCAACTCGCCGACTGGTGGGAGATAAGCAATAACCTCTATTTCAATGCACTCGCGCTTGATTTTGAACTGGAAGGCAAACCCCTGAAGGTAAAAAACCTGGCTTATGGATTTAATTCCAACCATAGCTTCAAATTGCCCAGGCAGTTTTCCCTGGAAGTTACCGGGAATTTTGACTCGCCTACTTACTGGGGCATTGCTTACTGGCGGGCGACGGGCAGCTTGAACATCGGGATAGAAAAGAATTTCGGTGAAAAATGGGGCAAAGTCCGCCTCACTGCCAACGACCTCTTCCTGTCTTCCAACTGGTTCGGCATCACCGACCAGCCGGAAATCGCCTTGTTGACGAAGCAATCGTTCCAGTGGACAGAGCGCGTGTTCATGCTTTCCTGGTCGAACACCTTTGGCAACAAAAAACTAAAGGCTGCACGCCAGCGCCAGACGGGGGCGGCAGAGGAGTGGCGCAGGCTATAGCGCTTCAGGAACGAAGTGCATGCGCCCGGCCTCGAAAAAACGGATCCGTCCGTCCACATCACGGGCTTTCCCCGAAAGGCCCAATGGAGGCGCCCACGATAATGCTGAAATAAATTTCATTTTCAATCAAAACATTTTCAATTATGAAAAAGCTATTTTTCTGCGCGGCCCTGCTCGGCTGCACCATGCTTCTTCAGGCCCAATCCGCAAACGACGAGGGCACTTACGAGGTTTACGGCAAGACCAACGTAAATGACAGTCCCGGCCATTTCACCGGCGCTTACGCCAACACGATGATCAAAAAAGACGGCCAATGGAAAATTGCCAAATCCATTTTGTCCCCTCTGGAGCATGTCGACCCAAAAGTGGCCGCCAACATCAAAATGTACACTGAAGTCTGGCTCGAAATTGTGAATGCCGGCCGGTTTGAACTTTTCAACGAAAAGCATTTCACCCCTGACGTGATCATGCACGCCGAGCCGGAAAACATCGTCGGCATCGAGGGCATGGCGGGTTACTACAAAGCCCTGGTTTCAGCTTTTTCCGACATTGAGTTTTCCATCAACAATATCTTCGGCGAGGGCGACCAACTGATGAAGCACTGGACGTTCAAGGGTAAGCACACAGGCGACTTTTTCGGCATCCCGGCTTCGGGCAACAACATCGCAATAAGTGGCAGTACGATTGCCCGCATGAGTGCCGACGGCCGGATTGCCGAAGAGCGGGATTTCATGGACAACATGGCGCTGCTGACACAACTGGGCGTCTTATCTGCCCCGGGAAATGTGGCGGTGATAGACGGACTGTACCGGGCATTTGCCAAAGGCGACGTGCCGGCGGTACTGGCCGTCATGGATGCCGGCATCGTATGGAACGAAGCCGAAGGTTTCCCCTACGCCGACCGCAACCCCTACATCGGCCCGGATGCCGTGCTGAACGGCGTGTTCGCCCGCATCGGCGCCGAATGGGAATACTTTAACCTGACGGATATCCAACTGCACGACATGTCGGGCAACCAGGTGCTGGCCACCCTGCGGTACCAGGCAAAGCACAAGACAACCGGGAAGACGATTGACGCGCAAACGGCGCATTTGTGGACGCTGAAGGACGGGAAAATCACGGCATTCCAGCAGCTTACGGATACGAAACAGGCGGTGGAGGCGACGAAGTGACCTTGTCCTCTTCCCCGAGCGCGCAACCAATCAAAAGTAGAGAATATTCACCAAGTTCTCTAACTTTGAAAAAAAGGCGCAATCTTGACATGACACCTCCCCTTGCGGAGAATAAACGCGCTATGAATGAAATTGCGAAGGCGTTTCCTTCTTCAAAAACTATTGCGGTTGTTGCCGACGTGTCGAACGAAGATGCGGTAAGAAATGATGTTGCCGAAACGATGAAAGCATTCAACCGCATTGACGGGCTATGCAATACAGTAATTGCTGACGAACCGATAGAAAGAGACCGTCTCATAAGTCGGTGATTGGTTTATCTGATGATTTGTTTATTTGAAAACAACCCTGGTTATGAAGGTGTAACGAATAACCAAATCCACAATTAAACGAATAAACAGACTTACGAGACGGCCTCTAAAACTTCCGATCTTTACAAATTTCCCTTCTTCAATTCCTCCACCGCGTAATTCGCCGCCCTTGCCGTGAATGCCATGTAGGTCAGCGATGGATTCTGGCAACCCGCCGAAGTCATAAAAGCGCCGTCGGTGCAAAAGACATTGGGCGTGCCCCACACCTGGTTCCACTTGTTCAGCACCGAATTTTTGGAGGAGGTGCCCATACGCGCCGTGCCCATTTCGTGGATACCCAGTCCGATGACCGGCTCGGAGTTGTGGGTGCTGATGTCTTTCATGCCGGCGGCTTCCAGCATTTCGGCGGCGTCGTTCATCATGTCTATGCGCATTTTCTTTTCGTTGTCCTTGAATTCGGCGTCGAATTCCAGCAGCGGCAACCCCCAGCGGTCGGTCCGGGTTTTGCTCAGTTCCACCTTGTTTTCGTAGTAGGGCAGGCATTCGCCGAAGCCGCCCATGCCCATTTCCCAGGCGCCGAAGGAGGTGAATTGTTTTTTGAATTCCACACCGAACCCTTCGATGTTGCGCGACCAACCCTGCCGGGAGGCGCCGCCCTGGTAGCCGAAGCCCCGCAGGTAGCCGCCGGTGCCGGGCTCGTGCAGGTTGCGGTAGCGCGGAATATAAATGCCGTTGGGGCGGCGGCCAAAAGTGGTTTTGTCTAAATGGCCTTCAAAAACGCCGTTGGCGCCCACGCCGAGGTGGTGATCCATGAGATAGTGGCCCAATGCGCCGCTTTCGTCCATGCCGTTGGGGTTACGCTTCGAGGTGGAACGCATCAGAATGGCGGTGGAAGGCAATGCGGATGCGCAGAGGAAAATGACGCGGGCAAAGAATTCGATCGCCTGACCGGTGTTTTCGTCAATCACCCGCACACCTTTTGCACGTCCTTTGTCGTCGTCGAGGATGATCGAGTGCACGATAGAGTGGGGGCGCAGCGTCATATTGCCGGTGCGGGCGGCGGCGGGTAAAGTGGCGGCCTGGCTGCTGAAATAGGCGCCGAAGGGGCAGCCGCGCATGCACAGGTTGCGGTACTGGCATTGGCCGCGTCCGAGGTTTATTTGTTCTTCCGTCGGTTCTGTCAGATGCGCGGCTCTGCCGATGATAAGTTTGCGCCCTTTCCATTTCGTTTCTATGGCTTTTTTGGCCTCCAACTCCACGGCATTCAATGCCATCGGCGGTTGGAAGTCGCCGTCGGGCAATTGCGGTAAGCCTTCTTTGGAGCCGCTGATACCGGCAAAGCGCTCTGCGTAACTGTACCAGGGGGCTATGTCGTCGTAACTGACCGGCCAGGGCGTACCGATACCTTCTTTGGCGTTGGCTTCAAAATCCATCGGACTCAGGCGGTAGCTTTGTTTGCCCCAGGTGATGGAGCGCCCGCCCTTCTGGTAGCCACGCATCCAGTCGAAACGTTTGTGCTCGATGTACGGATGCTCGGTGTCTTTTACAAAAAGATATCCATGCGCTTCGCTCACCGTATAACCGGTGCGCATTTGCACGGATTGCTCGCGGCGCATCTGCCGGGTGGATCGTTTGAGGTGCGGAAATTCCCATGGCGCCAGGTAGGCCGTTTTGTAGTCGGTGACGTGCTGAAAGTCGCGACCGCGCTCGAGCACGAGGGTTTTCATGCCTTTTTCGCAGAGCTCCTTGGCGGCCCAGCCGCCCGAAATGCCCGAACCGACCACAATGGCGTCGTACGTGTTCGGTTCGTTTATGTTATTGAAATACATGGTATCGGATCAAATTTTGAGAAGGGGGAGAAAAGAGTTACCAAACGGGCGCTTCCACTTTGGTTGTCGGTTGCACAGGAGCCGCCCCGTCGTATCGGCCAGGGATAGCGACATAGGAAAATGCCTCGTTGGCGCCGCGTTCGGTGGATACGTAGACCAACTTGACGAGGTCTTTAAAGGAACGGATAAAGGAAGGCGGCGCGTGGGGGTCGGCTTTGGCGCGGGCGATGTCCGAGCGTTCGAGGTCGGTGAGCAGTTGCACCTGCTGCCCGTAAGTCAGCCGGCTGAAGCCTTTACCGAACCGGTCGCGCGCAGCCTGGTCCATCTCCATGAGGCCCTCGCGGAAATCCATCTGATCGTCGTAGTCATAGCAATCGTCTACGAGTATCTCGATCCATCCCGGCGCTCCGACGTCGGCGGCGCCCGGTGTGTCGGTGCGTGGTACCACGCATTCGGCGAAGGCTGCCACAATGCGTTTTTCGGTGCCATTGAAAAACCGGCGTTTCGGCGGGGCGCCTTCGAGTATCTCACCCGCGCGGGCCAGAACAGCTTCCGGCAACAGCAGACCGACTCCGGTCATCGCGCCCAATGCTTTTACGGCTTGTCTTCTTTCCATGAAAAAGTAGAATTGGTGTAAAAAAGTTAAAGTTTCGGGGCGGAATGTACACCTTGTTTTTCTTCGTCCAATCGTTTTTTTACAAATATTCCGTCTCGCTTTGTAAAATTAAATCCGTTCAAAATTTGAGTGTGCGGAATATTCCACAGGACATACGCATAAGTACCGTTCGATGAAAAACTTGTAGCCGACCCGCCGGGCTTGTGCCGATCATCTCCACTGGCGTACCTTTGCCATGCCGTGTTCCCGGCAACTTCAATCAATTCGACTCACGCGTTGGAACTCAAGGGTAAAATCATTTGCGGACTCGCCGGAATTTTTTTGTTCGACTTACTGGGTATCCCGTTTGGCGGCCTGATCGGATTTATCGTGGGGTCGCTGGCGGGGCATTTTTTATTTGACAAACCGAAAGAGAACGCTGCGGCAGACGCGGAATTCAAAGCTTACCAGCGCAAACAGGGAGAGTTTTTGTACCACGTTTTTTCGCTTTGTGCCAAAGTAGCGAAAGCCGACGGCGCGGTGAACCGCCAGGAAATCGCGCACATGGAATACCTGATGCGCAACCAATTCCGCATGAACGACCGGGGGCGGGCGCAGGCCATCAAGATATGGAAACAAGCCAAGGATTCGACCGATCCTTTCGACCACTACGCGCGGGCGTTTTACCGCGATTTCGGGCGGGAGCGCCACCATGTGATGAACATGATGGACTTGTTGTTTGCCATGTCGGCTGCAGACGGCAGCCTGCACCCGCGCGAGGAAATGATCCTGCTGCGGGCGGCGGGTATTTTTCACATCGGACGCATGCAGTACGAGCGCCTCAAGAGCCGCTATTATCAATCGAAGACGGCGCCGCAGCAACGCTGGACGCCGCTCGATCCGCATTATGCCATTCTTGGCGCGCAACCGACCGATTCGCTGGAGGTCATCAAAAAAAAATACCGCTCGCTTGCCGTGAAATGGCATCCCGACAAACTGGCTGCCAGTGGCGCTTCTCCGGAGGCACTGCGCCACGGGAAAGAGAAATTTCAGCAGATCAACGAAGCTTACGAGCGGATTGTGGAAGCGCGGAAATGACGGCGTTCGTCTGTAAAAAACCGCCGTTCGGCATCTGTTAAAACACAACGCCCCTTCGCTTCGTTATTCCCCGTATTTTTGCATTAGTTTTTCATTCCGTAAGTATCCGAACATGAGAAGTCGAATATTAACCCTGATGGCACTGACGGCTGTGGTTTTCAGCCTGAGTGTTTCCGTTCTGCAGGCGCAGGACCTGAATCTGGCAAATCAATACTACAACAACGGCGAATTTGAAAAAGCCGCCGCGCTGTACGGCCAGCTCCTCGAACGCGACGAACGCAACGATGCCTTTTTCAACCGGTATGTGGAGTGTTTGCTCAACCTCGAACGTTACGATGAGTGCGAAAAAACGATCAAAAAACAGCTGAGAAAGGCCCCGGAAAATGTGTCGCTGTATGTTACCTACGGCAACCTCTTCGAGCGCATGGATAAAACCGACGAAGCCAACGCCCAGTACCAGCGCGCCATTGAAAAAATGGCCCCCGACTACGCTTCGGTGAACAGACTGGCTGCGTTGTTTATGAGCAGCGCCAAGTTCGATTGGGCAACCCAAACCTACGAACGCGGTTCGCAATTGCTCAAAGACCCCAATCGCTTTGCCTTCAATCTCGGCGAACTCTACCGCCGCAAAGGCGACCCCACCAAAATGATCGAATACTACCTCAATGCGCTGAACGCCGATCCCGGCCGTTTGCCGACGATACAGACTTTGCTGGCGCGGTACCTGGCACCATCGGACTTTAGCGAACTGCAAACCCAACTGTATACCCGCATCCAGGAAAGCGAAAACCCTGATTACGTGGAACTGCTGGCCTGGTCGTTCGTGCAGCGCAAGGACTTTAAAAGCGCCCTCCGGCAATACAAAGCGCTGGACAAACGGCTCGATGAAAACGGCCAGCGTATCTTTAACCTCGCCGGCGACGCTGCCGACGCAAAAGACTACGAAACGGCCATTGCCGCTTACGACTACCTCGTGGCGGAAAAAGGCCAGCTCAATCCTTTCTTTTTCGACGCCAAACGCGAGGCCATGGAGTGCCGCCGCAAAAAAATAACCGAAGGATTCGATTACACGGAAGAGGATTTGAAAACGCTGGAAACCGAGTATGAAAACTTTCTCAACCAGTTCGGAAGAGGCAAACAGACGGCTACTATTGTGATGCAACTCGCCGACCTCGAGGCGTATTATATCCACAACCTGCCCAAAGCGATCGCACTGCTGGAAGGCTTAAAAATGACGCCCGGCCTCGACCGGAACACCCTTGCGCGGACGAAAATCAATCTTGCCGATTTTTATCTCATGCACGGCGACCGGTGGGAAAGCACATTGTTGTACAGCCAGGTGGATAAAGAATTCAAAGAAGAGCCGCTTGGCCAGGAAGCCCGCTTCAAAAACGCGCGACTTTCTTACTTTACCGGCGATTTCCAGTGGTCGCAGGCACAATTCGACGTGCTGAAGGCATCTACCTCCAAACTCATCGCCAATGACGCCCTCGACCTCTCCGTGTTTATCATGGACAACCTCAACTTAGACACAACGGCCGAGGCTATTTCTCTGTACTCCGGCGCGGAAATGCTGGTGTTCCAAAACCGCTTCGAAGAGGCGTTTTTAAAACTCGATACCCTGCGCAGCAATTTCCCGGAGCATTCCCTGCAGGATGATATTTTGTACCTGGAGGCGCAGATATATGAGAAAAAGCGTGACTATCCCAAAGCTGCCGCACTGTACCAGGAGGTAGCTGATAAATTCAAGGACGACATCCGCGCCGACAATTCGCTGTACAATCTCGCTCAATTGTACGAGTTCAAAATGAACGACCCGGAAAAAGCGAAGACGCTTTACGAGAAAATTTTTATGGATTACTCCGGCAGCGTATTCGCAGTGGATGCGCGGAAGCGATTCAGGATTTTACGGGGCGATAAAGTGCAATGAACAACAACAAACATCATTTATGTCCGATATTTTTGAAAATGCCCGGCAGGCCCTTGCCGCTGTAGACGCTGCGTCACCCGCAGATGCGGAAGCGCTCGAGTCCTTCCGCATCCACTACCTCGGTTCCAAAGGCCTGATCAAAAGCCTGATGGAGGAGATGCGCAACGTACCCAATGAACGCAAACGCGACTACGGCCAATTGATGAACACGCTCAAGCAGCAGGCCGAGGAAAAATACCAGTCGCTCAGGAATGCCTTCGAGGCCCGGGCCGAAAGTGCTGCAGGTCAGTCGCTCGACCTCACCGCGCCCGGCGAACCGCTCCCCCTCGGCTCCCGCCATCCGGTTGCCGTGACGCTCAACCGCATCGTGGATATTTTCACCCGCATGGGCTTTTCCGTTGCCGACGGCCCCGAGATCGAGGACGACTGGCATAATTTCACGGCTATGAACACGCCGGAAGACCACCCCGCCCGCGATATGCAGGACACTTTCTATGTGGTAGATGCACCGGGCATGCTCCTCCGCACACACACATCACCCGTACAGGCCCGGGTGATGCAGTCGCGCAAACCGCCGATCCGCATCATCGCCCCGGGGCGCGTGTATCGCAACGAGACCATCTCCACCCGTTCCCACGCCCAGTTCCACCAGGTGGAAGGATTGTACGTGGACGAAGGCGTTTCCTTCGCCGACCTGAAACAGACATTATTGTACTTCGCCCAAGAAATGTTCGGCGCTCCCAAGATTCGCCTGCGCCCTTCGTTCTTCCCGTTCACCGAACCTTCGGCGGAAATGGACATCTGGCTCGGCACCGACACGGAGAAAAACTACCGCCTCACCAAAGGCACCGGCTGGCTCGAAATCCTCGGCTGCGGCATGGTGGACCCCGACGTGCTGGAAATGTGCGGCATTGACTCGAAAAAATACAGCGGTTTTGCTTTCGGGATGGGCATCGAGCGGCAGGCGCTGCGCTTGTATGAAATCGGCGACATCCGGCTGTTGTTCGAAAACGACGTGCGGTTTTTGCGACAGTTCGCTTCGGCGATCTGAGTTCGCAGTTGTGGTCTTTTGACCGCGATCCTTCATTTACATCCGTTTCATTTAAATTTATAATCCACACCGAACAAGGTGTCGCCATGCTCTCAGGAGTATTGAATAGCGGAAGAGCCGTTCGGTCAACATCGCCATCATGCGAAAATTCGTTGCCATTCGTCGTTACATATTGAATTACAGCGAATTATTAACCGGGTACATTTGATCGGAAACCAGACGTTGACCCCTTCAACGTCCAACGTCCAATGTCCAACGTCCAACTGTCCAATGTCCAACTGTCCAATGTCCAACGTCCAATGTCCAACTGTCCAATGTCCAACTGTCCAATGTCCAACGTCCAATGTCTAACAATCCAAAGTCTTAAATCATGTTTCTCGCACTGATCGGTCTGCTCTTGCTTGCAGTAGCTTCCACTGTTGCCAAAGCCAATCCCAATTTCGCCAATATTGGAAAAACGGGCCGGTATATCGGTATCGGGCTGGTGTTGCTCGGTCTTTCCACCGCTTGTTTTATTCAAATCCAGCCCGGCGAAGTGGGCGTAAAAACGCTGTTTGGAAAAGTTCAACCGGGCGTACTGACAGAAGGCTTGAATTTCATCAATCCGTTCCTGGAAATTACCCGCTTCGATGTCCGCACCCAAAACTACACCATGTCCGGCATACAGGATGAGCGTGAAAGATTGGGCGACGACGCCATTCATGTCCTGTCGTCGGATGGTTTGGAAGTCATCATTGACATGACGGTGCTGTACCGGGTGATGGGTGAAAAGGCGCCGGACATTCTGCGCAACCTCGGCAAGGGATACCGCGACGTGATCGTGCGCCCACTCACACGGACCAAGATCCGCGATTTTGCCGCTTATTACGATGCCGTGTCGCTTTATTCCTCCAAACGTGACGAATTTCAACAACGCCTTTTCAAATCGCTCGACGATGAGTTCCGGAAAAGCGGTCTCATTTTGGAACAATTGCTCGTCCGCAACATCAACCTGCCGGAATCTGTAAAGCAGACCATCGAGTCGAAGATCAATGCCGAGCAGGAGGCGCAAAAAATGAAATTCGTCCTGGAAAAGGAAAAACAGGAAGCCGAACGCAAACGTGTGGAAGCCCAGGGTATCGCCGATTACCAACGCATCCTGACTTCTACACTGACGGACAAATTGCTTCAATACGAGCAAATTAAAGCGCAAAAAGAACTCGCGCTTTCTCCCAACTCCAAAGTCGTCATCATGGGCAGCGGGAAAAACGCGCCGATCCTGATCGGACAATAGAATATGGTTAAACTTTCCGCTGTCATCATCACTTTCAACGAAGAACGCAACATCGGGCGTTGTCTCGATTCGCTTGCCGGCGTGGCTGATGAATTAGTCGTATTAGATTCATTTTCAACGGACAAGACAGCAGAAATTTGCATAGCGAAGGGCGCCCGCTTTATGCAACACGCCTTCGAAGGGCATATCGAACAAAAAAACCGGGCACTGGAAGAAGCACAATACCCTTATGTGCTTTCTCTGGATGCCGACGAAGCATTAAGCGAGCAACTCCGTGTGTCTATCTTGTCGGCCAAGGAAAACTGGAGATACGGCGGTTACGTCATGAACCGACTCACCAACTATTGCGGCCAGTGGATTCGACACAGCGGTTGGTATCCCGACAGGAAACTGCGTCTTTTCGACCGTCGCCTGGGGCGGTGGGGAGGCACCAATCCCCACGACAGGGTAGAATTGCAGCCAGGCGTCACCACGGCCTTTCTCGACGGCGATCTGCTGCATTACAGTTATTACACCGTGAATGAACACATCGAACGTGCCCGTAAGTATGCCGGCATTGCTGCCTGCGCCATGCACGCACAAGGCAAACGCGGAACCTGGCTACAGGTTATTTTCAGTCCCGCTTTTAAATTTTTCCGGAACTATATCCTTAAAAGAGGCTTCCTCGACGGGCGCGCCGGATGGACAATTTGTAAAATTGCCGCCTGGGAGACTTATTTGAAATACCGATTTTTGCTTCGTTTGCGTTCATAGACGCATTGTATGCAACGATTCAACGACGAAATTTTTGCCCGACATGCTTCGTTTTTTTCTACTATTTTGTTTGTCCATATTTTTTGCGTGCGCCACATCCCCAAAAACGGCGCAAAGGACCGCACCGGCCTCTCGCCCCAAACCTGTCACACCGCCCAAGCCGGCACCTGTCGCCACCGTTCCCGGAGCGGCATCCATAGCTTGGCTCGACAGCGAACGGCTCATGCCCGTGCTTGAACAGGCCCAACGCGAAAAAAAACCGGTATTTGTGGAATTCCATGCTTCCTGGTGTGCGCCCTGCAAGGTCATGGAGGAAGAGATATTTACCCAGGAGCCGACTTTTCGCTATCTCAATATGAATTTCCTGAATTTCCGCACCGATTTTGACACCCCTTCCGGACAAACGCTCGCTTCGCTATACGAAGTCAAATCGCTGCCCACCATTTTATTTCTCGATCCGCAAGGCGTGGTACTCGAACGGCATACTGGTATGGCAAATCCCTCCGTGCTGCGCACGAAGGGAGATTCGGCTCTGGGAAAAATGAAGAAATAGCGAAATTCCCGCAGGATTAGGAGAGGCCTTTTTTAACCACCTATCCTTCCCACCAATTCTTCCGCTGTCATCGCTTTTTGCTCTCCCGTTTTTTGGTCCTTTACCATTAAAGTACCGGTCTGCATTTCCGTTTCGCCCACAATGGCGACAAAGGGAATGTTGCGTTTGGCGGCGTATTCGAATTGTTTTTTCAATTTGCCCGGTTCGGGATACAATTCCGCTGCGACTCCTCCTTTCCGGAGTTTCGTTGCGCATTGAAATGCGTATTGAAACGTTGGTTCGTCGAAGGAGGCAAGCATGATCTGAACGCTTTCGGCGAGCGTTTCCGGGAAAAGTCCGAGTCCTTCCATCACGTCGTAGATGCGGTCGGCGCCGAAAGAAATGCCCACACCGGACAATCCCGGGACGCCGAATACGCCCGTCAGGTCGGCGTAGCGCCCACCGCCGCCAATGCTACCCATCTTAAAATCTTTCGCTGCAACCTCAAAAATGCAACCGGTGTAGTAGGTAAGTCCGCGCGCCAGGGTGATGTCGAATCTGACGTCGTTGGTCAGACCGGTTTTTTCCAGCAGGCGAAACACGCGCGAAAGTTCTTCCACGCCAAGCATACCCGTCGGGCTATTAGAAAAAACGGAAGCAAGCGATGGTAGGTCCTTCGTTTGGAGTATGGTTTCTATCGTCGAGATCGCTTTGCCGGAAATGCCGCGTTCTGCCAGTTCTTCCCGAACGCCTTCGATGCCGATCTTGTCTAATTTATCGATCGCTACTGTCATGTCCATGAACCGTTCGGTGATGCCTGCGGCTTCAGCGATGCCGAAAAGTATTTTCCGGTTGTTGATCTTGATGATCACCGGGACCCCCAGAAGGGCAAAGGCCTCGTCGTATATCTGAGTCAATTCCGCTTCATACAACAAGCTGTCTGACCCGATGACGTCGGCGTCGCACTGGAAAAATTCGCGGTAACGCCCCCGCTGCGGGCGGTCGGCGCGCCACACAGGTTGGATTTGGTAGCGCTTGAAGGGGAAGGACAAAGTACCGCGGTTCATCACAACGTAGCGGGCGAAAGGCACGGTAAGATCGTAACGCAGGCCGCGTTTGGCGATACTCGGTATGAGTTTGTTCGAGTCGCGGTTGGCCAAGGCCTCTGCGTTCGCCTCCTTGAGAAAATCGCCGTTGTTGAGGATCTTGAACAGGAGTTTATCACCTTCATCGCCGTACTTGCCGGTGAGTGTGGAAAGGTTTTCCATGGCCGGTGTTTCCAGCGGTTGAAAGCCGAATCGCACGAATACCGAGCGGATCGTATCAAAAATATAGGTCCGTTTGCGCACTTGTTCCGGGCCAAAATCGCGGGTGCCTTCGGGTAGAGAGGGTTTTTGCATGGCGAAAATTGTTTTGGAAAAACAAACCTCCGGGGTCGCGTATCCCGGAGGTTTGTTCAACGGTGCAAATATCGGCAAAGTTCACTGCCCGCTCACTACCGAAGCCAAATTGCCGAACAACAGCCCTTTCATCGCCAGCGTACCGAAAATGATGAGGGTGGCAATAGCGGTATAGATCGCCACCTTTTTGTGTTTTTCCGCGTCCGTAGCTGCTTTTTTGGAAAAAGTGCGGCCCAATTGGATCAACACGACCGCAATAAGCATGGCTGCGATGTGCTCCGCTTTAAAATAGCGCACCCAGGGGTCTTTCATCGAGCCCGGGCCGGTTGTGTAGGGGCTGGTAGCAAAGTACAAAATAAGGCCCAACAGCAATTGGAGGTGGGTCAGGATAATCAAGGCAGTGGACGCGGTATTGTCGGTTTTTTCGTAGGGTTTATTGCCCAGCCATCCGCTGAACGACCGGTAAAGAACGAACAACAACGCAGCCAACAGCAAATAGCGGTTGTAGGAGTGGAGTGTACTGAGAAGTGGGTGCATGGTCAGAAACGATTGAGTGTGAAGGAGGAACAAAGGAAAAAGCGCTTGGCATTTTATTGGTCAAACCACCGGAAAAAATTTTTTTACAAAAATTTATTTTGAGGTGTGACTTTCCATCTGTCCCTTCGTTAAAATGGTGTAAATCGAACAATAAGGGATGAATCAAAATAAAATTTTGAATCCCTCAAGATATTAGGTAGGAAGATTGTTTTCATTTGGTTTTTTGGGGTTTTAGCCTTCGGACGCAAGTCCGGAGGCTTTTTTGTTTACAGGACAAGATTATTCCCGGTTTTTTGAATCCATCAGGATCGTCACGGGGCCGTCGTTCAGGAGCGACACCTTCATATCAGCGCCGAATTCGCCTGTAAGTACCGTTCGGCCGGATTCCTGCCGGAGCATCTTCACAAATTTTTCATACATCGGAACAGCGGTTTCAGCTCGTGCTGCCCGGATGAACGAGGGACGATTGCCTTTTTTCGTGCTGGCATGAAGGGTAAATTGACTCACTACCAGCATTTCACCTTCGATATCCTGTACCGAGCGGTTCATCAATCCGGCTTCATCCGAAAAGATGCGCAGGGCCGCGATTTTTTTGCATAACCATTCAATGTCCTCAGTTGTATCATCCTGCTCGATGCCCAATAAAATCAGCAATCCCTGACCAATGCGGGATTTTTCCATGTCATTAATGACCACACTGGCTTGCGAAACGCGTTGAATTACTGTTCTCATCATTTTTGAAATTTGCGCCTTCCGGATCCTGTACGATCAGGGCTAAGGCAAAAACCACACTCTATTATTTCACACATTTTTCCAACTAGCACTTATGTCTCTCGTTACCGAGTTCAACGACTACCGCGCGCGCATGAACGAGCGCATTCTGGCACACGACAACAAGGTCATCAAACGCTTTTGGAGCCTCGATAACCAAACCTACCAGGAAGGCGCACTCGACGTGCGCACCAAGGAAATGCTCGGCCTTGTGGCTTCCATGGTGTTGCGCTGCGATGACTGCATCAAATACCACCTTGGCAAATGCCACGAACTCGGCGTTACGACCGATCAGGTATTCGAGATATTCGCCGTAGCCAATATGGTCGGCGGGTCTATTTGTATTCCGCACACCAGGCGGGCAGTGGAGTATTGGGATGCGTTGAATGCGGGTTGAATGGGTTGACGGGTTAGCGGGTTGAGCGGGTTAACGGGTTTACGGGTTGGTGGACAAACTCTGTTGGCCCGCAAACCCGTAAACCCGCTAACCCGCTCAACCCGTTAACCCGCTCAACCCGTCAACCCGCTAACCCGTTAACCCGCTCAACCCGCTCAACCCGCTAATCCTCAGTATAGATCACTTTTCGCAGCAGGCGCAGCCCGAAAGAAATTTCAATCGTGGTATTGCGGATACGGCGTTCCGGGATGGTATAGGTATAGCCGGGAGTACATTGGTCAATCACGTTGGGAATAGGCCCCTGGCGGTATTGGGTGGTGATATCGGGATGAAGCGAAATTTCTATCTGCCCTCCGACAAGTTCGCTGAACGACCACTCTATCCCGCCACCCATGGACAGGCCGAACAACCATTTTTGCACGCCGCCTTCCAGCGGCAAAGCGCCCGGATTGCAGAAATTGTTGTTGAGCCGCAATTCGCCGAGATTATTGCTCAGGTTGTAATCGCCGCGCAGTCCGCCGAAATAGAAAAAGCGACTGTTCTGCTGCCCCATCGGCCGGCGGAATTTTGCGCCTGCCTGCAGGGATAAATTGTTGAACTCGAATGGTTGGGTATATTGATCACCGAGAAAACCGCTGCCGATATTGAAATAGCGAAAGCGAATCGCACTGCCCCGCACGTGGTAACCAAATTGGGCATACATCGAAAACCGGTCGTCTTCGTTGTTGATGGATTCGACAGCCAAAGCGGCGTGGTAGCGGAACAGCAACTGGCGATCGAGGCTGTTGTCCCATTTTTGATTGCCGATGCTCAAACCGCTTTTAAACACATAGGCCGTGGATTGCGCCGTCATTTGTCCCCAAATGACCGCCATCAGCAGAAATGTAAATACAAGTCGCTTCATTTTTCTCGTTTTTTGCGGCAAAAATAGAGCAATCAACCTGTAACATCCCCATTAATGCATTTTAACCTTTTCCTGATGCCATGACTTTTGAATCCTTTCCTTACGTGCGCCCTGAAATGACACAGGTATCCCGGGATTTTGAAAAACACCTGTTTCGTTTTCAAAATGCCAAAACTCCCGGCGAACAACAACGCAGTCTCAGCCGCCTGAACGCCGTGCGCGAAGAATTCCTGACAATGGTCAATCTCTGCCTGATCCGCCATACTTCCGATACACGCGACCCTTTTTATGAAAAAGAGAACGAATATTTTGACGAAAACCTTCCCGCATTCGAGGCGCTGAACAACCGTTTTTTCCGCGCCCTGCTTGCTTCCCCTTTCCGGGAGGTGCTGGAACAAAAATTTGGCGCCCAACTTTTTACACTTGCTGAACTGGCGCTCAAAACCTTTCAACCTGCCATTCTCGAAGATATGCAGCAGGAAAATGCCCTCAGCACCGAGTATACCAAACTGAAGGCACAGGCAAAAATCCAGTTCGAGGGCGAGACCTACAACCTGAGCAGCATTCACCCGCTCGAAATTGCGGACAATCGCGATACACGGCGCCGCGCCGCCGAGGCCAAGTGGGCATTTTTTGCTGAAAATGCCGCAACGATCGAAGATGTTTTCGATAAAATGGTGCGGGTGCGCCACCGCATTGCCCGTCAATTGGGCTATCAAAACTTTGTAGACGTCGGCTACGCCCGGATGCGCCGGTCTGACTATTCGCCCGCTATGGTGGCCAACTTCCGCCGCCAGGTTCGGGAGATCATCGTTCCGCTGGCCACCGAACTCTACGAAAGGCAACGCAAACGCCTCGGCATCGATCGTTTGAAATACTACGACGAGGAATATAAATTTCCTTCCGGCAACCCCAAACCCATCGGTGCTCCGGACGAAATCGTGGCCAATGCGGCCAGAATGTACCGCGAGCTCAGCCCCGATACCGACCGTTTTTTCGGTTATATGCAGGAAACCAAACTCATGGATCTGGTCAATCGCGATGGCAAAGCTACCGGGGGTTATTGCACCTACATGAGTAAATTCGGCGCGCCTTTCATTTTTTCCAATTTCAACGGTACCAGCGGCGATATCGACGTGCTCACCCACGAAGCGGGGCATGCCTTCCAGGTATGGAGCAGCAGCAGGTTCACTTTCGATGAGTATCACTGGCCCACCAGCGACGCCGCTGAGATACACTCCATGAGCATGGAGTTTTTTACCTGGCCCTGGATGCCCCTCTTTTTCGGCGACCAGACCGCCAAATACTATTTCATGCACCTCAGCGGAGCGATCCAATTCATCCCCTACGGCGTGGCAGTGGATGAATTTCAACATATTATATATGAAAACCCCGGTATGACACCTGCCGAACGGAACGCCGCCTGGCGCGAATTAGAAAAAACATACCTGCCACACCGGGATTACGATGGCAACGCTCACCTCGAAGCGGGCCGGTTTTGGCAAAAACAAAATCATATTTTCAACTCCCCGTTCTACTACATTGATTACACCCTGGCACAGATATGTGCATTCCAGTTCTGGATGAAAGACCGGCAAAACCACAAAAAAGCGTGGCGCGATTACGTCCGCCTGTGCAAAGCCGGCGGAAGCAAATCGTTTCTTGAACTGGTGCAACTGGCCGGCCTGCGTTCACCCTTCGAGGACAATTGTGTGGAAAGCGTGGCAGGCGGGATACGCAAGTTCCTGGATGGTGTGGACGATTCGCGATTTTGACAATCAGCGAACCGTTTTTGAGGTGACCGCTACTGCGTCTTTGATTTCAAGTATTCCTTCGCGAAGCTGACCCAGTCTTTTTCTTTTTCATTCAGCCGCACATCAGGCGGTATGCCCGTTCCGTCTATCGCTTTGCCGATATCCACTCGGCAGGAGCGGGACGTAGGGTAAGCGAGTCCGAATTTGCCGCAGGGGAAATCGAGATTGTGCAGGTTCCCGTAGTCCATGATGCCCGCTGTGTTCTGGCCGAAGAGGGTGACGCGGTTGCTTTGTTCGGCGTAATAAACGAACTGTTCGCAACTGCTGGCGCAATTGCCGTTGATGAGAATGGCGACATGTTTCGGGAATGGCTTTACTTTCCTGAATCTCTGGGTCGTTTCACCGCACTTGCCGACATAACCGCCGGGGTTGCGGCGCATTTTTCGCGCCATGCCGGCAAAATATCGCCGGTATTTTTTCGGGAAATCCTTGCTGTCGCGCAAGCGGTCGTACTTCTGGATGTTGTCTTCCGTCGAGTAGATCTGCCCTTTGTAGCCTTTCACATTGCCGGAATATACGTAAGGCCGCAGGGGATAAAACGTGATGTCGCTTCCGCCGCCGTTGTTGCGGCAATCAATGATGAGGTTGGGCGTGCGCTCCAGCAGGGCGGAATTGGCATTTACGAGGCTGTCGAGTTCGAGCCGGACGGTCTCGTTCATGGTAGGTACGGTCAGCAACAACGTTTGAGAATCGAGTTGGGCGAGGGTAAAAATTTGCGGTTTGGCAGGCATATTGGGCGTACCCGGATATTGTTTGTACCAGGGGCCTAATTCGGTGAATTCCAATTTTCCGTCGCTGAATGAAGCCGTTGGATTGCGTTCCGAGTGGTCGCGCATGAAAAAGCGGGCCTTGAATTTCCCCGCTTCGGATTGCTTCAATTCGAATTTCACCTGGCCGGGCATCCACCATACGCTGTCGGCATTGAGGATGACGGCTGCAAAATCGCGCTGGGGTGTCGTATTGCGCACCAGGGCAACGCGATAATTTCCTCCGGCAATTTGATAGATTCCTTCTACGGGGTCGCGGCCCGGTTGGTCGAGATAAACGCGGGCTTCGGCTTCGGTCAGTGCTATTTTTTCCCAGGTGGCGTAGCGCGCGCGGATCGCTGCCGGGTCGTCGGTATCGGGCCCGCCTTTGGCATAGAGTTGTACGTGACCGTCGCGAAACCAGCGCGCCCATTCTGCCATCAGGCGCAGGCAGGCAGTGTCGGTCTGTGCCTGGGCGATTTTGGCCTGAAAACCGGCAGTGTGGCGGTCGAATTCCGCCTGGTTTTGCGGCGTCACCTTGTCGCGGTAACCGGAGTAATTGAGCGCCAGTTTCTGGCGGAGCCAGTCGAATTGTTCGGTGCAGGGGCAGGATTGGGCGGAAGCAAGAGTCGGGAGTAAGAAGAGAAATAAAAAGGGAGTAATTTTATTCATGCAGTGAATGTTTGAGCAAAAGACGATGGCGGGAGGAAAAATGTTGCAAAGAAATTCATCCTGCAATGGTCACATTTTTCGTCTCCGTAAAAAATCGCATCGCTTCCCAGCCGCCTTCGCGTCCGACGCCCGACTGTTTTACTCCGCCAAACGGCGTGCGCAAGTCGCGCAAAAGCCAGCAATTCACCCACACGATCCCCGCCTGGAGTTCGGCCGCAAAACGCTGGGCGCGACTGAGGTTGTTCGTCCATACCGTGGCGCTCAGACCGTAAGAAACACCATTGGCCAGGGCCAGCGCTTCGTCGTCGGAATCGAAAGGCTCTATCGTGACAACCGGGCCGAATATTTCTTCCTGATTGGTGCGGCATTGGAGGGTTAAACCTTCTATAACGGTCGGCGCGATGTACCAGCCGCCCGATAATTTTCCCGGCAATTCCACCACTTCTCCGCCACAGAGAATGCTGCCGCCTTCCTGCTTAGCCAGTTCAATATAGGATAGGATCTTTTCAAAATGCGGCTTGGAAACGACTGCGCCCAGCCGGCTGTCGGGGTGCATCGGATCGCCGACTTTCATCGCTTTCACCCGCTCCACGAAGTCTTTTTTAAATTTTTCAAAAATTGTTTTTTCTACATAAATCCTTGATCCGCAGAGGCAAATTTGTCCCTGGTTGCTGAATGAAGAGCGCACGGTCGTTTCCAGCATTTTGTCGTAATCGCAGTCGGCAAAAATGAGATTGGGATTTTTACCGCCGAGCTCGAGCGAAAGTTTTTTGAACATGGGCGCTGCGATGCGGGCGATCTCCGCCCCGGCACGGGTGCTGCCGGTGAACGACACGGCTTTCACCTGCGGGTGGCGCACGATGGCTTCTCCCGCTTTCGGGCCGAGGCCGTGCACGATGTTCAGTACACCCGGCGGCATGCCTGCGGCGTTGCATATCTCTCCCAGCAAACAGGCGGTGAGGGGCGTGATCTCCGAAGGTTTACCCACGACGCAGTTGCCGGCGGCGAGCGCGGGAGCGATTTTCCAGGTGAACAGGTATAGCGGCAAATTCCAGGGGGAAATGCAGCCGACCACGCCCAGCGGCTGGCGCAGGGTGTAGCTCAAAGCGCCGGGCATCTGGTGGCTTTCTGAGGCGAAATGCAGCAGTGCGGTGGCAAAAAACTTGAAGTTCAGGGCAGCGCGCGGAATGTCTACCGTCCGGGAAGCGAAGATGGTTTTGCCCGAATCGAGGGTTTCGGCCTCAGCCAGGCGGTCGAGATTCTGAAGGATGCCATCGCTCACGGCGCGCAAGATGTCGTGGCGTTGTTCGAGCGGCAGGCTGGCCCAGGCCGGGAAGGCCGCCGTTGCCGCTGCCACCGCATTGGCTATGTCTTTTTCGTCCGAATCGGGTATTTTTCCGAAAATTTCGCCTGTGGCGGGGGCGTAATTGTCTATGTAATTTCCGCCGCCGGGCGGCACAAATTTTCCGCCGATATAATTATGAATGACTTGCATGACACTATTGTGGAAAATCTTGGTCGGGTGAGTTGATCAGGATGTAGTCGGGAAAAACGATTTTTGCCGAAAAAAACGGTTTTTACCCGGCAAACCTACCGACTTTTCCGGCGTCAAGCATGACGCGATTTCAAAAGACCCTTTTTTGGCGAAAAGTAATTCGTCGTCAGATCGCCAAATCAACAAATCAACAAATAAACAATTCACCCCCTCTGGCATTTCACCGATTCACCAAATCAACAATTTTCAATGATCCTTTCCATCCAAAACGTCGTAAAAACCTACGGAAATTACACCGCCGTTGACCACGTCAGTTTCGATGTGCCGAAAGGCCGCGTTTTCGGTTTGCTCGGCCCCAACGGCGCGGGAAAAACTTCGCTGATCCGTATGATCACGACGATCACCGCACCCGACGAGGGTGCGATTTATCTGAACGGCGAAAAACTCAACGAGCGCACGCCCGAAAAAATCGGCTATATGCCGGAGGAACGCGGCTTGTATAAAAAAATGAAAGTGGGCGACCACCTGTTATATCTCGCCCAACTCAAAGGTCTTTCTGATGCGCAGGCTAAAAAGCAAATTGACTTCTGGCTCACAAAATTCGACATCAAAGACTGGTGGTCCAAAAAGATCGAAGACCTGTCGAAAGGGATGCAGCAGAAGATCCAGTTCATCGCCACCATCGTGCACCAACCGCCGCTGCTGATCCTCGACGAGCCGTTCACCGGTCTCGACCCCATCAATACCAATCTCATCAAGGACGAGATCCGGCAACTCAACGAAGCCGGCACGAGCATCATTTTCAGCACCCACCGCATGGAACAGGTGGAAGAAATGTGCGACTATATCGTGCTCATCAACCACGGCAAAAACGTGCTGTACGGCGAAGTGCAGGACATTAAGAATCAATACAAACAAAACCTTTTCCGGGTGGAATGGCAAGGCGAGCTGCCCTCCGATTTTGGCCAGCAATTCTCCATCGTGAAGGAGGAAAACCACGCCGCCACGGTCAAACTGGAAGATGAAAGCCAAAGCAACGAACTCCTCCGGCATCTGATCCAAAAAGGCTTGCGCATTACGCATTTCGAGGAGATATTGCCCACCTTCGATGAGATATTTATCCGGACAGTAGCGGGAGAACATCACCCCATGCACAAAGTATCATGACTGATCCCGCGGATTCCTGCGCTCAGACAGGCGTCCTGTCCGAAAATTATCACCGCATCAACAAATCACCGAATTAACAAATCAACAGAAATATGTCCAAACTTTCCCTCATAGTCAGGCGCGAATACCTGACACGCGTCACCAAAAAATCCTTCATCATCGGCACCCTCCTGGCGCCGCTGGGTTTGTTGGTCTATATGCTCGTTATTGTGGGGCTTACCAAATACGAAAGCGGCAGTGAAATAAAAGTTGCCCTGCTCGACGAAGCGGGAATGGTCAGGCAATTGCCCGACGATAAAGGCGTCCGGTTTTTACCCGCCGGCAATAAGACGCTCGACCAACTCAAGACGGAAGTCAGGGAAAAACAAATTGACGGCGTATTGCGCATCCCGCCGCTGGGCAATTTTCAGAAAAAGGAACACACCGTTTTTTACTATTCCGACAACAAACTGGCGCCGGAGAAAAGCAGCGTCATAGAGCGCAAAGTGGCTAAAAAGATACGCGAGTTCAAAATTGACTCGCTGCAACTCGACCCCAAAGCCCTCGAGATGCTCGAAACGGACATTGCCATTGACCCCGAAAAGGTGACCGGAACGGGCGAAGACGACAGCAAATACACTGCCGGGGTGGGACTCGCCATCGGCGGCATCATGGCGTTCATCATGTTTTTTATGGTGACGATGTACGGCGCTATGGTGATGCGGTCGGTCATGGAAGAAAAAACCAACCGCATTGTGGAGGTGATGATGTCGAGCGTGCGGCCTTTCGACCTGATGCTGGGCAAGATCATCGGTGCCGGGGCAGTGGGCCTGACACAGGTGGTGGCATGGGTCGTTCTGAGCGGGGCGGTCATGTTCATTGTGCCGTTTTTTGTAGGGGGCATTGATCCCGCCCAAATGCAGGCGCCGATGACGCCCGGCGAGGTGCCCATTGACCCCGAACAAATGGAAGGCGAGGCGTTCCGCTTTATGGCGGAGATCAGCAAGCAGAACTGGCCGCTCATCATTTTCGCCTTTATCATCTTTTTCCTCGGCGGTTACTTTATTTATTCCTCTCTGTTTGCCGCCATCGGTTCCGCCATGGGCGACGATCTTGGTGAAAGTCAATCGCTGACGTTGCCGGTAATGATCCCGATTATCCTGGCGTTTTACATCACAGCGTTTGCCGGCATGCGCAATCCCGACAGCGGGCTTATGGTATTCGCTTCCATGTTTCCCCTGTTTTCACCCATTGTCATGCCATTCCGCATGGCGTTCAACCCTCCCTGGTGGCAGATCGCCTTGTCGCTTGTACTGGTTGTGGCCGCCGCCTTTTTCTTCGTTTGGCTGGCGGGCAGGATATACCGCGTGGGTATTTTGCTCTACGGCAAAAAAGTTACATTCCGGGAAATCGGAAAGTGGATGTTTTACAAGGGCTGAACGGCAAGCCAGTCGTCTTCCGTATCCACATCCGGCAACAACGGCAGCAGGGCGCATGATTTCCCTGCTGCCGTTATTTTTTCCAGGGTTTGAGCCCGCACCTTCGACGTGCTCCATTCGACATCCTGAAAAACGGAGGGTTCCAACGCTTTCATTCCCAGCAAATAATAACCGCCGTCGGGTACAGGGCCGAGCACGAAATCGAATTCGTCCAATTGGTTGAAAGCCGACTGCAATATCTCCCCCCTGAGTTTCGGACAATCGCTGCCGATGATGACGACCTTGTTCGCACCGGCTTCAAATGCCGTTCGGAACGCCTGCTCCATGCGTGCCCCGAGGTCGCTACCTGCCTGCATTTTTTTGGAAAAATCCGCTTCCGGCCAGTCGTCATTTTTATCAATAAAATCGCTGTAACAGAGCCATCGTTCGACCCGGACGCCGAGTGCGGCCCGGCGGGTCCTTTCCAGTAAAATACGGTAGATACGCAGTGCCTCCGCGTCGCCGGCAGTGCGTGCCAGGCGGGTTTTTACTTTGCCCAATCGGGGATTGCGGATGAAAATGAGGAGAATCTCGTGCAAATGCATCGCGGTTTACGGCAAAGGTCGCGAATTCAAATGCGATACAGGCACCTGCAATGGAGTGGGCGGCGCCGGTTCGTTATTTTGAACATAAAATGAGCAGGTTTTGGTCTGTTGGGTGGACAACCGGCAAGTGCACCTTTGTCCCATTGAAACATCGAACCAATATCCTTTCACCTAACTTTTTTTTCTAACAATGAAAACATTAAAAATCGTCCTTGCACTATTTGCGCTGACCCTCTCCATCCATTCGCTTGCTGCCCAGACCAAAGGTGTTATTTCCATTTCTTCTGCGGCAACTGCCACTACCGCCGACTACGACAAAATTACCGGCATCATGAAAGAAAAAGGCGTGTGGGAAATGGGATGGTCGTTCCATGCCATGGGAGCATCGCAGCCGACGGGTTTGTTCGGTTTCGGATTGTACCCGAGCCAGGAAGCTTGTAATAAACGCATGGAAGCCACAAAACCCATTTTTGAGGGCGCCAGCACGAAGCCAAGCATCCAGGTATATGAACTTTACAGCAGTTTTCTGGGAACGATTCCAGCCACAAAACCCGCTGCGGGCATCGTTGTGCACTTCAATGGAAGCGGTATGACCGCCGCCCAATACGACCAGATACTCGTCGAACTTGAAAAGGTCACGACTTTTCCTCCGGCGGGACAGATCGCCCACGCCTGCTACAAAACGGACGACGGGTACAAGGTGCTGGATGTATGGGAATCGGCGGCTGCATTCAATACTTTCGGCGAAAAACTGATGCCGATACTCCAGAAGTTGGGGATCAACGCGGGCCAACCGGTGGTTTACAGCCTTTACAACTATTTGAAAACGAATAATTAGATAGCCTTATCGTATTGTATAACATATGTGATGCGAATCAGGGCAAAGCCAAGTGTGCGGCCTTTTCTAATGTTTCCCGCAGATTTCACAGAAAAATGACGCAGATTTTCGCAGATTGAGATCAGAATCTGCGGCTATCTGCGTATTTTTTTCTGCGCAAATCTGCGGGAAATGGCTCTACGCTGTCTATAACGGTTTCGTTGTTCTATCCATACCGACTCGCATGGCATGTGTAAATTCACCCACGAACTGACCTTCCGGATATACCTTTTGCGCCATTTTCCGGAAAAAAACATGAAAATCAATACGTGCCCCTGAATTGACCTGAGGATTTTACCCAAATTTGCCCCGTGAAAAAAATCCTCCAATTTCTCCTGTTCCTCGGTATCGGGGTAAGCATCCTGTACCTTGTTTTCCGCAGCCAGAATGCCGCTTTCCAGGAGCAGTGCCGCCTCGACGGTATTCCTGCCGATCAATGCAGCCTGACTGACAAACTGCTCCATGACTTTTCCACGGTTCACATTGGGTGGATACTGGCCGTCGCCGGCGCTTTCACGGTGAGCAACATCTTTCGCGCCTTGCGCTGGCAGATGCTCATCGAACCGCTCGGACACCGCGCCGGATTTGCCAATTCATTGCTGGCGATTTTACTGGGTTACTTTGCCAACCTCGGTTTTCCGCGCATGGGCGAGGTAGTGCGTGCCGGTTCGCTCGCCCGGTACGAGAATATTCCCGTAGAAAAAGTGGTGGGGACGTTGGTGATTGACCGCTTGATGGATTTCTTCTGCTTAATCGCCGTTGTCGGCCTGGCATTTCTTTTTGAGGGCCAGACCTTGCTCAATTTTATTTCCCAAAGTCAAAGCGGCAGCGCGCAAAGCGGAAGTTTGCTCCAGAACACCATGGTGCTCACTGCCCTCGGTTTGATGGCTGCCGGCGTGGCGGGTGTTTTTATCTTCCGGGAAAAAATTGCGCATTTGCCTGTTTACCAAAAAATTGCGAAGCTTGTCAAAGGATTTTGGGACGGGTTGCGCAGCGTATTCAAATTGAAAAACCCCGCACTTTTCCTGTTGTATTCCGGCGGTATCTGGCTCATGTTCTACCTGCAATGCTGGTTCAATCTGATCGCCTTCCCGCCGACGACATCACTCGGCGCCGGCGCGGCTTTGATGATATTTGTGTTCGGTACGCTGGGCATGGTCATTCCCTCACCCGGCGGCATGGGCACTTTCCACGCGTTGGCCATTGCGGGACTGGCATTGTACAATATCGGCGGCGGCGACGCTTTTTCTTACGCTAACATCGCCTTTTTCGCCATTCAGATTTTTTACAACATCGTTGGTGGAGTGCTGGCGCTGGTGCTGTTGCCGGTTTTAAATAAAGGCCGTTCGCATTCAAATGTGCCCGGCGAATTGAAGCCGCCAGGCTGATCGGTTATTTTCCTTTTTTACTTTGTCCCGTCAATAAAATCAGCGGGGGGGCAACCATGAGCAGGATGAACACGATCCAGAACAAGGCGCTCAAACCATTTGCAGTGCCGTTGGCCGCCCGCAGGATATCCCAGGTGATGACCAGGAACAACAAACTCGTCAGTGCGTTTAATACCCGCAACATGGTGCGCATCCGCTGGTATTCGAAAGCTGCGTTTTCGGGTGTTATTTTGTTGAGATAGTTGAATTTGTGTGGAGATTTTGCCAGCCAGACCAGGCCTGCGACGAGAATGGCAGATAGTACCGGCAGGATAAAAATTGTAATTTTGGAGCCGAATTTGTCGGCTTCGCCGGAAGCGTTGAAGTGTGTGGGGATCGTATCCGGCAAGTCGGGGTAATAACCGGCAGCAAGGGCGAGACTGACGGTAACGAATATCCACGAAGCCACATCCAGCCAGATTTCGGCAGTGGTTTTGGGCAATTCAAGCACGGGTTGATTTTTCATAAGAGTGTCGCTTTTGATATCCCAAATTTGGGAATTGAGATTCTTTCTTACCACCAAAGTACGGTGAAAATGTCATTTTTTTCGACCATAACATCAAAGATACAAACATGGGAACAACTTCCCGCCACCCTCGAACGCTGGCGCGCCGCGGGTGAAAAGATCGTGTTCACCAACGGTTGTTTCGATCTCCTGCACTTCGGCCACCTCCACTATCTGGCCGATGCCCGCGACCTCGGCGACCGGCTCGTTATTGGCCTCAACAGTGCCGCCTCGGTGCGCCGCCTGAAAGGCCCCACCCGGCCGATCAACGACGAACTCACCCGCACCCACCTGCTTGCCGCGCTGCAAGTCGTGGATGCCGTCGTGATCTTTGAAGAGGACGATCCTTTGAAATTGATACAACTCGTTCAACCTGATATACTTGTAAAAGGAGGGGACTGGCAACCGGAGCAGATCATCGGTTCGGACGTGGTGCTGGCACGCGGCGGAAAAGTGCTGAGTCTGCCTTACATCCAGGGATACTCAACGACGAACATCGAGCGGAAGATACTGGGTGGGATTTCGGAGTAAAATGGAAGACAGGAAGACGTGACCTTATCTGGCCTGCAATGAAAAACGGCGACACCCCTTCGGGTGCCGCCGCAGACCTCTTCCAAAATCTGATGTTACCGGTGAATTCTGTTGACTAAATTCTCCACGACGTAGCGTTTCATGTTGGTCTGAAAATCTTCGACGCGGGTTTCGAGTCTTTTAACCACTACGCTTACGACAATACCCAGCACAATGGAGACGATCGTGGTAAAGAAGGCCGTGCCCATGCTGTCTATCAGCGCCTGGATGTCGGTGGAGGTGACGGCAGGAGGAACAGGGGCAGTAGCAGGGGCAGTAGCAGTAGCAGTAGCAGTAGCAGTAGGCAGGGTTACTGCGGCAACAGGTTTGGCCTGGCCCATGCTCAGGATGGCGGCGGCCATGCCCCAAACCGTACCGAGGAAGCCGAAAGCCGGGATCAACGTCTGGCAGGTGCTGATGAGCCAGAATTCTTTTTCCATTGATTTGCGCTGCATTTCGCTCACCGTTTCCACGATAGAAAGCGTCTCGCCGGAGGAATTTTCGGCACGGAACTTCGTGGTTGCCTGCTTGATGAGATCGGTCAGCATGGTCGGGCCGATGCGTTTTTCCACGTCAATCGTCTCCAACTTGATGCGGCTCACATCTTCCGGATACAAAACATATTGCTCGGATTCAGGCAGGAGTTTGGCCATATAGGCAGTTTCTTCCTGTTGAATTTTCTTGTTCATCGCTACGACTCCGAAAATGGCGATGAAAAAACAGGCGAAGGTTGCAGCCTGGATGACGCCCTCCGGCAGTTTGCCGCCGAGCGCGAAAAAGAAGGTTTCGAGGGACGAACCGGCGGGGGCCGTGTGGTAGCCGAACGCAACAAGCGCGGCGATGAAGAATGCGATGCCGAGACCGGCGGCTATTTGCAGATTTTTATTGGCGAACATGGCTTAAAATATGTTGAGCGTTGAGAGTTGTGTGGTGATTTGTGGATTTGGTGATTTGTGGATTTGGTGATGAGCGCGTTCAGAGAATGTCCTTCGACCTGGTTGATCGCAAGTCGTATGTCGCAAGTCGTATGTCGTTAGTCGCTATCCCCATTTCCCGTTTCTGCCGGATGGTTTGGGCGTGGGAATATTGGCCGGTTGCGTGGCAGTGGGGGCTGGTTCAGTTTCTTTTTTGGCTGCTGCCGGGAGCCTGGACTGGTATTGCAGTCCGGCAGCGCTGACTTTGAACGACCCGGCAGAGATCCAGTCGCCTTCCGACCCGCCGATGGCGAAGTTGCCGAACGAATAGGTCTGCGCTTTCTGGCCCGGCGGCACGAGTTTGCCGTACAGGCTGAACGGCTTCTGCCCTCCGCCTTTTTGGCCTCTTTTTACCTTGACCAGCACTTCGTAAGTACCGGGTTCTATCTCCGTTTGGTAGAAATAACTCAGCGCTTTTTCGTAGCGGAAGCCATTGTCCTGGTACTTGCTCACGCGGCTGGGTTTCCAGGTGCGGTTTCCCTGGCGGAGCATAAATTCCACCGGCTGCTTGCTTTGGTCGGCCTGTTGGAGCAGGATGACCACTGCACCTTTGGTTTGTTTCATCAGGTCCACTGCCACCGGGTCTTGCGGTTGGGGAATGGGGACGGGGGATTGTGGATTTGGGATTGTGGATGGCGGATTGGGCGGTTCGGATTGGGGTCGGTTGGTTGCCGGTTGCTGGGGGCGGCCGGTCGTCGGAGACGGAGCGCGTTGCGGTTCCGCCGGTTTGCGCCACCAGGCGCGCGGCTCGTCGGCGGGGCGCGGCTTGTTGGAAGCCTGCGTTTTGCCCTGATCGGTTTTTTTCTCCAACCCGGGCGGATTGACCGGTACCGGCGGTACACCCATGAGGCGCGTGTTCAAAAAATTGAGGATGATGAACACGCCCAGTGCGCCGGTGAGGATGTCGAGCGCCGACACAAAAAGCGGATTGAAACCTTTATTCGTCATGATATGGAACGTTTGCGGGTTTACGGGTTTGTGTATTGACTGGTTTGACGGAGGTGAAAGGCGCTGCCGGGTACGTTTGCAGTTTCGCGTTGCAGTGCTCGCAGCGCCCGGCCTCCGCGGAGTTCGGGTGGCGGCAATTCCAGCAGGGCAGGGCAGTGTCCGTCGCCCCGGCGGCCTGTGGCCGGGAATTTGCCGGGAGTTTGAAATTGCAATGGCCGCAGCGCGCCGCGTGGGTGGGCGGCGTGGCATGGCCGCAGTTTGGGCAAGTCATCGTTGGAAAAGGTTGATGAAAGTTGATGAAAGTTGATGAGGGTTGATGAGGGTTGATGAGGGTTGATTATCACCTTATATCAACCTTCATCAACTTTTATCAACTCTTTTATCTCACTGACCGATGTAGTGCATATACGACACGCCGATGGTGAAATTCCGGTTTTTCAGGCCATCCACATTGAGATTGCGCAAGCCGTGGGTGTAGCGGAAGTCGAGGCCGATCTCGCCGCTTTCGAGCAGGAACAACAGACCTGCACCGGCGTTGAGGTTGAAATCGAAGCCTTTGTAGGTATCGTAGCGGCCCGAACCCATTTCGATGCCGTATTCGTAGCGGTCGGTATTGGAGTCCACGGCGCCGTCGCCGGTCGGGAATTCGACGGTGATCTCTTCGCGGCCTTTTCCTTTAAAACCGAACGACAAGCCGGGGCCGAGCGCCACATAGGCGCCGATGTTGCCGCCACCGAAGTTTTTCTCCACCATCACCGGGATGTCGAGATAATTGAGCGTTTCTTTCTGGCGGTAATCCACCACGCTGTAATCGGCAGGGTAGCCGAAATCGGGGCCTTCCCAGAAAATAGTGCTTTTACTTCTCAGGTTGACGCCGCGTTGGGTGAAAGCGACTTCGGGTTGCAGCGTGAATCGGTTGCCGAGGTTGATCTCCGCGAACGCCGAGGCGCTGAGGCCGGGGCGGAGCGCCGCGTTGTAGATGTCGTTGTATTCTTTGTTCAGTTTATACGTGGACAGGCTCACGCCGGGGCGGATACCGAAGCCGCTGAGCTGAGCGGAAAGCAGGTGAGCGGAAAGAATAAACACCGGAAGCAAAATCAGATTTTTCATGTCTGTCAATTTTTTGTGTTGCGAAATGAATTTTGATTGATGCTTCTTTGTGCAGGGGGGGCCAAGGGAGTAACCACGGGCCGCATTTTTTAGGAAAATCCTAACGAAAACACTTGTTTGAAGTCGTCAAACGTTAAAGAAGTGTTTTAAAGCTAAACACATAGGCACATAGATCACATAGTATTGATTTTGAAGTCGTCAAACGCTAAAGAAGTGTTTTAAAAGCCATCTTATTTAATGGGGAAAGGCCGACTTTCGGAAAGTTGCACCTTGTGGTTACCTTTCGCCCATCAACTGCACTAATGACAGCAAACACGCTCTGGACAGACGAATCGCTGATGGCCGCCATTCAAAGCGGCGGACAGGCACGGGAAGATGCGCTGCGGCGCATGTACCTGCTGCCCGGTCTGCGGGAAACGGTGACGCGCTTCGTGCTCGACAACGGAGGGAGCCGCGACGACGCGCAGGACGTGTTCCAGGAAGCGCTGGTGTTGTTCGACCGGAACCTGCGCGAGGGGCGATTCGAGGGAAAAAGTACCCTGGCGACCTATTTTGTGGCCATCGCCAAATGGCGCTGGGTCACGCTGCGCCGCCAACAGGGACGATATCGGGAACTTTCGCCCGCCCAATACGACGGCGAGGTGGAAAGCGCCGAAACCGAAACGCTCCGCGCCGAACACCGCGAACTGCTGACCGAGGCAATGGGACACATCGGCGAACGCTGCCGCGAACTGCTGCGCCTCTACCAGCTGGACTACACAATGGAAGAAATCGCTCAAAAAATGGGCTATTCCGGCGCCGACGTGGCCAAAAAAGAAGCCTATCGCTGCCGCATGCGCCTGCGCGAACATTTGGAAAATCATCCGCTGTGGGCGGAATATCTTGATAAATAGGGGTTTGAAAGTTTGAAGGTTGGAAAGTTGGAGAGTCAGAACCTTCCAACCTTCAAACTTTCCAACCTTCCAACTTTCCAACCCTCCAACTTTCAAACCTTTTTAATGCGCGACGAATTGCTTTTCGACAAAATTGAAGCCTACCTGCGGGGGAAGTTGCCCCCGGCAGAGGCAGCGGCATTCGAAGCGGAAATTGCCGCCGAACCGGAACTGGCCGCCCTGGTGAAAACCCACCGTTTCGAACAACAGGGCCTGGAATGGCTCGTGGAAAGGGATTTGAAGACGAAAATGGATGCGTGGGAGCGGGAGGTCAGTGGCAGTGGCAGTGGCAGTAGCAGTGGCAGTGGCAGTAGCAGTGGCAGTTTTGCCCGTCAAAACACCAGAGATGGCGGGAGTAGTACAGCGGTTCAGACGATGCGTGTCCGTTTCGTGCGGCGCTGGTGGGCTGTGGGCGTGGCGGCGGTGCTGTTCCTTGCCGTATTCGGCTGGTGGCTCCTGCAGCCGCAGGCCGACATCGGCGGACCGTCGCCGGTGGCGACGGCGCCTAAAACCAAAACACCCACTGCGACGCCTCCGAAAAAAACACCCCGACCCTCGCAAAAACCCTCCGCTACCCAGCCGGAAGAAGATGACCGCATGGCCGGACAGAGTGCGCCTTCCAAAACGACGCCCGCTCCCAAACCCGGCACCCAACCGGCTTCCCCTTCAAAGCCAGCCGAACCCGACTACCCGGCCTTAGCCGCCACTTACTACCGCGAACAGGATTTTATCCCAAAAAACGGCGGTACAACGGGCCGCAGCGAATCGCCCGGCTACGGCCAGGCGCTCGACAGTTACAAATCGGGTAAATACACCGACGTGGAAAAACTCCTGAAACCCACGCTGAAAAACGACCCGGATGCCCTGAAAACGAAGGAGTTGCTCGCCCACTCGCTCTACCGGCGCGGCCAATACGCCGAAGCGCTCACTTATTTCCGACAACTCGCGACCTCTCAGGACAAAACCATTGCCGAACGCTCCGAATGGGCGATGGCGCTGACGCTGCTGCACCAGATGCCGGCGCAGAAGACCTTGCTTATCAGGACTTTGGATAAGATTCTTGCGAAGCCGGGGCATGGTTTTTACAACAAAGCAAAGGCGCTGCGAGAGCGGGTTAAATAAAAATTGCTCAATTTTTACTCTTTGCCGGTCCGCAAAGCCCCCTGCACTCCTGCAAAATCCCCGCAATACGATTACTGCTCACGGTTTTTGCCAGAACATCGTCCCGGCGCATCAACTCGCTGCACAAGACGATGCCTTGTTCCAGCAACCGGTTCTTCTCGTGTCCGCTCAGTGTGGTCAGGCACGTAAGCGGATAGAGCCGTTCACGATCCACTATTTCTTTCAGACTACCTTTCAGCGGATAATTCCAGCTGATGAGGCGGAGACCTGCGCACTCACCGTACAGCACCGCATCGTCGCTGAACCGCGTGTTGGTGACCAGCCAGCCCTGGAAATCAGCGTTTTCCCCTCTTCGTTTCAATCCTGCCCCGACATCCCGGAAGCGCGCATGCACATAGAGCGATATTTTCACATCGCATACTAAACCGGATTGGTTGTGGTATTTGCATTCGGCCAATATGGTGTCGGCGCCTCGCCTCGCCATCACATCTATTTCGTGGTTGACGCAGTATCCTTCCACGATGTTCCCTAATTGAACGTCGTATTTCCGGTTGCGCAATATATCTCCCACAAATCGCTCGAAAGGATAACCCGACGGCCCCAACTCCATAATGGCTTTTTTCAGTTTGTAGCGGGCGGCCAGGTGGGCGGAAGATTCCTTCAGAAGTTCGAACGCACGGCCATAAATTTCTTCTGTACTGATACCGGGGTAAAGTCCCTTTTGAATTTCGAGCGCTATGTCATGGATGATCTGAGGAGAAGCACCGGCTTTGCGGAGTGATCTCCGCAATTTTTTCAGGGAAAAAGGCGCTTCCTCCCCTGAGGATTTGGTGATGTAGATTCTTTTCACGTGCTGATTCAGATGAGAAATATCAACTGCAAGTATAGCGAAAGTCATTTCCTGCCAGCATCACCGACCGGAACTTTGTGCTGTAAAAATTACCAAAAATTCGATTTCAACATTCACAAAACAAAAGGAGGTTTATATGTCACTCGTCAGATGGAACCCGGAATCAAGTTTTTTCCCCTCAATTTCAAATTGGATGGATGATCTTTTTGATAATGGAGACTGGTCCAAACCGGCCGTCAAAGGTATATCCGTCCCAGCTGTGAACGTCACGGAAAACAAGAACGAATTCAAGTTGAAAGTGGCTGCACCCGGTTTCAAGAAAGAAGACTTTAAGTTGGAAATAAAGAACGGATATCTTTCTATTTCCGGCGAATCGAAGGAAGAAAAGGAAGAGAAGGATGAAAAATATACGCGTCAGGAATATCGCTACAGCACCTTCACCCGTTCCTTCGCATTGCCGGAGAACGTAAAAGCCGAAGATATCTCTGCAGAATACACCGATGGCGTTTTGAAAGTCGTATTGCCCAAGAAAAAAACGGAGGAAAAAGCTTCGACACAAATTGCTGTAAAATAAAAGTTTAGTGGGTATTTTTGCTGTCAACAGGCCGCTCGTGCTTCGGGAGGCCTGTTTTTGCTTTCCATCGCCATGAATAAGATTCCGGGTGTTCAAATCCGTCAGGTATTGCTCCTGCTGCTCATCGCGGCCATTTTTGGGGTGCTTTTCTGGAACCTGCGCTTTTTTATACCGGCATTGCTCGGCGCTTACGCTTTGTATATCCTGTTGCGGGGGCCGATGTTTTATATCATAACAAAATGGAAGTGGAGAAAAAAAGCAGCGGTGGCGGCATTGCTTTTCGTATCCTTCATTCTGATCCTGGCGCCCGCTTACTGGATTTTCGGAATGCTTGAAAAGCGACTGCTTGCCTTACTGATGAATTCCGACGATCTCCTCCAGAATGCGGGAGATTTTGCACGGCAACTGGAAGCGAGATTCGGCATCGCTTTGCTGACGCCCGATAACATTCAGGGGCTGACGGACTGGGGCATGCGCGAGGCGCGAGGCATTGTGAGCGCTACGGTGAATGGGTTGGGCATCCTGCTGGCAGCCTATTTCATCCTGTGGTTTATGCTGACGGAGAGCGAAAGAATGGAGCGGTCGTTTTTCAACTGGCTGCCCCTCAAAGATGAAAATGTGGAATACGTGCGCAAACAATTGAACGACATGGTATGGTCGAATGCGCTGGGTATTCCCATGATGGGGGTTGTGCAGGGGCTGGCGGGCCTGATCGCCTACTGGTTGGCGGGAGTGGATGACATGTGGCTTTGGTTTGCCATCACCTTTGTGTCAGGGATGTTGCCTGTAGTGGGCGTGGCGCTGGCTTATGTGCCACTGTCGCTTCTGCTCCTCGCCAAAGGGATGGAATGGGAAGCTTTGTTTATATTTCTCTATGGTTTTATCGTCGTAGGTTCGGTGGATAATTTGGCGCGGATGTGGCTCCTGCAAAAAATCGGCCACGTCCACCCTGTCATCACTTTGTTTGGCGTCATTGTAGGCTTGAAGTTGTTCGGCTTTATCGGCTTTATTTTCGGGCCGATCCTGATCTCCATGTTTATTTTGTTGTTGCGGATCTATCACAAGGAATTCGATCAACCGGTCACTCCGAAATCTCCCTGAATCGCTCCGCAAACGCGCGTTCCAGCATTTCCCGGTCGCCGGGGTGCGCAATTTCAATCAATGCCCTGGCGCGCTGCCGCAGGTTTTTTCCAAATAAATAGGCCACCCCGTACTCCGTGACGATGTAGTGCGCATGCGCCCGCGTCGTCACCACCCCGGCGCCCGGTTTGAGCAACGGCACGATGCGCGCAACGCCTTTGGCTGTGCGCGAAGTGAGGGCGATGATGGGTTTTCCGCCCTCGGAAAGCGCCGCTCCGCGCATGAAATCCATCTGGCCGCCCACGCCGGAATACTGGTAGGTGCCGATGGAATCGGCGCATACCTGTCCCGTCAGGTCCACTTCGATGGCACTGTTGATGGCTACCACGCGGTCGTTGCGTTTGATGACCGAAGCCTCGTTCACGTAATCAACGTCGAGGAAAGCGAATGCGGGATTGTCGTCCACATAATCATAGAGCCGCCGCGTGCCCAGGGCGAACGCCGTCACGGTCTTGTTGGGGTGAATGTTTTTAAAGCGGTTGTTTATCACGTCCTTTTCCACCAGGTCAATAATGCCATCCGAAAACATTTCGGTGTGCACGCCCAGGTCTTTGTGGTTGTTCAGGCACTTCAACACGGCATCTGGAATGGTGCCGATGCCCAATTGCAGCGTACTGCGATCCTCGATCAATCCCGCAATGAATTGTCCAATTTTCATTTCCGCCTCTCCGGTTGCTTTCCCGTAACTGACCTCCTGCAAGGGAGCTTCCCAAAACACCATGGCATCAAAACTGCTCTTGTGCATGAGACCGTCGCCGTGAGTGCGCGGCACCCGGGGGTTCACCTGGGCGATGACGTGTTTGGCAGTGTTCAGTGCCGAGCGGGCAATATCGGTCGAAACGCCCAGGGAACAGTAGCCGTGCCGGTCGGGCTCGGAAACCTGAACGATGGCTACGTCGAGCGCCAGAATGTTGCGTTTGAACAGTTCCGGTATTTCACTCAAAAAAACCGGTACATAATCGGCGCGACCTTCGTTTACGGCCTGGCGTATGCTGGCAGAAACAAACAGGGAATTGAAATGGAAATGTGGCCGGTACTGAGGTTTGTCCAATTCCACATCGCCATAAAGGCTGATGGAGACGAGTTCAACGTTCTGAAGGCGCGGCGCCTGCTCGGCCAGTTTTTTCAGCATGTACAGCGGCGTACACGCGCTGCCGTGGATAAATATCCGTTGGTTGGACTGAACGATCTGAAGGGCTTCTTCAGCGGAGACGTAAGGCATTTGTTGCTGGATAAATGTGCATTTTTTCGGGTCAAATCTATGCACATGGTTTCAAACAACTCCGAATAAATTGAACCTCGCCAAACACATGACTCCGAGGGTGACAACAATCATTGCCGAACCTGCATGATGTCATTGGATTTGGGAAAGGAGAGATTGTATATTTAGGTCGCCTGAGAATTTTTTCAATTTAACCACTCGAGTCATGGGAACAATACAATCGTCTGCGCTATTGCCCCGAGCCGTAAACCTCATGCCGAGACCTGCCATTAAAAATTTGGAATCCAGAATAGCGGAAATGAAGGGGGAGATGGATTTCTACCACCAATTGCTGTGCTGGCTGCTGTTCAGCTGCCAGGAAGACAAAAGGCATATCATCGAAGCCCTCAGAGCTGAGGTGATGGAGGTGCGCGACGGTGGCTTTAGCGCCCTTCTCGATGGACTGGAAAGGTTGAAAGGCGAAATGAAAGGAATAGTAACAGAGCCGGGGATTTATTCGGATATTGCCTGGCTGCAGGTGTATTTGAAACAAATAGAAGGTACTTTGCAGGCGCTCAAGTCAAGAATACACCGGAGTTTCGGTGATTATACACACGTACGCATCTGGTGAATTTGAAGTGGCCGTAAGTACTTTTATTTATATTTTTCATTTCCGCTATGATTGGACCATATAATTGATAGCCCGAACGGTCAAGAAAATGGTAGTGAAAAATAATTGTTTCGTCATGGTTATCTAATAAAGATCCAGAGAGAGTGAGAGTGTATTTGTTACCAAAAAAACGAGGGACAAAGTCACGCATGACTTTGCCCCTCTTTCCACAGTAAGGATTCAGAACACCGGATTAATAGCGGCGTTTCACTTTTTTCTTCTTCGTTTTGAACTCGTTGCCTTCTTCGTCGTTGCCGATCGGGTTACCTGTGCGGGTCATAGCGCAGCGGAAACCGACGGTGCGGCTGGCCTTGTCTTCTTCGAGGAAGCGGCGCGTGCCGGGCGAGAGCCAGAAAGCGCGGTCGGCCCAGGAACCGCCCTTGATGACGCGGGCTTTATCGCTGATGAGGGTGCTGATGCCATAGCGGTATTCTACCTGCGATTCCTTGTCGCCGTCGAGGTAGTTGTACACTTCGGGGCGTTTGTAGTTGTCGCGCAGGGCGGTAGTGGTCGTGTCCATCAATTCGTACTGGAGGCGGCCCAAGCTGTCTTTGGTGATCGGCTGGCCGGTTTCCGGGTCGAGTTTTTTGGTCACAAAGACGTTACCGCGGAAGGAGTTCAGGTCGTGGTTGGCCACGTCTTCCAGGTCGGAAGAGGTCATCGGACGGTAGAGGTCGGCAGTCCATTCGTTCACGTTACCGGCCATGTTGTACAGACCGTAGTCGTTCGGCCAGTTGTCGCGCACTTTGGAAGGGAAGAACGATTTGTCGTTCAGAGCGCCTGCCATACCGCCATAGTCACCGCCGCTGCGCTTGAAGTTAGCGAGCATGTGACCCTGGTATTTGTTGCGTTTTTGGTAGCGCACGGTATTGCCGTCCCACGGGTAGATGCGGCGGTCAGTGATGAGTTCGTCTTTGCTGTTGGCTTGCACACCGATGAGCGAGAGTGCGGCGTATTCCCATTCGGCTTCCGTCGGGAGGCGGTAGGCCGGGAGCAGGATGCCGTCTTCGAGGCGTACGCGGCGTTCGCCGCCGGTGCGCTGGTCGGGCAGGTTTTTACGCACAGCGGGTTCGTACTGACCCACTAAGTATGATTCGGTGTTGAAGTTGTTCTCGTTTTTCTGGTCGGGCGTCGGGTCAATGATACCGCGTTCGATGAGGATCATCTCGTTCACGCGGTCGGTGCGCCATTTGCAGAATTCGTTGGCCTGGTTCCAGTTGACGCCCACTACGGGATAGTCGTCGTAGGCGGGGTGGCGGAAGTAGGTTTCCACCATCGGCTCGTTGTAAGCCAGTTCGTCGCGCCACACAAGGGTGTCGGGCAGGGCGCGTTTCCAGGTTTCGGGGTAGGTTTCGCCGAATACTCGATCCACCCAGTAGAGGTACTCGCGGTAGTCAATGTTGGAAATTTCGGTTTCGTCCATGTAGAACGAGGAGACGGTTACGCGGCGCGCCACGTTGTTCCATTCATAAGTGGCGTCCTGGTCGGTAAGACCCATGGTAAAGGTACCGCCTTCGACAAGGACGAGGTTCGGGCCGGTGGCCTGACCGTCATAATCCACTTTTTCAAAGCCGCCCCACTTTTGGTCGTTGTATTTCCAGCCTGTAGAGGAGGAACGCTCGGTTTTTTTACCGCAGCTCGCCATCAGGAAGATGAGCAGGACAAAGTTTAACCCGTGAATGAGAGTTTTTTTCATTATTAAAATACAGGTTTAGAAAATTGAGCAGCAAATGTAGGCAAATAAAACATTTCGGAATTCCGGTCTTTCAAAATTTAACGAAAGTCGTTTTCCTTTATTGAAACATCCGGATGCAATCGTTGAGGTCACGGCTTTTCTTTTTGCGCAGTTTTTCATTCTGGTCGAACAAAATACCCAGCGTCAGCTCGTAAGTGCCGCCCGAACGCGCCGACAAACCCGACACTGTCACGTCGTAACTCAAGCCTATTTTAAAAATTCCCTCGCGAAAACCGGCCATCAAAATAACAGCGTCGGCATTGCGAAAAGTGTGCCGGTACCATGCTCCGGCGATAATGGCGCCCAAACCGGCGTATGCACCGATGTTCAATTGCTGGTAAGGTCCCTGGGAAACGAATAAAAAATTCGGGGAGATAAACGAGGGTTGGCGGACTTTATTGCCCTTTTTAACAACCAGTTCGGTGCCGCCGTGAAAGGTGTAACGCAGCGGCAGGCCCCGCGACAGGTTGTCGTTCACGAGCAGGATGCCGTCGTTGGGAGTATTAAGGTGTTTGAGCGCCGCGCCGAAGTAGAATTTGTCGCTGAGGATCAGCAGGCCCGAAGAAATGTCGAGTTGGGTTTTGGTGGCCAGGTCGGGCGGAACTTCGCCTGAGCCGTTGCCGATGCCGCCGATGGGGTCGATCTGGTCGGGAAAGATGAGTTTTTCCCAATTCAGGTTGGTTTGGTAAGCGCCTGCTTCCACGCCGAGTTTCAACGCCAGGTGGTCGGTCACTTTGAGCCGGTAGGCATACACGGCGGAAAACCGCGTCGTTTTGTAAATGCCGTCGCCTGCGTTGTCCCCTTCGAGGTTGAAGCCGATGCCGCTGTTCAGCCGTTCCAGGCTTTGCTCGTAAAATACCGCGTAGGTGCGGTAGGCATTGTTGAAGCCCGACCATTGGTTGCGGTAGGCCGCGCCGATGCGGGGCGCGATGGCGCTTCCGGCAAAACCGGGGTTTACCTGAAGGGGCATGGCGTAAAACTGCGAAAAGATCGGGTCTTGCGCGGCAGCACCCGCCGCCGCCAGCAGGAGCAGTGCGGTGAAGAGTTTTCTCATAACGAATGGAGTTGGCGGAAATCTTTTCGTTCGGGTTGCCTTTTGGCGGGGGGAAGTTCGGAGAAATTCTGCAGTCAGGAAACGGTTGGGGATGGAAATTGCTAAAATAGGCAAAAGGTAATGATTGGGTGTTGCCGATTTACGTCATTGAGGGAAAAAGTCATTCCCCCGCTTCGTCAAGCACTCGTCTGTAGATTTGCTGACTAATTCGAAGATTGGCTTCCTGAATAAGTTGGTCAAGCAACATTTTGACGTTGGGAATAATACCTCAATCTTTTGCCTCTATAAGCACACCTGCTAATCCTATGTCAAGCCTTTGTACTTAAAGGACTCAAGCCACGCTCGCCGCAATCGCCCGTATCGTTTCCGTATCGCCCATCGTATAATAATGCAGGCAGGGCACGCCGGCGGCTTTCAACTCCTTAGATTGTTGGATGCACCATTCGATGCCGACTTGTTTGACGGCTTCGTCGTCTTTGGCCTTCAAAATTTCGCTGACGAACTCGTCGGGCATATTGACGTAAAACTTGCGCGGGATGGCGTTGAGCTGGTAGCGCTTGGTCAGGGGTTTCAGGCCCGGTACGATGGGCACCTCGATGCCAGCCTTGCGGCAGGCTTCCACGTAATCGAAGTATTTCCGGTTGTCGAAAAACATTTGCGTCACGATATAGCCCGCTCCGGCATCTACTTTTTGTTTGGTAAAATACAGGTCGGTCGGCAGGTTGGGCGCCTCGAAGTGCTTTTCCGGGTAACCTGCCACGCCGACGCAGAAGTCGGTTTTTTCGCCGTTGACGATATTGGCATCTAAGTAGCGGCCTTCGTTCATCCCGACGATCTGGCGCACGAGGTCGAGGGCGTATTTGTGGCCGTTTTCGTTGGGAATGAATTTGTCCTCGAACTGCCGCGCGTCGCCGCGCAGGGCGAGCACGTTGTTGATGCCCAGGAAGTTGAGGTCAATCAGCGCGTTCTCCGTTTCTTCCACCGAAAAGCCGCCGCAGATGAGGTGCGGCACAGCGTCCACACCGTAGCGGTGCATAATAGCCGCACAAATGCCGACCGTGCCGGGGCGCTTGCGGATGGCCGTTTTTTCATAATACCCCGACGGCCGTTGTTTGTACAAAAACTCCTCGCGGTGGTAGGTCACGTCGATGAACGGCGGCTTGAATTCCATCAGCGTGTCCAGCGTTTTAAAAATGGACTGCATGCTGCCGCCTTTGAGCGGGGGCAATACTTCAAAGGAGACCAGTGTTTTGTCTTTTGCTTTTGAGAAATGCTCGGTTACTTTCATTGTTCTTTGAATTTTCCCATGATTATTTAGCGCTTTGATGAACAATTGATTACAAAGCTAAGCTATTTTCTTTATACCGTCTACCGTCTACCGTCTACCGTCTACCGTCCACCGTCCACCGTCTACCGTCCACCGTCTACCGTCCACCGTCTACCGTCCACCGTCCACCGTCCACCGTCTACCGTCCACCGTCTACCGTCCACCGTCCACCGTCCACCGTCTACCGTCCACCGTCCACCGTCTACCGTCCACCGTCCACCGTCCACCGTCCACCGTCTACCGTCCACCGTCCACCGTCCACCGTCTACCGTCCACCGTCCACCGTCCACCGTCCATCTCACCTTTGCGCATCCGCCCGCGCTTTCATCTCTGCTGCTTTGGCCGCGTTGCCTGTAGCAGCATATATCTCGGCGGCATCGTCGAGCAGGCGAATGTCTTCGGTTTGGCGGTTGATGCCGTATTGAATGAATTTTAGCGCCGTTTGGGCGTCTTTTTTCTTTTGCCAGAAAAATTCGTAGCCCGCGCGGTGGCAGAACGCCACGTATTTGTCGGCGTTGGAACCGTCCAGATAGGTCATATACTTGTCGAGGAAGTCGCGGAAATTGGTATTGTAAGGGATCTTTTCCAGGATATATTCGAACTCGTGGAAGAGTTTGTCCAACTGGTGGTCCTGTTCGAAACGGGCGGCAGCGACCGCCGATTTCATCACCAGGGCTGCGCCGTAGTTGGGGTTGATCTCGAGCGACTGTTTGATATGGTATTCCATCGTATCTATGAGCGCCACTTTTTTCGCCGGATCTTTTGTTTTTTGGTACTCATCCTTGTACAGGGAAGTGACGTAAAAACAGTGCGAACGCGCACTGTTATAGGAAACCTTGATGGCGGCCTCGTTGAGCGAGTTGGCGTTTTTCCAGTCAGGCACGCGGGTGACGGTGCGCCAACCGAAAAAGGCTGCCACGGCCACCATCAGTCCGGCAGCCAGAATGCCGGGCCGGTCGGGCTCTCCCCGGAACCATTCGGGCAATCTACGGGTCAGGAACCATCCGGCCAGGATACAAAATGCCACCGAAGGCATGTAGGCAAATCGCTCGTTCATAAAAGCGCCGACGGTGACGAACAGGTTGGACACGATGCTCAGCGTCAGGAGCCAGAATACGATGGAATAGGCCGGTGTGCTGCGTTTGCGCACATTCAACAATGCCCACACGCCCATGCCGAGGTATAAAGCCAGAGACACCAGCGCCCGCCAGTCGGTCCAGCCCACTTTCGGCACGTGGTAAGGGTAGTAGTCATGCGTGAGCGGGTGCGGATAGAAAAGCAGTTTCACGTACCAACCGAGTGTGAGGAAGATCGTCGCCAGTTTTTCTCCACCGGTCATGCCGAGGAAAGGATTGTTCATCAGGTCGGTCGTGGCTTTGCCGTGGTCGAGCATGAAACCCAGCGCCTTGTAGCGCACGATGATGAACAAAAACGTGGCCGCCAACAAGGGTAGCGAGGCTTTAATAACCCGACCTGCCGGTTGTTTGGTGAAAAACCAGACGGTGAACGGGATCACCGCCACGAAAGTCAGCGCGTTTTCTTTGGACAACATGCCCAAAAACAGGAACATGCCCGAGAGCCAGAGCCAAAGCGAACGATTGGTGTCGAAATATTTCAAAGTCGCATACAGCGCGGTGAGGCTGCCGAGCAGGGCAAGTATTTCGTCGCGGCCTTTGATGTTGGCCACTGCCTCCGAGTGCAGCGGATGCAGGACGAAGATCACCGAAGCGAGAAAGGGCAGGCTGAAATACCACCACCCGCCTTCCTTCAGCGGGAACAAGCCCAGCAGGATGCGATACAACAAAATGCCCGTCAGCCCGTACAACAGGATGTTGATAAAGTGGCTGATGTGCGGCAAGTCGGCGTTTCCTTTTCCAAAAATGCCGATCTCCATCGCGAAGGTCGCCAGCGACAAAGGCCGGTAGCGCCCGCCTTCCAGCAGGAAAAGTTGTTCTTTTCTCTGGAAATAGCCCATGAAACTGTCCGCTCCGAAAATCTCCCGCAGCCCGGCAAAACCTTTCATCACGAAGGCATTCTTGTGGATCACCATCTCGTCGTCGAGCACGTAGCCGAAACCGATGGATACGGCATAGAGAGCGAAAGCCAGCGCCAGGAGCAGCAATGCGGGCAGCCAATGCTGCCGCCAGAAACCGGGCAGAAAGGTATTGGTCCGCTGCGGCGGTACAGCTTTGGGGCGTGCTTGCGCTACCGGTTTAGGCGCTGCCGTTTTGGCGGGGGCAGCTTTGGATTTGGATTTGTTTTTCGCAGACATGTGTGAAAGACGCGATGGTATTAAAGGCGTGAGCGCCATGAGCAATATTTGCGGCGCAAATATCGCGCTTTGTGCGGGAGCGCAAAAGGTGGAATTCAGATAGGTGGGATTTTAAAAAGATCGGAAGGGGTGGACGGAGCGAAATCACTTCGCGCCGGCATTTTTTGCGAATTTCCTTGTTTTATCTTACTTTCGCCAAGCAATATTCGCCTATGCCTTCCTCGAAACAAGAACTGAAAGCACTGCTTACCCAGGGAAAACTCGAAACCGCCCTCGCAACGCTCGTCGGGCTAACGGAGCACACGGACGACGCCGAACTGCGCCAGCGCGTTTTGACCCTCTCCGGGCAATTTGCTCAACTGAAAAAACAGCACCTGACCGGCCTGCTTGACGACAAAGACTATCGCCTGCAATGGAACCGCATCGCTGCGGCGGTGGCGGATATCGCTGATACTGAGGCGGTGACTGCCAGTCACCGCCTCAGTACGAACTTGCGCTGGAAAAAATGGGCGCTCATCCTCGGCATTTTAGCCGCTATCGCTGGCATCACAGGCTACAATGTTTTTTTTGAAAAAGCGGAGCCAACGCCTGTCATATTGCCTGCTGCTGAACAGCCTGAAAAAGACACGATAGTTATCGTCCTGCCGCCGCCGGGCAAGTCGGTTGGCAAAAACAACGTCAACATCACCGTGAAGGACAAAGCCAAAGTCGGCAACATCATCACCGGCGATTCCAACAGCATTGATATCAAGCAGGATTTTTGAGGTGTCATCTCGACGCAGGAGGGGTGGCATCTCAGAAATCGTTCGCTCCTTCGTGCGGAGATGTCGCCTCTCCTGCGTCGAGATGACACCTCCTTTCACAAAAACCAACCTTACAACCATGAAAAAAACAATCTTTCTTTTACACGCCGTAGCCTTTTCACTCGCCGAAGTCTTGACGCAGTTGAGGGCGAAGGCGGGTCTCGCGCTCCTCTTTTTTGTCGTCCCGACTCAGGAGGGGACTGCTCAGCAGCCCGCCAACGTCACCGTACAAGACGACGCCAAAGTCGGCGTCATCGTCACCGGCACGGGCAACACCATCAACACCACGCAGATTTTCGGCAAATCGCCCGAGTACGCCGAACTCAAAAAACGCCTCGACGGTTTAGCCGCCTCAATAGCGAAAAAAGCCGACGCCTGCGAGCAGATGGCAAAAGACAGCCTGCCCGCCAAATACCGCGATGCCTGCCGCGCCGAACTCATCGCCCTGAATGCCGAACGCGACTCGGTGCAAAAAATCGAGACCCGCTTCCGGGAGGATGTGATCCGGTTGGCGGAGACATTTTCCACGATAAAACTCAACAGCGAGCGGCTGCGATTGGCCAAACAACTCTTCGACGAAGGAAAGATCCACGAGGCGGACAATGTGCTGAGCGCGAAGGAAATGCAACGGGAAGGCGACGCCTTGCTTGCCCGGAAAGAGCGCGCGCAACAAACATTGCAAGAGACCGACAGCCTGTTGCTTGTCAAGGCTGACGAGTACGCCATGAAAGCCCGACTGAAGGTTCTCGACTATGCCGACCCACTGCGCTATGATTCTGCACAGATATACTTCGAACAATCGCGGCGATATGCCGAGACGATAGAAAATTTGAAGGATTTTGCCAATTTATTGTATTCCCAAAACCAGAGTCATCGAAGCATAGCGTATTTGGAGAAAGCCATGCAATTGGCTCATTCAGAAAACGATGAAGCATTGTTGGCCAGGGACCTTGGTCATTGTTACTACACGAATCAAAAAATGGCGGAAGCCGAAAAGATGTATCTCCGCTCGCTGGAAATCAGAGAGCGATTAGCCGCGAGCAACCCCGCGCAGTTCGAGCCGGGTTTGGCGATGACGGCCATGAACCTGGGCATTTTTTACGAAGCCGTTCAAAAAATGGTGGAATCAGAAAAGATGTACCTCCGCTCGCTCGAAATATATGAACGATTGGCCAAGAGCAACCCCGCGCAGTTCGAGCCCGATTTAGCGAATACGGCCATGAACCTGGGCGTTTTTTACTACACGAATCTTAAAATGGTGGAATCAGAAAAGATGTACCTCCGCTCGCTCGAAATATATGAGCGATTGGTCAAGAGCAACCCCGCGCAGTTCGAGCCCGATTTAGCGAATACGGCCATGAACCTGGGGCTGTATTACGCTACCGTTCAAAAAATGGCGGAATCAGAAAAGATGTACCTCCGCTCGCTCGAAATATATGAGCGATTGGCCAAGAGCAACCCCGCACAGTTCGAGCCGAACTTGGCGAGGACAGCCATGAACTTCGGCAATTTTTACAAAGCCGTTCAAAAAATGGCGGAATCAGAAAAGATGTACCTCCGCTCACTGGAAATCTATGAGCGATTGGCCGCGAGCAACCCTGCGCAATTCGAGCCCGATTTGGAAAAAGTGCTTGAATGCTTGGGTATTTATTTCGCAGCAATTCATAAGAATGCTGATGCGGAAACAATGTATCTACGGGCATTTGAAATTTCAGAGCGATTGGCCGCGAACAACCCCGCGCAGTTCGAGCCCGATTTGGCGAGGACGGCCATGAACTTAGGACTGTATTACACTACCATCCAAAAAATGGCGGAATCAGAAAAGATGAACCTACGGTCGCTCGAAATATATGAGCGATTGGCCAGAAGCAACCCCGCGCAGTTCGAGCCTTATTTGGCATTCGCCCTGAACAGTTTTGGCCATTTCCGGCAAGTGACCGGTCAATTCGATGAGGCAAAAAAAATGTACAGTCAGGCATTGGCATTGCGTCAAAAGGCTGTGACGAGCGGGCAAACGTATTTTTTCAATGAACTGGGTCTCGTATATGAAAATATGGCAGCCCTGCGCGATTCTTTTGCGTCACGCGGTGACTGGGCTGACGTGGTTGCCATCCAGCAAGAGCGGGCTGCCTGTGTGGATTCCCTCATCAGCGTTGAAACGTCGCTCACTAAAATCGCATCTCAGGACTATGGCGCGCTCTCCTGGTATCGTCTCTTCGCCCGCCAATATCCGGAAGCGCAAGCCGCCGCCGAGCGTGCGCTCTCTTTCGACCCTTCTCAAAACTGGATACGCACCAACCTCGGCCACTCTTACCTCCTGCGCGGCGATTGGGAAAAAGCGAAGCAGGCTTATGAGCAGTATATCGCCAACGAAAAAGACCAGGCCGTCGCCAAAACGACCCTGCTCCAAGACTGGAACGATCTCGAAAAAGCGGGCGTGACGCACCCGGATATGGAAAAGGCACGGAAGTGGTTGAAGGAGTGAATCAAAATGGGCGGGATGTCAAAAGGGTTAGGAAGGATACCCGCGCAGCGGAGAAAAACCCTTTCCAATTCTTGCTAAATCAAGCAAATCCTGATTCGGATTGTTGATTGAATAAATGGTCAAAAACAACAATTAAGGGGAAAAACAAATGGTCATCGTTGAATATTACGGATGCGGATTTGCAAAGCCTGTTGGACGCAATAGATTTCGAATGATTTAGTTTCCTAACGAAGCCAAAGCCACACTCCTTAAAGACATGGACGACCTCGAAGCCGCAGGCGCAATATCGAAGGAGCGCATGAGCAAGATGGAAAAAGCAAGGGCGTGGGTGAAGAAGTGAATACGATAAATCAATGCTACTGTTTGACTCTCCTTGAAACTGCTTACTTTTGTGCAAAACTTATCATTGCCATGACAAGGATTGCCGTCCCATTGGAAAATTCATTAAACGAGCGCCTGCTTACACAGGCCGCCAAACTCAATCTGAAGCCGGAAGAATTGGCAGCAAAAGCCATTCGCAATATCCTCTTTTTGTTGGAAATGAAGGCGATGCAATCGGAGTTGAAGCCTTTGCTGGAAGCCAAGGGAATTAAAAACGAGGATGATTTGTACGCTGTCGTCTCATGAAGGTTGTAGTGGATACGAATGTGTTGATTTCCGCTTTCGTATTCGGCGGTAATGCGGAACGAGTGTTGGAGAAGACGCTTGCAATCGGCGAAGTGGTTTGTTCTGCCTTTATTATCAATGAATTAACAAGGGTTTTGACAGAAAAATTTGATGTTCCTGCCGAAAAGGTTATCGCATTTTGGGCACACTGAAACACGTCGCCATAATAGTCGAACCCAATACTCCCCTGCCGAATATCTGTCGTGATCCGGATGACAACAATATCCTTCAACTGGCAGAAACTGCTAATGCCAATTTTATCGTTACCGGTGACAAAGATTTGCTCACGTTGGCAGTTTTCGGTAGTACAAAAATTGTCTCGCCCGCTGTATTTATGCAAACGGAGTGATCGCTTCCCAGGTTTAAATCATATCAAGGCAATCCCGATTCACACCCTTTCCCCCAAATGATACTGCACCGCCAGATGATGCAGCATATCCTTCGTCATGGCGTCGAGGTCGAACTCGGGTTTCCAGCCCCAGTCGTGGCGGGCAGCGGAGTCGTCTATCGAAGCAGGCCAGGAGTCGGCGATGGCCTGGCGGAAATCGGGTTTGTAGGTGATTTTAAAGTTGGACATCAGTTTGCGGATGCTCGCCGCCACTTCTGCCGGGGTGAAACTCATGCCTGCGAGGTTGTAGCTCGTGCGCACCGAGAGGCGGTTGGCAGGGGCTTCCATCAGTTCGAGCGTGGCGCGGATGGCATCGGGCATATAGAGCATGGGCAGGCTGGTGTCCTGGCTCAGAAAACACTCGTAGGGCTTGGCCTGGATGGCGTAGTGGTAGATGTCCACCGCGTAGTCGGTCGTGCCGCCGCCGGGCATGCTCTGGTAGCCGATGATGCCGGGGTAACGAATCGAGCGCACGTCTACGCCGTAGCGGCGGTAGTAGTAGTTCGCCCAGTTTTCGCCCGCCACTTTGCTGATACCGTAGACAGTTTCGGGGATCAAAACTTCGTATTGCGGCGTATTGGCGTGGGCGGCTTCACGGCCGAACACGGCGATGGACGACGGAAAATAGACTTTGGCGAGATTGCGCTGGCGGCTGATCTCCAGCACGTTGAACAAGCTGCGCATGTTGATGTCCCAGGCCTTCATCGGGTCTTTTTCACCGGTGGCGCTCAGGATGGCGGCGAGGTGGTATATCTGGTTGATCTTCCATTTTTTCACCACTTCTTCTAAAGCAAGCGGGTCCAGGGCATTGAGTATCTCGACGGGACCTTCCTGCGGCCCAAGGTCGCGCAGGTCGGTAGCGACAACATTATCGGGTTGATAAACCTCGCGCAGGGCGTCGGTCAGGACGGAGCCGATCTGGCCGCCGGCGCCGATGATGAGGATGCGGTCTTGTTTCATTATTAAACTTGGTTAGGTACAGCATGAATAGTAAGAGCGTTTCGGCAATCATTGTACATTGGAAATTGATTATTGTACATTGAAAATTAATTAAATTTATATTTTTAAAATTTACAATTATAAAATGTCCAATGTCCAATGTCCAATGTCCAATGTCCAATGTCCAATGTCCAATGTCCAATGAGCCGCCCATAAGAAGCTGACCGGCGAAAGTAGAGCGAAACCCCCATCTGCCGGTTTCAGTCAAACCGTTTTTTTTCATGGTTTGCCAAAATCCACTTTGTCCGATAATTGTTTCCTTCAAAAACGCCCTGCCGGGCAACCTGCATTCCCCCTCCTGCGCCAAACTGCTCGAATCTCAGACCGGCCTGGAATACAAAATGCTGTTTTTTCCGGCCATATCCTTCAAATCGTGTTCATCCGGCTTATGAAGAATCAACTCCTCTCTTTCCTCCTGTTGTGTTTCGGCGCTTTAGCGCTTCAGGCGCAATCGTCCTTTACCATCCAGCGCAGCCTGAAATGGGACGCGGAACCAACGAAACACGTCCTTTCCGGCGGCGATGTCCTGGAATTCTGGAATTTTAAAGGTTGTATGTTCGGCGACGACGCACCCACACTGCCGGTGTTTGCGGAGCAGTTCCCACTGGCGGGTTTTTCCACCATTGATGTGGAAGTTGTGTCGGTGCAATGGGAGGCATTTGCCAAAAAACCTTCGGCTGACGACGCGGTGCTGGGCAACGACCTGCAGGTGCAGGCGACGGCGGAGCAGGAGCGCTTCAAATATTGGGGGCGGGTGCGTTTTGTGCCGGTGCGCCGGACAGGCACCGGTTTCGAGCGTGCCACATCTTTCACGCTGAATGTGCGGATTACCCCCCGTCCGCAGCCGGTGACGGAGCGCGGCGGACCGTTCACCTATAATTCCGCATTGAGCACCGGCACGGTGTACAAATTCGGCGTCGGCAATTCGGGTATTTACAAACTCGACTACAATTTCCTGAAAAACGAACTGGGTATCAGTGACCTAGACAACATTGACCCCCGTACCATACGCCTGTTCGGCAACGGTGGCGTCATGGTGCCTGAACGCAACAGCGACGCGCGTGCCGACGACCTGATCGAGAATGCCATTTGGGTGTCGGGCGAAGCCGACGGCAAATTCGACGCGGGCGACTACATCCTGTTTTACGCCACAGGGCCGCGCCCCTGGTTCTACCGCCCCAGTGCGAACGATCCGGAACTCACTGTACGCCAGCATTTGTACGATTTCAATGCATGGTATTTTATCAAGACCGGCGATGGCAGCGGTCTGCGCATTTCGGAGCAGGCGAGTGTGCCGGCTTCCTATGTGACCGAAGAATTCGACGATTTCCGGCGCTTCGAAGAGGATAAGGTGAACCTGCTCGACTTCTTCGTGTCGGGCACGGGTTCCGGAAAAAAGTGGTTTGGCGACTACTTCCTCCAGACCCGTTCGAGGGACTATACCTTCGATTTTCCCAATCTCGTGCCCGACAGTATGGCGCGTTTGCGCGCGGAATTTGCCGGGCGTTGTACGCTCGCTACCGTCGTGCGACTCACCGCCGACGGTACCACTTTCGCCCGCAACATCAACGGCGTGAAAGTGAGCGACAACGAAGCGAATTATGCCGCGCTGGGCGTTTTTCAGGCCAATTTCAAACCCGCCGGCGGCGACAAAATTGATGTCAAAATCGAATACCCGGAGGTCAGCCAGCAAAGCGAGGGTTGGCTCGATTTCATCGAGATCAATGCCCGCCGCCGCCTGACGATGACGGGGCAGTTCATGGAATTCCGCGACAAACGAACGCTCACGCAGGAATTTGCCACTTTCCGCCTTTCGGGCGCTACCGCCAATCTGACGGTATGGGATATCACGAACGCTCAAAGACCCTTCTTGCAACAAAAAACGCAAAACGGCGGCACGGTGGAATTCGGCGCCGGTACGCTCGGCATATTGCGCAGTTTCATCGCTTTCTACGACAACGCCACTTTCCCCAAACCGGAAAAAGTAGCGGGTAAAATCGCCAACCAGAACCTGCATGGCCTCGACAACCTGCACATGGCGATCGTATACCACCCCGACCTGGAAGCGCAGGCGGCGCAATTGGCCGAACACCGGAAAAATTTCAGCGGCCTCGACGTGGCGCTGGTGAATGCGCACCAACTCTATAACGAATTTTCTTCCGGGGCCAAAGACCCCGGCGCCATCCGCGATTTCGCCCTGATGCTGCTCGAACGCAATCCTACGAAATTTGAATGGCTGTTGCTCTTCGGCGACGGCTCTTTCGACCCGCGCAACATCACCAACAGCGACGACAACAAAGACCTCATACCGGTATACGAAACTGCCGAATCGTTCGACCCGATCCGGGCATACCCGGCCGACGATTTCTTTGCCCTGCTTAGCCCCGAAGACGGCGCTTCGCTCAACGGCAAACTCGACATCGCCGTCGGTCGCCTGACCGCCCGCACATCCGATGAAGCACAGGCCATTGTGGACAAGATCATGGCCTACGACAAAGACCCGGCCACGCTGGGCGACTGGCATTTGCGCAACCTGTTCATCGCCGACGACGAAGATGGCAATGCACACATCAACCAGACCGAAGACCTGGCGCTGGTGACCGTCAACACGGAGAAATTCTTCAACAACGAGAAAATATACTTCGACGCTTACCAGCAGGTGGTGACTTCCGCAGGCGACCGCTTCCCGGATGTCAAAGCGGCGATCAACTCCAATATTTTTAAAGGCAACCTCGTCACGCAATACATCGGTCACGGAGGGCCGCGCGGCTGGGCACAGGAACGCGTGATCGACAACAACGACATCGCCGGCTGGGACAACCCCAACCGCTACCCGCTGATCATCACGGCTACCTGTTCGTTCGGAGGTTATGATGACTACGAAACACTGACCGGCGGCGAACAAGCCTTGCTCAAAGTCAAATCGGGCGCCATCGGCTTGTTCACCACCGTTCGTGCTGTATACATCTCCGATAACAATACGCTGACCGATGCGGTGCAGAAATTCCTCTTTAAGAGGGTAAACGGTCGCTACCTGACCATCGGCGACATCCTGAAAGAGGCTAAAAACAGCATCTCGAGCGGATTCGACAACTCCCGGCGTTTCACCCTGCTCGGCGACCCGGCCATGTACCTGGCCTTACCGGAATACCGTGTGGTGACCGACTCCGTCAACGGCCAGGCCGCCAATCTTGCTCCCGACACCTTGCGCGCCCTCATGCCCGTGACCATCAAGGGCAGCGTGACCGATACGCTGGGTAACCTGCTGAGCGATTTCAATGGCAAAGTGTACGTTTCGGTATTCGACAAAGCCCAAACGCTGCAAACGCTGGGGCAGGACCCCGGCAGCATCGTGCGCCCTTTCAGCGTTCAGCGCAACATCATTTTCAAAGGCAGCGCGACGGTAACAAGCGGCAAATTCCAGATCGAATTTGTTGTGCCGAAAGACATCAATTACAACTACGGTTTTGGTAAGATCAGTTACTATGCGGAAAACGGTACCCCCCTGGATGCTGCGGGCGGCGACGGCAACATCGTCATCGGCGGCAATGCCAACCTGGTCCAGGACGACCAGCCGCCGGTCGTGATGCCCTTCCTGAATACCGACGCTTTTGTGTTCGGCGGCATCACCGACAACAACCCGAAAGTCCTCGTGAAATGCTCCGATGATTACGGCATGAACGTCAGCGGCGTAAGCCTCGGCCACGACCTCATAGCGGTACTGGACGGCAACGTATTGGAAACCATTGTTTTGAACGACTTTTACGAAAGTGAACAGGACAATTTCCGCAAAGGACAGGCCATATATCCCCTGCGCAACCTGACCACAGGCCGCCACACGCTGGTTGTCAAAGGCTGGGACATCGCCAACAATTCGGGTGAGGGTTACACGGAATTCGTGGTCGCCGAGGATGGCAAGGCAGCCCTCGACCACGTGCTCAATTATCCCAATCCTTTCACGACGAATACCTGGTTCCAGTTCGAGCACAACCTCGCCGGCCAGGTGCTCGACGTGCAGGTGAGCATTTTCAGCGTATCGGGAAAATTGGTCAAAACGATCCTCCACACCACTCCGGCAGATGGTTACCGCGTGACGGACATCAACTGGGACGGCAAAGACGAATACGGCGACCAACTGGCGCGGGGAGTCTATTTGTACCGCGTGAAAGTGCGCGGCACGGACCTGGCCGGGGCCCAGGTGACGGCGGAAAGCGACTTTGAAAAACTGGTGATACTGAAATAAACGGCCAGCCAGGTAAAGTTGCGGAAACTACCCCGAAGATGATATTATGTGAAAATTAACGGCCGTTGCAGACAACCCAAGTCCGCGATCGAGCGCCATTGAGGCAAAAAAGGTAAAATACCACTCAAATTGCGTATTTTTGCCCGCTTTTGAGGAAAATCAGACTTTGCCACTAAAATTCATTTGCTCTCATGAAGAAATTACTCGCCTTGTCATGGATGGTTGCCGGTTTGATGGCCGGAACGACGACGCTACAGGCGCAAATCGAACCAAAATGTAAAGACGGTTACAATCCCATCACCGGTGAAAAATGCGCCAATGCCGTCACTTCTGCCGTGCCGTTCCTGCGCATCGTGCCCGATGCCCGCGGTGGCGCCATGGGCGACGTTGGGATTGCCACTTCCGCCGACCCCAACGGGATGCACTACAACGCCTCAAAACTGGCCTTTGCAGAAAAAAAAGTTGCCATTGCCGCTTCTTATACGCCCTGGATGCGCAACCTCGGTCTGCAGGACGTATACCTCGCTTACTTGTCCGGTTATGTGAAATTGGATAAATTTCAATCCATCGGTTTCGGTTTGCGCTACTTCTCGCTCGGCGACATCGAGTTCACCGACGACAACGGCACCTCGCTCGGCCAGGGCCGCCCCAATGAGTTCGATTTCACCGCCGGCTATGCGCGCAAACTCTCCGACCGCTTTTCGGCAGCCGTTGCCGCCAAGTTCATCTATTCCAACCTGGCTACCGGCCAACGCGTGGAAGGCAACGAGATCAAACCCGGTATCTCCGGCGCCGCCGACCTCTCGCTGACCTACAAAGCGCCGGTGAAATTCACCAAAAACGACGGCGAATTCACATTCGGCATGGCCGTCAGTAACTTAGGCGCAAAAATCACTTACACCAATTCCATCAACCGCGACTATATCCCCACCAATCTGGGTTTGGGCGCCGCTTGGAAATTCAACCTCGACGAATACAACTCGCTCACGGTCACTTCGGATTTCAACAAACTGCTCGTGCCGACGCCGCGGCCGGAAATTGACGAGGACGGCGACGACATTCCCGATTACAAACAGTATTCGGCCGTGCGCGGCGTGTTCAAATCGTTCGGCGACGCTCCGGGCGGTTTCAGTGAAGAACTGAAAGAGATCAACATCGGCGCCGGCCTGGAATACTGGTACGACAACCAGTTTGCCGTGCGCGCCGGTTATTTCTATGAGCATTACTCGAAAGGCAATCGCAAATACTTCAGCGCGGGCCTCGGCGTGAAATACAACATCTTCGGCCTCGACTTTTCCTACCTCATTCCCACGACCAACCAGCGCAACCCGCTCGACAATACGTTGCGTTTCACGCTGTTGTTTGACTTTGCAGCGTTTGAAGCGGATGAGTGATGAAGGGTCATTGAAGTCATTAAAGCTCATTACAAGTCAGTGCTTTCCGCGGATATTTTTTGAACGCGGATGCCACCCCGGCGGTATTCATATCGCCGGGGTGTTTTTGTTGCCACTGTGACCAAAATTGGCCAAAACGCAGCAGTGGAATCGCGCGGGAACGATTGCCGGGGATTAAATTTGTTCAAAAATACCGATGAAAAATTACCTGATCGCATTCGCTTTAACCGCCATTTCCTGTTTCTCCATCGCTCAAACACCTTATCATCCGGTGTTGGCACCCGGACGCGCGTGGGATGTGTTTAAAACACCGCCGGAAATGGAAATTTGTCCCTACACGTCCGCCGTTCATTTGACAACAGGCGGAGATACCACGGTCAATGGCGTGACCTACAAAAGATTGGTCCGCAATCATATTCTTTCGAACAATCCCGTTCCTTTTTGCGGCTGGTTTTACGTTGCCCCGACTTCGTATTTGCTGAATGAATACCTCCTGCGGGAAGATCCGGCGGCGCGAAAGGTCTATGCATACAGTTTCGACTACCAATCGGAATATGTCCTCTTCGATTTTACCCTGCAGGCCGGAGACACTCTCAAATATCCCTGGGGAAATGAATGGCCTATAGATACCGTCTACGATTTTACCCTCGCCAACGGCGAAGTGCGCAAGCGGTTCCAGAACAGCGGTTTTCCGGACAATGCCTATGTGGAAGGTCTGGGCAGCCTGATGGGAGCGTTTACGCCGATGTTCATTCCGCTGGAGGGCTGGGAAGTCACGACCTGTGTCCGCGACGGCGACGAATTGTTGTTCAGCAATGCGGAAGGGTGTATCGGTCCGCTTTATGCCGAAGAATTTGCCCCTGTGGGGGCGATATGGCATTATACGCAGCCCATTCTCAACGCACCGGTCGAATATTCCTATACGACCATTACGGTCACCGGCGATACGGTCATCGGCAATGAGGTTTGGCGTGTGCTGAAAGGAGGTGCCAACCCCTTGTGCAACCTCGATGCCGGCTTCGTGCGGCAGGTCAACGACCAAGTGTTTTTCCGCGATGTGAACGGCGGCTCTTTTCTCCTGTACGATTTCGGTCTGTTGGCCGGGGAGTCCTACACCACTTTCTCCGGTAGCACCGTCGTCAAAGTCCACGTTGATTCCATCGGCACGACGACGGCGGGCGGGCAGGCACTGAAAACCTGGTTCGTGACCTGCGATCCGCCTTTCTGGGGCGGCCGCATCGTGGAGAAAGCCGGCAACCTCGATTACCTCATTCCGATCTATGGCGCCTGCGATCCACTGCCGGGACCTATCCGCTGCTATGCCGACAACGACGATTTTTTCAAATGGGTGACGTATCCCTGTGATACGACTTTTATACTGGCCGCTTCAGAAGTATTTGACTTTCAATCTGTTAAAGTCGCACCCAATCCTTTGGGAGAATACCTTCGCTTAGAAATTCCCGGTGGCTCCCGGCACGCTGTCCTTTTCGATCTCTGCGACCCGACCGGGCGGAGTGTATTCCGGCAGGAGATAGCCGCCGGTACAACATCGGTAACCTTGCCTCTGCCATCTCTTCCGCCCGCGATGTATTTCTGGGTCATTAACGGGCAAATGGGCGGGCGGCTGGTGAAGGCGGAATGATCACGACGGACACGACTTAGAGCCATTGTCCGCAGATTTGCGCAAAGAAAGGAAGCGGATATTCACAGTTAGCGATCAAAATCTGCGGGAAAAACAACAACCGGCTGGCGCGAGACTCCGTCTCGTGTCAGCTATCATCGCGTCTCCGACGCCTCCCGGCGGTTATCCGCACATTTTTCTGCTCAATTTGCGCGAAGCGTTAAAAAAACCGGCCTAGGTACCAATCCTTGATTAGCAGGACGCGTGTTTTATTTCTCCGATCTGCCTGCTAAAAAAATTTTTCCCTGAAAAAAACTATTACGCCATTCGTATGAAAACTTTTATCGTTTTTTGCCCGAATAAAAATATTACCGACCAGGCACCCCTCCTGTGCGCGACCCAATCACCAACAACCAACAACCAACAACCAACAACCAACAACTAATAACCAGCAACTCAGCAACCAACCACCCAATCCATGGACAAACCCGTTACCTTCCTCTGCATATCCAGCTTTTTTAAAGGCAACGATTTCCTCCGCGGCGCAAAAGAAGCCGGGGCGAAAGTATATTTTCTGACTTCCAAAAAACACGAGGACAAACCCTGGGCCCGGGAAGCGATTGATGAAATATTTTATGTGCAACAAAGCCCCGAGAATGAATGGCACATGCCCGATGTCATCAGCGGTCTGGCCTGGCTGATGCGCTCGCACAAAATTGACCGCATCGTAGCGCTCGACGATTTCGACGTGGAAAAAGGCGCCGAACTGCGCGAACATTTTCGCATCCCCGGCATGGGCCAGACGACGGCGCGTCATTTCCGCGACAAACTCGCCATGCGCATGAAAGCCGCAGATGCAGGCATCCGGGTACCGGCCTTTTCGGCATTGTTCAACGACGACGAGATACATGCATTCACGTCAGCCGTACCGGCTCCGTGGATCGTGAAGCCCCGCGGCCAGGCTTCGGCCACCGGCATGAAAAAAGTGTACACCGCCGACGAACTCTGGTCGCACCTGTCTACCCTCGGCGGCGAACGCCATAACTTTCTGGTGGAACAATTCAAACCCGGCGATGTGTATCACGTGGACGCCCTGAGCGAAGGCGGGAAAGTCATCTTCGCGCGAGCGTCGCAGTACCTCGCTCCGCCGTTCGAGGTAGCGCACGGCGGCGGTATCTTCCGCAGCGTCATCGTGCCCTTCGGTTCTGCCGATGAAAAAGCCCTTCTGAGCGCCACATCCGACGTGATGACCGCCTTCGGTATGCAGTACAGCGCCAGCCATACAGAATTCATCAAATGCCACGAAGACGGTCAGTTTTATTTCCTCGAAACCTCCTCGCGCGTGGGCGGAGCGCACATCGCCGAAATGGTCGAGTTTTCTTCCAATGTGAACATGTGGCGCGAATGGGCGAAACTGGAAGTGGCAGTGGCAGGTGGAAAAAAGTACGAACTGCCCAAAATCCGGAAGGATTACACCGGCATTATCGTTTCGCTCACCCGCCAGGAATGGCCCGACGACAGCCAGTTCGACGACCCCGAAGTTGTGTGGCGCATGAAAGACATGGATCACCACATCGGCCTCATCGTGCAGTCGCCCAAACGCGAGCGCGTAATCGAACTGCTCGACGATTATGCCCGGCGCATCAAACAGGATTACCATGCCAGCGCGCCGGCGCCGGATAAGCCGAATTTGTGACAGGATTGACAAGATTTACGGGATTGACAGGATTATTGGTTTTCAATATATTAATATCCTGTCAATCCTGTAAATCAAAACCTTACCACGCTCATGCAGACGGGGCATTCCAAACCGGCCACTTTGCGTCAATTAGGTCTATTGGAAAACTGGAGTTAACAGGGGGACTCTATGCTTCAAAAACATGGATCGGCGTTTGTGTCCACCAACGTACCGCCGATGATGACCGAGCCGGGTGCGCAGTCTTTGATGATAATGTGGTTAAGGTTGCCGTTGGAAATGACGGTGCTGTTCATGCTGGTGGGCATGGGAAAGCCGAAACGAGATGATTCACCAGCCAGTTCGATGTCATAGAGGGCACTGTTGGAGGCCTGGTTTTTGAAAAGGACGTTGTCGAAAGCGCCGTCGATGACAAGGTAGCCCCAGGTATTGCCGTTGGCATCGTTATTGGAGAGCAACCACAGGTTTGAGGATTCGACCGCTCCTGAGATACTGCCGTCCGGTAGTTCGAACAGTGCGGGCGAGGTGCAAAGCAAAATGCCGACCACATTGTCATTTATATTATTACGCAGCGCCTCTCCGTTGGTGTGACAGGGAAAAATACCGGAACCGCATTGGCTGACTTCGTTGTCGGCAATCAACACCGACACGCCCTCCGCTACCGTGATGCCGTATTGGAACCCGCCAGCAAAACCGGAACCCAATCCTTGTATGTCGTTGTCGCTGATTTTGGCATCATCCGCGCCGGCGAGATAAATGGGGAATTGAAAGTTCGTCAATTTGTTGTCGAGGATTTTCGCATCGGGAGCATCCTGCAACAAAATGCCGCAGATGGCATCTCCACCGCTGGTCTTAATCTTCAGCCCGCTGATTTTTACGTCGTCAGCGCCATTGACGTAAAAGGCTGGGTCAAGCCCCGTGAGCCCAGGAGCGGAAACTGCGGCAGGTAAACCGGAGAATATCTTCACCGCGCCCGACTGCCCCACAATTTTTACCGGAAACGTGATTTCCACCGTGCCGGATTCGTAGTGGTTGCCGCTCGCGACCGTGACTTTTCCACCCGGTCCGGCGGCGGCGATGGCGGCAGCGAGGCCGTTGTTGGAGCCTGCGGGCAGGGTGACGTTGGCGCGGTCGTCGGCGCCGTCTTCTTTTTCGGCGAGTAAAGCGTCGGCTTCGGCGAGGGCTTTGGCGAGGCGGGCTTCGATGGCGGCGAGTTTCGGGTCGGTGGGGTTATCAGCCGTCGGTGTGGTGTCTTTCTGACACGCGAAGAGCAGGAGCATGGCTGCGAAGAGCAGCAAGGAAAGTTTTTTCATTTTTAAATGATTTTGAATGTTTTAGAGAAATGGTTTGGCCGGTATTGAGAAGTGAGCGTCACTTCTGCGTCTCTGAATTATCAGCAAGGGTCAAGGGTTGTGTCCACCAAGGTGCCGCCGTTAATGGTAGTGTTTATGCCACAGTCTTTTATGAGCACATTGGGAGCAGCATAGATGGTGTTGTCATAAGCAGCGGGTATGAAAATAAATCCGGGAACATCTTCATCTGCCGGAATTACAATGTCATACTTTGCATTACCGGAATATTCATTATTGCTTTCTATGAGATTTTGATGGGCGCTATCCCGGATGATTATACCCGAATCGGTGTTGTTGTTAAATTTATTTGACCGTAATTTCCAAAGAATGCAGGTTTTATCTGCGCTAAGCGCTGCGCCACCAGGTGTGAGTATTCCAAATTCCTTGGGGTATTTGCACAAAAGGATGCCGAATTCGTTGTTGTGAAATTCGTTTCCTTCGGCAGTTCCCCACTCGTCGCAAGCCCATAGAGCGCTTCCACCGGTCGAGCCTTCAAATTCATTGTAGCCTACGTAAGTGCTTTTTCCATTATTGACTAATACGCCATTGCCTGCGCAATTGAGAAAATGGTTGTCAATAATGGCGACCTGGTCTGATCTCTCTACCAGCACACCAAACCAAAAAACAGAAATTTCGCACGACAACACTGCAGAACGGGGCGAGTTTTCAAACATGATTCCGCACCACGCACTTGCTTGAAGGGGCTCTATTTTGATGTTCTGAACCACAGCGCCCGGAGCGTTCAGAATATGAATGCCGGGGTTGACTTCGAGGGTTGTATCCGGGCTCGAAATTTTCAGAATGGCTCCATCTTCTCCGATGATATGCACCCGCTTGTTCACAGTGACGCGGTTGGTTTCGGTGTGCATTCCGGCTTTGAGATAAATGATGCCGCCTGGGTCGGCATCGGCAATGGCTTGCGTGAGCGCGTTGATGGAGCCGGCGGGGATGGTGGTCCAGTAACCGGAGCGGTCAGCGGCGAAATCGCTGAGTTTGGGAGTGTAGTATCGGGATTCATCAGCCGCCGGTGCAGTGTCTTTCTGGCAGGCGAAGAAGAGGAGTGTGGCTGCGGTGAGCAGCAGGGAAAGTTTTTTCATTGGTGATTGATTTTGAATGTTTTAGAAAAATGGATTTGCTTCAGGCAGCTGTGGGGGGGAAGGCTGTCTGAACATCAAATTTGACAGGGGAAAAGTGCGGGAATGGGCGGGGGGGGAGTTGCGCGTATCTTGCAAGGGGTTGTGCGTATGTGGCGAAATCGGAGTTATTAATTCCCTGCTACTTCACCGTCCCGGCAGTGCCGCTTGCGACGGTGGTTGCTAACTGGCTGCAACCCAATTTCCCCAAAAAAAGCGCGATGACAGAAGAGATAATTATGCTTTCAATCCTTGCCAAGATATTGCTAAAGAAGCTGCTGTCTTCCATGTTTTCCATGTTTTTGATGATGAGTCAAATTTTCTTTTGATGATTGCCGGCACAAAATTTCCTTCATTTCAAACATCGAAATAGGGAAAAACGGACATCTCCTTACCGCTCGAACTCCCGCCTGTCCACCACCTCCCCGCGCCAAGCGGTCAACTCAGTAATAGCGGGAATCTGCCTGAGGAATTCGCCCGGAGTGAGGCGTATAAAAAATTTGAACTCTTCGATGAAGTGGTTCTGGTCATAGTAGCCACAGCTGTGTGCCACGTTGGTCAGACTTCGGAAACGGGGGCTTTGCATCAGATTCATGGCTTGGGTGAACCGCGCCAGTTTTTGCCACGCTTTGGGGTTCACGCCCATCTCCCGCTCGAAAAGCCTGCGAAAGTGCCGCTCGCTGATTTTTACTTCCAAAGGCAAATGGTTGATGTGTTTGCCCGGGTTGGCGAACAACTGCGACAGCGTCCAATCTATCAGGTCGGTTGGCCGGTCAATGCGCCGAAGCCTGTTTAGGAGGTAGTTGTTTGCCGCCTGGATGCGTTCGGCTGTTGTTTTTGCTTCAAGGATACGCTCTTCCAATTCCTGCATGCCCTTGTCCCCAAAGTCCAAGATTGGTACCGCCTTGTCTTGGTATTCCAGCAATGGGTACGGGAAAAAATATCTCAACTTCCCCGGCTTGAACATAATGCCAAACACGCCCAAGGGCTTATGGTACAACCAGTGCTGGCTCTGGACACAATGGGGCATGAGAAAGCTCTGTGGCAAAGCTGCATCGTAAACCCCGTTTGTGATAATGACCGGGCTTTCAAGGCGATAATAAAAGAGCAATCCAGTAGACAAGTTGGGTGGTGTCCGGTCAGTGATGCCTGTCAGGTCACTGCGATCGTCCTCCAAAATCGCGTAGTGATGAACGTAAGGTTGGAGTGGTAATGCCGGTAAAAACTCCTGGAATTTCATAGCGCCATCGGGGGTGTCAGCCGATGACACAAAGGGAAAGGTTTAACCTAAAGAAGGCTTGCGCATATCTTGCAGGCTATTGTGTATATCCGGCGTTCAGGAAGTTTTACCTTCCCAATCCCGCCAACTAATCAATTTTCCGAAGGAAGTATCGTAAGAGGTGTCGCCGCCATATACCACGGCACAGTGCTCCGGTTTCGCGCCGGACAGGTTTTGCCAGTATTGAAGGTTTTGAAAATAAGCAGGCTGGAAAGTCTTGCCTGCCTTTACCTCAAATGCGAACAGTTCGCTACCGGCTTGCAGCAGAAGGTCAATTTCTTTCCCTGCCTGGCTTTGCCAAAACCAGGCGTTCATGGGGATGCCGCGATTGAAGTGGTCCTTCAGGGTCTCGGATATGACGAAATTTTCAAACAGCGAGCCTTTATTGTGATAATTGAGCACATCCCCGGCTCGGTTCAGCCCCAGCAACGAGCAAACCATGCCGGTGTCGTAAAAATAAAGCTTGGAAGTTTTGGTGATTCGTTTGTTGAAATTGGAATAATAAGGTTGTAACAGGAACACGACATAGCTGGCTTGCAAAACTGAAATCCATGATTTCGCAGTGTTTGGGCTAATACCGGTATCGCTGGCCAGCGACTGATAATTGAGCAGTTGCCCACAGCGCCCCGCACAAAGTCCCATGAAGCGGATGTATAAGTCGAGGTCAGGGATGTTTTTCAAAAGGCGCACGTCGCGTTGAACATAAGTCTCCAAATAGGCCGGGAAAAAATCAGGCGGTGCGATGTTGCGGTCATACAACCGGGGGAATGTGCCGCGGTAGAGCAGCTCTTCCAAGGTTCCGAAGGACAAGTTTGCAGCTTTTATCTCAGAGAAAGAGAGCGGCAGCAGCTTTTGCACCGAGGTGCGACCGGCCAAAGATTGCGAAATCTGACCGGACAAGAGAAAGTTCTGGGAGCCGGACAGCACAAAAAACACTTCGGGCTTGCTGTCCACAATGCCTTGCAAATAGGAAAACAACTCAGGGGTGCGCTGGACTTCATCCAGCACGGCTCCATTTGGGAGGTTGGAGAGAAACCCGCGAGGGTCCCGCAGCGCAAACTGGCGGGTGTCCGGTTCTTCCAACAAAAAGTAGGGCAGGTCTGAAAACAGGCTTTTCAACAAGGTCGTTTTGCCGGATTGCCGGGGACCGGTGAGAAATAATACCGGATATTTCTCCCTCATTTCAAGCAATTTTGGAGCAAGGTGACGAGGTATCATGTCGTTTTTGCTGCGAAGATAACATTTTTTTTGACAAATCTGCAATCCGATTGCAGATTTGTCAAAAAAATGCCTGCTTCTCCTAACCTCCCTTCCGCCACTCGCCCGGAGACACGCCAAACATCTCTTTAAACCGCCGGTTAAACTCGTTGACATTTTCAAAACCCACATCGTAAGCGATGGCCGAGATTTTTTCATCGGGCTGGGCGAGCAGGAGTTCGCCGGCTTTGGCGAGGCGGATATAGCGCACAAACTCGGTGGTGTGCATTCCGGTAAGGGCTTCTAATTTGCGGTGCAGTTGGGAGGTGCTGACGAAGAGTTTGTCGGCCAGTTGTTTCACCTGCCATTGGGTGCTGAAATCTTCTTCAACCAAAGCCCTGACTTTTTGGATAAAAGCGTGTTCCATCGCTTCGTCGGGCGAGGCTTTGGCGGCGACTGCGCTTCCATCCCCACTTTTTAAACCTGCCAGCGCCAGGTAGTGCGCGTGCATTTTTCGCCGCACTTCCAGCAGGTTTTGGATGCGAACCAACAGTTCTTCTTTATGGAATGGTTTGGCCAGGTAGGCATCCGCGCCGCGCCGCAGGCCCGTGAGCCGCGACTCGATGTCGGCTTTGGCGGTGAGCAGGATGATGGGGATATGGCTCGTGCGTTCGTCGGTTTTCAGGGTGTGGCACACATCGAAGCCGTCTTTGCGGGGCATCATCACGTCGCTGATGATGAGGTCGGGCACCAGTTCGAGTGCTTTTTCGATGCCTTGCTCGCCGTCATAAGCGACTTCAATTCGATGTTCATAGCGCAGGCAGGATTGAAGATATTGGGTCACATCAGGATTGTCTTCTACGATGAGTATCAATGATTTTTCTTTGGATTTTTCTGCGGGAACTGCCTTCGGTTTTTCCGGTGGGAGCGGTTCGGGCGGGTGTCCCAATTCAGTCCTGGCCTTTGGAACGGCTTGTTTTTCGGCTGTTCGCGTGATGGGCAAGACGACGGTGAACTCCGCGCCCTTTCCAAAGACGCTCTGAACGCTGATGTTTCCCTCCATCAGTTTGACCAATTCCCGCGTCAGGGTCAGGCCGATGCCCGTGCCCTCGGCGCCGCGTGTGGGTGAGTCATCGGCTTGATAGAAGCGATCGAAAACATAGGGGAGTTTTTCCTCCGCGATACCGGGTCCGGTGTCGCTGATTTTCAGTTGCAGTTTTGGCGCGTGGTTTTCTACGATTTGCCCGACCTTTAAATGCACTTCGCCGCTGTTGGGCGTAAATTTAATGGCATTCGAGAGCAGGTTCGACACGACGGTTTGCAGGCGTTCGGGGTCGTAATCCATCATCAATTTTTCCTCATTCGTTTGAAAATGAAGGCGGATGTTTTTGCTTTTTGCCAGCGACTGAAAACTCTCGAGGAGATATTGCAGGTGATTGACCACATCGCCTTGCTCAAGGTCGAGTTTCAGGTGGCCGGATTCGACTCTGGCGAGGTCGAGCATTTGATTGACGAGGCGCAGGAGTTGCTGACCGTTGCGCCGGATCATGTCGAGGCCGGTTTTCATGCCTTCGCTGGCTTGCGACTTGAGTTGTTCAGCCAGGCCGAGTATGATGGTGAGCGGCGTGCGGAACTCGTGGGTGATGTTGGTGTAAAGGCGGGTTTTGACGGTGTCGAGTTCTTCGAGACGCTTGGCCTCGTCCTTTGCCCGTTGCCGGTTGAGTTCGTAACGCCGGATGGCAAGGAAGATACTGATAACAGTCAGAAAATATAAAAGATAGGCCCGCCACGTCGCCCACCACGGGGGGTGAATGATGACTTCGATGGAAATCGGCTCGCCCCAAACCCCATCGCTGTTGGCGGCTTTCACCCGGAACACATAGCGACCGGGGCCGAGATGGGTGTAAGCAGCCGTCCTATTGCGGCCTGCGTAGCGCCAGTTTTGGTCATAATTTTCGAGAAAAAAAGCGTACTCGTTTTCTTCTGAAGACTTGAAATGAAGCGCGGCGAACTCGAAGGCGAAGTCGTTTTGCCAGTGCTTCAGTTCGATTTTTTGTGTCTGTGAAATATGTTGTTTCAAGAGCGAGTCCCCGCCGGGCAGCACCGTTTTGTCGAGTACATGCAGGCTTGTGAGCGCAATTTTCGGCGGCACAGTGTCGGTACTGACTTCCCGGGGATGAAAATTAAGCACTCCTGAGGGACTGGTAAAAAACATCTCGCCCTGGCGGGTTTTCATGGGCACGGAGAATTTGCTGCCATACCACAAATCTTCATTGTCCAACCAGTTGCGGGCGCTGTATTGGCGCACGACTCTTTTTTTGAGCGGGTCGAACTGGACGACACCGGTGGGCGATTTTATCCATAAAAATCCCCCGTCGTCTTCCAAGATATTTCTGGCAATACCGATTTTGTCGTGTTCATCTTTGGGCAGGTGGATTAAACGCTTCGTGCTCCTGTCCCAAATTTTCAGCCCGCCGCTGTGGGTGGCGAGCCAGCATTGACCGTGCCGGTCGAAGTGGACGTCGTGGACACCGTATTCAGGGAGGTAGTGCGTGAAGCTGTCCGTTTCGGGGTCGAGTACCAGAAATCCCCATTGGTTGATGCCAAGCCAGAGTTTGCCAGTTTCGTCTTCTTCAATACTGACCACGCCCGCCAGGCCATAAGTCCCCGCAGCGTTTAATGACCTGTCATAATAACGTTTAAACTCGCCTGTTTTCTTGTCGAGCAAACGGCAAAGCCCCACGTCCCAGGTCATTGTCCAGATGTCGCCTTTTTTGCTTTGCCACACATTTGCTCCTCCTTCCGGGAATGGCCGGTAGCGGCGAACGGCGCCATTGGCGGGGTTCAGCCGGTCCAGACCTTGTGAGCCGCCCACCCAAAGATGCCCTTCCGCGTCTTCCACAATACTCCAGATTTCGTTGCTGCTCAGGCTGTTGGCATTTCCTGCCTGGTGGCGAAAGTGCCGGTAGTTATCGGTTTTTCTATCCCAACACACCAGGCCGTCGCCTTCGGTTCCAATCCAGAGATTGCCTTTTTTATCCTCCAAAACTGCCGCAATAGGGTACTCACCTTGTTTGATTTTTTGATAAAAATTGGGTCGGAGCAGATGGAAACGGCCTTTGTCGGGGTTGAATTTGTAAATGCCGTTTTGCCAGGTACCAATCCAGATATTGCCCGAATAGTCGCAAATGAGGGTGTTATTATTAGCAAATCTTCCACTATTGGAGGGTTGCCTGCGATCTACGACATGAAAGAACTTTTCAACTACCGGATCAAACACATCTATTTTTTCACTTCCCAGACTCAACCAAAGTTTACCATTTTTATCGCAGACGATTTTATTCACCCAATTGTCAGCCAGACTGAAAGGGTTGCCCGGCTGAGATTTGTATTGCCAGACGAATTTTTCAGACCGCAAGTCAAACCGGAACAGACCTTCTGATGCCGATCCTACCCAAAGTGTATGCGGGGCCTCGAAGCATACACTCGCACAAAAATTTGATCCGGGATTTGTTTCGGTCGAGTAGTAGTAACTTGCGAATACGTCCTTACCGGGTGTAAACTTGCATAAACCTTCTTCGGTTGTCATCCAGATATTTCCCGCAATATCCATCGCCATACTTCTCGACAACTGGTCCGAGGTCAATGATTTAGGATCGCCGGGAATGCGGCGGAAATGTTCGAGCAGTTGTACGGATGCTGGTATTCCGGCTTCTTCTTTTTGCGCCTTGATAGCATAAACTCCTTCGTCGTAAGTACCTACCAGCAAGCGCCCCATATTATCTTCAAACAGACAGGAAATGGCATTGCGAATTACCTGCTTATCTGCCGGTTTGGAAGGGTCGAACAAACAAGGGATGAAACTGTCGGAGCGGGCATCGTAACGAAACAACTTGGCTTTTTGGTTAATCAATCCCACCCAGATATTTCCGGCTTTGTCCTGATACATTTTGGGGACGTCGCGCTCCGGCAGGCTGTCGCGCTCTACGGCAGCGGGGTAATACACGGTCATGCGATAACCGTCGTAGCGCACGATGCCGTTCAAAGTGGCGAACCACATAAAGCCCTGCCGGTCCTGGATAATGTCGAGCGCCGAGGGGTTGGGCAAGCCATCTTCGATGGTAATACGCTCGAAGGGAAGGGTGAGCCACTGCGCATCGGAGCGCGCAGCCGGAAGCAACAACAGCAGACAAAAAACAATGATATAAGAAGGTGTTTTCCCTTTTGGCATCTGACAATCAGATTGAAACGGCGAGTTTCAACGGCGTAAAAGTAGAACGCCGGCTGTATACTGCCCATAAACACAGCGGTCGTTATGGAATAAAATTCTGTCGCTTGTCTAAAATTATGCGCAAATAGTGACGTAAATAAATAAAAATTAAAAATTTTACACCAAAATAATGCCAAATGAAAAAATCAATCGCCAGTCTTCTTTCTCTGCTCCTTCTTGCCAATTGCCTGAACGCTCAAACAAAGGTGGCAGGCTCGATCAGGAATTCCCTGAACGAACCGCTGCCGGGCGTAAGTGTCCATGTCCGCAATGCTCCCGCAGGAACTGTTACCAACAGCGCGGGGCAGTATTCCATCGAAATGCCGCCCGGGCGAGACGTGCTGATATTCAAATTGCTGGGCTATTCCATTCAGGAGATTGATGTCGCCGGGAGCTCATCGGTAGATGTCGTTTTGCAGGAATCCACGAGCGGTCTGGACGAAGTGCTCGTCGTCGGTTTTGGCGAGCAAAGCAAACGCCGTGTTACGGGCGCAATTTCCTCTGTGAATGAAGAAGCCTTTGAAAACGTCTCCGTACCGGTGTTTCAGCGCGCCTTGCAAGGCCAAATGCCGGGCGTGGTGCTCACCAACGCTTCCGGTGGGCTGGACGCCGAATCCATTATCCGAATCCGGGGTACTGGCTCCATCAGCGCAGGCAACCAGCCGCTCATCGTCGTGGACGGCCTCATCCTTTCCGACCGCCCCGGCTCCTGGACGATGGGCTACCCGACCAATCCTTTTGTCGGAATAAATGCGAATGATATTGCCTCCGTAGAGGTCTTAAAAGACGCTGCTGCTGCCGCCATTTACGGATCGAGGGGTTCGAACGGGGTAATCCTCGTGACGACTAAAACCGGCGCTTACCACCGCCGTCCGAAAGTCAATATCGGCTACTACGCTGGTTTTTCGGAAATTACCAAACGCTACGATTTGCTCGACGGGCCGGAATACGCTGCCTTGTTCAATGCGGCCGTCGTCAGTGTCGGCGGGGATTCGAGTTGGCTTTATAGCAGTCCCGCAACAGAGCCTTCCACCGACTGGCAGGACTTGTTGCTGCGAAAAGGATTTGTCCAGGAATCGAATATAAGCGTTTCGGGTGGCACTCCCACCACCAAATACTACGTCGGCGCCACTTTCCGCGACGAAGACGCTTACCTGCGCACCATCGGCCTGAAACGCTACAGCCTGCGGGCAAACTTCGGGCAACGCCTCGGAGAAAAAGTCTCGCTTGACCTGTCGTTCAATCCCTCGAGAGTAGTGGACCAACGTGCCGGCAACCAGTTTAAAGGCTCGGCTTTTGGGCGGGCTACCTGGTTTGCACCCAATGTAAACCCCTTCGACGAAAATGGCCATATCACCAGGGACGAGATCGTGACCAGCAACGGCCGGGAATGGGGCACGGCCAACCCCGTCGTCGTGCTGGAAGACCAATGGATGCTGCTGACCACTTCGAAAATGTTGACGAACGCGAACCTTTCATGGGCGATTTTGCCGAAACTGCGATTCAGAAGCGATTTTGGCGTGGAATTCAACCAGGAAGTGGAGTCGCGAAAGTTTGGCGAAGCCACCGATTTCGGCTACCCCGACGGCTGGGCCGACGAACTGAATCAGCAGGTGTTCAACTACAATTGGTCGAACCAACTCGATTGGAGTATTTATCAAAATCATGCCCACGAAATGGCCGCGACATTCGGAATGCAACTCGCAAGGGAATCTTTCCATGGTTCTTACGCCGAGGCGAGCGGCTTTCCCGACGACCGTTTCACCAGTCTGGGCTACGCCGCCCGGGGCAAAGACGCCAATTCCTGGACGACTGAATCGGCTTTCGTCGGTTGGTTTGCGAGGGTCAATTATGAAATAAAAAGCAAGTACCTGCTCGATTTTACTGCCCGCTACGACGGCTCTTCGCGTTTCGGCAGCGAAAATCGCTATGGCTTTTTCCCCGCTCTTGCTGCCGGCTGGATTTTGTCGGAAGAGCCATTTTTCAAAATAAAAGGAATTGATTTTCTGAAACTTCGCTCGAGCATCGGCCTGACGGGCAATGCCGACATCGGCGATTTTACCTACCGAAGTTCCGTCAATTACGGGCCCGAATATCTCGAACGGCCCGGTTTTATCATCCAATCGCTTGAAAACGAAAGCCTGACCTGGGAAAAAAACCTCCAATGGGACGCAGGGATGGATTTCGGCTTTTGGAAAAACCGCTTGCACGGCTCGTTCGACTTTTTCATCAAGGACACACGCGACTTGCTGCTGGGAGTGCCCGTGCCTGCTACGAACGGCGTCAGTTTTCTCACTCAAAACGTCGGCAGGGTCAGAAATCAGGGCTTCGAGTTTTTACTGGCGGCGGATGTACTCCGCGGCAACTTTCAGTGGACTATTCAGGTCAATGGGGCGACACTGAAAAACGAAATTCTGAAACTGGCTGACAACGACAGAAATGGCGCGGACGACGATTTTGTGACCAACAGCCGAATGCTTTACCGCACAGGCCAATCAATCGGCTCATTTTTTCTTGTGGAATACGCGGGTGTGAATCCTGCCAACGGCGACGCCCTTTTTTACAATTTGATGGACAGCATTGTCACTACCGCATCCGCTTCCAGCCGAAAAATCGTCGGCAAGGCCATACCTTCTTTCACGGGCGGTTTTACCAACACCTTCCGATTCAAAAACTTCGATCTATCCGCCTTTTTTCATTTCAAAACGGGGCATAAAATTTACGTAGAGCACGACCAACTCTATATCGGGCACAATATGGCCAGTAACAATAACCAACTGAAAAGCCAACTGAACGCATGGACGGAAGCCAACCCGATTACCGATGTGCCGCAAGCCCGACTTGGCTCGACAAACGGTTCTCAACCTTCGACGCGCTACCTCGAAGAGGGGAGTTTCCTGCGGCTCAATCACCTGACTTTCGGACACACTTTCAATAAGTTAGGTCGTTGGGAGACTGCGCTACGTGTCTTCGCCGCTGCGCAGAATCTGCTCACGATTACCGGTTTTAGCAGCCCCGACCCCGACGTGGAATTTTACCCTCCTGACGATTCGGGACAAGGCGCGGTACGGTACAATTTGCCCGCTGCACGCACCTACACGTTCGGGTTCGACATGAATTTTTAAACCCATTTTTTAAACTGAATCGCAAAACGTATGAAAAATCCGGCTTTTATCCTGTCACTTTTTTCGGTGCTGTCGCTCTCAACCGGCTGCCAAAAATTTCTGGACGCCCCCGAATCCACCGACAGTTTTCCAATTGACGAGGTATTTAAAACTGCCGACGATCTGGACGCGGCACTCGCGGGCGTGTACGACGCCCTTCAAAACGGCCATCTCTGGGGCCGCAACCTCCTGATTTTTCCCGATTTGATCGGCGGCAATGCCGAATACACAGGTACGGGCTATTTTGGGTTGGAGCGCGTCTCCAACCTGCAAATGCAGACCGACGACTGGTACGCGGAAAATACATGGGTGGAAGCGTATAAAGCCATCAACCAACTGAACGCGATTTTGGCCGCCCTCGATGAGGTTGAAAAACAAGACCTTACGCTGACGCCCGAACGCACGAGACGTATCGCGGGGGAGGCAGGTTTCCTGCGCGGAATGCTCTATTTCGAATTGGTGCGACTCTTTGCCTCGCCTTACGGCGAAAATTCCGGCCAGGTTTTAGGAGTGCCGCTCATGCTGGAGCCGATTTTGAAAAAGGAAGATTTCCAATACCCATCGGGGGCGACCGTTGAGGAGGTTTACGAACAAATAAGGAAAGATTTGGAAAATGCCAGAGATTCGCTGCCGGAAGACGCGGAAAGAGGCCGGGCCGGAAAATATGCCGCCACCGCCTGCCTCGCAAGGATGGCGTTTCAACAAAGAGATTATCCGAATGCCATGAAATGGGCCGGCGAATTGCTGGACGCAGGAACATTCGCTCTCGCACCCACACCGCAGGATTTTTTTGTCAGTGAAGGCTCGGTTGAAGAAATCTGGGTACTTGTGAACACGGACGCCGACCAGGCAGGAGGCGTCAGAGAAGTGTACGAAGCCTCCCGAATCAGAGACGACTTAAGAACAGCAGGCTACGACGCCGTCGTTACTTCAGCGCAACTGACATCTATTCAGACAGCTGATTATCAAGTCGTTGACTTGCGTTGCGACCCCGGTATCCTTTCCGGCGATGCGTTGATCTGGCCTGACACTTCCACCAAAAAATATGAAGATGAGGACGGCGGCTACGATATTCCCATCGCCCGTTTGGCCGAATTCGTACTGATGCAGGCGGAGGCGCTCGCGGAGTTGAACGGTGTGAATCAGGAGAGCATAGACTTGCTTAACCAGGTGCGGCAACGTTCGCTTCGGGTGATAGATACTCTCAAAAATGAAGTGCCGAACGGGAGTGATTTTATCTCCTTCAAAATAGAAGATTTTCCCGATGTGAAGGCGTTGACCGAAAGTATTTATCGGGAAAGACGCGTGGAATTGGCCTTTGAGGGCAATTATTTACATGACCTGATGCGCTTGAGAAAGCATGTGCAAGGCTTGCCATATGACGATTGTCACCTGCGACTGCCGATTCCGCAGCGGGAAATTGATGCGAATGGAAATTTGAAGCCGCAACACCCCTGCTATTGAATTACTCACTTCAAATCCTTGATACGAATATCCGCTCTATCAGCGAGATCCGCTGCAATGCGCGCCACTTTCAGGATGCGGTCACAAGGCTGCCCAGGATTCATTTCGCGCAGATTTTACGCGGATTTGTTGCGCAGATTTTACACAGAATGATGTTCAGGTAAAAGTGTTGATAATCCGTTTCAGACTTATTTTGTCCTCCAGGCTTTTTACATTGAAGTTTATAAGCAGGCCGAGTTGTTTGTTTGACAAGCGCAGATAGGTCATCACCTGTTTGAAATGTACTTCATCTAACGATTCGACTGATTTAATTTCTACAATAACCTGTTGTTCTACCAATAAATCCAGCCGAAAACCCAAGTCGAACTTTATCTCCTTGTATATCATAGGTATCCCCACTTGATTCTGCACCTTCAGGCCTCCTTTTTCCAGTTCATATTTCATTGCCGCCTCGTAAACACTTTCCAATAAACCGGGGCCAAGCGCAACGTGTACCCGAAAAGCAGCGCCCCGTATTTGCTAAGTAATATCATTTGTTTCCATAATTTGTATTTAATCTGTGAAAAATCTGTGCAAAAAATCTGCGTAAAATCTGCGCGAAATCAAATCTGGCGAAATCTAATCTGCGCGAAAAACCTCACCCCGCCCACCCCTCTCTACCCAAACTCCTGTAATGAATCGCCCCGCCAAATCCTCGATCCTGATATCCGCACTTCCCGCCAGATCCGCCGCCGTGCGCGCCACCTTCAAAATCCGGTCGAATGCCCTTGCAGAAAGTTGCAGCCGTTCCATCGCCGTTTTGGCAATGAATTGGGTAACAGGTTAAATGGAAACTTACTGCCCTACTACCCTTACCATTTGCTTCGTCCGTGTGCCATACGGCGTCGTCAGTTCATACCACAGTAAGCCTGCTGCTGTCACCCCATCCAAACGTACCTGCTCGGTATTGTACCTGCCCGGGTAGTACTTGTCCACCCGCCATAATTCCCGGCCTGATGCGTCGTATATCCGCAACTGCGCTTCACAAGCTTCCGGCAATAGAAAACTAATCACAGTTTCCCTGTCGAACGGGTAAGGCTGGTTCTGTAGCAATTGGAAATCGCCTGTTTCTGTTATTTCGCCCGTGCTCGTTATTTCACTGAACTTCAATTCCACCTGTGACTCCTCCAGCACACTGTTGTAAGCATACGCCGGAAGCGCTTCTTCATCCAGCCAAAGCGCATCGCTCAACTTACCTCCACCCTCCAACACCTTGAATGTCAATTCAAAAACGGGTGATGCTTCCTCGAGGACGAGCCCCCCTGCTTGCGATCAAGGCGTTTCGGTTCAACGCCCTGGATTATTTGGTCAAACCAATCAAGGAAAACGAGCTGGATGAAGCGGTCAGGCGCCTTCTGAAGTCTGCCGGCAATAGTATGGAAGACCGGAACGCGTTGTCTAATCTTGAGTCGCAATCGGTTGAAAATCAAAAATTAGTGTTGTCACCGCAGAACGGAACTTTGCGATTGCCCTTAAAACAAATTACGCATATCGAAGGAGAGCGCAATTACAGTTATATTCATTTATCAACCGGCTCGCGCGAGTTGTCGTCTAAAAATTTAGCGCACTTTGAAGACATACTCGCCGATAAAAATTTTTTCAGGAGTCACCGTTCGTTTTTGATCAACAGATACCATGTCGAGGCATTAAAAGACGATCATTTTGTTTTAAAAAACGGATTATACAAACGACCCGCCCCTTCAAGGCGCACCGCGCGGGTACCATCGTCAGGGGGCGGAATTCATTCAGGCTTCGGCAGAAGGATCATGTGGCGAGGGTTGTTTGCAACAAAATAGTCAGTCTGCCGCGAAAAATGCAAGGCGTTCGCCTTTTTTCTCCCGCATTTTACTTCCCTGATCCAAACATCGCCCTTTTGCCGCCGCTATTCTTCCGCGACCGGCACAAAGCCGAAGCGCTCCACGTCGAACAGGCCGAGGTCGGTGATCTTCAAATGCGGGATCACCGGCAAGGCCAGGAACGACAGCACCATGAACGGTGCGCGCAGCCGGCAGCCGAGCGTTTCTTTCGTCCAGGTGTCCAGAAGGGAATATTCCCGGGCGAGGGTATATCCGTCGCTTTGACTCATCAGACCCGCGATGGGCAGCGGCAGCACCCGGGTGCCGCCCGTGCCGTCGGTGGCGCTGATGCCGCCTTTGGCTTCTATGATTGCGTTTATCGCGGCACAAAGCGCTGCATCGTCCGTGCCAACCGCGACGATGTTGTGCGAATCGTGCGCTACGCTGGATGCCAGCGCTCCCTGCCTCAAGCCGAATCCCCGCACAAAACCGACCGCCGGTTTCGAGTCCGGCGTGTAGCGGTTGACCACCGTGATCTTCAACATATCGCGCAGCGGATCGGGGGAGATCAGTCCGTCTGAAACGGGCAGCTCTTCCCAAAACGAGCCGGTCACGATCTGTCCGTCGAGCGCCTCGATGATGCGGGCGTTCGCAGTCGGGCGGTGACTCCGGGTCGCCGCCTGACCCGGTTGCGCTGAAAATCCGGGCAGTTGGAAATCAGCGGGCATTTTCGGCTTTGCCAAAAAACGGTTGGGTGCGGCAGAGTCCAAACGCGGCAAAAGACTTTGCCCGTTTTCGGCGGCTTTTTGGCCGTCGAGCCAGGTTTCGAGCACGCGGAAAGAATGCAGGTCGGCCACGCGGACAAAATCCGCCGGATCGCCTTCGCGCAACAGACCTACCGAAAGGTTGTAGTGCCCTACGGGATTCAGGCAAGCGGCCCGGAGCGTATCGAACAGATCGCAGTCGTTGTTCAAAGCCCGCAAAACAAGTTCGTTGATGTGGCCGCGCACGAGATCGTCGGGGTGTTTGTCGTCGCTGCAAAACATCACCCTGCCGGGAAATTCCTTTATCAGCGGCCACAAGGCCTCGAAATTCCGCGCGGCGCTGCCTTCGCGGATGAGGATCTTCACGCCCAAACGGGCTTTTTCCAACCCTTCTTCATAAGTAAAGCATTCATGATCGGTCGTTATGCCTGCCGCAAAATAACGGCTGGCATCGTCGCCGCGCAGCCCGGGCGCGTGCCCGTCTACCGGCTTGCCCAATCGCCGGGCAGCGGCAATCTTTGCCAGCACTTCCGCATCGCCGTGCAATACGCCGGGAAAATTCATCATTTCGGAAAGGTATCCGATGGCAGGATGCTGCAACAACTTTTCCACCGCAACGGCATCCATGACAGCGCCGGCAGTCTCGAACGCTGTGGCTGGGACGCAGGATGGCGCGCCGAAACAAAACTTGAAAGGCACACGCGCCGCATCGTCGAGCATAAAGGCCACCCCTTCCGCGCCCAGGACGTTGGCGATCTCATGCGGGTCGGACACAGTGGCTACGGTGCCGTGCACGACGGCAAGCCGCGCAAATTCGGCGGGCGGCAACATGCTGCTTTCGATGTGTACATGAGAATCTATAAATCCGGGCAATAGGTACCCTGCCTCTGCCGGAACGCTGCCGGTTTCCCTGATGCGTGTAATGCGTCCGCCTTCGATGCTGATCTCGGCGGGGTAAATCCGGCGCTGGTGCAGGTCAACAAGATTAGATATGATCGTCATGACCGTTGTTCGTCATTTTTCGTGGTGCAGGATGGGCAAGTTCACTGGTTCGCCATTTTCCGGTATGCTCAAAAAATATAACCCCGCCGGCAAAGCCTCCAGCGGAATGGCGGTTTGTTCCGTCGTCACGTCCCCCTGCCAGCACAATCGGCCGTTGTGATCGAACAAGCCGGCGCAAACCTGTCGCGCGGCACTGTCCCCACGCCGGTATAAATAAACGGCTGAAACAGCGGGATTGGGCGCAAGATACCATACCGGATGCACATGCGCCGGTAGAGCGTTGCCGGCCGGCTCTTCCGTGCAGTCGAATTGGAGGATGAATTGCTGATAACCGGGCGTTTTGTCGTTGTCGAGTATAAAATCATCCCCCACAGAAAGGCTGGCATTGCGGAAATTGGAGCCGAACACCGCGCGGTCGTCGTTGGTGCAGATAAAAGGGAAGGAGCCTTCAAAATTGCCCGTTGAACTTTGTGCGAGCAGGCTGTCGCCAAAACCGGCATCATACGAACGAACGGTCATCCCGTCTGGGGAAGAGAATTGAAGCAGGAGGCGGTCGCAGAACGGTTGCAATGCAAAATGCTGGTAATCGGCGGGAATATTGGCGGGTAGAATCGAGTCTGCCCACACGGGATCACCACCGGACGTATACGCCTTGAGCCGGTAGCAGCCGTCCTGGTTGGGCCCCGTGTCGAAATCGTTGGAAAGCGCGACGGGTTGCCCGTTGAACACCGCCACCCTGGGGTGCTCGTCGAAAGTGATGTAGTTGTATGAATGGATCCACTGCGCCGTCAGTGTCGAATCGAGCCGGGCGATATAGTTTGCATAGCCGGTGGGTGAAGGGGGAGTCGGCACGGGCAGATTGGCGAGCAGGGAGCCGGGGGAGGCCGTGCCTACGGCATACAGCCGCCCCTCGCCGTCGAGCGCAAGGTCGCTGATGCTGCGGATGTCGAGGATTTTTTCCGCCTGCAAAGTGCCGTCGAGATCATAGCGGCACAGGCTCGCCCATATCGCCTCGTGCATACCGGCGACATAGATGGCGTCGCTGCCGACCGCCAGCGTCCAGCCGAGGCAATCTTCCGGCAAAGTGCTCACGTCTACATCTATCCATTGAAAATTGCCGCCGGCATCCAGTTTGGCGATAAAAAAACTGGCGTCGTAATAGTTGGCGCCGGGAATGAGCCAGTCAGGCGCCAGCCGAAAGGTATCCACATAACCGCCGGTGATCAGCAAACCGTTGTCGGGCGTCACGGCGGCGTCGCAGATACGGGCGATGTTTCCGGGGAATTCGCGACGCCAGAGCAGCGCCCCGTCGGGGTCGTATTTGCTCAGTACCGGATCGCCCGCCAGGAACAAGCCGGCTATGCCGATCTGTCCCAGGGTGTTTTTGAGATTCTGCGTGGAGGCAACATACAGATTGCCCGTCGCATCGAGCGCGCCCGCAGTGATCACACCGGAATCGGGTATATGAAGAAGTCTGGCGTCAGCGAGATGTTGGGCAGCAAGCGGCTCGAAAAAGGCCGCCATTGCCAGAAGGGAAGCGAAATAAAATCGGCGCATGGTTGTTTTTGGGCGCAAAATTGGGAAGCCCGCTGCAAGACAGGTATCACATAAACGCGTGAAAATGAAGATGTGGAAAAATCCGACGAATTGTGTGCTGCCGTTCGTCTCACCGGAAAATACGAATGGTTTGCGAACGACCTGATAAGGGGGATTCAATTCCAGGGAACCCGGCATTAGAGAATAATTTAAACGCAGGTCGGCAAAATTGTCGAATATCCAATAAATTAGCGCATACTTTCCGGATACGGAAATGTGACTTTCCCGCCCACTACGGACATTTGCCCATGCGCACCCGCAACAACGCGCCTTCCCTCCGTGAAAAAATTAAGCACCGCCGCCCTGTTCTTCTGTTGTCTTTCAACCGTTTTACACGCACAAAAGAAAAACGAAAGCTACCGCTACCCCATCCGGCGCGTTGCATCGCCTGTCGCCATTAATGGCGAACTGGACGAAGAAACCTGGAAAACGGCGGCGGTCGCTACCGATTTTTTTATGGTGCTGCCGATGGATACTTCCCGCGCCGAACTGCGTACGGAAGTCCGGATGGCCTACGACGATCGCTTTATTTATATCTCCGCCGTCAATTTTCAATCGCATCCGGTGCGGGTAGAATCGCTGCGGCGCGACTGGAATTTTGGAAAAAACGACAACTTCATTTTTTTCATGGACCCCTTCGACGACCAAACCAACGGATTTACCTTCGGAGCCAATGCGGCGGGAGCGGAATGGGACGGCCAGCAATACGAAGGCGGCACCGCTGACCTGAACTGGGAGAACCGCTGGTATTCAGCAGTGAAGCGCTACGCCGACCGGTGGACCTTCGAGGCGGCCATTCCATTCAAAACCCTGCGCTACAAAAAGGACATCACGCGTTGGGGCATCAATTTCAGCCGGAACGACCTGACCACCACCGAAAAGTCGTCGTGGGCGCCCGTGCCGCGCCAAATGCCGACCGCATCCCTGGCCTACACCGGTGTGCTCGAGTGGGACCTACCGCCGCCCCGTGCCGGGCGCAACATATCGCTGATTCCTTACCTGCTCGGCGGCGGCGCAAAAGATTACCGCCCCGCCAAATCCTCCGACGGCCGCGCCGACGCCGGACTGGATGTCAAAGTCGCCGTCACTTCGTCGCTCAACTTAGACGCTACCGTCAATCCTGATTTCTCCCAGGTGGAGGTAGACCGCCAGGTGACCAACCTCGACCGCTTCGAATTGTTTTTCCCCGAACGGCGGCAGTTTTTTCTGGAAAACAGCGACTTGTTCAATAACCTCGGCCTGTCCAACCTGCGCCCGTTCTTCTCGCGCCGGATCGGTCTCGCTGCGCCCATTCGCGGCGGCGCGCGGCTCAGCGGGCGGCTCGACAAAAACTGGCGGATTGGTGTGATGGACATTCAAACCGGAGAAACGGACGAAAGCGACGCCCCCGCTCAAAACTTCGGCGTATTGACCTTTCAACGGCGGGTATTCAGCCGGTCCAATATCACAGGTTTTTTTATCAACAAACAATCGTTCGACAGCGAGCGGTACGCGGGCCAGCCGGCTTTCAACCGCAACGCCGGCATTGAATACAACCCGGCGTCCAAAAATGACGTGTGGCGGGGCAAGTTTTTGATTTTCAAATCATTCGATCCCAACGGCGAAGGCGACGACTACGCGGCAGCGGCCAATCTGCGTTACAACAACCGCAAGCTCAGCTGGGAACTCCGGCAGGAGTACGTTGGCGAACACTACAATCCGGAAGTGGGTTACCTGCCCCGGCGCGGCTACCACAAAACGACGTACAACGCCACTTTCAATTTTTTCACAAAAAGCAAACTGCTGCTGACGCACAGCCCCGGTATTGGCGGCTTTACTTACATGGACGCATTCGGCAACAGCATAGAAAACGGGAATGCCTTTTCCTATACGATGAATTTCCGCAGCCGCGATGTTTTTGTGGCCTGGGTCGGCAACGATTATGTCAAACTTTCAAATGAATTCGATCCGACCAATTATACGGGCATCAAATTACCCTCCGGCACCCACCATACCTGGAATTCCTGGGGTACCAATTTCACTTCCCGGCCGCAGAGTTTGTTCACCTACGGTTGGGAAACCCGCTATGGCGGATACTATGCCGATGGCACACGTCTGCGCCTCGCGGTCAATGCCGCCTACCGCGTGCAACCGTACGGCAGCCTCGCACTGGCGGCGGAATACAACGACATACAGTTTCCTTCCGACAATACTATTGGTTTGAGAAACGCCGCATTTTGGCTTGTCAGCCCCCGCTTAGATGTGACCTTTACCAATAAGATCTATTTCACGGCCTTCCTTCAGTACAACGAACAAACCGACAACGTTAACCTGAACACCCGTTTTCAGTGGCGCTACGCGCCGGCTTCCGATTTGTACATCGTTTATACAGACAACTACCTGCCGGAGGGGTTTGCCGTGAAAAACCGCGCGTTTGTATTGAAACTGACCTATTGGTGGAGCCTTTGAAAAGCCTCAGTATCTTCACGCCTCCCGGCACAGCCTTCCCAATGTTTTCAACGCCTGCTCGATGCGCGGCTCCCAGACGAGGCCGTAACACAAGCGCATATAATTCCGGTATTGCCGTTGCAGCGAATAAATCTGACCGGGCGCAATGCTGATGCCATGGCGTATGGCTTTGCCGTACAGATCGAAGGCATCAATTTGAGACGGCATTTCCACCTATAGTATGAATCCGCCGCCGGGGCGGCACACGCACTCTTTTTCCGGGTGGTTGTAGTAGCCGCAGGGCAGGGTTGCGTCGCATACTTGTTACTCAAAAAATCTTTAAGGGCTAAAAAGCCCTTACCCCCCATTTCCTGCCGGATTTACGGCTTAGTGAATTGGATCGCAGGAAACAGAATGATAAAACACCTGAAAAATTGCCGGGGCGTTTGTTACAGGTATCTGCCATAAACAGGAATCCACCCAAACTTGCGCTTGAATGGATTCCGATAGTAATATATCAACCTGTTAGCATCTATTTACCCACCTGTAACATCCGCTTCGTCAGCGCACCATACGGCGTCGTTAGTTCGTAATACAACACACCGGAGTTGGTTAGCGAACTTAAGCGAACAATCTCGGCATTGTAGCCCGCCGGATAATACTTAACCATGCGCCACAACTCCCGGCCCGTTGCGTCGAAAATGCGCAATTGCGCATCGCAGCTGCCACCTTGGGGTAGCACGAAGGCGATCTTCGTTTCATCTGTGAAAGGGTTGGGCTGGTTTTGCAACAATTGGAAATCTCCCGCTTCAGCCGGCGCGCCGGTCTCCGTAGATTCCAGGAAATACAAGGCGACGCCTGATTCGGCCAACATACTGTTGTATGCATAGCCGGGCAGCACCGAATCATCCAGGTACAGCACCTCGCTCAGTTTCGCTCCACTCTGCAATGCCTTGAATTTCAGACTAAAAACCGATGTGGCTTCTTCTACCAACAGTCCTTCCGCCTGCGACCACGCGGCGCGAACCTCGCCTTCGGAAACATGGTACAGGCCGAAGTTGTCCGTCGTGAGCGGTAAAGCCCCGCCATCGGCGGTAGTGACTGCCGCCAACTGCAATTGCGTCGGGTCGAAACGCAAAGCGAACTGGAACGCCGCCAAATCTTCCAATTGATTGGCCCGGAACGCCGCCAGTACTTCGGCGCCCGATTGCAGTACCTGGTCCTGCACATTGAACACCAGTGGCTCACCCGCGCCGAAGTTCGCCGGATTGGCAAAGGCCGTCACGATATCGCCCGTTTTGACGCCGAAGAAATCCTGGTCCGGCTCGTTGCCAGACACGCCGGTCAGCACAATTTTTTCCGGAAAACCCCAGGGCGGGATCACCATGTTGTGCGCGACCGGCACAAAACGCCAGGAGGTTTTGAACTGCGCCAACGCTGCGGGATTGCCGAGCAGCGACTGGGTGATGATCGATGCGTCGAGCGAGTTGATCGAGTTACTCTTGTTCACATCCGCTGCTACCTGTTTGTACGGGTTGGTGATGACATTGACAAATGCTACATGCTGCTGGATGGCAGTTGCATCCGCCGTGGTGACGCCGTTGAGTTTGTTGATGCTTTTGGTCGGCGTGACGGTGAAGTTCGAGCCGCTGGAGGCTGTGAGGGAGTAGGTACCATCCACGGGGGTGAGGTCGTTGTCGGTATCATCGCCGCTCAGGGCGACATTGACATTCTTGACGCCGCTCGAGTCGTTGGTTTCCCAGATGATCGTGCCGCTGATCTCTATTCCGGCTGGACTGCAGGTATCTACTGTGATGGTGAACATACAATTGGTTCCGCAGCTTGCCGCAGCCGTATAGGTGATCACGTGGTTGCCAATGCCCGCCGCTCCGGGATTGAACATGTTGTTGTTCACACCGGGGCCGCTATAGGTGCCACCGGCAGGCGTTCCGCCTGTCAGGGCAAAGGCTTGTTGATCGTAGCAAACCATCTGGTTTGACGGACAGGTCGGCGTGATGGGTTGGTCAAAGGTGATGATCACGTCATCAGACATAACAATCATGCCGACAGTGACGGTGAAGCGCAGTGTGTACACACCGGGTCCGCCCGCTGGTGTGAATATCGCTTGCGGGTCGGACGTGTCACTAAACTGGCTGTTGGCGGTAGACGGACCGCTCACCACGCTCCAGCTTGGTGTTCCGATCGTATAAGTAGCATTCAATTGAGCTGGAGTGGTTACACATAGGGTCTGGTCGGTGCCTGCGTCGGGCAGGGGGATCGATACTACTTTGTACTGAACACCGGTTACCGCATTTTGTGCAGTATTGAGTGTGCATACAGCAATAGCTTCCTTGGACACGTCGTTCAGAAAATGAAAGGTCGTTATCGTATCCGTCCCTAAGGGAAGGATCTGCTGACCGCCGATGGTCGAAATATCTATCCACCCGAGCGGTGCCACCTTTACATCCACAGCGATGGACTTGTATTCGGTTTGTTTTTTCCGCAGCACATCAAAAGTACCGCCGGGGATGGCCAGCGTGCCATAGGCATCGATGACGCCAAGCCGCTGGTACGTAACCCGGATACGGAAAGAATCGGCCGTGGGTACCAGATTCAGTAAAATAGGCGGCGCAATCGGTGCATCGAAAGCAGTTAAAACATTGGAAGTACTTTGGTGGATGTCAAAGAAATTGACCGGCGCCCAGGTTTCTTCCAGGTTGGGCACCTTGTCAAACAATAAATTCAAGCCCAACCCCAGCGGGTCCAGGCCAAAATAGCCCATATCAAGGACTTGGGTACCGGTGACTTGCAAATAAACTTCCGAACTGGAGTTCAGAGGATTGTACAGGATAGAAGCGGCAGGGAAAGAACCGGAAGCCGAGCCTGCTTGCGGGTTTTTCATGATCTGATCCCAGAATTGGGTTGGTTGCAGGTTGCTCAGATCCCACTGCTGACCGCCACCGGGCGGCGTAAAAATCTGATTAATAGCGCCGGGCTGATTGCCAAAAGCATAGTGAAGCGTGTCGCCCACCACCGGGAAAACCGAATTGGTGATGGTAATCTGTGCCGTTACGGGGTAGTTAAAACCGAGGACAAGGAGGTAACAGAAGGCCAGTAGTTTTACAGCCTTTTGGTGGCACCGGGTAACAGGGAGATGCTGGAAAAACTCAAGCAGGAGAATGCTCATTGCGAAAATGACTTTTCATGATAAATGGCGGAAGTGCCTGGCAGATATTGTCGGGAATTGAAAGAATAAACACACATCCTACGGTTGGCGCACGTAATCGTATGCTGGAATTTTCTCTCAAAGATATCATGATTTTACCCACTTAATGGAGGCAGGTAGAAAAAATATGTTTGGCTAGGAGAATTAATCCGCCATTCCAAAAACAGTTGCTCAAGCCCGGAGCACTCACTCCACCCAAAACATTCCCTGCAAGATAATCACTGAAACGGGAATGAATCACACCCTCAAAACGATTTTAAAGGTTTTTCCCAGGGCGGCGTCATCGAATGGCCTCGCCTTTTTTGTTTTCACCTCACCCGTCCCTCTCTATCCAAACTCCTGTAATGTATCGCCTCCGCCAGGGTTGCGTTGCATACTGTTTAAAAATCAATTATTTTCGACAAATGCTTTTTATATTGAGCAAAATTTGCTCAACTTTGCTTTTTATAAAAAGCAATTATGGATACGATTATCGCTCGCTCCAATCAATTAGTCCTTCAGGCAGACAGGTCTTTTGTCCGTTTTCTGTACAACCAGATCCAGTGGGACTGGAGATTAATCGGCATTCGGGGTTTCCGGGGTGTGGGGAAAACTACGCTGATGTTGCAGCGGATGCAGGAGGCGCACCCTGTGGGGAAAGCCGAAGCCATTTTTCTGTCCCTGGATAATCTGTATTTCATGGACAACCGCTTGTGGGATACGGTGGATGCGCTGCAGGCAAAGGGCTACCGCTATTTTTTTCTGGATGAGGTGCATAAATATCCGGATTGGGCCAGGGAAGTCAAAAATATTTATGATGCTTTCACCGATGTAAAAATCGTTTTTACCGGTTCTTCGATCATAGAACTGAATAAACTCGATGTGGACCTGAGCCGACGGGCAGTGCTGTACGACCTGCCGGTATTGTCATTCCGGGAATATCTGGCATTGAGCGGAAACATCCGGTTACCTGCGCTTCGCCTGGACGAAATCCTGGTAAACCACCTCGAAATCGCCTTGGATATCGTACAGAAAATCAAACCGCTCCAGCATTTACCGCGCTATTGGGAGCTGGGTTGTTATCCTTACTTTATCGAGTCTCCCGAGTTGTACAGCCGCAGGCTGACGCAGACCATTCAATTGGTTGTGGAAACCGATCTGGCCTTTGTGGAAGGTATCCCGGTGCGGCAGACGCGCAAAATATTGCAGTTATTGCAGGTAGTGGCGCAGTCGGTGCCGTTTTCCATTAACGTAAGCAAAGTAGCGGAGCGCATTCAGATTGAGCGCAATACCCTTCTAAAATACCTGCATTTTTTGGAAAAAGCAGCTATTCTGGCCTTCCTTCGCGCGCCGGAAAAAGGCTTGTCCACTTTTCAAAAGCCGGAAAAAGTGTACCTCGACAATCCAAATCTTGCATATACTTTGTCGCCTGAACGCACTGACAAAGGTAATTTGCGCGAAACGTTCCTTTTCAATCAGTTGCGACAAGCCTACCCGGTGCATTTTACCCCGGCCGGCGATTTCCTGGTGGACCATCGGTATGTTTTGGAAGCAGGTGGCAAAGGAAAAACGTTTGAGCAGATTAAAAACGAACCACAGGCATGGTTGGCGCTGGACGACATAGAAACCGGGCATGGGAACCGCATACCTTTGTGGTTATTCGGTTTGTTGTATTAATTCTGCCTCGCCTTGTGTTCCCCACCCGCCCACCTGCCGCGCTTGTGTCTTTTTGACCAAGCGCACTCACTAAGATGCCGGATAACTACCAATTTTCACCCCGCCCACCCCTCTCTATCCAAACTCCTGTAATGGATCGCCTCCGCCAAATCCTCGATCCGAATATCGGTACTGCCCGCCAGATCCGCCGCCGTGCGCGCCACTTTCAGGATGCGGTCGAAAGCCCTTGCAGAAAGTTGCAGCCGTTCCATCGCCGTTTTGGCAATGAATTGGGTAACAGGTTAAATGGAAACTTACTGCCCTACTACCCTTACCATTTGCTTCGTCCGTGTGCCATACGGCGTCGTCAGTTCATACCACAGTAAGCCTGCTGCTGTCACCCCATCCAAACGCACCTGCTCGGTATTGTACCTGCCCGGGTAGTACTTGTCCACCCGCCATAATTCCCGGCCTGATGCGTCGTATATCCGCAACTGCGCTTCACAAGCTTCCGGCAATAGAAAACCAATCACAGTTTCCCTGTCGAACGGGTTAGGCTGGTTCTGTAGCAATTGGAAATCGCCTGTTTCTGTTGTTTCGCCCGTGCTCGTTATTTCACTGAACTTCAATTCCACCTGTGACTCCTCAAGCACACTGTTGTAAGCATACGCCGGAAGCGCTTCTTCGTCCAGCCAAAGCGCATCGCTCAACTTACCCCCACCCTCCAACACCTTGAATGTCAGTTCAAAAACGGATGATGCTTCCTCGAGGACCAGCCCCCCTGCTTGCGACCACAACGAGCGAATTTCTCCATCTGCGGCATTGTACGTGCCGAAATTGTCCACTGTCAAAGGCAATCCTCCCAGCGGTTCCACTGCCTCCAGCGTCAACCGCCCAGGGTCGAAGTGCAAGGCAAACTGCCAGGCCGCTAAATTTTGCAGGTAGTCGGCTGAAAAACTTACTTTCAGGTCCTGTCCGGCCTCCAGAGTTCGATCCTGCGCATGCAGCACAAAGGGCGTCATACCCGCACCGAAGTTGGCCGGATCGGCAAAGGTAGTTACCACATCGCCGATCTTCACGCCGTAGAAATCCTGATCCGCCTGGTTACTGCTCACGCCCGTCAGGTCGATCTGCTCGGGGAAGCCCCAGGGAGGCAGCGCCAGCGGATAGGCCTTGGGTACGAAGCGCCAGGATTTGTTGAAAATATTCGGCGCCTGGGGGTTGCCCAATATTGTCTGCCAGATTAGCGCGGCGTCGAAAGTGGTGATGCTGTTGCTGCGGTTGACGTCCATAGCGATATGGGCATAGGGGTCGCTGATCGGGCTGAGGCCCACCACGTGCTGCTGGATGGCCAGGGCGTCACCTACGTTCACGCCATTGAGCAGGTTGGCCGTTTTTGCCGGCACGATTGAAACATTACCGTTGCCGGCCAGGGTGAGGCTGTAGTCGCCATTGTCATCGGTAGCGGCAACTCCGTTCAGATCGCCGCTGACATTCACGGTGGCGTCTTTCACGCCACTCAGGCCGTCACCTTTCCAGAGGATGCGCCCCAGGATATCGATCGTAGGCTGGGAATTGCCACCCAGCACAGCAAAGGGCGAGAGGGCAGTGATGCCCGTGCGACTCAGGGTGTAAGGATCGGCGCCGGCGGCAGCGCCGGTGGGCTGATTGTCCCAAATGCCGCCATCGAAGTGCGACAGGTAGGCCATCGTGCGGTCGAAGCCGGGGAGTTCTTCGCTGCCGTTCCATTGCAGTTGCAAACTCAGGTCGGAGCCGCCGGGCGTTGCTTCCTCTATGAACCAGGTACGGTCCAGGGCATTGGTTGTATAGGCCGTGCCGGAATAGCCATTGCTCAGCACATTGCCGGCAACACGTACGCGGTACAGGTCGCCGGCGCCGGCATTGGTCAGGGTGGCGGGGTTATAGCCGGTATTGCCTACGGGAAACACCACCGGTGCGTCATCTACAGTGCGTACGAGAAAGCCTGAGCCGGTCGTACGTACATGGCGCGCGGCATCGTAGCCGATGATGTCCACCACCTGCAGGTTGTAGTCGCCCACGATGACGTAATTGTCCGCGGCCTGAAAATCGAGGGCGTTTGCGACGGCCATATTATCCCCCAGAAGAAGATTGGCGCTGGTTTTATTCAGGTTCAGGTTGTAGAAGGCGCTGCCGCCGGATGTAACGGTACTGTTTTGATCGCCGTCGAACGTGACCGTGGACGTGCCGGCATTGAACATGGCGCCGTTGGTCCAGTCGCCACCGATATAGTACTGGCCGTCGCCCTGGAGCGTGGCGCCTGAGCTGTTGCCCAGATCGCCGGGGGTGCTCAGCGTGCCGCCGACTGTGAGGATGCCACCGGAAGTATTGACGACGCCGTCGAGGGCCATGACGACCAAGCCGGAAGTGATGTTGACCTTGGCGCCCTGGTTTATAAACTGTGCCGGGGCAACATGCACCAGGCATACACTAACAACGCAGGTAAGCAGGTATTTTTTCATGATAAAATGATTGTTGATCCTGTGATAAACCCTTCTCAATCGAATAAACCGCTTTATTTTCCCGCACTATCCATGCGTACCTTTAGCGCCGACACCTCCGATTGCAGGCTTTCCAGCATGGCTTTTAACTCGTTGATTTCCGCTGTTTTTTGTTGAAGTTCCTGTTGTTTTTTATTCAGTTCCTGAATGGCGGCCAGCGCGACACCTGCGGGATCGATGGTGGAGATGGATTTTTCGTCCCTGCCCAATCCGAACGCCGCATAAAAATCCTGTGCCATGGGACCGATGTGTTTAACCCGGTCATCCTCATTGATGTAATTCCATTGCGTGATCGGGAGCTGCATTATTTTGTCGAGCACTTCTGCACTGTTGACCGGCATGATATTTTCTTTCACGTTGCGGTCGGATGCATTGGTCCAGGTTCCTCCGGAGGATAAATAGGCGCCATTGACATAGAATGCCATGGCCTCCCCCACGCCGGCTTCTTTACCGAAGCCCACCTTGTTAATATTTTTCCCAATCATAGCGGTGTTGCCGGCAGTAACATAGGTGTCGTAACCGATAGCGACACAATTGTGCTGGTTTAAAAGCGAACGTGCATTGTGCCCGACCAGGGTATTCGAGCTGCCGGCGCCGACACTGGATGCTGTATTGGTTCCGATAATCACGTTTTGTGATCCACTGGTCAACCCGGAAGCGGCGCTTTTGCCGATCACGGTATTATTGGCCCCGGTAAACACGCCCGCGGCGCCTGCCTGGCTCCCGATGATCGTGTTACCGGAACTGGAAACGGCCTTTCCTGCATCATTGCCGATGAGTGTGTTGTCGCTACCGGAAGCGGCTTGCCCGGCATACGCTCCTAAAAATGTGCAATTGTTGCCGGCGCCGGAAAAGGATTCCCCGGCCCTTGTTCCAATCATGGTGTTTTCAGTGCCGCTGTTAAAGGATTGACCTGCACTCCTCCCGATAAAAATGTTGCTGCTGCTGAGGTTGTTCAGGCCTGCCTGGTAGCCGACGCAGACGTTGCTGCTGCCCGTCAGGTTGTTCCTGCCGGCCCCCTGGCCCGAACAGTAATTGGCCGTGCCGGTCGTATTTTCATAGCCGGCTTTATAACCGGAGAAATGATTGTAGCTGGCAGTATTGGAATAACCTGCCTGATAGCCGGAGAAATAATTGTAATGGCCGCCAATGTTGGTATACCCGGATTGAAAACCTGAAAAATGGTTGTCATGTCCATTGGTATTCGCTTGCCCGGCTTCGTAGCCGGTAAAATAATTATTATCCGCGCCGTTATTGCTGATCCCGGCCTTATAGCCGCTAAATTGGTTATTGCTGCCGGTGGTATTGTTTTTTCCCGCCTGGTGTCCGTCAAAGTGGTTGTTGCTGCCCGTTGTGTTTTCATCACCGGTGTAATACCCTGAAAAATAGTTCCGCTCGCCGGTCGTGTTGGCATTTCCGGAAGCATAACCAACAAAGTGATTGTAAGAAGCGGTCGTATTGGCATCGCCGGCCAGCCAGCCGGCAAAGTGGTTGCAATTACCCGTGGTATTCAAACGACCCGCCCGGTGGCCGGAAAAATAATTGGCATAACCTGCGGTATTGCTTTGTCCGGCCCAAAAACCGACAAAATGGTTGAGATGGCCGGTTGTGTTGTTTTGGCCTGCCTGATAGCCGATAAAAAGGCCCTCCCAGCCGGTTACGTTGGATTTTCCGGCCTGATAACCCATAAATTGATTCAAGTATCCGCCATTATTGTCTTCACCCGCTTCATGACCAATAAACATGTTTCGGTTGTCCGAAATATTGCTGTGGCCGGCCCTGTGCCCAATAAACAGGTTCGTGCCGCCTGCCGTGTTGCTTTTGCCGGCCTCATGGCCCAGAAACAGATTGGTGTTGCCGGTCGTATTGGCAAAACCTGCATTAAAGCCAATAAATTGATTTTCAGCCCCTGTGGTATTGGAGAACCCCGCCCGGTACCCTGAAAAATGATTGCCCGAAGCGGTGGTGTTGTTATAGCCGGCAGCGGGCCCGGAGAAGAAATTATTGCTGCCGGAGGTATTGTTGTATCCGGCGCCGGCGCCCAGGAAGGTGTTCCCGCCTGTAGTTGTATTGAAACCCGCGTTGCGCCCAATCATGGTGTTGCCGCTACCGGTAGCATTAAAAGCTCCTGAGTTAGTGCCCAGGCAGGTATTATGAATCCCAGCCGTATTGGAGTAGCCTGCCCCGACGCCGATAAACGTGTTTTCGTTTTCCACCCCGTCGCCGATACCGTCATCATTGGTTCCGGCGTCCGATCCGATAAAAAGGCTGAAACCCGGCGCGGCAGCATGGAGTGTTTTCCCATCGTGCCGCATAACTTCCATGCCGCCCACATCAAAGCGGATGATGTCCTCGTCGGGGGATTCTTCCACCTGTATTTTGGTGTCGTGGTCGGCATCTTCCAGGTTGATACTGGCCATGTTCAGCCAGCCCACCCCGTTGAAATACCAGAAAGAATTGGTGTCGGTATCATACACCATCATGCCGGTGGCGGGCGCGCCGCCACTGATCATTTGGCGCTGGGGAGTGGTCATGCGGGGAATCAGCAAACCTTTATCCGTAGATTCGAGGTCGAGGATAGCCCCGGCATTGGGCGGCGTTCCGGTGTTGTTGATGCTGACGCCACTCTGCCCCTTGAGTTGCAGGTTAATACAGATAAGTAAAGCGGCCGGCAAAAGCACCGCTTTTATTTCCGGTAGGACTGTGTCAAAAAAGCGCATGACAATAGATTTTAGTTAAACCAATTTTTTGTCATACAAAAGTCCGATGGCTGATACCGCTATCGGATTAATGGCTTTTAAAAGTTATTAAAAAGTATTAACGAGGAGGCTGAATGCCGTTTATCCGTCTGACGATACCTGACTTTTGAAGCGCTATCCAACAGACTATGTTTCGGCCAATCGCGACTGTACACAGGAGTACCGCCAGCAAGTTTAATTTAGAAAAGTAGAAGATAATCAGTGGCAGAAAATAATAGTGCGCCGGATAATATGTCAACATCCAGGCGATGCCAACACTATTGAAAACAGTCAATAAAAAGGAAACCAGGGGCAAGGCCAGCAAGCGCTTTGAGGCCAATGCTTTTCCCGGGGAAACCGATGAAGACCAGAGCATCAAACCAGCAAGCAGGAGCGCAAAAACAACAGCATAACATATATCAGCCGTCATTTCCACAGCGGCATACAGTGCGCGGCCTTCTGTTCCATACCTTCCGATTTGCTCATATAATTTGCCGGGAGAACGAAACAGGAATGTTTGCAAGCGGCCCATCCCGTAAGCACTGCGTTCGATTTCCCGTTCCGCTTCCGGCATGATGAAAACCGTCAAAATCAGGTACAGCAGTCCCAGCAACAACACATTTTTCAATGTCGCTGCTTTATTAATGGCTGCTTGTTTCTTTGCGTACATAATCGAAACCCAAAATTGGTTCGCGCATCCGGTCGGGCAGATTAATCCGGTTTAAAAAATATTAAAAAATATTAATGGGAGAGCGGTTGCGCCAGCGGTTTTCGGTTTGCAAGAGGTGTCATCTTTTGAGGAAGGTGACATCTCGACGGTTTTTTGAGATGTCACTCGCTCCTGCGTCGCGAATGACACCTCAAAAAACCGGAGCACCCGGCAAGCCGAGAATCGCTGAGGTGGCGCCCACGTGGCAAAAAAGGAAAATGTCTGCGTATATTCGTGCTTCATAAAATGAAAAGCATTCTCTTTGTCGACGACGAAAAGCAATTCAGCGCCATGGTGGCGGAATACCTGCAGGAAAAGGGTTTCGAGGTCATGTTAAAACACAACGCCACCGACGGGCTAGCCGCTTTCCGTGCGAAGCGGGCTGATTGCTGCATTTTGGATGTAAAAATGCCCTTTAAAGACGGGTTCAGCCTTGCTGCGGACATCCGGGACCTGGACGAGCAGGTTCCCATCATTTTCCTCACCGGGCAAACAACCCGGGAAGACCGCATCAAAGGACTGACCATCGGCGCGGATGATTACGTGACCAAGCCCTTTAGCATGGAAGAACTTTATTTGCGGATAAAAGCCGTCCTGAGACGGGTGGGCTATCAGGAAGAAACCGGGGAGCAGGCATTCGTACTGAGCCAATATACCTTCGATCCAATTTCGCGGGAACTGGTATTCGATGGCGGCCAGCCAATCCGGTTGTCTGCTATGGAGTCCAAATTGCTCCAATTATTTTTCAAACATAAAAACAAGCTGGTTACGCGCGATTTTGTGCTTGCTAAAGTGTGGCAGGACGACGACCAGCTCAAAAGCCGCAGCTTGAATGTCTATATTAATAAACTGCGGAACTACCTGAAAAAGGATCCCAATATAGAAATCCTGAACGCGCACGGGGAAGGCTATAAATTGGTCGTTAAAGAGTAACCGCCAGTGCTTTCATTTTCAATTGCCCGGCCAACTTGATGAGCTCCGTCCCATTATTTCCATTTTCTGCTTGTTGCTCGATAGCGTAAGCGATTTCGGCAATTTGCTCCAGCCCTAAGTAACGGAATTGGCTCTTGAGGTCGTGGGCAATAATGGACGCTTGTTCCAGTTCTCCTTTTTCGAGGCAATTTTGCAATTGCTCCAGTTGCACAGGCAATTGCGCTTTGAACAGGGAAAGGTATTGTTGTACTTTTTTTTCATCATTGGCCAAAAGGGCTTTCAATTTTGGCCGGTTGATCCTGAGTTGATTGCCGGTCAAGGCATCTATTTTTTCCAATAATTGTAGCGCATCAATCGGTTTGGTCAGCACATCGTCCATTCCGGCCTCTCTGCATTTTGCTAATTGTTCGGGCAGCGCATTAGCTGTTACGGCGAGTATTGGTATCTGCTTCCAGCGTTCGTTTTCGGAAGCCCGGATGGCCCTGGCGGCTGCGTAGCCGTCCATGACGGGCATTTTAATATCCATCAGGATTATATCGTAATCCTGCTGTTGTAATTGCTCCAGGGCTGCTTTCCCGTTCCCGGCAATATGGATATCCGCATCGGGGATGTGTTTTTTCAGTAGTTCCGTCAGGATAAGTTGGTTGAATTCATGGTCTTCCACCAGCAGTATTTTCAAGGCTGAAAAATGGAATTCGGCTGTTGACTGTTTTTTTTCTATTCTTTCCGATGACGCCTTTTCAAACGGTACCTCGAAAAAGAGTTTCGTGCCTTTCTCCAGTTGGCTTTCAATGTGCAAGGTACTGCCGTGCAATTCCACCAATTGCCGGGCGATGCCAAGGCCAAGACCCGTACCGGACTCTGAAGAACCATGATTACCTGCCTGTTGGAAGCGTTCAAAGATCGTTTCGATCTGGCTTTCAGGAATGCCGGTTCCTGTGTCGCCGACTTCAAATCGTACGGTTGCCGTATTTGCCGGACCGTCGGTTTCATGTATGCTGAGCCAGATTTTGCCCCGCTCGGTAAACTTTATGGCATTGGCCAGAAGATTGGTCAAAATTTGCAACAGCCGGATCGGGTCGCCCGCCAGCAGTGTGTCCTTGTCGAATTCAGTATCCAGATCAAATTCCAGGCCCTTTTCTTCTGCCTTGAACCTGAAATTGTTGTTCAACTGGTCGACAATTTCAGTCAGCCGGAAAGGCTTGCTGGCCAGTGTGAATTTACCCGCCTCCAGTTTTGAGTGGTCCAGCAGGTCATTGATAATAGCCAGCAAATTTTGGGAGGACTGCCGGATGGCAGAGATATATTTCGGGAGCTTGCCGCCTGGCCCGGTATCCAGGGCCAGATTGCTCAAACCGATAATGGCGTTCATGGGGGTCCTGATTTCATGGCTCACTTCGGCGAGGAAGCGGGTTTTGTATTCGGCCTGCTGCTCGGCCAGGGCCTTTTCCCTCTTCAGCGCCAGCTGGTATTGCCGGCTTTTAAATATGGCATAACCGATTGAAACGACCATTAAAGCCAGCAAGGACTTGAACCACAGTGTTTGCCAAAATGCAGGCGTGATGGTCAGTTGGATATTCAGGCTGTCATTATTCCAAACGCCGTCGCTGTTCGATGCCATGACCTGAAAGGTATATTGACCGGGGCCTAAATTGGTATAATTTATTTTATGCTCGGTACCCAGTTCCCGCCAGTTTTTATCAAAGCCGCTTAGCCTGCATTTATATTGATTGGCTTGAGGATTGATATAATGAAGCGCGGAAAATTCAAAGCTAATGTCATTTTCGTTGTGGGGCAGAACAATCATTCTGGTATCTTCAAATGCCTGGCCCAATAAATACGTCTCGGCTTTTACCTTGAAATCAGTCAAAATCACATTGGGGACAATCGGGTTTTTACGGATTTGATCGGGATGGAAGGAAAATATACCATTGATCGTTCCAAGCGAAATAGTGCCGTCGGCTGCTACATGTTTGGCCTTGGATTGAAAGTGAAGCGCCTCTTTGGGAATTAAATAATTGTAGAAGGTGTCCTTGTTTTGATCAAACCGGGCAAAAAACCGGTTACCGCTCACCCAGACCCGATCGTTTTTGTCCATGATAACGGCTTGCAGTTCGTTTTCAAACATGCCTTCCTTTTTCCCGAATATCCTGAATTTTTTTGTATGAATATTGAAGTTGGTCAGCCCATACAAGGTGGCTATCCATATATTTCCGTCTTTGCCTATTGCAATGTCTTTAACCACTCCTTCCAGCACATCTTTATTAGCTGAATCCGGGAGAAACAATTCAAATTTTCCGGTTTTCTTGTCGAATCTGCCCAGACTGTTGGAGTACGTGTAGTATAACCAAATCTCATCGTCTCCGTATTGATCAAAAATGATAAAGCGGTTGGAAGAAACTTCAGGAATATCCCGCATCGGTTCGTACCATCGCCTGTCCGAGGTTTTCCAGTTTAACCGGCAAAGGCCAATGGCCGTACCAATCCAGAAAACATCTTTATCCTTGTGGTCGATAGCCATTTTGTAGATCGGCACACTGGAAAGCGTATCGCCGAAATAGATTTTTCGAAATGTCTTTTCGTTTGCGGCACGTCTGTACAAGCCGTCGCCACTGACAGAAAACCATATATTTCCTTTATAATCCTCCAGAAACCAGTCTTCTCCTACCCCTGTAGCACGCTGCGAAAGTTCTTCGATTTTTTTCCCCTGTGTTTTTCCTTTTTCAATAGCGTAGACACCTTCAGGTGTTTTCGTTCAGACCGTGCCTCTGCTGTCGCGCATGAGGCGGGTGACCGTATTGGCAATATTTCCGTCTACCCCAATATTTAGCAACAACTCAAAGCCGGAATGATCCCTCCTGATCTTGCTGATCCCGTTTTCAGTGCCTATCCAAATATTCTGGAAGCGGTCTTCCAAGAGACAGTTGACCGTATTATTATTGAGGCTTTTATTACGATTCGCTTCATATTTATAATGATTAAACTGTTTTTGCTGAATATCGTACACACCCAGACCATTATTATCGAGGGCGAACCACGGGTTGCCATTTCTATCCAGGATTAAAGCGTTTATTGCAGTGTTTTCTATGCCAGCGGGCAAAAAACTATTTTTTATTGCTTTAGTATCGGGATTCCAGTTGACTAATCCGGCTTTTGTCGCCAGCCAAAATGATCCATCCGACGCTTCGCATATCTCCGCGATTATTTTATTGTTTTCACTTTCATGATCAGGGTCCGGCAGGATATGCTGGAAAGTTGAATCGCCAGAATTCAGTTTTAATAAACCGTATGATGTTCCGGCCCAAACCGTACCACGACTGTCCTCAAAAAAGATTCTTATAAAATGTTTCGCATCCGGGTTGCCTGCTTCATGGGTAGGTATAAATTTTTTAGACTTTCTATCAAACCGGAGCATATTCTTAGCGGAAACGGTAGCCAGCCAAAGGTTCCCCCGGCTATCTTCAAAAACTTTTCGGATAAGATTGGTGATCTTAGCGGTTGGTTCGTGCCGTGGCGCCGGTAGAAACCTTTGGAATTTGCCGGTTCTCCGGTCCAAAAAATTAAGCCCGTAATTGGTACCAATCCAGATCTCGCCATTCCGGGTTTCACAGATATCTTTGATATTAGGGCTCGATAAGGAAGTGCTGTCACGGACATCATGGCGGTATACTTTGAATTCGTAACCATCGTACCGGAATAATCCTTCGTTGGTGCCAAACCATAAAAAACCAAAACGGTCTTCTTTTATATCTTCAATAAAACTGTTAGGGTATCCATACCATGCACTCACCCGTTCGAAATCCATTGTGCCGAGTTGAGCGTGTACGAGCGCGGTGTGAAAGACAAATAGGAGAGAGAATGTACTGTATGAAAACAGGTTCCTGGTTGCCCGGTTTTGCAAATGTTTGCGGATTTGCAGGTATAAACGTTCCATATCGGCCATTCTTCACTGTTTGGTTTCAAAGGTAGTTATATTTCACGATCATCCCTGGTCCTGTTTGTTGGGGAAATACCGCCTTGCCTGGTCTTCCCCATCCGCCGCGCTTGTGTCTTTTTAACCACGCACACCCAATGCGGGATATTACCCCGCCCACCCCTCCCTATCCAAACTCATGTAATGAATCGCCTCCGCCAAATCCTCTATCCTTATATCAGTACTTCTAGCCAGGTCCGCCGCCGTGCGCGCCACTTTCAGGATGTGGTCGAAGGCCCTTGCAGAAAGTTGCAGCCGCTCCATCGCCGTTTTCAGCAGCGTGAGACCGGTTTCATTGAGTTTGCACACCTCGCGTACCATGCTGCTCGGCATTTGAGCATTGGAATAAATGCCTTTCAGGTTTTTGAACCGCGCCTCCTGCACCTCGCGTGCGCGCAGCACCCGCTCGCGGATATCGGCGCTAGTCATTTTGGGTCGTTCGGCATTGGTGAGTTCTTCGATTTTCACCGGCGTCACCTCCACGTGCAGGTCAATGCGGTCGAGTAGCGGCCCGGAAATCTTTGACAGATAACGTTTTACGACACCGGGGCCGCAGACGCACTCTTTTTCGGGGTGGTTGTAGTAGCCGCAGGGGCAGGGTTGCGTTGCATACTTGTTACTCAAAATCTCCCTGAGGGCTAAAAAGCCTTTAAACTCTACATATCCCACAAAATTGAATACTTTGGGGGATTATCTTCGGAAAACACGTATTGATCGTGGGTTATCCCAACCCGAAGTGGCAAGGATGCTGAATGTAACTCCGGATACCGTAACCGGGTGGGAGTTGAATCGGCATGAACCTCCTGCAAGGTTAGCCAAAGCCATCATTGCCTTCCTGGGCTTTTGCCCGCTGGCGGGCAAAAGCCCAGGAAAAGAACTCAAATACGCCAGACTTATTACTGGAAAAACTCAGAGGGAAGTAGCCGAGTTGATAGGGTGCGATGAATCAAACTTGAGGCGCATTGAACTAGATCAGAGAAAGCCAAGACCTGAGACACTCAGAAGGATTCGAAATTTCATACTTGCTGCGCGGGCAGTTTGCCAAAAGAATATTAGCAAGGCAGCGATTCTCGGTTTGTAAAAATTCATAATGTGAATTTTAATCTTTGACAGAGTTCTTTGAAGATCAATACCTTTCGTTCAAAAAGATGAATGATTGACGAATTGATCAAACTGGTAAGAGAAGGC